>NZ_JBFAXC010000002.1:0-1533626 GCF_040680615.1 Nocardia sp. NPDC052001 | reverse complement strand
CCCGCCGCCGCGCCCGCGCCCGCCGCCGCACCGCGCCCGCCCGGCTGGTCGGCCGGACCGCCTTCGCGGGACCCTGATCCGGAAGTGCCGGAGCCGCTGACCGATTGGATGCCGGACGCGCCGGCGACGCGCTTCGGCAGTGCCGCCGGAGCCTCGGTCTGCACCGGCACCGAGGGCACCACGACCGTCGGCGCGGCCGACATCGGCAGCGCCGAACTCCGCGCCGATTCCGGCGGCGGGAACCCCTCCGATACGAGATCGGAATACGTTGCGGCGGCGGCGAATCCGAGCGCCCCGAGCGCCTGGCCCACCTGTGCGGCATCCCAGGACGGCGTCGCGCCCTCGGCGATCGTGGTGAAGTAGCTGCGCAGCGACGACGGCCCGTCCCCGATGAGGACGTCGATACCCGGTGGGAGAGTCCCCTTTTCGAGCTTCACCCGGCTGCCCAGCTGCGGCACCAGCAGCACCAGCCCGCTGACCGGAACATTCTCCCGTCCGGGCGCGGAGCGGAGCTGACGGGCCAGATCCATCGTCTGCCGCCGGACCCGTTCGAGCGGATCGGCGTCACCGTCGATGGGCGCGGGTTTGCCGTCGATCGTCCAGGGTTCGCCCTCGGCGCAGGTGAGTGTTCCGGTGACGCGCTCGGCGAAGGCGTGCACGCCCAGCACCACACTGGTCTGCGGCGTCCACACCACGATATCGGCGTCCTGGCATTGCACGATCGCGATTCCGGGTACCGCGTGCGGACCGCTCCAGGATTTGAGCCAGTTCACCACCGTGCGTTCGGTGCCCGACAGCCGCGACGGGTCGTCGTTGCGGACCTTCACCAACATCCAAGACCACCTCTGACCGATGCCTTCACCTGCCGGCCGCCCGAACGGTCGCCGCGACTACCTTACGGTGTTCCGCCAGGGGGTCGCGATGAATCGTCTTGCGCGGCAGCAAGATCATTCTGCACGGTTCCCGATGTTGTCGCTCCCGGGGCGGCCTACCGGCTGGTTCCGGACCAATCCGACCAACCGCCCGGGATGTCCCCGGTCCGGCTCACCGGTTCAGCGTCGCGACATAACCATCGGGCCGAACCAGCACCCGCGCACCCTCGGATACGCCGTAGGCGCGGTAGGCGTGACCATCCGGATCGACCAGCTCCACGCCGGTATCGGCGCGCGCGGACGAAAGCCCGGACCTATTTCCGGGGACGATAGCCCGCCTGTCCGGCGCGGCCTCGCCGTGATCGGGCCGCGTCACGACCACGGTCCGCGCCCGAATGCCGAACGCCTCGAGCGTGCCGGTCTCGACCGTGCTCTCACCCCCGTCCGCCGCATCCGAGTTCGCCTCGTGCGCGCCTGTGCCGAACACCAGCAGCGTCGCGTGTGGTCCCCGGAAGACCTCGAACAGACTGATCTCACGCCCGTCCGCATCGATCAGCGGCGCGTCCGGCGCGCGATCCCCGGCGACGAGATCGGCCCGGACCAGACCTCCGGACTCATTGCCCGCGACGACATCCCGATAACTGATATCGAGCTGCTGTGTGCCCTCGCGGTCCATGGCATCGGGATCGCCCTGCACGGTCTTCTCCAGCAGTGCCGCGCTCAAACCCAGCACCCGCGCCGCCACCGAACGTCGCTCGGTCTCATAGGAATCCAGCAGCGCCTCGGTTTGCGCCCCTGGATTGTGCAGTGCCGCAGCGAGTTTCCAGCCCAGATTGAACGCATCCTGGACGCCGGTGTTCAGTCCCTGCCCGCCGGTCGGCGGGTGCACGTGCGCGGCATCACCCGCGATGAACACCCGGCCGACTCGGAAGCGTTCGGCCAGGCGGATATTCGGCCGCCACACGGTCGACCAGCTCAGCTCCGACAGCACCAGATCCGTGCGCCCGGACCGCGCTTCCAGCAGCTTCTGCAAGGCCGCCAGATCGGTATCCGAATCCTGTTCCAAGGGTGCGCCGAACTGGAACTTGCCACCGCCGGGCAGCGGCGTCATGGCGATGCCGTTCATCGGATTCGCCGCATCGGCGAACCAGTACCCGAACTCGTGATCGAGTGCGTCGGCCCGCACATCGCCGAGCAGCATGCGAATCGACTCATCGGTGGTGCCCTCGAACGCGATACCGAGCGCCTTGCGCACGGTGCTCTTGCCGCCGTCCGCACCCACCAGGTAGTCCGCCCGCACGGTCTCGGTCACGCCGTCGTGCGCCAGTGTCACGGTCACCCCGTCGGCATCGGCGGCGAAATCGACCACGCCCGTGCCGAGTTCGACCCGCACCCCGAATTCGGCCAGCCGATCGCGCAGCAGTCCCTCGGTATCGGACTGCCCCAGCACCCACGGATTCGGATGCGGCACATCGGGAGTGGCCTCCCGGATCGGCGTCATGCGCCGCTCCATCACGAATTCCCCGCCCACGTGCACCCGCATCAGTGGCTGTGGCATTCCCGCCGCCAGCACCGCGTCCAGCACGCCCAGATCGTCGAAGACCTCGAGCGTGCGCGGCTGGATGCCGTCGCCGCGCGATCCGTCGAAGAAGGTTTCGGCGTGATCGACGATGCGGACCGCGACCCCGCGACGCGCCAGATCGATGGCGAGGGTGAGGCCGGTCGGACCGGCTCCGGCGATGAGTACCTGCGTTGACATCGCAACTCCAATTACTGAATCTAGATTCACTGAATGTGGATTCAGTATTGTGGGTGGTAGTTTCCGCTGTCAAGGAGGTGGTCGAAGCACATGGCAGGGCGACGTCAGGAACGGTCGACCGAGACCGAGCAGGCGCTCAAGGCGGCGGCGCGCCGCGTATTCGCCGAACGCGGATACCTCAACACCAAGATCACCGACATCACCGCGGCGGCCGATCGCGCGGCGGGCTCGTTCTACAACCATTTCGCGAGCAAGGAAGAGCTACTTCAGTCCCTGCTGAAAGACCTTGCGGTGGAGGGGGATTCCTCGGCGGAGGCACCCGAGCACAAATCGGATTTCACCGATCCCGAGGCGGTCCGGTACCACGTCGAGCAGTACTGGAGTTTCGCCCGGCGCAATTGGCCGGTACTGCGCGCCATGAATCAGGCGGCGCTGGTCAACGAGCAATTCGCGCAGATGGTGGCCGGTTACGGCGCGGAACAGCGCGCCGATATCGCCGATCACCTGGACGGCTTCCCCGCCGCCGGGCTGAAACTGCCCGGCAGCGTCGACGCCAGCCTCGCCATGATGTTCATGGCGACCACGGGCGTATTGCAGGCCATCGAGGAGGGTGGCCTGGAACTGACCGATGAACAGGCCGTCGATTCGCTGACCCTGTTCATCTATCGCGGCCTCACCGGCCGCGATATGCCCTGACTCAGGGCAGCAGCACGACCGATCCGGTCGTCTTGCGCTCCTGAAGATCCCGATGCGCCTGCTCGGCATGGGCCAGCGGATAGCTCGCCCCCACCCGCACATTCAGTGATCCGTCGGCGATGGCGTTCATGATATCGCCTGAGCGCCACAGCAATTCGGCGCGATTGCGGATGTAGTGCGCCAGCGTCGGCCGCGTCACGAACAGCGATCCGGCCGGATTGAGCCGTTGCAGATCGAACGGCGGCACCGGCCCGCTGGCCGCCCCGTACAGCGCCAGCATGCCCCGCACCCGCACCGAGGCGAGGCTGGCCTCGAAGGTGCTCTTGCCGACGCCGTCATAGGCCGCCGCCACGCCCACCCCGGCTGTGAGTTCCCTTACCCGCGCGGCGATCTCGTCGTCATAGCGCAGCACCTCGGCCGCCCCCGCGTCCCGGGACAGCTTCTCCTTGTCATCGGTCGATACGGTGGTGATCACCCGCACTCCGCGATGGGCCAGCAACTGCGTCAGGATCAGCCCGACACCGCCCGCCCCGGCGTGCACGAGCACGGTCTCATCGGGCTCCGGCTTGTAGATCGACTCAATGAGATAGTGCGCCGTCATCCCCTGCAACAGCGCCGACGCCGCGACCGGCGCGGACACCCCGGCGGGCACCGGAACCGCGAATTCGGCTGACACCAGCACCTTTTCGGCATAGCTACCCGGCGCGGTTGCCCACGCCACCCGATCCCCGACCTGGAAATCACTCACGCCCGCCCCGAGCGCGGTCACCACACCGGTGCCCTCGGCCCCCGGAATGTAGGGCAGCGGCGTGGGATAGAACCCGGTCCGGATATAGGTGTCGATGAAGTTCACACCGATCGCCTCGGTCTCCACCAGCAGCTGTCCCGGCCCGGCCTGCGGGTCCGGAACCTCGGTGAGCCGCAGTACTTCGGGACCGCCGTTTTCGGAAACCTGAATGGCGCGCATAGTCCGTTTCTACACCCGCGCCACTGTGAGCTGTACGGCGGCTCATCGACTCCGTTTTACCGATGGGTAAACTCCTGGGCATGAGCGCTACCACTGCCGAGGCACCCGCCAAGCTGTCGCCGTCCGTCGTGGATTCCGTCAAGGGATTCCTGGCTGAGCACGGTGGTTCCGCCACCGCGGTGCTGCAGCCCATCGGCCGCGTCGGCGTCCGCGTCACCCTGGTCGGCGCCGATGGCGTGCTCGGCGATCGGGTCGTTGGCGATCTGGCGACCGCCAAGAAGCTGGTCGAGACCGTCGACGGGCTCACCGAGGCCGATGAGTGGAACCGCGAGCTGGTTTCCATCGTCACCCCGGCCAAGGGCCACTGGGCCAAGATGGCGGGCTGGGTCGCCAAGCAGAAGCGATTCCCCAAGGCGCGCAACGAGAAGTAGGTCAATGAGCCCGCAATCCGCGGGGGACGTACGCACCCAGAGGACGATGTGTCGGTCCGAGTGACGAAACAGGCGCAACTGCGCTCCGCGCTGACGACGCTGTGCGCGCAGTTGCGTCCCGGTGAGATGCTGCCCAGCGAACGCCAGCTCTGCGATGACTACCGGGTCAGCCGCATGACGGTGCGAGAAGTGCTCGGGCAGCTCGAAACCGAGGGCGTCATCAACCGCATCCCGGGTAAGGGGACCTTCGTCGCCGAGCGGGTGGCGCGCTCACGCCTGCATATGGCGTCCTTCAGTGATGACATGCGCAGGCTCGGCCGCACGCCGAGCACCGTGGTGCTGCACACCGAATACGCTGTGCCGCCGCCGGCTTCGATAAACGCGCTCGCGATCGGGGCCAGCGAGAAGGCTTTTCACCTGGTGCGCCTCCGATTGGCCGACGGCCTGCCGATTTCCATCGATGACGGCTGGTACCGGGCGGATCTGCTGCCCGGCCTGCTCGATCACGATCTGACGCAATCGCTGTATTCGCTGCTGGAGAAGCAGTACGACTGCCCGATCGATCGCGCCGATCAGACCGTGCGCGCGGTCGCGGCCGATGAGCGCGGCGCGGGCTGGCTCGGCACCGATGTGGGTTCACCGCTGCTGGCGTTCGATCGCATGTCCTACTCGCGGGATCGCTGTATCGAGCACGCACATTCCTGGTATCGAGCGGACCGCTATCAGGTCTACATGACCGTCTCGGCGGCCGACTAGTACACCAATGCGACTGAGCCCCAGCCTGATTCAGGCCGGGGCTCAGTTCATTTTCGTCGCTGGTTCAGATGGCGAAAAGCTTATCGCCCACTGCGACCGTACCGGTGACGACGTCCTGCGCCGATCCGGGCGCGGTATCCATCACCACGACCGGCACCGCGGCGCTGAGCCCCAGTCGTCGAACGGCATTCGGCGAGAAGATAACCAGCGGTTCGCCCACCTCGATGCGCTCACCCTCGACGGCCTTGACCTCGAACAGATCGGGCTTGCCGACGGTATCGATGCCCACATGCAGCAGCACCCCGAGACCGTCATCGGAGACGATGACCGCGGCATGCGGATGCAGCTTCACGATCGACCCCGAGATGGGCGCGACGACCGTGATCGGCTCATCGGTATCGGGCGGTTCGATGGCGACGCCGGACCCGACCATCTCCGCCGAGAACACCGGATCGGGTACGTCGGACAGCGCCATGGCGACACCCGGCAGCGGCGCGAGAATCTGTGTGCTCATGGCGATCAGAGCAGATCGTTGATGTCTTCGGCCAGGGCGTCGGCGGTCGGCCCGACCACGACCTGCACGGCCGCGCCCGCCTTGACCACGCCGTGCGCGCCGGCGGCCTTGAGGTCCTTCTCGTTCACCAGGGAAGCGTCCTTGACCTCGACGCGAAGCCGGGTGATACACCCCTCGACCTCGACGATATTGCCGGTACCGCCGAGACCGGCGACGATCTGATCGACTTTCGACATCTTTCCTCCGTGCGTGTCGAGTGGACAAAGCTGGTTATAACCAGTTTACTGTGGTTATAACCAGTCACCATACCTCCGGGTGACCCTATTCACAGACTGAGGACCACCGCTATGGCCGATGCCGCCCAGAGCGCGCGCAAGAAAATCGACCTGTC
Organism: Nocardia sp. NPDC052001; assembly: GCF_040680615.1. Taxonomy (NCBI): domain Bacteria; kingdom Bacillati; phylum Actinomycetota; class Actinomycetes; order Mycobacteriales; family Nocardiaceae; genus Nocardia; species Nocardia sp. NPDC052001. The sequence continues at coordinate 1,527,240 of NZ_JBFAXC010000002.1, read as the reverse complement.
CGGACTGCAGAAGCTCGGCCGCAGCTTGATGCTGCCGATTGCCACGCTACCTGCCGCTGGCCTGTTGCTACGACTAGGACAGGACGACATGCTCGGCCGGTGGTCGGCGCTCAAAACCGTCGCCAACGTCCTCGCCGGAGCAGGCGGCGCGCTCATCGACAATCTGCCGCTGCTGTTCGCGGTCGGCATCGCCATCGGCTGGGCCAAGAAGGCCGACGGATCCACGGCCTTGGCCGCGGTCGTCGGATACCTGGCCCTGGGTGGCGTTTTCAAAGCCATGTCCCCGGTGGTGCTCGACGGCAAGCTCGACGCCAAGGGTAGCCAGTTGATGATCAACTTCGGTGTCCTCGGCGGCATCGTCATCGGCATCACCGCGGCCATCCTCTGGACGCGCTTCCATCGCACCCAGCTGCCCGATTACCTCGGCTTCTTCTCCGGCCGCCGCATGGTCCCGATCCTGACCGCGTGCGCCGCCGTCGTCATCGGCGTGATCATGGCGTTCATCTACCCGGCCTTCAACTCCGGCCTGACCTGGCTCGGAAACACCGTGGCGGACAATGCCGTCGCCGGTGGCGGAGTATTCGGCTTCGCCAACCGCCTGCTGCTGCCGCTGGGCCTGCACCACATTCTGAACTCGGTCGTCTGGTTCGTCATCGGCGACTACAACGGCGTGCACGGCGATATCCCGCGCTTCCTGGCCGGTGACCCGAACGCCGGCACCTTCATGACCGGCTTCTTCCCGATCATGATGTTCGGCCTGCCCGCCGCCGCGCTGGCCATCTGGCGCAACGCGAAGCCGGAGAACCGCAAGATGATCGGCGGCATCATGCTGTCCACCGGTCTGACCGCCTTCGTCACCGGTATCACCGAACCGCTCGAATTCGCCTTCATCTTCGTGGCCTGGCCGCTGCTGCTCATCCACGCGATCTTCACCGGTTCCGCACTGGCGCTGACCAATTGGCTCGGCATCCACGACGGATTCACCTTCTCCGCGGGCGCCATCGACTATCTGCTGAACTTCGGCAAGGCCACCCATCCGCTGCTGCTGATCCCCATCGGCCTCGGTTACGCGGTGCTGTACTACGTCACCTTCAGCTTCATCATTCGACGCTGGAACCTGCCCACCCCGGGTCGCGAACCCGACGAAGAAGAGATCGAGAAGGAGAACGTCGCGTAATGATCAATCGCACAGCTGTAGTCGCCTCGAAGACCGGTCTGCACGCCCGCCCGGCCGCCATGTTCGCCCAGGCCGCCGCCAAATCGCCCGCCCCGGTGACCATTTCGGCCGACGGTAAGGCTCCGGTCGCCGCCGGGAGCCTGCTCCAGGTGATGACCCTGGGCGTCAAACAGGGCGACGAGGTCATCCTCTACACCGAGGAAGGTAACGAGGACACCCTGGACCAGCTGGTCAAGCTGCTGGAGACCGATCTTGACGCATGAGGTGCGCGGCGTCGCCGCCGCTCCCGGAATCGCCGTCGGACCGGTGAAGTGGCTGGCGTCCGCGCCGGTCACCAGCGCCTCCGATGCGCCCGGCAGCGACGTCGACGCCGAAATCTCCCGTGCCGAAGCGGCTTTCGAGGCGGTGGCGGCGCGGTATTCGGCACAGGCCCTGGACGCCAAGGGCCCGGCCGCCGACATCCTGTTCATGACCTCGGCGCTGGCGGCCGATCCGGCGCTGCTGGATCAGGTGCGCGCGGGCATTCGCGCCGGTGGTCCCACCGCGCATTCGGTCACCGAGGCCGTGCGGCATTTCGCCGATCAGCTGACCGCGCTCGGCGGCATGATGGCCGAACGCGCGTCCGATCTGCGCGATGTGGGCCAGCGCGTGGTCGCCGAACTACTCGGTGAGGATCCGCCCGGAATCCCGGACAGCACAGAGCCTTTCGTGCTCGCCGCACAGGATCTCGCGCCCGCCGATACCGCGACGCTGGATCCGGCCATTGTGGTCGGATTGCTCACCGTCGCGGGCGGTCCCACCTCGCACACCGCGATTCTGGCCAAGGCCCTGGGGATTCCGGCCGTGGTCGCCGCTCCCGGCGCGGCCGATATCGCCGAGAACACCGTCGTCGTGGTCGACGGGACGACCGGCGTGGTCGAGCTCGAACCGGATTCGGCGCGTCGCGAGGAAGTGGCTGCCGTGCGCGCACGGCAGGCAGACGCGCCCACCGGTCCCGGCCGCACCGCCGACGGGCATGCGGTCCCGCTGCTGGCGAATGTGGGCAGCGTGGCCGATGCCGAGCTGGCGGTGGAACTCGGCGCGGAGGGCGTGGGCCTGTTCCGCACCGAATTCCTGTTCCTGGGCAGGCAATCCGCGCCGACGGTGGCCGAGCAGACCGAGCAATACGCGGATATCTTCCGCGCCCTGGGCGACCGGCCGATCACCGTGCGCACCCTGGACGCGGGCTCGGACAAGCCGCTGCCCTTCCTCAACCTGCCGGATGAGGAGAATCCCGCGCTGGGCGTGCGCGGGCTGCGGTTGAGCAGCGTCGATGAGGGGACGCTGCTCGATCAGCTCACCGCGATCGAGGCCGCGCGCGCGGCCACCGGGGCTACCGTGAACGTCATGGCACCGATGGTCGGCACGGTCGAGGAAGCGAACTACTTCGCCGCCCGCGCGCGCGAGGCCGGGGTGCGCTCACCCGGCGTGATGATCGAGATCCCGGCCGCCGCCATTCGCTCGGAACATCTTGGCGCGGAAGTGGATTTCTTCTCCATCGGCACCAATGACCTGTCCCAGTACCTGTTCGGCGCGGACCGTATGTCCTCGACCCTGGCAGCGCTGCACAATCCGTGGCAGCCCGCGCTCGCCGCGACCATCGCCATGGTCGTCGCCGGGGCGGGCAAGAACGATGTGAAGGTCGGCGTCTGCGGCGAATCGGCCTCCAACCCCGAATTCGCCTGTGTCCTGGTCGGTCTCGGCGTCGATACGCTGTCCATGGCACCGCGCTCGCTGGCCGGTGTGCGGGCACAGCTCGCGGCGGTCACGCTGGAACAGTGCCGGGCCGCGGCGGCCGCGGTGCTGGCCGCGCGCACCGCCGATGAGGCGGTCCAGGCCGCGCGATCCGCACTGGGACAGGCGAAATGACCGCGGGAGAGCTCCGCACGACGCCGCGATCGAGGGCGATAGCGCGTTGAGGACGACACTGCGCGGCCGGGTCGTCACCCTCACCGAGGCGGGCGAACTCGCCGACGGTGTGGTGTCGTTCGACGGACCGCTGCTCGACTATGTGGGCCCGGCAACGGGATTCGACGGTGAGCTCCCCGAGAACGCGGGGGAGTCGCCGGTGATCCTGCCCGGGCTCATCGATGTGCACTGCCATGGCGGCGGCGGATTCGGTTTTCCGGAAACCGATTCCGACGGTGTCGCGGTGGCGGCGGACTTCCACCGCCGGCACGGCACCACCACGCTGATCGCCTCGCTGGTCTCGGCCACCGAGGCCGAACTGCGGGAGCGCATCGACGTGCTCGGCAAAGCCATCGATGACGGTCTGCTCGCGGGCATTCACCTCGAAGGCCCGTTCATCAGCGAACACCGCAGGGGCGCACACAATCCCGACCGGATCATCGATGGTGATCCGGCGATGCTGGCACGGCTCATCGACTATGCGAGCGGCCGCATCGTCTCGGTAACCATCGCGCCGGAGACCGCGCATTTCGACGCCCTGGCCGATGTACTCGCCGACGCGAACGTGATTCTGTCCCTGGGGCATACGGTCGCCGACTACACGCACTCCGTGCACGCCATGCGACGTGGCAGGCGGGTGTCCATCACCCACCTGTTCAACGCCATGCCCGAACTCGCGCACCGCGACGCGAACTTCCTCACCGCCGCTATGGCGGCCGCCGGTCGCGGCGATGTGGTGGCCGAAGTCATCGGCGACGGTGTGCATTTGGCCGACGGCACCGTGCGCATGGTGTTCGACACCATCGGCCCGCACAATCTTGCCCTCATCACCGATGCCATGGCCGCCGCCGGGGAACCCGACGGCCGTTATCACCTCGGCAGCCTGGATGTCGTGGTGAAGGACGGCGTATCGCGACTGTACGATCCGCACGGCGAAGGAGCCATCGCGGGCGGCACCGCCTGCGCTGCGGATGTACTGCGCCGCACCGTATTCCACGCCGGGGTCGATCTCACCGCCGCCGCGACCGCGGCCTGCGCGACCCCCGCCCGCCTGCTCGGACGCGCCGGTGAACTCGGCGCGCTCCGCCCCGGTATGCGAGCCGACCTGCTCGTCACCGATTCCCATCTGACCCCACTCACCGTGTACAAGGACGGAACCCAATGGAACTCGTGATCACCGATAACGCGGCCGAAGCCGGAGTACTGGCGGGCCGCATCATGGCCGACCACGTACGCCGCGGCGCCCGCGCCATCGGCCTGGCCACCGGCTCCTCCCCACTCGGCGCGTATCAGGAACTCATTCGCCAATACCGGGCCGGTGAGGTGAGTTTCGCGGGCGTGCAAGCCTTCCTGCTGGACGAGTACATCGGCCTGCCGCCGGGACATCCGCAGTCCTACGCGCAATTCATTCGCGACGAATTCACCGCGCACGTCGATTTCACCGACTCGAATGTGCACAGCCCCGACGGCAATGCCGCCGATATCCCCGCCGCCGCAGCCGATTACGAGCGATCGATCGCCGAAACCGGCCGCATCTCGGTGCAGATCCTCGGCATCGGCGCGAACGGCCACCTCGGCTTCAACGAGCCCGGCTCCTCCCTGCGCTCCCGCACCCGCGTCAAGACACTGACCCCCAAAACCCGCGAGGACAACGCCCGCTTCTTCGAAGACGACCTCACCCAGGTCCCCACCCACGTCCTGACCCAGGGCCTCGGAACCATCAGCGACGCAGACCATCTCCTCATGATCGCCACCGGCGAAGGCAAAGCCGACGCGGTGGCCGCCGCCGTCGAAGGCCCGGTCTCCGCCTTCTGCCCCGCCTCCATCCTGCAAATGCACCCGCACGTCACCGTCATCGTCGACCCGGCCGCCGCCGCCAACCTGAAAGCCGTCGACTACTACCGCTTCGCGGTCGAGAACAAGCCCGCCTGGCAGAGCTTCTGATTCGGACGCTCGCGACCGGGAACGCTATGCTCGTCCTCTTTGAACTGGGGGCGGAACATGGTGTACAACAGTGGATTCGGCAGGTTCGGCCGGGCTTGTGTCTACGGTGTATCCGATATTGCCACCGGTCGCGCCGCCACCGTTCACGATTCGGTCGGAATTGGAAGTGTGACAAAGACTTTCACGCCCACCGCGGTACTCCGGTCGCCGATGAGGGCAGACTCTCACGCGCGCCGGTGTGTGGGATGTCCAGAGCAGTGCCGGACTGAGCGCCCAGCTCATACAGAAGAACCTGGCCACCGAATGGCGCGAGGGCGATACCCTGCGCACCATCATCGAAAATCCGGATCGCGCCACACCGCCCGATACCCGGACCGCGTACTCGAATTCGAACTTCTTCCTGCTGGGCCTGGTGTTGGAGAAGGTGACCGGCAAACCGGTGCGCGAGGTGCTGAACGACCTTCCGTGGTCGTTCCCCTGGTCGCCGAAGACGGCCAATGGCGGATCAACTTGGGCTGGGCCTGCGTGTACGTGCGTGCCGCCCGGGACACCTCACCGGCCTGCGGCTGATCTCAGCTACGCGCGATGAGTTGCCGCGCGTTTGCTTGACTGTGCTGCGTGCTGCCGATGTGATGGGCGCATGACCCAGCGACGCGCCTGGACCGAGATGCCCCCGGCGGCGGGCGCGTTCGTCATGGCCACCGGAATCCTCTCGGTCGGACTGCATCTCACCGACTTCGAGACGCTGTCCCGAATAGCGCTCGCGATGGCGGGGCTCGTCTGGGTGCTGCTGGCCGTGGATTTCGTCACCCGGCTGCTGTGGGATCACTCGCGCTGGGAGACCGAATCCGATACCCCGCCCGCGTTGACCGCAGTCGCGGCCACCACGGTCCTCGGTACCCGAATCGCCCTGCTGGGCTGGCACGCGGCGGGCGCTGCGCTGCTCGCGCTCGCGGCTGTTGTCTGGCCGGTACTGCTGGTTTCGGTGCTCCGGCACTGGAATCGGCGGATGCCGGGTGCGGCATTCCTGGTGTGTGTATCCACCCAGGGCCTCGCGGTCCTCGGCTCGACGCTGGCACTGGCGCATATCGCCGATTGGCTCATGCCTGCCGCGCTGGTGTTCTTCATCCTCGGACTGATCTTATACGCGGCGGCATTCACGCACTTCGACTTCACCCAGATCTGGAAGGGCGCGGGGGATCAGTGGGTGGCGGCCGGTGCCGTGGCGATCTCGACGCTGGCCGCCACCAAACTCACCGCCTGGCCATACTGGACCGGCAACCCGCACAACACATTACGTGTGGTGACCGCGATCCTGCTCACCGTCACCCTGCTCGCCTACGTGATGCTGTGCGTCGCCGAGATCGTGCGCTACCGCCCGGGCTACGACATTCGCCGCTGGGCGACCGTGTTCCCACTGGGCATGACGGTTGTCGCGACGCTGTCCACCGGCGCGGTACTCGATGTACCGTGGCTGCACGCGCTCGGAAAAGCCTTGCTGGCCTTCGCGATCGCCGTCTGGATCCTGGTCGCCGTCGAATGGGCGATCAGTACGCGTACGGGCCGAATCGCCCCCACGCCACGAACACCGCCAGCGCGAACATCACCGCGTTGATCGGCAGCGCCACGTACTCCTTGCGGCGCACGTGCACGACCACCGCGAGCGCCATGATGAGGGCGATACCGCTCGCGGCGATTGGCGTGAGTATCGGAGCGATGCCGGTCCACGCGGGCAGGATGAGCCCGAGCCCGCCCAGGAATTCGGTAATCCCGATGAGCCGCAAGGTATTCGGGGAGACATCCTCCACCCACGGCATCTTCTCGTTCAGTTTCTCCTTGGACTGCGTACTCTTGGCCACGCCCGCGGCGGTGAACGCCAGCCCCAAGATGATCGCGACGATCCACAGCGCAACATTCATGGTGGTCAACCCTTTCGATCTTTCCCGCCCGGGAGAAGGCTAGGGCCGAAACCGCGTACCCGCGCGTCGGAAGGCTCGCGTGTCCGGCGACCCGCCGCCCCGGCGTCTGCTGAATAATGACCCGCATGGCCGAACGCAAGGCAAGTCGGACCGCGGTATTGGTATGTCAGGGCCGCGCGGTGGCGGATGGGCGATTGGCGGTGGGGCGCTTTTCCGATCCGATCGCGCTGGAACTGCTCACCGACAGTGAGCGGGAACTCGTGGCCACCGTGCGCGCGGGGGAGATGCCGAGCGCGCTTGGGCCGCGCATGGAGTTCGAATTGGTCGCGGGCACTTCGGAAATCCTCGCCGCGCGGACCGTCACCATCGATGACGCGGTGCGCGATCGCGGCAATCCGCAACTGGTGATTCTCGGCGCGGGCCTGGACGCGCGCGCCTGGCGGATGAAGGAGCTCGCGGACGCCGCGGTGTTCGAGGTGGATCAGCCTGCCTCACAACAGGAGAAGCGAGAACGGCTGGGGGAGCGGACCGCCCTGGCCGGTGCGGTGCACTTCGTGGCAGTGGATTTCGCCAAGGACTCGCTCGGTGCGGCGCTCGCCGCCGCGGGGCATGATGCCGCCGTCCCGACCACCTGGATCTGGGAGGGCGTCGTTCCCTACCTTACCCCGGACCAGGTGGCGGCCACCGTGGCGGTGGTCGGCGAGCACAGTGCGTCCGGCAGTCGGCTGATCGTCACCTATGCCACGCACTCGCGCCTGAATGCGTTCGGGCGCAGGGCGGTTCAGCGACTCCTGACCCTGACCGGTCGCGACAACCCGCTGGCCGATGAGCCCTTCCGATCCTCCTGGGGGCCGGAGAGCCTGGCAAAGCTGTTGGGCAGGAGCGGATTCGACGTCACCATGGACGTCGATCTGCTCACTGCGGCGCAGGGCCTGGAGATGCCGATCGAACGCACCCGGTTCCTGGGCAGCGGCAGAATCGCCGTGGCCGACACGCACTGAGCCGTGCCAACCAGGCTCGGTCATGACCTACCCGGCGAAGTTCAGCGGGCAGGCATCGAATCGTGCTGTCAGGCCGCCTGAGTCGCGGGTTCGGTGACCTCGGCCGTGACCGATTCCCGGGTGCGCATCGCGGCCCACAGCGCGGCGGTCGCGGCGACGCAGGCGGCCGCGCCACCGACGTGGATCGCCACCAGCGCGGCGGGCACATCGGTGAAGTACTGCACCAGCCCGACCAGCGCCTGACTGCACACCAGCACCAGCAGCACGATCATGCGGGTACGAATCGCCTTGTTCATACCGATCGCGGCCAGCCCGCAGGCCAGGCCAACCAGCAGCGCCAGATAGGCGACCAGCAACTCGGCGTGCAGATGCACCAGCGTCACGATTTCGACCTGGAGCCGCTCGACCGGCTTCTCGATGCTCTTGTCACCGGCGTGCGGTCCGGCGCCCGTGACGAGAGTGCCCGCGATCAGCGTTCCGGTCAGTGCGATCGCGCTCAGCCCGGTCAACAGCCGGAGTGGTTTGGGAACCCGCACCGTCTCGATTCCGGCATCCGGTTCGTTGATCTTGGCGTACAGCAACACCGACAGCCACACCATCAGCATCGACGCCAGCAGATGCAGCGACACCGTCCACCACAGCAGTCCGGTGCGCACGGTGATACCGCCGAGCACCGCCTGCAATACGGTGCCGCCCGGCATCAGCCAGGCGTACCCCTGCACCTCGCGTCGCCGCCGCGCCCGGGTGACCGCGATCACCACCGCGGCCGCGCACAACGTGACCGCGAAAGTCAGCATGCGATTACCGAACTCGACCGCCTGATGGATCGCGGGCACCTCGGCCACCGCGGTCGGCGTGAAGCTGCCGGGGAAGCACTGCGGCCAGGTGGGGCAGCCGAGCCCCGACGAGGTGACGCGAACAATGGCTCCGGTCACCGAGATTCCGGCCTGCGACAGGATCACCGCGAAGGCGATGATGCGCTGCGCCCGCAGGGACGGCATCGGGAACAGGTCGGCGAATCGCTGGAAGGCGCGAGATAGCACGGCAACGATGGTAGCCGGGTGGTGCGCGCGCTCCGCATCCGGCCTACTACAGCGTGTCGTGGAGGGAAGCGCTACCCGTGACTTCCGGGTGTCAATCGAAGCGGAAGAAGCGGGTGGCGAGCCAGCCGCTGACCGCGCTCCAGGCGGCCAGCACGGCCAAGCCGTACCAGTCGATGCTGGTGCGCAGCGCCTGTTCGAGGCATTCCGACAGCGCGCCCGAGGGGATGATCCGGGCGATCAGGCTGACCGCGTTCGGCAGATCATCGGACATGAAGACCAGGCTGGCGGTGCCGAGCATGACGAACCACAGGATATTGGCAAGCGCCAGTACGATCTCGGCCTTCAGGGTGCCGCCGAGCAGCAGTCCCAGCGCCCCGAAAGCGACTGTGCCCAAGGCGATGACGACCGCGCCGAGCGCCAAACCGGCCAGCGACGGCCGCCAGCCGAGCGCGAATCCGATGGCCCCCAACAGGATCGACTGCAACACCACCACGATCAGCACGGCCGAGCATTTGCCCGCCACAATGCCCCAGCGGGGGAGTGGTGTCGCCCCAAGGCGTTTCAGCGCGCCGTAGCGCCGATCGAAGCCCACGGCGATGGCCTGACCGGTGAACGCGGTGGACATGACCGCCACCATCATCACCGCGGGCACGACGCGATCCACCCGGTGCTCGCCCAGCCCGCTCATCGGCAGCAGCGTCAGGCCGATCAACAGCGTGATCGGAATGAACATGGTGAGCAGCAGCTGTTCGCCATTGCGCAGCAACAGGATCAGCTCCATGCGCGTCTGCGCGATGAGCATCTTGGCGCGCGTGGTGGGCTGCGGCGCGGGGGCGAACGTCCCGGGTGCAAAGCGGTTGGTGGTCTCGGTCATCCGCGGATTTCCCGTCCGGTCAGTTCCAGGAAGACATCCTCCAGGCGGCGCTGGTCGATGCGAATATCGGTGGGCAGCACATTGATTCGCGCGCACCAGGCGGTCACGGTGGCCAGCACCTGCGGGGTGATGTCGCCGTGCAGCTGATAGGAGCCGGGACTGGATTCCTTGGGCGTGAAGCCTTCCGGCAGGGCCTGGGCCAGCAGTTCGAGATCCAGATTCGGCGGGGCGGTGAAGGCCAGACGGCCTTCGGCCCCGTGCGAGGTCACCTCGGTGGGCGTGCCCTGGGCGACGATGCGGCCGTGATCGATGATGACCAGCTGATCGGCGAGCTGTTCGGCCTCATCCATGAGGTGCGTGGTGAGCAGCACGCTCACCCCGTCCCGGCGCAGCGCGTCGATCAGCTCCCACACCAAATGCCTTGCCTGCGCGTCCAATCCGGCGGTCGGCTCATCGAGGAAGACGATTTCGGGCCGTCCGACCAGGGCGCAGGCCAGGGCCAGCCGCTGCTGCTGACCGCCGGACAGGCGGCGGTACGGCGTGCGGCGCGCGTCCTGCAGACCGAGTGTCTTGAGCAGCCAGTTCGGATCGAGCGGATTCGCCGAATACGAGGCGACCAGATCCAGCATCTCCCCGGCGCGCGAACCCGGATACGCCCCGCCGCCCTGCAACATCACACCGATGCGCGGGCGCAGCTTGTCCGAATCGGCGATGGGATCGAGCCCGAGCACGCGCACGCTTCCGGCATCGGGGGCGACGAAACCTTCGCACATTTCCGTAGTGGTGGTCTTACCCGCGCCATTGGGCCCGAGCAGCGCCAGCACCTGCGCGCGTTGCAGTTCGAAGCTGAGTCCGTCGACCGCGGTGGTATCGCCGAAGCGTTTGACGACGCCGTCGACTCTGACGGCGGGTTCGGAGGCTGCGGTCACGATGAGACACCGTAAGCCGTGGGTCGCTGTGACGGAGCCGACACCCCCGGCTGATTGCGCCACGGCAGCACATTCCGGGTCAGGAAAATGAACAGCACGCCCACGAGCACGGTGGCGATGGCGGATTCGACGATCTGGAAAACATAGAAGTCCGCACCGCGCGGCATGACGATCATGCTCACCACCACCGAGAGCACCACGGCGGGCACGCGGAACGCGGGCCGGTTCGCCCAGGCGGCGAGGGGAACGATCGCCCACAGCAGATACCAGGGCTGCACCACGGGGAACAGCAGCACCAGCGCGCCGAGGCCGACGCCGAGCGCGCCGATGGGATTGAGGCGTCCGGTCCAGGTGGCCACGAGCATGCGGATGATCACGAATCCCGCCACGATCTCGGCCATCGGGCGAATGAGATCGAGCAGAGCCGTGGTGTGATCGCCGAGTCCGAGCAGTACGCCGCCGAATCCGGTGATGATGCTGACCGCGGTCGGCAGTGACAGATAGCTGCGCACGGTACTGGCTTGATTCAGCGTGTACACCCAGCCGAATCCGAGCCCGCTGAAACCACTGACGAAAGCCGTTGTGGCAATGGCGAGCGCGCCCAATATGGCACCGGCGAGCAGTACCGATCGAATGCCATTGTCCCAGCGCCGGGCGAGTGCCATTCCGACGAAACCGAGCGCGACGATCGAGGTGATTTTGATCGATGACGACAGCGTGATGACGACCGCACCGAATATCAGCATGGCCCAGGCATTCCTGTCGAATACCGGCGAATCGTCAATGGCCCGCAGGCAGAATTCCAATCCGGCCAGCATGAGCCCCAGCATGATCGCGTCATTGTGCACGCCACCGACCAGGTGGAACAGCACGAGCGGATTGGCCGCGCCCAGCCACAGCGCGCTGACCGGTGCGACTCCGCAGCGCCGGGCCAGCCGGGGCAGCGCCCATACGATCAGCGCCACGCCCGCGAGCGCCAGCAGCCGGTGCATCCAAACCCCGGCGATGATATTGCTGCCGGTCAATTCCGCGATACCGCGACCCATCCACAGGAACAGCGGTCCATAGGGCGCGGGCGTCTCGCGCCAGATATTCGGCACATTATTGGTCAGCACATTGCTGAGCCCGAGCCCGTCGACCGGACCGACCTGATAGGGATCCAAGCCCCGCGCCGCGATTTCACTCTGTGCCAGATACGAATACACGTCATTGCTGAACATGGGCGGCGCGACGCTGAGCGGAATGATCCACAGCAGCAATGTCCGATCCATCTGCGATCGGGTGAGCCGATGCCGTGGATTCCCGCCCCAGCCGCCCACCGCGAACCGCCCGAGCAGCAGCCACGCCATCACCACCAGGGTCGCGCCGATCATGCACATGGCCAGCGTCGAGGTATGCGCCCGCGCGAAGAATCCCAGCACCCGCAGTCCGGACGTCGGATTCTGATGTACCGGTTGCGCCCCCACGCCCAGCGCCGAAATCGCCATGATGACCACCCCGGTCGCCCCCAGCAACCGGATCCGCATCAGCTGCAGCGTTTCTCGCCGATCGAGCCCCGGCACCTCGGACTCATTGGTGTGCAACACCGCGATCGTGTGGTCGGACGGCCGCACGTCCAGGCCCAGCACCCGGCGACCCAGCTCCATTACCTTGCGCCCCGCGCCGTCCGCTACCGCCACGGTGGTCAAGCCTAGTAGGGCGGGTACCACCGGACTCTGATCGCCCGGCTGTGCCGAGTGGTGAACCCGCCCGCGCGGACTCGGTGCACGCCCGGAGCGGCGAGGGCGATTGTCCCGCGGCCACCACCCGGCTGTCCTTCGAACTCTCGGAACCGGAATGCCCGCGCGGCGTACCTGTCGGCGGAACCGAACGGCGGGCGGCGTATCCCACCGCCAGCCCCGCGTGGTTCGGCACGGCGGGTGATGGCGCACGGCCTGCGAAAGTGCGCATCGTGCAAAACAATTGAGTGATCTGTGCCGGTTCGGATCGATTCGCGCTGCCGGTGTCGGACCTCGCTCATACGCTTGACGCATGGTTTCCGAGTCGAAGCGGCGGATCGAGGTGGCGGCGGCCGGGCTTTTGGCGCGGCACGGCTATCACGGGTTCGGGTTGAAGAAGCTGAGCGAGGCGGCCGGGTTGCCGTACGGGTCCATCTACCACCACTTTCCGGGTGGGAAGGAGGAAATCGCGGTATCGGCCATCGCGGGGACCGGGCTGCTGGTGGGGCGCATGATCGAGGACGCCCCGGCGGATGTGTTCAGCACGGCGGCAAGCCTGTTCGACTTCATGGCCGCGAAACTCGCTGTCTCGGAATGGACCGACGGTTGTCCGGTCGGCACTCCGGCGCTCGACGGCGGCAGTGATGTGGAGGCGGTGCGCACCGCGTGCGTTTCGGCATTCGATGCCATGGCAGCGGGTTTCGCGGAGCTGCTCACCGAAATGGGCCTGCCCGAAGCGGAATCGCATGAGCTGGCGACCACGGTCGTCGCGGCCTATGAGGGGGCGACCCTGCTGGCGCGGGTGCGGCGGTCGCAGGAGCCGCTGCATACGGTGTCGGCGGCCATGGCCCGGCTCATCCGAGTGAGCCTGGCGGAAATCGCTGTAGCGGAGCAGAACTCACCCTAGGTGAGGTGTATAGAACGATCGTTCTAGGGATGATCGAAGCATGCGGCGACTCATGCTCGACGGCCCCGCCACCGGCTTAGCGGTCGCGCTGGGCGCGTCCCGCACCGTCTATCGATGCCCTCCTGCTGGAAGAGCCCGCCGAATTGGTCGCCGTCCGCGCCTGAACCGCTAGGCGAGCCCGCTGATGCCATCACCCAGTGATTTCGCGCTGAGCAGTGCGAACAGCACCGCCATGATCACGTAGTGATTGCGCACCGTCCATTCCTTCCAGCGTTCGAGGGTGCCCGTCGCGGTCTCGCGTCGTACGAAGTGCAGGGATAGCGGCACCAGCACCCCGGCCGAGGCGATGGCGATGAAAATCAGTGCCGCGCCGACCCTTCCGGCGATATGCGCGGTGGATTCGGCCGTCGTCACCGCGCCCGCGGCGATCTGCGTGACGTTCTTCGGATTGGCCAGTGCCAGCACCACACCCAGCGCCAGGCAGTTCCCGCCCCGGAACTGCTCGAGATGCGCCAGTCGCGCGGGCAGTATGCCCGCGTTCTCCGCCCGGGCCAGTCGCAATTGCCGCAGCGTCATCAGCGCCAGCAGTACGCCGAGAATGAGCCGGAACCACGCCACCCAGGTGCCGGGCTGTCCATCGTGTTCGGCTCCCGCCACGCTTCCGATCGCCAGCAGCACCACGAAAAGCCCGCTGATCGCGAGCACCCAGCCGATCATGAAGGCCACCGCGTTCGAGCGCCCGCGCGGTGTGGCGATCAGCAGAATCACCGCTATCAGCGCGAGCGGGCTGATAGCTACGCCCACCGCATGGCTGAGGAACTGGCCGACCGCGTGTCCCATGGGGTGTCTCCTGTGGGTCGATCCGACTGCTCAATCGGTCAGGTTCGAGGGTAGCCATAAGATTGCCGAACTTTGCGCCGGTCGGACCGCGTGTGGATGGTGTGCAAAGGTTCACACCCCCGGCACCCCAAAGTCAGGTGACCCTTACTGGAACGCGGGAAGTAATTCCGTCACACTGATGTTGTGAAAACCGTGGGTTTGCGGAACGCGAAGGCGGAAACCGGGCGCCAGCTGGGCGCCCGGCCTGCTGTTGTGCCCGCACCGGCCGGTGAGGGCCACACCCGCGAGGCCGTGATCAAGCTACTGCTGGAGGAGGGTCCGATCACCGCGACCGCCATCGGCAAACGGCTCGGCCTCAGCCCGGCGGGTGTCCGGCGGCATCTGGACGCACTCATCGAGTCGGGTGAGGCGCGGGCCGCGCGATCGGCGTCCTGGCAGCAGCAGGGGCGTGGTCGTCCGGCCAAGCAATACCAGTTGACGGCCACCGGTCGCGGCCGTTTGGGCCATGCCTACGATGACCTGGCCGGCGCCGCGATGCGCCAGCTGCGCGAGATCGGCGGGGATAAGGCCATCGTCGAATTCGCGCGCAAGCGGGTCGCCGCGATTGTCGCCGGTATCGGACAGTTGGAGCGGCATACGCCGGAGGCGACCACCGATAAGGCCGATGAGATCGCGGACGCGTTCTCCGAAGCCGGATTCGCCGCCTCCACCCGGAAAGTCGGTGCGGGAGTACAGATCTGCCAGCACCACTGCCCGGTTTCGCATGTCGCCGAGGAATTTCCGGAATTGTGCGCCGCCGAGTTGGAGGCGTTCAAGGAAATCCTGGGTACCCATGTACAAAGACTGGCGACCATCGCCAATGGCGATTGCGCGTGCACCACGCATGTGCCGCTGATGCTTACCCCTAAAAACGCAAAACCCCACGTTGCCCAGCCCGCAACGACTTCTACACACGACTCCGGAAGGAGTGCCGAATGACGACTACGACTGACCAGGTGCAGCCGCTGTCCCAAGAGGAGACCATTGCCTCCATTGGTACGTACGGGTACGGCTGGGCCGACAAGGATGTCGCCGGTGCCAGTGCCAAGCGCGGCCTCTCCGAGGAGGTCGTACGCGACATCTCGGCGAAGAAGAGCGAGCCCGAATGGATGCTCGACTTCCGCCTGAAGGCGCTGCGCATCTTCGAGAAGAAGCCCATGCCGAGCTGGGGTTCGGACCTGGACGGCATCGATTTCGACAACATCAAGTACTTCGTGCGGTCCAGCGAGAAGCAGGCCGCCACCTGGGATGACCTCCCCGAGGACATCAAGAACACCTACGACAAGCTGGGCATCCCGGAGGCGGAGAAGCAGCGCCTGGTGTCCGGTGTCGCCGCGCAGTACGAGTCCGAGGTCGTCTACCACTCGATCCGCGAGGACCTCGAGAAGCAGGGCGTCATCTTCCTGGACACCGATACCGCGCTCAAGGAGCACCCGGAGCTGTTCCAGCAGTACTTCGGTTCGGTCATTCCCTCGGGTGACAACAAGTTCTCCGCGCTGAATTCGGCCACCTGGTCCGGCGGTTCGTTCATCTACGTGCCGAAGGGCGTGCACGTGGATATCCCGCTGCAGGCGTACTTCCGCATCAATACCGAGAACATGGGTCAGTTCGAGCGGACGCTGATCATCGTCGACGAGGATGCCTACGTGCATTACGTCGAGGGTTGTACCGCACCGATTTACAGCTCCGATTCGCTGCACTCCGCGGTCGTCGAGATCATCGTGAAGAAGGGTGGCCGCTGCCGGTACACCACCATTCAGAACTGGTCGAACAACGTCTACAACCTGGTCACCAAGCGGGCCAAGGCCGAGGCGGGCGCGACCATGGAATGGGTCGACGGCAATATCGGCTCCAAGGTCACCATGAAGTACCCGGCCGTGTGGATGACCGGTGAGCACGCCAAGGGCGAGGTGCTGTCCATCGCGTTCGCCGGTGCGGGTCAGCACCAGGACACCGGTGCCAAGATGCTGCACCTGGCGCCGCACACCTCCTCGAACATCATCTCCAAGTCGGTGGCGCGCGGCGGCGGTCGTGCCTCGTACCGCGGCCTGGTGCAGGTGAACAAGGGTGCGTACGGCTCGAAGTCGACCGTGAAGTGCGATGCGCTGCTGGTGGACAACATCTCTCGCTCGGACACCTACCCGTACGTCGATATCCGCGAGGACGACGTGACCATGGGTCATGAGGCGACCGTGTCGAAGGTGTCGGCCGATCAGCTGTTCTACCTGATGAGCCGCGGCCTCACCGAGGACGAGGCCATGGCGATGGTGGTGCGCGGCTTCGTTGAGCCGATCGCCAAGGAACTGCCGATGGAATACGCCCTCGAGCTCAACCGCCTGATCGAACTGCAAATGGAAGGAGCCGTCGGCTGATGACGGTCGAGAATGTAGCCGTTGCTGCCGAGGCTCGTCCTCCGGCGCTGAACAAGGGCGAAGTCTTCGCCTCGTTCGACGTGAACGCGTTCGAGGTGCCTTCGGCGCACGACGAGGCGTGGCGGTTCACCCCGCTGCGCCGCCTGCGCGGGCTGCACGACGGCACCGCCGTTCGTGACGGACAGGCCGTCGTCGAGGTGAATTCCGTCGAGGGCGTCACCGTCGAGACTGTCGATCGCACCGACGCGCGCCTCGGCGTCGCCGGCACCCCGACCGATCGTGTTGCCGCACAGGCGTACTCGGGCTTCGAGCAGGCGACCATCGTGTCCGTCGGCGCGGAAACCGAAGTGGCCGAGGCGGTTACCGTCACGGTCACCGGTCCGGGCGAGGGTAAGACCGCCTTCGGTCACACCCAGATTCGCCTGGGCAATTTCGCGCACGCCAATGTGGTCATCGATCAGCGCGGCAGCGGAACCTACGCGGAGAACGTGGAATTCGTGCTCGGCGACAGCGCCAAGCTGAATGTCATCGTCATCCAGGACTGGGCCGACGATGTCGTGCACCTCACCGCGCACCACGCCAAGCTGGGTCGCGATGCCACGCTGCGGCACACCAATGTCACCCTGGGCGGCGATCTGGTGCGCCTGACCGCGACCGTCCGCTATGACGGTCCGGGCGGCGACGCCGAAATGCTCGGCGTGTACTTCGCCGATGACGGCCAGCACTTCGAGCAGCGGCTGCTCATGGATCACTCTGAGCCGAACTGCAAGTCGAATGTGCTGTACAAGGGTGCGCTGCAGGGCGATCCGACCTCGAAGAAGCCCGATGCGCGCACCGTATGGGTGGGCGATGTGCTCATTCGCGCGGCCGCCGAGGGCACCGAGACCTACGAGGCCAACCGCAACCTGGTGCTCACCGATGGCGCGCGCGCCGATTCGGTGCCGAACCTGGAGATCGAGACCGGCGAGATCGTCGGCGCCGGACATGCCTCGGCCACCGGGCGTTTCGATGATGAGCAGCTGTTCTACCTGCGCTCGCGCGGTATCCCGGAGGAGGTGGCGCGGCGACTTGTCGTGCGCGGCTTCTTCTTCGAGATCATCTCCAAGATCACGGTCCCCGAGGTCCGCGAGCGGCTCGAGGCGGCCATCGAGGCCGAACTCGCCGCCGTCGGCGTCTGATCACCCATACTTCCCATCCCGCAAAGGAATTCGAATTCGATGACCACCCTGGAAATCAAGGACCTGCACGTCGAGGTCGCCAACCCCGACGAGTCCGGCGAGCCCATCAAGATCCTCAAGGGCGTCAACCTGACCGTGCGCTCGGGCGAGACGCACGCGATCATGGGCCCCAACGGTTCGGGCAAGTCGACGCTGTCGTACGCCATCGCCGGTCACCCCAAGTACACGGTGACCTCCGGCTCGATCACCCTCGACGGTGAAGACGTGCTGGAGATGACCGTCGACGAGCGTGCCCGCGCGGGTCTGTTCCTGGCCATGCAGTACCCGGTCGAGGTTCCGGGCGTCTCGGTCTCGAACTTCCTGCGCACCGCCGCCACCGCCGTCCGCGGTGAGGCTCCCAAGCTGCGCACCTGGGTCAAGGAGCTCAAGGAGTCCATGACCGAGCTGGAGATCGAGCCCAGCTTCGTCGAGCGCTCGGTCAACGAGGGCTTCTCCGGCGGTGAGAAGAAGCGCCAGGAGATCCTGCAGCTGGGTCTGCTCAAGCCGAAGATCGCCATCCTGGACGAGACCGACTCCGGCCTGGACGTCGACGCGCTGCGCATCGTCTCCGAGGGTGTCAACAAGTACAAGGAACGGGAGAACGGCGGCATTCTGCTGATCACCCACTACACCCGCATCCTGCGCTACATCGAGCCCGATTTCGTGCACGTGTTCGTGAACGGCCGCATTGTCGCCGAGGGCGGCAAGGAGCTGGCCGAGGAACTCGACTCGAACGGTTACGTGCGCTTCACCTCCGCTGCTGCTGTTTAGGAGCCCCTGCTGATGACCACTACGGTGCCTGCTTTGGACGTCGCCCGCATCCGCGCCGACTTCCCGATCCTGAGCCGCACGGTGCGAGACGGTAAACCCCTGGTCTATTTGGACTCGGGCGCCACCTCGCAGCGGCCCGCGGCGGTGCTGGACGCGGAACACACCTTCCTGACCCAGCACAATGCGGCGGTGCACCGTGGTGCGCATCAGCTGGCCGAAGAGGCCACAGACGCTTACGAAGACGCGCGTGCGGATATCGCCCGCTTCGTCGGCGTGGACGCGCGCGAGATCGTGTTCACCAAGAACGCGACCGAATCGCTGAACCTGGTGACCTACGCGTTCTCCGATTCCCGGTTCCCGTACCACGTGGGACCGGGTGACGAGATCGTAGTCACCGAGCTCGAACATCACGCGAATCTCGTTCCGTGGCAGGAACTCGCACGCCGCACGGGCGCGACGCTCAAGTGGTACGGCATCACCGATGACGGTCGCATCGATCTCGATTCGCTCGAATTGTCGCCCGCCACCAAGGTCGTCGCGTTCACGCATCAGTCCAATGTGACCGGCGCGATCGCCGATGTGCCCGAAATGGTGCGTCGCGCAAAGGAAGTCGGCGCGCTCACGGTGCTCGACGCCTGCCAGTCGGTGCCGCATATGCCGGTGAACTTCCGGGAGCTCGGCGTGGACTTCGCCGCGTTCTCCGGTCACAAGATGCTCGGCCCCTCCGGTGTCGGCGTGCTGTACGGCCGCTACGCACTGCTGGAAGAGACCCCGCCGTTCATCACCGGCGGCTCCATGATCGAGACCGTCACCATGGAGGCCACCACCTACGCGGCCCCGCCGCAGCGGTTCGAGGCGGGCGTGCCGATGACCTCGCAGGTCGTCGGATTGGGCGCTGCCGTGCGGTATCTGGAAGCCATCGGTATGGATGCGGTTGCGGCGCACGAGCATTCGCTCGTAGCCGCTACCCTCGAAGGGCTCGCCAAGATCGATGGTGTTCGCATCGTCGGCCCGGCCGATACCCTGAATCGCGGTGGCGCAGTATCTTTCGTGGTGGACGGTATTCACGCCCACGATGTGGGCCAGATCCTCGATGACGAGGGCGTCGCGATCCGCGTCGGGCACCATTGCGCGTGGCCGCTCATGCGCCGCCTCGGCGTTCCGGCCACCGCCCGTGCCTCGTTCGCCGTCTACAACACCCTCGACGAGGTGGACGCGCTGCTGGCGGCGGTGCGGAAGGCTCAGAGCTTCTTCGGAGTTGCATAGATCATGCGCATGGAGCAGATGTACCAGGAAGTGATCCTGGACCATTACAAGCACCCGCACCACCGCGGCCTACGCGAGCCGTTCGGTGCGGAAGTGCATCACGTCAACCCGACCTGCGGTGACGAGATCACGCTGCGCGTACAGCTGGACGACAATGGCGATGTCACCGATGTGTCCTATGACGGCCAGGGCTGCTCGATCAGCCAGGCGTCCACCTCGGTGCTCACCGATCAGGTCATCGGCCTGCCGGTGCAGCAGGCGCTCAAGGTGGTCGACTCGTTCAACGAGATGATCTCCAGCCGCGGCACCCTCGAGGGTGATGAGGACATGATCGGCGACGGCATCGCCTTCGCGGGCGTGTCCAAGTACCCGGCGCGAGTGAAATGCGCGCTGCTGGGCTGGATGGCGTTCAAGGACGCGGTGGTGCAGATCGCCTCCGCCGAGGAGACCAAGCTGCCGATGTCGAACGGGGAGAAGAAGAACGATGAGTGAGACCACCGGAACTCCGGCCGACGGCTCGGTGAAAGACGCCGACGCCGTGGTCGAGACCACCGAAACCGTTGCGCCGCAGGAACTGAGCGAGGAAGACGCCGCATTCCTCGAGGACCTCGAAGAGGCCATGCGCGATGTCGTCGACCCCGAGCTCGGCATCAATGTGGTCGATCTGGGCCTGGTCTACGGTATGACCGTCACCGACGGCATCTGCAAACTGGATATGACCCTGACCTCCCCGGCCTGCCCGCTCACCGATGTGATCGAGGACCAGTCCCGCAATGCCCTGGTCCGCAGCGGCTTGGTCGAGGACCTGCAGATCAACTGGGTCTGGATGCCGCCGTGGGGCCCGGACAAGATCACCGACGACGGCCGCGAGCAGCTGCGCGCGCTCGGCTTCACCGTCTAGCCATACAGCCTGTCATCACCCCCGCCGGAATCCGGTGGGGGTGATTTCGTGTGGTAGGCATACCGTATGCGGCTTGATGAGTGGATTGCCGGTGGCGGGCATATACAGCTTGGTGGGCATGACATCTTCTACCGGCAGGACGGTCCGGTGGATGGGCGGCCCGTGACGCTGGTGCACGGATTTCCGACCTCATCGCACGACTGGGCGCCGATCGTCCCGGCGCTGGTCGAATCCGGTTGCCGGATAACGACTTTGGACCTGCTCGGGTTCGGAGCCAGTGCCAAGCCCGCACGATACGACTATCGGCTCACCGAGCAGGCCTCGATCATCGAGGAGCTGTGGGAGCGGTTCGAGATCGACAGGACCGCGCTGGTCTCGCACGACTACGGGGTGTCGGTCGCTCAGGAGCTGTTGCACCGCAACGCGAATCGCATTACTTCGGCGGCGTTCCTCAATGGCGGTCTGTATCCGGACCTGCATCGACCGATCCGGATACAACGGTTGCTCCACGGACCCGCGGGCGCGGTGCTGCAACATCTGTCGAGCGAGCCGATGTATCACCGGTCGCTGCACGAGGTGTTCGGCCGACCGGTCAGCGACGAAGCCGTGCACGATATGTGGCTGTCCACCACGATGAACAACGGTAAGCGGGTACAGCACCGGCTGCTCCGCTATATCGACGAGCGGCGCACGCATTCCGACCGCTGGCGCACGGCCCTCGAGAGCTATCCGGGTCCGGTCCAATTCATCTGGGGCCCAGCCGATCCCGTGAGCGGTGCGCATGTGCTGCCGCGGCTGCGCGAACGCCTCCCCGATGCGCACATCCTCGTCCTCGACGAGGATCCGGCGACCGGCCACTACCCCCAGGTCGAGAATCCCGGCCCGGTGGCGGCGGCCCTGGTCAGCTTTCTGCGCTGATTTCCGACTGTCGCAGTGGTGCGCCGACGTGATGCAGGTGCCGCAGCGCCTCGCGGTAGGACGAGACCAGTCCGGTCTCGTGGTACGCCACACCGATTTCGGCGCAGTAGTCGCGCACGATGAGCCGGGCATGCCGCAGATTCGGCGTCGGCATGCTCGGGAACAGGTGGTGCTCGATCTGATAGTTGAGTCCGCCCAGCGCGATATCGGTCAGCACGCCACCGCGCACATTGCGTGAGGTGAGCACCTGGCGGCGGAGGTAGTCGGGCCGTTCGTCACCGGTCAGGGTCGGCATGCCCTTGTGGTTGGGGGCGAAAATACATCCCATGTAGAGACCGAACAGACCCTGATGCACCGCGATGAACGCGAGGCCCTTATCTGCGGGCAGCACCGCGAACACCGCTATCAGGTAGAGCGCGAAATGGGTGAACAGCAGCGCACCCTCCATGCGGCGATGTTTGACCGATCGATTTCCCAGCGCGCGGACGCCCGCCAGATGCAGGTTCAGCCCTTCGAGCAGCAGCAGTGGGAAGAACAGATACGCCTGCGCGCGCCCGACGATCCGGGCGATCCCGCGACTGGACCGCGCCTGCCGCTGCGACCAGACCAGAATGTCCGGTGCGACATCGGGATCGAGGTCCTCGTGGTTCGGATTGGCGTGATGGCGGGTGTGCTTGTCCTGCCACCACCCGTACCCCAGGCCGATTCCGGCATTGCCGACAATCCGTCCCACCAGCTCGGTCGGCTTGCGCAGCCGGAAGACCTGCCGATGCGCGACATCGTGCATGACCAGCGCGACCTGCGCGAACGCCACCGCCATGAACCCGGCGACCAGCAGCGTCCACCACGAATCGCCGACGAGCAGGAACGCCGCCCATCCGCCGATGAACGCGAACCCGACGAGTCCGAAGCGGGCAACGTAGTAGGCGGGCCGCCGATCCATCAGTCCCGCATCGGAAATCCGGCGCAGTAGCCGGGCGTAATCACCATCGGCGCCGCGTCGCGATGTCCGTGAAGCTGACTCGGGTACCAAGCCGGATGTCGTCATGCCCCGAAGCTATCGGCGTATCTCTCGTTCGCCGTAACCCGTTGGTACGGCATGGAATAGCTCTCCGGAGTGATACCGGCGGGACTATCGTCCGGGATTCACGCCTCGATGTCGAGGCCCTCGGCCAGCACCGGCCAGCTCTTGATCAGCTGATCCCGCCAGTACTGCCAGGCGTGTCCGCCGTCCGGGGGTAGATCGTAGGTCACCGGAATTCCGAGCTCGAGGAGCCGATCGACCATATTGCGCGTGCAGAAGCCGGTCGCGGCCTCGGTCACGCCGTCCACGATCAGATGGTCCACCACATCCGCCGCGGTGCGGAATTCGTCGCTGTACCCATCGTAACCACCGGGAACACCGGTGCCGCTATAGAGATAGAGCCCCACACCGCGCAGCTTCTCGGCATGCACGTACGGATCGTTCTCGGCCCACAGCGGATTGTCCGGCGCACCGTACATATTGTCGAGATTGCCGCCCGCGACGAATTCGGCCACCACGCGCACGAATTCGTGCCCGATCGGATCGCTGATCTGCGGGCAGCCGCTGTAGGCCGCCACCGCGCGGAACAGTCCGGGTGCGGCGATGGCCATGTTCAATACCGCGGTTGCGGACCCGGATACGCCCGCGATCGCATTGATACCATTGGCGCCCAAGGCTTTATCGATCAGCGGTGGCAGTTCGGCGGTGAGGAAGGTCTTCCATTTGTTCACGCCCAGCACCGGATCGGGTGCGCGCCAGTCACCGTAGAAACTGGCGATACCGCCGATGGGCTGGACGACGTTCACCTCCTTGGTCGCCAGGAAATCGAAGACCTCGGGCGCGCGATCCTGCCAGCTCTTGCCGCCGTATCCGCCGGACGCGCCATTGAGCAGATACAGCGTCGGATGCGGCCGGGTCCGATCCGCGGGCCGCAGCACATCCACTCGAATCGGCTTGTCCATCGCCGCCGAATACACCTGGAATGACAGTGTGCGATCGTCGACGATGTGGACGCTCACGATCTCGGGCTGCTCGGCCCGCGCCGCCACCGGTATGACCGCCGCCGGTATCGCAAAGCACGCGGCTACCAAGATGATTCGAATCCGATGCCGCATGCCGCCTCCGCTGAGAAAGCTCGCCGGTCCCGTCATCACGATCGTAGCCGCCCAGGTGTGCCGGTCGAGGAATTCGGCCATCTCAGGGCCGTTCCGGGATCGGGATCGGAATGAGGTGTTCGTCCTCCAGATCTCGGGGTGATATCGACCCCGGCGGCGGGCGGGCGGGTGCTGTTAGGGTGTGCGCGTCGCGCCGGAAGGGGAGCCTTGTCCTACATTGTCAGCCCGTATGCCGTTGACCTGGAAGGGATCCGGTTGGTCGGATCCTATGGCCAGGAGTTCGCGGATGCCGTGGTGCGGTCGACGCCGCAGCATGTGCTGGATCGGCTCGATGAGGCCGAGGAGCTCGGGCTCACCCCGCGCGATGTGATGCGGCAATTGCTGCTGGGCGAGCCGATGGAGCAGGATTTCGGGCCGACCTACGGGCATGCGCTCGAGGTGCTGTGCCACCACTCCGGCAAGCTGCTCGGCAATGCGCACTGGGCGGGTATGCGATTCCGGTACTTCTCCATGGTGGAGCAGGCGCTGGCCGATATCGGCGTCGAGTTCGATCCGGCGGAGCTGGTGCTCGGCGGTGCGCCCATCGACCTGCCGCCCATCGATGACTTCCCGAGCATCGGCTTCGTGGAGGGCTACCGCATCGATGCCATGGCGGACACGTTGAACGCCGTCGATCTGGAGCTGCTCACCGATGACTCCATCCGCGGCTCGGTGGCGGAAATGCGCGAATGGGCGCGCACCTGCCAGGCCGAGGGCACCGGCCTGGTGTGCTTCTACTACTGAATCGCGCCGGAATCAGGGACGTTTGGTCCAGAACAGTTTGTCGAGGTTCTTGCGGCGATCATCGGCCCAGTCCCACATGTAGTCGGCGATGCGCGTCGGATTGTCCAGGGTGGTGCTGAACATATGCCCGCCGTCGCGGTACTCCAGCAGGAATTCACCGGTCGGCTGCCGGTAGGTCTGGATGAAGGTGTCCGGATCATCCGGCTCCTGGACAATCAGAAAGGGTGTGCGGGCGACCGTCGTCAATTCCGGTATCCAGGAGTGCAATTGGCGCTGGGTGAGCACATTGAAATACCGCGCACCGCCGACATTGACGCGGAAGTCCCGCATTTCCGGTCCGGCCAGACTGCCGTCGCGCGGATCGTAGAGCGCGAATTCGGTTCCGGCGATGAGTTCTTCGATCCATAGCAGTGCGCGCCAGGCCGCGTGATCGGGCACCGTCACCCGGACGCAATCGCCCACCGCGGCCAGCGTGATGCGCCCGTTCCAGACCGGGATCTCGGTATTCCAGCGCCACAGCCCGGCCAGTACCGGGCCCAGACTCACCGCCGGAATGCCGCCGCTGGCGGCTGCATACGCTTCGACCTCATCGGCGGAAGCAACGGAATCTGCCGGTAGTACGACGAATTCGCAACTCACCGCACCAAACTAGTGCACGGCGGCGACACACGCGGACCGTTGGCCGCAGTCGGCGAGCAACCGCGTCGCCGCACCGTAGGATGCGCGGGTGACCGGATACGACGACTTCGACGGGTTCGCCCACCTCGACACCTCCAGCCTGCACCCGCGCCAGCAGCAGATTCTCTGCACGATCCGCGATTGGGTACAGCGGCACGGGTATTCGCCCAGCACCCGCGAGATCGGTGACTCGGTCGGGCTCAAATCCGGTTCGTCGGTATCGAAGCATTTGAAGGCGCTCGAGGAGCGCGGTTTCCTCACCCGCAGCGAATCGGTCACCCGTCCGATGGATGTGCGGCTGTTCCTCGAGTCGGCCGCGCCGCGGCAGACCTCCGGCGATTCGGTTCCGGTGCCGGTGGTCGGCGATATCGCGGCGGGCACGCCGATCCTGGCCGAGGAGCACACCGATGACGTGCTGTCGTTGCCGCGCGAATTGGTCGGCCGCGGCACCGTCTTCGGCCTGCGCGTGCGCGGTGATTCGATGATCGACGCGGCCATCTGCGATGGCGACATCGTGGTGATCCGCAAGGAGAGCGAGGCGCACTCCGGGGAAATCGTGGCGGCCATGATCGACGGTGAAGCCACCGTCAAGGTCTATCGCCGACGTAACGGCCATGTCTATCTGGAGCCGCGCAACCCCGCCTACGACGTGATCGATGGTGACAAGGCAGTTGTGCTCGGCAAAGTCGTCTCGGTAATGCGCCGCGTTTGATTCCGTCCGGTAAGACCGGATTGGACAATATGGGGTCCCTCGACAAGGATTCGACCCGTTCCAATAATTCATCACGGGGAGTATCGAATGTCGTTGCTGCGCAAGGCCGGAATAGGCCTCGCCATCACCTCGATGGCCGCGATGGGCATCATGGCCGCCGGTCCCGCCAATGCGGCGGAAGACGCGCCGGGCTTCACGGCCGCTTCCGGTGATCTGTACGGCGCCCTGGCGCTGTCTCGGAGCACCGGAAATGTCGCATACGCGGTCAACTATGGCAGCTGGGGCGGTGCCGATGGCGCCGCCGTCAGCAAGTGCGGTGGCGGCGACTGTGAGGTCGTCGTGCACTTCGCCAACGCGTGCGGCGCTGTCGCACAGGGCGCCGACACCCGCTTCGGCTGGGCGTGGGCGGCCACCAAGGTAGACGCCGAGAAGGGCGCCATCGACGTGCTGGGTAACAGCGCGCCGAAGTTCCCGGACGTCGGTTCCGCATCGCCGCGCGGAGCCAAGGTGATTCTGTCGGCGTGCACCGATAACGCGCGTTGACACTGGCGAGGGCGCGCTAGCGCACTCGCCGCCCGTGCGCCGTACCGGATTTCCGGTGCGGCGCACTTTTGTTTGCCAGGGCCCGTTTTCCAGCAAACCACCTGTCCGGCCGGAGATGATTTCCAGGTGGACGACATCACCTATGAGGACACCCGGTTCGCGATGCACGCGGCGGCGGAACTGCTCATCGCGGGTCCGCAGTATCGGCGGTTCGGCAGTATTCGCATGCGCATCGTGCTGGGTGGTTTCACCGGCGTGAAGTGGCCGGTGTCGGTGACCGGGCCCGATCTGGTCTGGCCGCAGGGCCGAATCCGATTACACGGCAGCTATACCGAACTCGCCATCGCCGCCGGGTTCGAGGCCGACGGCCCGCCCGACGGGTTGTATTGCGAAGGTACGGGTATGGACCCGGACGAGCCCTTCGTGGTGGATACCGAGGCGGCGGTGTCGGTACACGACTGGTTCGCGGTGGGGGACACCGCATTACGGCGTTTCGCGGCCGAACAGCCGGTGCTGTGGCCGGAGCATTTCGACCTGTCGGTCGCCGTGGGCGAGGTGAATTACGGTGTGTCGCCGGGGGATTGGGAGAATCCGCAGCCATACGCCTACGTCGGCCCGTGGACGCGGCGGCACGGCGAGTTCTGGAATGCCCCGTTCGGCGCGAAACGCTCCCGGGCTGAGGCGGGCACGGTGGAGGCGCTGCTGGAATTCTTCCGGGAGGGCCGGGCCCGTGCCGCCGCCGACGCCTAGGGGAGCTAGCGGCCCACGCGCGGGCGGCCGCCCTCACCGGCGATGCGGCCCTTGCGGATGAGTTCGCGTTTGGTGCCCGGGGTCAGCGTGACCTGATCGCTGTCACCGGCGGCGACGGTCTCCTCGAGCGGGACCGGATTCGGCCGCACGAACAGTGTGACGGTGGTGCCCTCGGTGAAGCCGTTGCGCTTCATCAGTGACGCCGAGGCGGTGTTGTGGATCTCCACATCGGTGACGATCCGCCGCGCGCCGCCCTCGAAAAGGGTGTCGCAGCAGGCGGACATGAGCCGTCCGGCGATACCGCGGCCCTGCATATCCGGCGCGACCGCGATCCATTCCAGATAGCCCCAGTCATCGCGCAATTCGAATTCCATGGAACCCAGCACGAATCCCACCACCCGATCCGAATCCACCGCCACCCAGCAGGAGCGGCTGGGGCTGTCCATATGCTCGGCCACCGAGGTGAGCGACCAGGAGGTGTAGGGCTTGGTGGAGGTGTCGAAGACCTCGTAACCCAGATCCAGGACCTGGCGTAGATGTCCGAGTCCCATGGGGACGATGGCTATGGCGGGTTCCATACCCGACAGTTTGCCAGGTGGATGCGGTTCTCACCCGCCCGGTCTCACGCGCCCTTGCGGGTTTGCTTGGCGGGTGCCTTCTTCGCCGCGGTCTTCTTGGCGGGTGCCTTCTTCGCGGCGGTCGTGGCCTTGGTCGCCTTCGCGGCCTTGGCGGGGCCCGATGCGGCCTTCCCGGTGCTGCGCCCGGAAGCCTCCAGACTGCGTTGCAGTGCCGCGACCAGATCCACCACCTCGGCGTCCATCTCGGGCGCGGCCTTCTCGGGCGCGCGGGTGACCTTGCCGCTACCGCTGGCGATGGCCTCGTCCAGCATCTTCTTCAATTCGATCTGGTACTCGTCCACGTACTGCGAGGGATCGAAATCGTCCGAGAGCGTATCGACCAGGGTCTCGGCCATCTGCAATTCCTGCGGTCGCGGCTCGGATACCCCGTCGAGTTTGTCGAACGCCACCGCGCGCACCTCATCGGGCCACAGCAGCGCCTGCAACACCAGCACCCCGTCGCGCACGCGCAGCGCTCCCAGTCGTGTCTTCTGCCGCAGGGTGAAATGCACCAGTGCCACGCGATCGGTGTGTTCGAGTGTTTTCGCCAGCAGCACATAGGCTTTGGGCGTGGTCGAATCCGGTTCCAGGAAGTAGCTCTTATCGAAGAGCATGGGATCGATCTGCTCGGCCGGCACGAATTGCAATACCGGAATCTCATGCTTCTCGGCGGCGGGGAGTTTGGCGAAATCCTCATCGGTGAGAATCACGCGATCCCCCTCGGGGGATTCGTACGCCTTGTCGATATCGGCATACTGCACGGGTTGCCCGTCCACCGTGCAGACCCGCTCGTATTTGATCCGCCCCCCGTCGGCGGCGTGTACCTGATGGAATTTGATGTCATGGTCTTCCGTGGCGGTATAGACCTTCACGGGGACGTTGACCAGCCCGAACGCGATGGAGCCCTTCCAAATGGACCGCATGGTCTGATCGTAGCCAATCTCGGAAGCAGGAGTGGTATGCGAACGCGAATTCTCTTCCCGATCGTGGCCGCCGTGATCGTGGCGGCCTGCGGTACGGCCTCCGATACCGGAAAAACGACGGCGGATACTCCCGGTGCGCTGATGGCGCAGAGCCCGCTGACCAATCTGGACCCGGCATTGTCGGCGGCCGTTTCCACTGCCACCTATATCCGGTATGAATCGACCTCTCCGGCCGGGAAGCCGATCGAGGTGTCGGGTGCGGTATTCCTGCCCAAGGGTGACACGCCCGCCGGGGGCTGGCCGGTGATCGCCCTCGGGCACGGCACCTCCGGGGTGGTCAGCTCGTGCGCGCCGACCAATTCACCGAACCTGTTCGGTTCCGCGCCCGCGGTGGCGGCGATGCTGGCGGGGCATCGGGCGGTGGTGATGACCAACTATCAGGGGCTGGACGGACCGGGGGCCGCACCATATGTGGACACCCCGTCATCCGGATACGACATCGTGAACTCGGTGCGTGCGGCGCGGGCGACCGGTGCGCCGTTGGCGGGCGAGACCGTGCTGGTCGGGATCTCGCAGGGTGGACGGGCCGCTGAATCGGCGTCGGAGACGGCGAAATCCTATGCGCCGGAACTGAATATCCGGGGAGCGGTGCTGTTGTCACCGGCGTTGGAGATCAAATTCGCGGAGGCGATCCGGGCGGGCACGCTCAATGTTCCCGATCAATATCTGATCCTGCCGTATCTGGTGGAGGCCGTGCGGTACCACTATCCGAACTACGACTACGACCGGGTGATTCACGGTGATCTGCTCGGTGCCGCACCACGTTTGGCGGCGCAGTGCACCGGCGATATGACCCCGGCCGATCTCGCGCTCGCCGCCGCGGCGACGCCCGCCGATGCCCGATTCGTTGATGACGCCGCCGCACAGGCCGTCGTTGATCTGGAAGGGCGCACCAATCTGCCGAAGGTGGCGAGCGCAGTGCCCACCTATATCGCTCGCGGCGATGCGGACAAGCTGGTGAGTACCGAATGGTCGAATGCGGCTGTCGCGAAGATGTGCGCGCTGGGGACGCCGGTGCACGATGAGGTGGTCCCGGGTGGTCACGATGCGCCGGATCAGATTTCGGAGCGGTGGCTGGGATGGATCGATGACCTCTTCGCCGGCGCGTCCTTCACCTCGACCTGTCAGCGGTGATCGGGATCAGTCGACCGGGCGCGGGTTGGGCGGCCGCAGGGTCCAGCGGATGTGCGTGGTCTTCCACCGGTGCTCGGGTTCCTGTTTGACGCCCGGATCATTGTCCGGCGGTCCGAGGGGTATCCGAAGATCGTCGATCGGCTGCGGTGCGGCCGCGGCGTTGGGGCTGGCCTGATCGGCGGTGTGTTCGTGGATGATGTCGGCGGCTTCGCCTGTGGTGCCGAGGTTTTCGCTGGGCCGGTCGTTGTAGAAGTAGTCGTGGAAATCGGCGGGGACGGTTTTGCCGAGGATGCGCAGGGTGGCGTCCCAGCCGTGATCGGGACCGTTCCAGAGGTCGATGAGCGAGGTCGCCACCCGGCCCTCGACGGCATCGCCGAGATCCCAGCCGCGGGTATTCGCGTCATTGGTGAGATCGGCGGAAAAGCCCGAACCCCAGACGAATCGGTAATCGCCGACGGCGTGCATGGCGACCGCGTCGGCGAACCCCTCGGTGAACGCGCACGACGGTGACGAGGCGAGATTGATGTAGTGCGGACTGCAATTGGTGACATCGGCCCACCTGCGGTGCTGCCACAGCCATTGCAGATTGTGGCCCGCCTCGTGCAGGGTCACATGCCTGGTGTTCGCGTCGTCCTGCGTGAGATAGACGAATCCAGCCGTGGTGAAGTAGGAACTGCCGGACTGCGCGGGCCAGACGAATGACATTGGCGTGCAGTGTGATTCGGGCAGCCAGCAGTCACCGGCGGCGGCTGGACGCTGCCACCACAGCAGGTTGACGGAGTCGAGTACCTTCCACGCCCCGGCCATCTCGTCCGGAACGGCCACCGCGCCGAGATCACGAGAACCGGTGACCGCCGGGGCCGCGACGGTGAAGGTGTACGGCGCTTCGGTATCCCCGGCCTGCGGCAGCACCTGCCACAGCCCCGAACTCTCGGCGATGAACATCAGATACAGATCCGCCCCGGCCGCATGTTCGGCGCAGGCGTGGAAATTCCCGCCCCCGTCGGTCATATCCGCGGCGAGCGGCCGGTCGAACAGCCCGGGCCGAGGTGTGTCGTACAGCGCCCAATTGGCATTGCGGGCCGGGGAAGTCACCTCGGGCAATTCCGTTCCGGCTTCGGCATCCGGCCGGGTGTAACTGAGATTCCCGCTCAGACAGGCCGGTTCGCGCTGCGCGGCCGCGATACCGGGCCAGACGATCACCGTGGTCAACGCCGTCGCCGCGACGAAGGCCGCCCGCCAGGTCCCGCCGCCGCTTCGCGTCATGAATCGCAATGAAATCGGACAATTCAGATTCGCTGCGCATCGACACGCCGATGCTGCCGAACTGCGCCCGGGCGCGTTTCAGGAGTGCGCCTCGGCGGCGGCTTTGAGGTCCTTCAGCCAGGCTTCCAGCCCCGCGCTGAGGAAGGCGGTGGAGGTGGCGACGTCGGCTTCGACCTGGGAGCCGCTCCAATTCTCCTCGGTGCGGACCAGGACGCTGTCGCCCTGCTGGATGAAATTCCAGATGTGCACGCCATTGTCGATGCGCAGGCCGTCGCCGACCGCCGGACCGCTCCAGCGAATGCAGCTCTCGGGCTGGATCTGGTGCACGGTCGAGGTGATGACCAGGGTGGTGGCCGGTGTGGTGGCGGAGGCGGGAACCGGTGTGCGCCACTGGAATTGCGAGCCGTCCCGGAGTTCGCCTTGATCGAGGCGCTTATTGCTCTCGACCGGCTGCTGCCATGCCGGCCAGTTCTCGACATCGGTCTGCAGCTTCCAGATGGTGCTCAGGGGTGCCTTGATCAGGGCTTCGGTGCGGTACTTGATCTGGGCCTGCTCATCGATTCCCGCACCGCCGCAGCTCAATCCGGCCGGGGCTGCGGCGGAAGTGGCAGGGCTCGAGGTGCTGCTCGCGGCCTTGTCATCGGTGCCGCATGCGGTGACGGTCGCCAGGACGACGGCGGCCGCCAGGGGGATCAGGGTCAGGTTCCGGTGAGACATGGTCGTGCTCCCTCGTCGTTGTCTACTGCTACTTGATTTATTTAGAGGCTATAAGTGAACGCATTGAGTGTCAATCGGGAATCTGAGCTCAGGTAAATATGCTGATAGGCTCTAACCGGATCCCGGCATGGCGGGATCCGCGACGAAAGGGCTGATCGTGGCACCGAACCGGACGGGTTCCCGCGAGCGCTATCGGGCGCAGGTGCGCGAGGAGATCAAGGAGCACGCCCGCGAGCAGATCGCGACCGCGGGCGTCTCGGCGCTATCGCTGAACGCGATCGCCAAGCGCGTGGGTATGAGCGGACCGGCGCTGTACTGGTATTTCGCCAGCCGCGACGACCTCATCACCGAACTCATCCGCGACGCCTACCGCAGTCTCGCCGACATCCTGCGCGCCGAATTCGATTCCGGCGCGGACATTTCCGCGATCGCGCACGCGACCCGGGCCTGGGCGCTCGCGGATCCGCAGCGCTACTTCCTGATCTACGGAACGCCGGTGCCCGGCTATCACGCGCCCGATGACACCACCGCCATCTCCTCGGAGATCATGGCGGTGCTGATCGAGGCATTCGCCGCGCAACCGTCCGTCGTCGCGGCCACCCCGTTCGACGCCCACCTCGAGAACCATCGCGAGTGGGCGGCCGGACATGAGGTTCCGGTCGCGACCCTGCATCGCGCGGTGTCGTTCTGGACCCGCATGCACGGGGTGCTGTCCCTGGAATTGGCCGGTCATTTCGCCGGGATGGGCTTCGATCCGGCCCTGCTCTTCGAAGCGGAACTGAACACCCTGCTGGCTCACTGACAGTTGAGCGTGGCAGTGTTGACGGCGTGGTTACTTCGCGATTGAGCCGGGCCGATGCGCTGGCGGCGCTGCGTACCGAGCGGTCCGCGGTGCTCGAGTTCTATCGTGCGCTCGACGCCGGGGAGTGGGCCGCGCCCAGCGCGGCCGCCGGGTGGAACGTGCGAGATGTGCTGGTGCACATGACGGGTGCGGTGCGCGCGGCGATCACCCCGGCGGCGCTGCGTGCCATGACCACGGGGCAGATCGAGCGCGTCAACGATCGGGTGGTCGCCGAAAACGCCTCCGGCACACCGGAACAGGCGTTCGCCGACTTCGAGATCTGGAGCGCGCGCGGCATCACCGGTCTGACGGCGGCGACCATACCGGGTGTGGCCGGACTCCCGCTGCGCGTCGGTGAACTCGGCTGGTTTCCGCTACGGCTGTTCCCGGCGCTCTACGTCTTCGACTGGCACACCCATCTGCGGCATGACATCGCACCGGCACTGGAACATCCCGCGCCCGAGACCGACGCGCGCCGCATGTCCGCCATTCTCGATTGGCTGCTCGCGCTCCTGGAACAATCGCATCGCGCACCGCTGCGATGGCTGGATGCGCCTGTCGCGCTGACTCTTTCGGGTCCGGGCGGCGGAACCTGGCGGATCGAGCCCGCGCCCCGGAACCGGCTGCGGGTCGCCCCCGGTGACGAGACCGGGACCGCCGCGCGCATTCGCGCCGTCGCGCTGGAGTTCCCGCTGTGGAGCACTACGCGCCGCCCGTGGACCGACTGCGAGGT
Source organism: Nocardia sp. NPDC052001 (assembly GCF_040680615.1). NCBI lineage: Bacteria > Bacillati > Actinomycetota > Actinomycetes > Mycobacteriales > Nocardiaceae > Nocardia > Nocardia sp. NPDC052001. The sequence goes on along the minus strand of NZ_JBFAXC010000002.1, from coordinate 1,493,561 downwards.
GAGCGTCGACGGTGATGCCGCGCTGGGCGCTCGATTCCTCGATTCGATCAATCTGGTGTGATCGGCGTCAGCCGACGGGGGAGAGCACTCCGTGCAGGGTCGGCGGCAATTGCGGGGAGTCCGCGGGGGTGATGCGCGGTTCGGTCATCCGGTAGCGCCTGCCCCGGTGGATGACATCGGCCGAGCCCGCGGCCTGAATATTGCGCACCCAGTCCGAATTCGCCCCGTAGTTCAGCGTTATCGCGAGCGCACCGTTTTCGATGAGCGCAACAACCGGCGTGCGATAGGTCTTACCGGAGCTGCGCCCGGTGTGCTCGACGATCGCGTAATTGGGCAGGTGCGGGGCCCACAGCCGCTGCACCGGATTCGTCACGTACTTGTTGAAGCGGGCGATCCTGCGCATGGTGTTCGGCCCCAGGAAGGCCGATATCCGCATGGCGACCGTGACCAGCGCGTTCCCGAACTTGCTCGGCATATGTTCCCCCATCCAAAGCACCTGTGCCCGAATGACTCTGCTCGGGCGGGCCGGGGGTGTCAACCGCCCAACGCGAAGCTGGCGGCCGTACTCGCCTGATGTACCACCAGATTTGGGAATCGTCCCGCCCGCCTCCCGCATCGCTGGTGGTTTGATGCAGCCGGAGCGAGGCCGACCATATCCGCAGCGCTGTACATCGGCCCTGAATCGCGGCTGCTATCGACCGGTGATGCGGCGCGGGTAGTTACCGGGCGATAACAGCGGCCGGATATCCGGACAAATGCCCGGGGTCCGTGATCGGATGGGTTGATCTCGGACGAGTCGGGCCTGCGCCGCGAAGTCGGCGCGGCGGGACGGAAGGACGCGGTATGTCCATTGCGGAATTGCGTAGTCAGATCGTGCGGCGCAAACCGATCGGTGAGGTCGAGGGCGAGACGGCCGATGATCAGCAGTTGGCGCGACATCTGGGTTTGTGGCAGCTGACCGCCATCGGGGTGGGCGGGATCATCGGGGCCGGAATCTTCTCCCTCGCCGGCTCGGTGGCGAATAAGACGGCCGGACCCGCGGTGCTCATCTCATTCCTCATCGCCGGTGTGGCCAGTGCCTGTGCGGCGCTGTGCTACGCCGAATTCGCGGGCATGGTGCCCAAGGCGGGATCGGCGTACACCTACGGCTACGTGGCGCTGGGGGAGTTGGGCGGCTGGTTCATCGGCTGGGATCTGCTGCTGGAGTACACGGCCGTGGCGGCGGTGGTCGCCATCGGCGTCTCCGGATATTTCAACTTCCTGCTCGATCAGATCGGGATAACGCTGCCGGATTGGATGCTGGGCGCGTCGGGCACCGGTGACGGGCATGTGATCGATGTGTTCGCGGTGCTGTTCTGCCTGGGCACGGCGTACATGCTGACGCGCGGGATCAAGAGCGTCGGGCGCTTCGAGACCTTCTTCGTCGGCGTCAAGGTCGCGGTGGTGCTGTTGATCATCGGCCTGGGCGTATTCCATATCGACAGTTCGAATTACACGCCGTACTTCCCGTACGGGCATGCCGCGGTGTGGACGGGCGCGGCCACGGTGTTCTTCGCGGTCTTCGGCTATGACGCCATGAGCACCGCCGCCGAGGAGTCGCACGAGGCGAAAAAGCATCTGCCCAAGGCGATCCTGTATTCCTTGGCCATCGCCATGGTGCTGTACGTGCTGGCGACCCTGGTGCTGACCGGTATGCAGAAGTACACCGAGATCAACCCCACCAGCGGATTCTCCAGCGCCTTCAAATCCGTTGGGCTGCCGGGCATCGCGAATATCATCGCGGTCGGCGCGATCGTCGGCATCGCGACGGTGGTGCTCGCGTTCATGCTGGCCGTCACCCGCGTCTGGTACGCCATGAGCCGTGACGGCCTGCTGCCCGGCTGGTTCGCCAAAACCCATCCCACCCGCAAGGTGCCGACCCGGGTCACCTGGATCGTGGGTGTCGGGTCGGCGATCCTGGCGGGTGTGCTGCCGATCAATACCGTTGCGGAACTGACGAATATCGGCATTCTGATGGCCTTCATCGTGGTGAGCGTCGCGGTGATCGTGCTGCGCTACGCCCGCCCCGAGGAGCCGCGCGAATTCCGGCTGCCGCTCATGCCGGTGGTCCCGGTGGTCGGCATCGGCTTCTCGATCTATCTGATCTGGTCGCTGCCGTGGGAGACCTGGCTGCGCTTCGCTATCTGGCTGGTCGTCGGCCTGATCGTGTATTTCGCCTATTCGCGAAAGCATTCCAAACTGGAGCGGCCCGGACCGGTGACGGCAGCGTGAGCGCCGCCAAACCCACTGCCAGCACGGCCATTCCGCACCAGGACGGCAGCGGCAGCCGCTCACCCACCACGGTGACGCCCAGCACCGCGGCCACCGCCGGTTCGGCCAGGGTCAGCGTGGTCGCGGTCTCGACCCCGGTGTGCCGCAGGCCGTAGCCGAACAGTCGATAGGCCAGGAAACAGGTGAACACCGCGAGGTGCAGCGTGACGAGCGCACCGCGCGGTGTTGCCAGCCAATCGATTCCGGCGTGCAGGACCACAGGTGCGACCAGCACCGCGGCCAGGCCGAACATGGTCCCCATGACCGCGTTCGAAGGATGCCCGCGCGCAATGAGTTTCGCGCCCGCCAGCGAGTAGACGGTGTAGGTGAACCCGGCACAGGCCGCCAGCGCGATGCCGATCGGATCGATCGGCGCACCCGCACCGGTCAGTTCCGGCCCCAGCACCAGTACGGCACAACCGATTACGGCGAGCACGGTGGCGATGAGCCAGCGGCCCGACGGTCTGCCCCGGCCGATGATCCAGGCCGTCAGTCCGGCGAATACCGGTGCGCTCCCCAGCGCGGTCACCGTCGCCACCGCCACCCCGGTGCGAGCGACGGCGGGATAGAAGGTGATCGGATAGACCGCGACGGCGATCGCGCCGACGCCGAGTAGTCCCCATTCGAACCTGTTGTGCGGTAACCGATTACCTCGCGAGGTGAGCCACAGCAGCAGCCCGCCGAACAGCAGTCCCGCCGCTCCGACCGCGCCCGCGGGCACTCCGGCGGGCGCGAAGGACGCGGCGGTTCCGGTGCTACCCCACAGCACCGCCGCGAGCAGGATGGCCGCGGTTCCGGAACCGCTGGATCGCCGTATCGGCCGCGAGGCGGACAGGCGGGTGGACAAATCTTCTGACATGGTCGTGTACTCCGTCATCGAATGCGGTGAGCAAGGATTCGAAAACGGGCGCACGACAATCCGGGCTGCCCGTTGGGGTCAGCCGGAGCGTGCGGCGAAAGTCAGCCGGTGCGCCCGCTCAGCGCGACGGCGGCGGAGTGACGCGATGCCAGTAGGTGCTCACCCGCCGATGGTATCCCCGATCCCGGGGGCCGGGTCGAGCGGTTCGGGCCGATGCAGCACGCGGGTGGCGTAGGCGGCCAAGCCGACACAGGCGAGTGCGGCCAGAATCAGCAGTTGCAATGTGAGCGGCACCTTGTAGTTGAAGCGCGTCCAGGCGGTGATCTCGCTGCCCGGCGCGCTGGGCGCGTGCGCCTGACCGTAGGTGGCCTGGGCGACGGCCCGCAGTTCGTTGGTGCTGACATCGGGGCCGCAGCCGTGTGCCTGCCAGTCCGCACCCATGGCGTGCGGTGTCGCGGCGAGCAGAATGCTCGGGCGGCCGATGGTGAATCCGGCGGCGCAGTCATTGCCGGAACTGGTGGCCACGGTGGTGGTCGAACCCACCTCACCGTGGAAGACCTCGGTCACCTGGAATTCGTACAGATCCGAATCGCGGCCGTGCAGCACGCTGGTCGGGGTGCCGATGAATACCCCGGGCGCGGCGGTGACGGCCGCGTTGGGATCGACGATCGCGCAGGAACAGGCGGTCTGCGGCGCTCCCTGTAGGAAATATCCGACCACCGCGAGCAGCGCGAGCACCAGACCCGCGAACGCGGCCCGGCGCATGAGTCGCCAAAGGCGCTGAGAACGAACATATTTCGGATCCGGCGGACCGTGGCTTGTGCTCACGCCGCAGACGGTAGCAGCGTGCGCGGTCCGGCGCGCCGGGTGTCGTACGGGCGATCCTAGGGTGCGAGCGGATTGTTCCTGGTGACGATGAGCGGATCTTCCGGGGTGAACGGGAAGTCGGGAAGGTCGGCCAGTGCCACCCCGAAGGTGGCGGCCAGCACCTTGCGCGAATAGGCGCTCATCGAGGCGCGGTATCCGATATCCCCGGGTGTGGGCTGGTCTAAGAAGATGAGCAGCTGGATATCGGGCGATTCCATGACCTCGATGTGATGCGGGTAGGCGCGCGGCACGAAGTACACCTCGCCCGGACCGGAATCTCCGGATCGCCCTCGCGGGCCACCAGCAGTTTCGCCGTGGTGTCCCGCCGAATCCGGGCGAAGTCCGAGGCGGGCAGGTCATAGGTATTGCCCAGTACCGAATCGGTCATGGCACCCAGGGCGGCGCTGAAGCCGAAATCCTCGGGCCGTTCATGCCGGAAGGCGACGATGAATTCCGCCTCGGTCTCACCGATGTTCTCCACGTGGTGCAGCGCCCCGGATTCGATATGGAACATCTCGCCCGGCCCGTGGCTTCGGCGGGCTGTCGTTCAGCGCCCGAGTTTCCGGGCCAGCCGGGCCAGTGGGCCCGGGCGGCGGCCCCCGTTGAGCCAGTCGGCGATATCGGCGACGACGGCGGCGTCGAGGTGGTTGGGAACCTGATAGCCCGCAGGGGTGGAGGGGCCGGTACCGGGAAAGAACAGGTGATCGTCGGCGTCATAGATCTTGATTTGTGCGTCGGCGTGTTCGGCCAGGCCGGACCGCCAGCCGCCCAGATCATCCTCGACCGTGACCTGATAATCGCGCCCGCCCTGTACGACCAGCACCGGTTTACCCAGTGCCGCAGCGGTTTCGACGGGGTCGTAGTCACGCAGATCGAGCCAGTACGCGGCGGGCCACCCGAACAACAGCTCCGAGGTCGCCGTCGCGGGGGACAGCAGCGGACTCTCGACCGCCGCGGCCTGGCGGCCGATCGACTCGACAGTGGCGGTGGTGTGCGGCCCGGGATCCAGTGCCGCAAGATAATTCGCCACCCGGACGGCGGCGCGCGGCAGCGGAACCGTATCTCCCGCCATGATCACCACCCCGGCGATGGACGGCTCTGCCGCCCCGACCCGGGGTGCGGCCTTCCCGCCACCGCTGTGCCCCACCACGAACACCCGCTCCGAATCCACCCTCGAATGCTGTTGCAGCGCATGCACCGCCGCGATGGTCGTGGGCAGATACTCCGCCACCATGCTGAACTCCGGTTCGCCCGCCACGTCCCCGTGCACGTAGTTCACCTTGTCGAACCGCAGCACCGCGATCCCGCGACTGGCCAACCCCCACGCCAGATCCTTGAACGGCTTATTCGGCCCAACCGTCTGATCGCGGTCGGTCGGCCCCGAAGCCAGTAGCACAGCCCCTGGAAACGGTCCTTTCCCGCGCGGCAGCGTCAGCGTCCCCGGTACGGCCGTTACCCCGTCGCCCACCGTAATCTCGTGCTCGGCAAAGCGTTTGGGCGTCGCATAGTCGGGCGGTGTCCAGCTGCCCGCCGGTGGCGCGAGCCGAAATCCGTGCAGTTGCCCCGCACCGTCGACCGAGACGATCAGCGTTAGCCCGCCCCGTTCACACTCGACGGGCACGCTCACCCGAACCAGTTCGGCGTCAATGGATTCGGTGCCGGGTGCCCCGATCTCGCGTACCGCTCCGATCCTGGCGATCTCGGTATTCCAGCCCACCCGAACCGTTTCACCCGAGACGACCGCTCGTAGTCGCGGTGCGAAGAGTTCTTCGATCGCGGTGAAGTGTTCCGCCCGTGCGAGTTCGGCCACCGTGGTGGCGATCGCCGCCGGATCTGTCCCTGCCATTGTTCCCGCCCTAACAACCATTCTCATATTTTGAGAACAATAGCAGGATGTGAGATCGTTGCGAAGTGGAATCCTTCGAGCTGCTGGCCCATCCGGTGCGGTTGCGCATGGTGCACGCCATGCGCGGGGGCCGCGTCCTGACCACCGCCGAACTGTGCGCCCGACTGCCCGATGTCTCGAAGGCGACCGCCTACCGGCATGTCGAACTGCTGGCGAACGCGGGGGTGCTGGAGGTCGCCGAGGAGCGGCGGGTGCGCGGCGCGGTCGAACGCCGCTATCGGCTGCGGCCGGAGCGGGCGGTCATCGACCAGACTGCCGAGCTGACGATCGAGGATCAGCGCGGTATCTTCGCCACCGCCATGGCGGTGCTCATGGCCGAGTTCAACACCTACCTCGATCGTGAGAACGCGGACCCGGCAACCGATCTCGTCGGTTTCCGGCAGCATGCGCTATGGCTCGACCCCGCCGAACTGCTCGAGCTGATCGATGAGCTGCGGCGCGTCATCGCGCCCCGGCTGGGCTATGCACCCACACCCGAGCGCGGCCAATATCTGCTCAGCCCAATTCTTTTCCCGATAGAGGAACGGTCCGAGCCCGATCCGGAATGACCGTCAGCGGCGTTCGATGCGAGAGGGCGCGGGGGTCACCGCACCGTGTGCGCGCAGGTAGGACTCGAAGGCGTCGAGGTCGATGGGGCCCACCTGGAGGTCGGTGGCGCGGGTGAAGGTGGTGAAGCCGTCGCCGCCGGAGGCTAGGAAGTTGTTGGTCGAGATGCGGTAGGAGGCAACGGGGTTGAGTGGTTGCCCGGCGATCCGGACCGAGTCGGCGACGACCCGGTGTCCTTTGGGGGCGGCGTCGGAGTAGGCGTAGGTCGCGCCCGCGATCGACAGCACCGCGGGCTTGCTGACGTTATCCCACTGCTGTTCGAGCAGTTCGATGATCTGCTGACCGGTCAGGCTGACGGTGACGACCTGATTGCCGAAGGGCTGGACCGTGTAGGCGCGTTCGTAGGTGATCGGACCGGAGGGCAGGCCCGCGCGCACGCCGCCCGGATTCATCACGGCGGCAACGGCTCCGGCGGGGGCCGCGGCCTCGAGCATGGTGTCGGCCAGCAGATCACCGAGGGGGGAGTCACCCGCCGGGGCCGGATCGGCGGCCAATGCGGCCGTGGCGGTGCCGATCACGCGTTCGGCGAGTGGTTTGGCCTGTGCCGCGAAGAAATCGACCAGCTGCGTCGCGGCCGGATCCGGCGTGATATCACGGGTGACAACACGATTGACGGCCTTGGCGTCGACCGTGCCGTCGTGGAACCGCAGCGTGACATCGGTGATCAGGCGGCCGTAGGAGTATGCCTGGGTGACCACCTTGCCGTTGATGGTGCAGTTGTACGGCTGATGCGTGTGCGCGGTGAGCATGACCTTGACCGCGGCATCGGTGCGGGTGGCCAGATCGGTGACCGCCGGGGTGATATCGGCGCACCCGTTGTAGTCCAGGGGCGCGCCCTTGGTGCGCTGCGCGCCGCCGTCGTGCAGCAGCGCCACGACGGTCTCCGCGCCCGTGGCCTTCATCTCCGGCACGTATTTGTTGATGGCATCGGCCTCATTGCCGAAGGTGTAGCCGCGAATGCCTTCGGGCAGAACGATATTCGCGGTATCGGCGGTAACGGTGCCGACCACGCCGATCTTGTGCCCGCCCAACTCCAGCATGGTCCAGGGCCGCAATCCGTTCGGCAGCTTGCCATTCGCGTCGGTGACATTGGCGGCCAGATAGGCGAACTTGGCCCCGGTGAACGCATCGCCGGGTACACAGCCGTCCAGGGCACAACCGCCCTGTTGCAGCCGCGCCAATTCGACGACACCGTGGTCGAATTCGTGATTGCCGACCGAGGAAGCGGACACCCCGATCGCATTCATGAAGTCGATGGTCGGCTCATCGTGGAAGAGCGCGGAGATGAGCGGGCTGGCCCCGACATCGTCACCGGCGGCGAGGATGGCACTGGCCGGATACGCCGCCTTCAATTTCGCCAGATGCGCCGCCAGATAGGCCGCGCCACCTGCCTGCACGCTGCCGACCTGCCCGTTGCCGCCCGTCGGCGGTTGCAGATTGCCGTGCAGGTCGTTGAACCCGAACAGATGCACTTCTCCGGGCTGTGCGGCGGGCAGTTCCGCGGTCGAAACCACCTGCGCCACACCGGAGCCGGTGGGCGCGGGGCTATCGCCGCCGCTGCCGCATCCGGCCACCAGCAGCACGCTGAACAGGACCCCGCAGAGTCCACGGGTGCGTCGAGTCATGGCCCCGACTGTGTCAGACGCGGTTGGCACCCGCACTACGGCCGGGTGAATTCGCCGGTGAACCCGGCGCGGGGCTGATCAGCGCAGCGCCAGTGCCAGGAAGAAGTCGACCCGATCCTCGAGCCGGGACAGATCGCGATCGGTGAGCTCCTCGATCCGCTGCACGCGATAGCGCAGCGTATTCACGTGCACGTGCAGCAGTTCGGCGCATTTGGACCAGGAGCCCGAGACCTGGAGGAAGGTCTCCAGGGTGTGCACCAGATCGGCGCGATTGTCCCGGTCGTAGACCGCGAGCGGATCCAGCAGCCGCACCCGGAACATGCGCCGCACCTCATCGGGCACGCTGGCCAGCAGCAGCATATGGGTGGCGAGTTCGTCATGGCGCACCACGCTGGTGGGCTGATTGCGCTCGGCGGCCATACGCCGGGCATAGCGCGCTTCTTCGACTGCGCCGCGCAGACTTTCACCGTCCACGCCGCCGCTGATGCCGACGGCCAGGCGGCTGCCCTGCAAGCCGGGTTCGAGCGCCTCCACGGCCCGCTGAATGCGATCGTCGAGGTTGTCGTCATCGCCGATCGGCACCAGCGCGATGGCCTCACCGTCGATCACACCCGCGGCCGGGCTTCTGCCGTAGAGGATTTCGCGCAATAGCGACCGTAATTCCCTGGGCCGCACCGCACCAGAGTCCGCGGTGGCGGCCACCGCGAGATAGCGCTCGGACAGCGCCAGTCCGGTGAGTTCGAGCCGGGACACGATCTCGGCCGGTTTCGCGTCCGAGACCACCAGTTCGATGAGTTCCTGGGCCAGCCGCCCCTCCGCGTTCTGCCGGTCGTCTTGTCGGACACGCTCGAGCGCGACGACTGCGGCGAGTTCGCCGATGATGGCGCGGTGCTCTTCCGGCCAGTCCTTGTAGTCGCTCTCGAACACCATGAACCAGTCCGCGACCCGCGAGGTGCCGTCCGCGTCGACCGCGAAAAGAGAGAATAAGCTACCGTCCAGCGAACTAGTCGCCGGTAGTCGCTGGGCCGAGAGGCACGCGGCCTGGACCTGCGCAGACAGCGGCTGCTGCGGTCCGGCCACCACCCGCCCGGTGGAGGACACCACCCAGCACGGCGTGCCCAGATTGCGATGGATGAGTTCGAGCACCGAATCGAGCCCGCCGCCGGAGACGAGCTGGCGATGCCGGTCCAGAATCGCGGCGAGATCGGCCGCGCGCCCGGTCGACAGATTGCGATTGACCTGTTCGGTGACGGTCGCGAAGGCAATGTGCTCGGGCACCCGGAACAGCGGAACCCGATGGCGGCGGCACGCTTCCACCAGATCCGCGGGTGGTTCACCGTATTTGGCGTCACCCGCCGCCACCGCCGCGACCTTGGCCCGGGCCAGTGCGGCGATGAACGCCTCGGTATCGGCGGGATCGCGCCGGAATTGCAGTCCGGTGAGGACCAGTTCCCCGCCGGAGAGGTACCGGCTAGGGTCGAGCATGTCTGTAGTAACCACCCAGCGAACGAACCTTTCGAGTTCGTCTTCCCCGGTGACGAGTTCCAGACCGGCTTCGGTGAGGGCGAGCAGAGAACGCAACCGCATGATTGCCCACGCTAACAGCCAATGACCTCCGGGTTACCGGCTTGGATGTATCTACAAAACCCGTGTTGTGAACTGGACCACAGATTCGGAGGTCTCGTCCCTGCCGCCGGCGCCGCCCGAGGGTTGTACTTACCGGGCAAGTCGCCAATGGATGGAGGTCGGATGTCGGGTCGCCTGGAATGGCTCGGGTCGCTGCCCCTGGAAGAGGCCGAGGCCCAGCTGCTCAGCTGCTGCGCCTCGCGGGAATGGGCTCGGAAGATGGTGGTCGGACGGCCGTACATCGATGAGTCCAGCCTCATGCAGGCCGCGCTCTGGGGCCTGGACGCCCTCGACTGGACGGATATCGAGGAAGCCCTCGGGGCGCACCCCCGCATCGGCGAGCGCGCGGAAACCCCACGTGCCGAAGGTGTTTCAGGGGAGGTCGCACAGCGTGAGGCGCGGTGGTCGCAGGATGAACAGTCCGGTGCGGCCGTCGCCTCCGAGCGGGTGCGCGCTCTGCTCGCGGATCGGAATGTGGCCTACGAGAACCACTTCGGTCATGTCTTCCTGATTCGCGCCACCGGCCGCACCGCCGAGGAGATGCTCGCGGAGCTGGAGCGCCGGCTGGGCAATTCGGTGGAGGCCGAACGCGCGGTGGTGCGAGCCGAATTGGCCGCCATCACCCGGCTGCGGTTGCGCAAGCTGCTGGGGTTGATATGAGTCTCTCCACTCATGTGCTGAACGCGGCCACCGGTCGCCCCGCGGACGGCGTGTCGGTTCGGCTGGAAGCCGCCGACGGCACGCTGCTCGCGCAGGGGAAAACCGACGCCGACGGCCGCATCAAGGATCTGCCCGCCCCCGAACCCGGGGTGCACCGGCTCATCTTCGACACCGGCGACCTGAGCCCGTTCTATCCCGAGGTGACCATCGCGTTCACCGTCACCGATCCGGCGCAGCACTATCACGTGCCGCTGCTGCTGAGCCCCTATTCCTTCTCCACGTATCGAGGTAGCTGACAATGTCGATCAAGCTCGGTCCCAACCGCTATGGCAAGGCGGAGACCCGCGTCGTCCGGGTCGAAAAGAACGGGACCAAACACCAGATCCGCGATCTCAATGTCAGCGTCGCGCTGTCGGGCGATATGGAGCAGGTGCACCTGACCGGAGACAACGCCACCGTGCTGCCCACCGATACACAGAAGAACACGGTGTTCGCCTTCGCCAAACAGCACGGCATCGCCTCCCCGGAGGATTTCGGCCTGAAGCTGGCCCGGCACTTCGTCGATTCGCAGCCCTCCATCGAGCACTCCCGGGTGGAGCTCGAGGAATACGAGTGGGAGCGAAATGTGGTGGGGCTCAACAGCCATCCGCATTCGTTCGTGCGCTCGGGCCGCGAAACCCGCACCGCGCTGGTGCATTACGACGGCCGCCGGGCCTGGGTGGTGAGCGGTCTCAAGGATCTGACCGTCCTGAACACCACCAAATCCGAATTCCACGGCTTCATCAAGGATCGCTACACCACGCTGCGCGAGACCCGCGAGCGCGTGCTGGCCACCGAGGTGAACGCGCAGTGGCGGCACAGCGGTGAGAACGTCGAATGGGATAAGTCCTACGAGGTCGTGAAGCGTTGTCTGCTCCAGGCTTTCGCGGACACTCACAGCCTGTCGCTGCAGCAGACCCTGTTCGAGATGGGGGAGCGGGTGCTCGAGACCTGCCCCGATATCGCCGAGGTCAAGCTGGTGCTGCCCAACAAGCATCACTTCGAGGTCGACCTGTCGCCGTTCGGCCTGGTCAATGACAACGAGGTGTACTGGGCCGCCGATCGCCCGTACGGGCTCATCGAGGGCACCGTGGTGCGCGAAGTGCCTCCCGCCGGACCGGCCTGGTCCTGAAATCGGAGTAACGCAATGGATTTCCTACGACCCGAGAGCTGGGCGGACGCACTCGCGCTCCGCGCCGAGCGCCCCGACGCCGTGCCGATTCAGGGCGGCACCGATGTGATGGTCGAACTGAACTTCGACCGCCATCGCCCGGGCGCACTGCTCGATCTGAACCCGTGCCGCGAACTCTTCGACTACGAGGAAACCGCGGATGCCCGGTTGCGCATCGGTTCGGGTGTGCCGTACGAGCGCATCATTCGCCGTCTCGGCGATCGGCTGCCCGGTTTGGCGCAGGCCTCGCGCACCGTCGGCTCCCCGCAGATTCGCAATCGCGGCACCGTGGGCGGCAATCTCGGCGGCGCCTCACCCGCCGGTGACGCGCATCCGGCCCTGCTGGCCGCGAACGCGACCGTCGAGGTGGAGTCCGCCGCGCGCGGCACCCGGATGATCCCGATCGACGATTTCTACGTCTGGGTCAAGAAGAACGCGCTCGAGCCCGATGAACTGATTCGCGCCATCTGGCTGCGGCCCGCCACCGGCCCGCAGTACTTCACCAAGGTCGGCACCCGCAATGCCATGGTCATCGCGGTCTGCTCCTTCGGTATCGCCCTGCATCCGGACACCCGGACCGTCGGCACCGGTATCGGCTCGGCCGGGCCGACCCCGCTGCGGGCGCATGACGCCCAGGATTTCCTTGCGGCACAACTGCCCTGGGAGAACCCGCGACCGTTGAGCGACAGCCTGCTGCGCGAGTTCGGCACCCTGGTGGCCGCCGCCGCCAAACCCATCGACGATGTGCGCGGCACCGCGGACTACCGCAAGCACGCGCTTTCTGTCATGGCCCGCCGCAGCCTCGGCTGGGCCTGGAACGACTACACAGCGGAGAGGAGGGCCGCCTGATGCGCGTGAGTTTCACCGTCAATGGCACCCCGGAGAACGTCGACGACGTCTGGGAGGGGGAGAGCCTGCTGTACCTGCTGCGTGAGCGGGCCGGGCTCCCCGGTTCCAAGAATGCCTGCGAGCAGGGCGAATGTGGTTCCTGCACGGTCTATTTGGATGGCACGCCGGTCTGTTCGTGTCTGGTGGCCGCCGGTCAGGTGCACGGGCGCTCGGTGCGCACCGTGGAGGGTTTGGCCGAGGGCGATCGCCTCGATCCCATGCAGCAGGCGTTCGTCGAGGCGGGCGCGGTGCAATGCGGTTTCTGCACACCGGGTCTCATCGTGCAGGCGCACGATCTGATCGAGCGCAATCCGGATCCCTCCGATGTGGAGATCCGTGAGGCGCTGGCCGGAAACCTGTGCCGCTGCACCGGATACGAGAAGATCCTGGACGCCGTGCGCCTGGCGGCACAGCGAAAGGCGGTCGCCCAGTGACCACTACGAACTTTTCCCTACCCGATGCGGGCAAGATCGTCATCGAGAATGCCTACATCGCACCGGTCGTCGGTGATGAGATCGAATCCGGATACCTCATCATCGACAATGGCCGCATCGAAGCCCTCGGCGCCGGACCGGCGCCGACGGTGGTGGGCGCCGAACGCGTCTCCGGCACCGGCTGCCTGGTAACCCCGGGCCTGGTGAACACCCACCACCACCTCTACCAGTGGGCCACCCAGGGCCTGTTCCAGGATTCGACGCTGTTCGAATGGCTCACCGGGCTCTACCGCACCTGGGCGGGTATGGACGCCGATGTCGTATACGGCGCCGCCACAGCCGGTTTGGGCTGGCTGGCGCTGACCGGCTGCACCACCTCGAGCGATCATCACTACGTATTCCCCAAGGGGCGCGGTGATCTGTTCGAAGCCGAGGTGATGGCGGCCCGCGAGATCGGCCTGCGCTTCCACCCGTGCCGCGGTTCCATGGATCGCGGGCAGTCCCAGGGCGGACTGCCGCCGGACGAGGTGGTCGAGAACCGCGAAGAGATCCTGCTGAACACCGCGGAGATCATCGATCGCTATCACGACGCCTCCTTCGATTCCATGCTGCGCGTGGCCGTCGCGCCCTGCTCGCCGTTCTCGGTGAGCGAGGGCCTGATGATCGACGCGGCCGAGCTGGCCCGCGCCAAGGGCGTACGCCTGCACACCCACCTGGCCGAAACCCTCGACGAGGAAGAGCACTGCGTCGAGCAGATGGGGTGCACCCCGGTCGAATACATGGAGAAGCTGGGCTGGCTCGGCGATGACGTGTGGTTCGCACACGCGGTGCACCTGCACGATTCCGATATCCGCCGCTTCGCCGAAACCGGTACCGGTTCGGCGCACTGCCCGAGCTCCAATGCCCGGCTCGGCGCGGGCATCGCCCGCGTCTCGGATCTGCTCGCCGCCGGCGCTCCGGTCGGCCTGGGCGTGGACGGCGCGGCCTCGAGCGAATTGACCTCGATGGCAGGCGAAATGCGCCAGGCCATGCTGTTCCAGCGTGCCGTGCACGGTCCCAAGGCCCTCACCGCCCGCCAGGCCCTGGAAATGGGCACCCTCGGCGGTGCTCGAAACCTGGGCCGCCAGAACGAGATCGGCAGCCTCGAACCCGGCAAGCTCGCCGATATCGCCATGTGGCGCGTCGACGGTTTCCGCGCCGCGGTCGCGGATCCGGTGTGCGCCTTGGTCTTCGGCCCCACCCCGCCGCTGGCCCGGCTGCTCGTCGGCGGCCGCACCGTCGTGCGGAACGACGAACTGCGCACGCTGCCGCACGATCAGGTCGGCCGCGCGGGCGTGCTCGCCCGCAAGCGCCTGCTGCGTCAGGAGGGTGGCCGATGACCACCGCACGCACCACCCGGTTCCCGGGCGAGGTGGCGGCCCCCGGTCGCGGCGGCGTCGGCGACAGCCCGCTGCGACCGGACGGCACGCTGAAGGTCAAGGGCGAGTTCGCCTATGCCTCGGATCTGTGGATCGACGGCATGCTGTGGGGCGCGACCCTGCGCAGCCCGCATCCCCGGGCCATTATCAAGCGCATCAATATCGCTCCGGCGCTGGCGCTGACCGGTGTGCACGCCGTGCTCACCCACGAGGATGTGCCGGGCCGCAAGGTGTACGGCCTGGACCACACCTGGGATCAGCCGGTCCTGGCGATCGGCGAGGTGCGCCATCACGGTGAGCCCATCGCCCTGGTCGCGGCCGATCATCCCGAGATCGCCCGGCGCGCACTGGCTCTCATCGATATCGACTGGGAGGTGCTCGAGCCGATCACCGATCCCATGGCGGTGCTGTCGGCGCCGACCAAGCTCAAGGTGCAGGAGCGCGGCGGTATCGCCCGGCATCAGCCGGTGCGGGTCGGCGATATCACCGTGGGCCGGGCGCTGGCCGCGGTGGTGGTCGAGGAGGAGTTCGAGGTCGGCATTCAGGACCAGGCGTTCCTGGGACCCGAATCCGGCATGGTGATTCCGGCCGAGGACGGCGGACTCGACTTCTACGTCGCCACCCAGTGGATGCATAACGATCTCTCGCAGATCGGGCCGTGCCTGGGCCTGGCCGATGATCAGATCCGCATGACCATGGCCGGTATCGGCGGTGCGTTCGGCGGCCGCGAGGACCTGTCCATGCAGATCCACGCGGGCATGCTGGCCATGCACACCGGTAAGCCGATCAAGATGATGTACAACCGCGAGGAATCCTTCTTCGGGCATGTGCATCGCCATCCGGCGAAGATGCTCTACGAATTCGGGGCCACCGCCGCCGGAAAGCTCACCTACGCCAAGGTTCTCATCGTCCTGGACGGTGGCGCGTACACCTCCGCGACCTTGAACGTGACCGGCAATGCCTCATCGCTGGCTGTAGGACCATACGAAATCCCGCACATCGAGATCGACGCCTACGGGGTGTACACCAACAACCCGCCCTGCGGCGCCATGCGCGGTTTCGGCGCGGTGCAGGCGTGCTTCGCGCACGAGTCGATGATGGACAAGCTCGCCGAGGCCCTGGATATGGATCCGGTGCGGGTGCGCCAGCTCAATGTCGTCTCGCAGGGGTCGAAGCTGGCCACCGGTCAGATCGTGCACGCGCCCACACCGCTGAAGGAAATGCTCACCACCCTCAGTGAGATGCCGCTCCCGGATGCCATGGACGCCAGCGATATTCGCAATCTCCCCGGCGGTGCGTCGCAGACCACCCACGGTGAGGGCGTGATGCGCGGGGTCGGCTACGGCGTCGGCATCAAGAACATCTGCTTCTCCGAGGGTTTCGACGATCTGTCCACCGCCCGGGTCCGCCTGGAGGTCATCGGCGGCGAACCGGTCGCCATGGTGCACACCGCGGCGGCCGAGGTCGGTCAGGGTCTGGTCACCGTCGAAGCGCAGATCGCGCGCACCGAACTCGGCATCGAACGGGTGGTGATCCATCCGGCCGATAACGGAGTCGGCGATTCGGGCTCCTCGTCGGCGTCGCGGCAGACCTATATGACCGGCGGTGCGGTGAAGGCCGCGTGCGGGGCGGTGCGCCAGCGCGTACTCGCTCTCGCGCAGGGCAGGCACGGCGCGCATCGCGGTCTGCAACTCATCGGCGGCAAGGTCGTGGCGGGCACCGGTGAGGTGCTCGCGGCCATCGCCGATGTGCTCGGCGACGAAATCATCGAGGAGACAAGGGAATACCACCACAAGCCCACCACGGGTATGGATCCGGTGACCGGACAGGGCAATAGCCACACCCAGCTCGCGGTCTGCGTGCACCGGGCCGTGGTCGATGTCGATGTCGAACTCGGATTGGTGAAAGTCGTTGCCCTGGACGCGGTCCAGGACGTTGGCAAGATCATGAACCGCCTGTCCCTCGAGGGCCAGATCCACGGCGGATCGATTCAAGGACTGGGTCTGGCGGTGATGGAGGAAATCCAGGTAAGCAATGGCAAGGTGCGGAACCCGTCCTTCACGGACTATCTGATCCCCACCATTCTCGACACACCCCCGCAGCGGCTGGAAATTCTGGAGAATCCGGATCCGCACGCCCCCTACGGGTTACGCGGTGCGGGGGAACCACCCACCCTCTCCTCGACACCCGCGATCGCCGCAGCCATTCGCGACGCCTGCCGCAAGCAGGGCGGTACCGGGCACATCACCCGCGTACCGGTACGACCGGAAGACATCATCCGGGGCAGTTGATCAACAGGGGCAGACCGGATCTCACCCGGTAGGGACTCCACAACGCAGCAACCGAATCCGCGGTCCGGAGGCGATGAATCCCGGACCGTAGGTCGGCTACGCCCAACAGGAGGGCATGCCATGACCCAAATCCAAGATCCGACCCCCACGGCGACCACCACAATCGCCCGGGGTTCGGCACTCGACCGGTTCTTCAAGTTGAGTGAACGACATACCACTGTCTCACGCGAAATCCGCGGCGGAATCACCACATTCGTCGCCATGGCCTACGTTATCCTGCTCGTCCCGCTGATTCTCGGCGGGGTCACCGATATCGACGGCAACCATCTGAGCATCGCCCAGCTCACCACGGCCACGGCGTTCTCCGCCGGACTCTCCACGGTCCTGATGGGATTGGTCGGCAACGTACCACTGGCCCTGGCGGCCGGTCTCGGGGTGGTCCCGGTGGTCGCCTTCCAGGCCGCCCCGCATATGACCTGGCCGCAGACCATGGGCCTGGTCGTGCTGATGGGCGTGATCATCGTGATCATGGCCGCCACCGGCCTGCGAACCATGATCATCAACGCCATTCCGACGGCGCTCAAGAACGCCATCGGCGTCGGCATCGGCATGTTCATCGCCATGATCGGCCTGGTCTCCTCCGGGGTGGTCGGGCACGGTGCGCCCGGCGGCCCGCCGGTCACGCTCGGGGTCGACGGACATCTACAGGGTTGGCCCGTGGTGGTTTTCGCGGTCGGGCTGCTGCTCATGCTGGCGCTGTACGTCCGCAAGGTGCCCGGCGCGATCCTGATCAGCATCGCGATATCGACGCTGCTGGCGATCGTGATCAACGCCATCGCCACCATCGATCCGAAGGAGTGGGGGACCGTCGTGCCCGAGCGGCCCGAGTCCCTGTTCGCCACACCGGATTTCGGACTCATGCTCAATATCGACCTGTTCGGCGGATTCGCCCGGGCGGGTGGCCTGGTGGCGAGCGTGGTGCTGTTCACGCTGGTGCTGACCGGCTTCTTCGATGCCATGGGAACGGTTTTCGGCGTCTGTGACGAGGCCAAGCTGCTCGATGAGAAGGGCACCATGCCCGGGATCGGCAAGATCCTGACCGTCGACGGTATCGCCCAGGTGATCGGCGGCGTCAGCGGTGGTGCGGGCAGCACGGTGTACGTGGAATCCGCGACGGGCGTCGGTGAGGGCGCTCGTACCGGACTCACCAGCGTGGTGACGGGCGGTTTGTTCGCCGCGGCGGTGTTCTTCACCCCGCTCGCGGCGGTGGTGCCGATCCAGGCCGCGGCTCCGGCCCTGGTGCTGGTGGGCGCGCTCATGATGACCCAGGCCCGCAAGATCGACTGGACCGATCTGGAGATCGCGGTCCCGGCCTTCGTGACCATCGCGCTCATGCCCTTCACCTACTCGATCACCAATGGCGTCGGCGCCGGCCTCATCTCGTACGTGGTGATCAAGGCGGCGCGCGGCAAGTTCAGTGAAATCCATTGGCTGGTAGCCGTGGTGAGCGTGGTCTTCGCCGCCTACTTCGGCATCAACGCCATCGAACTGGCCCTGGGAGGCTGATATGCGCGACATCGCGGCACAACTCTTGACCTGGCATGCGGCGCAGCAGGATTACGCCGTCGCCTCGATCATCGGCATCGGCGGCAGTGCGCCCCGGCCGGTGGGCGCGGCCCTCGCGGTGAACACCGAAGGCGTTGTCGTCGGGAGCATTTCCGGCGGATGCGTCGAGGGCGCGGTCTACGAGCTGTGCCGCGAGTCGTTGCGCACCGGCGAACCCGTGCGGGAAACGTTCGGGTACAGCGATTCCGACGCCTTCGCGGTCGGATTGACCTGCGGCGGCACCATCGAGGTGTTCGTGCAGCCGGTCACGGCGGCCAATCGCACCGCCTTCGAAGCACTCCTGCGTTCCGAGGAGCCCGTCGCACTGGTCCGCGACTTGAACACCGGGGCCGCCATGGCCCTGGGATCGTGGTGGACCGTCGGGGCCACCTTCGACGAGAACGTCGTGGCCGAGGCACGAGCCATGCTCGATACCGGCGCGACCGGAATCCGCGTCATCGGTTGTGACACAGCCGAATCCACCGTCTTCGTGGAATCCGAGGTACCGCCGCCGCGCATGATCGTGTTCGGGGCCATCGATTTCGCCGCCGCGGTCGCCCGCATCGGCAAATTCCTCGGCTACCACGTCACTGTCTGCGATGCCAGGCCCGTATTCGCCACGCCCGCAAGGTTTCCCGAAGCCGATGAGGTCGTGGTCGAATGGCCGAACACCTACCTCGCGAACACTCGCGTCGATGCCCGCACCGTGCTGTGCGTGCTCACCCATGACGCCAAATTCGATGTGCCGCTGCTGGAAGTGGCGCTACGCCTGCCGGTGGCCTTCGTCGGAGCCATGGGCTCGCGGCGCACCCATGACGACCGGCTCGCCCGCCTGCGGGCGAACGGTATGACCGAAGCCGAACTGGCCCGGTTGCGCTCACCGATCGGACTCGATCTGGGCGGGCGCACCCCCGAGGAGACCGCGGTCTCCATCGCCGCCGAAATCGTGGCCGTGCGCCGCGGCGGCTCCGGAATCCCCCTGGGCGTGAGCGGTGGACCCATACACCGCGACACCGTCCCCGTCCCCGACATCCACATCCCGGATGCGCTGGAACCCCCTCGAAATGACCGAAAAAGGATAGACCCCAATGCCTTTGATCTTCTTGAACGGGGGAGCCATGCGCGGCGGACCCCTGAATCACCTGCTCGACGGCGCACCGTTCGCCGGTGAGGTGACCACCGCGCCGCAGTACCGCTTCTACTCCATCGGTGACCGCTTCCCGGGCCTGCACCCCGTCCCCGACGGCGGCGCGCCCATCGCGGGCGAACTCTTCGAAGTCTCGATGGAGGTATTGCGCAAGAGTCTGCTCCCGGCCGAACCGCCCGAGCTCGAACTCGGCGTGATCGAACTCGACGACCATCGCTCGGTGCTGGCCATGCTGCTGCGCCGCCCGCCCGTCTCGTACCCGCAGCTGATCGACATCACCGAATTCGGCAGCTGGTCGACCTATCGCGAAGGAACCCGATGAAATACACCGCCGGGGGCGCGCTCCGGAAATACGACGTCAACTGCTCCATCCTGTTCACCGATCTGCCGCTGCTCGAGCGTGCGGCGGCGGCCAAGGCGGCCGGATTCGACGCGGTGGAATTCTGGTGGCCGTTCGGCGCGGATCCCACGCCCGCCGACGCCGATATCGACGCCTTCGTCGCCTCTATCGAGGACGCCGGGGTACAGCTCGTCGGCCTGAACTTCATCGATCTGATTCCGGCGGGCCGGGGCCTGGTCTCGGTCCCCGGGCAGGAGACCAGGTTCCGGGACAATATCGACATCGTGATCGGCATCGCCGAGCGCACCGGATGCAAGGCGCTGAACGCGCTGTACGGCAACAGGATCGCCGCCGAGAATCCGGAGAAGCAGGACGAGCTGGCGCTGGAGAACCTGCGCCTGGCCGCCGTCGCCGCGCAGCGCATCGGTGCGACGGTACTGCTCGAGGCGCTCAATGCCTATGAGTCGCAGGACTATCCGATCGTCTCGGCCGCGCACGCGGTGCGGATCATCGAGGCCGTCGGCGAACCCAATGTGCGGTTCCTCTGCGACCTGTACCACCTGGCCCGCATGGGCGAGAACCTGCCCGCCGTCATCGACACCTACGGCGGCGATATCGGCCACGTCCAGATCGCCGATTCACCCGGGCGCGGACGCCCCGGCACCGGCGCACTCGACTTCGCCGAGCTGTTCGCGGCACTGGACGCGAGCGGTTACGACGGCTACATCGGCCTGGAATACAAAGACCCCGAACTGAACTGGGAGTGGATCAAATGAGCACCATCGGATTCGTCGGCCTCGGCATCATGGGCGGCCCCATGGCCGGACACCTGGTCAAGGCCGGTCACGACGTCACCGGCTACGACCACAGCGCCGCCGCCGTCGAACGGCTCACCGCCGCCGGCGGCAAAGCGGGCACGGACGCCGCGGAGACGGTGCGCGACAAGGACATCGTCATCACCATGCTGCCGCAGGACGAGCATGTGGAATCGGTGTTCGCCGAGGTGCTCGAGCATGCCGCGCCCGGCACGCTCTACATCGACTTCTCCACCATCACCCCGCGCACCTCGGAGTGGACCGCCACCGAAGGCGCGAAGAAGGGGCTGCGTGTGCTGGACGCCCCCGTGAGCGGTGGCGAGCCCGGTGCCAAGAACGCCGCCCTGTCCATCATGGTCGGCGGCTCCCGCGATGACTTCGATTCCGCCCGAGCGGTTTTCGAGGCGGTAGGCAAGACCATCGCCCTGGTCGGCCCCAATGGCGCGGGCCAGGTCGTGAAGGCCGCCAACCAGCTGGTGGTCGGCGGCACCTACGCCCTGGTCGCCGAGGCCATCCTGCTCATGGAGAACCTGGGCGCGAACGCCGAGGCGGGCCTGGACGTGCTGGCCGGTGGCCTGGCGGGCAGCAAGATTCTGGAACTGAAGCGAAAGACCATGCTGGAGCGCAGCTTCCAGCCGGGCTTCCGCATCGATCTGCACCACAAGGATATGGGCATCATCCTGGCCGCCGCCCGCCAGGCCGAGGTCGCCATCCCGATGGGCGCGCTCACCGCCCAGCTCATCGCCGCCGCCCGCGCCATGGGCCACGGCTCGCTGGATCACTCCGCGCTGCTGCTGGTCGCCGAGGCGCTGTCGGGTAAGGGGACCGCGTGAGGGTCGCCGCACAGGAGCTGGAGTCCGGCTTCGGACCGAATATGGCGAACGGGCACGGCATTTGCGCCATCGGCGTTCCGGCGGGCTGGGTGGTGGAGCGCTGCACCGTCGAGCCGCGCGCACCGCACGTCCGCACCTTCGCGCCGACGGCGAATTCGACCGATCGGCCGCTGACGCTGATCCGGAAGGGGATCTGATATGACACGTATGCGGACAGTGGACGCGGCCGTCCTCATTCTCGAAAAAGAGGGCGCGACACAGGCTTTCGGGCTACCGGGCGCGGCCATCAACCCGTTCTACAGCGCCATGCGCGCCCACGGCGGGATCGGCCATATCCTGGCCCGGCATGTGGAAGCGGCCTCGCATATGGCCGAGGGCTTCACCCGCGCCGCACCCGGCAATATCGGCATCTGCATCGGCACCTCGGGTCCGGCGGGCACCGATATGATCACCGGATTGTATTCGGCCAGTGCGGATTCCATTCCGATCCTGTGCATCACCGGGCAGGCGCCGGTGGCCAAACTGCACAAGGAGGATTTCCAGGCCGTCGATATCGCCTCGATCGCCGCCCCGGTGAGCAAGTGGGCGGTGACCGTGCTCGAGCCCGCACAGGTGCCGGGCACCTTCCAGAAGGCGTTCCAGCTCATGCGATCCGGGCGTCCCGGACCGGTGCTGATCGATCTGCCGATCGATGTGCAGCTGGCCGAGATCGAATTCGATATCGAGACCTACACGCCCCTGGACGTGCATCGGCCCACCGCGACCCGGGCGCAGGCCGAGAAGGCCATCATGATGCTGAACGCGGCCGAGCGACCGCTCATCGTGGCGGGCGGCGGCATCGTGAACGCCGACTCGGCGGATCTGCTGCTCGAATTCGCCGAGCTCACCGGAATTCCGGTGGTGCCCACGCTGATGGGCTGGGGCACCATCGCCGATGACCATCCGCTGCACGCGGGCATGGTCGGATTGCAGACCTCGCACCGCTACGGCAATGCCACGCTGCTGGAATCGGATTTCGTGCTGGGCATCGGCAATCGGTGGGCCAACCGGCATACCGGTGGCGTCGAAACCTATACCAGGGACCGCACTTTCGTGCACGTGGACATCGAGCCGACCCAGATCGGGCGGGTGTTCGCGGCCGATTACGGCATCGTCTCCGACGCGGGCGCGGCCCTGGCGGCGTTCCTGGATGTCGCACACGATCTGAAGCTCACCGGACAGCTGCGCGACCGCTCCGAATGGGCCGGGAAATGCCGGGACCGCAAGCGAACCCTGCTGCGCAAGACGCATTTCGACACCGTGCCGATCAAACCGCAGCGGGTGTACGAGGAGATGAACGCGGCCTTCGGACAGGACGTCCGCTACGTCACGACCATCGGGCTGTCGCAGATCCAGGCGGCGCAGCTGCTGCACGTGTACAAGCCGCGGCACTGGATCAACGCCGGACAGGCCGGGCCGCTGGGCTGGACGCTACCCGCTGCCATCGGCGTTGCCACCGCACTGCCGGAGGAGACCGTGGTCGCGCTGTCGGGCGATTACGACTTCCAGTTCCTCATCGAGGAATTGGCGGTCGGCGCGCAGTTCAAGATCCCGTACGTGCATGTGGTGGTGAACAATTCGTACCTGGGCCTGATCCGTCAGGCGCAGCGCGCGTTCGATATGGACTACTACGTGCAGCTGTCCTTCGACAACATCAACAGTCCGGAGGTCGGCGGTTACGGCGTCGATCATGTGAAGGTCGCGGAAGGGCTGGGCTGCAAGGCCGTTCGCGTCACCGAACCCGAACAGCTGGGCTCCGCGTTCGCCGAGGCCAAGCGGCTGATGGCCGAACATCGGGTGCCGGTGCTGGTCGAGGTCATTCTCGAACGCGTCACCAATGTGTCCATGGGGCTCGAGATCGACAGCGTCAACGAGTTCGAGGAACTCGCGGAGTCGTTCTCCGATGCCCCCACCGCCATCGCCGCGCGGGCGGAGTACGAATCGGCCGGGAGCCCTTCGTGATTCACGCGCGCGGTGGTTCGGGCCGGGGCTGGCGCGATGGGCAGGTGATCATCGCCCCCGACAAATTCAAGGGGTCGCTGACCGCCGCCCAGGTCGCCGCGCATCTCGCGGCCGGACTGCGGCGGGTGCGCCCGGAACTGCCCGTGGTCTCGGTCCCCGTCGCCGATGGCGGGGACGGCACCGTGGACGCGATGGTGGCAGCGGGTTTCGCCGGCCTGCAGACCGCCGTCACCGGGCCGGTCGGGAATCGAGTGGTCGCCTCGTTGGCAATGAGGGGCGAGACGGCCATTATCGAACTCGCCGAAGCCTCCGGGCTGCGGCGTCTACCCGACCGGCCCACCCCGGTCACCGCGCGCACCGCCACCAGCGCGGGCACCGGCGAGCTGATGCGCACCGCGGTATCGCGCGGTGCCCGGCGCGTGGTGCTCGGGCTGGGCGGCAGCGCCTGCACCGACGGCGGTGCGGGCATGCTCACCGCGCTGGGCGCGCGCCTGCTGGACGCGGACGGTGCGCCGCTGCCGCCGGGAGGTGTCGCACTGCAACGACTCGAGCGCATCGACCTCGCCGATCTGCTGCGCGTGCCGGTCACGGTGGCCTCGGATGTGGACAACCCACTGCTCGGTGAGCGCGGGGCCGCCCAGGTGTACGCGCCGCAGAAGGGCGCGGGCGCGGACGATGTGGTGCAGCTGGAGCGCGGTCTGGCGCGCTTCGCCGAGATCGCGCGCCGGGATCTGGGCGTGGATCTGTCGGATCGGCCCGGGGCCGGTGCGGCGGGCGGTGTCGGATTCGCCGCCATCGCGTTCCTGGGCGCGCGCAGCGAACCCGGCATCGAATTGATCCTGCGACACCTGGATTTCGCCGATCGCCTCCAGGGCGCGCGGCTGGTGATCACCGGGGAGGGCTGCCTGGATCGGCAGACCCTGCACGGTAAAGCCCCGATGGGGGTGGCCAAAGCCGCCGCGGCGGCGGGCATTCCGGTGCTCGCGATCGCGGGGCAGCGACTGCTCACCCGGGAGATGCTGCGCCGCTTCGGATTCGAAGACGCCTACGCGCTCACCGATATCGAGCCCGATCCGCAGCGCTGTATCGACAATGCCGGGCCGCTGCTGGAACAGCTGGCCGTGCGCATCGCCGAAACCCGCCTGGCTGAATTGCTTTCCCGCAACGCCTGAACTCTCCACCGACCTGAACATCGACCGAAAGGGAAGTGATGTCGGACTTCACCAGCCTGCCGAATCTGGCGCTGCGCACCTACCGCGCGAGCGTGATCGCCGCCAGCGACGAATCCTTCGAAGAGCGCGAGAATCTCATCCAGCCGTGGGAACCGCGGTTCTCCGCCGAGACCTTCGGCACCAAGGGCCAGGAATACGACGGCTGGGAGACCCGGCGGCGGCGCGGCGCGCCCGGACACGACTGGGCGATCGTGCGGCTCGGCATGCCCGGCATCGTGCGCGGGGTGGTGATCGACACCGCCTGGTTCAAGGGCAACTATCCGCCGTTCGCATCGGTGGAGGCGTGCCGGGTCGCCGGTTATCCCGATGTGGCGCAGCTGGATTCGGCCGAGTGGGTGGAGATCGTGCCGCGTACGGCGCTACAGGGCGACGCCCGGCACGAACTGCCCGTCGACGAGGAGCGGATCTTCACCCATGTGCGCCTGAATATCCATCCGGACGGCGGTGTCGCCCGTTTCCGGGTGCACGGTGACGTGGTGCCCGATCCGGCGCTGCTGACCGGGCTGACCGTGGACCTGGCCGCACTCGAACACGGTGGCCGGGCCATCGATTGCTCGAATCTGTTCTACTCGGGCGCGGACAATATGCTCGCCCCCGGTCTGGCGCGCAATCAGGCCGAGGGCTGGGAGACCGCCCGCCGCCGCGATGACGGCAATGACTGGGCCGTGATTCGCCTTGCCGCCCAAGGTATTCCGGAGCTCATCGAAATCGACACCACCAACCTGGTGTTCAACTCCCCGGCCGAGGTGCGACTGCTCGGCATCGATCTGCCCAGCGGGGCACCACTTCCCGGTCCGGACGCACCGGACTGGTTCGACCTGCTGCCGACCGTGCCGATTCAGCCCGACACCCCGCACCGCTTCCGGGTGCAGGGTGCGCGGCCGGCCACCCACGTGCGTCTCGATATCTATCCGGACGGCGGCATTGCCCGCCTGCGGCTGCTGGGTGCTCCCACCCCGGCGGGTCTCGAGGCGCTCGTCACCCGCTGGGGCGCGGCCTGACCGGTACACCCACGCGCCCCGGCGGGTGCAACCGTCAGTGGCCGATCGACGAAATCCGGGTTCCGGTGCGGCGCAGCGTGAATCGCCGCGCCTCGAAGTCCCAGAACAGGTAGATCGGCCACTGCACGGTATGCGCCAGCCATGCGCCCACGATCACCCTGCGGTGCAGCGGCAATACCCAGAATCCCTGTCCGCGCAGCGTATTGAGGCCGGTCTGCTGGAATCGCCACCATTCGCGCGGGGTGGCGCGGCGGCGGCGGGCCGAGGTATCGGCCCGCAAATCCTTCAGCTGCTGGATCGGTAATTGTTTCTTGATCAGGCAGAGCGCCAGATCGAGATCCTCGGCGACCGGAACTCCGGTGATGGTCTGATCGCGCACTTCGAGCCATGCCGTGCGCCGGATTCCCATATTCGGCCCGTGCAGATTTCCCACCCGATTGCCGAGTGCGCCGCGCCGGTCCTGAATCCAATATCCCAGGCGCAGCAGGAATCCCACCGGCGAATCGTGATAGGTCGTGATTCCGGTGACCGCGCCGACCTCGGGATTATCGGCGAGATACGTTCTGATGGTTTCACCCCAGTTGGGAAACACCAGGGTATCGGCATCGGTACGCCCGATGAACTCGCCTCGGGCCGCATCGAAACCGGTGTTCCGGGCGAAGGGCAGACCACGTCTGGGCTCGTCGACCAGCCGCACTTTGGGGCTGGTCACAATGTATTTCTCGACTAGATCGCGGGTTTCGTCGGTGGACCCGTTGTCCACCACGATGATCTCGTCCACCGCATCCTGACCGACCAGGCGGTCGAGGGTCGCGAGAATCGATTTCTCCTCGTTCAGAGCGGGAATGACGACGGACAGGACAATGGGGCTTCGGTTACCGTCTGGCATGGTTATTCGGTACTCCGGTTAACGAGTTCTGTTATTGCGGCGCAGGAAGTCTCGCACTCGGCCGCAGCCCGACCCAGCCCGCAATAAAGGGGGCTAGGAACCGGTTGTGGCGCGAGCGAGTGTACGACGCGAACGCCACGGAAGCGCGGCGAACAGAGCCGTCATGGCGGCGGCGGTACCGGCCAGATCATCACGACCGGAGAGATATGCGCGCTGGCGTTCGGGGGTCAGCTCGAAGAATGCGTCGAAGAAAAGCGGCAAATCCTGTGGTGGGAGCGCCAATAGGGCCTGTAATCCGATGTGCCGCAGGCGATTGACCGTGCGGGATGAAATGTTCCAGATCGAATCCCCGGCGGCGAGAATATCCGCGGTGCGCAGCGCGGCCGCGACGCTGTACCCGGTGGCCGGATGGATGAGCGCGCCCGCCGCACCGAAGGCGGCGGGGTGCGCCCGGCCGCCTTCGACGGGGAATCGGACGCGTTCGATGCGCTCGGAACCGTCGAGAGTCAGTCCGCGAGAACGCAATCGGGTTGCCAGGCGATCGCGCAGCACCTCGGTGCGCAGCGCCGGGCGGCCCGCCAGACAGGTCTCCTCGAGCAGAATCGTATTGTCGCCCAAGGGAACCGCGTACAGGAACGAGCGCGGCTCATCGGGCCGTGCGCCATTGTCGATGCGCCAGTCCATGAACAGGGTGTCCGGATCGGCCCAGCGGTCGCGATCCAGCACCACACCGAACGCGGTCTGCTCGGCGAGACCGGGGGAGCGGGACACACCCCGGGCATCGATGACGCGACCGCCCGGCACATCCGTCCCCGATGCCAGCCGAGCCACCGGCAGTTCATCCTTGCGCGTGCCGAGGCGCGGCGGCACGACGATATCGATCACTCGGTCCGTGATGATCCGCGCGCCGGTCAGATCGAGGGAATCCTGCAGGGCCGCGGTATCGAAAACGCTATAGCGGCGATCCAGTTCGATACGCCGGGTGGTCCATACGGCCGGACGGTCCACGGTCGCCGCGAACACCCTGGGATCCAGCCACTCCGGAAGTTCATCGGCCCAGGCCGCGTAGGTGGCGCTCCACCGGCGTTCGGGTCGTGGATCGATGATCGTGACCGACTGTCCCCGCACCAGTGCGCGATGCGCCAGCGCTCGCCCCGCCGGACCGGCGCCGCACACCACGAGATCGGAAGTCACACCGTGATTGGATCATGATCGGCCGCCGTTCTACGCTTCGGTGACATTTCGCCGGGTCGGGAGGTCCCCGGTGCGCCGTGAAAGGTTGACTACATGAGCTATCCCCCCGGCCCGCCATCCGGATCCGGATTCGGTGGCGATCCGCACGGCCAGGGCGGACAGCCCGCGGAGGACGCGGCCGCGGCCTGGTGGGACCAACCGGCGGCGCCGACCCAGCCCGCGCAGCCCGCGCAACCGGCCTGGCCGGGGCAGCAGGGCGACACCTGGCAACAGCCCGGATTCGCGGCACAGCCGGACGGATATCAGGCGCAGCAGGGCGGGTATCAGGCACAGCAGAGCGAGCCGACCTGGCAGCAGCCCGTCGCCCAGCCGGGATGGCCTGGGCAGCAAGGATATTCGCAGCAGCCGGGCTATGGCGCGCCGCCGCCGCAGCCGCCGCGTTCGAATACCGGTCTGATCGTCGGCATCGCCCTGGCGGCGGTCGCGGTGCTTGCCGTCGGAGTCGGCGCGGTCGTGGTGCTCACGGGCGGCGACAGCTCCGATCAGGCGACGGTGACGACCAGCAGCGTCGAACCGCCTATCGAAACCACCTCCACGCGCCCGAATACCACCACCCAGGCCGCACCCGCCGGCAATCGCTTCACCTACACCGAATTCGGCGAGGCCTGGAATTTCAGGCTCGGCGATGTCGCGTTGCAGGCCGATTGGGTCCAGGGGCGCGACTACGACACCTGCGGTCCCGTCGAGGAGAACGGCAAACTCACCGGCCTGGGCTGCCAGTACGCCTCGGAACTGGTGTGGAAGTCCGAGAACGGCGGTCTCATGCTCACCCAGTTCGTGCTCACCATGAGCGATGCCGCCAAAGCCGCCGCCGCCGAGGATCATTTCGACGACGGCGATATCAACCTTCCCGCCGGGACCTACATCTCGCACTTCGAGACCGGCAAATGGCGCGACGGCAGCGAAGCCGAATTCCTGGTGATCACCCTGGCCACCGCCGACACCACCGTGGATTCGGACACCGTCGAGAAATATCTGCGCTACCGCCACACCGACACCATCGGCGCGCTGACCTTCCGCTGAGCTATCTGCGCCCGTGCACCGCGCTGTCGAATCCGGCGGTGAGCCGGCACCGCAGGCACAGCGGTTCGGCCTGATGATGCTTGTTCACCATCCACCGCGCGCACTGATGGCACCAGGTCGACGGCGGTGGATCGGTGAGGTCGGTGAAACCGACCGCCAGGATCGCGACCACCACGGTGAGAAGTAGTGCGGCCAAAGAGAAAGCCACGATGTCCAACGCCATGGGACTCAGCTCCTACTCGACTCCGGCCACCCCGGCCCCATGTTCGCCGCAACGCTCGTACCGGGTGTGATCCGAGGAGGGAGTACCCAGGCGCGAACCCGTCCGAACGTGATCGAACATCACGTTCGGACTGTCACGCCGGGTGTTCGCGCTCGTCAGCCGCAGCCACCGGCGTGGCCGATCTCCGCGGTCTCCTTGGGCACCGGTATCTCGGCGAGGCCGTCCGGCGCACCGGTGGCGGCGGTCGATTCGGGCTGGGCGATGGACGATCCCGGCAGGGCGGCGAGGAAATCCGCCAGCCGGTCGATGCCCCAGTACTTCTCGCGCCGGTGAATGAACATCGGGACGCCGAAGACATCCTCCTGACAGACCGCCTGAAGAGCGTCCAGGGCGCGCTTTTCGATCGCCGGTGAGCGCACCAGTTCGCCGACATCGGCCGGTATGGCGAGCTCGTCCAGGATCGACTGGATCACCTCGGTGCGGCAGATGTCGAGACCGGACAGCCAGCGCGCGGTGTACACGCGGTCGGCGTACTCGTGCGCCAGGCCGTGATCCGAGGCCGCGAACCACCCGAGATGCGATGGCTCCCAATGCATCTGCTCATCCAGAGGCCAGGAATTGGCGAGGCCGCGCCGACCGGCGAGGCGGCGGATGTCGCGCAGTAGATAGAAGTGTTTGGCCCGGCTCATCGGCGTATACGGGAATTCGTGACCGGTCTCGGCGAGCAGCGCGCTGAAATGCTCGTCCGGCTCCCAGAAGGGCCGCCATTCCAATGCCGAGACCAGCTCGGGATGCTCACGCCGCAGATCGTGGAAGGCCAGCCAGGAGTACGGGCTGCGGAATGAGAAGTACACGCGGGGTGCGGTTTTCATGAGTCTGCTCCCGTTGTCACAGGGTGATGCCGCCGTCGACGTGCAGTACCGCGCCGGTGATGTAGCGGGCCCGATCCGAGACCAGGAATCCCACCAGGTCCGCCACATCGGCGGGTTCGCCGAATCGTCGCAGGGCAATGGACTTTTCCAGGGCGGCGCGCTTGGGTCCGGTGAGATGTCCGGTCATATCGCTGTCGATATAGCCGGGCACCACCGCGTTGACCCGGACACCGAACCGCCCGACCTCCTTGGCGAGGGATTTGGTGAAACCGACGGTGCCCGCTTTGGCCGCACTGTAATTGGTTTGCCCGGGATTGCCGTACACCCCCGAGACCGAGGCGATGGTGACGATCGCGCCCGAACGCTGTTTGACCATTCCGAACGCGGCCCGGCGGCAGACATTGAACACACCGGTCAGATTGGTGTCGATGACCCGATGCCAACTCTCGCTCGACATGGACACCAGGGATTGATCGTCGGTGACGCCCGCCGAGGTGATGACGCAGTCGGGGCTGCCGAATTTGGCTTCGGCGGCCTCCAGGAATTCGTCGACCTGCTGCTCATCGCGCACATCGGCGCGAATGGGCAGTACGCTGCCGCCGGTCGCGGCCGCGACGACCTCCTGCGCCGCGGCGCTATCGCTGTTGTAGCAGAAGGCGACGTCGTAGCCGCCGCGCGCGAGGTCCAGGACTATCTCGCGGCCGATGCCACGGGAGCCGCCGGTGACGACGGCGACGGGACGATGATCGTTCACGAGGAACTCCGAAGCTGATCGAAGGGGCGCAAAGTGGCGGTGAGGCGGTCGATGTCGAGTACGGTGCGCTGTCCGGCTCGCGCGTAACCGGTGCAGGTGCTGGCATCGGGGAAGCGTTCGAGCAGGCGCACCGACAGTTCGAGGGTTTCGCCCATCTCGACCTCGGCGCGGGTGCGCACGGTGGCCAGACGGCTGATGAGTACCGCGGGAGTCGTGAATTCGGGCTCGAGGGTCATCATCAGCACGGCCGCGGCCTGACACCACGCTTCGAGCATGAGGGTCGCGGGCCAGATCGCGGCGGGGTCCGGACTGCTGAATGTGGTGCTGTAGCGGTGGAATTCGATGCTCTCGCGGTGGCAGTGCGCCGTCAGCCGACCGTCGCCGACGGTAATGGCCCCGTCGAGGAGCGCCATCGGCGGGCGGTGCGGCAATCGCGATACGACCGGCTCACCCGAGGGGTGCTGCGCTACTTCCCGCGTCTCCAGCGGCTCGGAGTCGTCCGGTCGCAACCGAATCGACGCGGTCTTGCGTCCACCGCTCGACACCGCGATCCGCACCTCGCCGTCCGCTCGAGTATCGGCGGTCAGCGTGACCGGTGTTCCCGGATGCACGGGCGAGGAGAACTGCGCCGAATGGATCCGCCACTGGGCACCGCCCGCCAGCTCGGTGGCGAGCAGACAGGCGATATCGATCAGCAGCACCCCGGGCACCACCGCGAGCTCCGGGTAGTGGCCCGCGAAGATCGGCGCGCCGGGATCGAAATCCACTGTGGCGGTCAGTGTTCCGCCCGAGTGTTCCGCCCGTGCGAGACGGTACGCGGCGGCGGTGGCCGATCTCACCGGAACTCACCGTGGATATGCAGCACCGCCGCGACCACGGTGTGCTCGTCGTAGGCCAGTACCAGCGCGGGGCCGGGGCGGCTCTGCCTGGACAGCAGCGCCATGGCGAAAACGCTTGCGACGGCCCCGGTATCACCGAGATGCTGTTCGGGCCGGAGCACCGGATCGGCCGCCGGGAAGGTCGCGGTGAGGCTGTCTCCGAGCTCGAGGGGTCCGGCCACCGCGACCGCGACCACGGCATCGGGGGAGATATCCGCCGCGGCGAGTGCGGCCAGCCCTTCTCGAAGTGCGACCGCACCGGCGTTCGAGTCCGATACCGCCGCGCTTCGGACCGGACCGGCGAGCTCCAGACCGGTTGCGGTGGAACCTGTTTCGTGCCGATGCAGCAGGAATACGCCCACGCCCTCGGAGAGCGGCGCACCCGTCGCGCCCGAGGTGTGCGGATCGATGCGCATCCGCTCACTGGACAGCTCCTCGGCCGCGCCGACCACGACGGTGTCCGCGCGATCGGTATCGAGCAGGCGGCGTGCGTAATTCAGGGCGAGCAGCCCGGCGGTGCGGCCGCCCGCGATTGTGGCGTTCGGCCCCCGGAGCTTATGCCAGATGGCCGATCGTCCTGCCGCGCAATTCATCACGGTGTTGGGGAAGCGCGCCGGGTCGACCAGATATGGCCGCTCCTCGGTGAGCGAATCCCGGGTGAACCGCATGGTGCTCGCGACGCTGCCCGCCGTGGTGCCGAGCACGATGGCGGTGCGGGAGCCGATTGCCTCGGCGACACCGGGCTGGGCGATGAGATCGCCGATCGCCTGCACGGCCAGCGCGGTGACCCGGTCCATACTGCGGGTCCCGGCCTTGCCGAGCGCGGTGCGGATGTCGAAGTCCGGTACCGGTCCGGCGACGAGGGTCGTTCCGCCGGAATGGAAATGGCCGCTGGTCGGACCGTACGGTGACAGCGCCGACCAATGGGTGAGACGGGTGGTGGTCATGGGTCTATCCGTTCTGCCGATTCGCGACCGGTCATGCGTTGGCGGGCACGGGTTTTCCGAAGATGACCACGGCGTTGTTACCGCCGAACGCGAGCCCGTTGTTCTGCACCACGGTGAGGGCGCGCTCGACCGCCGCATTGGGCACGCAGTCGAGCCCGCACTCCGGATCGGTCTCGATATGGTTGATCGTGGGCGGAATGAAACCGTTGTCGATGGCCAGCGCGCAGGCGATGGACGCCAGTGCGCTGGCCGCGCCCATGGTGTGCCCGATCATGGATTTGATGGAGATGGTGCTCGGTGCCGCGCCGCCGTATACCGAACGGATGGCGCGTGATTCGGTGCGATCATTGGCGACGGTGCCGGTGCCGTGCGCGGAGATCAGATCGACCGCCTCGGGTTCGAGACCGGCATCGGCCAGGGCCAGGCGCATACATTCGGCGATGCGTTCCTCATTGGGGGCCACCGGATGATCGCCATCGCAATTGAGGCCGAAACCCAGCACCTCGGCGTAGATGTGCGCACCGCGCGCCACCGCCGCGTCCCAGGGCTCGAGCATGACCACGCCCGCACCCTCGCCGGTGAGAATGCCCTTGCGGTTCACATCGAAGGGGCGGCATACATCGGGTGCGACGGTCCCCAGTCGATAGAATCCGGCGAAGGTTTTCTGGCATACCGAATCCGCACCGCCGCAGAGTGCGATATCGGCCTCGCCGAGGCGCACCGCGTCGTACCCGTACCCGATGGCGTAGTTACCCGCGGCGCAGGCCGTGGTCAGGGTGACCGCCTCGACGGACTCCAGCTCCAGTTCGGCCGCGACCGCCGCGGACAGCCGTGCGGCCGGAATCCGGTGTGCCAGTGTCGGATCGAAGGCCGATTCGCCGCCCGCGGCGACATCGCCGCGGACCAGATCATCGAGATCGCGGGATTCGCCGTCGGTGGTGCCGATCGCCACCACCGACCGCTGGGCGCGCAATGCGTCAGCGGCTAATCCGCTGTCTTCCAGCGCCATGCGCGCCGCCGCGGCCGCGAACAGGCTGGAACGCCCGTACTCCTTCGCCGAAATGCGGGTGACCGCGTCGGCCGGATCGAAATCGACCACCTCGCAGCCGATGTCATGGTCGAAGCCGGTGGTGTCGAAGGCCGTGATGGGTCGTGCGCCGGAGGCCCCGGCACGGAGTCCGGCCAGGAAAGCCTCCGACCCGGATCCGATACTGCTGATCGGCCCGATTCCGGTGATCGCGACCCGGCGCGCGTGCGGCAGGCTCACGACGGCACCCCCACCGAATCGGACTCGGCGAGCACCTCGTACACGCCGTCCATATTTCCCATGCGCGCCAGTTCGGACTGGGCGATCTTCACGCGGTACTTCTTCTCCAGTGCCGAGAGGATCTCGATCGCGAGCAGCGAATCGGCCCCGTGATCGTCGACGAAATGGCTGGTGTCGGTGACCTCGTCGGTATCGAGTTCGAGAATGTCGCAGACCAGATCCTTGATATCGGCCCGGTCGGTGTCGGTGAGCTGCACGATGGAACTCCTTCTAGTGAGAAATGTTGTCGCTCAAGCCAATCGAACGGTGACGCGCGCGCCACCCATGACCTGTTTGCCGTCCGGTGTCTTGGCGGTGATCCGAATGACGGCGCTGCGGTCCTCGCCCTTGCCCTCCACGACGGCGCGCACGATCAGGTGCCCGCCCTCATCGTCATCGGGCACCACCAGCGGGTGCGAGAACCGGGTGACCTCGTAGCCCAGTACGGCCGCGGGGTCGTCGAGCCAATCGCTCACCATCCGGGTGGTGACGGCGATATTGAGGGTGCCGTGCGAGATGACGTCCGGCAGCCCGACGGATTTTGCGATGCGCTCATTCCAGTGCGTCCCGGTGAAATCCGAGCACGCGCCGCAGTAGCGCAGTAAATCGACCCGGCGCAGCGTGATGACCTCTTCGAGGATCTGCTGGCCGACCGTCACATCGTCGTACGCGATGGCGCTCATACCGCCTCCGCCAATGCCGTGATGTGCCGGGAGATGATCGAATTGGTCACCACGGCAACGTCATTGGCGTCCGTGTCGACGATGGTGTGGGTCATGTCGAACTGGTCGTGCGGCCCCACCTCGCGGATATCGGTGACCTCGGTGGTCATCAGCAGCAGATCGCCGGGGTGGATCGGGCGCAGGGTGCGCACCGACTGTGCCCGGTGCACGCAGATCGGCTGGTGCTTCTTGCCGAATTCCGGATCGTAGAGCGGCCAGCCGCCGAATCGGAAGAACAGCATGACCGGAAAGCTCGGCGGCGCTATGACATCCGGATATCCGGCGGCCTCGGCGGCGGCGCGGTCCAGATAGAGCGGATGCGGGTCACCCGTGGCCAGGGCGTAGTCGCGGATCTTCTCCCGGCTCACCTCGTACGGGCCGACCGGGCCGAACCTGCGGCCGATGAAATCGCGATTGAAAACGGCCATGGTGGTCTACCTTTCGAAATTCCGCCGCATCTGGGCGAACATTCGGGTCAGCGTGTTGGAGTACATCTCGGTGAGGTGCACCCCGGGCGCCGCGAGCAGTGGATAGCAGGATTCGCCCCAGCGCACCGGATGATCGATCTGCATGGCCAGCAGCGTGCCGATGGTGTCCGGCTCGTAGGGGCGGGCGGTGGCATTGGCCAGGACGGTGCGGCGGGGCGGATGAAAGTCGGTGGCCGCCAACGCCTCGGTGAGTTTCATGCGCGCCGGTGTCATGTACCGGGAGTGGAACGGGCCGCTGACCCGCAGCGGGCGAACCATTTTCGCGCCCGCGGCCACCAGCGGATCGGTGGCCGCGGCGAGTTCGTCGACCGGACCGGACAGCACAACCTGCTGCGGCGTATTGAGATTGGCGATATCGAGACCGGTCAGCCGCGCCGCACCGAGGGTGTAGCCGATGGTGTCCGCGTCGAGTCCGACGACCGCCGCCATCGCACCGCCGTCGATGGCGCTCATCGCCCCGGCCCGGGCCGCGACCAGTCGCAGCCCGGTCGCGAAATCGAAGACCTCGGCGGCATGCAGGGCGTTGTACTCGCCGAGGCTGTGCCCCAGCACGATGCGCGGTGGCGGCGCGGATTCCAGGTGCGCCGCGTAATGCAGCGCGTTCACCACATACAGTGCGGGCTGAGTGAATTCGGTGCGATCGAGCCGCCCATCCGAATCATCCGAGCACAGCGCCCGCACGCTGTATCCGAGGACATCATCGGCCTGCGCCACCAGGTCGGGATAGCGGTCGAAGAGCTCACCGCCCATACCCGCCCGCTGACTGCCCTGCCCGGGGAACACCACGATATCCACCGGATCGACCGTCTCGCCGAGCGATTCGCCCGATGCGGTACTCATTTGCCCACGTCCACGAGTAGCGCCGGGCGCACCCGGGTCGATTTGATACCGCGGTCGCGTCGTCCGAGCCGATGCCGCACGGTGCCGTGCAGCACGGTGCCCGAGGCGGCCTGTTCGCCGAGCAGACCCTCACCCGGGAACAGTGAGAACGTCCAGCTGGCCCGGTTTTCGCAATCGGGCATCTCGGTGCCGCACTGCAGGGTCAGCGCTCCCCAGAGCTGGCGGATCATCAGGTCGCGGGTGTCGGTGCCCTCGACCACGTAGAAGTCCGGATCGGCGTCCTCGGTGATATCGAGGTAGCTGCCCAGCGCGAGGCCCGCTGGGCCGACCAGCGATACGGCCAGCGTCCAGTCCGCGCCGGACGTGGCGACCGAAACTCCTTCGGGAAGTTTGTCATCCACGAAATCCGGTGTGGTGACCTCGGTCTGGTCGGTGCGCACCGCCGGATCGACCGCACCGCGCACATCGAGCCGGTCCGGATCCGGAATGAGCACCGGCCCGTAATCGACGGTATCGGCGAAGCGCGCCTTGGCGAATCGATCCCGCAGCGTATCGGCCAGGCGATGCGCCTGCTTCCAATCGGCGGCGCTGAAGGCCCCGCGCAGATACTTCTCATCCGGAATCGGCAGTCCGGCCGCGTGCAGGCCGTCTCGGACGGAGGCCAGCTCATTCCAGCCCGAGGCGGCGAGATCGGTCACGAATGGTTCACGCATGTTGAATCTCCCCTGGATATGGCGTCGCACGATCGATACGGGTGGCGAACCGGCCGAGTGCGTCCTGCCACTCGTCCCGTGCTCCCTCGGTCGATGCGGGCGCGGGATTGCCGGTCCAGTGCACAGCCTCCCGGATTCCGTGCAGTGCGCTGAGTACCCACACCGGTAGACCGGTGATATCGGCCGGGCGGACCCGCTCGTATTCGACTGCGACCCCGCGCATTCCGGCGACGGCCTCGATCAGCTGACGGGTCACGCTCGGCAGCACCGGCGCATCGGGGTCGGGGAAGCACAGGGTGCCGTCCCGCCACCAGCCGATCGCGCTGAACGCGCCCTCGCGCAGATAACCGTCCGGATCCAGCAGCACCGGCTCCTCCGACCCGAAATGGGTGGCGATGCGCCGCAATTCGGCGAGGCGGCCCTGATCCGGCCCCTTGACCCGCGGTTCCGCTCGCGGATCGGGCACCGTCGCGGTCCACAGCCGGACCGTGTCCGACAACTCCGGCGCGCGGCGCACCCGCAGGCCGAGATCGCCCAGCCTGGAGCATTCGATGCGCGGGAACCAGTGCCCGCCGGTCGGGAGCATATCGCGCATGCGCAGCAGGAACGCCGCGATCGTCTCCTCGGGAATGTCGTGCCGGATCGCGACCGAGGCGGTGAAGCGTTCTTCGTGCAGTTCCAGACAGCGCACCCGGCCATCGATCAGCAGCCAGGAATCCATCACGTCCGGACCGTCCAGGCCCGGGGCCGGGACCAATTCGCCGGTATCGGGATCGAACAGTGTCAACTCATCCACGGGGACCGTCTCCTGCCGCGACGGTCTGCGCCGCTCCGAAGACCCGCACCAGCGCCGCCGCTTTGAGCAGCATCTCCTCGTATTCGGCGGTGGGATCGGAATCGAGCACGATCGCGCCGCCCGCACCGATCAGCAATTCCTCGCCGACCCGCACCGCGGTGCGAATGACGATATTGAGATCCGCCGTACCGCCCTGGCCGAGATAGCCGAGCGCACCCGAATAGACCCCCCGCGCTTCGGTTTCCAGGGTGTCGATGATGTCGGTGGTGCGCAGCTTCGGCGCACCGGTCATGGATCCGCCCGGGAAACAGGCACGCACGCAGTCCAGTGCGCTCACGCCGGCGGCCAGTTCACCGCGGACGGTGGAGACCAACTGGTGCACGGTGGCATAGGTCTCGGTGGCCATATAGCTGGGCACCGAGACCGAGCCGATGCGGCAGACCCGGCCCAGATCATTGCGCAGCAGATCGACGATCATCAGGTTCTCGGCCTGTGTCTTGGGATCCGATTGCAATGCGGCGCGCAGGGTTTCGTCCTCGTCGGCGGTGAGGCCGCGCGGAGCGGTGCCCTTGATCGGTTTGCTCTCCACCACGCCGTCGCGATTGATGCGCAGGAATCGCTCGGGCGAGGAGCAGAACACGGTGACGTCATCGGCGCGCAGGAAGGCGGCGTAGGGGGCCGGATTGATCGCGCGCAACCGCAGATACGCCTCGAGATCACTGTCCGCGTCATGTGAGATCGCGGGCAGGTGCAGCAT
Organism: Nocardia sp. NPDC052001; assembly: GCF_040680615.1. Lineage (NCBI taxonomy): Bacteria > Bacillati > Actinomycetota > Actinomycetes > Mycobacteriales > Nocardiaceae > Nocardia > Nocardia sp. NPDC052001. The sequence continues at coordinate 1,455,425 of NZ_JBFAXC010000002.1, read as the reverse complement.
ATTGGTGAGGCAGACCTCGTAGGTGTCACCCGCGAGCAGCCGCCGGTGGATTTCGTCAAGCGCGGCCAGGTATTCGGCGCGCGGGCGGGCGTACTGTTCGACGTCGGCGAATTCGACCGCGCCCAGCACGGTGTCGAGGTCGATATCCGCACCGCGCGGGTCGATGGTGGGCGCGGACCGCAGCCGGTGCGTGGTTTCGGTCAGCCACCGCTGTGCCGCAGGGGCATTCGCGGGGGTGGCGATCGCCACGATATAGGTCTGATGCCGCTCGTGATCGATGACGACCAGGTGATCCGCGCGAATCCAGAGGGCGTCCGGGGTCCGGGCGCGGTGATCGGCGTTGAGCCCGCATTCGGATTTCAGTTCGTAGCCGAAGTAGCCGACATAGCCGCCGGTCAGATCGAAGGGCAGTTCGTCGGCTCCGGAGACGGGAATGGCCAGGCGGCGTTCGAGCGCGTCGAAGATGGTTCCCGATTCGGTATGCGATCCGGTCTCGGTGAGCACCCGGACCGAATCGTCATGCACTCGGGCACTGAGTGTTTCGCCCGCCGCGCCGAGTTGCGCGCCCAGGAAGGAGAACCGTCCCATGCCTTCCACCACTCGCGCGCTGTCCAGCCAGAACACCCGCCGCTGGGAGCCGAAGACGTCGCGCGCCACCGTGATCGGGTCGACCTCATGATCGAGCCGCAGCCAGTCCGCGTGTAATCCGTTGTCGGCGGCGGCTTCTCGGACCTCGATGGCCTCGGACGCCGATTCGCGGGCCAGGCGCAGGAAGTTCGAGATCAGCTCGCGCCCGTTCTCGGTGGAGATGGACTCCGGATGGAACTGCACGCCCCAGCGCGGCAGCGTCCGATGCCGCAGTCCCATCACCACCCCGTCCTCGGAGGTCGCCAGGCTCAGCAGCTCCGGCGGCAGCGGTTCGGGCACATGCAGCGAGTGATAGCGCACCACCTGGAACGGATTCGGAATTCCTTCGAAAAGGTCCTCCTCGCAGTGCCGGACGACGCTGATATGCCCGTGCCGGGCCCGGGGCGCGGATTCGATCCGGCCGCCGAAGAACGCGCCGATGCCCTGATGTCCGAGGCAGACGCCGAGCACCGGCAGATCCCGGCGGCGCAGTAGTGTCGCGCTATGCCCGAAATCCTCGGTGTGCTGCGGATTTCCGGGCCCGGGGGAGATCACCGCGGCATCGAATTCGTCGAGATCCAGATCGTCCCAGCGCGGATCGTCATTGGTGATGACCGTGGGCGGTACTCCGGACGTCGCCGCGATGAGCTGGAATAGGTTGTAGGTATAGGAATCGTGATTGTCGATCAACAGCGTTCGCATGGTGACCAGAAACTCCGAACCATTTTCGAGGGAGATCAGCCGAGGGAGAACAGCCGAGGGAGAACTACTGGGAAATCGTGGTGGACCAGTCGAATGGCAAGGCGTCGACTACATCCCACGACTGACAGAGTTTCCGCAGACCACGGAAGTCCTGAAGGATCCGCTGCCGGTTTCCGGCCGCACGCACATCGGCGATGATGCGGTCGGCCTCGGGAATACCCTCCCGCTGCAGGACCGCGGTCCAGGTGGTGAAGTCGGTGGCCGCGAACGCCTCCATGGCCCGGGCCATGCTGTGCAGCAGCGTCGTTCGATCCGCGGGGTCCAGATCCTCGAAGACGATGGTGGCCAGTTCGGCCGCCACCGAGGAGTGGCAGTACTCATCGCGGCTGTGCAGCTCGGCGGTGGTCCGGTTGATCGGCTGGATGGTCTTATCGCCCGCCACCAGCTCCAGGAAGGCATTGATGGAGATCTCGGCGACGGTCATATAGCCCAGCCCGGTCAGTGCCCGGTCGCGTGCTGAACCGGCCTCGTCCAGGGCTCGGGCGTGCGAGCGGACCTTATGCGCGAGCGGCAGATCGCGCTCGGGCAGATCCCAGCCGCGGCCGGCGCGGGTGGCGGCGCTGGCATTGAAATGCATCAGCGTGTGGTACTGCTCGTCCACCATGGCCTGGGTGGCGGCGACGGTGAGTCTATCGCCGAGGCCGGTGCCGAAGGCATCCTCGGCGAGCACCGCGAATCCCGGATTCACCACGTGCTGTTCGATATCCATCACATTCTTGTTGAATGCGATCCAGCCCCAGGCGTGCAGGCGGCGCTGGCTTTCCTCGGGGAGCCGCAGATAGGCGGGGTGATCCCGGAAGGGCAGCAGGGATTCGGGACAGTCGAGCCGATCGGGTTCGAAGAATTCGAGCAGATCGGATTCGGGACGTTTGACTGCGGCTCGTTTACCCCAGTTTCCGGAGAGTCTGGTGATGACCGCGTTCTCGATCGGTACGTCGGGATCGTGCAGGGGTAGATCCGGTGGGCTGATCGGCGGCCGATGTTCGATACTCACGGCCACTTCCTTTCATGAATTCATGAAATGAATTGCCGCGCCACAGCTTTGGAGCGCATGAGAAATTCGCCGAGGAATCCGTCGTGCGGGACGCCGAATTCCACTCGATAGGTCGGCACGCGGCCGAGGTAGACATTGCGAATCGAGGGATCATCGACCAGGGCGGTGATGAGATCCTCGTCATCGGTGACCGCGCTGACGACCAGACTGTCGGTCAGGACCGACGCGTCGCCCGGTGTCCACGGCAGCACCCACCCGCAGGGGTAGGGCATTTCGAGCCCGGCCTGCGGTGCGTCGGGGCGATCACAGGCGTACACGGTCGGGCGCAGCACCACGCTGCCGTCGCCGAGCGAGGTCACCGTGTCCTGGTCCGGCAGCATGGCGGTGGCGGACCCGACCTGGCTCCGAACGTACTGTGCCACGGCGTTTCCGGCCGATTCGGTCCAGCAGGGCAGCATCGCGGCCGGATCCTCCGGCGGGAGTGCGGGCAGTTCGGCGAGCAGTTCGGCGATCCGCCGGGCCACCTCGGCATGATCGTGTTCGACGTAGACGGCGGTCGCGTTCACGCACGCCGTACCGCCTTGGTACGCAATGGAATCCGCGGCGAAGCGAATATCCTCGTCGGTCACCGTGCCGGTGAGCAGCACCTTGGCCCGGCCCGGTCCCTGCGGCAGTACCGACGGATCGTCGCGATAGCGGTTGACCACATCATCGCCGCCGTAGACCAGGCCGAGATCGGCGGCCGACAGCATGGATCCGGCGATTTCCTGTCCACCGGGCAGCAGTGCGATCTCCGGACCGGTGAATCCCGCTTCCCAGAGCGCGGATACCAGGCGGTGCGGGGTGAACGGTTCACGCCGCGACGGGCGCACCGCGACGCCGTAGCCGAGTGCGAGCGCCTCCAACCAGAGCGAATGCACGCCGGGGTGATTGCCCGCGGCGTTCACCGCGAGCGAGCGGCCGCGCCTGGTCCATACGGCGCTGGCATCGGCTACCTCGCTCCAACTCGCCTGTGCCCGAGTCGGTATGGCGGCATAGGCGGTATCGACCGCGCGTATCGCGGCCTCGGCGATGACATCGGCGGCGGCGCGCACCACGCCGATCGGCAGACCGGAGACGACCGCCACCAGCTCGTGATACTCGGCGGGGGAGATTCCGGCCACGGTGCCGTCCCGGAAGAGTTCACCGGCGACCGCGAGCATCTTGGCGCGCTCATCGAGTGACCGAGCCGTGTGCGTGCCCGTCTCCGACATCGAGCGCTTCACGAAAAGGTCCGGCACCAAACCCAATTCGGCCCGCACGGTCCCGCGTACATCGGTGATCTGCTCGCGCCGGATCGGGGTGTACGCGCCCCTGCTCCCCAGCGCTCCGAGTACGGGCACCATCAGTACACGCCCTCGATGACGGTCGCCTCGTCGAACGACTGCAGCGGCTGGACATCGGCGACCGCGTCACCGGGCATTCCGGGCCGCGCCTCGAAACGCAGTGCGGTATCGCGCTCCGGATTGTTCGGCAGGAACATGCCTTTGGAGACCAGGTTCATCACGACCTGGCCGCGTTCGCCGTAGGGGACCGGTTCGCCGCTGTGCTGGTCGATGACATTGAAGGAGATGAACGGGCCCAGCGGATCGAAGACGCAGGGCTCGTCATCGGCCAGGCCGATGCGCTCCATCGAACCGCCGCACACCATGGTGCTGCCGTAACCGCCCTGGAGCGTGATGCCCGGAAACACCTCGGTGCGGAACAGATGCCGGGTGTCGGCGTCCATATGCATTCCGCCCCACTGGATGTACTCGACCTTCTCGGTGATCAACTTCGCCAGGCGCGCATCGGCGGCCAGTCGCTCCAGCAGGGCGGGCGTGGTGACCATGACGGCGATGTCCTGGGTTTCGAGCAGATAGCTCGCCTGCTCGACCAGATGCGCGGCGTACTGCCCCGCACCCTCCATATCGCCTGCGGCAATGCGCTTTTTGACCCAGCGCGGATCCATATCGATGGTGAACAGCAGTCCGCCGCCGCGATGCGCCTGCTCCTTGAGTGCCGCGCCGAAGATATGCGGGCCGGACGGCATGATGCCGAGCCAGTTTCCGCCCGGCTGCTGGCCGCGCAGCTGGAACTGCTGCTCGCTGAAAGCGATCCAGCGATCGAGCCACTCGTTCGTGCAGATGACCCGCTTGGGCGAGCCGGTGGTGCCGCCGCTCTCGTAGACGCCGTAGACATCGGCGGCGGTGAGGCCGCGCGGAATCAGATCCTCGGCGGGCACATCGCGCAGTTCATTGATCACATAGGGGAACTTCTCGAGATCCGCGAAGGTGGTGATCTCCTCGATCGGATCGAATCCCAGTCTCGGGAGGCGATCGAGCCAGAATCGGGAACCGGTCTCCGGATCGAAATGCCAGCGCACGGCTTCCCGGAGCAATTGATCCGCGTCGGGATACTCGCCGATCGGGCAGTCGAGGGCGGAGCTTTCGACTGATGAAACAGACATGAAAGTTAATCCTCTGAAGGGTATGGTTCAGCGCGGGCGCGGTCGAACCGCGTCGTTGCCGAGCATGCGAATTCAGGCTATTTGTTTGCGGCAGTGGAGAATTCGATGACCAGGTGCGGATCGTAGAACAGCTCCGCCTTGTGGATGACTCCGTCGCGCACCGTGAGCAGTTCCGCGGCGCTGGTGGTGCCCTCGACGCCGGGCAGCTCCCATTCGACGATGGTGGTCACCGCACCGGGGGCGACGAACTGCTCGCGAACCCGGAAATCGACTGCGGCGGGGCCGAATTGCGCCGCCATGGCCTGTACCTGTTCGCGGCCCTGGAGGGTGGCGACCGGGCTCACGAAGAGGAAATCGTCTGCCAGCGGGACTTTTCCGAGGTCGCCGCCGAGTTCGGTCCAGGCCTGGTAGTAGCTGTCGACTGCTTCATGATCCTGCATGAGTCTTCCTTCCATATTCGTGAATATTTCCGGTTGCCGAGCATTTTTCACTACGCGCGTTTGAATCTGGTGCATTGCCGACCGAGAGTCGTTGTCACCGCTTCGATTTCATCGCCCGGCACCAGCCAGTGCCCCCGGCGGGTGCCATTGCCCGACCGGCTTCCGGTCAGCAGCACATCGCCGGGCAGCAAACGGGTCAGATGTGAGGCGTGCGAGACGAGTTGGGCGATATCGACGCATCGGTATTCGGCGGTATGCGGCAATTCCTGTCCGTTCAAACGGACGGTCAGGCGCAGCCGCTGCGGTTCGGTGAGGAAAGCCGCCGGGACCAGGTACGGACCCAGCGGGGTGAAGCCGGGAAAGTTCTTGCGCCGCAGCCAGTCCGGATCCGGTCGGCTCGGATCGGACCGCGCGTGCGGATCGTGCGCGGTGAGGTCGTTGGCGATCGTGTAGGCGGCGATATGGTCCAGCGCCTGGTACGGCGCGACCTGGAAGGTCGGGCGGCCGATGACCACGCACAGTTCCAGTTCCCAATCCAGCTGTGCCGCCCACGCGGGGATCGCGACGACATCGAAGGGACCGGTCAGTGCCGAGGTCAATCCGGGTACCAGGGCGGGCTCGGGTACCCGGGCCCGATCGTCGTCGATCTGGAAGACCTGACGGGGTTGCACCGGCGGATACACCCGGACATCGTCGGCATCGAACCAGTCGTAGTGCGCACGGCGGTCGACTACCGCGCTCAGCAGTTCGAGCGACTCGTCCCAGCTCTCGAGCAGACCGCGGATCGACGGCCGATCGATCGCCGTCTCCCACAGTTCGGGCACGAACCGCAGATCCAGCACCGTCCCCTCGGCCAGCAGCCCCGGAAACGGGCGGTCACCGGGAAAACCGAAGGTACCCAGTGCGAATGGTCCCGCGACGTGGTCGCTGGTCCAGTTCGTATCGCCCGGGTAGGTCATACCTCGACTATTGCCGCATCGGGCGGGCGGGTCATCACCCGGACGGGTGAAAGGGGCTACGGCCCATCACCCTCACACCTTCACCCTCGCACCGCTGACCAGGCCGAGGGCGCGGCTGCGCTCGATGGCGGCGATGCGCGAGGTGACGCCGAGCTTGCGATAGACCGCCTGCAACTGCGATTTGACGGTGTTCACCGAGACGAAACGACGCGCCGCGATCTCCGCGTACGTCAGCTCCGCGGACAGATACGGGATCAGCTCCGACTCGGTCTGGGTCAGCGGTTCGATGGGCGCGGGCGGGCTCTGCGGACCACGCGCGGCGCGCGCACCCGTCTGGAGCGCGGCATTGCGGTCCAGGGCCGCGTGCACGGCTGCGACGAACGGCGCGTGCACCTCATCGGCCGCGGCATCGTGTAGCAGTTGCTCACAATCGGTGCCCGCGCCCTCGATCAGCGTGCGCACCATGAACTGTGGCGCGGCCAATTCGAGCGCGGTGCGGGTGTGCTGACGGCTCTCGTCGAGGTCGCCGGTCAGGCGTAATGCGCGAGCGATGATCAGGTGCAGTTTGAGGGTCGCCTGCAATGGGCGCTGGGGTGTGTTGTGCAGCAGATCGTTCGCGGTCTCGTGCACCAGGTGCGGGTCCGCGCCGTCCTCGCAGTCGAACCAGACCTGTAGGCCGCGGTGCATCGGGGCGTCGCCGATGAGGCGGTGCAATTCGGACAGCCAGCCGTGCGCACCGCTCAGATCGCGATTCATCAGGCGCAATCGGATCTGCTGTCCGGCGACTCGATGCCGCACGAATTCGGGCAGGCCCGCGCGGGTGTCGATGCCCATCACCTCGTGCAGCACCTCGAAGGCCTCACCGACCCGGCCCTGGAAGAACACGCTGCGGGCCAGGCCGAGCATGCCCCGGGCGCGGATCGGCACCCGATCCGGCACCGGGCCGACCGCGGCGGCGATCCGGAATTCACGCTCCGCGCCGACGAGATCGTCTCGCTCGCACTGCAATTCGCCGAGTGCCACGCGGGCCTCCAGAATGGCGGGCTCATCGGACTGCCCGGCCTGCGCGGCGGCGGACAGCGATAATTCGGCGTACTCGCGGACCTGTTCGAGGTTTCCGAGATGGCTCAACACGGCTGCCTGTTTGCCCGGCAGTGTCACGAACGCGGGCGGGTGCGCGCCCTCGCGGGAACGGTCCAGACCGTCGCGCAGAACTTCCAGCGCGGCATCGAAACGATCGATGCTGTCGTATGCCTCGGCGAGCGTTTCGAGCACGGTCAGGCGCGGCAGCGTATCGCGATGGCGGCTGGTCGCCTCCCGCTCATCGAGCACCCCTCGCGCGCGCTCACCCCAGATGATGGTCTGCTCCAGCGCGCCCAGGTTCCAGTAGGCGACCGTGCGCAGCCAGCTCGCCTGCATGGTGAAATCGCCGTCGTCACAGAGCTCTTCGGTGCGTTCGCACCACAGCAGTGCCTCGGCCGGGCGGCCCGCCCACAGTGCCGTGGAGGCCATTCGAATGGCCAGCGCGGGCTCGCGCTCGATGACATGGCGGGGCAGTTTCGCCAGCAGCGCCTCCACCTCCGAATCGGGCCAGCCGGAATCCACCGTATCGATGATCTCGGTGAGAAGTGTTGCGGCACGAGAGAAGTCGCGGGCCACCACGGCATGATCGACGGCCTCGGGTAGCCGGTGCTGATCGGCGAGCCAATCGGCCGCGCGCAGATGGGATTTGCGGGCTCGATCGGGCTCGGTGCGATGCAGTTCGCCCCTGAGGAATTCGCCGAACAGGGTATGGAAGCGGTAGGACTCCTCATCGTCGAGGGCGAGCAGGAAACCGCCCTCGGCTTCCAACTCCCGCAGGATCGCGCCGCTGTCGGCGCGGTCGGTCACGGCCTGGCAGATATCGGCGGAGAGCACATCGAGCACCGCGGTGTCGAGCAGGAAGTCCCGCACCTCCGGTGAACGGTGATCGAGGAATTCGTGGCCGAGGAAATCGGCCACATCGCGGGTGCGGCCGGTGAAGGCCAGCAGGAAGGCTTCGGGGTCCTGATGTGCGGCCAGGGCGCGCCCGGCCAGATGCAGTCCGGCGATCCAGCCCTCACACCGCTCGATGATCGATTCGGTCTGCCGCTCCGACAGCGATGGGGCTTGATCGGCGAGATAGGCGCGGGCCTCGGCCGGGGTGAAGGCCAGATCGCTCGGGGACAGTTCGGTGAGCTGTCCGCGCACGCGCAGGGTGGCCGCGCGCCGCAGTGGCGTCGAGGTCCGGCTGGTCACCAGCAGATGCATCGGGGGCGGCAGCACCTCGGCCAGATAGTCGAGCAGGGCCAGCACGTTCTCCCGGCGCAGGTGGTGCGCATCCTCGAGAATCAGCACCGAGCGTTGCGGCACATCGTCGAGGGCATCGCGCAGCGCGCGCAGGAACGCTTCCGGGGCCTCGCGGGAGGAATCGCGAATCTCCTTGTGCGCCAGTGCTTCCAGACTCGCGGTGCGACGGGGGTCCGCGCCGAGTCGCTCGACCGCCTCGATCAGATGCCTGGCGAAGCGTCCCAGATCGTCATCGCGTTCGTGCAGGGTGTGCACCACCGCGCGCGGCCGGCGCGGTTCCGGCGTCTCGAGCCACTGCGCGATGAGGGTGCTCTTGCCGTATCCGGGCGGGGCCACCACCGACGTGACGCGCCCGGCCAGCGCGGCCTGGAGTCGATTGGTCAGCCGCGAGCGCGCCACCGGCGGGGCCGCCGCGTGCCGGGGCCACCGTCGATTCGGCTCGCCCAGGGTGTGGTCGTCGGAGTCGATCATTGCGGACCAGCCCTAACCACCGCCCGCGACGTGCTCGGGCGGCTGTGTAATGGTGGGTCGTAATGGGGACGGCTGCATGGCGCCCTCGGGCAGAGCTTTTCGAGCGCGCCGGTCGCCAATGTACACGGGTAAGGCGAATTGCCGGGTTCGGGCAAAAGCGACCGTTTGTCCTGAAATCGATTGTCCAGCAGTCGAACTCCCGGAAATCTACGGCGTTTGATGCTTCGCCGTCCGGGTAAGCGGCTGCCCTGTTCGCGTGTGCGGGGGAGTGGCGGGTGCGTTCGCGCCGGGTCCGTACATGACTCCGCCCCGCACCGAATCACGGTGCGGGGCGGGAGGTTTCAGCTCTGTCAGATGCCACCGGTAGCCAGTAGCCCGCCATCCACCCGAACGGTGGTCCCGGTGATCCACGCGGACTCATTCGACGCCAGGAACCCGATCAGCCCCGCGACATCCTCCGGCGACCCGAGCCGCTTCATCGGATATACCGCCGCCGCGGCCTCCTCATCCGCCGAGTACAGCGCATCCGCAAACTTGGTCTTGATCACACCCGGTGCCACCGCATTCACCCGGATCTTCGGCCCGAGCTGCCAGGCAAGCTCTTCGGTAAGCCGAATCAACGCGGCCTTGGATGCGCCATAGGCGGCAATAACCCCGGTGGACCGCAACCCCGCGACGCTGGCCACATTGACCACCGCCCCACCGTTCTCACCCATCCAAGCCCTATAGGCTTCCTGCACATACCCCAGCGCCGCAACAACATTCACATCGAAGATCTTCCGCACCCCATCCAGGTCAGCCTCCATGAGCGACCCATACACCGGATTGATCCCGGTGTTATTGATCAGCACATCCAACGACCCGAACTGCGCCACAGCCGCCGCAACCTGCTCCGCCCGAGCCTCGGCCTCCCCGGAATTCCCCGCCACCGCGACAACCTTGCCGGAGTACCCGAGCCCCCGAAGCTGCTCGGCAGCCTCCTCCAACGGCCCCTGCTTCCGAGCGGTCACCACAACATTGGCTCCCCGCCGCAGCAACTCCGCAGCCACCGCGAACCCGATACCCCGGCTCGCCCCGGTAACCAGCGCACTCTTCCCAACCAGATCTTCGCTCATGTGAAGGCACGCTACTTCAGTCGCTTGATCTGCGTGGCTTCGGCCCGCTCCGCCGCGTATCGCGGTCCTCACGGCAGGATAGGGGGCGTATCCGTACGCGAGGAGACCGTTGATGGCCGCAGTACCCGAAGTCAGTCCGCCGATACACGCGGGGCACCGTAGTGCCGGGCCCGTGCGGGCCGCGGTGGTGGTGGGTGCGCTGGGGGTGGTGTTCGGGGATATCGGGACCAGTCCGATCTACACCATTCAGACGGTGTTCAATCCGAGTGATCCGCATCCGGTGCCGATCAGCACGGACAATGTGTATGGCGTTGTGTCGCTTATCTTCTGGTCGGTGATGATCATTGTCACGCTGACCTACATCACGCTGGTGATGCGGACCGACAATGACGGTGAGGGCGGGATCATGGCCCTGATCACCTTGCTGCGGAGGTTGGCGGGGAAGCGGGATCTGCGGGCGGCGGGGGTGTTGGCCGGGGTCGGGATCTTCGGTGCCGCACTGTTCTTCGGGGATGGGATGATCACACCGGCTATCTCGGTGTTGTCGGCGGTCGAGGGGTTGAAGATCGTATCGCCGGGGTTCGATGATCTGATCATTCCGATCACGGTGGTGATCATCGTCGGATTGTTCTCGGTGCAGCATCGGGGGACGGCCGCGGTGGGGCGATTGTTCGGGCCGGTGATGATCGCCTGGTTCACCACGATCGGGGTGCTCGGGATCAGCGGTATCGCACGGCATCCGGAGATTCTGAAGGCGCTCTCGCCCACCTATGCGCTGGGATTCATGTTCGGGCACTTCGGGATCGCGTTCTTCGCGCTGGCCGCGATCGTGCTGGCCGTGACCGGGGCCGAGGCGCTGTACGCCGATATGGGGCACTTCGGCCGCAGGGCGATCACGCGCGGCTGGCTGGGACTGGTGCTGCCCGCGTGCGCGTTGAGTTATCTCGGGCAGGGTGCGCTGATTCTCGGTGACGAGAGCGCGGTGGGCAGTCCGTTCTTTCTGCTCGCACCCGGCTGGGCTCGACTTCCGCTGGTACTGCTGGCGACCGCCGCGACGGTGATCGCCTCGCAGGCGGTGATCACGGGGGCGTTCTCGGTGGCCTCGCAGGCCGCACAATTGGGCTACCTGCCGCGCCTGCGGGTGGAGCACACCTCCGAATCGACCATCGGGCAGATCTACGTTCCGCTGATCAACCGGATCCTGATGGTCGCCGTGCTCACGCTGGTGTTCACCTTCCAGAGTTCGGCGGCACTGGCATTCGCGTTCGGAATGGCTGTGACAGCGACGATTTCGATCACCACCCTGCTGTTCTTCTATGTCGCTCGGGTCAAGTGGCATACGCCGCTGTGGCTGGTGCTGCTCGGTGCGATTCCACTGCTGGGCATCGACGCGCTGTTCGTGGCCGCGAACCTCACCAAACTGGTGCACGGGGCGTGGCTGCCCCTGCTCATCGGTCTCACCGCGTTCACCGTGATGATCACCTGGGCGCGCGGACGCGTAATCGTCACCGCCGCAAGGGAAGAGGTGGAGGGATCGCTGCGGGAGTTCGTCGACGAATTGCAGCAGCGCCGCCCGCCGCTCATTCGGGTGCCCGGCACCGCGGTATTCCTCAATCGCGGCAGCGAGACCACGCCGCTGGCCATGCGCGCCAACGTCGAGCACAACCAGGTACTGCACCAGCACGTGGTCGTCCTGTCCATCGATACGCTGCCGGTGCCCCGGGTGCCGGACGAACACCGCACCGAGATCGACGCGCTCGGCTACGCCGATGACGGCATCATCCACGTACTCGCGCACTACGGATACATGGAGCGCCCCAACGTCCCCCACGCCCTGCGCCTGCTCGACCCCGCCCGCACCGAAGGCCACCTCGATATCGACGGCGCCTCCTACTTCCTGTCGAAGATCGAATTGAGGAAAGGTAAGGCGCACACCATGGCTCGCTGGCGCAAGAGCCTGTTCATCGCCACGTCCTACATCACCACCGACGCCGCCGCGTATTTCGGCCTCCCCGGTCAGCGAACGGTGATCATGGGGGCGCAGGTCGAGGTGTAGCGCCTCGGATCGCACCGCCACCCGCCTGTCCGGCGCCTTCGTGCAGGCATATCGCGATGCGTGACGCACCGGATGCCGGGCGTGTGGGCGGCGAATCTGGTGGCCCTGCTGATGGGCATCGGCATGTACGCGAATTTCGGCTTCCTGCCGCAGTTCCTGCGGACACCGGCGTCGGCGGGCATGATCGCGCCGTGTTAGGCGAAGATCGCGGGGTCGGCGTAGCGGGGGTCGCGAATGATCCCGACATGACCGGATTCGCCGGCTTCATCGGAGGATTCGTACGCCCCGGCCAGTTTGCTCACCAGGTCGAAGAACTGGCCTTCAGCCGGTTTGAGGGCCGAGATGGTCTCCGTCAGATCGGTTTTCGTGACGAAGCGGGCGCCCGATGCGCCGACCTCCAGGGTCGACAGCCAGCCGTTCCACTTGGGTTCGCGCAGTGCGCAACTGGTTTCGGCCCAGAAGAGCACGGTGCTATCGGTGCTGCCGGAGGTGAATCGGCCCGCTGCCGCGAACATCAAAAGCGCTGTGTAGACATTCGATTCGCAAAACCCGAAGTGCATCAGATACGCCTCGAGCGCACCGTCGCGATGGGTCAGAACGTAGGTCAGCCCATCACCTTCCGCCGCGAAGCAGTCCGCGAAATACTCACGCGGTGTGACACCGATTTCGGCCTGCTCCCAATCCGCGGCCTTGCCATCCCAGTACCAGCCGGTGAACATCTCGCCAGGGTTGGCGATGACGCCGGGCTCCGGTACCGGCGTTTCGAGCCAGCGCTCGAAATCCGCTCGGCCCATAGGAATTCGAGCAGCAACCAAAAAGCTGTCCGACACAACCAACCCCTCATTCATCACGAGAACGCCCGCCGACGCGGACTCGCCGACCACCCTAGGGCCACGGTGCGACATCTCGCAGCGATGGGCCGGTCGATATCCATCGCCACGGCGGCCGATGTGATGCCTCGTCGGACTCGGCTGGCCTGCGTGGTTGTCATGCCGTCCGACTATCGTGGAGATCTGCGATGTGGTGAGGAAGGGCTGACCGGGTGATGGCGATTCTGCGAGCGGGTGGGTGTGGTGACTTCGTCGCGTGAGATTCCGGATCCGTGGTCGGATGAGCGGGGAGTTCAGCATTGGGTCCCGGCTCGGGGATTGACCAATGGGTTGCCGGCTCGGCAATGGGGGATTCTCGCGGACCTGGAGGAGGGGCAGGTTTACCGGGTGTTGTTCGCGCTGACGGATGCGGGGATCGCGGGGTACGTGATGCCCGTGCGGGCGACCGTGTTGGAGCGCGGGGATCCGGAGGTGCTGTGGCGGCTCTGGGTGGACCTCTCGCGGTTTCGGGCGGCGGAGGATTTGCTGATGGTGTTGTTGCGGTATGGGCGGCGGCGTTCGATGGCACCGGTGCAGGGGGTGCGGAAGCGGCGGCGTCGGAGGGTGGCGTTGGTTCGTAAGTCCTTGGGTGGGTAAGGATTTCGCAACGATGTGGGATCGGCTATTTGGGGAGGGCGGCGTGGTAGGCGGCGGACAGTTGGGCTAGGACGCCGGTGGTGGGGGCGGGGGTGCGGGCCAGGTGGATGGTGCGGAGTTCGGTCATGAATTCTTCCCAGAGTGGGGGGCCGCCGTCGGCCAGGAGGGTGGCGCGGACGGTTAGTTCGGGGGCGGTGTCGAGCCAGCGGGCGCCCCAGGCGCCCAGTTGGGCCATGACGGGGACCAGTTGGATGGCGGGCTCGGTGAGGTGGTATTCGACTTTTTGGCGGTGGCTGGGGTCGTCGTCTCGGGTGAGGAGACCGGCTTCGACGAGTTTGGCGAGGCGGGCGGCGAGGATGTTGGAGGCTATGCCTTCCATGGAGCGGGACAGTAGTTCGCGGAAGTGGGTGATATTGCCGAACATGATGTCGCGCAGGATGATCAGGCTCCAGCGGTCGCCGAGGAGTTCGACCGTCATGTTGATCGGGCAGCCGGATTTTCCGGCGGGGACCGGGAGCTTGTCATTAGCAACTGGTTGCGGCATGGGATCAGTTTAGGCGGGCCGCCGGTATTTCGCCCCGAGCGGGCGTGCGGACCGCGCATCCGAGCTGTACCGAATCGCGGCGGCGCGCATATGCCCGAGCTGACCGAACGCACGGCGCGGGCTACTGCTGGTACGCCAATATTGAGCGTCAGTCGATCCGTGCCGACTCATCGCCGCCTGCCCACCAGCGCTCGATCTCGTCATCCTCGATGAACCACAGCGGCGGCCGATAGTCCTCCGGCAGGTCGAAGGACACCGCACCGGTGCGAACGGCGATGTCTCGAATAGCCGCGAGAGCGGGGATTTCGGGCGCGGGCTCCAGCCAGACCTCGTCATCGAGCAGCGTCGAGTAGCCCAGTGCGTGCCAGAGTGCGATCAGTTCGATATCCCCGGAAACCGCAGCCGCGTCCACGATTTCGCGCACCACATCGAGCAGGCGCACCTTGCGCGGCGGTTCGGCATCCGTACCCGATATAGCGCCGCGCTCGATCATTTTGTGCCAGAGAGACGTTCCGGCATCGCAGTACAGATATGGCGGATCGGCATACCCCTGATCGAGCCAGGCATCGTCATCGCGGCCATCCTCATCGGGCTCGGCGAGCGCGGTGAATTCCCGCAATCCATCGAAAAACGCCAGCCGACTCTCATATTCGGGATGCGCGCTCAGCTCGAACCGAAAGCTGAACCCGTGTTCGAGCAGAATCTCCAGCACCCGGAACCGGGTGAAGGAACAGTCCTGCCCCTCCTGAAATCGATACAGCGCGGCAATGTGATCCCGCAGGCGGCGTGCACCCGCCGCATCATGCAAAGCACGGATGGACGATTCGACCAGATCCTCGATCAAGTGATTCGACATAGCCGGTATCCGCCCATCCGTGTTCAGCGTGGAATCTGTACGGGCACGTTACGGCACCCGATCACCGCCCGGGCGGTTGCCGTCAGCGGAGCGCGAGCGGTTCGTATTCCGTAGCGGCGGGTGCTGTTTCGGCCGCCACCGGTGCGGCCGCACTACCCGCCCCGAGTGCCGTGCTGCCGGTGACGATCAGGGCCGCCAGACCGGTGCCCGCACCCGCGACGACCGGTGCGGCCGCCGCGCTACCCGCCCCGAGTCCCGCGCTACCCGTACCCGCCAGCGCCGCGAACGGCGCGACGGCCGTGCCCGCCGCCGCGAGTCCGGCGCTGCCCGCCCCGAGTGCCGCACTGCCGGTGCCGAGTACGGCCAGCGGTGTGCCGAGCCCACCGGACGCCGCACTGCCCGAGGCTCCGAGCGCCGCACTGCCGGTGCCCAAAGCCAGTGCCGCCGCACCCAATAGATCGCCGACGGGTGCCGCCGCCGCACTGCCCGCGCCCAGCGCCGCACTGCCGGTACCGGCTCCGGCCGCCCACGGCGCGACCGCGACACTGCCGGTACCGAGCGCGGCGCTACCGCTCGCGAGCAGTCCGGCGAAGCCGATTCCCGCTGCCGCACTGCCGGTTCCGGCGAGCGCGACGGGAGCCGCGACCGGTTCGAGCCGAAGGGGATCGCTGGTCGCCGGTACCGCCTGCGCGGTCATCGCCGCGGCGCTGATCGCGGCCATCGAACAGGCCAGAGCGAGGATGGTGGTTCGTGCTGCCGACATGGTGAGCGCCTTTCCATCGAGAACCCGCGGGCCTCTCGTCGTGTGGGGAAGGCTGACCCTAGGGCGGATGGCGCATATCGGCAGCGCGTAAGCTACGAACCCGGCACCTGTTTGGCAACGGTAGCGGTTGGCTATATCTCAATCATGCGCGAACGAATTTCATTGCCACCGCGTGGTTTTCCAGACATTGGTACCGAATGGAAGTACAGTGACTGCTGTGGCGAACATTGAGCCAACCAAGGGTTACAGACTGGCAATCGAGACGGCGGCGCGGGCATGAGCCGCCGCCGCAGCCGCCCCGAAACATCGGCCCGCGCCGCGTGATCGCCAGGCTTATGACTTCGACCACATACGGCGCGGTTCGACGCGTGGCACTAACGCAACTGCACCGCCACCAGGGGATCGGTGGTGGGTTGCGGGGAGCCACCCGCGGGTTCGACGGAGAGCGCGAGTTTGTCGGCATCGGTCAGCGGCATGAGCATGGGGTCGCGCGCGGTGGGCAGGGTCGCCAGCACCGCGAGTGAATGAGGTTGCGCCCCAGCGGGAATCACCCATAGCTGATAGGTGCGCCCGGTGGCGGGCGGAGGCACCGCGGCGAACGATACCGCCGCGGTATTCAGATCCCGGGACGCGCTGACCGTAATGGTCCCGCCCCCTCCGACATCCACGGTGGCCGTGCGGGTGTCGGAGTGGGTCTGGACCTTCTCGGCGGTGACCGCGCCGGAATCGGGGGAGTCGGAGCGGTACACCGCCACCGTCACCCCGAGCGCGATGACGGCGATGAGCGCCGCGGCGGCTGCCAGCCACCCGACCCGCCACGATCTGCGAGCGGATGGCGATCCAGGTCCGCCTGTCCCGGAAGCGGATTCGGCCTGCTGCGCGTCGAGGGCGCGTTGCAGCGCGGTTTCCACCGCCGGTGGCGCGGGGCGCGCGTCCACCTCGGTCATGGTGGCCATGGTTTCGTGGATATCGCGGACGGTCGTCCGGAAGGCGGCCGCGGCCGCCTCATCGGCGGTGCTCAGCAGGTGCTCGACGGCGCGCCTGTCGTCATCGGACAGGGCGTCGAGGGCGTAGGGGTACGCCAGGTCGAGCAATTCGGTGTGTGGGTGCTCAGACATCGTGCGTTGATCCTGTCAAACAGTTCTGCAAGCGTTTGAGACCGTCGCGTATGCGTGTCTTGACGGTTGAGAGCGGAATGCCCAGATGTGTGGCGACCTCCGCGTAGGTGCGCCCGCCGTAGTACGCCAGCGCGAGGGTCTCACGCTGGGTGTCCGTCAGCGTGCGCAGGCAGTCCACTACCGCGCGTTCTTCCGAGCGCTGGCCGACCGTCTCGGCCACGATGTCGTGGTCGCGGCCCAATTCGCGATGCCCGTAGGCGATATCGCGGGTGTACGAGCGCGATTCGATACGCACGCGATCGACCGCGCGCCGATGGGTGAGCATCATGAGCCAGCCGATCGGGCTGGCGAGCCGCCGGTCGTACTGCGCGGCGGCGTTCCAGACGTACAGATACACCTCCTGGGTGATCTCCTCGGCCACGTTCTCCCGGCGTAGGACGCGCAATGCCAGCCCGAACACCCGGTCGTGGGTGGAGTGATAGAACCGGGTGAAGGCTTCACGGTCTCCGGCGGCGATCGCGGTGAGCAACGTGATGAGACGGTTCTGCGCCTCGGGATCCGGTGCGGGCCGCGGCGTGGGACACGACGGATCCTCGGCGGGCCCGGCGCTATCGGTATGAATGGTGTACAAGCGGTGTTCGTCCGCCATGTGGTGGATTCTCCGTGGGGTTCGGCAACTCGACGATGGATCGTGCGGTCCGGACGCTCTCCCGAAGAGTAGTTCCACTTCGTGACGCATGGAAACCATATCGGCTGAGTTCATCGCGCCGGCCTCGGGCGGCAGTGTGCGGTGCGCCGCCGCTGACCGCGATATCCGGGCCGGTCGGCCCCGGTTTGCTCGGGCCGCCGGGCGATTATCGGCAGTCCGCGATCTCGGACGCTCACGACTGTTCCTCCGGGCGATCGAGCACGATATGCCGGACATCGAGATAGCCGGAGCGGAATCCGGCCTCGGAGTAGGCGAGGTAGAACTGCCAGATGCGCCGGAAGCGACCGTCGAACCCGAGCGATTCGATATCGGCGGTCCGACTGTCGAAGCGTTCACGCCACAGCCGCAGCGTTTCCGCGTAGTGCGTTCCGAAGCCGAACTCCGAGCGCACCCGCAAACGGGTATGCCGGGCGGCGGTATCGGCGATCGCCTCCGAGGAGGGCAGGAAACCGCCCGGGAAGATGTACTTCTGAATCCAGGTGTAGGTATTGCGGGTGGCGAGCATGCGCCGATGCGGCATGGTGATGGCCTGCAACGCGATTCGCCCGCCCGGTGCGAGATAGCTTTCCAGGCATCGGAAATAGGTTTCCCAGTGCCGATATCCGACCGCCTCGATCATCTCCACCGAGACGATGGCGTCGTAGCTGCCCTGGATTTCGCGATAGTCCCGCAATTCGATGCGCACCGAATCCGCGTAGCCCGCGGCCGCGACCCGCAGCCGCGCGAGTTCCTGCTGCCGCGCGGACAGGGTCACCGAATGCACCGTTGCGCCCCGCGCGGCCGCGCGGACACACAGTTCGCCCCAGCCCGTGCCGATTTCGAGCACCCGGCTGCCCGCGCGCACCCCGGCCGCGTCCAGCAGCACATCGATCTTGCGTCGCTGCGCCCGTGCCAGCCGCTCCCAGCGCGCCGGTCCGGCGGCCATTTCGGCGGGATCGAACAACGCCGAGGAGTAGGTCATGGTCTCGTCGAGGAAGGTGTGGAACAGCTCGTTCGACAGGTCGTAATGGTGTTCGATATTGTCGCGCGCGTTATCCGCGGTGCCGATCTCACCGGCGGGCGGTGCGGGCAGCAGCGCCCGGAAGCGTTGCAGCGCAGGCGGTATCAGGCGGGTCAGATCGGTGGCGAGCACGGTGAGCACGGTCGCCGGATCCGGGGCGGTCCACTCCCCGGCGGTATAGGACTCTCCGAAACCGATCAAACCATGTCTGCCCAGCCGTGCGAAGAACGCCGACGGATTGCGAATGATGATGCGCGGCAGCGGATCCGAATCGGCGTGCGCGCCGAGCACCGTGCCATCGGGGAACTCCACGCGCAGCGGCAGTCCGGCGACCGCGCGGCGGAAGAGTATGGCCACCACCCCGGCGCTGATGCGGGCGCGAGTCCCGCTGGGCGGCAGGGGATTCCGATGTTCATCGGTGGTGGTGTGCAGGCAGGAGGTCACTGTGCTGTCCTTCGGGATGATTCGGCGAGTGGCCGCGGTGCGATCGGAAGTCCGCGCGCCCACAGCGCCACGCCGTGCTTGCGGATGCGGGCCGAGATGAGCAGGGGCGCTAAAGGTGTGCGCAGATGAGCGCGCACCACCGTGCGCGCGGTCACCGGAACGCGGTGGCCCGAGACCGATGCGGTGAAGGGCGGGCGATCCGCGCGCAGCAGCGCGATGCGCAGCGCGAGCGCGTCCTCGGGTTCGGGCAGGCGCAGCTGATAGCGGCCGTCGACCTCGTTGAAAGGTGAGACGTAGAACCGCTTATCGGTGTCCGCGCGGCCGAGTTCATCGGGCCGCACCAGGTAGGCGTGCCGTTCGCCATAGGTGTTGTGCACCTCCGCGATGACGCACCGCAGCGAACCGTCGGCCGCGTGACACCAGAAAACGGTGAGCGGATCGAAGACATAACCCAACGCCCGCGCGTTCATCAGCGCTGTGACGCGCCCGCCCGTGCAGTCGATGCCATGCTCGGCCAGGAAGTCATCGACCCGGGCACGCAGGTCATCCCGTCGCGGGGAACCCTGCGCCGCATCGGTAGTCGACCGTGGCGGTGCGAGATGGTCCGCGGCGCGGAAGTAACTGAACGGGCGCAGCGCGATCGGCAGCACCGGCGGCCGCTCGATATCGAAATACCAGCTGTACCCACGATATTCGAACGAATGCCGCACCGGTTCGACGCGCGCGTGCCGGATCCGCGTCAGGTACAGCGCGGGCTCGCTGATGTCGTTCACCACGCACCTGCCGAATTCATCGCGCACCCACCGCGTCCGCCGCGCGCCCCGGCAGCAGGATCGGCCACCAGCCGCCCAGGCGTTCGGCCGCGCGCAGACCGGACAGCGCGCCGTCCTCGTGGAAGCCCCAGCCGTGGTAGGCCCCGGCGAATGCCATTCGGTCAGTGTCGATTTCGGGTAGCCGGGCCTGCGCCGCGACCGATTCGGGGGTGTATATCGGGTGCTCATAGGTCATTTCGGCGAGCACCCGGGCGGGATCGACGAGTCCGGAACCGTTGAGGGTGACCAGGAATCGCCGATCGCGAATATGGTCGAGCCCCATCAGCCGGGTCAGATCGTAGGTGACCACCACGTCCTCGGCGCTGCCCGGCTCCCGGACCAGGTAGTTCCATGACGCGCGGGCGCGCGGCAGCGTCGGCAGCAGCGATTCGTCGGTGTGCAATTGGGCGCGATTGACCGAATACGGCATGGCTCCCAGCACCGCCTCGGCGAGTTCGCTCGGTTCGCTGAGCAGGGTCAGCGCCTGGCGCGGATGGGTGGCGACGACCGCCGCGTCGAATCGGCGCACCCCGCCGCGATCGGTCACCAGCACCCCGTCGGAGTCCTCGTGAATCGCGATTACGGCTGTGCCCGTGCGAATCTCGTCGATGGTGGCGGCGATCTTCTCCACGTAGCGGGCCGATCCGCCCACAACGGTGCGCCAGGTGGGCGAACCGAACACGGTGAGCATGCCGTGATGGTCGAGGAACCGGAACAGATACTGCGCGGGATAGTGCAGCGCGACTTCCGGATCGCAGGACCACACCGCGGCCACCAGCGGCGTCATGAAGTATTCGGTGAAGTACGCCCCGAATCGATGCCGGGTCAGGAATTCCGCGAGGGTGAGTTCGCTATCACCGTCGCGTAACAGCTCGCGCGCGGCGCGATGGAATCGCGGCACTTCGGTGAGTAACCGCAGATAGCGCGGTTTCGCCAGCATTCGCGGGGCGGGGAATAGCCCGGATACTCCGCGCGCGCCCGCGTACTGGAGTCCGCGCGCGTCCGCGCGCACCGACATGGACATATCGGTGTCGCGGGTTTCCACGCCGAGTTCGGTGAACAGGCGCTGCAGCGTGGGATAGGTGCGGTCATTGTGGACCAGGAACGCCGAGTCGACCGATACGTGTTTGCCGGGAGCGAACTCCACCTCGTGGGTATGCGCATGCCCGCCGAGTCGCGAATCGCGTTCGTACAGCGTCACCCGATCATGTTTGGCGAGCACATACGTGGCGGTGAGCCCGGCTACTCCGCTGCCGATCACGGCGATATTCCGGTCGGTATGACGGCTGTGATTCCGGCCGGTACGACGGCTGTGCGGCGCCGATCCCGAAGTGTCGTGAGCTGAACCCATACCCCGATTTCGACATGCCTCGCGGCCCGGTTTGGACGCGGCCGGAACTTTTTTACCGGATTCGGCGAGCGGGCTCTCGCGAAAGATTTTGGAATCAGACCAAACCGGAGGAGGGTGCTGGGCGAAACCCTTTCCGCGTTCATCGGATACGGATGAGCGCCGGGGCACGAGCCGCCCCGCACCGGTCACCGGCCGACCATTCGCACCCCGACCAATCGGCCGGTGACCAGTGGCGGACTCGCGGGAGTTCGCGAAAACCCCTCCCTCCCTTATGCCTGAAGGAAATGACATGACACTCATGCACCGTTCGCTCGTGTTCACCGCCGTACTAGCCGCCGCCACCGCCGGGATCGCCGGTTGTTCGAGCGACAAGTCCGATTCCAGCAGCGCCTCGACCACCTCGATGGCGGGCACCACCACCACCGCGGCGTCGGCCGCCAACCTGGTCGGTCCCGGCTGCAAGGCCTATGCCGAGCAGGTCCCGACCGGCGCCGGTTCGGTCAGCGGTATGGCACAGGATCCGGTCGCCGTGGCGGCCTCGAACAATCCGCTGCTCAAGACCCTGACCGCGGCGGTCTCGGGTCAGCTCAATCCGCAGGTGAATCTGGTCGACACCCTCGACGGCGGGCAGTTCACGGTATTCGCTCCGGTGGACGCGGCCTTCGCGAAGATTCCGGCGGCGACCGTCGACGGTCTCAAGACCGATTCGGCCACCCTCACCAAGATCCTCACCTATCACGTGGTGCCCGGCCAGATCGCGCCCGACAAGATCGCCGGTGCGCATAAGACGGTCGAAGGCGCGGACGTCACGGTCACCGGCAGCGGCGACACCCTCAAAGTCGGTGACGCATCGGTGATCTGCGGTGGTGTGCGCACCGCGAACGCGACGGTCTATCTGATCGACACCGTCCTGATGCCGCCCGCCTGAGTACTGGCCGACAGCTCATGGTCACGCACGTCCACCCCGTCCTCAGGAGGCGAGAGACAGATGTCGACGCCGCGAATCCCGTTCACCCCGGCAGGAACTGGAGGAATACCGCAGGTGCCAGCGTGATGGAGGAAGAGAATTCGCATGTCGTGCCCCTGCTCCGCGACCTCGGCGACGAGTCCGCCGCCGGACCCTCGTGTCCGGTCGGCGCACCCGAACGCGATGAGGAGCTGACCCAGCGCCTGACCGAACTGGTCATGGCGGTGGGCGGCGGTGACCGGGACGCGTTCACCGAGCTGTATCGGCTGACCAGCCACCGGGTCTTCGGTCTGGCGCTACGCATGTCGCGCAATCGCGCGACGGCCGAAGAGGTCACCCAGGAGGTTTATCTCCAGGCCTGGTCCCTGGCCGCCCGCTATGACGAGCGGATGTCCAGTCCGATGGGCTGGCTGATGATGCTCGCGCACCGGCGCTCGGTCGATCGCATCCGGGTCGAGCATTCGGCCGCCGGACGCGATATCGCCTATGGCCAACTGCATTTGGGCCGCGATCACGATGTGGTGCTGGAGGCGGTGGAACAGCGTTTCGACGAGCGCGCGGTACAGGGCTGCCTGGCGACGCTCACCCCGATCCAGCGCGAGACCATCGCGCTGGCGTACTACGGCGGCCGCACCTATGCCGAGGTCGCCGAACAGCTGGGCACCCCGGTGCCCACCGTGAAAACCCGTATCCGCGACGGTCTCAAGCGCCTAGCGGCCTGCCTGACAGGAGGTGACCTCGGATGAGCACCATCGAGCGGCCGGACATGGATCTGCTCGAGCTCGCCTACCCGTATGCGATGGACGCCGTCACCGATTCCGAGCGTGGCGCCATCGAACAGCGGCGGGATCGCGCCGATCGGCTCACGGTCGCCGAATTCGACGCCACCGTGTCCTCGATCCGCGAGACGATGGCCGAACTCAGCATTGTCGATAGTTGTCCGGCCCCGGCCGATTTGGAAGATCGGCTCATGCGCGCCCTGGATCGGGTGATGGTGGCCGCGCTGGATCGCGATGATCGGCGCCGAATCTGGGGGATGGGCCCGTTCTCCCGGCTGGATTGGCTGGCCGCGGCCGTCGTCCTGGTGGTGGCGCTCGGAATGGGCGTGGGCCTCATGGTCTTCCGGACCGGCGCGCACCCGACCGGTGATGTGCTGTCCGCGGCGATGATCGATCAGCAGCCCGATATGGCGATTCGATTCGTTCCGGTCAGCACCGGCGGGCAACTCGAAATACATGTCTCCGCGGCGCTTTCCGCCGCCTCGGTGCGCTTTCGCGCGGTACCGCAACCGCCGGACGCACACGCCTATCAGGTGTGGCTGGTTCCGCTCGGCGGTACCCCGCGCTCGGCCGCGGTGTTGTCCGGGTCCACCGGAGCACCGCTGGTGACCCCGTTCCGATCGGTGGACACCCTCGCCGTCACCGTCGAACCGGCGGGCGGCTCCCCGGAGCCGACCACACCGCCGATCGCCAGTCTCAACCTCATCACCTGAGCCGGTAAAACCGGCCTACCGGAAGTAGCCGCCATGTCCGTCCCGAGCAGTACTCTCACAGCGCCCCAGCCGAATTCACCGGTCGAGCGCGGTCATCGGGTCAGGGGCGCGGTGGCCGGACTGCTCGCGGCGGCGACCGTGCTGGGCGTGGGTCATCTGGTGGCCGTCCTCATCGATCCGGCGTCCTCACCGTTCTTCGTGCTGGGCTCGACCATGGTCGATCACACGCCACATGCGTTGAAGGACGCCGCGATTCGGCGCTTCGGCAGCAATGACAAACTGGCGCTGTTCATTTCGATGGGTGCGGTGATGGCGGCCGGTGCCGCCGTGGCGGGCATGCTGGAGCGCCGGCGGCCCGTAGGAAGTGTACTGCTGGTGGTGCTGGGCGTTGTCACCGCGGGGGCCGCACTGCAAAGGCCGACGGCGGACATCCGGTTCGTGCTGCCCACCGCGGTGGGCATCATCGCCGGAATCATCGCGTTGCGCCTGCTCGTCGGGGGCGCACCCGCCCTGCGGTCACTCGAACCGGTCGCGGTGTCGCGGCGCAGGTTCCTGGCGACCGCGGCGGGTGTGGGCGCGCTGGCACTCGTCGCGGCGGCGGCCGGGCGGCAATTGGGCGCGCGGTTGCACGATGTGGTCGCCGATCGCGCGCGGTTCCTGCTGCCTCGCCCGAATCGGCCCGCGCCCACGGTGTTCCCCGAGGTGCAGGCCCAAGTGGACGGTGTCACACCGTTCGTCACCGATGCCGCCGATTTCTACCGGGTCGACACCGCATTGCAGCTGCCCGCGCTGACCAGCGCCGACTGGCGGCTGCGGATTCACGGAATGACCGATCGCACCGTCGAATTCGATATGGATCGGCTGCGCATGCGGACCGCGGTCGAGCGCGTCATCACACTCACGTGTGTATCCAACGAGGTCGGCGGCAATCTCGCCGGGACCGCGCGCTGGCTGGGCTATCCGATCGCGGATCTGCTGGCGGAGGCCGGAATTCACTCGGACGCCGATATGCTGCTGTCCCGCAGTATCGACGGTTTCACCATCGGCACCCCGCTGGCGGCGGTGCTGGACGGGCGTGACGCCCTGCTCGCGGTCGGTATGAACGGCGCACCGCTGCCGATCGCGCACGGCTATCCCGCGCGGCTGGTGGTGCCGGGACTGTACGGGTATGTCTCGGCCACCAAATGGGTGGTGGATCTGGAACTGACCCGCTTCGATCGGGTGCGCGCCTATTGGACCGAGCGCGGCTGGGCCGATCGCGCCCCGATCAAGACGGCCTCGCGGATCGATGTGCCCGCCGCCTTCGCGACGGTCCCGGCGGGCGTGGTGATGGTGGCGGGGGTGGCCTGGGCGCAGGGGCGCGGGATCGATGGCGTCGAGGTGCAGGTGGACGATCAGCCCTGGGAGACCGCCACTCTCGCGAGCGAGTACTCGCTGGACACCTGGCGGCAGTGGACCTGGCGCTGGGATGCCGCGCCGGGCAATCACACCCTGCGGGTGCGCGCCACCGATCGTTCGGGAGAGCAGCAGACCGATCGGCGCACGCCGCCGTTTCCCAGCGGGTCCACCGGCTGGCACAGCCGGGTGGTGACGGTCCGATGAGGACCGCCGTCTAACCCTCGGAAATTCAGCTCGGCCGGGCGCTTCGCGCACCGGCCGATTCTTGCTGCGCCAGTGCAGGAATCGCGCCGTTTGCCGGAATTGACCGGCTTATCAAGAGATTTCGGACGAATACCAATCCGGCCGCCTGGTCTGGACGACTCCCTACTCGGAGCTTTGCGGATGTGTTGCTGGCTGCCTCGAGCAAGTTCGGAGAAAGTCCTGATTCCTCTATCGGCGATTGGAGTGTTTTGATGACCGCCTTGGCCTCGGAGCCCGCAGGTCGTGACGCATCGGACACCGTTAGCTCTTTCCCCTTGTCAGAGGCGCAGACTGGTATCTGGAACGCCCAGCACATCGCGCCCGGTGTCCCGCTGACGGTCGCGCAGTACGTCGAGATCCACGGCGATTTCGACATTCCTCGCCTCGGTCACGCCATGCGTCTATGTGCTGATGATTTGCAGAGTTTTCGGCTGCGCATCATCGAGGTAGCAGGCAGCCCACGGCAACTGGTCTTACCGGACGATTCCATCGATATCGACAGGCACGACTTCCGCTCCTGCGACGATCCGCGCGCCGCGGCCATGGCTTGGATGCGGCGCGACTGCGCCGAGCCCATCGCACTGCTGGACAACCGGCTCTACGCCACGGCCGTACTGCGCACCGGCGAGGCCGAATACCTCTGGTACGCCAAGATGCATCACATCGCCATCGACGGTTACGGCGCCATGCTGCTGGTGGCGCGGATCGCCGAGCACTACAACGCGCTCACCGACGGCGTCGCGCCCAGTCCGGCCGCCGCGCCCGATCTGCGCGCGCTGTACGAACACGAATCCGCCTACCGGGAATCGTCGGCCTTCGAACAGGACCGGCGCTTCTGGCGCACCCAGCTCGACGCCATCGACTCCGCGTTCACCCTCAGCGACCGCTACGGTCCCGCCGAGGCCGATCGTTGGATCGAAGGCGGCATGCTCGCACCGGCCTGCCTCGCCGAACTCGATTCGGCGCGGGAACGACTGGGCGAATCGCGCGCGACGCTGCTCACCGCGGGCGTCGCCGCGTATCTGGCCGCGGTCACCGGACGCTCGCGAGTCACGCTGAGTCTGCCGGTCACCGCGCGCACCACCCATGAGCTGCGCATGTCCGCGGGCTACGTCTCCAATGTGATTCCGCTGCACATCGATATCGCCGCCGCCCGCAGCATCGCGGACCTGGCCGCGACGGTCGGCCCGAACATTCGGGACGCGCTGCGTCACCAGCGCTACCGGCACGAGGATATGCAGCGCGATCGCGGCGGCGCGGGCGAACACCGCAGCTTCTTCGGCCCGGTGCTGAACATCATGCTGTTCCACAACGGCATTCGCTTCGGTGACGCCGCGGCGACCATGCACCTGCTGTCCACCGGTGCGGTCGAAGACCTGTCGATCAATATCTACAACGGCTCCGGCCCGGGTGAACTGCATGTCGACTTCATCGGCAATCCGGCCCGGTACACCGCCGAGGAGCTGCGCGCGCACCACCGCCGCTTCCTGGACTACCTCACCGAATTCCTCACCACCGCACCGGAATCCGGGCTCAATGAGGTGACGGTGCTGAGCCCGGCCGAACGTGAGCTGGTACTGCGGGAATGGGCGCTCACCCCGGCCCGGTCGCTGCGCGCGACCACCACCCTGGCCGAACTGTTCGACGCCGCCGTCGCCGCGCACGCCGGGGCGACCGCGGTACTGCACGGCGATTCGACCCTGACGTACGCCGAACTCGACGCCCGGGCCAATCGCCTGGCCCGGGAGCTCATCCGGCACGGGGTCGGACCCGAAACGCTGGTCGCGGTGGCACTGCCGCGCTCGATCGATCTCGTGGTCGCACTGCTCGCGGTGATCAAGTCCGGCGGCGGATATCTGCCCGTCGATCCGGACTATCCCGCCGATCGCATCCAGTACATGCTCTCCGACGCCCGCCCGGCCTGCGTGATCACCACCGCCGCACTGCCTTCGGCGCTGCCGGGCGAGCTTCCGGTGATCATGATCGAGGCGGTCGATCCGGCCGCGGACGGCTCACCCGTGACCCCGGCCGACCGGATCGGCGCGCTCACACCCGGAAATATCGCCTACGTCATCTACACCTCGGGCTCCACCGGCCGCCCCAAGGGCGTGCAGATCCCGCACGCCAATGTGGTGACCCTGTTCGCGAACACCGCCGCCGACTACGCCTTCGATCACCATGATGTGTGGACGCTGTTCCACTCCTACGCCTTCGACTTCTCGGTGTGGGAGCTGTGGGGCCCGCTGCTGCACGGCGGCGCGCTCGCGGTGGTGGACTATGAGACCTCCCGCTCGCCCGAGCTGTTCCTGGAACTGCTGCGCCGCGAACAGGTGACGGTGCTGAACCAGACCCCGTCGGCGTTCTCCCAGCTGGTCGCCGCCGACCGGGCGGCGGCGGACCTCGATCCGAGCGCACCGCCACTGGCGTTGCGCTACATCATCTTCGGTGGTGAGGCGCTCGAGCCGCGCCGCCTGGCGGACTGGTATCAGCGGCATGAGGAGACCGCGCCGCGCCTGATCAATATGTACGGCATCACCGAGACCACCGTGCACGTCACCTATCGCGCCCTCGATCGCGCGGCCGCGGCGGCGGGCGGCGGCGGTATCGGGCACGCCATCCCCGGACTCGGCATCTTCCTGCTGGACCATCGGCTGCGGCCGGTACCGATCGGCGTCGCCGGTGAAATCTATGTCAGCGGTGAACAACTCGCGCGCGGCTATCTGGGGCAGCCCGCGCTGACCGCGACCCGTTTCGTGGCGGACCCGTTCGGCGCGCCGGGCACCCGGCTGTACCGCTCCGGCGATCTGGGGCGCTGGACCCCCGCCGGAGAGCTCGAATACCTCGGCCGCGCCGACGATCAGGTCAAGGTGCGCGGCTTCCGCATCGAACTCGGTGAGATCGAGGCCGCGCTGCTGGCCCAGGACCGCATCGGCCAGGCCGCGGTGATCGTGCGCGACGACGATTCCGGCGAACCCGCCATCGTCGCCTACGTGGTCACCGAATCCGCTGCCGCACTGGATATTCCGGAACTGCGAGCGGCGCTGGGCGAACGTCTGCCGGACTATATGGTGCCCGCCGCGTGCGTGGTCATGGACGCGATCCCCTTGACCGCCAACGGCAAACTCGATCGTCGGGCCCTGCCCGCGCCCGTCGCGGCGACCGTCACCTATCGCGCACCGGTCACCTCGGCCGAGCGTGTGGTCGCGGCGGTGCTCGGCGAGGTGCTCGAGATCGAGCGCATCGGCCTGGACGACGGCTTCTTCGCCCTCGGCGGCAATTCGCTGAGCGCGACCCGGGTGGCCGCCCGCATTGGCGCGGAACTCGGTGTGGCCGTACCGGTTCGGCTGGTGCTGGAGGAGACCACGGTCACCGGTCTGGCCGCCCGGGTGGCCACGCTGCTGCCCGCACCGGCGCGTGCCGAGCTGGTCGCGCGCCCGCGTCCGGCGCATATCCCGCTCTCCCCGGCGCAGCTGCGCGTCTGGTTCATCAACCGCTTCGATCCGAGTGCCCGCACCTACAACATCCCCTTCGCGGTCCGCATGACCGGTGATCTGGATATCGCGGCACTGCGCGCGGCGGTCGCGGATCTGATCACCCGGCACGAACCGCTGCGCACCGTCTTCCCGGACAGCGCCGAGGGGCCGCACCAGCTGATCCTGGCCGCGGAGCGTGCGGTACCGGCGCTCGAACTCGCGGAGGTGAACGCCGCCGAACTCGACGATCGCCTGCGCGCCATCGCCTCTCGCGGATTCGACCTGACCACCGAGACCGCGCTGCGGATGGAACTGCTGCGCACCGGAGCCCGGGATCACGTGCTGGCCGTGGTCATTCACCACATCGCGGCCGATGGGTGGTCGCTCGCACCGTTTTTCGCGGATCTCTCGCACGCCTACACCGCGCGCACTGCCGGACGCGCCCCCGGCTGGGCTCCGCTGGCGGTGCAGTACGCCGATTACAGCCGGTGGCAGGCCGAAGCCCTCGGTGATGCCGCCGATCCGTCGAGTCTTGCGGCGGCACAACTGGATTACTGGCGCACCCGGCTCGCCGATCTGCCCGATGAACTGTCGCTGCCCTACGATCGCCCCCGCCCGGCGGTGCAATCCTTCCGAGGTGCGAAGGCGGGCGTATCGGTGCCCGCCGCCGCGCACGCGGATCTGCTGCGGCTCGCGCGCGATACCGATGCGACCCTGTTCATGGCCGTGCACGCGGCCTTCGCGGTACTGCTGTCCCGGCTGTCCGGCGGCCTCGATATCGCGGTCGGCACCCCGGTCGCCGGTCGCGGTGAAGCACAGTTGGACGCCCTGATCGGCATGTTCGTCAACACGGTGGTGTTCCGGGCGCAGCCCGATCCCGCCGAATCCTTCCGCACCTTGCTGATCCGGCAGCGCGCCCTGGATCTGGCGGCGTTCGCGCACGCGCAGTTGCCGTTCGAGCGCCTGGTGGAGGAGCTGAACCCGGTGCGCTCCACCGCCCGGCATCCGCTGGTGCAGATCGGCTTCTCCTTCCAGAACCTGGGCCGCATCGGTATCGAACTGCCCGGAGTGACGGTGTCCGGCAGTGAGATCGAGACCGGTGTCGCGCAATTCGATCTGCAATTGGTGCTCACCGACGAGTACGACGAGTCGGGCGCACCGGCCGGTATCACCGGCCACTTCGTCTATGCCACGGATCTTTTCGACGAGAGCACGGTGGCCGGAATCGCCGGTCGCCTGGAACGGCTGCTCGCCGATGTGGCCGTCTGCCCCGATCAGGTGATCGGTGAGCTGGAGCTGCTGGATCGGGCCGAGCGCCGGCGCATCCTGCAGCGCTGGAACGCCACTGGCCATCCGGTCGACCCGCGCCAGACCCTGGTCTCGCTGTTCGCCGCACAGGCCGCGCGCACACCGGGGGCGGTGGCCCTGGTGGACGCGTCCGGCCCGGCTGAGCCGGCGTCGCTGACCTATCGCGAATTCTCCGAACGGGTGAATCGCCTTGCCCGCCATCTGATCTCACTCGGCGTCGGACCGGAGGTCCGGGTCGCGCTGGCCATGCGTCGCTCGGTGGAGCTGATCGTCGGCATGTACGCGGTGTCCGCCGCGGGCGGGGCGTATGTGCCGCTGGATCCGGATCAGCCCGTCGAACGCCTGGCGGCCATCCTGGATACGGCCGCCCCGAACTGTGTGCTGACCGTGCGCGGGGACTCGGACAGCCTGCCGCACAACGGCATCGCGGTGCTCGAGATCGATGCGCTCGATCTGTCCGCGCTGCCGCCGTACCCGGTGCTCGACCATGACCGGATCACCTCGCTGCGCGCACTGAACACCGCGTACGTCATCTTCACCTCCGGCTCCACCGGCCGGCCCAAGGGCGTCGCGGTGCCGCATCGCGCGGTGGTCAACCAACTGCTTTGGAAACAAACCACTTTCGGCATCACCGGTGATGACACCGTGCTGCTCAAGACCGCCGCCACCTTCGACCTGTCGGTCTGGGAGTTCTATTCGGGCCTGCTCACCGGCGGCCGCACCGTGATCGCCGCCGCGGACGCCCAGCGCGATCCGGTCCGATTGACCGCGCTGATCCGGGAACAGCGGGTCTCGGTACTGCACCTGGTGCCGTCGCTGCTGACCGCGCTCACCGCCGGTTCGCAGGCGGAGCTATCGGATTCGGTGCGCGCGGTGCTCGCCATCGGCGAAGCGCTGCCCGCCGCGATCGCACAGCGCTTCCGCCGCGCCAATCCCGCTGTCCAGCTGTGGAACCTGTACGGCCCTACCGAGGCTGCGGTCTCGGTGACCGCGCACCTGGTCGACGACGCAGACGCGGACGGTGTGCCGATCGGCCGCCCGGAATGGAACACCCGGGTCTATGTGCTCGACGCCCGCCTGCGCCCGGTGCCCGCCGGGGTGGTCGGCGATCTGTACCTGGCGGGAATCCAGTTGGCGCACGGCTATATCGGGCTGGGCGCGCTGACCGCGGAGCGGTTCGTACCGGATCCGTTCGCGGCCACCGCGGGCGAACGCATGTACCGCACCGGCGATCTCGCGTCCTGGAGCGCGGCCGGAGAGCTGGAGTACCACGGGCGCACCGACTTCCAGGTGAAGGTGCGCGGATTCCGCATCGAACTCGGCGATATCGAGGCCGCGCTGCTGGCGCAGGACGACGTCGACGCCGCTGTCGTGCTCGCGCATACGGACGTGCGACGCGGTGAGCAGCTGGTGGCGTACCTCGCGCCCG
Organism: Nocardia sp. NPDC052001; assembly: GCF_040680615.1. Classification (NCBI taxonomy): domain Bacteria; kingdom Bacillati; phylum Actinomycetota; class Actinomycetes; order Mycobacteriales; family Nocardiaceae; genus Nocardia; species Nocardia sp. NPDC052001. The sequence continues at coordinate 1,423,812 of NZ_JBFAXC010000002.1, read as the reverse complement.
CACCTGGCCGGGATATCGACCCGGACGCGCTGCGGACCCGGCTCGGCGCACTGCTGCCCGCCTATATGGTTCCGGCCGCGCTGATGGTGCTGCCCGAACTGCCGGTGACCGCGACCGGCAAGGTGAACCGGAACGCTTTGCCGGAACCGGTGTTCACCGTGGCCCGCTTCCGCGCGCCCGGCACCCGCACCGAACGGGCGGTGGCCGCGACTCTCGCCGAGGTGCTCGGCATCGAACAGGTCGGTCTGGACGACGACTTCTTCGCCCTCGGCGGTAATTCGCTGCTGGCGACCAAGGTCGCGGGCCGACTCGGCCTGACCCTGCGTACCCGGGTGGAAGTGCGGACGCTGTTCGACGCGCCCACCGTCGGCGCGCTCGCCGCACTGCTGGACCGTTCGATGCCCGCGGTGACGCGGCCGGTGCTGGAAGCGGGGGAGCGCCCCGCTCGGGTGCCGCTCTCGCCGGCGCAGCAGCGACTGTGGTTCCTGAATCGGTTCGACAGCACATCCGGCGCGTACAACATCGCGATCGGACTGCGACTGTCCGGAAGCCTGGAACCCGTTGCCCTGCACCGGGCCCTGACGGATGTGGTGGGCAGACACGAGGTGCTGCGTACCGTCTTCCCGGAGGACGCCACGGGGCCGCACCAGGTGGTGCGGGCGACCACGGTGGAGGTGCCCTTCGCCGCCATCGACTCGGGCGTCGGCACCGCCGATGCCGATGCGCTCGAATTCGCTTCCGCCGGTTTCGATCTCACAACGCAACTGCCGATCCGCGCCGCATTGCTGCGGCTGGGCGCGAACGAGCACCTGCTGGTGGTGGTCATTCACCACATCGCCGCCGACGGCTGGTCGCTCACCCCGCTGGCCGCGGATGTGGCGACCGCGTACGCGGCCCGCCGTTCCGGCTCCGCGCCGCAATGGTCGGCGCTGCCGGTCCAATACGCGGATTTCAGTGTGTGGCAACACGATATGCTCGGCAGCCCCGAGGATTCGGACAGTCTGGTCGCGGAACAACTCGGGTACTGGCGCGACCGGCTCGCCGAGCTGCCCGAATGCCTGGAACTGCCCGCCGATAGGCCGCGTCCCGCGGTGGCCTCGCAGCGCGGCGCGACCATCGACGCATCGCTGGACGCCGGTCTGCACACCGCGTTGACCGCGCTGTCCCAGCGCTACGGCGTCAGCGTGTTCATGGTGCTGCACGCCGCGCTGGCGGCGATGCTGGCGCGACTGGCCGCGACCGAGGACATCGCCATCGGCACACCGGTCGCGGGCCGTACGGATCCGCGCCTGGACGATCTGATCGGCATGTTCGTCGGCACGGTGGTGCTGCGCACCGCCGTCGATACCGGCGCATCGTTCGCGGATCTGCTCGGCACCGTGCGCGAAGCCGATCTGGATGCCTTCGCACACGCCGAACTGCCCTTCGAACAGCTCGTGGACGCCCTGGCCCCGACCCGTTCGGCCGCACATCATCCGCTGTTCCAGGTGATGCTGTCGCTGCACAGCTCCACCCCGGCACCGCTGCGACTGCCCGGACTGGAGGCTGTTGCCAGTGCCCTCGCCACCGGCGGGGCCCGCTGGGATCTGGAATTCACCCTCATCGAAAGGCAGACCGCACAGGGTGATCCGGCGGGCATCGACCTCGCCCTGACCTACGCCACCGATCTGTTCGAGGCGGAGTCCGCGCGCCGATTCACCGAACGGTTCACCGCGATGCTCACCGCCGCGGTGGCGGATCCGGAGCGTCCGGTCGGCGCGCTGCCGCTGCTCACCCCGGCTGAAATCGCCGCCCTCACACCGGTTTCGGGTCCGGCGGCGGCCCCGGAGCGCACGCTGGCCGATATCTTCGCGGCAGCGGCCGCGATCGACCCGGCGGCCATCGCGGTGCGCTTCGGCGACGAGCAACTGAGTTATGCCGAATTGGATCGGCGGTCGAACCGGCTCGCCCGCCTGCTCATCGCGCACGGCGTCGGCCCGGAAACGATTGTGGCACTCGGTATTCCGCGATCCATCGCCTCGGTGTGCGCCACGGTGGCGGTGGCCAAATCGGGTGCGGGATTCCTGCCCGTCGACCCCGCCTACCCGGAGCGGCGCATCGCGCACATGCTCACCGATTCGGGCACCCGCATCGGTGTGACCATGACTGCCCAGCGTGCCGCGCTGCCCGATCATGGAGTCAGCTGGCTGGTCCTGGATGATCCGGCGCTCACCGCCCGCGTCACCGCACTGCCGGACGGTCCGATCACCGATGCCGATCGCACGGCACCGCAACGGATGTCGGATATCGCCTACCTCATCTACACCTCGGGATCGACCGGTACGCCCAAGGGTGTGGCCGTCACCCATACCGGGCTCACCAATTTCACCCGCACCATGGCCGATCGGTTTGGTGTGGAATCCGGCTCCCGGACACTGCATTTCGCCTCGCCCAGTTTCGATGCCGCGGTGCTCGAACTGCTGCTGGCCTGGGGCGCGGGCGCGACGCTGGTCATTGCCCCGGCACAGCTCTACGGCGGTGCGGAACTCGCGGAACTGCTGGAGCGCGAACAGGTCACGCACGCCTTCCTCACCCCCGTCGTGCTGGCCGGACTCGATCCGGACGCGTACGCCCTGCCGGCGTTGCGCAGCCTGATCGTCGGCGGCGAGGCGGTGGGCGCGGAACTCGTCGAGCGCTGGGCGGCCGGTCGCCGGTTGTTCAACGCCTACGGTCCCTCCGAGGCGACGGTCGCCGTCGCCATCTCGAACGCCCTGGTGCCGCAGCGGCAGATCGTGCTCGGCGGCCCGATTCGGGGCACCGGCCTGGCCGTACTGGATCGTCATCTGCGACCCGTTCCGGTCGGCGTGATCGGCGAGCTGTACATCAGCGGCGCGGGCCTGGCACGCGGTTATCTCGCGCGGCCGGGGCAGAGCTCTGCCCGTTTCATCGCGGACCCGTTCGGTGCGGCCGGTGCGCGCATGTATCGCACCGGCGATCTGGTGCGCTGGACGAGCGACGGTGAACTGGTCTTCGTCGGCCGCGGCGATGACCAGGTCAAGGTGCGCGGCTTCCGGATCGAACTGGGCGAGATCACCGCGGTGGTCGCGGACCTGCCCGGGATTCGCTTCGCGCACACCGAGGTTCGGCACGATGCGGCCGGGCGCGCGCATATCGTGAGCTATGTGCTGGCCGATCCGCCGCATACGGTGGATGCCCGGGCGGTGCGTGCACACGTGGGCACCCGTTTGCCCGCGCATATGGTGCCGTCCTCGGTCACCGCGCTCGCCTCGATCCCATTGTCTCCCAGCGGAAAACTGGATCGCCGGGCCCTGCCCGATCCGGAGTGGGACGCGGGCCTGACCGCGGGCCGGGCGCCGGCGACCCCGACGGAGATCCTGGTGGCCGCGGAGATGGCCCAGTTGCTGGGCCGCGAGCAGGTCAGCGCCGATCACAGCTTCTTCGACCTCGGCGGCAACTCGCTCTCGGCGACCGGGCTGGTGTCCAGGATCGCGGCCGCGTGCGGAATCCGCCCGGCGGTCCGCGACGTCTTCGAACATCCCACGCCCGAGGGCCTGGCCCGCGTGCTGGATCAGGCTGCCGGACAGACGTTCTCGGATCGGCCGCGACTGGGCGCGCTCACCCGGCCCGCGCGGGTGCCGCTGTCCTCGGTGCAGATGCGCCTGTGGTACCTCAATCAATTCGATCCCACCTCCGGCGCGTACAACATTCCGGTGGCGCTGCGGTTGCGCGGTGCGATGGACGAGCCCGCGCTGCGCGCCGCCCTCACCGATGTCATCGCCCGGCACGAGATCCTGCGCACCCTCTACCCGCTCGACGATGAGGGCGTGCACCAGGTGGTCATGCCGATTCATGAAGCGCCACTGCCGCTGTCGGTACTGGAGACCTCCCCGCTCGAACTCGAACAGCATGTCGAGGTCGCCGCCGAACAGGGCTTCGATCTGACCGCGGAACTGCCGTTGCGAGTCGAATTGCTGCGCACCGGCAATGACGAATACGCCCTCGCGCTGGTGGTGCACCACATCGCCATGGACGGCTGGTCGCTCGCACCGCTGGCGACCGATCTGATGACCGCCTACGCGGCCCGCCGCACCGGGCGCGCGCCCGAATGGTCGCCGCTGGCGGTGCAATACGCGGACTACTCGGTCTGGCATGCCGAGCTGCTCGGCGACGAGGACGATCCGCAGAGCGTGGCCGCGCGGCAACTGGATTACTGGCGTACGCGCTTGGCCGGTATCCCGGACTGCCACGATCTGCCCACCGATCGGCCCCGGCCCACGGTGGCAACCCATTCCGGCGGTTCGGTGCGCGCCCGCGTGGACGCGGACCTGGCCGTGCGGGTGGCGGAACTGGCTCGCGCGCACGAGGTCAGCGAGTTCATGGTGCTGCACGCCGTGCTCGCGGTCCTGCTGGCCCGGCTCGGCGGCAGCTCCGATATCGCGATCGGCACCGCCATCGCGGGCCGCGCCGAACCCGAACTCGACCGGCTCATCGGCGCTTTCGTCGGCACCCTGGTGCTGCGCACCAGCGTCGACGGTGGCGCGTCCTTCACCGAGCTGCTGCGCACCGTGCGCGAGGCCGATCTGGAGGCGTTCGCGCACGCGGACCTGCCGTTCGAACGCCTGGTGAAGGCGGTCAACCCGGATCGCTCCACCGCGCACCATCCGCTGTTCCAGGTCAGCCTGTCGCTGGACAATTTCGCCGCACCGGCGCTGCGACTGCCTGACCTCGAGGTCGGCATCACCCGAATCGACCCGGCCGCGGCGAAATTCGATCTGCAATTCGCCTTCACCGAGGCGGCGGACAGCACCGGGCGGACCGGCGAGCTCGAACTGTGCCTGACCTATGCCACCGATCTGTTCGACCGCGGCACCGCGGTGGAAATGGCCCGCCGCTTCGTGCGCCTGCTGGACGCGGCGATCACCGATCCCGCTGCGGCCGTAGGTGATCTGGCACTGCTCACCCCGCTGGAGGCGCGCTCGCTGGCCCCGGTCCGCGGCGCGCTCACCGATACCGTCCGCACCCTGCCGGAGTTGTTCGCCGCCGCCGCGACCGCTCCCGATCGGATCGCACTGATCTCGCGGACGCGCACGCTGACCTACCGTGAACTCGACGAATTGTCGAATCGCCTGGCGCGCACCCTGATCGCCCACGGAGCCGGACCCGGTCAGGTGATCGCGCTGGGGTTGGCGCGCTCACTGGAATCGGTGCTGGCCACCGTGGCGGTCACCAAGACCGGTGCGGCCTATCTGCCGGTCGACGTGCGCCATCCCGAGGACCGGATCCGGCATATGCTCACCGACTCCGGGGTGCGATTGGGCCTGACCATCGCCTCGGATCGCGAGCGCCTGCCCGCCGAACCCGGCGTGTCCTGGCTACTGCTCGACGAACTGGATAACACCGGATCCGTTGCCCCGGTAACGGATTCGGAGCGTTCGCGACCGCTGCTGGCCGATGATCTGGCCTACATCATCTACACCTCGGGCTCGACCGGCGTGCCCAAGGGCGTCGCGGTGCCGCATCGCGGCCTGGCCGCCTTCGCCTTCGAACAGCGCGATCGATACGGTCTGGAATCACGCAGCCGCACCCTGCATTTCGCGTCGCCGAGTTTCGACGCCTCGGTGCTCGAACTGCTGCTGGCCTGGTCGGTGGGCGCGACCATGGTGGTCGCCGCCGCCGATATCTACGGCGGTGACGAACTGGCGGCGCTGCTGGAGGACAACGGGGTCACGCACGCCTTCATCACCCCCGCCGCGCTCGCGACCATCGATCCGGTGGCGTGGCCGCTGCGGGCATTGCGCTGCCTGGTGGTCGGCGGCGAAGCCGTCAGCCCGGATCTGGTGGCGCACTGGGCGGGCGATCGCGCCATGTTCAACGCCTACGGTCCCTCGGAAGCGACGGTGGCCCCGGCGATTTCGGAGGCGCTGGCCCCGGATCGCCCGGTGGTGCTCGGCCGCCCCATTCGAGGAGCCGCCCTCGCCGTGCTGGACACCCGGCTGCGCCCGGTGCCGGTCGGAGTGGCGGGCGAGCTGTATGTATCGGGGATGGGCCTGGCCCGAGGCTATGTCGGCCGGGCCGGGCTCACCTCGGACCGCTTCGTGGCCAATCCGTACGCCGCGGCCCCCGGTGAGCGCATGTACCGCACCGGTGATGTGGTGCGCTGGAACGGTTCGGGCGAGCTGGTGTTCGTCGGCCGCAGCGATGATCAGGTGAAGATCCGCGGCTTCCGCATCGAACTCGGCGAGATCAGCGCGGTGCTGGCCGGATATCCCGGAATCGGCTTCGCGCACACCGAGATTCGCGCCGATGACACCGGCACCCCGCGCATCGTCGGCTATGTGGTGCCGACCGGTTCGGAGCGACTGGATCGGGACGCGGTGCGCGCTCACGCCGCCACCCGGCTGCCCGGCTACATGGTGCCCGCGGCCGTCACGGTGCTCGAACGCATTCCACTCGCGCCCAGCGGCAAACTCGACCGCCGGGCGTTGCCCGACCCCGAATACGAAGTGGCGCCGGGCCGGGCGGCGGAGACCCCCGCCGAGATCATGGTCGCCACGGCGATGGCCGAGGTCATCGGCCTGGACAGCGTGTGCGCCGACCATGACTTCTTCGAACTCGGCGGCACCTCGCTGTCGGCGACCCAGCTGGTGGCGCGCATCGCTACCGTGACCGGTCGCCGCCTCGGCGTGCGCGCGGTCTTCGAACATCCGACGCCGCAGGAGCTCGCCCGCTTCGTGGACGAGCTGCTGGCGCAGGATGATCCGGCGCTGCCCGAACTCGGCCGGGCCACCCGCCCGGCCCGGGTGCCGCTGTCCCCGGCGCAGGCGCGACTGTGGTTCCTGAACCGGTTCGACACCGAGTCGGGGGCCTACAACATTCCGGTGGCGCTGCGGTTGCGCGGCACCCTGGATCGGGCGGCGCTGACCGCGGCACTGGGCGATGTGGTGCGGCGGCATGAGGCGCTGCGTACCCTCTTCCCCCAGGACGCCGAGGGTCCGCATCAGGTGGTGCTGCCCGTGGACGCGGCCGAATTCGAACTGCCGGTGCGTGATTCGGCCGCCGAATCGGTGCAGGAGTGGCTGTGCGCACTGGCCGTGCGCGGGTTCGACCTGACCACGGAGCTGCCGCTGCGCGCGGAACTGCTGTGCGTCGGCGAACACGAGCATGTGCTCGCGGTGGTCGTGCACCACATCGCGGCCGACGGCGGTTCCACCGCACCACTGGCCGGGGATCTGGCCGCGGCCTACACCGCCCGGCTGCGGGGCACCGCGCCCGACTGGGCCGAATTGCCCGTGCAGTACGCCGATTTCAGCATCTGGCAGCACGAGTTGCTCGGCGATGAGGCCGATGCCGGAAGTATCGCCACCCGCCAGCTCGGGTACTGGACCGACCGCCTGCGCGGACTGCCCGAATGCCTGGAACTGCCCGCCGACCGGAACCGCCCGGCGCAGCCGTCGCAACGCGGCGCCTCGGTGACCACGAGGCTGGAGGGTTCCTCGCACGCCGCGCTGGCACGCCTGGCCCGCGACCATGACGCGACGCTGTTCATGGTGCTGCACGCGGTGCTCGCGGTGCTGCTGGCCCGGCTGGCCGGGGTCGCCGATGTCACGGTTGGCACGCCGATCTCGGGCCGGTCCGATGCCCGGCTGCACCCGCTGATCGGCATGTTCGCCGGCACGCTGGTACTGCGCACGGAGGTCGATCGCGCGGCATCGTTCACCGAATTGCTGACTTCGGTGCGCGATCACGATCTGAATGCCTTCGCGCACGCCGATATTCCGTTCGAACGCCTGGTGGAAGCCATCGATCCGGTGCGCTCCACCGCGCATCACCCGCTGTTCCAGGTCATGCTGTCGGTGCACGACGCCATGCCGGGGCTGCCGCGCCTGGATGAGCTCGAGGTCACCGTGGCCGAGATCGAATTGGAGATCGCGAAATTCGATCTCCAGTTCACCTTCACCGAATCCCGTACCGCACAGGGGGATCCGGACGGTATCGATATCCGCCTGACCTATGCCACCGATCTGTTCGACCGGGCGACCGCCGAACGGCTCGGCGCGCGATTCATTCGATTGCTGGCCGGGGTGAGCGGCCGCCCGCATACCGCGGTCGGCGATATCGATTTGCTGTCGGTGCCCGAGCGCGCCGAACTGGTGCCCGCGCGCGGGGTGAACGGACCGGTCGCGGCGACCCTGCCCGAACTCTTCACCGCCGCCGCGGCCTCGCGCGATGCCCTCGCGGTAGTGGCGGATTCGGGATCGATGAGCTACGGCGAACTCGATCAGCGATCCAACCGGGTGGCCCGCGCGCTCATCGCGCACGGCGTCGGCCCCGGCGATATCGTCGCGCTGGGCCTGTCCCGGTCACCGGATTCGGTGCTGGCCACGGTGGCGGTCACCAAGACCGGTGCGGCTTTCGCGCCGATCGATATGCGCTATCCCACCGAGCGAATCACCCATATGCTCACCGATTCCGGTGCGCGCGTGGGTGTGACGAATGCGCCCGATGTCACGGCTTTGCCGCGGGGGCCGCGCTGGCTCACGCTGGCCGAGCTGGAGCGGACCGGCAGCGCCGCGCCGATCGGCGAGCACGATCGCGTCCGGGGCCTGGGCATCGACGATGCCGCCTATATCGTCTACACCTCCGGGTCGACCGGCGTGCCCAAGGGCGTGGCGGTGACCCATCGCGGTCTGGGCGGCTTTGCGGTCGAACAGCGCACCCGCTACGGCATCGAAGCAGACTGCCGGGCACTGCATTTCGCCTCACCCAGCTTCGACGCCGCGGTGCTCGAACTGCTGCTCGCGTGGTGCACGGGCGCGACCCTGGTGATCGCCGCGCCCGAGGTGTACGGCGGCGACGAACTGGCCGAACTGCTCGAACGCACCGGGGTGACGCACGCTTTCATCACCCCCGCCGCACTGGCCAGCATCGACGCCACCCGGTGGCGGCTGCCCGCACTGCGCTCGCTGGTGGTGGGCGGTGAGGCGGTCGGCACCGAACTGGTGGCGCGCTGGGCGGTCGGGCGATCCTTCTACAACGGATACGGCCCCACCGAAACCACCATCATGAGCGTGATCTCCGAACCGCTGGCCGCCGATACGGCCGTCGTGACGCTGGGGCGGCCGGTGCGCGGCACCGCCGTGGTCGTCCTGGACGAACGGCTGTGCCCGGTGCCGCCGGGTGTGGCCGGAGATCTGTACATCAGCGGAGATGGGCTGGCGCGCGGCTACATTCGGCGTCCCGGCCTCACCGCGCACCGCTTCGTGGCGAACCCGTTCGCGACGGTGCCGGGCGAGCGGATGTACCGCACCGGTGACGTGGTCACCTGGACCGATACCGGTGAACTGGTATTCGTCGGCCGCAGCGATGACCAGGTGAAGATCCGCGGCTTCCGCGTCGAACTGGGCGAGATCACCGCCGTGGTCACCGAGGCCGAGGGAATCGCGTTCGCGCACACCGAGATCCGCGCTGACGCCGCGGGTCGTCCGGCGATCGTCTGCTACATCGTTCCCGCCGGTCCATCCGATGCGGGCGCGGGGCAGCGTGGTGATCGGGACGGCTCCGGTGCGGCGGGCGCACGCCCGGCGATCCCGGATACCGCGCTGCTGCGCGACTTCGTCGCCGAACGCCTGCCCACCCATATGGTGCCCGCGATCTTCGTGCCATTGGCGTCGATTCCGCTGTCGCCCAATGGAAAACTGGATCGTCGCGCCCTGCCCGAGCCCACCTGGGCGGCGGGTGCGCAGGGGCGCGCACCGCGCACCCCGGGGGAGAAGCTGGTGGCGCGGGTCATGGCCGAGGTGCTCGGCCACGATCAGGTGTGCGCCGATCACGGTTTCTTCGAACTCGGCGGCAATTCGCTCTCCGCGACCCAGCTGGTCGCGCGCTTGGCGGCGGCCTCCGGACAGCAGCTCGCGGTCCGCGCGGTCTTCGAACATCCGACACCGGCGGAATTGGCGCTGCTGCTCGATGATTCGGTCGGCGCCATCGCACGTCCGGCGCTGACCGGCGGTGCGCGGCCCGCGCGCATCCCGCTGTCGCTGGCACAGCAGCGGCTGTGGTTCCTGAACCGGTTCGATACGGCCTCGGCGGCCTACAACGTTCCGGTGGGCCTGCGGCTGACCGGACGCCTGGACGCGACCGCGTTGCAGCGGGCGGTCTCGGATGTCGTCGAACGGCACGAGGTGCTGCGGACGATCTTCCCCGAGGACGCCGACGGACCGCATCAGCTGGTGCTGGACGCGGCCGAGGTGACGGTGCCGTTCACGCGCATCGTGTCCAGCCCGCACACCGTGGCCGCCGATGCGCTCGAACCCGCGCAGCCCGGATTCGATCTGGCCGCGCAGATTCCGATTCGCGCGGCACTGCTGCGCGTCGGCCTGGACGAACACGTGCTGATCCTGGTGATCCATCACATCGCCGCCGACGGCTGGTCGCTCACACCGCTGGCGGGGGATCTGGTGACCGCCTACCGGGCGCGCGGCGCCGGAGCCGCGCCCGAATGGTCGCCGCTGCCGGTGCAGTACGCGGATTTCAGTGTGTGGCAACGCGAATTGCTCGGTAGTGAGGACGATGCGGACAGCCTCGCCGCGCAGCAGCTGCACTACTGGACCGAACACCTCGCGGGCCTTCCCGAATGCCTGGAACTGCCCGGTGACCGCCCGCGCCCGCTGGTCGCCTCGCATCGCGGCGAGAGCATCGTGACCCGGATCGACGCCGAACTCCATGCGCGCGTGCTGGATTCGGCCCGGAGCCACGATGTCAGCCTCTTCATGCTGTTGCACGCGGTGCTGGCGGTGCTGATCGCCCGCACCAGCGGGACCGGTGACATCGCCATCGGCACGGCCGTGGCCGGACGCGGTGACGCGGCGCTGGACGAGCTGATCGGCATGTTCGTCGGCACCCTGGTGCTGCGCACCGAGATCGACGGCGCGGCCGCGTTCACCGAGGTGCTGGCGGCGGTGCGCGAGGGCGATCTCGATGCCTTCGCCCACGCCGACCTGCCGTTCGAGCGACTGGTCGAGGTGCTCAATCCGGTGCGCTCGACCGCGCACCACCCGCTGTTCCAGGTGAGCCTGTCGCTGACCAATATGGGGTCGCCGACCGTGCGCCTGCCCGAGGTCGCGGTGGCCGAGTTCCCGGTCGATCCCGGCCTGGCCAAATGCGATCTGCAGTTCACCTTCACCGAAAGCCATACCGCGCAGGGTGTTCCGGACGGCATCGAGATGTCGTTGACCTACGCCACCGATCTGTTCGACGCCGCGACGGCCGAACATATGGGTGGCCGCTACGTCCGGCTGCTGGCGGCGCTGGTGGCCGCTCCGCGCACCGCGGTGGGCGATGCGGATGTGCTCTCGGCGTGGGAGCGCTCGACCCTCATGCCCGCGCGCGGTGCGGCCGCCGCGGCGTCGATCACGCTGGCGGAGCTGTTCGCCCGGGCGGTCCGGGCCGATCATCCCGCGCTGGTCGCGGGCGATCGGACGCTCACCTACGGTGAACTGGACGCCTGGACGAACCGGTTGGCGCGCAAGCTGATCGGCCACGGTGTCGGCCCCGGCACCGTGGTGGCGCTCGGTCTGTCCCGCTCGGTGGAATCGGTGGCGGCCTCGCTGGCCATCGCCAAGACCGGCGCGGCCTTCCTGCCGGTGGATGTGCGGCACCCCGCCGATCGCATCCGGCATATGCTCACCGATTCCGCGGTGCGCTTCGGGCTCACCCGTGCGGCCGATCGCGGTGCGCTGCCCGCCGATTCGGGCGTCGAGTGGATGCCGGTCGACGAGGCCGCCGAGCAGTCGGGCGCGGCGCTGTCGGACCGGGAGCTGCGGCGAACCCCGAGCCTGGACGATATCGCGTATTTGATCTACACCTCCGGCTCCACCGGTTTGCCCAAGGGTGTCGCGGTCACCCATCGCGGTCTGCTCAACTGCGCCGAGGTGCAGCGGGTCCGGTTCGGTGTCGAACCCGCCTCGCGCACCATGCATCTGGCCTCGCCGAGCTTCGACGTGGCGGTGCTGGAACTGCTGCTCGCCTGGTGTGCCGGTGCGACCATGGTGATCGTCCCGACCGATGTCTACGGCGGCGATCCGCTGGCCGAGCTGATCGAGGCCAATGCGGTGACCCACGCGGTCATCACCCCGGCCGCGCTGGCCAGTATCGATTCCGCGCGCTGGCCGCTGCCGAGCCTGCGCACCATGATCGTCGGCGGTGAGGCGTTCGACCGGGATCTGGTGCAGCAGTGGGGAGTCGGCCGCGACATGGTGAACGGCTACGGCCCGTCCGAGGCCACCATCGCCACCACCTTCTCCGAGCCCATGCGCCCGGATCGGCCGATCGTGCTCGGCCGCCCGATGCGCGGGGTGACCACGGTGGTGCTGGACGCGCGCCTGCGGCCGGTGCCGCCGGGCGTGGTCGGCGAACTCTATGTCGGCGGTATCGGCCTGGCGCGCGGCTATCACCGCCGCGCGGCGCTCAGCAGTGCGCGGTTCGTGGCGAATCCGTTCGACGACAAGGGTTCCCGGATGTACCGCACCGGAGATCTGGTGCGCTGGAACGCCGAGGGTGATCTGGTGTTCGTCGGCCGCGCCGACGATCAGGTCAAGGTGCGCGGCTTCCGCGTGGAGCTCGGTGAGATCACCGCGGCCGTCGCGGCGTGCGCGGGAGTTCGATTCGCGCACACCGAGGTTCGCGATGACGAGGGCGGGCGCGCGCATATCGTATGCTGGTTCGCCGTCACGGCGGACGCGGTGGTGACCCCGAAGGAGCTGCGCGACCAGCTCGCACAGCGACTTCCGGGCCATATGGTGCCGACGGCCTTCATGCCGTTGCAGTCGATTCCGCTGTCGCCCAACGGCAAACTCGATCGCCGGGCACTGCCGGAGCCGACCCTGACGGTGGCCGACACCGGTCGCGCGCCGGTCACGCCGAGTGAGATCACCATCGCCGCGGCCATGGCCGAGGTGGTCGGTCGCGAACGCGTCTGCGCCGATCACAGCTTCTTCGACCTCGGCGGCAATTCGCTCTCGGCCACCCAGTTGGTGGCGCGTATCGCCGCGAGTTCGGGCTGCCGCCTGGAGGTGCGCGCGGTATTCGAACATCCGACACCGGAATCGCTTGCGGTGGTACTGGATCGGGCGTTGTCCGCGGGCGGTTCGCATCGCCCGGCCTTGCAGGCCCGGCCCCGGCCCGCGCGAGTGCCGCTGTCCCCGGCCCAGCAACGACTGTGGCTGCTGAACCGGTTCGACGCGGTGTCGGGCGCGTACAACATCCCGCTGGTGCTGCGCCTGCGCGGTGCGCTGGACACCGATGCGCTGCGCGCGGCCGTCGCCGATGTGGTGCACCGGCACGAGGTGCTGCGCACCGTGTACCCGGCCGATGCGAACGGTCCGCATCAGATCGTGCTGCCCGTCGCCGATCCGGCGCTGGCGGTGCCGGTGACCGAGGTCGCCGCCGCCGGGGTGCCGGAGTTCATCCGGTCCTTCGGGGCGACGGGATTCGATGTGACGCGCGAGCTTCCGATTCGCGCCCGGCTGCTGCGCCTCTCCGCGCAGGAGCATGTGCTGGTCCTGGTCGTGCATCACATCGCCGCCGACGGCGCGTCCGCCGCACCGCTGGCCGCGGATCTGGCGCTGGCGTACACGGCCCGGGAGGCGCGCCGCGCGCCCGAATGGGCTCCGCTCCCGGTGCAATACGCCGATTTCAGTCTGTGGCAGCACGAGGTGCTCGGCGGTGAGGCGGATCCGGAGAGTCCGGCCGCCCGTCAGCTCGCCTACTGGACCGGCAAGCTCGCCGGTCTGCCGGACTGCCTCACCCTGCCGACCGACCGGCCGCGTCCGCCGGTGCCGTCCCAGCGCGGGGCCACGGTGCACACCCGCATCGACGCCGAATTGCACGAGGAACTGACCGAATTGGCGCGCCGCCACGGGGTCAGCGTCTTCATGCTGCTGCACGCGGTGCTGGCGGTGGTGCTGAGCAGGCTCGGCGGCACCTCGGACGTGGTGGTCGGCACCCCGATCGGCGGTCGCGTCGATCCGCGACTGGACAGTCTGGTCGGCATGTTCGTCGGCACCCTGGTGCTGCGCACCCGGGTCGCGGGCGCGAGCTCGTTCACCGAGCTGCTCGACACCGTGCGCGAAACCGATCTGGATGCCTTCGCGCACGCCGATATTCCGTTCGAGCGGCTGGTCGAGGCGCTCGATCCGGTGCGCTCGGCGGCGCACCATCCGCTGTTCCAGGTGATGCTCTCGGTGCACAACACCGTGCCCGGATTGCCGAAGCTGGGCGCGCTGGACGTGCTGGCCGAGGATCCCGGTTTCGAGGCGGCCAAGTTCGATCTGCAATTCACGCTGACCGAAACCCAAGCCGGCGACGGGGTTCCGGACGGTATCGAACTGAGCCTGAGCTTCGCCGCCGATCTGTTCGACGCGCACACCGCCGACCAGCTGTGCGGGCGGTTCGTGCGGGTGCTCGCGGCGGCCGTGGCCGATCCGGGCGCACCCGTCGGCAATCTCGACCTGCTCGATCCGGACGAGACCCGCCGCCTGGTGCCCGCCCGCGGTCCCGCCACCCGCGGACCGGTGGCCTTCCCCGCGGTGTTCGGCAATGCCGTCGCCACCGCGCCCCGCACGGTCGCGGTGCGCGATCGGGAGATCCAGATGAGCTACCAGCAGCTGGATCTGTCCACCAACCGGCTCGCGCGGGCGCTGCTCGCACGCGGTGTCGGACCGGAAAGCTATGTCGCGGTCGGTATTCCGCGGTCGGTGGACTCGGTGCGCGCCATGCTCGCGGTGCTCAAGACCGGTGCGGCGTTCCTGCCCGTCGATCCGGCGTACCCGGCCCGGCGCAAGGAGCACATGCTCACCGATTCCCGCGCCGCGATCGGCCTGACCGTGGCGCGCTGCCGGGCGGAACTGCCGGACGGCGCGCACTGGCTGGTGCTGGACGATCCGTCCTTCGCCACCGAGATTCGCGCGTATTCCGATGCGGCGCTGGCCGATACCGAATTGCACGGCCGTCCGCATCCGGCCAATCCGGCGTATCTGATCTACACCTCCGGGTCCACCGGTCTGCCCAAGGGCGTGAGCGTCACGCACGCGGGCATCGCCGACTTCAGCGCGGAGCTGGCCGAACGCGGCGGCGTCACCGGCGAATCGCGGGTATTGCATTTCGCCTCACCGAGTTTCGACGCCGCGATCCTGGAGCTGCTGCTCGCACTGGGGTCAGCCGCGACCCTGGTGCTGGCCGACGCCACCGTGTTCGGTGGCGCGGAACTGGGCGAACTGCTGCGTTCGGAACGGATTACGCACGCCTTCATCACCCCGGCGGCACTGGCCACGATCGAACCCGAACAGCTCGAGGAACTCGAGATGATCATGGTCGGTGGCGATCGCACCGGACCGGAACTGGTCGAACGCTGGACCGCGGGCGCACCGCAGCGCACCATGCTCAATGCCTACGGGCCATCCGAGGCCACGGTGGCGGCGACCATCAGCGCACCGCTGCGCCCCGGCGCGCCGGTCACCATCGGCGCACCGCTGCGCGGTTTCGGGCTCACCGTGCTGGACGACCGGCTGCGCCCGGTACCGCTCGCCGTCCCCGGCGAGCTGTACCTGGCCGGAACCGCGTTGGCGCGTGGCTATCACGATCGGCCGAGCCTGACCAGCGAGCGGTTCGTCGCGCATCCCTTCGGCGGACCGGGCGAGCGCATGTATCGCACCGGCGATCTGGTGCGCTGGGTGCCGCGGCCCGCCGGGCTCGAGCTCGAATACCTCGGGCGCGGTGACGATCAGGTGAAGATCCGCGGCTTCCGCATCGAATTCGGCGAGATCGACGCCGCGTTCGCCGGATATCCGGGAGTGCGGGCGGCCACCACGATCGGGTACGAAATGGGCAGCGGCGCCATGATTCTGGCGGCGTACGTCAGTGGTGACGCGGGACTGAACCCCGCCGAGCTGCGCCGGCACGTCGCGTTGAGCGTGCCGGGATATATGGTGCCGCAGGCGATCACGGTGCTCGACACACTGCCGCTCACCCCGTCGGGCAAGCTCGATCGGGCCGCCCTGCCCGAACCGGTGCTGCTGTCCGCGGCCGGTTACCGGGCTCCGGCCGACGCGGCCGAGGCACTGGTGTGCGAATGCTTCGGTGCCGCACTGGGGCTCGACACCGTCGGCGCGGACGACAATTTCTTCGAGCTCGGCGGAAACTCCTTGCTGGCAACACAATTGGTGGCGGCCATCCGGGAGCGCGGCGGCATCGAAGTACCCATGCAGGCGTTGTTCCTGGATCCCACCCCGGCCGGGATCGCCGCCCGCATGGGCAGCTCGGACAGCACCGGCCCCGATCCCATCGAGGCCGCGCTGCTGCCGCTGCTGCCCATTCGCGCCGAAGGTGAACTGCCGCCGCTGTTCTGCGTGCACTCGGTGAGCGGTGTGGCCTGGAGTTACACCGGGCTGCTCCCGCATCTGGAATCCGAGCGTCCGCTGTACGGTCTGCAACTGCCGCACCTCACCGAGGACGCGAGCGGGCTGGACACCATCGAGCAAGTGGCGCAACGCTATATCCGCGAAATCCGGACGGTGCAGCCGCACGGTCCGTACCACCTGCTTGGCTGGTCGCTGGGCGGTCTGATCGCCTACGAGATCGCCATCCGGCTGCGGGCGGCGGGGGAGCGGGTGGACCTGCTGGCCATGCTGGACAGCCGGGTGCTGGCCGACGAACCCGAGATCGCCGACCCCAGCGCCGGGGAACTGCTCGCCGCGCTGCTGGGCGATGCGAGCCTGGCCGCGGAGAACGTCTCCTCCGAGCGGGCCGCCGAACTGCTGCACGAACATCAGGGCCCCTTCGGCTCGCTCGATGCCGCGCACGTGGAACGGCTGTACGCGGCATATCTGGCCGGAACCAGCATGGGTTACAGCTTCCGGCCCGGCCGCTACGACGGTGATCTGCTGTATTTCACCGCCACCGAACAGGATTCGCCGATCATCGCCAACCGCCCGCCCGAGCCGATTCCCGGCGCCGGACCCTGGCGGCGCACCGTCGGCGGTGAGATCCACGAACGCTTCATCGCCTGTTCGCATGTCGATATGGGCTCACCCCGGGCGCTCGACGAGATCGGCCCGGTGCTGTGCGACCACCTGCGCGATATCGGCGGGCGGTCGGAGGTTTCCATCCACACCGGAGCAGAAAGGGACCATCGATGAGTGCCACCAATCCGTTCGACAACCCGGAGGGCCGCTTCGCCGTACTGGTGAATGCCGAAGGCCAGCATTCGCTCTGGCCGGACTTCGCCGCGGTGCCGGACGGCTGGCAGGCGGTCTACGAGGGCGATCGGGTCGGCTGCCTGGCCTATGTCGAAATGCACTGGACCGATATGCGCCCGAACAGCCTGATCGCCGCGACCGAAGAATGATGCGGTATCCGGCCGTGGCCGCGCTGGCGCTCGCCGTCGCGGCCTCCGGCCCGTTCGGCAGCCCGCCCGAGCAGGCCGCGGGTGAGATCCCGGTCCCGCCGCTCGCCGCCGGGGCCGGTGCGGCGCATTCGGAACCGCCCGAGCTGATCGGGCCCGGCTGCGATGAATACCGCTCCGCCGCAAAGGCATCGGGAGATCCGGCGGCCTTCACACCGCATACCGCGCTGCTGGACGCGCTGCTCTACCCGCCCGCGACGCCGACCGCCCGGTCGGCGCGGGCGGGCCGCGCGCCCCGGCGCATCACCATGTTCATCCCCACCGCCACCGCGCTGTCCGAGTTGGCGCCCGAGGCGGCCGCGACCTTCCGCACCGATCCGGCCGCCGTACTCAAACTCATCGCGTACCAGACGATTCCGCTCGAGCTCACGCCCGAGGCGCTGCCCGGTACCCATCCCACGCTGGAGGGTCACAGCCTGACCATCACCCGCTCGGGTCCGGTCATCCGGATCGGTGCGGCGGGTTTGGTCTGCGGTGGTTTCCATACCCCCACCGCCACCGTATATCTCATCGATCGGGTGCTCACCCCGTCATAGAAATGGTGATTTCGTGCAATTCAGGCATTAAAGGCGAATGCATCGACATTCATGGTTTCCACGCTGAAATACCCACCGCCGGTTAACATCTGCGATTGGCCGTACTACAGTGAGGAAATCACGTGACTCAAACCGAGAACGAATCGCTGTCCTTCCCTCCGGTCGAGCCGCCACCCTTTCCGGAGCCCACCCCGCCGCCCGTCAAGGCCCCGATGTCGCGCCGAAAGCTCGCCGCACTCGCCGGGGTGCTGCCATTGAGCGCCGTCGCCGTCGGCTCGGCGTATTTCGTCGGAAATTCCGGCGATGACAATTCTTCCGCCCCCAAGCGCGCGACCGGTGCGGCGGTCAACAATGCCGGGGCCATTACGACCAGGTCCCAGCCCAACCCGGGGGTCGCGCCCGAGATCGCGAAAATCGGCAATAGACATATCGCGGCCCTGCACGCCATTCATGTGCACCTTAAAAATATCGGCACCTACGATCCGAGATCGCTCGACGCCTATTTCGCCGGAGCCATCGCCGCGTCCACCGGGCCGTACCGCAAACAATTGCAGGAAACCAATACCGCCACTCGCGCGTATCTGCTCGCGAACAACAGCACCAGCGAAGTGCTCGACTTCAATTGCGGCCTGCGCGCGATCACCGACAATGTCGCCACGGCCGTGGGATATATCAAACAGTCCACCACCACCGAGACCGCTCCCAATCCGGAAGTGGCGCTCACCGTCGCGGTCGTCACCGCCGAGGAACAACCCGACGGGCGCTGGCTCATCAGCGATATGCAACGCATCACGACCTGAGCCGGGAACCGTGGACGTCACACACTCTCGTATAGGTCGCCGTATAGGTCATGACCTGGTGGTCGCGGTGGATCGCGGGCAGCATGGCAATGTCGGTCGGTTCCCTGCAGTCCGAACGGCGCCAACGTGAGAGAGGGACCGTTCTCCATCCCAGCACAACCGCCGCCGGAGGCGGTCCGTCTCTTACGTCAGAACAGGTCCACCAGGCGCGCCCGTTCCACGGCATTGCCCCGGATATTCGCGTCGAGCTTGCTGTAGATACCGCGCAAATGCGTCTTGACCGTATCGATGGACACCCGAGATCCGCAGCGCCGACTCCAGCGCCCCGCACGCGGCGCGGGCCTGTTCACCCGAAATGCGTGAACCGCGGATGCACACGCGATGCGTGGTGTACGAGCAGGCTCGACCACCTGGCCGATTGACGTCGGCGCATACCCGCGCCCGGCCGAGGCGGTCAGGGTATGAGGCGGAAGCCGTTCTCGAAATCGACGTTCACCAGATCCCCGCGCCCGCCCAGGCCCAGCTTCGAGAAGATGTGCGAGAGATGGTTTCCCACGGTCCGGGGACTGATCAGCAGTCGCGCGGCGATCTCCCGGTTGGTGAGCCCGGTGGCCGCCAGCCGGGCCACCTGCAATTCCTGAGCGGTCAGCACGCGATCGGTATCGGGCGGAGTCGGCGCCACCGCGCTGCGGTCACCGGCCATGGCCATCTCGCGCTCGGCGCGCTCGGCCCACGGGCGCGCGCCCAGGCGCTCGAAAGTGCCGTGCGCGGAATGCAATTGTTCCAGCGCCTCGCGCCGCCGCCGCATCCGCCGCAGCCATTCGCCGAACTGCAACCGGATGCGCGCGCGGGCGAACGGCCGCTGCGCGGGTGCGGCGGCCAGCGCCGCGGCGAAGAATGACTCGGCCTCGTCGTCGGGGGCCAGCAGCGCACGCACTCGGGCGGTGTCCGCCACCGCCCAGGCGGCCGAGGTGAGTTCGGTATGCGCGATGAGCAGATCGAGGTGGCGGCGGGCGGCGTCGAACCGGCCGAGTCGCACCGCGGCCTCCGCGGCATCGGACGCACTCAGCGTCGCGACCGTCGGGTGATGGGCGAAATGGCCAGGGGTGGACAGTGTTTCGAGCCATTCGAACGCCGCGTCCGGGCGGCCCGCGCCGAGCGCGGCCAGTCCGCGCGCCCAGTGGGCGTCGGCGCTGAGCGCAAAGGTCCGGCGCGGCCGGGAGAATGTCAGGGTGCGCTCGGTGAACGCGGTCGCGCCCGCCTCGTCCCCGCGCAGCGCGGCGATGAAACCCATGGTGCCGTAGGACGAGGCCTGGGTTTGGCGGCCGCCGAAGTCATCGGCCATCACAATGGCCTCGGTGGCATCTGCGATGGCGTCATCCCACTGCCCGGCAACGAGATTCAGCATGGCCTGCTGGCACAGCGAGTAGCCGAGCCAGCTGATCGGACCCTCGGTGCGCAGCCGTTCGATGCCTTCGCGATACAGCGCCAGCGCATGGGTCTCATCGCCGAGCACGATCGCCGCATTCGCCAGTGGCAGCCGCGACGGCGGCAGATCCGCGGCGTCCGTCAGATCGCGCCCGGCCAGTTCGGCGAGCATCTGGGCGGTGAACGGCTCACCGATCGCCCAGCTCGCCCGCAACTCCAGCACCCGCAGTTCGGGCCGATAGCGTGGATCGACGGAGTCGATGTCGCGCAACAGCATGCGCCGGGCGCGTTCGGGATCGCCCTGACCGAGTTCGAGCAGTCCGCCCAGTCCGCCGGCGGCCGCGGCCACCACCTCGGGGGCTGCGCGGTCACCCGCCGCGTCCAGCAGTTCCCGGGCTGTTTCGAGATCGCCGCCGTCCCAGGCCGCGCGGGCGGCACGGGCCAAGCGCTGCCCGGCCGCGGTCGCGTCCGGTGACAGCGCGGCGGCCCGGCGATAGATGCGTGCGGCGGTGAGCGCCCCGCCCCGGCTCCAGGCGCGTTCCGCGGCGCTATCCAGGGTCGCCGCGATCGTCTCGTCCGGTTCGGTCGTGGCGGCCGCGAGATGCCAGTCGTGCCGGTCCGGATCGCGATCGGCGTACACCCGCGCCAGCGCCGCGTGCGCCGCCCGGCGCTGCTCCGGGGTCGCGGTCTCGTACAGGGCCGCGCGAATCAAGGGGTGGTCCACCGTGATTCGGCCGTCGGAGAGTCGCAGCAGGTCGGAATCCAGTGCCGCGGGCCAGTTTTCGGCCGGCACCCCCAGCGATTCGGCCGCGCGGCGCACGGTGTCGGCGTCCGCGCCGTCATCGGCGGCGGCGATGAGCGCGATGGTGCGTTCACCGTCGGGCAGGGCGCGCAACCGGGTATCGAACGAGGCGCGCAATCGCGGTCCCAGCGGAAGTCGTGACGTGGCGGCCGGACCCAGCTCGATACTCGCGGCCCGGCTCAATTCCAGCAGTGCCAGCGGGCTGCCGCCGGTGAGCCGGACGAGCTGCTTCGCGCGGCGCGGGCTCAAGGCCGGATTGTGTTCGGCCACCAGCTGTTCGGCACTGTGCTCGTCCAAACCCGCGATGGTCAGGGTCGGTGTCGGCTCGCCCGTCTCGCTGACGGTGCCCGGATGCGCCGCGATGAACATGGCGATCGGTTCCTCGGCGATGCGCCGCGAGACGAATCGCAGACACTGCCTGCTCGGCGGATCGAGCAGCTGCAAATCATCGATCTCGATGAGCATCGGCAGCTGCTCCGCCAGCTCGGAGAGCAGGGTCAGCACCGCCACCCCGATCAGCAACCGGTCTCCGGTGTGCCGTCCCAGGCCCAGCGCACCCCGCAGCACCGCCGCCTGCGCGGCGGGCAGCGCGTCGATGCGGTCGAATACCGGCCACAGCAATTCGTGCAGTCCCGCGAAGGCCAGTTCGGTTTCGCTCGGTACGCCGCGGCAGCTGAGCACCCGGAAATCGGTGGCCTGTGCCGTCGCGTAGCGCAGCAGCGCCGTCTTCCCGATTCCGGGCTCGCCGAGCAGGATCAGGGCCGACCCGTGTCCGGCCCGCGCGTCCTTCAGCCGCCGATCCAGTTCCTCGCGTTCACGTTCGCGCCCGTACAGGTGCGCTGCGGAACCAGTGTGCTGCGGCATCGGAGAGGAAAGCTCCCTTCGCGATCGGTCGACGCTGAACCGGGTCTGCCGTCGCAGCCTATCCGGGCCATCCATGGGCAACTTGTTGAACGATTTCGTCTAACAATTGCAAGATCATATCCGATGGGCTATCGCACCGGTGTGGGCTGGGGAAATGTCCACTGCCCGTTCAGTATCGAGGGCTGCGGTTCGTAGAGTCGAACCATGTAGTTCCACCCCGGCATGATCGGCAGGCAATTGCCGCGTCGCGCGTCGCAACCGCCGAAACGGATGTCGACCGAGCCACCCGGATTGGTCGCGGCGGTGACGTCGTTGATCGAATAGGCGTTCAGCGGGTTGGCTTGGAAGTAGCCCTCGGCGTTGTACCGGCTGATCGACCAGAATCCTTTCACCGGAACGTCTTTCACGTGCGGGGTGCAGTCCGTCGCGCCGTCGTTCCCGGCCGGGGTGACCGTGAGGTGGACCGCGTCCCGCAGCGGATTGCCACCCCAGCAGTACGGCGGCGGCCAGGCCGGAGATCATCATGAGTTTCTTCACGACTGCGAGCGTGGCATCGCTCCAGGTCAGGCGGCTCACCCACAGCGGGTGATCTGTCCCGTGCGGGCCTCGCCCGTTTCGTCACCGGATAGCCGGGTAGGTCCCTTTCGGGTCGATTCCCGGCTCACCGAGTTCGCTCGATGGAAGGAATGACACATGAGTGCCACCGATAAGGCCAAGAACAAGGCTGAGGAAATCGCCGGTAAGGCCAAGGAGAAGCTCGGTCAGGTGACCGGCGATCGCGAACAGGAGCGAGAGGGCAAGGCCGACCAGGTCAAGTCCGACTTCAAGGACGCGGGTGAGAAGGTCAAGGACGCTTTCAAGCACTGACCCGGGGCCCGCCCCGAAATCGTGCTGCCCGGACCCCGAAGGTGTCCGGGCACTGCGGTTTTCGGGGTAGGCGTGATCGCGATGTCCTAGGTGCGGATGAGCAGCACCAGCCCCGCCGACACCACGGCAAGCACCAGTGCGGCCAGGCCGTAGGCCAGGCGCGGTGTGCGGAGTGCGGGCAGGTATCGGTCCAGCGCGCAGGCGCCCGGGCCGGTGAGGGTCAGCGTGGCCGCCGCCGCGGTCAGCAGCAGTTCGTATTCCACGCCCTTGGGCGCGAAGAACCCGCCACCCCATTTGACCGCGAGCGCATTGAGCAGCGTGCCGACCACGGCCGCACCCGCGAGTGGGGTCAGCAAGCCCAGCGCCAAGCCCAGACCGCCGAAAGTCTCGGTGAGACCGGCGATTACGGCCATGGTGCGCGCGGCGGGGTAACCGCTCGAATCGAAGAAGGCCGCGGTGCCGTCGATACCGCCGCCGCTGAACCAGCCGAACAGTTTCTGCGCACCGTGCGCGGCCATGGTCAACCCGACCACCAGGCGCAGTATCAGCAGTCCCAGGTCGTAGGGTGCGGTGCGGGTGGTGTCGACGCCGATCGCGGCGGGTTTGGTCAGCGCGGAAATCGTGGACATGAGAACGCCTTTCGCGGAGGGCCGGGATCAGCCGAGTTGGATGGAGCGACGCGCCATGCCGAACCAGTAACCGTCGATGACGGTGCGGACGGTGTCCAGATCGGACTCGCCGGCCCCGAGGGCGACGAACAGCGGCGCGAAGTGTTCGGTGCGCGGATGCGCGAGTTCGGCTCCCGGTGCGGTGTGCCGGAAGTTCAGGAGTGCGTCGATATCGTTGGCGGCCAGCGCTTCCCGGCCCCACTGATCGAATTCGACGGTGAAGGAATAGGCGTGCTCGTCATCGCCGGTCATGGCGCGCAGATTGTGGGTGAAGAACCCGCTGCCCACGATGAGCACACCCTGTGCGCGCAGCGGTGCGAGCCTGCGGCCCACCTCCAGTAGCGTCCGCGGATCCAGGGTCGGGATCGACAGTTGCAGGATCGGCACGTCAGCGTCCGGATACATCTCCTTGAGCGGCACATAGGCCCCGTGATCCAGCCCGCGATCCGGGAAATCCTGCACGGTCGTACCGGGTCCGCTCAGCAGTGCGCGCACTTCGGCCGCGAGTTCGGGCGCGCCCGGTGCGGCGTAAGTGACGTCGTAATAACGCTTTTCGAAGCCGCCGAAGTCGTACACCAGCGGGGTCACGGTGGTGGCCCCCAGCGCGATCGGTGCGGTCTCCCAGTGCGCTGACACCACCAGCACCGCGCGCGGCCGCGGCAGCGCATCCGCCCAGGCGGCCAATTCGCCGGGCCAGCGCGGATGATCCGCCAACGGCGGTGCTCCGTGCGAGAGGTACAGCACGGGCATCGCCCGATCCTCGCCTGTCATCGCGTTCTCCTCCGCCGGTGATGTTCAAATTTGAACAACTAGTACGCTAGCAGGCTGTTCAAATTTGAACAACCGGGGCTATGCTGGCGGTTGTGCACGATCCACAATGGCTGAACGATCGCGAGATGCGGACCTGGCAGAGCTTCCTGGCAGCCGGGGCGCTGGTGGGGCGCGAGGTGGAACGACACCTCAAACAGGAGGGTTTCTCGCACACCCAGTACGAGGTGCTGGTCCGGCTGGCCGAGGCCCCCGGCGGTGCGGTCCGCATGACCGAACTCGCCGATGCCCTCTACACCTCCAAGAGCGGCCTGAACTATCAGGTCACGCTCTTGGAGAAGGCCGGTCTGGTGCGGCGCGAGAACTGCCCCACCGATGTGCGCGGGGTGCTCGCGGTGCTGACCGACGCGGGCCGGGAACGGCTGGCCGAGATCGCGCCCGGTCATGTCGACACCGTGCGCCGGGCGCTGATCGATGTGCTCACGCCCGCGCAGCAGCAGGCCATCGCCGATGGCCTGGGTGAGGTCGGCAACCGCCTCGCCGGGTCCTAGCCGGGGTGTCCTAGCCGATGCTGGCGGACAGGTCCGGGATCATCCGGTACGCCTCGTCCTGCCAGTTGTTCCAGGCGTGAATGCCGAAGGCCGGGAACGAGTACGAGACATTGCCCGCGCCGAGCGAAGCCATCCGGACCTGGAAGGCGCGAGTGTTGGCCAGTGCCAGCGCTTCCAGCGCCATACCGTTCACGGTGCCCATATTCGGGCCGTCCATGGCGGTGGGCCGTCCGCTCGCCGCGGCCACGTAGACCCGGGTGTTATTGGCGACCAGCTGCGGTGCGAAGACGAACGGATCCATCCGCAGCCACTGCGGTCCCCACGGCGGAGCCATCGAATCGACGTTGTAGCCACCGGCATCGATCATGGCCAGTCGAATGGCCTCGCGCATACCGGGCGCGGAGATATTGAGGTAGCCGGAATACGAACCGGCGAAGCTGAACTGATCCGGGTGGTAGGCGGCCAGGGTCAGGGCCGCGCTGCCGCCCATGGACAGGCCGAAGACGCCATTGCGGTTGGGGTTGAAACCCAGTCGATCGCGCAGTGCCCAGCGCAGATCATTGGTCAGGAAGGTCTCCCAGGTATAGCGGTAGCTCTTACCCGGACCACCCGACAGGGCATCGGTCGCACCGGAGCCGGTATTGGCCGAGCCGGTGCCCGCGGGGATACCCAGGAATTCGCTGGGTGCGTTCCAGTCGGTGTAGAAACTCGATTGACCACCCACGGGCATGACCACGTTGATGTTCCACGATGCCAGCGTCTCCGCGACATTGGTCTCGATTTCCCAGCCGTTCAGACCTTCGCCCGCGCGCATGCCGTCGAGGGCGTAGACCACCCGATTGGTATTGCCGTCCGCGGCGCGCAGCACGCGAGTCTTGATGGGGCCCATCGAGGGTGAGTCCACCCAGAAGTCGAACGCGGCGGGATTGAACGCCGCAGACGCTTTCGCGCCACTGCCCAAAACGGTAGTCCCCAAGGGGATGAGCAGCGCCAATGCCAGAAACAGCGCTGTTCGCCGTATCGGGCCGCCGCGTCTTTCGGTCGAATTCGTTCTACCGCGAATCGATCTCATCGATCGGGTCCTCTCGCTCGAGCGGTCATGGTGACCGCAGGGCCATTCGGATCCGGTCCCCGCACCGGGCGCGGAGCGAGCGCGGCGCCGGAGGCAGTTTCCGTCACCACGCTCGCTCGAACACCTATCGTCATGCGCCACGGAAACGTTGCTAAATAGTTGCTTAAACTTTGTGTGACGCAGCGCACGTGGCGATCGGATGAATCGGACAGGGCGCCGAGGCGCATCACGTACCGCGCGGTACGCAAGTGGTACGTGCGCACCGTTCTGTGATCGCATGTGCGAGTGGGAGACGAGATCACACCCTCCGCCGGGTCTCTGGACGGAACCGAAACGGGTAGTTGGCGTTTCAGCCCCGGCGGGCGCGTCGATGATTTCGGCACGTACCGATTCGTCTGTCCGGTGCCCGGCTGTCCATGGTTCCACGACGAGAACACCACGCAGGCGAATCCGGGCTGGCGCGATCGGGTCGGGGCCGCCGTCGACGCGCATATCGCCGCACTGCATCCGCACTGGATCATCGAGTGATTCGACTTGAGCCACTGCGGCTTTCGCATTCCACCGCGCTCACGATCCACCTCTGCACAGAGTGTGCCCGGGCCGCGACAAGCACGCACCGCCCGGCTACGCTACGGCCATGCCGTACGTAAGTACCGATGGTGCCCGTATCTTCTACACCGATTCCGGTGGTCAGGACCGGCCGGCCGTGGTGCTGGGTCACGGGTTCTTCATGGACCTGTCGATGTTCGCGCCGCAGGCCGAATACCTGGAGGCGCGCGGATTCCGGGTGCTGTGCTGGGACGCGCGCGGCCACGGTGCGACCGATTCGGACCCCGAGCAGTCCTTCACCTACTGGGATTCGGCGCGCGATATGTTCGCCGTGATGGACGCCGCGGGCGTCGAGCACGCCGTACTCGGCGGCATGTCGCAGGGCGGGTACGCGGTGCTGCGCGCCGCACTGCTGGCTCCCGAACGCGTCGACGCGCTGCTGCTGTTCGATACCGAGGCCGGTGATTCCCCGGAGGAGCAGCGGGAGGAGTATCGCGGTCTGTTCGCCGCGTGGACCAATCCCGAGGTGCCGATCGGCCAGCTGTCCGAGGGGCTGGCCGGTCAGCTCATCGGCGGTACCGTGGTCGATCAGTCGCCGTGGCGTTACAAGTGGGCCGCGAGCGACCGCACCGCGATCCGCGCCGCCGCGCAGACCCTGATCGAGCGCGAGTCGCTGCTCGATCGGCTCGCCGAGATCACCTGTCCCGCACTGGTTCTGCGTGGTGAGCACGATGGTTCCAGTACCGCGGAGAAGTCCGCGGCGCTGGCGGCTGGATTGCCCGCCTCGGGTCCGGTGGTGACCATTCCCGATGCCGGGCACGCCGCCAACTGGACCGCGCCCGACCTGGTCAACGACGCGCTGGGGGAGTTCCTCACTCGGTTAACAAGCTCGCCGGTCCGTTGAACGGCTGCCGGATGCCGATGAACCATTGAAATGGCGCGTCGACACCCGGCACATCGGTAATCCGGACGCGCACGCTGTACGGCTCGAGCGTGTCCGGATCGCGCAGATGCATGAGCGGTTGATGCCGTTCGAAATCCACCCGCTCGGCCAGGTACATGGTCCGGAACTCCTCGCACGAGCTGAGCTGGGCGAGCAGTTCCATCGCCCATTCGGGGTCCTGGTAGCGGCCCATATGCCAGCGGAACCAGTTCACCGTCAGGCGCGCCTCGTCCTCCCATTCGAGCATCACCCGGCGTGATTCGGGCACCAGGAAGAACCACACCAGGATATTGACCACATCCAGCAGCCGGGGATATGCGCGATCGTAGGTTTCATTGACCCACAGCACATTCCAGCGCTCGTCGATATAACCGGACAGGTGCGGCATGAGATCGTCCGCGGCGGCGCGCAGGTCATCGGTGATCAGGGTGAGCATGGCGGTGACGGGCATCGGGTCGTGCGTGCGCGGACCGGGGGTCTTGGGGGCCGCGAGATTGTGCATGTGCTGTCGTTCGGCCGGGGTGAGTTCCAGTGCGCGGGCGATCGCGTCCACGACCTCGGGGCTGGGTGACACCTTCTCGCGCTGCTCGATCTGGGCGATATAGCTGGCGCTGACATCGCAGCGGGCGGCCAGGGCGGGGCGGCTGAGCCCCCGCGGATGTTCGGGCGGTCGCGGAAAGGTGCGGTGGGTTCGGACGAAATCGGCAAGATTGGGGGCCAGCAGCTGGTCGGCTATGAATCCCCCCGGCGCGGAGTGGCCAGCATTCACGATCAGGACACTACCCGTTGGGCGGCCCCTCGACCGAGCGACCATCTGTTCCGGTTCATGAACCTCGCCCCGAAAGTTCGAATCTCGTTCGCCGCTCGGTGCCGCCCTGCGGCCATACCCCGCATCACCCTCTGGCCAGAGGTACCTCTTGTCAGCGTGTCTCACACACCTTTACCGGCGCGATCTCCCGTGATGGGATTGCCTGCGGTCGCGATCTCTGATCGGGGCCGAAGTGAAGGGCAATTGCACTGCAGTACAGCACATTTCGCTAGTGCCTCGGCTGTGTCGCACCTCACAGTTCGCCCGCCCGGCGCCGTGCGGGAGTTCCGGCGCGAGGGCTGCGCGAAGGGGGCGCAGTCCTCGCGAACGGGCCGTGCTGCGGCTGATCCGGGGGCCGAGAAGATGACCGTTGTTCTACCTTGTCCAGCATGGTGCGTCGAGCACGAGGATCCGGACCCGTTCGACCCCTACGACGGCGGGCGGCACGGCGGACAGGAAATGTCGGTGCTGGTCGGCCCGCAACCGCGTCCGGTATTGCCCGCTGTCTTCGTACAGCTGAACGCGCACGACTGTGACGGTCTGCGGCACAACTGGATCGATCTGGTCGCCCCCACCCGCGCACATGCCGAACTCACCGAGGATCAGGCGGTCCGGGTCGCCGATACGCTCATCGCGGTGGCCGATCTCTGGGACTACCGGGTGCTGCCCGATACGCTGCTGCTGGCCGATGAGTGCCCGCCCTGGTGTGTGCAGCATGACGGCGCCCTCGAACAGGATCCGCTGGTGGAGCTGTCGCATCACGGCCGGGCGGCCTCGATTCCGGTCGAGGGTCCGCATCGCTGGAACGCCGAGATTCGAATCCGCCTGTGTGCCAGGGATACTCGTCTCGGCAGGCGGATCGTGATCGCGCTGGTCATTCAGGACGACGAACCCACCGAGGTCACCGCGCCGGAGGCCCGCCGCATCGCCGCCGCTCTGCTCAATGCGAGCGATGAGATCTGCGTGCTCTGATCGGGGCTGCCCGCCCCAATGAAACGGCGGTGATTCCTCCGGTTATCGTCGAGGTGTTCGGATGGACAGCTCGGAGATGGAGGTAGTCAGATGGCTCGAATTCCCGCGGTACCAACGTCGTTGCTCGCGGCAGGCAGTCTGGTGGGCGGCTTCGCGCTCGCGCAGGCCACGAAACAGCGGCAACTCGGCGGCGTGGTCTTCGCCGCGGGTACCGCCGCCGCGATTCCGCAGTGGCACAAGACGATCGGCGTCGGCGGCGCGGCCGCGCTGACCGGCCTGTCTATCGGGGCGATGGGCGCCTCGCATCCGCTGGCCAAGAAGATCGGCGCCTGGCCGTCGGTGGCGGTGGTATCGAGCGCGGTCGCGCTGACCGCCTGGGCCGCGGTGGATCGCAGGGCCTGATCCGGTTTCGCCCGGCGGTTTCGGCTGCCCGCTCACAGCAACGCTCGCTACGCTGCCGGAGTACGCCAGCCCAGCGATCCGAGGACGGTCATGCTCCGATTTTTCCTGATCGGGTTTCTCGCCACGGCCGTCCTCGCGGTCGGCGTGGCCGCCGCCATCGGCTCCTGGGCCTGGTACGTCCTGCTGGTGATCCTGGTGGCGCTGCTCGTGGTGGGCGTCTACGACGTGATCCAGACGCGGCATTCGGTCCTGCGCAACTATCCGGTGCTCGGGCATATGCGCTATCTGCTGGAGAGTCTGCGGCCGGAATTGCAGCAGTACTTCATCGAGCGCAATTACGACGGCCGCCCGTACGACCGCGATGTGCGGACCATGATCTACGAGCGCGCCAAGGGCATCAATGGTGAGCTGTCCTTCGGCACCGAACGCGATGTCGAAGCGGTCGGCTACGAATACCTGGTGCACTCCATCGCCCCGGTGCCCCAGCCCGCCGAACCGCCGCGGGTGCTGATCGGCGGCCCGGACTGTACGCGGCCGTATTCCATGGCACTGCTGAATGTTTCGGCCATGAGCTTCGGCGCGCTGTCGGCCAATGCGCTGCGCGCGCTGAATCGCGGTGCGGCACTGGGCGGTTTCGCGCACGATACCGGGGAGGGCGGGCTCACGCCCTATCACCTGGACGGCGGCGGCGATCTGGTGTGGGAGATCGGCTCCGGCTATTTCGGAACCCGTACCGGCGATGGACATTTCGATCCCGCGCGGTTCAAGGACCGGGTCGCGCACGAGCGGATCAAAGCGGTATCGATCAAACTCAGCCAGGGCGCGAAGCCGGGGCTGGGTGGAGTGCTGCCCGCGGCCAAGGTGACCCCGGAGATCGCCGAATTCCGCGGCGTGCCCGTACACGAGAAATGCGTCAGCCCCGCCGCGCATTCGGCCTTCTCCACCCCGCGCGAACTGATCCGCTTCATCGCCGGATTGCGGGAACTCTCCGACGGTAAGCCGATCGGTTTCAAACTCTGCGTCGGCTCGCGCGTGGAAGTGCTCGCGCTGTGCAAGGCCATGCTCGCCGAGCGCAGCACCCCCGATTTCATCATCATCGACGGCGCCGAAGGCGGCACGGCCGCAGCGCCTTTGGAGTACGAGGACCATATCGGGCTGCCGCTCACCGATGGCCTGATGATCATGCACAACGCACTGGTCGGCGCCGGGCTGCGCGATCGAATCAAACTCGGCGCGAGCGGCAAGATCGCGCTCGGCAATGACATCGTCAAACGGCTCATCCAGGGCGCGGACTTCACCATGGCCGCGCGCGCCATGATGATGGCGGTCGGCTGCATCCAGGCCCAGCGCTGTCACACCAATGAATGCCCGGTGGGCGTGGCGACCCAGGATCCACGCCGCGCCCGCGCCCTCGACGTCGCGGACAAGAGCGAGCGGGTGTTCCACTATCAGCGGGCCACCACCATGCAGGCCGCGCAGATCATGGCTTCGCTCGGCGTCTCGGAGATCGCGCAACTGACCCCGCATCTGCTGCGCAAGCGCATCTCGCCGACCGAACAGCGCTCCTACGCGGAGCTTTACGAATGGCTCACCCCGAACCAGTTGCTGGAGGATCCGCCCGCGACGTGGGTGCTGGACTGGGTGGCCGCCGATCCGGATTCGTTCCGCCCGCAATTCGCTGGCCTGGATCGGTAGCCGGGCATGTCATTCTGAGCGGATGGCCGCCGCACACGATCGGACCCGAACGTTCGACCTGCTCGCCCGGGCCGGGGACGCCGATGCCCCGGCCTCGGATCGGGTCGATGCGCTCCAGGCGCTGGCCGCGCTCGAGGACTATCGCGCCATCGAGCCGCTGACCGCCATGGTGCTCGATACCCAAGTGCCCGAACCGATTCGGACGCGGGCCTCTGATGTGGTCGTTGCCTACGAGGATGTCTCCACGCCCGCGCTCCGCCGGACCTGGTGGGGGAGTGGGGATCCGATCGTCATGCGGCACGCGCTGTGCCTGATGGGCCGCACCGAGGCCGATCTGCTCATCCCGGTCGCCGCCGATGACTCGCATCCGCTCCAGCGGGACGCCCTGGCCGCGATGAGCTTCGGTTTCGGTGAGCCCGAATTCATGCCGGTACTGATTCGCGCCCTCGATCATCGCGATCGCGACATACGCGCGGTGGCGGCGGAAACGCTGCTCTGGGACGAGCCCGTCGCCGCCGAGGAGGGATTGCTCGCGGCGGCGCGGGATCGTTCGGCCGAACTGGCGGCGGTAGCCGTCAACACCCTGCGCTACTACCCGACCCGCCGGGTGCTGCGCGCCGTCGCCGAACTCCGGGATTCCGATGACGCGGGGGTCCGCGCCGCGGCGCTCGAGACATTCGAGGATCTGCGTGCCCAGTTCGAATCGTCCGTTCACACCGCGGACGCGAAAGAAGCTGCCGCACTGCACGAGTGGGTGCGGCCGGTGGCCGATCTGCTGCGCCCGTCGCGGCCGGACCATGCGCCGCATCCATCCACGCCCCCGCAACCACCGGCGGTGTTATCGGAGCAGGCGGTGACCGCGATCCTCGGCACTCCGGATCAGGATTGGCTGGAGATGACCGGAACCCTGCGCCGAATCGACTGGGGCGTTTACGATTCCGGCGCACGAGCAAGGCTGACCGAGCGGTTGGCGGCGCACCCCGATCCACTCGTGCGGGAGTGCGCGTGCGCGGTGCTGGTCGGCTGGTCCGATCCCGGCATACTGCTGGCACTCACCGCGGATCCCAGTTTCACGGTCCGCAAGGCCGCCATGTACTCATTGGTCCTGCTGCCGGTCGACTCCCGAATCGCCACCACCGCATGGGAATACCTCGCGACGGCCACCGGAACGGCGGCCTATGAGGCGTTGCGCACCTATGCCGCGCACGCGCCCGCGCCGGAGGCGATCGATCGCCTGGTCGAACTGGCCCGCACCGACCCCCGGGAAGTGATCCGCCACACCGCTATTCACACGCTGGGCGAACTCGAGGCCGCGGATGCCATTCGCGCACTCGCTCCTCTCCTGCACGAGCAGCCGGGCATCACCTGGTCGACGCATATCGCCCTGTTGAACGAACTCGGCGACCTCGGTGCCCCCGTCAAACCGCCCGCCTATCTGGCCACGGTCGACAATCTGGATCTGGCCTGCACTCTGGCCGAATATCAGAACTGACCGGCGATGAATCCGGCGAACAGCACCCCGAATCCGCCGACCTCGCCGATGATCAGCGCGATCATCGAGACATTGGTACCGATCTTGCCGGTCTGACCGTGGAACTGGTTGGTGGTGTCCCGCAGCAGGCCGTGCACGATATAGGCGGCGATGGCGGCGACGAAGAAGATCAGCACCACGATATCGGCGGTCAGATTCACCGCGGTCGGCCAGCTGCTGAGCTCGGTGAACACCGCGAGCAGCAGGGTGGCGAAGGAGTAGAGCAGGGTCGCGCGGTGCGCGATATCAACGTAGACATGTGCGGTCGCGTCCGGGGAGGTGCGGATCTGCTCGTACTTCCAGACCCCGAGCAGCAGCGCCAGCAGGAACAGCAGCCCGGCGGCGGCCAGGGTGATCCGGGTGTCGATACCCAGTTCGAACGCCGTCAGCTCGCTCGTGTTCATGACTCTCCTCGTATCGCCCGCACCGTCGATCGCGAATGTAACCGGTTTCGGATGCCGGGAAAAGCCATTGGTAAACGGCGTTTAGTCGCTCTCGAGGTCCGCCGCGCCGAAGACGCCCCGGAAAATATCCGTGCCGTGACTGGTGGGTTCGGGCGGACCGGCGGTCAGCCGATATGTGCGCCTGCCCTCGGCATCGCGCCGGGCACGCAGGAACAGATCGGTGCCGTGCGCGGCGAGATGGCGGCGGTGCGCGAACTCGTACAGGTGGGTGACCAGGATGATCTTGACGCCGGAATCGAGCAGTGCGGAGATGATCGGATCGGCGATGGCGGCCGCGTCGCGCTCATTGGTGGAGGCGAAGGGTTCATTGCACAGCAGCAGCGCGCCCGGGGTGAGGGCGTCGATGATCTCGCCCATGCGGGACAGCTCCTCGTCGAGGCGGCCGTGCGTCATGGTCGGATCCTCGGCGCGCACGAAATGCGAGAAGATGCCCTCGCGGACATCGGCGCGAAATGTCTTGGCGGTGACGAACATTCCGGCCTGCATCAGCAGTTGCGCGGTCCCGGCGCTGCGCAGGAAGGTCGATTTGCCGCCGCTGTTGGCTCCGGTGACGACCACCAGGGTCGAGCCGTCCGCGTCGATGTCATTGCCGATCACCTCGGACGCGTTCAGGCACAGCACCGCATCACGCAAATCCGTGGCGCGCATGAGATTCGCGCCCGCCGCGACCGGTTCCGGGAAGCAGACGGGCGTACCGGACCGGGTCAGCCGCTCGTGCAGATTCACCCCGCCGAGATAGAAGGCCAGTTCGGTGCGCAGCTGCCGGAAGAAATCCTGCACATTGTCGGTGACCCGGGAGATCACCTCGGCGACGCCGTCCAGCGGGGGTTCGATGACCGCCCGCAGCGGATCGCCGTCATGGAATTCGAAATTGTCGAAGGCCTCGAACGCGGTCCCGGAACGGCGGCCCAGCCGCAACCGTTTCGCGGCGGCCGGCGGCTCGTGCAGCATGATCCGATCGGCCTTGTTGCCGGTGCCCAGCGCCGCGCTGAAATGGATACCGTGCTCGAAATACAGTGCGGCCACATGCTGTTCGAGCCGCGCGAGATAGTCCTCGTCCAATTGCTCGGCCAGTACCCGCCGCAAGCGCCGCAGCCCGTCCGAGGTACAGGATGCGGCGTATTTCTCCAGCGTCTGCCGCAGTTGCCGCAGGTGGCCGATCAGCGCCTCCAGCGGTTGCAGCGCCAGCCCCAGTTTGCCGCGCGGTTCGCGGGTGCGCCCGGTGGTCCAGCGCCGTACCGTGGTCGCGGCGGCGGTCACCGCGTAGAGGGCGCGCGGCAGATCGGGATCGGCGCAGCAGTCCGCGAGCACACCCTGCCGGTGCCGGATGATCGCGCAATCGGTGAGGCATACGGGCACAACGGTTTTCACGACCTGGGCGATGAATTCGTCACCGGCCGCCATGGCCGCGTAGAGCTCGTCCAGGCCGAGATCATCGGTGAGCGCCGCACCATTGCGCGCACCGTGCACGATCGCGCCGGGCGGATGCAGCAGGCCGATCGGAATCATCGAATCCTCGCACGAATCTCGTGGTAGGTCAGCCCGTGTCGCTGTGCGACCGCCGCCGCGTAAGCCAGGCCGTCGGGCAGTCGGCGTTCGATTCGGAAGGTGCGCACCGGATCATCACCGGATTCCACGCCCGCGACCATGCTGACCACCTCCGGCCGGACGGTGGCGAGTTCGTCCAGGAAGGTCACGTACACCGCCATCGCGCCGCGTTCGATGATGCGCCCGACCACGTCCGCGCCGATCGCCACGGCATCGGAAGCGGTGGTGGTACTGAAGCTTTCGTTCAGCACGACCACACTGCGCGCGGTGAGCCGGTCCAGGATATCGCGCATGCGGGTGAGCTCCTGCGCCAGTGCGCCGTGCGGATCCTCGATATCGTCCGCGCGGATGAAATGCGTGAACACGCTGTCCGGCAGCATGGTTCGCGCGCGCGTCCCGGGAATCGGGCAGCCGAGCGCGGCCAGATACAGCGACTGCCCGACCATGCGGGCGAATGTGCTCTTCCCGCCCTGATTGGGGCCGGTGACCGCGAGCACGCGCTCGCGGCCGTCGAGCCGAAAACCATTGCGCACCACGGTCGCCTGCCGTTTGGCGAGGGCGAAGCCGAGCGCCGCGTCGAAACCGTCCACCACCTCGATCCCGGCGAACTCGGCCGTGACCTCCGGATAGCAGAACGGCATACCGCGGGCGCGCAGCCCGCGCACCAGGCGCAGATAGTCGAGGTAGAAGCGCACCTCGGCGTCGAACCGCGCGATGACCGGATCGATGAAATCCCGATACCGCTCGGCATGGCGGCCCAGCCGTTCGAAGACGGCCGGATGCTGATCGATGACGGCCGCGATGACCTGCTCCTCGACCTCGTTCATATCCGGCCATGGATCCACCGCGGGCGACCGGGCGGGATCACCCTCGGGCCGGAACCGTGCGAAGGCCGCCGCGATGGTCTCGCTGAAATCGGGTTGCCCGCCGTACCGGTCGATGACCAGCTGGCGGCCGGTCACCTGCACCGAATAGCGCACGGCATCGAGCTCCGCGCGCACCCCCGCCCCGTCCTCGGCGAAGCCGCGGAACGAGTCGAGATCGACGTAGCCGGACAGCCACGCCGCCCATTCCCGCAATCCGGTCGAGTGCAGCGGCAGTCCCCGCAGCGCGATGCTCATCCCGCGCACCGTCCGGCAGTACACCGCCTCGGCGTCGATCTGCCAGCGGTTGCGCTGCTGCGGATGGGTCAGCCGTCCCGCGCGCTCCAGATGCGCGCGCACCGAACGCATCCCGTCGACGAAGGCCTCGAAGACCGAACGGACCGCGTCATCCTCGAGATCACCGAATACCCGCTGCCGAAATTCGACCAGTGCGATATCGCGGAGCGGCCGGTACTGCGCCGCCCGGTGTTCCGCGCCGCCGGTGGCCGCGAAGACCTGATCGAGATTCAGATCGGTGAGCGTCGTATCCTCGGCCGTCTCCGGCCCGGCAGCATCGGCATGGCCCCACAGAATGCTGCCGAAGTCCATCGATTCGCACTCCTGTCAGGCCGTATCGTGACGGCGGTGCCGCCCCCCGGTGTCCGGTTCGATGCTGATGCGCGGTAATTCGGTGGTGGTTTCGCCATCGCCGCGAAGGCGTGAGCAGAATTCCTCGACGCTCCCGTATCTGGAGAGCACCTCGCTCAGCAACTGATGTGTATTCGTCACTGCCACTGTTGTTTTCGCCACCTCTGATCGGATGAGCTACCGAGCAATAACCGCACAGCTTGTGGACCGTCGATCACTGTAGTGGCGGGGACACGAGCGCGTGAATGGCCAGTTGATGACCATTCGTGCCAACTTGCGGTGTGGCCCGGGGTGTCGGCGACGTGCCGGGCGGCCTGTCAGGACCGGGCGGACGGTTCGGGGTCGGGCTGCGGCACACCGTTGAACAGATCGACGAGTCCGTACGGCGCGCGATCACCGAGGCAGAGGTCGAGGATCTCGTGCGCGTCCGCGTAGAACGCGGCGCTGCGCGGGAACATGCTCGCCTCGTACGCGGTCAGGGCGGCCTCGATATCGCCGGGGTGCGCGGCGATGGCGAGTGCGAGTTCCGCGCCGTCGAGCATGGCCAGGTTCGCGCCGTCGCCGGAGGGCGGCATGAGGTGGGCGGCATCGCCGATCAGCGTCACCTCGCGCGTCCGGTCCCAGTGATGTCCGTCCGGCAGGGTGTGGATCATGCGCGGCACGGGTGTGGATTCTCCCTCGGTGATGAGCGCGGTGAGTTCCGGTGCCCAGCCGTCGAATTCGGCCGCGATGCACGCGGTCGCCGCGGCGGCGTCGGTGAAATCGATATCCGCGATCCAGGCGGCCGAACGGTTGAGCTGCACATAGGTGTGCAGCGTGCCGCCCGATTCCCGGTGCGCCGTAATGCCTTTGCCGGGAGTGGCCGCGTACATCGCACCGTCGCCGACCATGGCGGCGATGGCGGGATGCCGCTGATCGGCGTCGTACAGATAGGTTTCGATGAAGGTGGTGCCGATGTACTCGGGCGTCGCGTCCGAGAGCAGCGGCCGGATCTTGGACCACGCGCCGTCCGCGCCCACGAGCAGATCGCTGATCACGGTCGAACCGTCCGCGAAGGTGAGTTCATGTCGCCCGTCGCCGAGCGGGCGCACGCCGGTGACCTTGTGACCCCACCGAATCGTGTCCTCGGGCAGTGAATCGAGCAGGATCTGCCGCAACTCCCCGCGCAGCACCTCGGGCCGGGTCGCCAGTCCGTCGTCGGCGACATCGAGCAGCAGCCGGCCGTCCCGGTCGAATACGCGCTGCGCCTCCGCGCCGGCGTGGATGATCGCCCAGAATTCGTCGGTGAGCCCGGCCGCCTCGAGCGCGAACTGCCCGTCGTCCTGATGGATGTCCAGCTGACCGCCCTGGGTGCGGGCGGCGGCGGAGGCTTCGGCCTCGTAGATGGTGGCGGTGATGCCGTGTACGCGCAGGACGCGAGCCAGGGTCAGGCCGCCCAGTCCCGCTCCGATGATGGTGATCGATGTCGTCATGACGCGCTCCCTCCGAAGCTCTCTGGAACGTTGTTCCACAAATCAGTTTGGAACAACGTTCCAGACATGTCAAGATGATGATTGTGACGACCAAGAAGCAGCGGCCCGAACGCCGCGCGGACGCACTGTCCAAGGAGCGGATCGTCGAGACCGCGATAGCGATCCTCGATACCGAGGGCGAGGCCGCGCTCACCTTCCGCGCGCTCTCGGCCCGCCTGGCCACCGGCAGCGGCGCGATCTACTGGCATGTCGCGAACAAGAACGATCTGCTCGCCGCCGCGGCGGACGACATCATCGCCCGGGTCATGACCGAGGTGCCCGCGGGCGCGGAACCGCGCGAATCCATCCGCGCCGTCGCCCTGGGCGTCTTCGATGCGATCGACGCCCACCCGTGGGTGGGAGCCCAACTCTCCAGTGAGCCATGGCATTCCGCGAATATGCGGATTCTGGAGGGTGTCGGCGGACAGCTCGAGGCACTCGGCGTGCCCGAAGCAGCGCAATTCGACGCGGCTTCCGCCCTGGTGAACTACATCCACGGCCTCGCGGGTCAGTACGCCGCGGGCGCGCGGATAGCCCGCGAAACCGATCGCGCGGCCTTTCTGACCGCGGTCGCGGAGCGCTGGACCCGGCACGATCCGGAGCGGTACCCCTTCGTGCACAGGATCGCCGCGCAACTGGCCGACCATGACGATCGGGCGCAGTTCCGCGCCGGTATCGACCTCATCCTGGCGGGTATCGACACGCTCCGATAGCCGGGTGGTCTACCGTCCCGGCATGCTCGGAATCAGCCGCGGGCGGCCTGTTCGATGACATCGGCGACCGCGAGGGGCTGCGAGACCAGGGAGGCGTGCGAGGCTGTGATCTCGCTGGTGTGCGCGTGCATGCGCTGTGCCATATAGCGCTGGGACGCGGGCGGAATGACCTGGTCCTGGCTGGAGACCAGATACCAGCTGGGCGTATTCGACCAGGCGGCGGGACCGGACGGTTCGAGATTGGCGGTCAGCGCCAGCGAGCGCTGATGCGCGATCATGTCCGCGGCCGTGGCATCGGAGACGTCCTGGGCGAACACCTCGTGGAAGTACGCCGGATCGACATAGGCGTCGAGGCCACCGTTGGCCACCTTGACCGATAGTGCGGGCGGCAGCAGTCGACTGCCCGGGAATTGCACCGGATTGATCTCCAGCAGCGCGGGCTCGCCCGGTGTCGGCGCGAATCCCGCGATATAGACCAGCGCGGTGACCTTCGGGTCGGACACATTGGTGATCACCGTGCCGCCGTAGGAGTGCCCGACCAGCACGATCGGCCCGGATAGTCCGTTCAGCGTGCGCTCGATGGCGGCCGCGTCATTGGCGGGTCCGCGTAATGGGTTGTCGGGCACCACGACTCGATATCCGTCGGCGCGCAATTTCGCGGCGACGCCGTCCCAGCTGGTGGCGTCCGCGAACGCCCCGTGCACCAGGACGACGGTCGGCAGGGCGGGTTCCGCGTGCGCGGTGACCCCGGTGAGCCCCAGGACGGCCGCCGCGCTCAATACGCCGGTCCGCAGTGTTGTCGGTATCCGCATGATCGTTCTCCTGTCCCAGCGGGCAGTTGACGAATGAAACGCTATACCTATCCGGCGCGCAATTCCGTGTCACCTAGGCGGCACAGAATTCATTGCCCTCGGGATCGCGCATGACCCACCAGTGCCCGGCTGGTCCCTGGTCGACCTCGTGCACGCGCTCGGCCCCGAGGCTCTCCAGCCGCTTGACCAGCGCTTCCAGTTCACCCGGCACACCGTGCACATCGATGTGCAGGCGATTCTTCACGGATTTGGGTTCGGGCACGTCCTGGAAGAGCAGTCGCCGGCCGTGGCCCGCGC
The DNA here is from genome assembly GCF_040680615.1 of Nocardia sp. NPDC052001. Classification (NCBI taxonomy): domain Bacteria; kingdom Bacillati; phylum Actinomycetota; class Actinomycetes; order Mycobacteriales; family Nocardiaceae; genus Nocardia; species Nocardia sp. NPDC052001. The sequence goes on along the minus strand of NZ_JBFAXC010000002.1, from coordinate 1,384,242 downwards.
CGCTGAGCGGATCGAACGGATCCTCGGGATGCCGGATCCCCGCCAGCCCGCGAAAAGTCTTGTGGCCATTGTGTTCTCGAACGGCCTCCGGCGGCAGGTGCCCCGCGGCGAGCAATTGTTCGATGAGCGGGCTCGGATCCTCGACCTCGTATTCCAGTGCGGCGGCCCAGAAATCGGCCAGGACCGGGGCGTCCGCGCTGTCGATGACGAGCTTCCAATTCAATGCCATACCGACTGTTATAGCGTCCCGGCGGGCGATTCACAGGAAACGCCCAGCGCACATACAGCGTCACCGAGGTTGCCAACGCCACCATCTAGCCATGATGGTGTGGCACAACGATTCGGAACCGGGGCTGAGCGGGACGTGAACCTGCGGAAGACGCTGGCTCGGCGGGCCTCCTCGGTGCCGCTCCGAATCGGCTTGGTGGTGGCGATGGTGGCGCTCGCGGCTCTGGTGCTCTTCGCCTCGGGGGTGGCGCTGACCTCCGCCCTATCGCGTTCGCTGACCTCGCGAACCGATGAGCAACTCTTCGACGCCGCGCGCGGCTGGGCGCAGCCGCGCGCGATGAAGCAGATCACCACCGAGGACGGTCGTGCGGTGTGGGTGCCCACCGATGCGCCGCGTCCGCCGCAACCGGTGAAGACGACGGGCGAACAGCCCCGCCGATTCTATGAACTGCGCAAGGGCCCGGATGGCACGGTGTATTCGGAATTCCTTGCCGGAGGCGATGATTCGACCCCCGCGCTGTCGGATCTGCACGGCGACGGCCCGGCCACGGTGCGCTCCACCGATGAGTCCATGCCGCGCTGGCGGGTGCTCACCATCGCCAACGAGTACGGCTCGACGACCATCGGCATCTCGCTGGCCGAGAACCGCGAGACCATCTCCGGCCTGATCTATTTCGAACTGGCAACCGGTATAACGGCTTTGCTGGTGCTCGGTACCGGCGGCTATCTGGTGGTGCGCCGCAGTCTGCGCCCGCTGCGCCAGGTGGAGGAGACCGCCGCGGCCATCGCGGGCGGTGATCTGCATCGCCGGGTGCCGGTGCGCAATGTCGATACCGAGGTCGATCATCTGGCCCGTTCACTCAACGAGATGCTGGCCCAGATCCAGCACGGCGTGGCCGCGACCGAGGCACAGGAGGAGGCCGCCCGGCGTTCGGAGGCGAAGATGCGCCGCTTCATCGCCGACGCCAGCCATGAACTGCGCACTCCGCTGACCACCATTCGAGGTTTCGCCGAGCTCTACCGGCAGGGCGCGAGCGCCGACGCCGCCGGAATTCTCACCAGGATCGAGGCCGAGGCCGCGCGGATGGGTCTGCTGGTCGAGGATCTGCTCATGCTGGCCCGGGTCGACGCGAACCGCCCGTTCGAGCGAAAGCCGGTGGATCTGCTGACGATCGGTTCCGACGCCGTGCACAACGCCCAGGCCATCGCCGCGCGCCAGCAGGCGACCGCCGATGCCCCCGCCCGGCCGATCAAGCTCGAGGTGTGCCCGGGGGAGGGCACCCTCCAGGTCGTCGGCGATGAGGCCCGCTTGCGGCAGGTGCTGGCGAATCTGGTCGGCAACGCCCTGACCCATACGCCCGCCCCGGCCCCGATCACGGTGCGGCTCACACCGTCTCCCGATGAGGTACGGATCGATGTCGAGGACAAGGGTCCGGGCCTTACCCCTGACGCCGCCATGCGGGTCTTCGAACGCTTCTATCGCACCGATACCTCGCGCACTCGCGCCAGCGGCGGCACCGGCCTGGGCCTGTCCATCGTGCAGGCCCTGGTGGCCGCGCACGGTGGCCGGGTGACGGTCGACACCGCCCCGGGCGCGGGTGCGACCTTCACGGTCCGGTTGCCGCGGGAGGTGCCGCCGGGCACGCCCGCCACGAGCTGACGCCGAGCCGCGATCGCGGCGTTTTCGCCCTCGGATACCCGCAGGTAGAGATCAATTCGGACTGATTACGTTTTGATAACGAACGAGTGGGTACTCGGTATCTGTCGGATTCGTAGAGAAGTGAGGAACTTCATGAACGAGGCGATAGCCACCAAGGACAGCTATGACGATATCGAGGTGCGGTTCACCGAATGGTCGCAGCTCGATCGTGCTGACCCGCACTGGGAGGTGTTGCGCGAACGCATCATCGAACTGTGCCTGCCGCTGGCCGAGCATATCGCGCGCCGGTACAAGGGCCGCGGTGAGGAATTCGACGATCTGCACCAGGTGGCGTCGATGGGATTGGTGGCGGCCGTCGACCGCTTCGATGTGACGCGCGGGAGCTCGTTCCTGTCCTTCGCGGTGCCGACGGTAATGGGTGAGGTGCGGCGGCATTTCCGCGATAACACGTGGTCGGTGCGAGTTCCGCGCAGTGCCAAGGAATTGCAGGGGCGTATCGCCCCGGCGGTCGAGGTGCTGGCGCAACGGCTGGAGCGCATGCCCACCGCGCGGGAGATCGCCGCCGAACTCGAGGTCGAATTGGCCGAGGTCACCAAGGCTTTGGTGGCCCGCAATGCGTATCAGGCGAGTTCGCTCGACGCGACCCGCGATAGCGAATCCGGGGAATCCCCGCTGGTCGCCACGCTCGGCGCGGAGGAGCCGTCCTATCGGCTGCTGGAGAACGCGCTCGCGGTGGGCCCGCTGCTGGCGAAATTGCCCGCGCGCGAACGCCAAATTCTGCACTGGCGCTTCTTCGAGAATCGGACCCAGTCCGAGATCGGCAAGCGATTGGGCGTCTCGCAAATGCAGGTTTCGCGATTGCTCACGCGCACCCTGTCCGACCTGCGTGAACAAGCACTCGGCCCGGAGGAGTTCGCGCGCACCGCGTAATCCGGCCGCCACTCACGCACGGTGCCGGCGCTCCGGTCCATATGGTTTCCTGGGAACGACTCACAGCTTCGTCTGTTACGGTCTCGCGGCCGACTCAGGGCAGAACGAGGTTGGAGGCGCAGTTCTATTGCACGGCAATACTTCCGGGATTCAGAATGGCCGGGGTGCGCACCGGCGCCAGCCCGCGATCAAGGTACTGCGCGGTCGCGCGGTGATAGCCGCGGTGGCCGCGGGCGCGGCTGTGGCCGCCACGCAGGCCGGTATGCAGCAAGCCCATGAACAACCGGTGGACACTTCGGCCACCGAGGAGTTGGCGGCCTTACAGCCGGCCACCCTGGATGGCACCGATGCGCATTTCCCGGAGATTCTCGATGCCGCCCAGGTGGAGAATCCCGAAGACTTCCAAGACATTCTGCGCAATGGCGAGCAATTCGAGGCCGATATCGCGGCCCGCGCCGCCTCGAAACTGCGCCCGCTGTTCGTGAAATTCGCCGAGGGCACCTTCACCTCGGGTTTCGGTTCGCGCTGGGGCGCGGAACATTTGGGCGTGGATATCGCCGCCCCGATCGGAACGCCGATCTACGCCGTCGAGGACGGGAAGGTGATCAGCGCGGGCCCGGCCTCGGGTTTCGGCATGTGGGTGCGGCTTCAGCACGATGACGGCACCATCACCGTCTACGGGCATGTCGATACCGCGACGGTCGATGTGGGTCAGCGGGTGCTGGCGGGTGATCAGATCGCCACGGTCGGCAATCGCGGTTTCTCCACCGGCCCGCACTGCCATTTCGAGGTGTGGCTCAATGGCGCGGACAAGGTCGATCCGCTGCCGTGGCTGGCCAGTCGCGGCATTTCGCTGGGCCCCGAACGGGATTGACCGCCCCGGTGGCCGCCCGCGTCGAGCGGGCCACCGGCGGCGATCGTGGTCAGGCGGTGCGCACGCGCAGTTGATCCGCCCACCGCAGCGCGGGTTCGATCAATCGCGCCGCGACCGGTCCCAGTACCGCCATGATCAGCACGTAGGTGGTCGCGAGCGCCGCGAACGCGGGTGGCACCGCCCCGTACGCGACCGCGAGACCCGCGATGACGATGGAGAATTCACCGCGCGCCACCAGTGCCGATCCGGCGCGAGCGCGTCCGTAGCGGGAAGCCCCGGCCCGCCCGGCCGCCCACCATCCGGTCGCGATCTTGGTTCCGGCGGTGAGCACCGCCAGCACGATCGCCCAGCCGAGCACCGGCGGAATACTCGCCGGATCGGTGCTGAGCCCGAACAGTACGAAGAACAGCGCCGCGAACAGATCGCGCAGCGGCTCCAGCAGTTTGGTGGCATTGTGCGCGGTGGAATCGGAGATGGCGATACCGAGCAGGAACGCCCCGACCGCCGCCGAAACCTGTAGCGCGGAAGCGATTCCCGCGATCAGCAGGGCGGAGCCGAGCAGTTTGAGCAGGAAGATCTCCCGGTCCTGGCTGTCGACGATCTTGGAGACGTACTTCCCGTAGCGCAGCGCGACCACCAGCACCACGGTGACCGCGGTGAGCGCGATGGCGACCGTCTTCATACCCGCCGCGAATCCGGCCCCGGCCAGGATGGCGGTGAGCACCGGCAGATATCCGGCCATCACCAGATCCTCGAACACCAGGATCGACAGAATCGTCGGGGTCTCCCGGTTGCCAAGTCGCCCAAGGTCATTGAGCACCTTGGCGACGATTCCGGAGGAGGAGATATAGGTGACGCCCGCCATGGCGACCGCCCCGGTGGCTCCCCACCCCAGGATCAGCGCCACCGCTACGCCGGGTACCGCGTTGAGTATCAGATCCACCACGCCCGCGGCCCAGGAGCTGCGCAGCCCGGTCACCAATTCGCTTGCGGTGTATTCCAATCCGAGCAGCAGGAGCAGCAGTACCACGCCGATCTCGCTGGCCAGTTCGATGAACTGGTCCACATGCTGCAATTCGATCAGCCCGCCGGTGCCGAACACCAGCCCGCCGATCAGGTACAGCGGGATCGGTGACATCCCGATCCGCGCCGCCAATCGTCCGAGCAATCCCAATCCGAAGAGCACCGCGCCCAGTTGAACCAGTGACAGTGCGGTTTCATGCGCGACCATTCAGCTCAGCCGTCCGTGAGATCGCGGCCGGCTGGGCCGGAGGTGATCATCTTCAACTCGAACAGTGCTACGAACGAGCGCAATATCTGTGTTGCTGCAATATTCACGCCCCAACCCTAATCGGGCAAAACGGGCGAGGGGTGATTGTGGTGGTAGAAGGGTTATGCGCTGGACCGGACCCGCGCCCGTCCGGTCTGCGCCCGGATGAACTTTCCGGCCTGCTCGAGCGCATCCGCGGCCTCGGGCAGGAACGACCAGAACAGGTGGAAATTATGGGTTTCCACCGGATAGAGCTCGAGCCGGGCCGTCACCCCGTGCGCCTGGGCGTGGTCGAGGAGCTGATGCGCGTCGGTGAGATGCGAGTCACCCGTGCCGGCCTGGATGAGCAGCGGCGGCAGGCCCGTCAGATCGGCCAGCAACGGGGCGACGATCGGATCATCGTCGCGATGCCCGGCCAGATAGTCGGGCACGATGCGGCGGTGGAAATGCGCCCCGGACACCGTCCCCGGCTGCGCGCTCGGTAGCTGGGCATCGAGTGTTCCGCAGTGCAGATCGATTCCGGGGCAGAGCAATACGACGCCCGCGGGCTGCGGCAGCTGTTCCTCGCGCAGTCGCAGCAGGGCCGATACGGTCAGGTGCGCGCCGACCGAATCGCCTGCGAGCGTGATGTTCTCGGCCTCGACACCGGTATCGAGCAACCAGCGGTAGGCGCTCACGGCGTCGTCGACGGCCGCCGGAAACGGATGTTCCGGCGCGAGGCGATAATCCGGGATGAGCGTGCTGCTGTTCGCGGCGACGGTGAGCGCACCGGCGAGCGAGCGGTAGCCGAACGCCGAGCCCGCGATATACCCGCCGCCGTGCAGATAGAGCACCGTGGTGTCGTTCGGTTGTTCGGTCCGCACCAGCAGACTCGGCACCCCGCCCGCGTTGGCCGGTCGCACGGTGACCTCCGGCGGCGGCGGGAATTGCGCGTGCAGGTCCTCGTAAGCCGTTCGCAGCACCCCCAATTCGGGATCCGGATCACCGAAGGGCTCCCAGTACTGCGCGATTCGCGCCAGCAGCTCCCCGCCGACCGCCCGGGTTGCCGATACCGCCTCGTCCACATCGCCGAGAATGCGCCGTGCGCGATCCAGCAGCGCTTCCCCGGCCAGCGTCAGCTCCACCCGATGCGTGGTGCGCCGCAGCAGATCACAGCCCACCAGGCGTTCCAGTGCCCGAATCTGCCTGCTCAGTGCGGGTTGCGAAACGTACAGGCGGGTGGCTGCCCGGCCGAAATTGAGCTCCTCGGCGACGGTGACGAAGGCCCGCAGGTGGCGCAACTCGATCGCATCGGGCGCCTTGGGGAGCGGGGTCGGGCTTCCGGCCGTGTTCGCACCGGTCTGGGCGTTCATGATCGTCAGTATTGCCCAGATCCGGCGCGAACGGTCATGCCGTGGACGCAAGACTGCTATGCGCATTCGGACCTTCCTTCGGTCGCGGGGCCGATGCGAATGTTCTGGCATGCCTTCCACCCCGGCCCGTCACCGGGTCGCCGACCTGCGATTGCGGTCCGCGATCGTCGACCGCGGCTCTCGTATCTACTGGCCCGGCCCCACCGGCCCGCCGCGCGCACTGCTGACGCTCTTCGAGGTCGGTGCGTCGAACCGATCGATCGATCTCGACGCGCTGTGCCGGACCTTGAGCGCCGCATGCGATTTCGTCGTCCTCGCGGTGCGATACGACCTGCTACCCGAGCAGCGCGCCGCCATCGAGCGCGATGCCATGCGCACCCTCGAATGGGCCGCCGCACACGCGGCGGACCTGCTCGCCGATCCGGACCGTCTGCTGATCGGCGGTCGCGGTGCGGGCAGCGCCCTCGCCACCGCCGTGCGCAGGCGCGCATATGAACAGGGCTGGCCACCCATCCTGCGCCAGTTGATGATTCCCACTCTTTAGGAGCACCCGATGAATACCACCGCCCGTACCGTGCTGATCTCCGGCGGCAGTATCGCCGGTCTGACCCTCGCATACTGGTTGCGCCGCTACGGATTCGAGGTCACCGTCGTCGAACGCGCACCCGCCCCGCGTCCCGGCGGGCAGGCCGTGGATCTGCGCGGCGTCGCCAAGGAGGTCGCCGAGCGCATGGGTATCCTGCCCGAGATCGAGCGGGCCCGCGTGCATGAGCGCGGTCTGGCCTATGTCGACGCCGTCGGTGACTGGTCGGCGAGTATGTCCGCCGAACTCTTCGATGGTGCGGGCGCGGTCGCCGAGATCGAGATCCTGCGTGGTGATCTCACCGATATCCTCTATGCCGCAGCGCGATCCGGTGTCGAATACCTCTTCGACGATACGATCACCGAGTTGCGCGAGACCGCGGACGGCGTGGTGGCCGACTTCGGCCGCAATGCCTCGCGCGTCTTCGATCTCGTCGTCGGCGCGGACGGTCTGCACTCCACGGTGCGCCGCCTGGCCTTCGGTCCCGAATCCGAATTCGTCCGGCATCTGGGTGCGTACCTGTCTTACTTCACGGTGCCCGTGGACGGTCTCGACCTCGAGGACTGGTTCCTGATGTACAACGCGCCCGGCGGCCTGCTCGCCGCCATCCGGCCGGAAGGACCGGCCAGTGCCAAGGCCATGTTCGGTTTCAAGGCAACGGATCTGGTGTACGACCGGCACGATCAGGCGGCGCAGCAGCGCATTCTCACCGAGCGGTTCGGCGAATTGGGCTGGCACGTACCGCGATTGCTCGAGGTGATGGATCAGGCCCCGGACTTCTTCTTCGACACCATCAGCCAGACCCGGATGGACAGCTGGTCCCGCGGCCGGGTCGCCCTGATCGGCGATGCGGGCTACTGCGGCTCCCCGCTCTCGGGCAACGGCACCGCGATGGCCATGGTCGGCGCGTACGTCCTGGCCGGTGAATTGGCCCGCTCCCGCGATGACCACCGGGCGGCCTTCGACCGCTATCAGCAGGAACTGCGCCCGTACGTGACCGAATGCCAGCAGCTGCCGCCGGGCGGTGTGAACGGTTTCCTGCCCGGTAGCCGGGCGGCCATCCGCATGCGCAATCTCTCGGTTCGGGTGATGACCTCCAAGCCCATGCGCGGCCTCATGTCGAAGTCCCTGCACAAGGCCGACGCCATCACCCTGCACGACTACTCGGGATTCGAGGCCCTGGCGCAGGGCTGATGCGCACCCGCGCGAACGCTCGGCAACGTACTTCCGGGCGGGGCGATGGGTAGGGGCGGGGCATTCGGCTGCGGCGCTTAGCGATTCAAGCGCAAGTTGGGGTGAACAGAAAGTGGACCGGACATCACATTTTCTGTTCACCTTCCGCATGTTTCGGATATCTTGGCTATACAACTTTCGGGCCGAATGTATGTACGTGTTACCGGGATCGTGATCGATTCCCGGTATTTGATCGAACGCTGGACCGGGAGTCGCTCGTGCGCATCGCATCTGCTCGCAATATTGGAATCTGTCTCGTCGCAGGGGCTTTGGTCCTGAGCATGGGAGCCTGCACCAAGAAGTCCGAGTCGGCGGCGAGCAGTGCCGCCACCGCCACCTCGGCCGCGGATCTGGGTGGGATGGACGCGTTGATCGCCGCCGCCAAGAAGGAGGGGACGCTCAATCTCATGGCGCTGCCACGGGATTGGGCGGGCTACGGCGAACTCATGGACAATTTCGCCGCCAAGTACGGCATCAAGGTCAACGATGACAACCCGGGCGCGAGCAGCGCCGATGAGATCAATGCCATCAAATCACTGAAGGGGCAGGATCGCGCGCCGGACGCGGTCGACGTGGGCACCTCGTTCGCCATCAGCGGGGCCAAGGAAGGGCTCTACGCGCCCTACAAGGTGACCGGCTGGGCCGATATCCCGGATTCCCAGAAGGCTTCGGACGGAACGTGGTTCGCCGATTACGGCGGCTACATGTCGATCGGCTGCGATGCGGCCAAGGTACAGGTGTGCCCGACCACCATCGCCGACCTGATCAAACCCCAGTACAAGGGTCAGGTCGCGCTCAGCGGCGATCCGCTCAAGAGCAATTCCGCGCTCATGGCGGTGTGGACGGCCGCGCTGGCCAACGGCGGGTCCCCGGACAATATCCAGCCCGGTATCGAGTACTTCGGAAAGCTCAAGGCCGCAGGCAATTTCGTTCCGGTCAAGGCGACCGCGGCGACCGTGCAGTCCGGTGAGACCCCGATCATCATCGACTGGGATTACCTGAACGCGGGCATCGCGCAGACCACCGCGAACACCGGCGTGAAGTGGACGGTCGCGGTCTCCACCGATGCCACCATCGGCGGCTACTACGCGCAGGCCATCAGCAAGACCGCACCGCATCCGGCCGCGGCGCGCCTGTGGCAGGAGTACCTCTACAGCGATGAGGGCCAGAACGGTCTGCTCAAGGGTTTCGCCCGGCCCGTGCGCCTGCCCGCCATGCAGAAGAACGGCAAGGTCGATCCGGCGCTGACCAAGGTGCTGCCTGCACCCAGTGACAAGGCGGTCTATCCGACCGACGATCAGGCCACCAAGGCCAAGGATGTCATGACCCAGAACTGGGCGAACACTGTCAAATGAGTTCCACGGCCCGTTCGGCCCGAGCCCTGCGCTGGCTCGGGCTCGTTCCGTTCCTCGCCTACGTCGGCGTGTTCTTCCTGCTGCCCACCGGCGTGATCGCGTATTCCGCGTTCCAGGTGGGCGATAGCGGAAATACCGGTTTCGGCACCGCGAATGTGGCGGCGGCGCTGAAGGGCGCGTACCTCACCGGTGTGAAGAACAGCGTGGTGCTGTCGCTGGTGGTCGCCGTCATCGCGGCTGTGCTGGGTATCGTTCTGGCACAGGCGATTTCGAGCGGGCGCGGGCAACTGCTGCAACGCGCGGTATCCACCTCGGCCGCCGTGCTGGCGAATTTCGGCGGTCTGCCGCTGGCGTTCCTGTTCGTCGCGGCGATCGGCAATGCCGGCGTGCTGACGAAACTGGTGCAGGATCACCTGGGCGTCTCGCTCCGCGATGATCTGCACTTCGATCTCTACTCCCAGATCGGTGTGCAGTTCGCCTACCTGTATTTCCTTGTCCCGCTGATGGTTCTGGTGATCACCCCCGCGCTGGAGGGCCTGCGCCCGGAATGGCGCGAGGCGGCCGAGAGTCTGGGCGCGCGCGGCTGGCAGTACTGGCGCTATGTCGCGGGTCCGGCACTACTGCCGCATTTCCTGGGCAGTGTGGCGCTGCTGTTCTGCACCTCGTTCTCCTCCTTCGCGACCGCCGACGCGCTCACCAACGGCACCCTGGCGATCACGCCCCTCCAGATCGAGAGCGCCGTCTCCGGCAATGTTCTTGTCGGACAGGAGAACCTGGGCGCGGCCATGGCCTTGAACATGATCGTGGTGGTGGTGCCGCTGACCCTGCTCTACCAGTACATGCAGAACAGGACCTCCCGATGGCTACAGTGACCGATCCCGCCGTGGTGCTGGGCGGCGCTGCGGGACAACCGAATTCGGGATCTCGGCGCGGTATCTCGCGTCCGACGGCGTACTGGCGGTGGATCGTGCTCGGCTTGGCCGGGCTCTATTTCATCGGCCCGTTCGCGGTGGCGTTCTGGTTCACCATCCACGACAAGAACGGGGTGAGTTTCCGCGCGTACGGGCACATCCTGTCCGCCGGTGGCCTCACCGACGCCCTGGGCACCTCATTGGCGCTGGGCCTGATCGCGGTGGCGATCACCCTGGTGCTCATGGTGCCCACCATGCTGCTGGTGCACCTGCGATTACCCGCCGCGCGCCCGCTGGTCGAACTTTTATCGCTACTGCCCCTGGTGATTCCGCCGGTCGCCCTGGTGGTGGGCGTGCGCAGTGTGCTGTCGTGGGGCAATAACAGCGATTACGTGGAAGTGACCCAGGTCTTCACCGCGCTACAGCGGCAACCGCTTTCGCTGATTCTGGCCCTGGTCTACGTGGTGATCGCGTTGCCGTTCACCTTCCGGGCGCTCGATGCGGGAATCCGCGGCTCGCGGATCGACGTGCTGGTCGAGGCCGCGCAGAATCTCGGCGCGGGCTGGTTCACGGTGCTGTGGCGGGTGGTGCTGCCCGCGCTGCGCACCTCCATCCTGAACGCGGCCTTCCTGACCTTCGCACTCGTCATGGGGGAGTACACGATCGCGAAGATCCTGATCTTCCGGACCTTCCCGGTGTGGCTGGCGCAGTCGGCCAATACCGACGGTCAGTTGCAGGTCGCGCTGTCCATCCTGAGCCTGGTGCTGACCTGGCTCGTTCTGCTCATCGTCGTCTCGATCGCCGGTCGATCCCGGAAGGAATCCCGATGACCGCCCAGACCGTTCCCGAAATCAGCAGCACCGCGGTGAGTTTCGCCGATGTGCACCGGCACTACGGTGCGGTGCGCGCGCTGGACGGGCTCACCCTCGATATCGAACCGGGTGAATTCATCGCCCTGCTCGGTCCCTCGGGCTGCGGTAAGACCACCGCGCTGCGCATTCTCGCCGGATTCGATCACCCGAGTTCGGGGCGGATCCTGGTCGGCGGCCGCGATGCCGCGTCGATCCCGGCGAACAAGCGCGATATGGGCATGGTCTTCCAGTCCTACAGCCTCTTTCCGACCATGTCCGCGCAGGACAATGTGGCGTTCGGGCTCGGCCTGCGCGGCCGGCCCGCCAAGCGGCGGCGCGAGCGGGCGCGCGAACTCCTGGACATGGTCGGCCTCGCCGAACATGTGACGAAGTATCCGCATCAGCTCTCCGGCGGACAGCAGCAGCGCGTCGCACTGGCGCGAGCCCTCGCCATCGCACCCCGGGTGCTACTGCTCGATGAGCCGCTCTCGGCCCTGGATGCCAAGGTGCGCCAGCAATTACGCGAGGAGATTCGCCGCATCCAGCGCGAACTCGGCGTGACCACCGTCTTCGTCACCCATGACCAGGAGGAGGCGCTGGCGATCGCGGACCGGGTCGCGGTCATGCGCGATGGCCGCATGGAACAGTGCGCGAGTCCCGATCAGGTGTATCAGCGGCCCGCGACGCCCTTCGTCGCCGAATTCGTCGGCACCATGAACCGGATTCCGGCGATCGCCGTGGACGCCACCCATGTCCGAGTGGGGGAGCAGGTGCTGGTGTGCGACGGTGAGTCCACGCCATCGGGTGAGGTGACCGTACTGGCCCGCCCGGAAGCGGTGCTGGTGCGCGAATCCCCGGACGGCACAACGACTGTGAAGTCCGGAACGTTCTTCGGCGCGACCACCCGCCTGCGCCTGACCCGGCCCGACGGTCTGGAACTGCTCGCCGATGTGGCCAGTCACCGTGCCGCCGAGCTGACCCCCGGCACCCGGGTCGAGGTCTCGCTGCTGGACCGGCCGGTGCTGCTGGCCGCGGATTCGCGTTGAATACAGTTGCCGGGTGACCACTGAGCATCCGAAGGTTCCCCGCTACCGGGAGATCGCCGAGCAATTGCGCGCGGCGATCGAGAACGGTGAGTTCGCCGACGGATCCGCACTACCCTCGGAACATCGCCTGAGCGAACGCTACGGGGTATCGCGCGGCACCATCCGTCATGCGTTCGCGTTCCTGCGCGCCTCCGGTGTGGTCTCCTCGCGCCAGGGCGCGCGCCGCCAGGTGCTGAGCGGGCCGCGCGCGCAGCCCATGACCGAATTGGTGAGCTTCGCGCGGTGGGCGCGCAGTATCGGTGAGACCCCGAGCAGCAGCACGGTCGGGACCGCGCGGGTGCTGCCCTCGGACGAAGTGCGCGAGAAGCTGGGATTGGCGAAGGGCGAGAACGCTTTTCACGTCGAGCGGGTGCGGCTGCTGAGCGGAACACCGACCATGCTGGAGAACACCTACTATCCCGAACGGCTCGCCGAGCCGATCCTGGCCATGGATCTGGACGCCGAATCCATCACCGATCACCTGGAGAACTACGGCATCGTCTTCGCCGACGCCGAACACTCCATCGATGCCATCGCCGCACCCGCCCGCACCGCCGGACTGCTCGGAATCCGCACCGGCACACCGCTATTGCGCACCATCCGGCGCACCACCGATCCCGCGGGTGAGGTGCTGGAGTGCTCGTTCGACACCTATGTCGGTTCGGCCGTCGCGTTCGTGGTGCGCAATTCGGTGGCCGCGGGCGCGGTCAGCCGGGTCAGGTCGCTGCTGGCGACCTGAGCGCGCGATCCAGGGCGTCGATCGCGGCGCGGAAATCCGCCAGCGCCCGAGGCTATCGCGTCTGCTCCTCGAGTCGGCGCAGGGTGCTGGTGAGCCCGTCCAGATCGGCGTACGCGCCCTGCAGGTGGCGGCCACCGGCGGCGGCGAACGCCGTGCGGGCGTGCAGTGCGCGGGTGTTGTCGAAGATCAGGCAGTCGCCGGTGTCCAGGCGGAAGTTCAGCCGTGCCGCCGGTGCGTAGAGCAGTTCGGCGAAGGCGCGATAGGCGGTGTAGAACGCGCGCACCCGGGCCGGTTCGGCGAGCGGGACCGCCATGGACCGATTGTTGAACCGGATCTCGCGAATGCGCTGTTCGGCATCGAGTCCGATGAGCGGCACCATCGCGCCGAGCCGGGTTCCGTCACCCTCGTACCGGTAGGCGACCGGGTCGAGGTGAGGACATCGAAGGCGGCGCGGTCGGTCCGGCGCAGCGTGGCGGCGGCGGCGAACCCGTCCACCAGTCCGGAATCGCCGCCCTCGGCCGCGTTGTGCAGGCAGAGCAGCAATTGCAGGGTGGGGACCGGCTCCCGATAGGGATTATCGGTATGCGGTGTGATGGCCGATCCCGTGAACGCCAGATTTACCGGATTCGGCTCGACTCGCACATCGAAAATGCGCCCGTAATTGGTCTCGCGCACATATCCGAACGTATCGGCGACCGCGGTGACCTGTCCGGCCGCGGCCGGAACACCGTGCAGCAGTGCGAATCCCCACTCCACCACCTGGCGCAGCGCGGGCGCGGGATCGTTCAGATAGCTCCCCCATGCGATCGGCTCGAGCGCGGCCGCGTCCCGGGCGTCGATCCAGAGTCGTTTGGCGCGTTCGCTGCGCAGGTCGAGATTCGCGATCCGGTCGGCGTCGCCCAGCAGCGATTCCAGGGGGAACGAGGTCTGATGGTCATCGGGGGAGAACCGCACCCGCAGACGGCCATCGGCGACGGTCGCCTCGGCGACTCGGATATCGGCGGGCAGGTCGACGATATCGAACAGTCGTTGCCCGCTCAGCACGTCCCGGCTGTCCGCGTCGGGTGCGTTGTCCCGCAACCAGATTGCGGGTATGTCGATGGTGTCGCCACCGGTTGTGAGCCGCACATCACCGCCGATCACAGTAGCCTCGACCCCGCACCCGCTCGAAGCTTGGCTATACATGTTCGGGAGTATGGCACAGCTCGGACACACTGGGGGGTCGCGTTCTGAACTTCGAGTGAACAGCTGCGCGGAGCCGTAGCCGACGGTCCGGCGGCGACTGAAAATACGTGGGTGAGTGCAGAACTGATCGTGCTTGTGATCGTGATCATCACCGCGTTGGCTTTCGATTTCACCAACGGTTTTCATGACACCGCCAATGCCATGGCGACCTCGATCGCCACCGGGGCGCTCAAACCGCGAGTGGCCGTGGCCATGTCGGCGGTCCTCAACTTGATCGGCGCTTTTCTTTCTGTCGAAGTGGCCAAGACCGTCTCGGGCGGGCTGCTCAATATCGGCAATGTCCACCATATGGAATTGCTGCACATAGTCTTCGCCGGTCTGGTCGGCGGAATTCTGTGGAATCTGTTCACCTGGCTGTTCGGTATTCCGTCCAGCTCCTCGCACGCGCTGTTCGGCGGCCTGATCGGTGCGGCCGTTGCGGCGCTGGGCGCGGGCGGGGTGATCTGGACCGGCAATGAGAAGACCGGCCTGATCAGCAAGATCATTGTTCCGGCGGCGCTGGCCCCGTTCGTCGCGGCCATGGTGGCCGCGCTGGGCACCTTCCTGATCTACCGGCTCACCCGCACCGCGAACAAGAAGAAGGTCTCCGACGGCTTCCGCTGGGGCCAGATCGGTTCCGCCGGTTTGGTTTCGCTCGCGCACGGCACCAATGACGCGCAGAAGACCATGGGCGTGATCTTCATGGCGCTGGTCGCGCACGGCACCTTCACCAATGGCGACGATATTCCGCTGTGGGTCAAGGTCTGCTGTGCGCTGGCGATTGCCGCGGGCACCTATCTCGGTGGCTGGCGGATTATCCGCACGCTTGGCAAGGGGCTGGTGGAAATCGATTCCCCGCAGGGTTTCGCGGCCGAAACATCCTCGGCGGCAATCATTCTCACCTCGGCGCAATTCGGCCTGCCGCTCTCGACCACGCAGACCGCCACCGGTTCGATTCTGGGCACCGGGCTCGGCAAGCCGGGCGCGGAGGTGCGCTGGGGTGTGATGGGACGCATGGCGCTGGCCTGGTTGTTCACCCTGCCGCTGGCGGGTCTGGTGGGCGCGCTGTGCTGGTTCATCGCCGATCTTTTCGGCGGACTCAGCGGCGTACTGGTCGATTTCGCGCTGCTGATCGCGGTATCCGGCTACATCTACCTGCGGTCCCGGCGCAATCCGGTCGGCACCGACAATGTCAATGACGAATGGGAGGGCGGGCTCGCACCGTCTCCGGAAATCAAGACCGGCGCGGCGGTCTGAGGAGTCACGATCCATGCATACAGTAACCGCCATCGCGAAATCCCTCGGCGAAGTCACCCTGATCGCGCTGCTGCTCGGTGTCGGACTGCCGCTGATCTTCTCGGTCGGCATCCGGTTCTGGGCGACCGACGAACCCGCCACCGCCGATGGCGCTCCCGCCGTGCGCAATCCGGTCGTCCAGGCGGTCGCCTACCTCTGCTTCGCGATCGTGGTGATCGCGGTCGGGCTCGGAATCCTGTATATCGCCAAGGATTTCATCAGCCACTCGTTCGATATCCAGCTCTTCGGCGCCAAACCTCCCAAGAAATGAAGCCATGACATCGAATACGTCAATCCTGGGCTCGGTGCTGCGCTGGCTGCGCGCCGGATACCCGCAGGGCGTTCCGTCCGAGGACTATCTCGCCCTGCTGGCGGTACTGCACCGCCGGCTCACCGAGACCGAGATCGGCCTGCTCGTGGACCAATTGACCGCCCAGGACACCGACGGCATCATCGAGCGCGCGGAAATCGAAGCGGCCATCCGGCGGCTTGCGCATGAAACGCCGGGGGACGACGATATCAATCGAGTCGCCGCGCGGCTCGCCGCCGCCGGATGGCCGCTGGCACATCCGTCCGAAGCCTGATCACTTTCGCGAAACCGGAGACCAATGGCGCTGTCTGGTGTGCTCGCCCGAATTCTGGCCTGGCTCAGGGCCGGATATCCCCAGGGCGTGCCGGATACCGATTACATTCCGCTGCTGTCGCTGCTCGCGCAGCGGCTGCCCGAGGACGAAGTTCGTCAGGTGGCGGACGCACTCGTACGGCAGGGTGCGATTCCGGCGGATAAGATCGACGCCGGGGTCGGGATCACCAAAGTCACCGACGATATGCCTTCCGAAGCCGATATCGCGCGGGTGCGCGCACACCTATTGGCTTCGGGATGGCCCGTCGACGACAATTGGAACGAGCCCGGAAACGCCTGAGCTACAACCACTTGATGCGCCGGAACAGCACCAGCAATCCGGCGCAGAGGGTGAACATCAGCGTCAGCACCGCCGGATAACCCCATACCTGATGTAGTTCGGGCATATGCTCGAAATTCATCCCGTAGATTCCGGCGATCATGGTCGGTACCGCGGCAATCGCCACACCCGCCGAGATTTTCCGCATATCGGTGCTCTGCTGTACCGCGGTCTTCGCGACCGCGGCATTGACCAGGGCACTGAGTGTTTCGTCGTAATCGCGAATGCGCTCGGTGACCGCCGTGTGGTGATCGGCGACATCGCGCAGATAACGCCGAACCTCTTTGGGCAGCGGCGCGCCCGGCCGTCCCAGCAATTGCAGCGGAGCGGCCAGCGGGCTGACCGCGCGCCGCATTTCGACGATTTCGCGTTTGAGTTGATAGATCGATTCGACCGAAACGTGGCGCTGCGGTGAGAAAACCACCTCTTCGACCGCGTCGACCTCGATCTCGAGTTTTCGGGTCACCTCGACATACTCGTCGACCACATAGTCGGCGATCGCGTGCAGTACCGCGCCGGGACCGAGCGCCAATCGCTTCGGATCGGCCTCCAGGTCGTGCCGGACGCCAGCCAGCTCCGAGTGATCGCCCTGCCGCACCGCGACCACGAAATCGGCCGCGGCGAATACCACGACCTCCCCGGTCTGCACGATCTCACTGACGGTGTGCATTTCATGCTCGACATAGGCGACGGTGCGCATGACCAACATGAGGGTGTCGTCGTACCGTTCGACCTTGGGGCGATGCGAACCCTCCAGCACATCCTCCACCGCCAGCGCGTGCAATCCGAAAGTCTGCGCTATATCGGTCATCTGAATATCGTCCGGATCGTGCAGACCCACCCACACGAATCCGTTCCCGCGCTTGCGCACCTCTGCCAATGCCGCGGTATGCGTGAAATGCCCCCGCAACCGCTCCCCATCCACGTACACCGCGCAATCCACAATGGCGCGCGCGGTGGGAACGCGAATGCGCGGCAACGGTACGACCGACCGTTGCCTCGGTCCGCGGAACGAAGGCAGCGGTGGAATTGCGGGCACGCCCCGATGCTATGCCGATCGGGGCGAAATCTCTTGGTGAGCAGGTGCGGGAGCTATTTCGGGATCGGGTCGGCGAGATCGCAGCGCTGCAACTCGTAGCGGGGGATGCGGTCTATGCGGGTGTTCGCGAAGGTGAGGGCCTGCATGAGGTTGTGGCGGAAGCGGGTAAAGGTGAGTGGGGCGCGGACCGAGGCGAGCAGGTCCTGGGTGGTGGGGCAGGACAGGGCGGCGCGCGAACGCGTCACGGCGGATTCCTCGATATGCGCGGCCATCCACGGATGCCTGTCCACGACGCCGGTGTCGGCGACCACCCAGCTGCCATTGAGGTTCTTGTCATGCCCGATGCGGCCGTCGGTGACCCGATCGGTATGCGCCGCAAGAGGATACGCCAGACCCATCGGATCGATGACGCGCACGTGCAACGGTAGGTTCATACTCGTCATGCCGAGATTCAGGAACAGCACGGTATGGCCCGCGCCGCCCTCGGGGACGGGTTGCGGCGGCGGGATGACGTACCAATAGGTTTGATCGGGCAGGTTGACGACGAGTCCGCCGTTGGGGGTGTCGCCGATATCGCGCAGCAGCGGGCGCATGCGGGGATAGTCCAGATAGTCCTCGGCCAGGATGGGATGGTCGTGACCGCCGTTGAGCACGTAGTAGATTCGCTCGTCGACGATACCGCTGGACCGGATCTCGGTACCGGAGGTGATGGCGGTGATATTGGCGGCGAACAGCGCCCAGCCCGCCGTGCACGCCAGGGTCACCAGCGCGATCACGGCCGTGCGGTCGCGGCCGAGGCGGATGGGCAGCACCATGACCGGCGCCAGGAGGCAGAACAGCTGGGGCAGCAGCATGCGGCCGTGCATGAAATCGCCGCCGACGCGGAGTTCATAGACGGTGAGCAGGATGCCGCTGCCGATCATGAGTGCGGCGATGGTGGCCGGTGCGCGCAATCGCCGTGCGGCCCAGCGGATTCGGCGCTGCCGCAGAGCCACCCCCGCCCAGATTCCCAGGATCAGCAGCGGCAGCCACAGCAGATACGGTCCGGCCAGATCCTCGAGGTAGATGAACCCCTGATGCCATTTCGCGCCACCGGCATCCTTGGCCACCGCGGTGTTCGGGAACGGCAGCGCGTAGTAGCCCATCCGCCAGATCTGATAGGCGACCGGCGTCAGACCGGCGACCACGCCGATCAGCACCCGGAACATCCACGGCCGCAGCCGAGTTCGGGGGACCGGCGCGCAGCACAGCAGCAGTACCGCGAGCCCGCCGACGACGGTCAGCTCCGGGCGGATCAGCGGTGCCAGTCCCGCCCAGAACACCAACGCGAAAAATGGCGCGGGACGCACTGTTTCGGCCTGCGCCCAGCGCATCAGTCCCCACCACAGCACCGCCAGCCAGAAGATGACCAGGCAGTTCTCCAGTCCGGAGGTGGCGTAATCGCGGGCGGGCGGCAGGGCTATGTAGACCAGCGCTCCGGCGGGGACCAGCAGGGTGGATCGCGTTCCGCCCCAGAGCCTTCCCGCGCCCAGCATGGCGATGACCACCGCGAGTACCGACAGCGTGAGCGCGATCGTCAGGACGACGTATTCGAGCCGTCCCTGGGTCAGCCAGCTGAAGAACCACACGACATAGGTCCATGCGGTACTCGTATTGGTTTCGACGCGTTCGCCCATATTGAAGACCGGACCATTGCCCGCCAGCAGATTGCGGACGGTGCGCAGCACGATCAGCCCGTCATCGGCGATCCAGCGGCGCTGCCACGCTGCGGCGGCGAAAAGTATTGCCACGAGCAGGATTCCACCGCCGAATACGATACGTGGCAGCTGCGGGAACGCGGTCGCGTGGTGCGTACCGGTGCGCACGATCGGCAATTGCGCGGTGGCGGGCATTCCCGGGTCGGCGACCGCATCGGGGGAGAGGGACAGCGTCATCGACTACTCCGATCATGGCGTCGGGCGATCACGTAGGCCGCCGTCACGATGAGCAGCAGCGGATAGCAACTCGCGTAGAACGGCACCGCCAGATACGACCACCAGTGCGGAATGTCGTCGCGCGGCAACATGAACAGCCCGATCCCGATCGGATGTGGGGACTCCGCCAGCGGCGGGCGGTCCGGATAGTTCCACCACCAGCAGAAGCTGATCGACAGCACCACCGCCGGCGTGATCCAGCGCTTTCGATCGGTCGTGGTGCAGACGTGGTGTACCGCGAGAATGAACAGCGGTACGAACCACACCCAGTGATGTCCCCACGAGAACGGTGAGGCGCACGCCGAGGTCATGCCCGCGATGGTGATGGCCAGCAGGTTCCGGCCGGTGCGATAGGCCAGGATCGCGGCCGCCAGCCCGAGCGCGATCACCGGGATGACCGCCGCCAGCCACATCCACATCGGCGGGGTGTACACGGTGCCGTAGGTGTGCGAGATGAACTGCCGCGCGTGCGCGAACCGAAGCAGTTGCGCGACAATGCCATTGACCGATTGATTGCCCGGCGAGTCCACCGCTCCGATCCGCCCCGAAGCGGTGACCTGCGCACTCCAGTATTTCCAGGAATCGGTGGGCCGGATCAGGAATCCGACGGCGATGGTCGCGGCGAATGTCCCGGCCGCGATGCCGAGCGTGCGCCACTGTCGCGTGCACGCCAGATACAGCAGGAAGAACGCCGGTGTCAGCTTGATGCCCGCCGCGATCCCGACCCCCAGCCCGCGCAGCCGCGCGGTCGGCGGCCGGGTGAGATCCCAGACGATCAACAGCACCAGGAACACATTGACCTGTCCGAGCCACAGCGTGGTGCGCACCGGCTCCAGCGCGGTGCACACCACCGCCAGCACGGTCGCGAAAATCCAGGTGCGCGCGATGTTCTCGTACCGCAGCACCAGCAGGCAGCGCCCCACCAGCCCGATCAGCGCCGCCATGATCGCCACCCACCAGATCACCTTGGCCACGCTCACCCCGAAGAACGCCAGCGGGACGAACGTCAGCGCCGCGAACGGGGTATAGGTGAACTCCATCTCGAACACCACGGGCCCGCTGTACAGCGGCGTGCGTTCCAGCAGCGAGAGCCCACCCGCGCGATACACCTGCAAATCCAGCGCATTGCTGAACAGCCCGTAGTAGGGATTGCCCATCGGCATCGCGAACACATGCCACACCAGCACCGCCACCGCGGCGATCGCGACGACGATCATCATCCGATCGCTCACCACCGGCCGACCGGCGGTCCCGTGTTCTTCGGGTAGCTCCCCCCGCCGAGGCGAACGATCGGGTGCGAGTGTCCGCGTCGTAGTCCGCTGTGGGGCAGCCGTCACCGTCATCTCCTCTGCGAAAGATCCGAACTCGTCGATCCAGCCGAGGGCAGCAAAGGGCCCGCCGCGATATCTACTCGGCAGCGAAATGGGTCGTCAATCGAGCGAATGCTAGTGGCAACCCACCCCCGAACCACGCCGCGAAACACCCCAAATCCGACGCTCCGCTCCGGTTTCGACCGCATATCGCGCGGCCGAAGGATATTGCCCGTTTCGGCCGGTTCGGTGATGGATTCGATTCAGCGGGCGGGGAAGCGGAGGATGCGGTCGTCGCCGGTGCGGATGTCGCCGCGGCCGTCGGTGTTGGAGGTGGTGAGCCAAAGTGCGCCGTCGGGGGCGATCGCGACGGTGCGCAACCTGCCGAGGTGGTCGGTCAATTGGGCGGTGGGGCGGGTGGGTACGCCGTCTTGCAGGGGGAGGGTCCAGAGTCGTTCGCCGCGTAGGGCTGCCGCGTACATGGTGTTTCCGGCGATCGCGAGGCCGGAGGGGGAGGCGTCGGAGGGGGACCAGGTGATGAGGGGGTCGGTGAATTGGGGGTTGTTCGCTATGCCTTCGACGTCGGGCCAGCCGTAGTTGTGGGCCGGTTCTATGCGGTTGATTTCGTCGAAGCGGTTCTGGCCGAATTCGGTGGCGTAGAGGCGGCCTGCCGAATCCCAGGCGAGTCCTTGGACATTGCGGTGGCCGAGGCTGTAGACGGGGGAGCCGGGGGTCGGATTACCCGGTGCGGGTTGGCCTTCGGGGGTGAGGCGCAGGATCTTGCCGTTGGGACTGGACGGGTTCTGTGCCGCGGCACCGGTTCCGGCGTCGCCGGTGCCCGCGTAGAGCATGCCGTCGGGGCCGAAGGCTATGCGGCCGCCATTGTGATTGGACGCCTTGGCGATTCCGGTGAACAGCACCTCGGGTTGGCCGTCGAGCCGGAAGCGCACGATGCGGTTATCGGTGTCGGCGGTGAAATAGGCGTAGATATAGCCGTTTTCGGCATAGGCGGGGGATACGGCGAGACCGAGCAGACCGCCCTCACCGGCGGCCGCCACACCGGGGACCCGGTAGACCTGCTCGGCGGGGGCACCCGGGGTGATCCGGAGGATCAACCCGGAGTCGCGCTCGGCGACGAGCGCGCCGCCCCGCGGAAGGAAGGCGAGACCCCAGGGCACGTCGATGCCGTGGACGAGTTCCTCGGGCGCGGTGAGATCTATCGTTCCGCCGGGTCGGCTCGGTGCGGTCGAGGTGGCCACCGCCGTCGGGCCCTGGGCCGTGGTGGGCTGATCATCGGAGCACGCGGCGACGACGCTCGCCGATGTGCATACCGCAAGCAGCAGCGATAGTGACCGGAAATGCCTTGTGCGCCATGAGTGTCGCATACGGGGTCAATTCTGTGGTCGGGCCAGGTGGGTGGGAGCGAGGCGGCCGCGCAGCGTGACCGATTCGCCCACGGTCCAGTATTTCTGTTCGGCGGCGTCGGCCGCATCCACGGTGGCCCCGGAGCCGAGGACCCGGTTGTCCTCGGATTTGGCGAGTTCGCACAGGCGGGCGGCCTCATTGACCGCATCGCCGATGACGGTGAACTCATACCGCCGGTGCGCGCCGACATTGCCCGCCACCACACGGCCCGCGGCGACGCCGATCGCGGCGTCGAATCCGGTTGTCTCGCTGGACAACCGGCGGCGTATCGCGCGCGATGCGGCCAGCGCGGACCCGGCGGCGTCGGACAGTGGTGCGGGGGTGCCGAAGACCGCGAGGGCGGCATCGCCCTCGAACT
Organism: Nocardia sp. NPDC052001; assembly: GCF_040680615.1. NCBI lineage: Bacteria > Bacillati > Actinomycetota > Actinomycetes > Mycobacteriales > Nocardiaceae > Nocardia > Nocardia sp. NPDC052001. The sequence goes on along the minus strand of NZ_JBFAXC010000002.1, from coordinate 1,361,584 downwards.
TGTTGACCAGTCCGCCGTGTCGTTCCACCTCGTCGACCACGATGGCGAAGAACTCATTGAGGATGGTGACGATTTCCCGGGCGGGGCGGGTCGCCGCCATGGTGGTCGATCCGATGATGTCGACGAAAAGTGCTGCGGCATAGAGCTCTTCGCCGCCGAGTTCGGGATTGCGCTCCAGTGCGGCCGCGGCGACATCGTGGCCGACGTGACGGCCGAACAGATCGCGAATCTGTTCCCGCTCCCGCAGGCCCTGCACCATGCGGTTGAAACCGGCCTGCAGTTCGCCCAATTCGGTGCCGTCGTACACGGTGACCGCGGCCTCCAGATCACCGTCCTCGACCCGCCGCAGCGCATTGCGCACACCGCGAATCGGCGCGACCGCGGCCCCCAGCGTCTGCGTCATGAGGACACCGCCGAAGACCAGCGTCGCCCCGCCGAGCGAGAGTACGCACACCGCAAGCCTTTCGGTGCTGATGTCCACACCCGAGAGCGCCAGTATCGCCAGCACCATGAGCAGCGCCACCGGCGTCCCGGACCCGAGCATCCACACCAGCATCGACCGCCCGAACACCCCGACCCCGCGCGCCTGCCGCGACGGTGCGGCGTCCAGCACGCGCGCCGTGATCACCCGCAGCGCGAACTCGGCGGCCAGATAGCTGTTGGCGCACACCACGATCGCGCTGAATCCGATGCCGAGCACGAACTTGGGCACGAACGCCGGATCGGCGATCCCGTACAGCGGTGTCAGCACCGCCATACCGCCGAGCCACAGCAACGCCTGCTGTAGTACCAGTCGCCGCGGCACCCGTGCGGCGGCATGCCGTTCGCGCTGATCGGGTATCCGATCCGGATCGGTGGACCAGCGCAGCGTCCGCAATCCCCAGACGGTGCCCCAGGTGAATCCGAGCACCAGCGCCAGCGCCGCGTACAGCGGCACCGCCACGAAGTTGAGCAGCACCAGTTTCCGGGTGAATACCGAAGGCCCGGGCAGCACCACCCCGATCAACACCATCGCCACCGCGATGCCGATCAAATTCGCCACGGTCAACGGGACGGTCAGCAATACCTGTACCCGAACTCGCCGGGACACAGCGCCTTCCTCGACGGGCCCCAGTAGTCGGGACCCCCAAGGAGCCTTCCCGAATGTTCCGGTAGCACCCGCACCCTCGGCCATTCGTGCAGCTTAGGCCAGAGCGGTGGGTGGAGTTGATCAGGCGGATTCGCCGTCGAGCAGAACCATCCATTTCTGCGGGTCCGGCAGCGCGACGAATCCGAGTTTGGCGTACAGCCCGTGTGCGTCGAGGGTCGCGAGCATGACCCGCCTGAGTTCATAGGGCGCGAGATATTCGACAACGGTGGTGGCGAGCCGCACCCCGAGCCCGGATCCGCGATGATCCCGCGCGACATACACATCACACAGCCACGCGAATGTCGCCAGATCGGTCACCACCCGCGCATAGGCGACCTGATTCCCCTCCCGGTCGTACGCCCCGAAATTCAACGACCCCCGCACGGATCGCTCGACCACCTCACGCTCACGCCCCAGTGCCCAGTACGCGTCCGTGGACAGCCATTTATGCACCAGGTCCACATCGATCCGCTCGGCATCGACATCGAATTCGTATTCGTCCTCCACAGGTGTACTCACCCAACCGATGCTATCGAACGCCATTGCCGTGTAACGGTTTTGCCTCGGCCCGAGACATCACGCGGGGGCTGCCGCCGCTGGCTGGACGAGGCCCCGCACGATTCCTGGCCGATGCTCGCTCAGGGTATGAACGTGCCTGCCTGAAATATTCGGTATCGCTTCCCTCCCCGCCCGGGAATACTCGGTGCTTTCCGAAACCGGGGAGGGAAGTGTGATGAGCGATCGAAGCGATCTGTTGCTGGAAGGCGTGGTGGGGTCGTTCGCATACGGCCTGAATACGCCCGCTAGCGATATCGACTATCTGGGCGTGTATGTGGAGCCGACCCGGACCTTCCTCGGATTGCATCCGCCGACCCGCGATCGGGGCACTCGGCAGGGGCGGGATGGGGCCGATGCCACCTACCATGAGGTGGGCAAGGCGATCGGGTTGATCCTGTCCTGCAATCCGACGGCCTCGGAGATCCTCTGGCTCGACGAGTACACGGTAACCACCGAATTCGGGGCCGAGCTGATCGAATTGCGGTCGTGTTTCCTGTCGGCGCAACGGGTTCGGCATTCCTATTTCGGCTATGCCATGGCCCAGTTCCGGCGCATGCTGCATCGGCAGGAAACCCAGGGGCTGGGCGATACCCGGCTGGCCAAACACGCCAGGCATACCCGCCGCCTGCTCTGGCAGGGCTATGAGCTGTACACGACCGGTGTGCTGCCCATCCGGCTGCCCGATCCGGAACCGTATTTCGAATTCGGCAGGCAGATGATGACCGAATCGGGTGCGGATATCGCCAAGGCGCTCATCGCCGAATACGAGGAGAAGTTCGACAGCGCGAAATCCGTACTGCCGCAACGCCCGAATGAGGCCCCGCTGGAGGATTTCCTGCAGCGACTGCGGCGCGCGCACCTCGACGACTGATCGGAGTCGCCGAAAAGGCCCCCGGGAATAACCCCGGGGGCCTCACCGCGACCGAGTAGTGGGACTCAGTCGCAGATCTTCACCGCATCGGCGATATTGTCGACGCTCTTGGGCATGGTGCCCCGGGTGTTGTCCGGAATGGTTACCAGCACTTGCCATTCCCGTCCGGTCCAGTTGTATACGGTCGCCTTCTGGCCGGTGCGGTTCCAATACGAGCTCAGCCGGTCGCCGACCCCGCCATTGCCGATATCGTGCAGAAAGCAACCTGAATCGACCTGCACGATCATGCCGGTGCCATTGGGATTGTCGTAGCCGCAGAACATGCCGCCGGGACAGTCGTAGTTGGCCGATGCCGGTCCGGCGACGACGGCAGCGCCCGCGCCGAGTGTCAGCACGGCGGCGGCGAGCGGGACGATGCGGCGAATGACGGTGGTCCGGTGGGTGATCGTCATGATGGTTCCCCTCGAGTGAATCGATGTCCAGCCTTCGGACGGCTCGGAACGACCCTGTCGGGGGACACCAACGAGGCACTAACGACCGACTAACGAACCAGGTCGGATCGACCGTTCGCCAGCGTTTTTCAGTGTCGGCCGATGAGATCCACATCCTCGACGAAACCCGCGATGCGGCCGTGTTCGAGCAGGAACGCGCCGCGCGTGATGGGTGCGTTGCCGAAGGAGTCGTCATCCCAGGTCAGTCGCACCAGATGCTGGAAGATCATGCGCTGGCGTTCGTCCAGGTCGTACGGGACGGCGGTGAGACAGGTTCGGCGCGGTGTGGCGACCCACAGGCGCGGGGTGCGAAGCGCGTTGTGCGCCACCAGCATCGCCCGGGGATCAAGCACCTTTTCCGCGGAGAAATCATGTCCTGAGCAGTTCGCGGTGGGCAGTCCGTACAGCTCGTCGAATTCCCATTCGTAGCGCTCCATACCGGAGAGCCGGGCCATGGCCGTGGGCAGCAGGAATTGGTTCTCGGGTGCGTGCTGGTCATAGCTCTGCATGGTGTAGCCGTCGGGGGTGTCCGCGGCGAGCACGATGATCGGGGCGTTGCCAGATGCGCTGGGCCAGTGCGGAATTCGATGCCGATGCGGCCAATCGGCGGGTTTCAGCAACGGGTACGGATCGAAGGGCACCCACGTTTCGATGGGATCGGTCGCCGGTCCGTTCGCATCGTCGGCGGGGGACAGTTCGTGCGTGATCGGTGCCGGGGCAATCGAATCCGTCGCGCCCTCGAAGCCGTGCAGGCGAATCCGCTGCTCGGCGTCGATCTCCAGGATCGAGTACTCGATCGTGAGCCGGTCCTGGCTCAGCGCCCGTGCGAGTTCCGGCCGCCGGGCCAGCACCCGCCGGAAATCCGGGTCCGCGTTGACCATGGCGTGCGCGTAGGCCGGACTGCCCCGATCCACCATGCGCCCGTCGACCTCGATGCTCGCGGGCGGAATCGCCTCCAGCCCTTCGAAATTGACGAAGACGTCGATGACGATCAGCCGCTCGTCCGTCAACCCGATGAAGTCCACCGTATGCTCGCGCACCGGCCAGTTCTCATCCCCGCCGACGAGCAGTTCGACCCCCTGCTGTTTCAGCACGTCGACGCCGCAGACCATGGCGATGGTGTGATCGTGGGTGCGGACCTCCCGATCCGCGTCGGCGAGCTGTCGCACCCAGTCCATTAGATCTAGTGCGTCATCGGCGTCCCGGCCCAGCGGTTCGTCGGCGAACTCCCCGAACCCGATTCCGCGCGTATCGAGTTGCTCACCGGAATCCTCGATCCACGCCTGCGCGGTGAGCTCGAAGGGCAGTTCCGCGCCGAAGACATCGCGGAACGCCAGCGCCGTCATGGCGGTGAAGGATCGGTAGTCCTCGAACAGCGCGGGCCACGGCAGTCGCCTGCTGGGCAGATTGTCCTGTCCGGGCGCGAAGAGTGCCCATTCCAGTCCGCCGCCGTCGCGGGTGAATCGGGCGTTGCGACCGTGCCCGGGCGACAGCAGGATTCGACCCCCGAGCGGCAGGGTGAACAGCCGCCACGTCAGCGATTCGGTATACGAATCCCACAGCTCGCCGGCGATCTCCGGGGTGATCTCGCTCCCCGCCGTCCGCTGCTGCGGTTCGCGCCGCCAAAAGCTACCCAGCCCCACCGAATCTCCATCCGCTACAAGACAACCGCCGAAACCTAGCACTTGTTCGGTGATGCGGTGGGCATCGGAGCGGACGGAGTCTCAGCAGGTGCGATCGAGCACGGCCGCGAGCGGGCACATCGTGGCGCGCGGGTAGTAGGGGCCCATGATTTCCGCGGCCTGCGCCGGGGTGCCATTGACCGGTACGCTCTGCACCGCCTGCCGGAAATCGCTGGCGGGCAGCATATTCCGCAGCAGAATCGCTTCCTGGGTGGTGGGGTGCGCCGACGACAGCGGTACGAAGGTCGCACCCGGCATCGCCTCGATCCGTGCCCGCTGCGCCTCGGTGCCCAGCACATAGGTGTAGTCGCGGTCGGCGTCGAGCAGGGTCTCCCGATCCGATCGGCAGCCATTGTCGGTGGAACCGTCGGCGGCGGGATTGAGCACCACCGGCCCGGGCAGTGTGCTCAGGTTCGCGCACAGTGAGAAATAGCGGACATCGGCGCTCGCACCGGGCGGCCACACCATCGGCCCGGTACCCGCCGGTGCGACCGGAGCTTTACCCCGCACCACGACCACCTTGTCGTCACCCGGCGGGGTGAGCGTGGCGACCAGGTAGGCGTTGTCCGCGTTCGGAAACGCCCCCGCACCGCTGACCCGGCGGAATTCGAGATTGTCGGCGGTGGCCGGCGGCAGATTCGCCGCGGTCGCGCCGAGCGCGGACAGCGCCGATGCCAGCAGCGGTGAACCACCGCCCACGCAGCCCCCGAGCGTCCGGGAGCCCGTGTCATCGGTGATGCGAATCCGCGGCAGCCGCACCGACGACGCCCCGCCGGAGGGCAGGTACTCGCGATAGATCAGGAATCCCACGCCCGCCGACTCGCCCTCGGGAGCGAGCGGAAGCGCGTTCGCCGCGGTGCGATCCGAACCGATCGTCACAGTGTAGGTGCCGCCGCCCGGCCGCTGCCACGGATTGACCGATCCGGCATCGGGGGCGATCAGATAGTCGGGCAGTGCCGAGGACACCCCGCCATTGCTGAAACTGCTGAATCTCGCGTCGTAGGTATTGAACGAGATGTACCGGGAGTCCGGGTACTGCCCGGTCGCGGTGATCGTCATACCCGGCCGCACCTGGTACGGCAGGATCCAGTACCACGCGCCGGTATCGGGATACGCGAAGTTCACCTGGGCGACCGTGCGCGGTGACAGCTCCGCCTGCCAGGCACAGCCCGGATCGGCCGCCGGTTGATCGGCGGCCGCCCGCGGACCCGCGCAGAGGGATGCGGCGACCATGGCGATGATCGCACCGGGTACCGCGCGGCGGAGTCGAGTCACCGGGCCGGGCCTTTCGTCGAAGCTGTGGAGCGGCTCGGATCGTAACCCCGCTTTTCGGATCATTGACGCGCGGGCGATGCGCCGGGGCGGGTGAGGCGGAGGGTGAGTAGTTGAAATGGCCGCAGCCGCAAGCGAATTCCGTCGTCATGAGAGGTCTCTGAGGATTCGCCGGCCAGCGGCCGCTCCAGCAGATCGCAGAACTCGACCCCGGTGTAGTCGAAACCGGGTGATACCAGGGCTTGCGCACGATCGCCGTGCGCTTCGTACACCCGCACGATCACATCTCCGCTCCCATCGTCGGCGAGTTTGATCGCGCTGGTCACCACGGCGGGATTGTCGATGCGGACCAGCGGTGCGACAGCCGAGGCGAAACCGGTGCGCGGCGCGGTGAGGTTGATCCGGTATCCCTCGCGCACCGCATCGCCGATCGACGCGCCGACGATCAGCGCGTGCCGGAACCGGTGCGCACCGTGATCGGTCTCGGGATCGGGGAAGCGCGGCGCGCGCAACAGCGAAACCCGCAGTGTCGTGGTCGTTCCGCCGTCATCGCGGACGGTGCGGGTGACATCGTGCCCGTAGGTCGAATCGTTGACCACCGCCACGCCCCAGCCCGGTTCGGCCACGTGCACGAAGCGATGGTTGCACGCCTCGAATTTGGCGTACTCCCAGCTGGTATTGGTGTGCGTCGGCCGGAACATATGCCCGAACTGGGTTTCCGAGGCATAGCGATCGGCGTGAATATCGAGGGGGAACGCGAGTTTCAGGAATTTCTCGGTCTCATGCCAGTCGACGCCGGTGTCGATATCGAGGGCGCGCTCACCCGCGCGCAGGGTCAGGGTTTGTTCGACCGTGGAGCTTCCGAACGAGCGGGTCACCCGCACCGCGGCGCCCGAGGTCGAATCCGGCTTCGCCGTCACCGAATCCGCGTCGACGAGATCGGTAACCCGGTTCCGGTAGAAGAGATCGACATCCCAGGCGTCCCACGAATTCGGCAGATCCGGATGCACTTGCAGCAGATTCGCGGTCGCACCGGGCGGCAGTGCCTCCCGCCGTTGCGCGAGGTCGAATGCCGACACCACGAGTCCGCGCGCGTCCACCTCCACCCGAAGCAGCCCATTGTCGAGCACGAATCCGCCCTCGGTTCGAGCGGTCACCGAGCACGGGGGAGTGGCCTCGGCCGGACCCGCCGCACCCGCCGGAATCGATCGCCAGGTGTGCGGGGTGGAGTTGAAGACGTTCGGGCCCAGCGCATCACCCCCGAGCGTGCGCTGCGCCCGATCGATGATCGAGACCAGTTCCGTGGCCACCGCCGCATAGGTCTGCGCCGCCTCCCGGTACACCCAGGCGATCGCCGATCCGGGCAGGATGTCGTGAAACTGATGCAGCAGCACCGTCTTCCAGATCCGGTCCAGATCCGCGCGCGGGTACTCGAAGCCGCTGCGCACGGCCGCGGTGGCCGCCCAGAGCTCCGCCTCGCGCAGTAGATGTTCACTACGCCGATTGCCCTGTTTGGTGCGGGCCTGACTGGTCAGGGTCGCGCGATGCAGCTCCAAATACAGCTCGCCCACCCACACCGGCGGATTCGCGTATTCGGCCTCGGCCCGGGTGAAGAAGTCGGCGGGGGTGTCCCACCGGACCTTCGGCGACCCTTCGAGGTCCTTCATGCGGGCCGCCTTGGCCACCATCTCGCGGGTCGTTCCGCCGCCGCCGTCACCCCAGCCGGTCGGCGCGAGCGATATCGACGCGCGCCCCTTCTCCTTGAAATTCCGTGCCGCGTGGGCGATCTCGCGCCCCTGCATGGAGCAGTTGTAGGTGTCCACGGGCGGGAAGTGCGTGAAGATCCGGCTGCCGTCTATCCCCTCCCAAAGGAACGTATGGTGCGGGAACTGATTGATCTGACTCCAGGAGATCTTTTGTGTCAGCAGCCATTTGGATCCCGCCGCCTTGATGATCTGCGGCAGTCCCGCCGCGAAGCCGAAGGTGTCCGGCAACCATGCCTCCTGGTTCTCGACCCCGAATTCGTCGAGGAAGAACCGTTTGCCGTATACGAACTGCCGCGCCATCGCCTCCGAGCCCGGCATATTCGTATCCGATTCGACCCACATCCCGCCCGCCGGAACGAATCTGCCCTCGGCCACCGCCCGCTTGACCTTCGCGTACACCTCGGGCCGATGCTGTTTGATGAAGTTGTACTGCGCGGCCTGCGACATGGTGAAGATGAACTCCGGCGAATCCGCCAGCAGCGCGGTCATATTCGCGGTGGTGCGGGCGACCTTGCGCACCGTCTCGCGCAGCGGCCACAGCCAGGCGGTATCGATATGCGCGTGCCCGACCGCCGAAATCGTATGCGCGGAACCGATGGCCGGTTGCGCCAGCACCTCGGCCAGGCAGGCCCGTGCGGCCGTCGCGGTGCCGTTCACATCGCGCAGATCGATCGCGTCCAGCGCCCGTTCGATGGCCCGCACGATGTCGTAGCGGCGCGCCGGATCCTCCGGCATCTCGTGCATCAGTTCGCCGAGCACCTCGAGGTCCTGCACCAGCTGCCAGACCTCTTCGTCGAAGACCGCCAGATCCATTCGCCCCAGCCGATATTGCGGATCGCCACCGGCGGTCAGCGTATCCCCGAGCGCGGTCGGCCCGAAGAACGGAATGATCGGGTTCGACGCCGCCTCCACATGCAGCAGCACCCGCTCGCCGCCGGTGACCGGGGATCCTATGCGCACCCACTGATTTCGCGGATGCAGCCCCTTCACCGGTGTCCCGTCCGCCCGGTAAACCAGTCCCTCACATTGGAATCCGGTCATGTTCTGATCGAAGCCCAGATCGATGAGCGCCTCGACGGTCCGCCCCGCCCACTCCGGCGGCACCGTGCCCTCGACGGTCAGCCAGCTCGTCCCCCAGGGCGCACCCCAGCGCGCGCCCGATTCGACGGGTGTCCGCGGTGCCGCCAGCCCCTCGGCCACGTCCACGGGTTCCCCCGGCGCGACCCAGATCGAGGCTCGCAACGGCACCGATTCCGGATAGATCGCCGGAACGATTCGCTCACCGAGCACCCGTCCCAGGCGCGCCTCGATCAACCGACGATCATCGTGCATAACGGCAGCTCCGATCCAACCGGGAAAGTGGTCACCGAACCGCCCCATTGTCCGGCAGGGTCGCGATTTTCGCGGGCACGCCGCGTGGTGCATTATGTGCGGACGACGGCAGGGCGAATCGTCATGCAGATGTGTCACCGCTCGGCACAGATGTTCATCCGATGGTGGTCGCGGCGCGGCATGCTGTTGGCTAGGCAGGTGAGCGGCCATGTGCCGAGGTCGAAATCCGGTGCGGCGGCGAACACCAAAGGGGTGCTCGCCGATCAACAGCGACAGCAGGATGTGCAGAGCCCGTGGTGATTGAGATGACGCAGCCCAGGTCTGCGTCGATTGTCCAGACGCGGCTGCCGATGGCGCGCGATACCGCGCCCATTCGCGGCAGCGAGTACGCGGTACTGCTGCGCCGGGTGCGGCAGGCGGGTCTGCTGGATCGACGCGTGCGCGCGTATGGGGTGCGCAGTGCGATCACCGCGGCGGTGTACTTCGGCGGGTGGGCGGCGCTCGTGGCGATCGGCGATTCGTGGTGGGCGCTGGCCCCCGCGCCGGTATTGGCCGCGGTGTTCTCCCAGATCGCGTTTCTCGGGCACGATGCCGGACATCGGCAGATCTTCGGCACCCGCCGTGCCAACTACATCTACGGGGTGATCGCGGGCAATCTCGCGATCGGATTGAGCATCGGCTGGTGGACCAGCAACCACAATCGGCATCACGCGCACCCCAATACCGAGGGTGCCGATCCCGATGTGTCGGGCATCCTGGCGCATTCGGGGGAGCGCGCCGCGACCGGAAAAGGCTGGCGGCGGTTCATCTTCCGGTATCAGGCGTGGCTGTTCTTCCCGCTGTTGCTGCTGGAGGCGGGCAGCCTGCACTTCTCCAGCGTCCGCGCGGTGGTGAAATGGCCGCTGCGGCACCGCTTCTGGGAGGGCGCGCTGCTCGCCGCGCACGCGGCCGGATATCTGGCGACCGTCTTCCTGGTGCTGTCACCGGTCAAGGCGCTGGTGTTCATCGCGGTTCAGCAGGGCCTGTTCGGCTTCTACATGGGCTGCACCTTCGCGCCGAACCATAAGGGCATGGAGGTCTTCGAAGAGGGCGAGGATCCGGACTTCCTGCGCCGCCAGGTGCTGTCCTCCCGCAATGTGCGGCCGAGCGTACTCACCGATACGGCCATGGGCGGGTTGAACTATCAGATCGAGCATCACCTGTTCCCGTCCATGCCCCGGCCCAGCCTGCGCTACGCCCGGCCGATCGTGATGGATTTCTGTGCCGAGCGCGGACTCCCGTACGCGGAGACCTCCCTGCTCGATTCCTACGCCCAGGCGCTCAAACACCTGGACGCGGTCGGCCACCACGCCCAGTGATCACACGCTGACCTTCACAGCAGCCGGATGTTGTGTGTGGCGGTGCGGCGCACGCTCTCGAAATCACCGCTCAGTGCCTGTTTGGCCATACTGAGCGTGAAACCGGTGGCCGCGTCCATGGGCACGTGCTCGGGCAGGGCGAGGGCGTACTTGTCCACGACCACATCGAGCACGGTCGGCCCGCCGGTGTGCCGCAGGGCATTTCGCACCGCGGTGCGCAGATCGCCGGGGTCCTCGACCCGAATTCCATTGGCCCCCATGGCCTCGGCGACCTTACTGAAATCCGGGTTCTGGAAGTCGGTGCCGTAGGGGATCAATCCGGCTTCCTGCTGTTCGATATTGACGAAATCGAGCATGCTGTTGTTCAGGATGACGTGCACCACCGGGGTCTGCCGCTGCACCTCGGTGAGCAGATCGCCGAGTCCCAGCATGGTGAATCCGCCGTCTCCGCACAGCGCGATGGTCTGGCGTCCGGGATAGGCGAGTTGTGCGCCGAAGGCATTGGGCGAGGCATTGGCCATGGACGCCCAGGAGAACGAGCCGAACAGCCGGCGCTGCGGTCCGTAGCTGATGTGCTGGGAGGCCCACATGACGGCGGTGCCGGTATCGGCGAAGAACAGCGCGTCGTCCGCGGCTTCCTCGTCGAGTATCGACGCCAGGTACTCCGGCCGGATCGGGGACAGCTCCGGGCCCTTGGTGATGTAGTGCCGCAGCCGTTCCCGCGACTTCACGGTCAGCTTCACGCATTTCTTCAGGAAGCGATCCTCGGACTTCTCGGTCACCATGGGCAGCAAGGCCGTGACGGTCGCCTTGACATCGCCGATCACCGCCAGCTCCAAGGGAATTCGCCGCCCCAGATGGCGGGCATTGCGATCGACCTGGATCACCTTGACCTTGTCATGCGGCAGGAAGTTGGGATACGGGAAGTCCGTGCCGAGCATGAGCAGCACATCGCATTTATTGACCGCTTCCCAGCATCCGCCGTAGCCGAGCAGCCCGGTCATGCCGACGGCATTGGGATTGTCGTACTCCAGCCACTGCTTGCCCTTGAGTGAGTAACCCACCGGCGCGCGTAGCTTTTCGGCGAGTTCGCGTACCTCCGCGGTCGCGAACTCGCAGCCGTCGCCACCGAAGATGGCCACGGTGCCGCCCTCGTTGATCAGCTCGGCCATAGCCGAAAGGTCCTGGCTCCCGGCCGGTCCCGGCGTCGTGGCCGGAAGTGCCAGGGGCAGTGTGATCTTCGGAGCCTTGCGCACCGCCACATCACCGGGCAGCGAGATGACCGTCGGTCCCCGCTCGGCCAGCGCGATGGTGACCGCACTGCCCACCACATGCGGCAGCTGCGCCGGATCGGCGATCCGCCCGGTGTACCGCGACGCGGTCTCGAAGAACTTGTACGGATTCAGCTCCTCGACCGTACTGCTGTCCCACAGGGCGGTTTCGGTATCGCCCGCGATGGCGATGACCGGCGCGGCCTCCTTGCGCGCGTCGAGCAGCCCGTTGATCAGATGTGTCACGCCCGGTCCCGCCGTACCGCACACCGCCACCGGCCGCCCGGTCAATCGCGCCTCGGCGACGGCGGCGAACACCCCGTACTCCTCATGCCGGACATGGACGAAATCGATCTGCCCATTGCGGCGCATGGCATCGATGACCGGGTTGAGGGCATCGCCCACGATCCCGTAACACCTTCGGACCCCGGCGGATTCGAGCATCTTCCACATGGCATCGGCGACATTGTCGGACATGGGTGCGCGTCCTTCCTGGAACTGTCGGGCTGTGGTCGGAGCAGGGCGGAATCGGCGTTACGGGGCGTAGCGCAGAATCGCCGCCGCCGGTGTCGATTCCGGCAGATCGGCGGCGCGCACGGCCAGCACGCGGCCACCGGACAGCAGTACGCGCCGGGCGATCTCATCGAGCACGCCGGGCGCCTCGATATCGGAAGCCGTTGCCAGGGTGAGGGTTCCGTCATCCTCGGCGATCGAACCGTGCACGGTCGCGTCGATATCGACCATGAGCGTGTCGACGGTGCCGAAGGTGGCGGCGCGGGCGATATCCGCGAGATCGGTCGCACCCCGGCCCTCGGCGCGCCGCTGCTCGAAAAGCGCACGCAGATCGGCCAATTCGTGTTCGTAATGCCGGTCCAGGATCTCCCGCGCCCGGGCGGCGAGCTGTTCGTCGGTGAGGTGTTCGGGATTGCCGGTGATGGTCTCGTCCAACAGTCCGTCATAGCTGTTGACCGAGCGGAACAGCCCCTCGATCGGTTCGGCGGCGGCCAGGACGAGCGGCAGATCGCTGCCCGAAAGTATGGGCCGCAGTTCGGCATCCACCGCGCGGGCGTACTGGCGCACCCGGACCTTACGGCCCTCGGTGCCCTGGATGCGGCCCTTGGGCGCGCGCCCGCTCAGCGAAGCCTTGCGAGCGTAATCCGCTGCGCTGGCAGGCATATCGGTGACGCGCACATCCGCGGCGGGTCGATCGGGGGTGATCTGTACCAGCCGCACCGAACCCTCGGCGAGGGCGAGAACGAACGCGGACTGCGGGAAGGTGACCGCGCGCAGCAGCGGTTTGATGAAGAATCGGTCGCCGACCGTCACGCCCGCGTCGAGGCGATTGGGCACCCGGAAGGTCCGCATACGGTCCGGGGTGGCGTGCACGACCAGGGTGCGGGACTGGAAGCGCCAGAAGTCCTCATCGTCGATGAGATCGTCGAGTTCCTGCTCCAGCGCGGTCCGGGCCTTGCGGTCGTCGATGCGGTCCAGTGCGTCGCGGGTCTGATTGGTGAACGCGATCCGGTTCTCCTCCGGGGTCGGGGTATCGGCCTCGGTGGGGGTGTAGATCGACACGGACCAGGGCGCGGAGGCGTTGATCAGTGCTTCGATTTCGTGGCGGGTGGGGATATCTGTGTGCAGCATCTCTGCCCTTCCAGCTGATTCGTGGTCACCTCGAAGCTAGGACAAATATGTAACAAAGACATCTCGTGATGCATCGAAATTGTTCTACGATCGATGCCGGTGCGCGGTGGGACCGCCGGTCGGATGCCGGAAATCGCGCGGTGCGTGATCACCGACACCCGTCGTGTCGTGGTCCGGTCCTCGGTTCGATCTTGTCAGAGGGTCAGACGCACGGGGAGTTCGGCATGTCCATTGGAGATGAAACTGCCCACCCGGGGCAGGGTGGCCGGGTCCGCCGCGAGTGCGAGATCCGGGAATCGGGCGAACAGTGCGGGCAGGGCGATGGTCGCCTCCAGCCGGGCCAGCGGCGCGCCGAGGCAGTGGTGCACACCGTAGCCGAACGCGAGGTGCTGATCCTTGCTGCCGCGCGTCGGGTCGAACTCGGATGCGGTGGGGCCGTGCACCTTCGGATCCCGGTTCGCGCCCGCGTAGGAGGCGAGAATGGCCTCGCCCTTGGGGATGCGGTGATCGCCGATCTCGATATCCTCGACGGCATAGCGCAGCGGAAGATGGGCCACCGGCGCTTCATACCGCAGCGTCTCCTCCACCAGATCGGCCCAGGTGATCCGGTTCTCGGCCAGGTCGGCGCGCACCTGCGGCCGGGTCAGCAGCGCGACAATCGCCTGGTCCAGCAGGTTCACGGTGGTCTCGTGGCCCGCGTTGATGATCAGCAGCAGGGTGTCGACCAGCTCCTTCTCCGAGAGTTCGGAGCCGTCGTCCTCATCGCGGGCGGCGATGAGCGCGCTGGTGATGTCCTCGCCCGGGGATCGGCGGCGCAGTGCCACGATCTCGGTCATCAGGCCGTACATCTCGAGGTAGTTGGCCAGGCCCTCTTCCGGCCCGAGCGAGCCGTCGAAGAAGCCGTCCACGCATTTGCGCAGGGCCGGATTGCGATCCTCGGGCACGCCCATGAGTTCGCTGATCACCTGGATCGGCACCGGATAGCAGTAGCCCTCGCGCAGATCGACGGTCGCGCCGGACGGGGTCTGCGCCAGTCCGTCCAGCAGTTCCGCGGTGATCGCCTCGATGCGCGGCCGCAGCGCGGTGGTGCGGCGATGGGTGAAGGCGGGTGCGACCAGCTTGCGCAGCCGGCGATGATCGGTGCCGTAGGCGGTGAACATATTGTCGACCGAAACCCACGGCAGCAGTGGCCATTCGGCGGTGATCTCACCGTTCATATAGGCGGTCCAGTGCTGGCGCGCGTCCTTGGAGACGCGCGGATCGGTGAGCAGCTCCTTGAGCACCGTGGCATCGGTGACCGACCAGGCGCGCACGCCGCCGGGCAGTTCGACCAGCGTGATCGGTCCGTGTTCACGAATGCGGGCGGATTCGCCCTGAATATCGGATCCCATGGGGTCCAGGACAATTGGCTGTGCGTCCATCGTGCTCTCCTCGACAGTCCGGTGATGCCTGGGCATCGCCTAGCAGTCTCCCGCGCGCGAGGGTGCCGTGTCGACGTCGGCGGTCGATCGAAAGCCGGTGCGCGCCAATATGTTCACTGCGCTAGGGGGGTGCGCGCAGCGAATCGGGCTATGCCGGAGGTTTGCCCGCGGACGCGTCGAGTGCGTCCAGGGCCGCCGCCTGGGTCGCGAAATCGGGGTGGTCGTCGGGCTGCGGCTCACCCTGCCAGCGGAAGCCGTATTCATCGTCGGTCGGGCGCAGCGAATCGGCCTGGCGGGACAGGAAATCCGCCGTCGCGACCCGGGAGAGGCCGGTATCCAGCAGTTCTCGGTAGCCGCGCACGAATACGCCCTTATAGGTTTCCGCGTCAGCGCATTCGGGTCCGGGGCAGTTGGCGGCATTCGGCTCGATCAGCACACCGTCGCGCAGGAATACCGAGTCCGCACGGGTGGCCGCCGCCGCGATCGCATCGGCCGGTGCGAGTAGCTGAGTATTTCCCGAAACCCGATACAGCGCAACCAATCCGGCGATCAGCTGACCCTGCCCGTAGGTCCAGCGCGTGTGCTCGTCGACCAGTACGCAGGTATCGCCGTAGCGATCCAGATGATCGTTGACCGCCCCCGAGGGATCCAGCAGCGCACGGCCCGCCCGGGAGGTGAACCAGTCCCAGGTATCGGTGGCGCGGTCGCGATACCGCGCGAGATCGGGCTTGCCGACCCGGGTCGCCAGTCTCGCGCTCGCGGTGAGGTACAGCGCGTTGGTGATCGAGTTGACCTGCTCCCACGGCCGCGTCTGCGGATCCACTCCGGTACGAGCCCACGCCAATCCGCCGTCGCAGAAGGACGCGCGCTGATCCTCGAGCCCGTCCACGATGGTCCGCGCGGCGGTGAGGTAGCGGTATTCACCGGTCAGGTCGTAGGCGTCGATCCATGCCAGCGCCCACCACAGTTCGTCATCGTTGTAGCCGGTCGTCCTGGGCAGCCCGGTGCGCGCGATCTCGCCGTGCCGATAGGTCTCATCGAGATAGTGCAGGTACTGATGATCCCCGGTGCGGCGCATGTACCCGATGAGCGTGGTGAGCGCATTGGCGCTCTGCCAGATGCTGCCGTCGCGCTCCCACAGTCCGGTGTCGTGTTGATAGCGATCCAGTAGTCGCTCCACCGCGCGCATGCGCTGATCGGATGGCGCGTCCCCGGCGGCGATCCAGCGCGTACAGCGCACTTCCGGCCGGTCACCGGCTTTTCCGCAGGCGCGCAGCCGCTTTCGGTCGTACCGGTAGAACTGCGTGGTGGCGGCCGTATCGGGCGCGGAAACCGTTGTACCGCCCAGATTCTCGTTGCCCGCCGACTCATCGCCTGTACCGCGATCGAGCCAGACCGCGTCCCCGGGCCGTGCGTCCGCGATACTCGCCCAGCCGCCGCCGTCGGCCGTGGTCAGCGTGATGGTCCGCGCCCACACCCGCACCTGCGGAGTGGCGCTCCGGATATCGGTGGCCCGCTGCGGATCAGCACCGTCGGCCAACCCGTGCGCACATCCCGTGGCAAGTGCGATCGAGCCGAATAGCGCCGCCCACCGAAGTCTGCCTCCTGTCATCACCCTGCCACGTTAACGGGGGTCGTCCGTTTCACAGCGGACCCGCGCGTGTGACCGAACCTGAGAGAACTCGTAGGAGAAGCTCAGGCTATGACCAGAACCGCGCGGCACTGTGGAGGGCAGGACAGTGACCGACGAGCGTGGAGGTGCGGGATGGTCGAGCTGGAGATCACGGGGACGACCGTGACGGTGCACGTGACCGGAGCGCATCGGGTACTGGCCCTGCGTGAGCATCTGACGTTCGATCTATCGCAGGTCACCGATGTGCGCAAGGCTGAGGTGGATCTGCGGCCGCCGTGGGTCCGGGCGCCGGGCACCTTCTTCCCGGGCGTGATCGCGGCGGGCACCTTCCGGGGTAAGGGGCGCAAGGAGTTCTGGGATACGCATTTCACCGGGCAGGGTGTGCGCATCGAGCTGTCGGGCGCCGACTTCACCCGGCTGGTCGTCGACGTCACCGAGCCCGAAGTCGTGGTCGCACAGCTTCGAATCGCGGCCGCGGCCTGACCGATTCGCGGTGACATCGTGATCTAGGCGAGCGGCACGCGGTCGCTCGCCGATCGGCTAACTGTGCGGTCCAGCGCCTGGAACAGCCAGCGCTGGCCCGCACCGGCCGTGGTCGTGGTGCCCATGACCTCGGCGGTGCGCTGCCAATAACGCTGTGCGCGCGGATCGGCGTCATAGCGGCCGTGGCTGAGCTTGATCCGGAAATCCGGTGTGTCCCGGATATTTCGCGCGGCGGCGTGCGCGGCGACATAGCGGTCCAGGGCCGCCCCGGCGGTGGGTTCGACTCCCGAGCCGATCAGGGTCTCGGCCATACCGCAGGCTTCTCCGGCCCCGGCGATCAATCCGGCGCGGTCGCGCAGCGTGTATCGATCCGAGCGCCAGAGCTGCTGCGCCACAACGATCCTGAATTGCTGATCGTTGACCAGCGTGACCAGTTCGGCGTAGCCGAGCACCTGCTCCGGT
Organism: Nocardia sp. NPDC052001; assembly: GCF_040680615.1. Taxonomy (NCBI): domain Bacteria; kingdom Bacillati; phylum Actinomycetota; class Actinomycetes; order Mycobacteriales; family Nocardiaceae; genus Nocardia; species Nocardia sp. NPDC052001. The sequence continues at coordinate 1,344,211 of NZ_JBFAXC010000002.1, read as the reverse complement.
GTCGGGTTCCGCAGCCGGGCGGGCACATTCATCTCCAGGAAGCCCTCGAACATCTCCGCGGGCACCGGGCCGAGCACCCGTCGCCAGAACGCGACCAGCGCGTCATGCGCGGCGGCTCCGTCCTGTACCGCGGTGAGCAATTCGAGTCGCGCCGCGCGCTGCGCCGGATTCGCGTCCTCGATGGCGCGCAGACTCGCTCGCCGCCAGCTGAGCGCGTCGAGTTCGATATCGACCGCCGCGCGTTCGGCGGCCACCGCCTCGGCCAGTGAGCGCTCACCGGTGAGCACGGCGCGAATCATGGCCAATCCCATGCCCAGCGCGCGCAGTCTGCGCACCAGGAGCAGTCGATCGGCGGCGTGCGCGCCGTCGAACATGCGGTGACCGCCCGAACTGCGCGCGAAGTCGAGCACCTCGTTATCGCAGTAGAAGCGAATGGTGCGCACCGGAACCCCGGTCAGCTCCGCCAGCTCACCGATGCTCACCAGGCCGCGCTGTGTGTCTTGGGTCACGTTGTCTTGAACCTCCACCCGGGTGGAGTTCCTACGGTACCGACGCCGAACCGAAAGGAACTCAACGATGTCCATGACCGACGACGAAATCTGGCGGGCCGTCGCCGCCCAGCGCGTCACCCTGGTGGAACTGCTCGAATCACTCTCCGCACCGGATTGGGATCATCCCTCGCTGTGCGCGGACTGGCGCGTGCGCGATGTGGTCGCGCACGTGGTGCTCTCCAGCAATCCGGAATTCTGGGTACTGCTGATCAATCTGATTCGCGCGCGCGGCAGCATCACCCGGCTGGCCCGCGATACCGGCATCCGGCACGCCGACCGTGTCAGCGCACCGGAATTGGTGGCGCAACTGCGCGCCGCGATCCCGATGCGCACCACCGCACCCGGAACCACCCCGGCAGATCGTCTGATGGATGTGCTCGTGCACATCCAGGACATCGCCATCCCGCTCGGCCGCACGGTGGAAATGCCAACGGCCGCAGCGCGACTCGCGATCGAACGGGTGTGGTCCACCGGCTGGCTCTTCCGCTCCGAACAACGACTGTCCGGTTTCCATCTCCTCGCCACCGATTCCGGCTGGTCCGCGGGCAGCGGCACCCTCGTCGAGGGCTCCACCGCCGACCTGCTGCTGCTCGCCACCGGCAGAACCGCGCGCGTGCACGCACTCACCGGACCGGGTGCGCAGGACCTGATCCAACGGGCCGCCGTCGGCTGATTCGCTGTTGGAGAAGCGGTTTCGGCTCCGGTCCCGCACAATCAGTGAACAGGTTGACATGACCTGAATCAGGTTGCGGGATAACGATTCGGCCGCTTCGCGGTGAGCGGATGGACACGTCACGCGTGAGCGCGTACGTGCCGGGGAACTACTGCACTGTGGCCTTTCGTGACGAGGCAATGGGGCCTCTCGCGCACGAGACCTAGGAGGACGCCATGAACGAGCCGGTGTGTGTGGATTGCTGGCGGCGTGACAACCTCACCTTCGTACAGCGGCTGGACCCGGCCTTCTGCCGCCCGGGACCGGCGCATCGGTGCGCGATGCACCGTGCCATGTACGACGATCCCGGGGCCGGGACGGGCAACGATCAGCAGGCGGCCTGATCGCGCTCTTCGCGAGTCGGCTACTCGCGATTATTCGCGGGATAGGTACTCGCGCAGGGTGATCGGCGGTCTGCCGGTATACCGCTCGATGGTTTCGGTGACTCGGAAGAGTTCATGACCGGAGCCGATGGCGGCGAACATGGTCCAGAGGTGGGTGAGATGCTCCACCGCGACCGGATCGCGGTAGCGCGTCAGCGCGGTTCCGGACCATTCGTCGGCATCGACGTGTTCGTAGGGGACGCCGAGGATTTCGGCGGCCTCGCCGACGGTCATGACCTCACCCGCCAGCCACAGCACGGGGTCGACGGATTCGCCGGTGCGCAATACACCGCTGCCGACACCCGCGACATCCTCGGCCGCGATCAAGGGCAGCACGGTATCCGGGGAGCCGAGGGGTAGCGCGAGCACACCGCTGTCGCCGATGGCGACGCGCAGGTTCTCGAAGAACACCGCCGCCCGCAGGTGCACCGCGCCGATCTCGGCGCGATCGAGGACCTGTTCGGCGACCCAGTGCCTGCGCATATGCGGCGTGCCCGCGTTATGCGCGGAACCGAGCTGGGATACCGCGACCACGCGCTCCATCGCGGATTCGCGGGCGGCCGCCGCGAAAACGGCGGTGGCGTCCAGCATTCCGGCGGTCACCGGATAGGTGAAATACGCGCGCCGCACACCCTCGGTGGCGGGTAGCACCGTGGCGATCTCCCGCAGATCGCCCAGTGCGATCTCGGCCCCGAGATCCTTCAATTCGGCGGCGCGGGCGTCATCGTGATGGACGAAGGCGCGCACCGGCAATCCCGCGTGCAGCAGGGATTCGGCGACCCGGCGGCCGGTGCCGCCCTGGGTGCCGCCGGCCGCGCCGGTGACGAGAATCGGTTCCGTTGTCATGGTGTTCACGCCTTCCCGGGCAGGTCGAGGGTGAATGCCCCGCTCGTCGCGAGGGCGGTGAGAAATTCGGTCGCGTCGAAAGCCTCGGCGGGACTGGACACTCCGGCCTTGGCCGTGCCGGCGGCGAGCCGGACCGCCGCCTCCACCGAGGCGAGCGCCGCGGCGCGCCAGAGATCGCGGCCCCGGAGATTCCCGGCGGCCGATCCGGGTCCGGCCAGTACCTGTGCGGTGATGGTGAATTCGCTGTCGGCGCGGGCTTCGGCTGCCACCTGTTCGCTGGCGAACGCCTGCTCCTCGGCGAAGGTGGCGGCGGTGAGTTGTGCCTCCACCGCCCGGGTGCGGGTGTGCCGGGGAATGGTGACCGCCTCCGGGAAGGGCACCGGGGCGATCATCGGCCGCGGTCCGACCGGAGGCGGGAATGCGAAGATCGCGCTGCGCGGCTCCACGAATCCGTACTGCTGTTGTCCGTCGAAAAATCCGATCCGGTCGGTATCCGCGAAAAGCAGCCGCGCGGTTTCCACCGCACCGTGCGTCATCATCCAATTGCTCACCGCGTACGCCACGGTGATGCGGTCGATATCCGGAATATCCCGCGCCACCGCACCCGCGAGCAGATCACCCAGTCCGCCGTAGAAACTCACGCTCGGCAGCAGGGTGACCCCGGCACGCTGCGCGCGATCGGGAAAATCGTCGAACAAATGCTTGACGTGGTGCACCTCGACCGCGTGATCGACATAGTGACAGCCGCCCTCGACGGCGGCCGTGGCGAGCGGCAAGCCGGTGCTGGTGAAGGGTCCGGCGCAATGAATGAGCACGTCGGCGGCCTCGGCCAGTGCGCGCAATGCGACGGGATCATCCACCGCGGCGGGCATGGCGCGGGTTGCTTCGAGCGCGTTGAGCGCGCCCGAATCCCGCCCGGAGACAATGACATCGACGCCCCGGGCGAGTAGTTCGGCGGAAACCAGGCGACCGGTATGGCCGGTGGCCCCATAAACGGCAAATACAGTCATGAAGATCAACTCTTTACGCTGCTGGGCAAATGCGAATCTGCCCATCGAGCGTATGCCCGCCCACCGACAAGTTCGGTTGTGCCGCATTCACGTTCGGCCGTGCGAGCCCACGGCCCGCCGTTGATCCGGAGCGGGCCGTGATCGAATCAGGTTCGTGCGTTTGGCTTCAGGCGATATCGCGCCGGCGACTGCCGGCGTCCGCGCCGTCGAACATCACTTCTTCCCACCAGGACGCCAGCGGACTCGGTTCGGGCCAACAGGCGTCCGCGCCGCTGAGGGTCTTCTGGGTCGTATCGTCGAGATCGAGTTGCGGGGTGTTCGCTTTCCTGCTCACGCTGGGTTGCTCCTGCGTTCTGCGCGTTATGACTGCCGAGGACAGTTGGGCAAAGCAGCCATTCCCGTTTTGGTCGAGTTGAAACAAACCCCAGGTTAGGCCCTATCGCTGCGGTTCACCGGGTTTCGACGCGGCTGGCCGAAAATTACTTGGCTCGAGACCCATTCGACACGGAATACTGCCGCCATGCCGACCTTCGCCGACTTCGACCGCCGCAACTATCCGACCGTCGGGGTGGCCGACGGCTACGACGGCTGGGCGCCGACCTACGACCGGACCGTCATGGATGAGATGGATCTGGCGTTACTGGATCGGGTGCGGGTGCGCTGGAGCGGCCGAGCGGTGGATCTGGGCTGCGGGACCGGGCGCACCGGCGGCTGGTTGCGCGCGCGGGGCGTCACCCATATCGACGGCATCGACCTCAGCGCGGGAATGCTGGCCCGCGCGCGGGAACGCGGTGCGCACACCACGCTCACGCAGGGCGATGTGCGTGCGACCGGATTACCCGGCGGCGCATACGATCTGGTGATCTCATCGCTGATCGACGAGCACCTGCCGGAGTTGGAGCCTTTCTATCGCGAGGCGCGCAGACTCGCGGCTCCCGGCGCGACCTTCGTCCTGGTCGCCTACCACCCGCAATTCATGATGGTGACCGGTATGCCCACCCATTACACGCCCGAATCCGGTGCGCCCCTTGCCATCAGCACACATCTGCACATGTTCGGCGAGCATGTGGCGGCGGGCGTGGCCGCCGGATGGCGATTGACCGAGGTCGCCGAGGCGGTGGTGGATGACACCTGGCTGGCGCGCAAACCCAAATGGACCGAGCTGCGCGGTCATCCGTTCACTATGGCGCTGGTGTGGACGCTGGACTGATCGCGGACGCGACGGCCTCGACCCCGACCGCCGCGGCGATGAAGCGCCACAGCGCCTCGGTGGCGTCCTCGACCGCGGGCCGGGGGTGGCGGCGCAGCTGTTCGGCGATACCGTGCCGCAGTGCGCCCATGACGCACGCCCCGGCCAGTTCCGGATCGATGCTCGGGTCCAGTTCGCCCGATTCCTGACCCGAACGGATATTGCGGCCCGCCGATTCGATGATGCGCGCCAGCGTGGCGGCCTCCACCTCGGCGACCTCGGGTTCGGTGCTGATTCGGCCGAGCAGCAGTTCGGCCAGCGGATCGGCGAAGTGGTAGGCCACGAAATTGCGGGTGCGGGCGCGTTCGCGCGGACCCCAGCCGTGTTCATCGGCAATGGTGTCATCGGCGATCGCGGCCACCAGTCCGGCGTGGAATTCCTCGTAGATCGCCACCAGCAGACCGGCTTTGGAGCCGAAGTGGTGATAGAGCGCCCCGGTGCTCAATCCGGAGCGCCGTTTGAGCGCGTTCAGATCGACCACGCCATTGGCGGCCACCAGCTCCGCGCGGGCGGCATCGAGAAGTTGTTGACGTCCCAGGGGAGCCCGTGCCATGCTCCGAAGCATAACAGAACTCAGTTATGTTAAACGGAGGTACGCAGTGAGCGCCGAAGTCTCATCCGTCACCGATCTGGCCGGTGACCTGGCCGGCACGTACCGCCGGACGGAAAGCAGCGGGAGCACCGTCGATCCGGCCGTGGTGGAGGCCGATCTGGCCGCGGTACTGCGGGACGGGTACGTGATCCTGCCGGATCTGCTCACCGCCGATGAATTGAAAGCCATTCACGACGATGTCGACTCACTGCTGAACCTCAAGGGCCGCAATAATTTCGAAGGCCACGCCACCCAGCGCGTCTACAGCGTGCTGAACAAGACCCGCAGCTGCGATCGCCTGGCGGCCCATCCCAGGGTGCTAGCCCTGCTCGATCGCCTGCTGATGCCGAACTATCTGCTGTCCATGCTCCAGGTCATCAATATCCTGCCCGGCGAAGCCGCCCAGATGCTGCACACCGATGACGGCTTCTATCCGCTGCCGCGCCCCCGCAAAGCCCTGAGCGCCGCCACCATCTGGGCCATCGACGAATTCACCGACAGCAATGGCGCGACCGAGATCGTGCCCGGCAGTCAGGAGTGGGGTTCGCAACTCCCGCAATCGGATTCGGAACGGCGGCCGGTGGTCATGTCCGCCGGATCCTGCGTCTTCTTCCTCGGCACGCTCTGGCACGGCGGCGGCCCGAATCGCTCCACCGCACCGCGCATGGCCGTCACCGCGCAGTACTGCGAGCCCTGGTTGCGGCCGCAGGAGGCATTCACCCTGTCCACCCCGCACAGCATTGCCCGGATCGTGGACGAGGATATTCGCCGCATGCTCGGCTACAGCATCCATCCACCCTTCATCGGCCAGGTCGACGGGATGCACCCCAAACGACTGCTGGAAGCCTCGGAGTAATCGGCCGATCGGTCGCGGGTCAGCCGCCCGCCGGCGTTTCCGGGAGCAGGGCGTATGCCTGTAGTGCGCTGCCGAGCGCGGTGGCGGACGCGGGATCGGTGAGGGTGCGCCCGGTGAGCTCCTCGATACGGCGCAGCCGATAGCGAACCGTATTGGCGTGCAGGAACAGGCGACGCCCCGTTTCGGCGGCCGATCCCCGTGCGGCATACCAGGATTGGAGGGTTTCGAGCAGCCGATGGCGTTCCTCGTACGGCAGCGCCAGGATCGCGCCCAATTCCACCCGGACCATACGTGCGGCCTCGACGGGAGCGGCGGCGATCAACATGGCGAGTGGGTTGTCGTCGAAACGCGCTACGCCGGAGGCGTGTCCGCGCAGACCGGTCAGGGCGAGGCGGGCGAAATGCAATGCCTGCGGAGTTTCGGGCAGCGATTCGTAGGGCGGGCTGATGCCCACTCGGCTGTGGTGTGTGCGCACCGCCCTGAGCACGGCGTTCTCCTGCTCGGCGGGAACCGCCAGCACCCCGATCTGCTGATCGGGCAGCAGCCGCCAGGCCGAGGTGACCCCGAGGACCCGGAGCGCGGATTCGATACCGGGCAAAGCTTCCCGGCCCGTGGCGGGGACGTCGGCGGCCGCGACCAGATATCGGCCGGTGGCGGGGAGGCCGAGAATGCGGGTCGTCTCGCCGAGTGTGACGGGATCCGCGATCACCCCGGTGAATAGGGCTTCGACCAGCACCGAGCGCTCATGCTCACGCTGAAACAGTAGCTCGGAGGACATTTCGCGATAGGCCGTCGCCACCGCTACCGCGTATTCACCCGACAGCGCCCACACCTCGGCGGCGACGGCCACCAGCATGGCATCGGTGACGCCCGGATGCCGGCGCGCCTCGGAAACCAGTTCGGACCAGAGGAATTCGAAGCCGATGCGGAAGGCGTGCAGGGTTTCCGCCAGTGGTACACCCTGCTGTGCCCGCAGGCGGCCGGTCTCCTTCGGCGGTTCCGGATCCACCGGGATGGTGGAGGTGAAGTGCCGGATCATCAGCGTCAGATTGCGGGTGCAGGAGATGCGGATGGAATCGAATGGCACCTGCGCGGCATTGCGGTAGGACTCCAACTCGAGCTGGAATCGGTGGGCCAGCGCCAACCCGAGATCATCGATGCGCTCCAGCAGTGCGTCGGCGACCTCGACAATCGCCGCGGGCGGCACCTTCAGGAATATCTCGAGCGGGGCATCTCCGGGCATTCGCCCAGCGTACCGCCGGTGCGATTGTCCGCCGGAACAAGAGGTCGGCGGCGATGTTGTCGGCGCACCCATGGGCTCGGCGTCCCCGCACTGCGAGGATCGTCCGCGACCTGACGATTGCGAGGAGCCGACCGTGTTCACCTTCACCAGCAGCGACGGCGTGAAAATCCATGTGCGCGAATGGTTGCCGACCGGATCGCCGGTCGGCATCGTGCAGATCGCGCACGGTATGGGGGAGTACGCCGCGCGCTACGGCCACCTCGCCGAACGGCTCACCGAGCACGGGTACGCGGTCTACGCCAATGATCATCGCGGGCACGGTCACAGCATGGCGGGCGCACCCGGTGAACTCGGTGCGGACGGCTGGAATCTGCTGGTGAACGACCTGGTCACGCTCACCGGACTGCTGCGCGAACGGCATCCCGGGGTGCCGCTCGTGCTATTCGGGCACAGTCTCGGTTCCTTCGCCGTGCAGCAGTACATTCTGGACCACTCCGCCCTGGTCGACGATGTGGTGTTGTGCGGCAGCACAGCGGTGGACGGACTCTTCGAGGTCATCGCCGCGGCGGGCGGTGACCTGCTGGAGCTGTTCAACGCCGAGTTCCAGCCCGTGCGGACCACCGCGGATTGGCTCAGTCGCGATGAGGCGCAGGTCGACGCCTATATCGCGCATCTCTGGTGCGGGTTCGAGATCGATCCGGCCAATATGGGTGCGCTGGCCGAGGTTGCGGCGCAACGGCTTTCGGAGCCGAAGACCGTACCGACCGATCTGCCGGTGTACGTCATGGTCGGTGATCGCGATCCGCTCAACGCCGGTCTGCGGCTGAGCGATCTGCTCGTCGAACGGTATCGCGCGGCGGGTCTGACCGATCTCACCTATCGGGTGTATCCGGGCGCCCGGCATGAAATTCTGAATGAAATCAATCGCGAGGAAGTCGAATCCGATCTTCTCGCCTGGCTGTCGCGCGGCGACACGACGCCGACACGCTGACGACGCGCTGACCGGCGCACATTACTCCGTTTGGCGCGTGCGCGGTCGGGCACTCCCGAGTGGTTGGGGAATCGACCAGCCGAAGGAGAACCCCTCGATGAGTCACCAAGCGAGCTATTCGAACACCACCGGGGCACGCACCGGAGAATCCATCCTCGATACCGTCACCGGTCCGGGCCTGGCCCTGCTGCTTTTCGGAATTCTCGGCCTGGGATCCACCTTGGCCGCCACCGACTCCGGCTTCGACAACTGGTCCCTGATCGGCCTGATCACCAGCGCGTTATGCCTGGCCACGGGCGCGGCGGTGGTGCGCGTCGAGCATCACCGCGCGCGCGTGGGCAATTCGATCAGCGTCCCGCGAAACGGCTCACGAGGAATAGCAGAATAACCGCGCCGCCCAGGCAGGTGAAGAAGCTGAACCACAATCCACCGCCGTGCACGTCCACCCCGAGCAACTTCAGCAGGAATCCGCCCAGCAAACCGCCGATAACGCCGACGACAATATTGAGCATGATGCCCTGCTGAGCATCGGTTTTCATCAACTTACTGGCAATCCACCCGGCAAGACCACCGATAATGATCCAGCCTAGAATTCCGAGACCGAGCATGGGATGTTCTCCTATCCGAGTCCGGACGACCGCTCGGCAGTGCCGTTGAACGGTCGGTTTTGATCGATAGTAACTGTCCAGCAATCGAAATAGCCGATATTGCGGCGGCCATGCCCGGCCCGGGTGCGGCCGCCGATCCATTACTTCCGCGTGGACGCGCTGGCGTCGACTGTCCGCACCGTGGCGTCTCCGGTACCCCGGTGACCGCGCGCATCGCTCCTAGATTCGGTGACGCGCATATCGGTTCCACCGGAAAGGCCCGTCATGATCAAGCCCGTCGAAACAGCCCCGCTACTGGATGAAGTGCGCAAGCGCATGGGCCGGGTGCCCAATATGACCAAGGTGATGGCCAATTCGCCCGCCGTGCTGGAGGGCTACCTGGGTCTGGCCGGGGCGCTGAAGCGCGGCGTGCTTCCCGCCCCGACCTCCGAACGCATCGCCCTCGCGGTCGGCGCGGCCAATGACTGCGGGTATTGCGTTGCCGCGCACACCTTCACGGGCACCCGCGTCGCCAAGCTCAGCGCCGCGGAAATCGAGGCCGCGAAGGCGGGCACCTCCGCCGACGCCAAGGAGGCCGCCGCGGTGGCCTTCGCCCGCGAGCTCACCGAGAGCCGGGGTAAGGCGGATCCGAGCGCCGCGCTGGCGGCGGGCTGGACCGAGGAACAGATCCTGGAAATCATCGCCCTGGTGGCGCTGCAAACCCTGACCAACTACGTCAACAAGGTCGCGGAGACCGAGAACGACTGGCCCGCGCCCTGATTCGAGCGCATTGGCGCTGAGCGGGGCGGATCGTCGCGCACGACCCGCCCGGCGGTGCTCGCGGCGGCGGTCCTGGGCGAACATCGATCGCGGTGACTCTACGATTCAGCTACGAGGAATCGGGAGGCGGACATATGCGCATCGAAACGGACGGGACCAGCGGACTGGTGCCCTGGACCGTCGCCGCCTGGGGGCTGATCGCCGCGATCCTCACGGCCCCGCTCTCGGCGGCCATCATCGGCATCGCCTACCGCTTCCCGATTCCGTTCGGCGACAAGGCCACCGGACTCGCCGACGCGCTGAACGCGGCCGCGGCCTCGGTCTACTACCTGGTGATGGGCGAGGGGTTCGTGCTGGCCGCGCTCGGCGGCCTCGCGGGCTACTTCATCGCCCAGGCACTGCGCCCCCGCCTGATCTTCTCCCTGGCGTGTGCCGTCGCGGCCGCGTTCGGCCTCTCGCTGCTCGCGGCGCTGACCCTCGCCATTCTCGCATAGCTCCTCCCTGATCAGGACATGATCAGCAGCGGCTGGGTTTCGGTTGTGGGGGTGAGGGATTCGACGGCGGCGGTGAGACGCAGGCGGACATTGGCGAGGTGGCCGGAGAACGAGCGGCGGCCTTCGGCGGCTTCCCGGTCGGTGGTCGACTCGACCATATTCAACGCGATGGCCCACTGCTGCAGTTGGGCGCTGGCCTCGATGGCGGGGATATCGGGGTCGATGGTGCCGCAGAATTCCGGATCGGTGTCGGTGAAGTGCGCGCAGCAATCCCACATCCACCGCACCCGGGGCAGGGGTCGCCCGGCGGCTTCGGCGGCGTGCGAATTCACCGTCTGGGAGAAGCTCTCTATCGCGGCCATCATCAGCGAGTCGGTCACAGCGGCAAGGGTCTCACCTGGGCGAACCGGTGGGCCGGAACCGGCGGGAATGCGCGTGTCGGGCATCGGTGCGAACGGGTGTGAGCGGACCGGCACCCGCCGGTGGGCATAACTTCGGGTAGAGATGAATTGAAGGAAAGGTATGCGCGCGGACTTCGCGTCGCGCTGCCGATATTTCCGAATCAGAAAGGCGGCCCCGATGCCCGTCGCACTGTCCCTCCTCGACCTGGCGGTTATCGCGCCCGGTCAGACCGCGCGTGACAGTTTCGGCAACAGCGTGCAGCTGGCCCAGGCCGCGGAGCGCAGTGGACATCGCCGGGTCTGGTACGCCGAGCATCACAATATGAAGTCCATCGCGTCGAGCGCGACCAGCGTGCTGATCGGGCATGTGGCCACCCAGACCGAGAGCATTCGGCTCGGTGCGGGCGGGATCATGCTGCCGAATCATTCGCCGCTGGTGATCGCCGAGCAGTTCGGAACCCTGGAATCGCTGTTCCCGGGGCGCATCGACCTCGGTTTGGGCCGCGCGCCCGGCAGTGATCAGGCCACCATGCGGGCGTTGCGCCGCAATCCGTCCTCCGCCGATACCTTCCCGCAGGATGTGCTGGAGTTGCAGGGGTATCTCTCCGGCAATTCGCGCATTCCGGGCATCAATGCCGTACCGCGCGCGGAAGGCATTGTGCCGCTGTACATTCTGGGTTCCTCGCTGTTCGGTGCGCAATTGGCCGCGCATCTGGGCCTGCCCTACGCCTTCGCCTCGCATTTCGCGCCGGACGCGCTGTACCAGGCCGTCGAGGCGTATCGGGAGGGTTTCAAGCCGTCCGAGCAGCTCGCCGAACCGTATGTGATGGCGGCGGCGAACGTCTTCGCCGCCGACGATCACGAGCAGGCCCAGGAGCAGAAGCAGATCGCCTACCGCGCGCGTGCGCGCGGCATGCTCCAGCGCGGCGCGGCCGCACAGGAGTTCTCCGATGAGGAGATCGATCTGTTCCTGAGCACGCCCAATGGTTCGCACCTGGCCAAGATGACCACCTACACGTTCGCGGGCACGCCCGTCGAAGTCGTTGCCGGACTGGAGGATTTCGCCGCCGGAATCGGCGCGGACGAACTCATCCTCGCCCACCACGCCACGAAGATCGAAGACCGCGTCCACTCGGTGGAGCTCACCGGGCGGACCATGGCCGCTCGCGAACCGGTCGCCAACTAGGCCCGTCCGGGCCGCATCGCCGCGCCCACGGTGAGTCGCTGCCTGAAGAAGGTGAGAATCTCATCGCGGGCGGCGATGGTGGGCTGTCCGGCCTCATCGATCAGGTGGGCGGTGACAACGCTGTGCGGACTGTCGACGTGTACCGAAAAGAACGGGGCCGTATCGGTATTCGCGGCTTCGTCGGGTAGCACCCGGCCGACGAACCGATCGCCCAGCGCGTCCTGATATGCCGCGAAACGCTGTGCGCGACAGAACTTATCGCCCGCGAAGCGATACGCCAGCACAGTGAGGTCATCGCGCTCGAGCCGATCCCGCACCGCCACGAGCTCATCGGGCGCGATCTCCAATCCGGCCGGATCGTTCAGCGGCAGCGTGGGCTGGGACAGTACCGGCGCCAGCACGGACGGCTCCAACATCATGGTGAGCGCGAAGTTCCCGGTGAAGCACATACCGATCGCGCCGACGCCCGGACCGCCGGACTCCGCATGCGCCAACCGCGCCAGCGCGCGCAACCAGACGGTGACCGGACTGGATTCGCCGGCGGCGAAAGCGCGGAATTCCGCACTGACACAGGCCTTGCGGAAGACCCGGATGCCCTCGTCCGCGCTCGCGACAGCACCGTCCCGGCCGAACAGCGATGGCATGTACACCGTGAATCCGGCATCGCGCACCCAGCGCGCGAAGCGCGCGACATGCGGGCTGATGCCCGGCATCTCGGTCATCACGATTACCGCCGGGCCGGTTCCCGCGAGATAGACCCGCTTGCTGACGTTTTCGAGGGTGATCTCACGAATGGTGAAGTCCGCCAGCGCATCATCGGCGGACATATCCTGCTGGGCCATCTCAGAACTCCTGATTTCCTGCCGCGAACGCGGTGAGCATGGGTAGAAGTAGCGCCGAAAGCGCTTGTCGCTGACGGTCGGCGGGCCAGGTCTCGGGCTCCAGCACGGCCCGGCAGCCGACGCCGTCGACGGCCGCGAGCACCGCGTCCGCACAGGCGATCGCCTCCGCGCGAGTCGGCGGCGTCGTCCGCAGTGTCGAGACCCGGTCGGCGATGCGCTCGACGATCGCGGTGTAGTACCGCCGATGCACCGCGCGCAATCGGTCATCGGTCATGGCCCGCGCCCAGAAGGCCAGCCACACCCGCCATTCGCCGAGGCTCTCGGCGGTCAGGGGCAGATAGCTCGCGGAGATGTCGATACAGGCCCGGACATCGGCGGGGGAGTCGGTCTCGGGTCGTTCGAGCACCCGCCGCACGACCTCTTCGAGGGCGGCCTCCAGCACCGCGTCCTTACCGTCGAAATAGTGCGTGACCGCGCCCGTGGTGACATTCGCGGCGGCGGCCACATCGCGTAATCGCGTCCCGTCGATCCCGGCGGTGCCGATCACCGCGACCGCCGCGGCGGCGATGGTCCGGCGCTGTTCCACCACATCGACCTGTTTTGGCATAACGGTGATTATGTATCAATCGGCGGTACTTGCCAACAAGGGCGACAAGGGGTTTGGTGTTGAAATGCGCATCCCCGCCGTAGCGTCCGTCCTGAGCGGTGCGATCCTGACCCTCGTCTCGGCCTTCCTGGTCGCCGCCCCGCCCGCCTCGGCCGACTCCGGCACCACCTGGCTGTGCCGTCCCGGGCAGGCGGGCGATCCGTGCGGCGGCCGCTCGGGCGCGCCGATCGACTGTTTCTACGTCTATCCGACCGCCTCGCTCGAACAGTCGACGAACGCGGACTTCGCCACCTCGGCGGAGTTGCGAACGGTCGCGGGCACGCAGGCCGGATCCTTCGACGCCGACTGTGATGTGTGGGCTCCGGTGTACCGCCAGGTGACGCTCAAAGCGCTGTTCAATCCGCCCGCCGAAGGCGTCGCCGCCGCACGGGATCTCGCGTATCAGGACGTGGTGAACGCGTGGAACGACTACCTGGCCAACCACAATGGGGGTCGCGGTGTCGTACTCATCGGCCATTCGCAGGGCACTCGCATGCTGCGCTCCCTGATCCGCAATGAGATCGACGGGAAACCGGTGCGGGCGCAATTGGTTTCGGCCCTGCTGATCGGTGGTGACGTCCTGGTCGCCAAGGGCTCGACGACGGGCGGAGACTTCCCGACCGTTCCGGCGTGCACCGAGGTGGCGCAAACCGGCTGCGTCATCGCCTACTCGTCCTTCACGCGCACGCCCCCGGCGAATACTCGCTTCGGCCGCTCACCCGCGACCCCGGACGTCTCCGATGTGCGCGGCACCCTGCCCTACGGCCCCGGTTACGAGGTGCTCTGCACGAACCCGGCGTCCCTGCGGGACAACGCCGATGCCCCGATACACGCGGTGGTCGCGGGCCGTGAATTCGATACCCTGCACGCGCGGTGCACCACCGGCGACGGACCGCACGTCCTGCTGGTCGAAGGCCCGGGCGCGGGGCTGCTGCCCGCGGTCCCGGACCAGACCTGGGGCACCCATCTGCTCGATACCAATCTCGCACAGCAGGATCTGGTCGATCTGGTCGCCGCGCAGAGTTTGGCCTATCAGCGCCGCTGAGCGATTCGGCCGGTTGGCGCACCGGGACCGCATCGTGGCGTGTTCTGCGCCTGGGGGCGGCTTTCGAATCGCTCTAGATTCGAAGGCCCACCCCTTGGAGCAGGAGTCGTACCAATGCCGTTCGTGCGCATCACCATTGCCGATCCGGAGCTCGCACCGGACACCCAGGCGGCGCTCGCCGCCGATATCACCGCCCTGCTGGAGAAGGATCTCCTCAAGGAGCCCGAGGTCACCGTCGTGCACCTGAACCTGGTCCCGGCCGACCGCTGGTTCGTGGGCGCGAGCAGGCTCACCGGAGTCACCGGCGCACACCTCGAGGTCAGTATCACCGCGGGCACCAATACATCCCAGGAGAAGGCCGCCTTCATCGACCACGCCTACGACGCGTTGAACACCCGCCTGGGCGCACTGCCCGGCGCGGCCTACGTGGCCCTCTACGAACTCGACGGCGAGAGCTACGGCTACAACGGCATCACCCAGCTCGCCCGCCGCCGCATCGACCCCACCGAAAAGGACTGAGCGGCGGCGCTTTCCGCGGCCCGGAGGGCCCTGAGCGCGTAGACGCGGGGTTACGCGCTCAGGACCCGGGGCGGCGGCAGATGGGGGAGCGGCAGGCTGTAGAGCCAGCCGTCCCACAGCGGTCGCAGCGGGGTCGAGCTGTAATGGCCTGCCAGATCGGTGAATTCGTCGGTGGTGACCGATGAGTGCCGATAGCGGGTGGTCCACTCGCGCAGCAGGTTGAAGAACTTCGGATCGCCCAGATGCAGGCGCAGCGCGTGCAGGGCGAGGGCCCCGCGCTTATAGACCCGATCGTCGAACATGCGGGTGGGGCCCGGATCGCCGATCAGGATGTCCTGCGGATGCCGCGAGAGCGTATGGTGGGCCGAGCGGGCCAGCTGGTCCGCGCTCTGCCCGCCCGAGGCCTCGGACCAGATCCACTCGGCGTAACAGGCGAAACCCTCGTGCAGCCAGATATCGCGCCATTGACGCAGGGTGAGGCTGTTGCCGAACCACTGGTGCGCGAGTTCGTGCGCGACAAGGCGTTCCGAGCCGCGGTGGCCGTCGCAGTGGTTCGCGCCGAAGATCGAGATGCCCTGTGCCTCGATCGGGATCTCCAGTTCGTCATCGGTGATGACGACGGTGTACCCGTCGAACGGGTACGGGCCGAACCGCTCGGTGAAGACCTCCATCATGTGCGGCTGCCGCGCGAAATCATGATCGAAGGCGGCGCGCAGCCGGACCGGCAGCACCGCCTGCATGGGGACCGCGCCGCGCGGGGCCTCCAGCCGATGTTTGCGATACGGCCCGATCTGAATGGTGGCCAGATAGGTGGCCATCGGCTCGGTCTGCTCGTACACCCAGGTGGTCTGGCTGGCCTTGGTCTGCTTGCGCATCAGGGTGCCATTGGCCAGCGCGTAGTACGGGGTGTCGGTGGTGATCGAAATCCGGTAGGACGCTTTGGAACTCGGATGATCGTCACACGGGTACCAGGACGCCGCGCCATTGGGCTGACTGGCCACCAGCGCGCCCTCGGTGAGCTCCTCCCAGCCGACCTCGCCCCACGGCCCGCGCACCGGTTTGGGCACGCCGGTGTACTGGATCACCAGCGCCAGCACGCCCCCGGCGGGAATCCGCTGCGCGGGCGTGATCACCAATTTGCCTTGCTGGTGCGCGTATTTCGCGGCCCGGGTGCCATTGACGAAGACCTTCGACACGGCCAGCGACTGCGACAGGTCCAGTGCGAACCGCTCGCGCACCTCGGTGGTGACCGCGGTGATCTCCGCGCGGCCGCTGAGCCGGTTGCTGGCTACCTTGTAGACCAGCTCCAGCTCATACCTGGACACCCGGTAACCGCGATTACCGTTCTGCGGCAGGTAATCATCGATGGGCTCATCGGCGAACTTGCCGGGCATCACTCGGCCGCTCCGGGGTGCGGCCACGGCGCGATGGGGTTTCCCCACCATCTCGTGGACGGCGGCACGGTGTCACCGCGCATCACCAGCGATGCGGGGCCGACGGTCGCGCCCGCCCCGATCCCGGACGCGGGCAGCGCCACGCAGTGCGGACCCAAAGTCGCTCCCGCGCCCAGGGTTACGGTGTCCATGGCCATGATTCGATCGTGGAACAGATGGGTCTGCACCACACAGCCGCGCTCGACGGTCGCACCATCACCTAGAGTCACCAGGTCAGCCTCCGGAAGCCAATAGGACTCGCACCATACCCCGCGCCCGATCTTCGCGCCGAGTCCGCGCAGCCACAGATTCAGTACCGGCGTACCCGTTGCGGCGCGCGCGAACCACGGTGCGGCAACATGTTCCACGAATGTGTCCGCGACTTCATTGCGCCATACGAACGAGCTCCACAGTGGATGCTCCTCGGTGCCGATCCGCCCGACCAGCAACCATTTGGCGATGACCGAGACAACACCCGCGACCGCACCGGCGGCCAGCAGCACCAGCCCGCTCAGCAGCGCGGTGCCCAGATGCCCGATCTGCTGGGCGAGCCAGGCCAGGGTGAACAGCACGCCCAGCCCGATGGCGAAGGTCACCAGCACCGGAATCAGACGGCAGGTCTCGACGATGCCGCGCGCCACCCGCAGTCGCCAGGACGGATCGAAAGTGCGTGCGGTATCGGAGGTTCCGGCGGTCCGGCGCAGGCGTACCGGCGGACTGCCCAGCCACGAGGAACCGGCCTTGGCCTTGGACGGCGCGGCCGAGAGCACCGCGACGAGTCCGTTCTTGGGCACCCGGCGGCCCGGCGCGGTCATTCCGGAATTGCCGAGGAAGGCGCGCTTGCCGACCTTGGCCTCACCGATATGCAGCCAGCCGCCGCCGAGTTCGTAGCTGGCGATCATGGTGTCATCGGCCAGGAACGCGCCATCGGCGACCGTGGTGAACTTCGGCAGCAACAGCACCGTCGAGGCTTCCACGTGCTTACCGACCTTCGCGCCGAGCAGTCGCAGCCACACCGGGGTCAAAAGGCTTGCGTAGAGCGGGAAAAGGAAGGTGCGCGCCGAATCCAGCAGTCGTTCGGTGGACCACGCCTGCCAGCCCACCCGGCTGCGCACCGGGTGATATCCGGCGGTGAGGCCGATGCTGAACAGTCGCACCGCGACAATCGTCACCGCGGCGTACACGCCCAGGCACAGCAGCGCCGCGACCGGCAGGATGGCGAACGCGCGCCCGAGTCCCGCTGTGAGCGTGGCGGTATCGCGAATCCACCAGGCGATGAACGCGCCACCGGTGCCCAGCGCCAGGATCGGCACCGCCGCCAGCGCCATCGAGGTGATACCGAATATGGCGACCCAGTGCGCGGCCCGCGCGGGCGTGTTATCGGGCCAGCCGTGCTGTGCCTTACCGACTTTCACCGCCGGTGACCCGGCCCACGCCTGTTCGGCCTTGACCCGTCCGGAAACCGCCGAACCCGGTGCGATCTCGGCATTGCGCCCGATCCTGGTGCCGGGCAGCAGAATCGAGCGCGCGCCGACCACCGCGCCCGGCCCGATGGTGATCGGGCCGATATGCACCGTATCGCCGTCGATCCAGTAGCCCGACAGATCGACCTCGGGTTCCACACTGCACCCGTCACCGAGTTCGAGCATGCCGGTCACCGGCGGCAGGGTGTGCAGATCGACGCCCTTGCCGATGCGCGAGCCCAGGGCGCGCGCGAACGGCACCATCCACGGTGCGCCGGACAGATTCTCGGCACCGCTGGCCTCGGACAGTCGCACGGCCGTCCACAGCCGCAGATGTACGAGTCCGCCGCGCGGATAGTCACCGGGCTGCACATTGCTCAGCAGCAGCCGGGAACCGGCCACGCACAGTGCCATTCGGCCGGGCGGCGAGATGAACAGCAGGAAGGCGATCAGCGCCCACCACCACGACAGCTGCGGCAGCCACGGCAGCGACCCGTTCCAGGCCGCGATATTGCCGACGATGGCCAGCCAGGTCAGCCACTGCAATCCGGTCAGTGTGGTGAGCGGGATGGTGGCCAGCACCTGGAACAGTTGCGCGGGCAGCGGCACCGGTGCGACCACCCGGTCCCGCACCGCCGCGACCGGAGCCCGGGCGTCCAGCATCGCGGCCAGCGCGCCGAGCCGGGGCTGATCGTAGAGATCGGCGACGGTGATCTGCGGATGCCGTTCGCGCAGTCCGGTCACCAGCTGTGCGGCCGCGAGCGAACCTCCGCCGAGATCGAAGAAGTCGGCATTGGGATCGGTGACCTCCGCGCCGAGGATCGAATCCCACAGTCCCGCAACCCATTGTTCGGTCGGGGTGAGTCCCGGATCGACCTCGGTCACCTTGGGCAGCGGCCAGGGCAGGGCATCGCGATCGACCTTGCCCGAAGTGCGGGTGGGCATATCCGTCACCACCGCGAGCCGGGGCACCAGTGGCGCGGGCAGCTGTTCGGCGAGAATGGCGCGGGCGGCCTTGACGTCGTAGTCCGCACCAGGTCCGGTCAGATATCCGACCAGAATCTTATTGCCCGCCTTGGTGGTTCGAATCGCGGCCGCACCGCCGGTCACACCGGGCAGATGCTGGAGCGCGTTATCGATCTCACCGAGTTCGATGCGCCGCCCGCCGAGTTTGATCTGATCGTCGGCGCGACCCAGGAACACCAGTCCGGCACTGTCATTGCGCACCAGATCGCCACTGCGATAGGCGCGTTCCCAGCCGACGGACTCCAGCGGCGCGTACTTCTCCGCATCCTTGGCCGGGTCCAGATAGCGGGCCAGGCCGACGCCGCCGATGACCAGCTCGCCGGATTCGCCCTCGGCCACCGGATTTCCGGCGGCGTCGATGACGGTCAGATCCCAGCCGTCCAGCGGCAGGCCGATACGCACCGGCCAGTCGCCGTTCAGCAGGGCCGCGCACGCCACCACGGTCGCCTCGGTGGGGCCGTAGGTGTTCCACACCTCACGATCGGTCGTGCCCGCGAGCCGCTCGGCCAATTCCGGCGGCACCGCCTCACCGCCGAAGATGAGCAGGCGCACCGAATCCAGCGCCTCGGCGGGCCAGGTGGCGGCCAGCGTCGGCACGGTGGAGACGATGCTGATCTCCCGGCGCACCAGCCACGGACCCAGATCCGCTCCGGTCCGCACCAGCGCGCGCGGTGCGGGTACCAGGCAGGCCCCGTGCCGCCACGCCAGCCACATCTCCTCGCAGGAGGCGTCGAAGGCGACCGAGAGCCCGGCCAGCACCCGATCACCCGGGGCGATGGGTTCGCCCTGCAGGAACAGCCGGGCCTCGGCGTCGACGAAGGCGGCGGCGTTGCGATGGGTCACCGCAACGCCTTTGGGGGTTCCGGTCGAACCGGAGGTGAAGATGATCCAGGCGTCATCGTCCGGGGTGGGATGCGCGGTCGACCCCGGCGTCGCCGATCCTTCCGCCGATTCCGTTGTCGCGCCGGTGCTTTCGATACCGTCGCCGGTGACGATGGCGCTCACCTTCGCCTCGCCGAAGACCAGTCGCGCGCGTTCGTCCGGATCGTCGGCGTCCACCGGGACATATGCCGCACCGGCGTGCAGCACCGCGAGAATGGTGATGTAGAGCGCCCGGGTGCCGGACGGCATGCGCACGCCCACGCGGTCCCCGGCGCGCACACCCGCCGCGGCCAGACGGCCGACCTCGCGATCGATCTCGGTCAGCAACTCCGAATAGCTGAGAATCGCCTCGCCGTCGTCGATGGCGGCGGCCTCGGGGAACTCGGCCGCGGTGGCGGCCAGCAACTCGACCAGCGTCCGCACAGGTGGCGCCAATGTGGCCCGCAGCAACGGGCTGGCGCCCATCGCCGTATCGACCGGGGACTGCTGCATGGCGTCGTGCCCACCTCTCATAGAACTGTCCAGCGCTTGTGCGTCTGTTGTTTCACACGAGGGTTACCAGCGGGCGAACTCCACGGTGACCAATGGTCCACGGTACTAGGCGGGTGGATTGTCTGGTGTGTGCGGATCGCCGGAGTACGGTCGGTAAGTTACCCCGGTATGGCTTTCCCACCCGAATTCCTCGCCCTCGCCAAACGCGTGAACAATTGGGGCCGTTGGGGTTCCGACGATCAGATCGGCACGCTCAACCTCATCACCGACAATGTGGTGCGCGCCGCCGCGGCCACGGTACGCAGCGGGCGGCGCGTCGCCCTGGCGGTACCGCTGAGCCAGCAGGGCATTCAGACCGGCATGATCCGGGGCCGAGTCAACCCGCTGCACAGCATGATCGCGATCAACTGGGAGATGTTCGGTCCCGACACCGTTGCCACCAGCGATGACGTGGTCACTATGGCATTGCAGGCCGGGACCCATTGGGACGCTTTACCGCACGTGTCATACAACGGGCGCATCTACAACAACCGCCCCGCCGACAGCATCACCGCGCACGGCGGCGCGACGTACAGCGCCATAGACAAGGTGCGCCATATCGTCTCGCGCGGTGTGCTGCTGGATGTGGCCGCGGCGCTGGGCGTGGAACGCCTGCCCGCGGACCACGCGGTCACCCCCGAGGATCTGGAACTGGCCGAGGAATATGGCCGGGTGCGGGTGCGCGCGGGTGATCTGGTGCTGGTGCGCACCGGTCAGATCCGGCTCTTTCTGGCCGGTGACCGGCACGGTTACGGCGTTCCGTCACCGGGCCTGTCGGTGCGCTGCCCGGAATGGTTTCATGCCCGCGATGTCGCGGCCGTGGCCAATGACACGCTGACCTTCGAGATCTTCCCGCCCGAGATCGAGAATCTATGGCTGCCGGTGCACGCGCTGCATCTGGTGGAGATGGGCATGCTGCAGGGCCAGAACTGGAATCTGGAGGAGCTGTCCCGGGTCTGCGCCGAGGAGCAGCGCTATGAATTCCTGCTCTCGGCCACACCGGAGCCGTTCGTCGGCGGCACCGGCGCTCCGGTCGCGCCGATCGCCATTCTCTGAGGCGTGATCGATGCCCTCCCGCATTCGTGTGCGGGAGGGCATCGAGAATTGGTGCGCCGTTTACCTACTTGTGGTGATGCGAACCGTGATCCTCCGGCTTGTGCGGCTTTGTGGGCTGCTGTGGCTTATGGGGCTGTTCGGGCTCGAGTGACTTCGCCACCGAACCGATCGCGTGGTTCTTGGTTGCGGCGGTCGCCGAGCGCGCATAGGTCAGGCCGACGACCGAGGCATTCATATTGAAGTAGTACGGCTCTGCCAACCAGGTGTTGGGTGAGTAGACGGCCTGGAGGATTTCCAGTGCCAAACCGGGTGCCGATCCCTGCCTGCCGACCACCGTGTAGCAGGCCGAGCCGCCCTTATCCGGATAGCCGACGAATTTCTTCCACCCCTGCATGGTCGCGCCGATGCTCAAGAGCCAATGCTGGAAATCCTGCGAGGGATAGTTCAGCAGATCGATGCCGAAGCCGGTCACCGCGGCGATGTAGCCGGTGCTCTTCACCCCATTCAGATCCTTCATCATGGCCTTGTAGATGGCCGGATCCGGAGTGAGTGAATTGGGCTGGTACGTCTGGTAATACAGATGCACCATGAGCGGTTCGAAGGTTGTCGAGTCATATAGTGCCAGTTGATAACCGCCGACCGGCGCCACCTCGCCGGGAGCAATGACCGTCGGGGCCGGCGGATCGACTTCCGGTACCGGAGTCGCGACCCGGCCATTGGTGATGATGCCCCAGCTGGTGCTGACATTGCCGCCGCCGGGTGCGCGATGCGGGGTGTAATCGGTTGCGGCATAGGTCAGAATCGCGCCATTGGTATAGGCCTCCAGCGCCTGGGCCACCGCGGTCGCCTGATTGCCGGAGAACAGCATGTTCAGCGGGCGCAGATTGAAATCGATGACCGACGGGTTCTTCATCAGCGCCGCGGACCACGCGTCGAACACTCCCACCTTGGAATCGCCATAGCCGGGTGTGAGTGCGTTGAGCGCGGAGGCGTCGCCGCCGGTCGCGTTCACCGTGACCAGCCGGCTGTCCGACCAGGTCTTGGTGAGTTCTTCCCACTGCGTATGGGATTCGGCCTTGCTGGAGGTGAACACGGCCTTGTACTCGAGCTCGATATTGGCGCTGACCTGCGACTGGTTGGAGGTGTACATGGTCTGCACGGCTTCGTAGTAGTCCAGGCTGCCGCCGACCACCACCTGTCCCACGAAATGGGTTCCCCACTTGCGGAATACGGCGAAGAATTGTTCTTGATTGGCGGAGTTGAAGGTGCTCGGCAGGTTCTTGATGTCGGGATCATCGCGGAAGTCGGCACTCAACCATTGACTCGACGTATGGTTGAGATTGAGTTCCCAGGCGGTGAAGTCGGCCTCGTAAATGCCGTAATAGTATGACTGGTCGGTATTTACGGTCTTACTGTACGCGGCATTGAACTGTGCGCTGAACGCGCCGTACGATGCTTGGACTTCGGCCTTCTGCGAGAAGTGCGACTGGAACTGCGAGACCGTGTTGTATACGTAGGACGAACCCATCGTATTGGTGTACTCGATCGGAGTGGCGTTCTCCGGTACCTGATAGGTGATGCCACTCGGCAAATATTCCCAGTTCCGTGCATCGGGGCCGAGATTGACGATTTGCTGCGGCATCAGCGATCGGGTGCTGTATGTGCCGAGGATGTTGAATCCGCGCCCGATGGCACTGGCGCCGGGTATCAGCGACATGGTGTGTTCCTTCCGTAGCCGTCCCCGCGACAAGGATACGGTTGTCCAGTTCGAATCCAATGGGTTACAACTTAATTCGAAGGTATTCCGCAATACACCCCACGAAAGCATGAACAACGCCATGTCATTCGACACGGCGCGGGTTTTCCGCGTTCTCCCACAGCCTTTTTGCGCGACAGTAGCCCGCATATAACGGCCGGAGTGGTCTGCTACCGGCGGTGCTCGCGCCGCGTGGTTGCCGGTGCGGAGATCCTCCCCGAATCGTCCCGGCACCTCGATCGATGTACTATCGTTCCACTCTGAAAGGAGTTGTTCTGCAACTCTTTTGGGCAGCGGCAAGGGGGTATGCGCGCAGTAACCGAAGAACTTCATCGATACCGCTCGAACAGATGCCGCTCGAACAAAGGAATCTCGAGTGTCCCTGAGCTTTCCCGATCACCCCGCCGCGCTCTCCAACACCCCCACCGATCTGTCCGTACTGCTGCGCCCGGCCCCGCCCGGCGCCCCCACCGATGTGGTGCGCCTGCGCAGCTCCAATGGGTTCCTGCTCTGGGCCGATCTGCCGCCCGTACTGGTGCTGGGCAGTTCCGGCGGCGCGGGGACCACCACCACCGCGCTCGGGGTGGCCACCGCCGCCTCCTATAACTATCGCGAGCATTCGCCGATCGTGGTGGACGCCACCGCCACCGGCGGCGATCTGGCCCGAAGGGGTTGCGACGCAATCGATGCCGCGGGCACGGTGCAGTCCTGGCTGAATATGAGCCATCGCGGGCTGGCCTCGGCGGTACTGGACAGCTGCGGTGAGAACACCTCCAGCGTCGGCATTCTGCCGCGCGGTCCCGAAGCGCTGCCCCGCCGGGAGAGCTATGCCTCGGTGCATCGGAGCCTGTGTGATGCGGGTTGTCTGCCCGTGTACGACGGCGGGTCGCCGGTGACCAATCGCATGGTCGCGCCGCTGCTCGCGGATTCGCGCATCGCGCTGGTGATCACCCTGGCCGCGCGTTCGGACGCGGTGAACCGGTTGCGCCCGGCGCTGATCTGGCTGGATGACAATTACAGCGAATATCACCTGGCCGAGGCGGTCATCGTGGTGACGCGACAGAATCCGACCGATGGTCCCGGTTATGCCAAACATATTCGGCAGTACCTCGGAAAGTACGTCCGAGCGGTCACCGAGATCCCGTACGACGCGCATCTGGCTACCGGTGGTGCGGTGAGCTGGTCGAAGCTCGCTCCGCCGACTCGCACCGCGTACCGGCAGATTGTCAACTTGCTGCGGTAGTCCCTACGTTATGGTGCAGGTCACTGGCAATTGTTTAGCTAACTGATACTTTCGGTTACATTAAACTGTCGGGGACCCGCGAACGAGAGGATGACGACCATGAAGCTTGTCTGGACCGCAGTGCCCCTGCTGATCGCCACCGCCGCCGTCGCAGGCTGTTCGAGCAGCGATTCCGGCAAGACCGAGGCGAGCGGATCGACCACGACCACCGCCGCTGTCACCGGCACCCCCACGGCCGATCCGCTCGCCGACGATGACGCCGAACGTGGCGGTGGGGTCCGCGTGCTGATCGGTCAGACCGGCAAGGTGCTCATCCCCGCCGACGCGGTCATGGATATCAAGGTCCCGGAGAGCTGGAATCCCGCCACCGCGACCGCGCTGCGCTGCACCGCCACCGATCGCAATGGGACCGCGCTCGAACTGCGCAGGCCCGACGGCGTGTATCGCGAGCAGGTGCGCGAAACCTCCTGGGTGACACAGCAGACCTTCTCCGCGCCGGCCGGTGACGAGGTCACCGTCGGCTGCCAGGATCCCGAATCCGCTGTCGCGCCGGACAGTTCGATCACGTTCATCCGCGTGGTGCCGCGCGGGGTGATGCCGTAACCGCGACGTGCGTTACTTGCTGTTGTAGACGCTCACGATGGTGCCGTCGACATTGGCCGCGACATAGCCGCCGCCGTTGTACTCGTCCGAGTAGTACACCAGCAGGGTCGGCTTGTTGTCGTTGAACGTCCAGGCCGGATCAATGATGATGTAGTGGTTCTCGGGGTTCGGGACGGCGAGCTTGTCCTGGGCGGTGCTCAGCAGCGCCGGGAGAATATCCCAGTTGATACCGCCCAGCGCCACGGTCGGATGACCGGAGAGCTGACCGCCCGGACCTGATCTGGTGGTCGCGCCATTGCGATAGGTGTACTCGTCGTAGACGGTCGGCCGATCCTTGACCGGAGCCCCGGTGTTGATGAACTCCGGGTAGATGGTTGTCTCGGTGAAAAGCTGTCCGCCCGTTGCCTGTTCGAGGGAGGCGATGGCCTGCCGCACCGCGATCGGGGTCAATAGATCGACGGTGCCGGTGCTGGCCTTGGTCTGCGTGATCGGCGGGACCGCGTTGGTGCCGCGCACGATGCTGGTGCCGCCGGGCACGCTCGGCAGCGCCTGCGGATTCGGGTCACTGCTCGATCCGCCGGGCCGAAGTACTACGGCCGCAACGACAATGAGCGCGACCACTACCGCGCCCGCGGCTCCGGCGATGATCCAGTGCCGCTGTGATCGCGGTGCCGTCTCGGTCGCGATGCCGGGGGAGGAGGCGGTGGGCAATGCGTAGACCGGTGTCGCCGAGTATCCCGGCTGGCTCGGTTGACTCGGATGTCCGCCGTACGCCAGCGGCTGTACCGGTCCCGAATAGGTGGTCTGGCCGGAGGACGTGGCCAGCGGGTGATGCGGGCTCGACACCCCTGGCATATGGTGCGGCACGGATAGTTGCCGCGGTGCGGACATCTGATGCGGCCCGGGCATCGGCATCGGCATCGGTGTGTTCGGAGCCGTAATCGCCTGGGACAGCAGCCAATCCACCTGTTCGGAGGTGGGGCGCTGATCGGGCTGCGGTACCAGCACCGCCTGGAGCGTGGGGGTGAGCGCGCCCGCGCGGCGCGGCGGCGGGACCTCACCGCGCATGACCGCCGCCAGGGTGGCGACCGAGGTCTCCCGGCGCATCGGGTGATAGCCCTCGACGCAGACGTATAGCAATAGCCCGAGCGACCACAGGTCCGAGGCCGGATGCCCCTCCTGCCCGCCCAGCCGTTCCGGTGCCACGTAATCCAGTGATCCGACCACGCTGCCGGTGGAGGTCAGCCCCTCCAGCCCGTTGATCGCGGCGATGCCGAAATCGGTGAGCACCGGCGAACCGTCTTCGCGCATGAGCACATTCGCGGGCTTGATATCGCGATGCAGCACCCCGACGGCGTGCGCGGCCCGCAGCGCCGCGAGAATTCCGCGCCCGATCTGCGCGGCCCGATCCGGCGGCATCGGACCCAGATCGAGTTGATCGGCCAGGCTGCGCCCGCGCACGAGTTCCATGACGATCCACGGATGCTCTTCACCGGGCGTATCGACAATATGGTGGATGGCAACCACATTCGGATGCCCGATCCGCGCCAGCGCCCGCGCCTCGCGCAGCACCCGCTCCCGCTGCACCCCCGGCGAACTGGCCTTGTCCGGATCGGCCGCCCGCACCTCCTTGAGCGCCACCTCCCGATGCAGCGCCAGGTCATAGGCCCGCCACACCGTCCCCATACCGCCACTGCCGAGCGGTTCGAGCAATTCGAAGCGCCCGTCGACCACTGTCCGCCCGGAAATCACCGCGCCAGCCTATTAGTCATGTCCGAACCGCGCGACCCCGCCTTCCCCGTGCACCAGCCCTCGTCATCCCGGCATGCTTTGGCCGGGATCCACACGTGCGGAACAGGGACAGGCCGAAATGGATTCCGGTCCGGCTATCGGGTTGTGACGGTCGGGGTTTGCGCGGCGAAAGCGTCTGCGGTTGCCAGTGTGAATTCGCCGTGATCGCTGCCCAGCCCCTGCGCGACCAGCGCCGCGACCGCGTTGCCGAGGATCGCCGCGGCGGCGGGCTCGCGGCCCAGGGCCAGCCCGCGCAGAAAGCCCGCCGAGAAGGCGTCGCCGCAGCCGGTGGTGTCGACCACGTCCACGGCGAAGGCCGGGATGGTATGCGTGCCCTCGGGGGTGGAGAGCAGGGCTCCGGCCGCGCCTCGGGTGATCGCCAAAGTGCGCGCCCCCGCCTCGTGCAGGATCTCGCAGGCGGCGGAAAGGGTTGTCGCGCCGGTGAAGCCGAGCGCCTGTTCGTCATTGGGCAGGAAATAGTCGATGTGGGGGAGCGCGGTGGCGATGGCGTCGAGGCTGCCCAGTGCTCCGGGGGCGATGAGATCGGCGGAGGTGGTGACGCCATTGTTCTTGGCGTGCCGCAGGATTCGCGCCGCGTTGGGTGCACCGAGCAGTTCGGGACCGCCCAGGTGCAGGAAGTCGGTGGCCGCCAACGCATCCCAGTCGATATCGTCGAGGGTGTAGAAGGGATTCGCGCCGAGCAGGTGCAGGCTCGGGCGTTCGCCATTGGGGCGAATGGGCAGTACCGAGGCCGAGGTGGGCTGCTCCGACTTGCGGACGATGAGCGAGGTGTCGATTCCCGCCGTATTCAGCAGGGAGACAAGGAAATCCCCGGTCGAATCGGTGCCGACGGCCCCGGCGGTGCGGACCTGCGCGTCGAGCTTGGCCAGGGTCAGCGCGGTTCCGGCGGCCGTGCCCGCGGCGGTGATGCGAATGTCCTGTACCAGCGCGGTCTGCTGACCTTCCGGAATCGCATCGACCGGTCGGACCAGAATGTCCAGCACATGCGCGCCCAGTGTGATGACCTTCATCCGTTATCCCTATCGAGCCGGCCGTCGAGCGGTTTGCGGGTGCCGTATCCGGTGCGCCAGGCGACTTCGATGACGGCGGCCTGCTGTTCGGCCGTCAGCGGGCGCGGCGTCCCGATGGTCCGGGCATCGAGGTAGAGCGCGCACGCCCACTCCAGTAGCAGCGCGTACTCGACGG
The DNA here is from genome assembly GCF_040680615.1 of Nocardia sp. NPDC052001. Classification (NCBI taxonomy): domain Bacteria; kingdom Bacillati; phylum Actinomycetota; class Actinomycetes; order Mycobacteriales; family Nocardiaceae; genus Nocardia; species Nocardia sp. NPDC052001. The sequence continues at coordinate 1,316,288 of NZ_JBFAXC010000002.1, read as the reverse complement.
CCTGATCGAGATCCGCGCCGAGCGCAATTGCGCCGTGGTTGGCCAGCAGCGCGCACTGCTTGCCCCGCAAGGCTTCCCGCACCGCGGTCGCGAGTTCCGGGGTCCCGAAGGGATGGAAGGGCACGACCGGTGTCGCGCCGCCGAGCACCAGCTGCTGATAGTGCAGCACCGGCAGCTCATCGAGCACGCAGCCGACGGCCGTCGATTTCGGCGCGTGCGTATGCACGATCGCGCGTGCCGGATAGGCGCGGTAGATATCAAGGTGCAGACCGAGTTCCGAGGTCGGCGCGTATTTTCCCGCCACGATTCCGCCGTCCAGATCGACCACGGTGATATCGGCCGCGTCGATCTCACCGAGCACCGCACCGGTGGGGGTGACCGACACCAGATCGCCATGGCGCATACTCACATTTCCGGCGGTGCCGATCAGCAGCCCCTCCTCGGCCAAGCGCCGGGAAGCGGCTGCGACACGGGCGCTTTCGGCTGGCGCGGGACTGCTCATGGCGGCTACCCTACCCAAACCTGAATTCGATTCACATTAACTCGGAGCCGAAATGTCCGCCTCACTGGAGCTGCCGGACGCCCTGCTGCGCCGCGTGCCGCGCCAGGCGCGCAGTCGGCAACGCCTGGCCCGGGTGCTCGAGGTCTCGGATCGACTACTGGGGACCGAAGGCGTCGAATCGCTGACCATGATCAGAGTGGCGGCCGAGGCGCGCATTTCGGTCGGTTCGCTCTACCAGTACCTCCCCGATCGCGACGCCATTATCGAGGCGCTCGCCGGGTCCTATCTCGCCATGATCGAATCCCGCATGGCCGCACTGCTGGAACTCGCCCGCGCCGCACCTTTGCCGGACCCCACCGATGTGCTGATCGATGCCTTCGCACACCTGTATCGCAGTGAGCCCGGATTCCGCGCGCTCTGGTTCGGCCGGCATCTCACCGAGGCGGCGCGCGCGGCGGACCGCGAGCATAAACGCCGAATGGCGGTTACGCTCCGCGAGATCATGATCGCGCAGGGCGTCGCCGCGGACACCGCCGATCTGGATACCGCCTGCCGCACCGCACACCTGATGGGAGATGCGGTGATGCAGGAAGCCTTCCGTTCCGATCCGGACGGCGATCCGGATCTGCTGCGCCAGGCCAAGATCGCGCTGCGCGCGTACGCGAGTCAGTGGACCGGTCCGTGACCGACATACGTAAGGAGTATTCGATGAGAGTGTCCCGGCGATCCGCGCTGGCAGGCGCGGCCGCTTCCGCCGCCGCGCTGGGCGCGACCGGCTTCCTCGGCGCGGGTTCGGCCGCGGCCGAACCGGGCGGCGGCGCGGACTATCTCGTCGGTTGCGGTATGGCCGATATGACCGGTGCGCCCGCGGGCCAGGGCATGATGGGCTACTCCGAACTGGATCAGGTCACCACCGGTCTGCTCATGCGCTGCTGGGCGCGCGCGTACATCATCGTCGATCAGGTGACCGGTGATCGGGTGGCGTTCGTGAACACCGATAACGCCTGTCTGTTCCAGTCGGTGCACCTGGCCGTGATGGTGGAGCTGGCCAAGCGATTCGGTGATCTGTACACCGAGCGCAATGTGAACCTCAATGCCACGCATAATCACAATTCCTGCGGCGGCACCGCCCGCGAGTACGCGTATTCCCTTGCCGCGCAGGGGTTCCAGCAGAACTCCTATGACGCCGAGGTGAACGGTATCGTCGCCGCCATCGTGAACGCGCACGAGCGCCTTGCTCCCGGCACCATCATGATCGGGCACGGTGAGCTGCACGATGCCAGCGCCAATCGCTCGCGGGTGGCTTTCGATCTCAATCCGGCCGATGACAAGGCCGAATTTCCGGATGCCATCGATCCGGCCGTCACCGTGCTGCGACTGAAGCAGGGCGGTAAGGATGTCGGCGCGATCACCTGGTTCGCCACGCACGGCACCTCGCTCACCGATCACAACACGCTCATCTCGGTCGACAACAAGGGCTATGCCAGCTACCGCTGGGAGCACGATGAGATGGGCGCGCGGTATCTGGACGGGCAGCCGGGTTTCATCGCCGCGTTCCCGCAGACCAATCCGGGCGATATGACCCCGAATCTGTGGACCCGCCCGTGGCATCCGGCCGGGCCGACCGAGGACAATCGTGCCAACTGCGCCATGATCGGCGAGCGCCAATATCAGGCCGGGCGAACGGCTTTCGCCGCCGCGCGCGCCATGTCCACCGGCGGTGTCGATTCGGTCATCCGCTATGTGAATATGGCCGATACCTTCATCGACGGTTCGTACACCCCGGACGGTAAGGCCGCCCGCACCGCACCCGCCATGATGGGCGCGGCCGCGGTCGCCACCAGTTCCGAGGACAACTACAACACCCAAATACCGTTCCTGCACGAGGGCGATACCAATCCGATGGTGGCCGCGCTCGGCGGCGTCGACGCGCCCATCGAAGAGTGGATGCGCGATGTGCAGGCTCCCAAGCTCGCCATCGTCCCGCTCGGCATCCTGCCGCCGCGACCGTGGGTGCCGCAGGTGGTGGCGATCCAGATCATGCGCATCGGTGATCTGGTATTGGCTTCGGGCCCAGCGGAATTCACCATCGTCTCCGGTCTGCGGGTGCGCCGGGTGGTCGCGCGCGCCCTCGGGGTGCCGCTGGAGAATGTGCTGATGCAGGGGTACGCCAATGGCTACTGCGGCTATGTGACCACGCCCGAGGAGTACGTCTCCCAGCAGTACGAGGGCGGTGAAACCCTGTACGGCCGTTGGACATTGTCGGCCTATATGCAGGAATTCGATCGGCTCGCCCGCGCGGTGGCCGCGCGCACCGATATCGGCCGCGGCCCCGCGCCGCTGGATTGGAACTTCGGCCTGCAACCGAATCTGCTGGCCCCGGTCCCGGCCGACGTCCCGGTCGCCGGCCACGCCTTCGGTGATGTGCTGACCCAGCCGCCCGCGAACAACACCGCCGGAGATCTGGTGTCGGTGGAATTCGCGGGCGCGCACCCGAACAACGACTTCCGTTTGGGCGGAACCTATTTCGAGGTGCAGCGCGCGACCGGGGACGGCTGGGAGCGGGTATTCGACGATAACGACTGGTGCACCGAATTGCATTGGCGGCGACCCGATGGCAATCCGGCGGCCTCGCTGATTCAGATCCGCTGGACGATCCCGGCCGGGACCAGGATCGGGAAATATCGGATCCAATATTTCGGCGACAGTAAGGACGCCACCGGGCAGACCGCCGGATTCACCGGCACCTCAATGGAATTCGTGGTTTCGTAGCTCGAATCGGCAGGTCAGTGGTGGAACGGGTGCCCACCGAGCGATGCGGTGTGCACCGCCACCCGATCCCGCGACAGCGACATATTGTGCCGCTCCTGCGGGGTCAGCGTGTGACGCGCCTTGATGCGCTGGGCGGATTCGCCGAGCACCGACAGTACCGACATCGGGCGCTGGAAAGCGATAAAGGTCATGACAGCCTCCTTGGAGGAAAGGTCCGCTGCCGCAACCTGATTCAGCGCATGACTGAATAACCGCGGCAGGCGGGTATGAACGTGAATGGGGTATCCGTACTCGGATACGGACTATCGCTGGAACTCACTTCACTCCTCACCTCCTTGCCGCCGGGACGCACGCGGGCGTCGATCACGTCAGACCGCGCGGTGCGAACCAGGCGAGGAGAAGGGAGAATCCGCCAATCCGAACGATATGGCGGGCACCCCTCTCGTCAGAGCTTCGGCACTGAACGACGTATCCCCGGGTGGGGAAGCCACTTTGGATAGCCCCTTAATCCGGAGCGATCTGTCCTAACCCTGGGCGTCTCTCGACGTCGTCGGATCAGTGGCCTGTGTTCGAACAGGAGCCTCGCCTAGCGAGGTGCTGACTCGACCATGCTGCCCGCGCATCGCCGAACTGTCAAACCGCTGCGCGCCGGGCGGCCGCCGCGTAGCGTCCCGGAATTGCACGGGGAGTTCGCGGAACTCGCCTCTTTCGCGGCGCGGATGCACGTGCAACAGTGATGCGCAACAGCACGATCGATCGGACGAGGAAGTCTAACCATGATGTATCTGTTGTGGGTCTTCCTGCCGGTCGCCGCCGTACTGTGTTGTGTCGGGGGACACATCTGGCGTTTCCGCCGCGATCGGTTCCTGAGCTACCTCTACGGCCCGCATATCGATCGGCCGCAACGCTTCGGCAGCCTCGCCTTCCGGACCGGCGTCCCGATGCTTTTCACGGTGCGAATCGCCGAACTCGTTGTCTCCGGGCCGCATTCGCGCTCGCACGGCACCGTCGACGTGATTCTGACGCTGGCGCAATGCATTGCGATACCGCTGGCGGTGATCGGCGCGGGCCTGATCCTGATCCCGCCGCTCATCACGGCCGAATCCCGTCCGCACGTCACCCCGATCGATCGCATGACGCTGCCGGTGCTGGTGGCCGCGCTGCTGTCCTCGGTGCTGGTCACCTTCGATCCGTACTCCACCGATGACCGCTATCGCACGGCCGAGACGCTGTACACCTGGTGCCGTTCGCTGGTGACGCTGCATCCGAATCCCGAGGTCATGCAGCATGCGCCGGTGATCTATCAGGCGCGCGGGCTGATCGTCATGACGCTCATCGCGATTTGGCCGTATACGCGTTTGGCGGGCATCTTCACGGTGCCGGTGTCTCGGATGCTGCGGCGCGCCGCGGGTGTATTGCGGACGGTACGAGTCCCGTTGTCGCGCAAGCAGCGTCGGCCCGCGTAGCTACAGCGAATCGGCCTTGCTGATCCAGCCGACGACGGTGCGGTTGAGCCAGGCGGGGGAGAGTTGGGTGGCGGCGGCGGTGATTTTGGTTTGCAAACCGACCAGCACGTGTGAACCGCGCACCGCCCGGCGGTGAGTCGCGGTGTGCCACACACTGTTCGCCACATCATCGGCGGTCAGGCGCACGCCCAGCGTGGCCGAGGATTTCGAGCCCCGGGTCACCTCGGTCATCATGTCGGTGGCCACGAACAGCGGCAGCAGATCGCGCACGGCGATGCCGTAGTGCCGCCATTCCAGATCGAGCGCCTCGGTGAGGCTGCGGACCGCCGCCTTGGTCGCCCCGTAGACCGCCAGACCGGGCTGGCCGTACAGCGCCGAGGCCGAGGCCAGATTGATGACCTGACTGCCGGGTGTGCGGCGCAGATACGGCAGCGCGGTATGGCAGCCGTTCAGCACGCCCTTGATATTCACATCGACCAGACGGTGCTGACGCTCCAGGGAGATATCCCCGAACGAACCGGAGTACAGGATGCCCGCATTGTTGACCAGCAGATCCAGGCGGCCGGTGGCAGCGGTGAAGTCCGCGAGCGCCTGCTCCCACCCCGCAGGATCGGTCACATCGAATGCCCCCGTGACCGTGGTCCCGCCGATCTCCTCGGCGGTGCGCGCCACGGCCTCGGCATCGATGTCGTACATGCCGACCGTCCAGCCCTGTCCCGCGAACTTGGCCGCGATGGCGCGGCCGATGCCCGCCGCCGCCCCGGTGATCAGGACGGCGGGCCGAGCTGCCTGGGAAGCGTTGGCGGGCTGGGACATTCGGGCCTCCCTGGCGATAGCGGTCGAGGGTGGCGATGGCTCAGGCCGCGCTGCGTCCCGTACTCGCCTGTTCGATCATCGCACGGTGGAATCCGGCCGCGTCGCGGGCGGCGTCGCGGCCGTCGGCGAGCAGTTCCGCACCCAGGTGAATCAGGGTGTGCGGGGCGCTGGCCCGGATCTGCAAGGTCATCGCGACATTCGCCTCCTCGCAGCGCCGCGCCACTTCGAGGGCGTCGGAGAGCAGCATTTCGCGTGAGCCGACCTGCAACAGGATGGGCGGCAACCCGGTGAAATCGTGATTGACCACCGACCAGCTGGGATCGAGTACGCCGTCGATGGCGATCCCGCGGCGCACCACCATGGCCGGACCCGCCGCGGGCAGCACCGCATCGGTATTGGCGTTGGGGTGGGCCATGCGGGCGGTGGAGTCGAAATCGGCCCATGGTGAGGTGACCGAGATGCCCGCGGGCAGCGGCAGGCCCAGATCGCGGGCGGTGAGCACCATCCGCAGTGCCAGCCCGCCACCGGCGGAGTCGCCCGCCACGATTATCTTCTCGGGCGCGAACCCCTCGTCCAGCAGGTACTGATAGGCGGTCAGCGCGTCATCGAGGCTGTCGTTCGGATGCGCGTCCGGCAGCTGTCGGTAGTCCACGGTGAACACCGGCAGCGCGCTTTCGGTGCCCAGTCGCGCGGTATGCCTGCGGTAGCTGTTCAGTCCGCCCGCGATGAACGCGCCCCCGTGGAAGTACAGGATGGCCGCGTCCCGGTCGACGCGCGGGTCGGAAACCGGTGCGGTCCAGAGCCATTCGGCATCGAACCGTTCGAAGAACACCGGATGCCGATGGGTCCCGCGCGGTGCGCCCAGCATGCGGGCGGGCGCTTCGGACAGCCGGGTGGCCCGGAAGATCAGTTCGGCGGGCCCCGGCCCGAAATCGGCGACCCACGCTCCGGCGCGCAGGAACTGTTGCAGTGTCGTGCGCAATACCGGATGTGCGATGCGGGTGCCGATCCGGGCGGGCCGGGTCGATTCGACGATCACGGACGTGACGGATTCCGAGGTCTGCGGCGTCATTGCCACGGGGCTCTCCTGTCCGCGCCGCGAAGCCGAAGCGCTGGAACTGTCTGACAACATTGTCGTTTTCTGGCCGGGGCCATCGATCATCTTGACGTCCCCGGCGCGGATTGTCATGTCCGAGAGGGAAATTCCCGCCATTTCGAGACCTTCCTACCCTTGGTGCAACGGCCGATGGTGGGACGGATCTGCCCGAAATCCTCTTCGGTTCCCCCACAATGACTTCTCGATTCGGCCCCCGGGTGTTAGCAACGGACTCGGATCGAGTGCCGCGATCAGTGGTCGCCGAAGGCGGCTTCGAGCAGAATCCGGCCGGGACTGAGCAGCCCGACCGCCTCATCCACATCCCGGAGCCGCGCCGAACTGGTCGAGAGCGTGAGCCCGGCGACCAGCACTCCGCGCCGATTGCGAATCGGCAGCGTCAGACATCCTGCCCCGGAACGCAATTCATTCACCTGCAAGGCGTACCCGCGAGCCCGGGCCAGGGCGTCGTTCTCGGCCAGCGCGAGCCGTCCGATGGCCGATGCGGTGAGATCGCCGGTGATCACGTGTTCATGCTCGATCGGATACTCCGGATCGGCGTCGAGAATGCGGACCCGGGGCCGCTCGGTACCGGTGCGGTGATATCCGGCCAGGTGCACACCGCCGCGGGTGTGATCGCGCAATCGCGCGAGCGCCTCCAGCGCCGCACCGGGAAGCGGTGCGGGCGTCGCCATTCCGGCCAGTTCGGTCACCTTGCTGCCGAGCGCGAATCCGCTCAGATCCGGTGTGCGCACCAGATACTCCTGCTGCACCAGCAGATTCAGCAGCCGGTACGCGGTGGCGCGCGGCATACCCAGATTGCGGCTGATCTCGCGCGCGGTCACACCCGGACCGCAGGCGGCGACCTCCTCGAGCACCACCAGGGCGCTCAGGACCGCCTTGGGCTGGCGGCCGCCGATACCGTCCGAAGCGCTCACGCCGCGTCTCGCTCCTCGCGTGCGGAACCGCCAAGCACATCCGCGCCGATCGGAATGTCATGGGTGCCCACCAGGAGTGCGCCGCGTCGCCGCGCACGGCGGAACACCATGAGCCCCACCGCGACTCCGAGCAGGAACAGCACCACCCCGGCCGCGCGCGGACCCCGCCATTCGGTACCCAAGAAGACCACCAGGCAGCCGGCCAGCGCCAGCGCGGCCACGGTCGCCACCAGCACCGGACCCACCATGAACTCACCGATGCGCCGCAGGAAGAACGGCACCGCCGCGCACACCAGCGTGTAGGCCAGCACATATCCGCCCGCAGACACCACCAGCAGAATCCCCACCGCCTGCCGGTTCGTGATTCCGGCGGCGAGCAGCAGCGCGGGCACCACGGTCACCACCGGCATCGACACTCCGATCGCGATATGCGGGGTGCGATGCACCGGATGGGTGCGGCTCACCGAATGCGGCAGCACCCCGTCGATGCCCATACTCAGCAGCACCCGGACCAGTGCCGTCGCCGAGGCCAGCGCACACGCGAAAAACGATGCGGCCACACCGCAATCGAGAATCGGCGAGATCCACCCGACCCCGTAGAACGACGAAAGCTGGTGCACGGGTGCGGAATCCTGATCCAGCGCCACCCCCGCCGCGCGAAATCCGGTGGTCTGCACCGAGGTAGCCGCCACCACCAGCACCCCGGCAGCGATCGGCGACCAGATCAGCACCCGCGGCACCGCGGCGAACGGGCGGCGCGCCTCCACCGACAGCGAAGCCGCGCTCTCGAATCCGACGAACGCGGTAATGGCGATGACCGCACCGGTGACCAGCCCGGCGAACGAGAGATGCGGTGGCGCTATCAGCTCCCGGGCGATCGGCCGATGTCCCTGGCCCAGGAACAGCACGATCACCAATCCGGCCAGCACCGCCACCGCGACCGATTCCACCAGCAGACTCAGGCGGGCCGAGACCCGCACCCCGCGCAGCATCACCGTCGCGCACATCACGCCGCAGCACAGCACGCACAGGATCGGGATCAGCACGCCCTGCGCGCCCAGCAGATTCGATACCTGCAAACCGATATTCGCCAGTGAGTACATGGCGATGAACGCGTAGCCGAGAATCATGCCGACCCCGCACAGGAACGCCGCCGTCGGGCCGAGCCCCTTGGCGGTGAACGTGTACAGCGAGCCTGCCGTGGTCATGCGCTTGGTGAACTGATTGATCGCCGCCGCCACCGGCAGCGCCATACCGATACCGAGCACCGCCGCCCACAGCGCCCCGTCACCGCTGGCGGTCACCAGCATGGCGGGCACGGTGGCCGCCGCCGCGCACGGCGCGACCGCCGAAACCGATTGCGCCAGTAGATCCGGAAACCCCAGGCTGCGCCGGTGCAATCCGGACATGGGCGAGGTATCGCGCACACCGGAGACCGGCGGGGGATCGGCGATGGCCTGATCGAGTGCGCTGCCGCGTGAGCTCATACGCCCGGAACGTACGAAGGCAATATGTCGCGCATATTGCCGTGATGTCAGCGCTCGGTGTTGCCGAACGAGACAGCCTTCGGGCGGAGGGTCTCAAAAGCGGCTGCCGTGACCGTTACCGGTGGGTCATGGTCCGGCAAAGGGATGCGCCAACAGTGTTGGGAGTTCCCGGTTTTCGCTCTGCGAGGTGCACCCATGACATCCATATCCACTTCCGGCCGAGGGGCCCCCGTGTCACCCGGCGGGTTACGCGGCTCACTCGGGCCCGGCGCCATCATCTTCATGGTGGTGGCCGCGGCGGCCCCGCTCACCGTGATCGGCGGCAGTGCGCCGATCGCCATGCTCATCGGCAATGGCGCGGGCTTTCCGGCCATGTTCGTCGTGTCCGCCGTTGTGCTGCTGCTGTTCTCGGTCGGCCTCAGCGCCATGAGCAGGCATGTGCCCAAGGCGGGGGCGTTCTTCACCTATATCGGCTACGGCCTGGGGCGGCCGCTCGGATTGGGCGCGGCCTACCTTGCGCTGCTGACGTATACGACGGTGCAGGTCGCGGTGTACGGGTTCCTGGGCGCGGCACTGCGCAGGTCCGTGCTCCATATCGGGGGACCGGACCTGCCGTGGTACGCCTACGCGCTCACCGTGGTGGCCGTGGTCGGAACGCTCGGCTACCGCCATATCGAATTCAGCTCGAAAGTGCTGGGGCCCCTGCTGATCGCGGAGGTGGGCATCGTACTGCTGCTCGGTCTGGTGGTCGTGGCGCGCGGGGGAGCCGAGGGCTTGTCGGCGCAGCCGTTCACCCCGCATCTGGCGTTGTCCGGCTCGCCTGGACTGGGACTCATGATGGCCCTCGCCGGATTCATCGGATTCGAGGCGACCGCCATCTTCCGGGATGAGGCGCGTGATCCGGCCCGCACCATTCCGCGTGCCACCTATGGCGCGGTCATCTCGATCGGACTGTTCTACACCTTCGGCACCTGGGCGCTGGTCATGGCCTGGGGACCGGATCGGGTACTCGATGAGGCGGCGCAGGATCCGGGCGGGTTGATCGTGCGCACGGCGCAGGAGTACCTGGGGACCGTCGGCGCGGTCGCTATCAATGTCCTCTTGCTCACCAGCCTGTTCGCCTGCGTGCTCTCCTTCCACAATGTGATCGCGCGCTATCAGCATTCGATGGGCGCGACGAATGTGCTGCCGGGCGCGCTGGCCCGGGTACACGGGCGGCACTCCTCGCCGTACCTGTCCTCGGCGGTGCAGACGGTGACGGCGGCGACGCTGATCGCGGTGTTCGCGCTGTGCGGGCTCGATCCCGAACTCGAGGTCTTCACCTGGTTCTCGGGTGTGGCGAGCCTCGGGGTGGCACTGTTGATGGCGCTCACCTGTGCTGCGGTACTGGTGTATTTCGCACGCACTCGCGCGGATACTCGGTGGTGGCACACGCGAATTGCGCCCGCCCTGGGTGTGGTCGGCCTGGCTGTGGCGGCCGGGCTCATCGTGCTCAATTTCCGCACGCTGATCGGCGGATCGGCCACCCTGTCGACGGTACTGCTGCTGATCACCTTCGCCTGCCCGCTGGCGGGCATCGCACAGGCGTACGCGCTGCGGCGCGGCAATCGCGGTGTGTACGACGGCATGACCGATGCCATCGCCGCGTGACCCGGCTCGTTCTCATCCCTTCTCATCAGGAGTTGAACCATGTCCACTGTCGAATCACTCGTGACCACAACCGATTCCGGGCTACGAGTGCTGGAAAGCCTGTCCGCCGACGAGATCGGGGCCGTGCGGGAAATCCTCACCGCCGCGGGCAAGGTCGGTCCCACCGGACGTTTCGTCTACGTTGGACTGAACGAGCCGGACAAGGCCGAGGTAGTGGCCCATCAACTCGGTACCGCGCCCGCACCCGAACGGCTGGCCCGGGCGCTGCTGCTGGATATCGCGACCGGCGCGTCCCGGGATGTGCTGGTATCGCTCACCCGTGGCGAAATCCATTCCGACACAGCGATAGACGGCTCGCGCGGACAGGTGCCGATTCTGGAGGAGGAATTCGCCCAGGTCGGTGTGGTGCTCGCCGGGAACGACCGCTGGTGCGCGGCACTGCGTGCCCGTGGCGTCGATCCGGCCATGACGGTGTGCGTACCGCTGTCGGCCGGGCACTACGACGTCCCGAATGAGCAGGGCCGCCGCATTATTCGCGTCTTCGCCTTCCGGCAGGACCATCCCGAGGATCACCCGTGGGCGCATCCGGTGGACGGGCTGTGCGCCTACGTCGACATCATCACCCGCGAACTCGTCGACCTGATCGACGACCGCATCCTGCCGGTGCCCGAGGAGCACGGCAATTTCCAGGATCCCGAATTGGCGCTGCCGGGCTACGAGGGCCTCGAGCCCATCGAGATCACCCAGCCGCAAGGTCCGAGTTTCACCGTCGACGGTGACAGCATCGAATGGGCGAACTGGCGGCTGCGCATCGGATTCGACGCCCGGGAGGGACTCATCCTGCGGCAGTTGAGCTTCCGCGACGGTGACCGCGACCGCCCGGTGCTCTACCGCGCCTCCATCGCCGAAATGGTGGTGCCCTACGCCGATCCGTCACCGAACCGGTTCTGGCAGAACTACTTCGACACCGGCGAATACCTGTTCGGCCGATTCACCAATTCGCTGCGCCTGGGCTGTGACTGCCTAGGCGAGATCCACTACTTCGACGCCACGCTCGCCGATGAACTCGGTATGCCCCGCACTATCGAGAACGCCATCTGCCTGCACGAGGAGGATTACGGCACGCTCTGGAAGCACACCGACCTGTTCACCGGGGTCAGCGAGGTGCGGCGGCAGCGGCGGCTGGTGATCAGCTTCTTCACCACCGTCGGCAATTACGACTACGGGTTCTACTGGTACCTCTACCTGGACGGCACCATCGAATGCGAAGCCAAGCTCACCGGTATCGCGTTCAGCGCCGCCTACCCGCCCGAAGGTTCGCCGTATCAGAGCGAGGTCGCACCCGGGCTGGGCCTGCCGTACCACCAGCATCTGTTCAGCGTGCGGCTGGATATGACGGTCGACGGCACCGCCAACGCGGTGGACGAGGTGGAGGTGAGCCGGGTGCCCGTCGGGCCGGACAATCCGTACGGAAATGCCTTCACCGCCAAGACGACTCGACTGGCGAGTGAGTCGGAGGGCGTACGTGATGCCGATGCCGCGAGCGGGCGCGTATGGCATGTGGTCAGCACCGAGCGGACCAATCGCATGGGCAAGCCGACCGGCTATGTGCTGCATCCGCAGCAGACACCAACCCTGCTGGCCGACCCGTCGTCCTCCATCGCCGCCCGCGCCGCCTTCACCACCCACCAGCTGTGGGTATCCCGGTACTCACCCGAAGAACGCTATCCCGCAGGCGATCTGGTGAATCAGAACGCTGGTGGAGACGGCCTGCCCGCCTATATGGTGGCGGATCGTGGTATCGACGGCGAGGACATCGTACTGTGGCACACCTTCGGCCTCACCCATTTCCCGAGGCTGGAGGACTGGCCCGTGATGCCGGTCGACTACGTGGGTTTCACGCTGAAGCCGTACGGATTCTTCGACCGCAATCCGGTGCTGGGTGTGCCCGCGTCGACGCAATCGCACTGCTGCCATCCGGAGTCGCGGTGACCGTCGATCAGCATGTGCCGCAGCGGCACTCGCCTTCCACGGGTGATCGCGCTCGGATCGCGGGCCGCTGCGGCGCGGTCCTGGCGGTGGGATCGGCGGTAGTGCACGCCGCCGGTTCCTCCGGTCACGGCTCGGTAGCCGCTCCCGGCGTCGTAGTGCTGAATCTGATGATCCTGGCGTGCCTGGTGTGTGCCTGGCATCTGTGGACCCGGCCGACTACGCGGGCATGGGCGCTCACGGCGGCCATGAGCGCGGGCATGATCGCCCTGCACACGGTGCCGATGGGTACGGCGATGCATCACACGGAAATGCCCATGCTGCGTGCGGCGACCGGGACCGCTGTCCTGGAAATCGCTGTGGCGGCGGCGGTTCTGATCACTCGGACAGTGGTTATGCCCCGGGTGCGGAGTCGATAGCGTCCGGCAGCAGATCGCCGAGTTCGACGCCACCGGTGGGTCGCGCCCCGGTGGCCGTCGGCAGGCCGAACTCCAGCAGATCGAACACCGCGTGCATGGCAGTGACCGCATCGGGTTCGCCGCCGACGAACTGCGGGATCTCCAGCACATAGCGCGCGGTGGCGCGCGCGGTGATATCGCCTGCGGGACGGCCGATTTCGGCGGCGATGGCCTCGGCCAGGGGCTCTTCACAGCGAATCCAGAGCTTGCGGGAGTAGTCGCGCAGCGCGGGGGTGTTCATGATCAGCTCGGTGCGCCGCCGGAACTCCGGGGACTGATCGGCGGCGAAAGGTCCACGGCTGGAGATGAACTCGCGCAGCGCCGCCATCACCGACTGACCGGCGGGACGGTCATGCACCGCCGCCAGCAGGCGCTCGCGGCGTTCGACGCCGTCGTCGAACATGAGCGCCTCCTTGCCATCGGGGACGTGCTTGAACACCGTCGGCACCGAGATGTCCACCGCATCGGCGATCTCCTTCACGCTCACCGCGTCGTACCCGCGTTCGAGGAACAGTCGCAGTGCCGCATCGGCCAGCGCTTGACGGGTCTGGGCGTTCTTGCGCTCGCGGCGTCCCATGGTCGGCGTGGTCATCGGCCCATCATATCAGGTCTGTTAACTCACATAATTAATTAACTCAGTTGCCGTTTTAACTGAGTTGTGTTTTTCTGGAGGCATGACAGAAGAGAAGCTGGAGACAACGCCCGTACTGATCGTGGGTGGCGGCCTGGTCGGGCTGTCCGCCGCCGTTTTCCTACGCCGCCGGGGTGTGCCGACCGTGCTGGTCGAGAAGCATCCGGGCAGCTCAGCGCATCCCCGAGCCATCGGATACACGACCCGCACGATGGAGCTGTTCCATGCGGCGGGCGTGGAACTGCCGCCGGTGCACGGCGGCAAACCACGCCGGGCGCGCGTGGCGAGCCTGGCCGGGGAATGGTTCGAGGAGTACCCGTGGTCGCCCGCGGGGGCCGCCTCGCGCCCGGAGATCGAGTACTCGCCCATGCGGGCCACCGCGCTGGCGCAGGACGCGCTCGAGCCGATCCTGCGGGACAGGGCGATCGAACTCGGCGCGGATATCCGCATGAGCACCGAACTCGTCGAGTTCGCGCAGGACGATTCCGGGGTGACGGCAACGCTGCGCCGACGCGCCGATGGGCACGAATATCGGCTCCGCGCACAGTATGTGGTGGCCGCCGACGGCGTGCGCAGCCCGGTTCGCAAGGCCCTCGGCATCGATCGCACCGGTCGCGGCCTGCTCTCCGAACAGCGCAGCATCCTGTTCCGCGCACCGCTGGACGAGTACCTGGTGCACGGAGTGAACCAATTCGAGATCGAGCAGCCCGATCTCACCGGCTTCCTGACCACCTACAACGACGGCCGCTGGGTCTTCATGATCGCCGACGACCTCGAACGGGACGAGAACGCCCAGCGTGCGCTACTTCGCAAGGCCATCGGGCGTGCGGATATCGATATCGAGCTGATCACCACCGGTCGCTGGGAACTGGCCGCGCTCATCGCCGATCGATTCGCGTACGGCCGGGTCTTCCTGGCCGGAGACGCCGCGCACCAATTGCCGCCCAACCGTGGGGGTTACGGCGCGAACACCGGTATCGAGGACGTGCACAATCTCGCGTGGAAGCTCGCGGCGGTACTGACGGGGGAGTCGGGGTCCGAGCTCCTGGACACCTACGACGCCGAGCGCCGCCCCATCGCCTGGCTGCGGCACGAGCAGATCTTCGCGCGCGCGGATTACAAGGCGCACTTGGAGACCGGAGCCGCGACGGCGGAGATCATCGACGATGACGCGATGGAGCTGGGGCAGCTGTACCGCTCGGCCGCGATACTCGGCGCGGGTCCGGAATTGCCGCGCGCCCAGCGGCCCGAGCAGTGGGCCGGACAGCCGGGGACGCGCGCCCCGCATATCCCGGTGCGCGCCAACGGCTCGGAGTTCTCCATTCTCGAACTGTTCCAGCGGGGCTGGGTGCTGCTGAGCGTGGATGGGCGGTGGGCGTCGGCCGCAGCCGGAATGGTCACCGAACTCGGTATCGAGGTCACCTTCGTACATATCGGCGAGGATGTGGAACCGGTTGTGCCCGAGGCATTCCAGACCGCATACGGCATCTCGGCACAGGGCGCGTCGCTGATTCGTCCCGACGGTTACATCGGCTGGCGCGCGGTTACCGCGCCCGGCGATCCGGACCGCGCCCTTCGTGATGCGCTAGCCGAAATCTCGCGCGCGGTACGTCAATTCGCCGAGCGCTAGTCGACTCTCTCAGAGCCGGAACGACTTCGACTCCAGCCGCCGGGCTGTTCGCGCCGCCATCAGGGTCGAGATCCCGGTGGGATGCAGCGGATCGTAACCGGTGAGATCGGCGATCCGGCTCAGCCGATAGGTGACGGTATTGCGGTGGATGAACAGCGCGCGAGCCACCGCATTGTGATTGAACTGATTGTCGATGAAGGCGTCGAGGGTTTGCCCCAGCATGGGCTGATCATCGAGCGGATCGAGCAGCGCCGCAAGCGCGTGCCTAGTGGAACCCGTTGTGGCGATGGCGTATTCGAACATCATATGCTCGCGACGGCACACCACCTCGGGCAATTGCAGACTGCATGCGACCTCGGCGACCGCGGTGGCCTCGGCATAGGCCGCCGGAATGGCGGTATGCGTTGAGGCCGGGGCGACACCGATCCAGAACTGCGGGTGCGGATCGGAATCACGCAGTGCGAGCGTATGAATGAGCCCGCCCACCGGATCACCGGCGCTCTCGCGCATGGGCACCAGCGCCGTCCAGCCGCCGCTGTCCCGATGCAGCAGGGTGCCCGGCAATGTCGCCAGGCGACTGCGCAGCCGGGTGAGCGTGCCGGGTGCGGGTTCGCCGAGGCGGATCACGGCCACGAGAAATGCCGGGGCGGGCGGTGATTCGGGATCGACGGCCCATCCCGCGGGTTCGCGCCCGGTCAGCAGTGCGTCCGCGATCTCGCGCTGGCGTTCGAGCAGATCCCAGCGCGGCTGGCGTGCGTCCTCGACCAGTGCGCCCGCGATGCGGCCCATGATCAGGCCCAGATATTCGGTCAGGCGCAGCCCGACCTGCGGGACGACGCCGTACTCCCGCACATCGAGCAACGGCATCAGTTGCGCCCAGAAGAAGGCCGCGCCCACCCGGTAATTGGCCAGCACCTCATCGAGGGACATGCCGTCGTGCACCAGCGTGAGCGCCCGATCGATGAGCGGCTGGGTATCGGCGACCGAGGGCTCGATGTCCTCGATCAGATAGCGGAAGAACAGTTCGAGGTTGAGGGTGGCGCCGGGGACGAAATCCGCGTCTCGAAAGGAATGCGGAAGTTCGTCATACGGCTGCGTAGCACCGCTGACCGCGGTCGCCAGCGCGGTAGCGCGCTCCCGCAGCAGCTCCAATGTGTCGCCCATGCCACCTCCTTGTGCCCGAGCGCATACAGTGTCTCGGACACTGTATGCGATACAGGACGTTACAGATAGCCCGGCTACCTCAGCTGCCCGGGAAACCGGCCGGGAGCGGCTGGAACGCGGCCATGAACTTCGGCCCCGGCGACAATCCGCGCAGCACGGCACTGGTCCAGGCCACCGCGGGCAGCCAGCCGGTGACCGCGTTGGTGATGTGCTCGGGCACCGGAACGGTGTAGAACCGCACGTCCGCGCCCTGATCCCAGTAGGACTGCACGGTCGGGATGACCACCGACGGCGGAATCAGCTCATCCCAGACACCGTGCCACCACAGAATCGGGGTGTCCGGAATATGCTTGCCGAGGCTGTTATCGCTGAGCACCTGCAAGACCTCCGGCGAGGTATTGAGCGATTTACCCGGCTGGAAATAGTCGCTGATCGGGCGATACACGCCCTGCAACGCGATTGTCGCATAGCAGCGATGCTGCATATCGGCGAGCAGCCCCTGCCCTTCGGGCGTCAGGAATTCCTCGGGCTTGAACACATCCGGGTACTCCCGCGACAGCGAGGCGAACCCGAGCCACATGGTGAAATTGCTGGTGCCGGTCAGACCGGGCTGATTGCGGGTGGCGTAGTCCGCCTCGGCCACCAGGTTGCCGGGGGTGCCGCCGATCGAAGTGCCGAGCAGCCGCACATCCGGCGCGTAGCTGGCCCGCAATTCGGCCGCGCGAATGGAACCCGAACCGCCGCCGGAGTATCCGTACAGTGCGATCCCGGAATCGGTGAGACCCAGCGAGGTGTCATTCTTCATGGCGCGCAAGCTGTCCAGCACCATCTTGCCCTCGGCGTAGGTGTTGAACGTATTGAACTTGCCGTCGAAGTCCGGCACATTGATCGCGAATCCCTGTGCCAGCCAATACATCACGAGGGTGGATTCCTTCATGGTGCCGGTCTGCAGGGTGTGCGAGGGGTTGCACGCCGAATCGGTGGAGTCGATGGCCTCCTGGAAGGACACCACCGGTCGCGCGCTGCCCTGCCAGGGAATGCCCGGGACGATAACCGTGGACGCGGTGACGATCGGATTGCCGTGCACATCCTCCGAGCGGAACAGCAGCTGTTTGGTATACACCGGGACCGGCAGGCCGAGCAGGCGGGTCTGCACTTCGCGCGAGCGCACGATCTCGCCGGGCTGATAGTCGGCGATGTTTTCCGGGTCGTTGTACCAGGGGTCCTGATCCGGGGACGGAATCGGCAACAGATCATAAATCTGTGGCTCCGTGGGCAATTGCGGCAGTTGATTCTGATTCGGCGGGAACGTCGGCGGGAAATCCGGTTCGGCGCCCGCCGCGCCCGCACCCGCCGTCACCAGACAAGCCGACGTAGCCAACACCAGCAGCCGCCGCATTCGAGCCCTGTTCACCCGAGCCTCCAAAACTCCATTGTTTCCACACCACCGGCTCAGACACTCCGGTGCATGCGATCCAGCTCACACCACCGCCACCCCGCGCGCAATCGGCGTCATGCCGATCATGCATCGCCGAATTTGTGCATGTGCACGAGTGAGCCGCATTACCGGGCCGGAATCAACCCGGGCCGAATGCGTTGCCATGGCTATGAGCTCCGCACAGACCACCCGCTTCTCGATCTTGGACCGTTCGCGCGTCCGGGACGGGCAATCGCATCCCGAGGCGTTGCGCGAGACCGTCGAATTCGGCAGGCTCGCCGAGGAGTGGGGCTATCACCGATTCTGGGTGTCCGAGCATCACAGCGTGCCCGGTGTCGCTGGTTCCGCGCCCACCGTGCTGGCGGCCGCGATCGCCGCGGTCACCGATCGCATTCGAGTGGGAACGGGTGGCGTCATGCTGCCCAATCATCAGCCGCTGATCGTCGCCGAGCAATTCGGAACGCTGGAGGCATTGTTCCCGGGCCGAATCGATATGGGACTCGGACGATCCGTGGGTTTCACCGACGGTGTGCGGCGGGCGCTCGGGCACGGTAAGGATGACGCCGAGGACTTCGACGCGCAATTGACCGAGGTGCTTGAATATTTGGCGCGTGGGCGAAACGGCGTGCACGCCTGGCCCGCCGAAGGCTTGCGGGTGCCGGCGTATCTGCTGGCGACCGGATCGGGTGCACAGCGGGCGGCGGAGTTCGGCCTGCCGCTGGTCATCGCCGCCGTCGCCGGTGAAGACGCGATGGTCGAGGCAATCGACAACTATCGCAAGGCTTTTCGGGTGACCGAATGGGGCAGCGCGCCGTACGTGATCGTCTCCACCTCGGTGGTCATCGCGGACACCGTCGAAGAGGCGCATCGTTTGCTGCTGCCCGAGGCATGGTCGGCGGCGTACTCCCGTACGCGCGGTGAGTTTCCGGCGTTGATCTCACCGGACAGGATCGAGCGTGAACCCATGACCGATCGCCAGCGCGGCATCTTCGAGGACTCGCTGCGCGAGCACATCCACGGTCCGGAATCGGTGGTGATTCCCGAGTTGGATCGTCTGATCGCGCATACCGGAGCGGACGAAATCCTGGTGCACACCAGTACTTTCGACCGCACCGCACGGCTCGAGTCGCATCGGCGACTGGCCGCGGCGGTGTGGGCGGGCGCTTCCGCGCCCGCCCCGGCCTAGCAGTTCGGGGCTGTCGGGCCTATCGCTACCGCACTCAGATGGTGACGCCGAAGTCCTGCGCGATGCCGGCCAGACCGGAGGTGTAGCCCTGACCGGTGGCGCGGAACTTCCATTCGGCGCCATTGCGGTACAGCTCGCCGAAGACCATGGCGGTCTCGGTGGAGGCGTCCTCGGACAGGTCGTAGCGGGCGAGCTCGGTGCCGTTGGAGCGGTCGACGACGCGGATGTAGGCGTTGCGGACCTGGCCGAAACTCTGTGCGCGGGTGTCGGCTTCGTAGATCGACACCGGGAAGACGATGCTGTCGATGGTGGCCGGGGTGTTGGCGAGGTCGACGTTGATGACCTCGTCGTCGCCTTCGCCCTCACCGGTCTTGTTGTCGCCGGTGTGCTCGATGGTGCCTTCCGGCGACTTCAGGTTGTTGAAGAAGACGAAGTGGCCGTTGGAGACAACCTTTTTCTCCGGGCCCAGGGCGATGGCGCTGGCGTCCAGGTCGAAATCGGTTCCCGTGGTGGTTCGCAGGTCCCAGCCCAGACCGACGGCGACGGCCGTCAGGTTCGGAGCCGCCTTGGTAAGCGAAACATTGCCACCCTTGGTCAGACTGACACCCATACCGATTTCTCCTAACGATCTCTACGGTGGCCGGCCACCGGCCCTACCGGATTATTCCTCGGAGATCCGCTCCGCACCCCGTCAACGTCGTTGTTGCCGGGAAGGTTCCGGGACCATCCGAGGGAATCATGCCGGAAGTGCTTGCTGGCGGCGCAGTGCGGCGTCGAGGGCGAGGGTGTCTTCCAGGACCAGATCGTCGGTGAGGCGGCCCCAGCGCAGGGTGAGCCATTGGATTGCGGTGTTGCGGTAGGGGGTTCCGTCGGCGAGCGTGCCGGTGACGTTCAGTTGGGCGGCGACGGTGGTTTTCCAAGGCCAGCCGTTCGCTACGACGTCCACGAGTTCGAGGCGGATGCCCGGCAGATGCTGTTCGAAGGTGTCGAACCAGTTCCGGAAGGCGTCACGGCCGCGTAGGTCCGCGCCGAGCGCGGTATCGCCGAGGAAGCGGAATCGAATATCGGGCGCGGCCATCGCCACTGCCGCGTCGAAGTCGCCCGCGCCTGCACGGCGCCATGTTCTCCGGACCAGGGTTCGCACGATAGCGTGGTACATATACTCAAGCTAACCTGCTGACTTGCTTATAACAAGGGACTGTCATGGCTAGGACGGACTTCAGTCGGATCGCCTGCTCGATCGCGCGCTCGGCCGCGATCGTCGGTGATCCGTGGGCGCTGCTGGTGGTGCGGGATATCGCTGTCGGTCTGCATCGGTTCGATGAGCTTCAGCGAGATCTGGGAGTCGCCACCAACGTGCTGAGCGATCGCCTACAGCGGTTGGTCAATGCCGAAGTGCTGGAACGGCATCTGTATGAGCGGAATCCGGACCGGTTCGAGTACCGGCTCACGGAGAAGGGACAGGATCTCGTTCCGGCGCTACTGGCTTTGATGGCATGGGGTGATCGGTGGGAATCCGGTTCCGGTGGTGCGCCTTTGCGTGTGCGCCATCGGGACTGCGACCACGTCACCAATGCCGTTGTGGCATGCGAACAATGTGGAGAGCGGTTGACAACCGAGACTGTCGATTACGTGCCCGGGGCAGGGGGCCGGGTTGCGCCTGGCACCGCACTGATCGGACACCTGCTGGGAAAGACAAAAGACTAGAAAGACAAAAAACTAAAAGAGCCAAAGATAAAAGACGCCCGGACAAGAAAAGAACAAGAACAAAAGACAAAGACCAACAACAAGAACCAAAACACTTGAGCGGCTTGGTTCTTGGGTTTTGGAAGGTGACCACAGCCAGTCACCCCGTCGGGTGCGTGAGGTGTGGGCGTGGGTTGCGGGAGAGCAAGTCGGGTACGGCAGGCGACGTGCCCAGCACTGCTTCTTTGTCCGGACTGCGGGAGGGCTGGAACCGGACACGAAGGGCTGGAACCGGAGGCGAGGGGCCCGCGGAGTGGGGTGTGAGCACGCCTGAAATGGGTGCGGACATGCCTGTAGCACCGGCAGGAGGGTTCCTGACGGTGGAGACAGGTGGAGGGTGGAACTTATTGCCTGGCTGGGCACGCCGGGCGAGGCAATACCCAGGGTCGCTGGCGCATCCGGTTCGGAGCGCACGCCCGAGCAGGGCGGGAAGGCAGTGCGGGCGCGGCCGGGGCGGTGGCCATCAACTCGTCCGGGTGATGCATGTGATTCACCCTCGGGGTCCGAGTCGGATCGATGTGCGCGGGCGCGATCCACGCGGTCCGCCCGGCGAACCGCTCGCCCTTACCGAGTTTGATGGTTGTCCACCCGGTGGGGGTGTCGTTGACCAGGGCGTGGCAGTGATCGCATGCGAGGGTGAGGTTTTCGATGTCTGTGAGGCCGCCTTTGACGAACTCGGTCACGTGGTGCACGGCGGCCATGCTGGCGGGTGCGGTGCAGCCGGGTCGGGTGCAGCCGCGTTCGGTGGCGATGAGCGCCATCCGCTGGGCCGGGTTCGCCAGGCGGGCCCGACCGATATGCAGGGGCATGTCCTCGCCGTCGGTGATGACCGAGAAGGTCTTGCTCTTGCGGGCTGCCATTTCCAACGCGACAGCGACAGGAACGGTCCCGCCGGTAGCGGTGGTGGCCACTCCCGCAGCGCGTTCGACATCGTGGATGCTCATGGTCACGATCGTGGTGACCGGCAGCCCCCGGTGCGAGCCGAGGTGGGCGGGATTGAAGTCCGGGTGCAGCAGCGCGAACAGGGCGTCATGCTGACGCTGCACTGTGGTGCGTGAATCCCGGTTCGCCGCAGCCTTGACCACTTCGGGGTCGAGGTTCTCGTCGACCACGAAGGGGCTTTCGGGGTCGGCGGGGTTGCACAGACCGGGCTTGGCGAGCTTGGCCAACACCGCATCCACCGCCGCACGGGCTTCAGGGGTGAGCACCACGGTCATGGTGGACATCAAGTCAAAACCCTGCGGGCTCAACCGCATGCTGCGTATGCGTGCACGGTCCGCGTCATCGGTCAATGTGCCATCGGGATCCAAGTGTCCGAGGATCCGGTCGCCGATCTTGGGGAGCTGGTTCGGGTTCAACGCGCGCGCGTGCCGCGCCAAGTGCTCTTCGGCCAGCGCACGATCCTCGGCGGTGACCTTGTTGGGCAACCGGTCCATGACCTGGCGAATGACCCGCACGTGGTCGAGGCCGATCGCGCCTTCTTCTTGCGCGAGGGCGGTATTGGGCAGCACGGGTGCGGGCACCGAGATTTCGGCGTTGTCCCCGACACGCGGCCAGATCGCGGCCTGTTCGGCGCAGTGCCACCGGTTCAACGCGTCCCCGTGCGAAATCCGCAGGGTGTCTTGCAGGAACAGCGCCACCGAGCCTGCTCCGGCGCGCTTGGGCAGTGACCGGGAGCAGGTCTGCACGACAAGGTCGAGTTTGAGCGCGTCGAGTTTGCGGGTAGCGGTCTCGATCTGCTGCATCAATTCAACAATGTCATTGTCCGACACCGGAATAAGCGGCTGAGAAACAAGGGAATCGATCGCAGCGGACAGTGCGTGCGCACCGTCCGCGATTGCGATTTCTTCCCTTGAGTTCATGCCTCTATTCTACTACCGCAAGGTGCTACTCGGAAGCTTAATTCTATTGTGATACAAAGCTATTCAGAATATCGAGATCTTCAAATTCAATTCCTGCCCTACTCGTATACGGCGATCTCTACGAGATTCCCGTCGGGGTCGTAGCAGTAGTGCGATGTCATTTTGCCGAGAGCGCCTTCCTTGATCACCGGCCCGTTGATGATTTCGACCCCCGAGGCGGTGAGGTGCGCGGCCACAGCTTGCGGAGAACCGCTGGCTATGAAGCAAAGGTCTTCGGACCCAGCGGCTTCGGTCGTGGCTGTCGTCCAGGCCGGGTCGATCTCGAGCGCGCCGACGGGGCGCAGGTTGATCTTCTGATTGCCGAAGCTGAGGGCGGTGCGACCGCTGGGGCCGAATTTGGTGATGGTCATACCGAGGACTGCCGCGTACCAGGCGGCGGTGGCCTCGAGATCGCTGCAGTTGATGACGATGTGGTCGAAGCGGTTGACCGCGAAGGAATTCGCCGGTTGCGCTGGCTGGGGGTCGAGGATGGCTGCCAGTTCCAGGAGGCTGGCGGCGTTGATATCGAAGGTGTCCTCATAGGTGACGTCCGGGCGTTCGCCGGGTCCGAATTCGAGCGGCCGGGCGATGAACGCGGTGCGGAATCCCAGTTCGGCGGCGGCTCGAATGTCGTACTTGTGGCTGGCCACCATCATGATGTCGGCCGGGTCGAGGCCGAGGTAGCGTGCCGCCATCAGGTACGTGCGGGGCGCGGGTTTGAACGCGCCCGACATTTCGGCGGTGAAGATGGCGTCCCAGGGGAGGTTGGCGCGCTTGGAGATTCGTACGACCGCGGCGACATCGGCGTTGGACAGGGCGGCGATGGTGTAGCGCTCGCGCAGGGCCGTTAATCCCGGAACCGTGTCCGGCCAGGGGATGAGGCGCTGCCAGGCCGAGGTGAGTTGTTCGCGTTCGGCGTCGTCGAACACCGTCGCGTCATGGGCGATGAGCAGCTCGTCCAGAGTGGTGCGATAAACCTCGTGCACCGGTTGCCATCCGCTCGCCGGATCGGACCGCGCGATTCGATCGGAATAGGCTTTACGCCAATCATTTACGAATCGCGGACCATCGATCTCCACCCCTCGTGCCGCGGAGAGCTGCCGCACCTCATTCAGGATCGTGGTGAAGAAGTCCGTCACGGTTCCCTGAACGTCGAACAGCAGCGCCTTCGGTGTCGCCTCGCTCATATGCATCCCCTTCCGGGGCAAGCGTATTCAGCCCCGCCGATCGGATCGCGGATCGGAGGGACTTCTCACACCAGCGCCGCCCGGGATTGGACGTAGGCGATGACATCGGCCGCGTAGTCCGACGCCTCCTGATCGTGGCAGCACAGCCGAAGACGCTCGAGCGCGTTATCGAGCTCCGGGCCGGAGCCGTTGTCGGCGAGCAGGACCGCGATGGCTTCCCAGGTGCCGAGCTGCGGATCCGGTTGGGCCAGTAGTTCGTCGAGGTACGCGTCGGGTTCGAGCAGGCGCAGTGCGCGGCGGGCGTAGGCGTGCACCCGGCGGGGGAGTTCGGCGCGAATGGTGTCGATATCGGCCGGGTCGATGTGCCCCTGCGCCTCGGCGGGCAGGTTCATCGACCACATCTCGCTGAGGTGGGCGGGTATGCCGTCGGGGATCAGGCCGGGTCCGGTGGCGGCTTCGAAGGGTATGGGTGGGCGGCTTAGTCGGGTATTGCGCCAGTTACAGAACTCCCACCAGGGCGCGGGGGTGGCGCTCATGGTCAGGCCGAATCGGAGGACTTGATCGCCGCCGGTGAAAGTCCGGAAGGTTCGGGTGCGCCCGACCGTCGCCACGCCCGCATCCACGACACGTGTCCACGTGGGCTCCGCACCGTCGAATCCATACGGCTGCAGCAGCTTTCCGGTATCACGCATCAGGCGGCGCAGAGCCGATTCGGGTTTGACCATGTCCGCAGATTAGCGGTGGGCGCTGACAGATCGGTGGAACCGGAGATCGTGCCGCGCCCCGCGACGCAGGACCGTGACGCCGCACCCGCGGTGGCGCGCCGGACCGTCCCGTGCGCCGTCGCATCGCTATGACGGTGCGCGCCAAGCCCACTTACCCGGCGAACCACTGACCGGCATGCAGAACAGCCCGGTTCCGGTGGCCGATTTGGCCACCTTCCCCTCCTGCGAACCCTCGCAGCTCTCCCCGGACTGATGCTGTCCGCCCACCAGGGTTCCGGGGTCGCCCCAGGCGTAGACCCGCCCCGAGGTGACGCTGGAGCACATCAGCAGCTTGCCGTTGGCGGTATAGCCGAATGTCCCGGCTTCGCCCGCGGAGCACGAGGATCCGGAGACCGGCTTGTTCTCGTTGAGCCAGCGCAGACCGCTGTCACCGGCGGCATCGCAGGTCAGCATCGCGCCGCTGGCGGCCTTGGCCTGCTGCCCGGCCGTATCGCAGCTCTCGCCGAGCGCGACCGGACCATTGCTCTTGGTGGTCGTCGTCGTGGTCGGAGCCGCACCGCCGCAGGAGTATTCGATGCCGTAGTTCTGCGCGGTGGCCGCGCCGAGGCAGCCGAACGGCACCGCACCCGAGGAGCTGAGCTGGAGTGCGGATTCGGCGGATTTGTTCACGCAGAACAGTCCGGTCTGATCCATGCGGCAATCGAAGTCGTCGAAGGTGATTCGGCTGCCGTACGCCAGGGCCGGACCATCGCCGAGCAGGAACTGTCCCGGATCACCCTTGACCGCGCCGACGCCCACGCGTTCGCCCGGATAGTCCACCCAGCCGCCGACCCAATTGCCGAAGTTGCGTGATGTCGGCCGCGAAGGCGGATTGTCCAGCGCCACCATGCAGGACAGTCCGCCCTGATCGACCGTGGTGGCCTGCTTCTGGGTCATGCACTGAATCTTCTTGGTCGGGCTCACGAACGCCACGGCCGAGCCCAGATTGTTGATGGTCCCGTCGCTGGTGGTCGCGGTGTGATAGTTGGTGACGTCGACCGTCTTACCCGCCTGCACCCAGGCGACAACCGACGCCAGCGGAGCACCCGCCGCGGGCGGTGTCGCCGGGCCCGCCGCCGAGGTGGTCGGCGCGGGCGTGGTGCGCTGGGTCGTCGCCGCGGTCGCGGTCTCGGTATTCGGCCGGAAATGCTTGGCGGCGAACAGTCCCGCCGTGATGAGCAGCAATGCGGCCAGCACCGCGGAGAGTCCGATGATCGTGTATCGGCTCGCCGGTGATCGCTTACCCGAGCTCGCCGCCGGCGCGGCCTCGGGCGGCTCGTAGCCGTCTACGATCGGCAGTACCTCGGTGGCCTGATTCCACAGGTCATCCGGCCGATGGTAATCCGGTGGCATCGACGTTCCCCTATCACAAAATCCGCGAGCGCATCGGTGCTCTCGACCGCTCCGAGACGCAGCATACGGTCAGCGTTGCCGGAAGGCGCAGTAGGCCAGTGAGATTGGCGGTCATGACGGCTTTCCTGAGGGTTCCGCTTCGGTGGATTCGGCCCGCGTGGCGCGATAGACCGACAGGATGTCGGCGATGTGCCGGGACTGGCGTGGCTCATCGGCATGGGGTGCGAGCGCGGCGCGTAGTCGCGTGAGCCGGGCGCGGTCATCGGCGACGGCCCGCACGGCGTGTGCGAAGGAATCGACGGTGCCGTCGGTTGTGCGGATGCCGCCGCCGGCCGGAATCGTCTCGGAGAGCTCGGGATCGCAGTAGACGATCGGCAGGCCCGTGGCGACCGCCTCGAGCAGCACCATGCCCTGGGTGTCGCAGTCCGAGGTCAGCAGCAGCAGATCGTGGGTGCGCATGGCCGCGAGACAGCTGGCCTGGTCGACTTCGCCGTGCAGGTGTACGCGATCACCCAGGTTCGCGGCATCGACCGCGAGCCGCACCCGCTCGGCGAGTGGCCCGCCGCCGTAGACGTCCAGGGTGCAGCCGGGGACCGCGCGGATCACCTCGATGGCTTCCAGGGGACGCTTCTCCGGCGAGAATCGGCCGCACCACAGGACGCGCAAAGGCGCTCCGGCGACAGCGGCCTCGACGGGTTCCGCACGGACTCGATCCAGTAGTGCGTCATCGATCCCATTGGACACCACGTGAATCGGCCGATCGACGCCGCGCGTGGCCAGCCGGCGGGCGAAATGTTCGGTCGGCACGATCACCCGATCGGCGGCCTGTGCCTGGGCGATCATGGGCCGCCAGGCCAGCCGGGTGGTGCGGGTATCGCCCGGATGTGCGGGCTGGTGGCGCAGCGGTACGAACCAGCCGTGCAGCAGCCGCATCGTCAGTGCGGCGAAATACGGTGACGGCGAATACTTTTCGATCATCGTGTCATCGCGGCTCTGCATGGTCTGCACCACGGGCACGCCATGCCTGCGCGCGGCGCGGATGCCCGCGATGGCGCAGCCGTACGCGGTGAGGGTGTGCACGACATCGACCGGGCCGCGCGCGGCGAACTCGGCGTCGATCAGCCGCCGGTTGGCGCGGGTGGGCAGCACCACGGGCAGGCCGGTGGCCATCTTCGCCGAAATCGCGGACAGCACCACGGTAGCGGTGTCGATCGGCGCGGGTTCCGGTGCGGGAGCGCAGAATACGGTCACCCGGTGGCCCTGCTCCCGCAACCCGTCGCACAGCGACCGCATCGCCGTCTGCACCCCGCCCAGGGTGGCCGGGTGGAAATCGGTGAAGATCGCGATATGCATGGTGTCGGCCATGATTCAGGCCGGGGCGTTGGCGGCGAGCTTCTCCACCGCGTCGGCGGTCGCGGCGATGCCGTTCTCGGCGGAGACCCGTTTCCCGAGTTCGGCGGCTCGGTCGCGTGCCTCGGGTGTGAGCGTGCGGACCAGGGCGTCGTGCAGGCGATCCGCGGTGAGCGACGGGTACGGGAAGTCCGCCCCGATGCCGAGCGCGGAAATCCGCCAGCCGTAGAAGAATTGGTCGCTGTGCACGCCGATCACCACCGCGGGCAGTCCGGCGCGCAGCACATCGTGGGTATTGCCGCTGCCGCCGTGATGGACGACCGCGCGGCAGCGCGGCAGCACCCGGTCGTAGTCGAAGGAGTCCAGTACGAACAGGTTCCGGTCGTAGCCGATACCGCGCGGATAGCCCTCGCCCTTGACGGTGATGAGTGCGCGAGCACCCAGCCTGCGGCAGACATCGGCAATGAGATCGCAGGAGCTTGCCGGGTCCAGGATCGGCATTCCGGTGAGGCAGAAGTAGATCGGCGGCTCACCCTCGCCGAGCCACTCGTCGAGTTCGGGGGACACCACCGCTTCACCCCAGGCGTCGCGCATATGCGCGGGCAGGGTGGGCGCGCCGACGACGATCGAACGATCCGGCCAGTCGGCGGGTTTCGGGAGCAGTACCGGACTCACCATGTGCACCAGCGGAATTCCCTCGGCCCGCATGCGGCGGAACGGATTCTGCGGTTTGCCCGGCAACCCCATCAACTGCCGCACGCGCCGGTCCATTTTGCGGTACGCCACGCCGTAGGCGAGCTCGAAGGCCGAATAGCTGGCCAGCCGCAGCCGCCGTGACGAGATCATCTTCTTGACCGTGAACGAGGACGGGAACTCCGCGGTGCGCTCCAGCGGATATGGCAGGCCGCCGACCACGGTCTGACCGGTCTTCTCCCGCCGTTCCATCGCCCACGGCAGCGTCGAGGCGCAGGAGACGATCACATCGGCGGATTCGACAGCGCCACTGAGCACTTCGTGCATTTGCGCGCCGCGCTCGCCCGCCATGATCTTGACGGTGTCGAGCATGATCTGCAGGAACGGCAGCGGATTGCCCGAGGACAGCCCGCGTTTGGCGGCGGGCGATTCCAGCAGTTCCGCCGAGTTGAACGGGATGACATGCGGTTCGAAACCCGAGCGCCGCACCACATCCGCGTAGTTCTCGGTCGCGGTTATCTCGACATGATGGCCGCGCGAACGCAATTCATCGGCCAGGGCCAGATATGGCTGATGGTCGCCCCGGGTTCCCGCCGTCAACAATGCGATTCGCATACTCTCGACTTTCGTTCGTGATCTGGGCGGAGGTCTCATCGAGGAAATCGACGATATGCCCGAACACGTCCAGGGCCGCGCCGCGGCCGATGAAGGTGTCCAGGTGTCCGTAGGACGGAATCTCGGTGTAGCGCACGTCAACCCCCGGATTGCGGGCCGAGAGCACCTCGTGGCACAGCCGGTTGGAATCCAGCCAGGCTTCATTGCGGCTGCCCGACAGCAGCAGTACCGGACAGTCGATGCGACCGGCCTGGTCCAGGGCGTTCTCCGGGAGCGCGTGATAGCGCTCATCGTCGACGTTCCAGCGGACCACGGCGTGCGCCAATTCCATCTGCCGCAGATGTGGCAGCACCGAAAGCGGTACCGCGCCGAACAATTCGGCCAGGCGATCGTGGGTGCGGGCGTGCAGGTGATCGTGTTCGAAGAGTTTGGCGCCCATACCCCAGCCGTGCTGCACCATGCGGCAGGTGGGGTCCGGGCAGTCGCCCTTGCGGGACAGGGCGGCGTAGAGCAGGGTGCGCTTGGACCACAGGCCGACCTTGCGGAAGTCCGAGTCCAGGTGGGTGACACGTGAACCCAGCAGTTCGCTGCCCAGTAGGACGCGCATGCGGGCGGCGGTGCTGACCTTCGGGGTCAGGAAGACGCCCTGCGCGACCACGCCCGCCAGACCGGGCAGCAGGCCGCCGGTGAGGCTGAGCGATAGCGCCAACGCGCCGATGCAGTGCGCGACCACGAACAGCGGGCGGTCGCCGATATGTGCGCGGACCTCCGCGACGGCCGCGGGCAGGTCGTAGAGCGCGACGTCATCGAAGGTGTACGGGCGGCCGGATTCGTTATAGGGCAGGCGGCAGCTGCCGCGCCAATCCAGCAGCCAGGATTGATAACCCGCGTCGGCGAGCACATCGGTGATATTGCGGATCTCGGGCAGCGCGAACATCTCCGAGGAGACGCCGTGCCCGTGCACCAGCAGCACCGCCGGACCGTCGGCCGGGCCGACGCGGCGCAGGCGCAGGTCGATACCGTCATCGGTGCGGAATGGGATCACGTCGACGGCGGTGAGTTCGGCTCGTGAATCGGTCACCGGCGGTGCTCCTTACGCATGGCGCGGCGCAGATCCAGCAGATCGGTACCCACGCGCAGGACCGGCTCCAGCAGGCTCTTGCCGAGTTGACCGCCGAACCAGCTGAGCCACAACATCTTCGCCAGGCGCTGCTGGCGTTCGGGCAGGCGCGGATCGATCTGGATGCCGTCGATCTGATCGGGCAGGTAGGTGTGCATCGGGACGGCCACCTCACCGGTGAACGACGCCGGTTCGCCGGTGCGGCCGATCTCGATCAGCTGGGTGCCGAGCTGGCGCACCAGTCTGCGGCGGGCGGCGGCGAACTTGTACCCCTGGAGCCACCAGGTGCCGCCGGACGAATCCCGCAGGGTGAGTTGGTAATGCATGATCGGGTGCCGGGTCTCACCGGGCAGCGGGGTGCCGTCGTGCGGGCGGACGATGGCTGTGCCGTCGACCGTGAGCGGCTCGTCATGCAGTGCCGCACACATCAATTCGCCGCTGACATCGAGCGTGCGGGCGGAGAATACCTGAGCACTGCTCGCGACGGACAGGGCCAACCGCAGCTCGCACGGGATGTCCGCAGTAGAGCCGGTGGGTCCGATTGTGCCGGTGAGTGTCTCGTGGAAGCGCAGGTAGGGTTCATCGCCCGGTCGCGGCCCGATTCCCGCCATGGTGGCGAGCATTTTGCCGCGTTGCGCCGGGCCGGAGATGACCGGCGCGGGCAGGCCGTGTGCGGCCACGAAGGCGTCGGTGCGCGCGGCGGTGGCGGGTGGTGCGGTCACCATGGCGGCCAATTGCCTTCTGGCGGCAGGGCTCTGCAAGACCTGTGCGAGCGATTCCAGTTCGGGTACCGGCCCGTCCCGGATCTCGCGGACCACATCTTCGCACCACTGTTCCCAGTGCTGAACGCGAATCCCCAAGCCGCCCAGTGTGGTTTCGGCGACGATCTTTTCCAGTGAGGTGGGTGCGCCGGTCAGGTGATAGGTGTGCCCCCACGCGCTCGGGGTGCCCACGATCTCCGCGGTCACCCTGCTGACCCAATCCACCGGGGCGGAGTTGAGGTACCGGAAGCCCGGCACGGTGCGAAACCGCATGAGCGCGGCGGTGATTCCCGCGTTCAGATCGCGCGGATTGTGCGCACCGGTCTCCGGATGGCTCCCGATCCCACCCGGTCGCATAATCGTCACGACGAGCCCATGTTCACTCGCGCGTCGCAGCAGCGCTTCGGCGGCCCACTTGGACCGGTCATAGCCGATCGGCAGCTTCGCGACATTGGCAGTAGCCGCGTCCTCGCTGAGCGTCTCGGCCTCGGACCCGTTGAACACCGCCATCGACGAGATGTGATGCAGCGGCTTGGGCCGTCCCGTGCAG
Source organism: Nocardia sp. NPDC052001 (assembly GCF_040680615.1). NCBI lineage: Bacteria > Bacillati > Actinomycetota > Actinomycetes > Mycobacteriales > Nocardiaceae > Nocardia > Nocardia sp. NPDC052001. Next base: position 1,285,028 of record NZ_JBFAXC010000002.1, on the reverse strand, counting down.
GCCAACTCCGCCAATGTCAGCGGCCCGAGCACATTGCTGCGCCGCAGTGACGGATACCCGCGCAGGAAGTCCACCGCCGCACCCACATTGACGACCGAATCAACCTCGGCGGCAAGTGCCTCCCACCGCTCATCGGTCAATCCGAGCCGAGGCAGCCGCAGATCCGCCGCCAGCGGCGTCACCCTCCGCAACACCTCCCGCGACCACGGCAGGGCATACCGCCGCACCGCATCCTCGAGCCGCCGCGCCGCCGCCTGATCATCATCGGCCCGCACCACACACACCACGTGCGCCTGACTGTGCCGCAGCAAATCCAACAGCACATGACTCCCGAGAAACCCGGTGGCCCCGGTCAACAGAATCCGCCGCGGCGCGACCCGCTCCACCTCCGCCACGATCGGCAGCCGATCCGCCCCCGCGAGATCCGCGAACAGCAGCGCCAAATCATCCGTGTCGATGAAGCCTTCAACGGGATTGCGTGCCACAGAGGTGGTCGAATCCAGCGCGCTCGTTTCACCGAGGCGCACGCTGCCGAGGCCCGGTTCGGTAGCGTGCGCGCCCGGATCACGGCCGTTGGGACGCGCGGAGATCGGTCCCGGCTGGTTGGCCGTGGCCGAACTCTGCGGGAGGCCGCCGGTTGGACCGCCCGAACTCCGATCGAGGTTGTCGACAGGGCCACCGCCCTCGGTGTAGGGGTGCTCCGGGCTCCGGTTGTCCGGCGGCCGCTGGACCGCTTCGGGGTGGTCGGCGAGCCAGCGGAGTGCGAGCCTGCGTGGGCGGGCGTCGAAGAAGACCGTATCCAGGTCCGGGTGGATGTCGAGTTCACGGGCGAGCGCCGCGAGCAGTTCGACCGCGGCGAGGGAGGTGCCGCCCGCGTCGAAGAAATCGGTATCCGCGTCAATGGGGTCGGCGGTGAACCGATTCGCCAACGCGGTGATCGCCTCGGCGAGGGCGTCGGCGGTCCATGCGCGTGGAATGGGGCTTCCCGCAGCGGGTCCGAGCTCGGCCCCTGGTACGCCTGTGTTCGGCAGGGTGGCGGGGTTACCGTCTGCCGCGTTGTGGGGCAGGTCCGCGGGGTTTCGGGAAGCGGCTCTTGGTTGTTCGGGCTTGCCCGGTTTGCCGTTGGCTCCGGTGCGGGCCAAGAGGGCGGCGATATCCAGTGCGCCGGTGCCGCGTTCGAGGGTTTCGGCGCGGTTGCGGCGGTCGACGGATTCGTTGCGGACCGGGGGCCGTTCGTCAGGTGCGGTCACTGGTCAGCTCCTCGGTGTTCGGGTGTGCGTCCCAGGATCGGAAGTGGCGCAGGCGATCCGGGGTCACCGAGACGTCGTAGCCCTGACCGTCGTCGGGGACGCCCAGCAGGCGGGCGGCGAGGCGGCGGGCGGGTTCATTGCGGGCGGTGCGCTCGAACGATATCCGGATGGTGTTGTGGCCCAGAGCTTCGGCTCGGTCGGCGGCCCAGGTGAGCAGGCGTTCCTCGACGCCGCGGCCGAGGGCGCGGCAGCTGAGTTGCCAGCCGGTGATCACCAGGGCGTCGCCGTCGGTGCGTACGGCCAGCAGGGAGATGAGGCCGTAGTCGCCGAAGCGGTCCCGGGCGGTGGCGGTCCAGACCTCGCCTTCGGCGCGCCAGCGGTCGAGATCGGCCGGGGTGACGGTGGCGAGGGTGAACTGGGTGGTGCGGCGAACCAGCTGCTGTGCGCGTTCGAGGGTGGCGGCGGTCAAGGGTTCGATGTCGACCTCGAGTTCGAGCTGCTCCAGGAAGTCCGCGAATTCGGCTGTGGCGCGGGCACGGTCGCGTTCGCCGTCCTGGCGGTAGAAGTCGGCTCGCATCCGGTCTTCCGCCGTCGCGGCGATCGGGGTCATGGGCCACAGCCGGGTGAGGAAGGATTCCAGCTCGGCGGCGGGCGGGCAGGTCACCGACAGCACCTCGGGGAGTTCGGTGCGCATGCGCGCCACTTCGACCGGGTTGTCGTCGAGGTAGCAGAAGGTGTCCAGGCTCAGGCCGAGCGTATGCGCGACCTGCTCCAGCCGTTCCGGCTTCGCTTCCCAGCCGGCGGAGATGTCCGCGAAATCCTCACGTCGCAATGGGCTTTCGGGCCGATCGAGAATGGCGTCGACGATATCGGCGTCATTGTTGGTGACCAGCACCAGCAGCGTTCCCGCCGCACGCCACTGGGCCAGCCTGCGCGCCAACGCCAGGCGCGGCACGTCGAAACCGACGGCGGCGGACCCGATTTCGCCCGCTGTTCCACTCCACAGCGTGTCGTCACCGTCGACGGCGATCACCTTCGGCGCTGGTTCGATGACCGCTCCCACGGTCGCCACCAAGGTGAGCGCGACCGCGGCCTGGAACTCCGGGGTGAAGGGCAGGTGCGCCAGGATCTCGGTGCGATCGTCGAAGGGGTTGTCCACCTTATGGTTTCGAGTCCAGTCGTCCGGCTCGAGCACCGCGACACCCGGCACCTCCCGCAGGCTTTCGGTGACGAGTCGCTCCCAGGCCAGCAGCCGTTCCTCCGCTACCGCCGACGGCAGCATGCCCACGATCACCGGCTTGCGGTTCCGCTCGGCCAATTCCCTGATGGCCGCCGGATATTCGGCGGCGAGTTCGGTCAGCAGCTCATCGGACAGTCCGCCGAACCGTTCCAGATCCGCCGCCCGCAACAGCACGATGCTCAATGCCATGGACGTCTGCGCGAATACGCCCGACGGATCGCGCAGACTCGACAGCACATGGTGGTACGGGGCTTCGGCGACCGTGATCGCGGAGCTGTCGGCCGAGGCCGCGGTCAGCAGTTCCGGCAGCCTGCCGAGCGCGAAGGTCGCTCCGACCGCCGCGCGAACTCCGGAAACACCGTGGGCGTCAGCGAGTTCGGGCCGGGCGGGTGCACCCGGATCGGCGATAGCCGCGGCCACGGTGGCCAGATACTCCGTTCCGAAGTCGGTGCAGCTGACGGCGTCGATAATGTCGCTGTTGTAGGTGAACCACACCTGCCCGGTATCGGGCAGCACCGCCACCATCAGATCCAGGTCGGAGTATCCGGTGCTTACCGGCACCACCTCGGCCGCCGCCACGGCGGAGTTGGCGCGCAGATAGTTGAAGTACACCTCGATCATCGGCGCGTTATCGCGATGCAGTCCCTCGGCCGCGAGCGCGGCCAGCACATCGGCGAACCCCGCACCGGGTGCGAGCAGACTGCGCAGGCGCTCACCGGTGCGTTCGAGCACATCGCTGACGGAGTCCCCGGCGTCGACGGCGGCCGGGAACGGCACCGGCAGACCGAAATACCCGACGGCATCGGTCGCGTCGGCGTGCATGCGGGTGTCCACCGGCACCGCGAGCGCGAAGCGGTCCGCGCCCTGGCGTCGCGCCAGCAGCACACTGAGCGAGCCCAGGAAGATCGCGGCCGGGGTGACGCCCAGATCGCGGGCGCGATCCGCGACCCGATCGTGCAGTCCTGCGGGCATATCGAGGGCGAGTGATCCCGCGCCATAGCTGCGCTGCGCCGGACGCGGTTGCGCCAGCGTCAATTCCAGGCGGCGGGCACCGGCGAAGAGTTCACGCCAGCGGGCCGCGGCGATCTCGTCGCCTTCGCGTTTGCCCGGCTGCGCGGTGAGCAGCTGATGCATATCGCGATTGGTGACGGTGTCGATGAGCGGTTCACCGGACAATTCGGCGGCGATCTCACCCGCGACCAGCAGCATCGACTGCACATCGCTCATGCTGTGATGCGCACCGAAAATCAGTACGGGGGAGTCTGATTCGCTGTTCAGGAGCTCGAATCGCCAGAGCGGCCCGGTCTCCAGGTCGAACGGGCGCGCCATGAGCTCGCGGAAGCGCTCCCGCACGACGGCATCGTCGAGGTGGTCGAGATCGAGCCAGCTGGTGAGCGCACCGGGCTCGCGATGGATTTCGAGCTGACGCCCGTGCTCCTCGCTGCGCCGAATGGTCGTGCGCAGCGCGGCGTGTCGATGCGCCAGCCGCGTGATCGCCTGCTCCAGCTGTGCGCGCGTGATCGGAATGGGGATGCGCACCGCGACGCCGCCGGTCTGCGCGGCGCTGGGAATGCCGAGCTGTTCGGTGCGCAGCAGCCGCATCATATCGCGGCTCACCGGCATGACCTCGATATCGGGAACGTCGGCGGCCACGGCGTCGGCGGTCGAATCCGATTGCCGCAGTAGTTCATCCACGAGGAATCCGGCGAGATCGGTGAGGTTCTGTTCGGCCAGAATGGTGCCCAGCGGCACCGAGACGCCGGTGTGCTCGCGCACCTTGTTGCGCAATTCGATCGCCATCAGCGAATCCAGGCCCAGGCTCTGGAAATTCGCCTCCGCCGACACCTGTGCGGTTCCCGCGTGGCCGAGTACCTGCCCGGTCCATTCGGAGATTGCGGCAATGGCCAGGGTCACGGCCTCCGCGCGCGGAACGGTCCGAAGTCGTTCGGCGAAAAGTGATTCCGCCACCACGTCCATGGCGGATCGATCGGCGACGGCCCGGCGCGCGGTGCGGCGCACCAGTCCGTGCAGCAGGCGCGGGACGCCCGGTTCGCGGCGCAGCACCTCGGTATCGAGCAGCAGCGGGACCAGCATCGGATCCCCGGCGCGGAGTGCGGCGTCGAAGCACGCCATACCGTCGGCGGTCGAGAACGCGCGCACCCCGGCCCGCTCGAAGCGTTGCAGATCGGCGCGCGCCATGTACTCGGTCTGGTTGACCTCCCACGCGCCCCAGGCCAGCGATTGCGCGGGCAGTCCGATGGACCGGCGGTACAGCGCCAGCGCGTCGAGATAGGCGTTCGCGGCAGCGTAATTGGCCTGTCCGGGTGTGCCGAACAGGCCGCCCGCGGCGGAGAACAGCACGAAGATCGACAGGTCGCGGTCGGCGGTCAATTCGTGCAAATGGTGTGCCGCATCGACTTTCGGGCGCAGCACGGTATCCAACTGCACCGGGGTGAGCGAACCCAGCGTGCTGTCATCGAGCACGGTCGCCGCGTGCACGACCCCGGCCAACGGCAACCCGTCGAGCAGGACCGCCAGCGCATTGCGATCGGTGATATCGCACTGTGCGAATCGCACTCGCACACCGCGGTTTTCGAGATCCGCCCGCAGTTGGTGTCCGCCGGGGCCATTGATGCCCCGTCGGCTGACCAGCACCAGATCCCGCACCCCGTATGCGTCGGCCAAATGCCGGGCCAGTGCCGACCCGAGCCCACCCGGTGCGCCGGTGACCAGCACCGCGCCCGCTCCGAGAGCGACCCGGCCCTCCAGCATTCGAGTCGCGTTCTCCGGCAGGCGAGCCAGGCGCGGTACGAAGGCCATGCCGTCCCGCACGGCCAGCTGCGGCTCCTCGGTCGCGAGTAGCGCGGCGATATCGAGTTCCGAATCCTCGGAATCGATCAGCACGATCCGTCCTGGATTCTCGGATTGTGCCGATCGCACCAGACCCCACGCGACAGCGCCCGCCGGATCTGGACTCGCGTTGTCGCCCCGCGTGATCGGGGCAACCGCGCCGCGCGTGCGGACGACCAGCGTCGCCCGCTCGAATCGGGGGTCGCCGATAATGGTTTGCAGCGTAGCCAGCAGATCCTGGGTGACGGTGTGCACCTGTTCGGGCGAATTGCCCTCGGGCACAAGAAGAATGATCGCATCCGCGTTCTCGGCGGAGGCTGAGCGCCACGTGGGCCGAGCCGTGTCCTGCGCGGGCGCGTGGACACCGTTAGTGGCCGTCGAAGTCGCCACCGTTCCACTTCCGCTCGCCGCCGAGGTGGATTCCGATCCGGCCGTGGTGAGGTCGGGGGAATGCCATTCGGCGATCGTTAGTGCGCGGTTCCCGGTGCCGAGTGTGCGCTCGGTCCAGTTCAGCTGGAACAGGCGGCGGTAGGCGGGAGCCAGGGAGGCGGCATCCCACTGGGTCGCCGCGACCGGGCGCAGCAGCAGTGAACCGACCGAGACGACCGGGTTGCCGGTGCGATCGGTCGCCGACATCGAGACGGTCTCCGCACCCGAGCGGGTGAGGCGCACGCGCAACGCGGTCGCGCCGGAGGCCCAGAGCGTGACATCGGTCCAGGCGAAGGGCAGCAGGGCGTGCGTACCGTCGTCGGCGTAGAGCGCGGTGGCGTGCAGGGCGGCGTCGAGCAGGGCCGGGTGGATGCCGAATCGCGTGGCATCGCCGTGGGCGGATTCCGGGAGTTCGATCTCGGCGAATATCTCGTCGGCGCGGCGCCAGGCGGCGCGCATGCCCTGGAAGTGCGGGCCGTACTGGTGACCGCGAGCGTGCAGTGCGGTGTACAACTCCGCCACATCGATGCGTTCCGCGCCCTGCGGTGGCCAGGTCGCGGTATCGGAGTGCGCCTGTCCCGGTGTCGCGGGATCCGGTGCCATCCATGCGTCGGCGTAACCCGGTGTCCGCAGCGGTGAATCGGAGTGCGCGGGCGCGAGAGCCGATTCCTCCGCCAGCAGACCGTCGGCATGCAGGGTCCACTGTGCGTCGGGGTCTTGTTCGTCGCGAGCGTAGATGCGAACGGTGCGGCAGTCCTGCGCGTCGAGTCCGCCGACCACCGTCTGAACGCGCAGCGCGCCGCGTTCGGGGACGAGCAGCGGTGCGCGCAGCAGCAATTCGCGCACCACCGGGCTGTCCACTTCATCACCGGCCCGGATGGCGAGTTCGATCAGGGCCGCGCCGGGCATGAGCACCGCGTTCGGCCCCGCGTGGTCGGTCACCCAGGGTTGCAGACGCCGCGATACCCGGCCGGTGAGGATGATGCCGCCGGAATCCGGTTGCGGCACAACCGCACCCAGAACGGGGTGGTCGATATCAGCGAGGCCCAGGGCGGTGGAATCGCGGTTGAGCCGTTCGGTCCAGAAGCTGCGTTCGTCGAAGGCGTAGGTGGGCAGATCGACCCGCGCGGCATCGGGCAGCAGGCTGGTCCAGTCGAGTTCATGTCCGGCGACGTGCAATTCGGCCTGGGCCCGGGCCAGCGCGGTCGGCCCGTCCTGATCGCGCAGCAGCGAGCCCACGGCGATGACCTCGCGGGAGAGCTTATCGGAGAGGGATTTCACGGCGGCGGTGAGCATGGGATGTGCGCCGAGTTCGACGAAATAGCGGAAGCCGTCGCCGATCATGCGCTCCACGGTGTCGGCGAATCGCACCGTTTGGCGGGCATTGCGGAACCAGTAGCCGGGTTCGACCGGCTCGGTGATCGGCTCGCCCGTGACGGTCGAATACCACCGTGTGGCAGGGGCTTCCGCTGTCATATCGGCCAATGCGGCGGCCAGCGGTTCGCGCAGTGGCTCGTACATGGGACTGTGCCCGCCCAGGCTCGGCCCGGCGGCGCGCAGCTTGTTGTAGATCCCGGCTTCGGTCAGTTCGGCCAGGAATTCCTCGACCGCGGCCTGTTGTCCGGTGACGAAGGTCGAGCGCCGCACATTGACCGCCGCGATCGACACCCGGTCGCTGAATTTCGCGAGCCGCGGAATGACCTCGGCCTCAGGCAGGCCGACCACGGCCATCGCGCCCGGCTCCTCGATATCCTGGATCAGGCGGCTGCGGGTGACGACAATCTTTGCGGCATCACCCAATTCGAGGACACCGGCGCAGTAGGCCGCCGCGACCTCGCCTTGGCTGTGGCCGATCACCGCGTCCGGGGTCACGCCCGCCGCGCGCCAGGTTGCGGCGAGTCCGGCCATGATCATGAACAGCAGCGGCTGAATGAGCGGATGATCCCAGAGATCCTCGACCGTCATGGTGGCCAGCCGCTCCTGCGGCGACCAGCCGAGCAGTGCGCTGAAAGCCTTGTCGCAGCGCTCGAATTCGGTGCGGAACTCCTCGGAGGCGAGCAGCATATCGCGCGCCATACCGACCCACTGGGTGCCCTGACCGGGGAAGATGAACGCTGTCTTGGCATTGGTGAGCACCGCGCCGTTGCCGGTCACGGCATCGGGCGATTCGCTACCGTCGACCAGGGCGCGCAGTGCGTCGATCATCTGCTCGCGATCGGCGGCCACCACCACCGACCGGCGCTCGAACCTGGTGCGGCGCAATGCGAGTGAGCGGGCGACCGGTGCCGGTTCCAGGGTCGGATCTGCGCTCACCAGATCAAGCAGGCGCTGTGCCTGACCGTGCAGGGACGCCTCACTGCGGGCCGAGATCGGCAGCAGCGCGACCCGCTGGTCGGTGGTCGCGGTCTCCGGAGCCGGGACCGGTACTGCCGGTGCCTCTTCGAGAATGAGATGCGCATTGGTGCCGCTGAGCCCGAAGGCACTGACCCCCGCGCGCCGGACGCGCTCGCCGCGCCGCCACGGCAGCTCCTCGCCCGCCACCGCGACGCCGCTGCGTTCCCAATCCACGTGCGGAGACGACGTTTTCGCGTTCAGGGTGGCGGGGATCCGCTCATGCTGCAGGGCGAGAACGAGTTTGATGACGCTCGCCACGCCCGCTGCGGCCTGGGTGTGTCCCACATTGGATTTGAGCGAACCGATACCCAGCGGGCGTTCCGGATCGCGGCCCGGTCCGAATACCCGGGCCAGGGCGCGCGCCTCGATGGGATCGCCCAGCGCGGTGCCGGTGCCGTGCGCCTCGACGTAGTCGATATCGTGCGGGCTCAAACCCGAAACTCGCAGCGCCGAACGCAGGACCTGTTCCTGCGCCGCGCCATTCGGGGCGCTCAAGCCCTGACTGCGCCCATCCTGATTCACCGCCGAACCTCGGATGACGGCCAGTACCCGATCACCGTCGCGGCGGGCGTCGTCGAGTCGTTTCAACAGGACCAGGCCCGCGCCCTCGGCCCACACCGTGCCGTCGGCCTCGGCGGAGAACGGGGCGCATTTGCCGGTGGGGGACAGCACGCCGAGCTTGCACAGCTCGATATGCGCGATCGGCGACATGAGCAGTGTGGTGCCGCCCGCCAGGGCGAGATCGCATTCGCCCGCACGCAAGGCCGCCATGGCCGAGTGCATGGCCACGATCGAGGATGAGCAGGCGGTGTCGAGGGTGACCGCCGGACCGTGCAGCCCGAGCGTGTAGGAGATGCGCCCGGAGGCGACACTCGGCGAAAGTCCGGTCCCGACTTGACCATTGAGCTGTTCGGGCGCGGGATCGGCGAGGTATCCGGTCGCGTACACACCGAGGTAGACGCCGGTGGCGCTGCCGTGCAGGGTGCGCGGATCGCGTCCGGACCGCTCGATCGCCTCCCAGGCCAGTTGCAGCATGATGCGCTGCTGCGGGTCCATGACCGCGGCCTCGCGCGGGCCGATGCCGAAGAAGGCGGCGTCGAATCGATCCAGGCCGTCCACGTAGCCGCCGCGGAAGGTGTACGCCTTACCACTCGCGGTGGTGTCCGGATCGTAGAGATCATCGATATCCCAGCGGCCCTCGGGCACCTCGCCGAGGGCGTCGCCGTTACCGTCCAGCAAGCGCCACAGGGCTTCGGGGGAATCGGCGGTCCCGGGGAAACGGCAGGACATGGAGATGATAGCGATGGCGTCCTCGTCGATGCCCTCGCCGTCCGCGTCGGTGGTTTCGGCGGTGGCCGTGACCTCGGGCTCGACCGTCTCCGGAACCGTCTCGGCGGCAGGAGCGAGCGCGCGGGCCACACCGTCGATGGTGGGATTGTCGAAAAACAGATTGGTATCGAGGAATTCGCCGTAGAAATCCGAGAGATCGATCACCAGCTCGACCAGATCCGCTGAGCCCAAACCGAATTCGACGATCGGCTGATGGATGTCGATGCGCTCGGGATCGAGTGCGGCCTGCTGTGCGATGGTCTTGACCAGCCAGGCGCGCACGGCCTCGGTGGACGGTCCGGTGGTGGCCTCGGCGACAGCCGCGACCTCCGGTTCCTCGAAATCGAAGAGCTCGTCCTCGGGGGAACGCAGTGGCCCGGCGGTTAATTCGAGCAGTTCACCGGAGCCGTACGCCGCCCGGCACGCCTGCCGCTGGATCTTGCCGCTGCTGGTTTTGAAGATGGTGCCCGGCCGAATCAGCATGAGGGTGGCCAGGGTGAGGCCGTGTTCGGTCGATACCGCACCGCGCACGGCGGCCTCGATGGCGGCCAGCTCATCGGGTTCCTCGGTGCGCACCTCCGCCACCACGACGGGTTGTTCACCGCCGGAACCGAGTTCCACCGAGAACGCGGCGACACAGCCCGCGCGCACACCGCTGTGCGCGGCCTCCACCGTCGATTCGATGTCCTGCGGATAGTGATTGCGGCCGTCGATGATCAAGAGGTCTTTACTGCGGCCGGTCACGAAAAGCTCGCCGCCGGAGACGAATCCCAGGTCGCCGGTGCGCAGGTAGCGGCGTTCATCGCCGGGCAGGCGCGCGCCGAAGACGTCGGCGGTGGCCTGGTCATCGCGGAAATAGCCCGCGGCGACGCTCTTTCCGGCGACCCAGATCTCGCCCTCGGTCCCGTCCGAGCGCTCGGTGCCGGTCTCCGGATCGACGATCGCGAGCGACATACCGCCGACCGCTCGGCCGACTCCGACGAGTTCCGCGCCGCGGGCGCGACCGCCCAGTGCGTCCTTCAGCTCGTGGAAGGTCGGTGGCACGCCGATGGACGGACCGGTCACGATCAGCGTGGCCTCGGCCAGTCCGTAGACCGGATGCTGGGTTCCGGCGCGGAATCCGGCGCGCGCGAAGGTGTCGGCGAAGCGGCGAATGGTGGCCGCGCGCACCGGTTCCGAACCGTTGAACGCCACCCGCCAAGTGCTCAGATCCAGGTCGTCGATCTGGTCGGCGGCGATGCGGCGCACGCACAGCTCATAGGCGAAGTTCGGGCCGCCGCTGGTGTGGGCGCGGTAGTCGGAGATGGCGCGCAGCCAGCGCTCGGGGCGCTGCAGGAAGTGCATGGGGGACATGAGCACCGAGTTCGCGCCCAGGTAGACCGTATGCAGCAGTGGCGCGATCAGGCCCATGTCGTGGTACATGGGCAGCCAGCTCGCGAACAGCGCGCCGTCCCAGGATTGCGCGAAATCGCGGGGGTGGCCGAGGCCGTCGGCGATCGCGCCCTGATTGTGCAGCAGGTTCTCATGGGTGATCAGCACACCACGTGGGGCGCTGGTCGAACCGGAGGTGTACTGGATGAACGCGATCGAATCGGGGCCGAGTTCGGGCTCGCGCCAATCATTCGTGCGCTCGTCGGGGATCTCATCGGTGGCCAGCCAGCGCAGGCCAGCGAGTTCGGGGATCTCCGCGCAGAGTGCGGCCGAATCCGCGACCACCCGTGCCGGGGCCAGCACCACCTCGACTTCGGCGTGCGTGACCATGCGCCGCAGTCGGCGCAGGGAGCGGTTATCCCATTCGGGCAGCGGTGCGGGGACGGCCGCGACGCCCGCGGCGAGGCAGCCGAAGAACGCCTCGGCGAATTCCTGACCGGCGGGGTAGAGCAGCAGTGCGCGCCGCGGTCTCGAATCCTGTAGGGCCGCGCCTATCGCTCTGGCGCGTATGCCCAGGTCCGCGTAGGTCATTTCGCGGACGACACCTTCGACCTCAGCACTGTCCAGGAACCGGTACACCAGTTCGTCCGGTCGGCTCGCAATCTGAGCGAACAGTGTTTCAGTAAAAGTGTTGAGCACGAAATACCTTCTCTACCTGGTAAATCTCATTTTTCGGTCGTGCTGTGTACTGATGCGCGCGAAAGGGGCGCGGCGGCGCGTTGCGACCCGTGTGCGCCAACCCTAGCCATCTTTACACCTCCACACCGGACCTCGGCGAGATCAATCCGCGCCCCGAAAAGTAGGGGCAGGGCAGGCGCGACACTCGTTGGTACGGCAAGGATTTCATGATTGCCAGACGCCGGATCAGCGGTGAAGATGGCTGCGTGTCACAGACCCCGATAACGCTGCGCCAACTTCCCCGCCTACGCAACCGCCGTCTCGGGCAGTTGGGGGGCTTGATTCGCCCCGGCGCTCATAGCTCCCCGCTATTGGAATTCGGGAAGCGTTTCGTCGCTTCGCCGCCGGGGTTCCCGACCATGTTCATCACCCATGACATGGCCGATGTCCGTGAGGTGTTCACCAATCACGAGGATTTCTCGGTCGGTCAGTTGATGGCGCGGCTGTCGAGTCACGATCTGGTGTTCGGCAAGGAGACGCTGATCTTCCTGGAGGGTGATGATCATCGTCGTGAGCGCAAACTGTTCTCGCCGCCGTTCCAGAACAAGGCGCTCAAATCCTATGAGGAATTGATGATCGAGGTCGTCGAGCGCGAGCTGCCCAAGTGGCCGGTCGACGAACCGATCGAATTCCTCAAGGCTGGTTATGATCTGGCTATCGGGGTGCTGCTGAGTGTGGTGTTCGGTGATGTGGCGCCCGAGCGCAGCGGACGGCTCAAGGATGCGGTGAGCGCGTGGTTCGGGGAGATCGAGAGTCGCGGGTTCCTGGCGGTCACGCTGATCACCCCGCTGCTCGGTGGCTACACCCCGCCGTATCGGCCGCTCATGCGGGCGCAGGCCAAGGTCGACGAGGTGATCATCGAGGAGATCGCCGCGCGCCGTGCGAATAACGAGGACGGCACCGATCGCCGGGATGTGCTGGCGCGCTACGTCGGCACCGAACTCGATCAGCACGATGATGTGGCGCTGTCCCGCAATCTGCGCGGAATCCTGTTGGGCGCGTACGAGACCACCGCCATCACCCTCGGCTGGATCGCCACCATGCTGGCCGCGCATCCGGACGCCATGGCCGAACTCGACGCCGCCGTCGACTCCGGTGACGAGGCGCGCCTGGACGCCTATCTGGACGCGGTCGTAGCGGAAACCATGCGGCTGCGCCCGGTATCGCCGTTCACCGGCCGAATCGCCCTGCGCGACACCGTGGTCAACGGCGTCGCCATTCCCGAGGGCACCATCGTCATCATCCCCATCCTGCTCATCCACGAATCCGAACACATCTACCCCGACCCCCTCGCCTTCCGCCCCGAACGCTTCCTCGACAAGCGTCCCGACGGCCACACCTGGCTGACCTTCGGCGCCGGCCCGCACCGCTGCCTCGGCGCACAATTCGCCACCGTGGAAGCGCGAATCCTCTTCCGCGCCATCATCGAAAAGCGCCGCATCGACCCCATCCCCGGCCCCATCGAACCCGCCCGCCGCTACCACACCGGCCTGAGCCCCTCCCGCAACGCCCTGATCACCCTCCGCCACCGCGAACCCGCCCCAGCGCCGCAGTAGCTACCGAAGCCCCGGTTCGACCCGCGAGGATTCGGTTGGTGTGTTAGCAGCAGGAGCAATCGTGGTCGGCGGGTGTGCTGGCCGAGTCGCGGCGCGGCGTTGGTGGGCAGCAGGTTTCGCCTTGCCAGGCGTTGATGCCTTCCTTGATGGCTATGGCGGCGATTGTCAGGGCGGCTAGGGGGTCGGCCCAGGACCAGTTGAGGAGGGTGTTGAGGAGTAGGCCGATGAGGAGGATTGCGGAGAGGTAGGTGCAGAGGAGGGTTTGTTTGGAGTCGGCTACGGCTGAGGCGGAGCCTAGTTCTCGGCCTGCCCGGCGTTGGGACCGGGAGAGGATTGGCATGATGGCCAAACTCAGTGCGGCCAGGGTGATTCCGATGGGGGAGGGGGAGGCTTCGTGGACGCCCAGCAGGGCGCGGAGGGAGTCGGTGGTGACGTAGGCGGCGAGGGCGAAGAAGGAGAAGGCGATGATGCGGAGGGCGGTTTTCTCGCGGCGCTCGTGGTCGGGGGTGGCGAACTGCCAGGCGATGGCGGCGGCGGAGGAAACCTCTATGACCGAGTCGAGGCCGAAGCCGATGAGGGCGGTGGAGGAGGCTCGGGTGCCTTCGGTGAGGGCGATGATCGCTTCGATGATGTTGTAGGTGATGGTGGCGGCTACCAACCAGCGGATTCGGGTTGCCAGTTGTGCGCGTCGCCGGGGGGATGGGCCGAGGGGGCGCGCGGGCATGCCGAGGGACTGGGACATCAGCAGCATCCCTCGGTGCCGGAGTCGGGGCAGCAGGCCGGATCGACGGCCAGGACCAGGCCGGTCAGATCGTCCAGGGCACGGCCGATTCTCGGGTCGGCGAGTTCATAGCGGGAGCGTCGGCCCTCCGGCACCGCCACCACCAGACCGCAACCACGCAGGCAGGCAAGGTGATTCGAGAGGATCTGGCGTGAGACGCCGATCTCCTCGGCCAGCTCGGACGGGTATCCCGGGGTGTGCCGCAGGCTCATCAGGATCTGCGTGCGGGTCGGGTCCGACAGGGCATGGCCGAAGCGGGCCAGGGCGTCGCGGTGTAGCGAGGTGTCCACACCGCGACTGTACATCAGAATCTGTATTCAGAAAATCATGAACTATTGGCGGTGCTGATCTCGTACATCCCGGCGATGGTCGGCTCGAGTGCGGTGCGCAGCCACTCGTCGGCCCGGAAGGCGTCGGGGGCCAGGTATTCCGCGAGAGCGGCTTCAGGTGCGGGCGAGTGATCCGCCCAGCTCGGAATGGCCAGCACGCGCATGCCCGCCGTTGCGGCGGAGCGCATACCAGCTGCCGAATCCTCGACCGCCACACAGTGTTTCGGAAGCACGCCGAGCCTGGCCGCGGCATGCAGATACGGGGCCGGGTCGGGTTTGGTCTCGGTCAGATCCTCGCGGGTCAGGGTGAGATCCCACCGGCGGTGCAGCCCGAAGTGTTCGAGGGTGGCGTGCACGAACCGATGCGGTGACGCCGACACCACGCCGGTCGCCGCGGCATTCGTCGCGGTCCGCACCAATTCCCCTACCCCGGGCAGCAGTTCGATACGACCGGCCCGCACCTGTTCGACCATCAGGTCGGTGCATTCCTCGATAACCCGTGCCGCGGAATCGATTCCGCAGACCTCGGCGAGGTGATCCGCCCAGTCGCCATGGCCGTGGGTGCGCCGCCGGTCGGCATCGGTCCAGGCGTGCCCGTGCCGGGCCGCGAAATCGAACCAGCACCGATCCCACGGTTCCATGGTGGCCACCAGTGTGCCGTCCAGATCGAACAGCACCGCGTCGATGGGCGCGCTCATCCCGGAAGGTCTCCGGCTCCCGCACACCCGGCACCGAGCTGATCGATCGAAATGAGTTTCAGCCCATGGGTATCGGCGAACGCGCGCAATGCGTCCAATCGCATCACCGAACCGTCGTCATGGCAGACCTCGCTGATCACCGCCACCGGAGCCACCCCCGCCAGCCGCATCAGCTCGACTCCGGCCTCGGTGTGGCCCTGCCGCCCGGCCAGGCCCCGCGGGTGCGCGCGCAACGGGAACACATGCCCCGGCCGCTGTAGATCCCCGGTCCGGGTCGTCGGATTCGCCAGCGTGCGCAGCGTCGTAGCGCGATCCTGTGCGCTGATACCCGAAACCACGCCCGCCACCGCGTCCACGGTGACCGTGAACGCGGTTTGGTTCAGATCCTCGTTCGCCGCGACCATGGGCGGCAGCCCCAGCAGATCCGCCCGCTCGGCGGGCATGGGCGCGCAGATCACCCCGCCGGTGTAGCGAATGAAGAAGCCGAGCGCCGCACCCGTCGCGAGCTCGGCGGACATGATCAGATCGCCTTCGTTCTCGCGATTCTCATTGTCGACCACGATCACCGCCCGCCCGGCGGCGATGTCGCGGACCGCGGTCTCGACCTGGTCGAACATGCTCTCTCTGGATCGCGTACCGATGGAAACGGTCATTGTCGGTGGCCTCCGCCCTGGTTGGTGGAATGGAGCGCACAACGCAGCAGACGCTAGTCGAATCAAGATCGAATTCTACCGAGGCACGCGTATCGCACCGGCGGGCGGGAGGCCCGCCGATTCACACGCCGAAGTCCATGACCACCACATGGTCGGTCTCATATTTGTCGAGGTCGGCATCGTGCCAGGATTCCCCGGACCGGATACGGTGGAAACGGAATGTGCCATTGGTGTCATTGGCCGAGATCACACACCGGATCGATTGCGGCACAGCCAGTTCGCCCGCCAGGCGGCCGATCTCGCGCGCCAGCACGATGCCCTGCCGGAGCAGTTCGCGCTGATCGTCCGGCCCGATCTGCGGCTCCCCGCCCTCCTGCGAAACCGTCACCGGGACAAAATCATCGAGATGCAGCACGGTATGCGCGCATTCCCAGCCGGTGAGATCGCCGAAATCCGCGGGCGCGTCCGCGGCGTTGAACGGCACCGGCTTCCAGGAGAGCACCCCATCCCGGAACTCCAGGCCGCGGTCCGCCCAGTCGCGTAATCCGGCGGCCAAACCGTCGGCGGGGTCCAGCACCGCGAATCCGGTCCGGAGATCGAACAGTTCGCGGGCCCGATCGTTCATTGCCATCGTGAGCATGACCGGGACTATGCCATCAACCGGTATCACCGCCCGTGGTGTGCCCGGCTGGCTCGCCGAGAGAGCCAACCTGGATGATGGGCGCATGCTTCCCACCGAGCACCTGGACCAGGCGGACCGGCACCCAGCCGTGATCGACACACCTCTCGGCGCCGTCAGGTTCGGCGTGCGGCTCGGTCCGGATGCGCTACCCGCAGCACCGGATGCGCTGTGGCGGTTGGCCAATGGCTCACATCTGCATCGCTGGCAGCATCGCGGGGCGACCGTGGATCTGCTGATCGGGAGTATCGATGTGCAGCCGTGGGACGGTGGTGCGGCGGTGCCGATCTGGGCCGCGATCTGGCAGGTGCAGGCGCCGTCCGGAGTGCCGGGTCTGGTGGTGTCGGCGGAGTTGAGCGATTTGCCCGCCGGGGCGTACGGCGGCCGGGATTCGGGCGAATGCCTTGCGGCGGTGAGTGTCGAGAACGAGCACTTCATGGTGTCGATCGGCGGTCCGGATTCCGAACTGCTCGGTATGCAAGCGGCGGATGGGCGACTGATGCCCTCGGATTGGGTGGATCTGCTGCCCGCCGACGGCGATGACAGTATGTCCGAATACGGTGTGCGATACGAGGATCCGGCGCGCATCGCCTGGCATCTGCCCGGGTTGGGCGGCCTGGAGGTGGCGCGGCTGTGCATCGCCACCGCATGGTGCCCGCGCGATGACGAGAGACCCGCGGCCTGGTACGCGGTCGATATACCGCTGGATACCGCGTATCTGCATTTGATCGCGGATCCGCACTGACAGGCGCTATGCCTGATCGAGCATGGTGAGGTAGGCGTCGAGTTGGGCAGCGCCGCACAGGAGAGCGCGGCTGCGGGCCTGAAGCCGATCCTGCCAGGAGTCGAGGAAGGTGCGTAGCGCGTCCGCGCCGCCCGCCTCGCGCAGCGCGTCCAGGAATGTCGCGACCCGATCGAGCGGGTAGTCGCCGCGCCGTAGCTGCCGCGCGATATCGGCATCCCGCACGCATTCCGGACCGTACCGGCGATAGCCCGTGGTCCGATCGCGCTGCGGTCGCAGAATTCCCCGTTCCTCCCAGGTGCGCAGTGTGGCCGGATGCACCTCGATGCGGTGTGCCAGTTCGCCTACCGTCAAGGGCGGGCCGGGAATCGGGGTCGGTGGCGTACTCGACAGGCCGCCAAGGGTTTTCGCGACCTCCGAGCGAGTATCGCGCTCCGTCCGCAGCGCGATGTGCGAGGCGTCGATGAGGCGGAAGGCGGCTTCGCTGTCACCGCGATTGAACGCGCGCATGATCGCCATGGCCCGCTGATGACCGTGGCCCGCGCGCAATGCGAGGAAGGTGCGCAGGGCTTGCGCGTGCAGCGGGGTGTAGCGGCGGTAGCCGGTGTCGGTGCGTGCGGCAGGCGGGAGCACTCCGGCATCGTCGTAGTTGCGGATCGCCTGGGTGGACAATCCGTGTTCGCGAGCGAGATCGATCGGGCGCAGGTTTACCTCCGATTGAGGCTTTTCGGCAGTGTGTCGTCGGTTGAAGCGGAAAAGTTTCAACCGATTCTTCAACGATATCGTCGAGGAGAGTTCCTTCGGAAAGGGGTGCTCCATGTCCACCGCACTGTGTGCGATCGGCCGCCAACTCGATGACCGGGCAAGCCTGGGTCGCGCGCTCGATGAATTACTCGCCGGACGAACCGAACCACCGGCATTGCTCGCCCTGGGCGAACCGACGCACGGGATCGAGGCATTCCCGGTGCTGCGCAACGACATCCTCGCCCATCTCGTCGAACGGGGTTACCGCTCAATCATTCTCGAGACCGACCACTTCGCGGCCGCTGTGGTCGGCGACTACGTGAATGGGTCGGACACCGATCTCGACACCGTGCTGAGCATCGGATTCAGTCACGGATTCGGCGCGATACCGGGTAGTCGGGAACTTCTCGAATGGCTTCGTGCCGCGAACGAGGATCGCGACCCCCGGGATCGGATTCACTTCTACGGCTTCGACGCCCCGACGGAGTACTCCGGCGCACCGAGCCCTCGGCAGTTCCTCGCCGATGCCATCGACTATCTGCCGTCCGCATTCCGGCCCGAATCGCTCCCCGATATCGGCGCGCTCTGCGGTGCGGATGCCGACTGGACCAATCAAGCCGCCATGTACGACGCGGCCGCCTCCATCGGCGGCTCGGCTCAGGCCCACACCCTGCGCCTCGTTGCCGACGAGCTGGTCAGCGTCCTGCACCGGGCCGGGCCGACCTTGCGTCCCGCCGACCCCGGCGGTTACGACCACGCCTTCGCCCGGGCGCGAACGGGATTGGCGCTGTTGCGCTACCACTCCGCGATGGCAACCCCCGCGACCGATCGCATCGGCACCCTCGCCGGCCACCGCACCGAAATGATGGCCGACAATCTCCTCTCCATTCTGGCTCGGGAACGCCACCGCGGGCCCAGCCTGGTCTTCGCGCACAACGCGCACCTGCAACGCGCCCGGCCCCATCCGCAATCCGGTGCCGATGCTCCGACATGGGGGAGCGCGGGCGCTTTGGCGGCACTGACCCTCGGCGACCGCTACCTCTTCGTGGCAGCCGACGCCAACCCCACCGCCGACCCCGGCACTATGCACCACCTGCTGGCTCAGGCGACCACCCGCCGTGCCCTGTTCCCCGTCCCGGCTCTCCTCGCCGCCCTGCCCCCGGCGGCGCAATCCGCCAAACCGTTTCTCCTGGGCCATATCCCATTCGGCCCGGCGGACCTGACCAGCGCCGACGCGATCATCTTCATCACCGACACCGACGGGACGCGCCACCAATACTGGTAGGCCCGGCCCCGATCCGGTACTGATCGCGCAGGCGCGGGGCGCTACTCACCGGCCGCGTGAAAGCGCAGGCCCAGAACGAGAGTGACGCCCCGGACCCCACGGTGGAGATCTCGCCCGCCGACCCGGATCTGCCGATGACGCTGCATATCACCAGGATTCCCGCGTCGACCAGCGCCGATGGCACCACCGGGGGACGAGTGACCGCACCGTGGCGCGATCCCTCCGGATCGACACAGCGCGGCGTACTACTCGAATCCATTCCAGCTCAGGAGCAATGAGCACCACCCCCATCCCGGCGAGTAGCCGATGGGGATCGCCGTTCGAGGATGGTTGAGGCGTCGGCGGCGGGGTCCGATCCGGCGGGAGGGTCAGAAGGAACGGCTCGTCCAGATATTCCAGGTACCTCGGATATCGCCGGTGCCGTGCGAGCTTCGGACCGTGCGGAGTTCTCGACTGAGGCGGAGCGCGACCTTGTCGAAATAGGCTTTGGCGGAGCAGGTTTCGGGGTCGCAGTGCTGGTGGGCGAGTTGGCCGCGCTGTGCGACAGTCAGATTCATGATCGGGTAGTCGGGCGGCTCGTGACTGATGTACATGACCTTTACCTCCTGTAGCGGGGAATCGGGTCGGGGACTTGGGATCTCCTGTCCGCCGGGGTGATTACAGGTCTACGCCGGCGCGCGAGCGCTTGGAATGATCCAGGGTGGAAAATCGGCGAAAAGATATCCGCCTTCCAAAGTTGTTGGGAGAATCATTCCAAAATTGCATAAGACCGATAGAGAGGCTAAGAGATGGCAGCCGGTTCCACCGTTCCGCGCCGCCTGATCGGCCGTACCTTGAAGCAACTGCGCGAGCAGTCCGGGGTTCCGGCGGTTCAGGCGTACAAGCTCATCGATGTTTCGGCACAGACACTTTGGCGCATCGAGACCGGACAGCCCGGTCCGAAGATTCGCGAGCTGGATGTCGGTGCGCTCTGCAAGCTCTACAGCGCTGACGAGGATACGAGCGCCGCGCTACTCGGTCTGGTGGCCGAGACGAAGAGTCCGGGGTGGTGGCATAACTACGGTTCGGCGGTGCCCAGCCACTTCGATCTCTATCTCGGCATGGAAGAGGCGGCGTGCACGCTCACCACGCTGCACCTGAATCTGCTTCCGGGTTTGGTGCAGACCCCCGGCTACCGCAGGGCGGTGATCTGGGCCGCGTATCCGGGTATGCCGACCTCGGAAGTTGAACAGCGCATTGAGATTTCGGCGAAACGGCAACAGCGGCTGACCGAAGATCCGGACGCGTTCAGCGTCACCATGTACATCTGCGAGTCGGCCCTGCGATGGCCCGTCGGAGGTCCGGCGGTGATGGCCGAACAATTGCGCCACATCGTCGACGTCTCGACGCTGCCGACGGCGTCAATTCGAGTGGTGCCCAAGGACATCCCCACTCCATTGCCGTTGATCGTTGGTACGTTCACACTGATGGAGTTCCCCGTCTACACAGGTACTCGATTGACCGAGCCCGCCTTGATTTACGTGGAGGGCTACACGGGTGCGCTGTACCTGGACAAGCCGGGGGAGATGGACCGGTACCGGGCCGCCTGCAAGGCCCTTCGCGCCACGGCGCTGAGCGAGCAGGAGACCAGGCAGCTGGTGCTGAGCATTGCGGAGGAGTACAAGTGAGCGTCGATCTATCCAGCGCCGAATGGTTCAAGAGCAGCCGAAGCGGTCCCGATCAGGACTGTGTCGAGGCCGCGCACCTGAGTGGGGGCTCGGTCGGGGTGCGGGATTCGAAGTTGGGGGAGGGCGGGCCGGTGCTGGTATTCGGCCCGGCCGAATGGGACACGTTCAATGATGCCGTGCGGGGCGGCAGGTTCGATCGGCCTTAGGCATCGTCGGGGTAATGGGAGTTCGCTTCTGCCGCAGTGCTATTCGGCGGGGCGGGCTCCCATGATGCCGTAGAGGAGTAGATCCTCGAGGGAATCGGCGAAGGTGTCGAGGTCCGCTATATCGCGGATGCACATGGCGAACAGTGCCGCGCCGGCGATGGTGTCCAGGACGGTGTTGGGGTCCAGGCCGGGTCGGGGGGAGTCCGGGTCGGCGGGGAGGTAGTCGGCCAATTCGGCGCGGGTGGGGGTGTCCAGGCGGGTGGCGAGGTTTTCGTAGAGGCCAGGGTCCTGGCGCATTTCCGACATGAGGCCGGGCATGGCGGCCCGGGTTTCGGCGGAGCCGAAGAGCTGGATGGTGCCTCGGATGATCTTGCGGATTTCCGAGATGAGGTCGGGGGCGACCTGATCTGAGCCGACATCGGGGAAGACGGCCTTGGCGATGAGGTGCGCTTTCGTCGGCCAGCGCCGGTAGATCGACGGGCGGCTCACGCCCGCGCGCGCCGCGATGGCATCGATTGACGTTGCGGCATAACCGCGTTCGATGAGCAGTTCGCGAGCCGCATCCAGGACGGCGGCATCCACCGCGGGGTCGCGGTGCGGGCCCAGGCGGTGGCGTTCGGTCACGAAATCCGTCCTTGTCAGTGCGGTCGGGAGTCGTTACAGTCTGTCACAACAAAGTCGTTACACTCTGTAACTGCTGCGGCTCGAGGAGTTATCGTGTCTGCTGCCCCGGAAATCGCCGATACCTATCGGGCGGTACCGCTCCTGCAGGACAAAGTCATCGTCATTTCGGGCATCGGTCCCGGACTCGGTCATTCGCTGACCATCGAGGCGGCCCGGATGGGCGCGAACCTGGTGCTGGTCAGCCGCACCGAGAAGCGCTTGGAGAAACTGGCCGAGGAGGTGCGCGCCCTGGGCGGCACCGCCCTGGTCGCACCGACCGATATCACCGATGAGGACCAGCGCCGCTCGCTGGTGGAACGCGCACTCGCCGAATTCGGCCGGGTCGACTGCCTGATCAACAACGCGTTCGCCATCCCGCCGATGAATCCGATCACCGAGATCGAACTGGAGGCGCTGCGGGTCGCCAACGAGACCAATGTCTTCGCCCCGCTGCGACTTTCGACATTGTTCGCCGACGCGCTCTCGGCCTCCCGTGGCTCGGTCATCATGCTGAACTCATGCGTGGCCTATAGCTCGCAGCCCGAGTTCTCCGGCTACAAACTCTCCAAAGGCGCACTGGCACACCTGGCTTCGTCGCTGGCCACCGAACTCGGCCCGCGCGGCATCCGCGTGAACAGCGTCGCCCCGTCGTATGTCTACGAGGACATCAACAAAGCCTACTTCGACTGGCTGGCGAGCCAGGCGAACACCACGCACGAGGAGATCTATCGGCAGAAGGCCGAGCCCACCGATCTCAAACGGCTCGCCGGACCCGAAGAGGTCGCACGCGCCGCACTCTTCCTGGCCAGCGACCTCGCCAGCGCGGTCACCGGCCAGATGCTGACCGTCGACTGCGGTGAATTCCACCGATGAGCACAGGAGAAACCGTGACCAAGCGAATCGTGCTGTGGGGCACCGGAGTCGTCGGCTCCATGGTGCTCACCGAGATCCTGCGCCATCCCCTGTTCGAGTTGGTCGGTGTCGGCGTGAGCAACCCCGATAAGGTCGGCAAGGATGCCGGAGACCTCTGTGGCCAGCCGAAAACCGGTGTCCTGGCCACGAATTCGGTCGACGAGCTGATCGCGCTGCGCCCCGACGCACTGGTGCATTACGGTCCCACCGCCCAGTTCGCCGATGAGAACATCCGGGTCATCACCGCGTTCCTGCGCGCGGGCATCGACGTCTGCTCGACCGCCATGACCCCGTGGGTGTACCCGAATATCAAACAGCTGCCCGATATCTGGCGCGATCCCATCACCGAAGCCTGCGCGGCGGGCGGGGCGTCCTGCTTCACCACCGGCATCGATCCCGGCTTCGCCAACGACCTGTTCCCGCTCACCCTCATGGGCCTGTGCGGTGCGGTCGAATCCGTGCGCGCTTCGGAACTGCTGGACTACACCGACTACGAGGGCGACTACGAATTCGAGATGGGTATCGGCCATCCGCCGGAATTCACCGCGCTGCTGGAACATCCGGATCTGCTGATCATGGCGTGGGGTCCGACCGTGCCCATGATCGCCACCGCCGCCGGAATCGAACTCGACGACATCACCACCACGTGGGAGAAGTGGGTGACCCCGGAGGATCGCCCGTGCGCCAAGGGCACCATCAAGGCGGGTACCGTCGCGGCGATCCGATTCACCATCAACGGCATCTACAAAGGCCGCGAGGTGATCACCCTGGAGCACGTCAACCGCATCGGATTGGACGCTGCCCCCGATTGGCCCGCGGGCACCCGCGATGACGTCTACCGCGTGGACATCCTCGGCTCCCCGTCGATTTCGCAGGAGACCTCGTTCCGGTTCACCGACGGCTCCGGCCGCGCCCCGGCGGTCGCCGGATGCCTATCCACGGGTATGCGCGCGCTGAACGCGGTACCGGCGGTCAACGCGCTACCGCCCGGCTGGGTGACCGCCCTGGACCTGCCGCTCATCCCCGGCGCGGGCACCATTCGCTGATATCCAGCCGTCCCGGAGCAGGCGCTTGTAGACCTTGCCGCTGTCGTCCCGGGGCAGCGCATCGACGATCTCGATGTGGGCGGGCAGCTTGTAGGCGGCGAGCTGCCCGGAAAGGGATTCGCGCACAAGGTCTTCGGTGAGCGTCGCACCGGGGCGCGGCAGGATATGCGCGGCCACCTGCTCACCCAGATCACCGGAATCGGGCACCCCGAAGACCGCCACATCCTCGACGCCGTCGAGCGCGGCGAGGGCGCTCTCGATCTCGGCGGGGTAGATGTTCACCCCGCCGCGGATCACCACCTCGGCATCGCGCCCGGTCAGGTACAGATAGCCGTCCTCGTCGAGGTAGCCGAGATCGCCGACCCACAGCATGTCCGGCACCGGGGATTGCGGTGCGCCCTGATTGAGGTATTCGAAGCGGGGCCAATAGTCCGCGCCGCGCACCCACACCCGGCCGATCTCCCCGGCGGGCAGCGGATTTCCGCGCTCATCACCGATCAGGACGGCGGACCCGTCCACGGCCCGGCCGACACTGCCGGGATGCGCCAGCCATTGCGCCGCATCGATCCAGGTGATCGTGCCCGCCTCACTGCACCCGTAGAACTCCCACAGCGCATCCCCGAACAGCTCGATCGCCGCACGCTTGAGCGCGGGCGGACACGGTGCGGCGGAATGGATCACATGGGTCAGGCTCGACAGATCGTAGTGCGCGCGCTCCTCGGCGGGCACGCTCAGAATGCGCGACACCATGGTCGGCACGATCTTGACCTGCCGAATGAGATGGCGATCGACCAGCCGCAGGAAGTCGCGTGCGTCCCATCTGGGCATGAGCACGATCTTCGCGCCCATTCGAAGACCCAGCACGGCAATGGCATTGGGTGAGGTGTGATAGAGCGGACCGGCGACCAGCATCGGGACACCCGGGGCCAGCCCCATGCGCTGTGCGGTCGCGCCCGCGATACTCAGCAGCTGATGCGGCGTCATCGACTCCCGTGCAACACCTTTGGGCTTACCGGTGGTGCCGGAGGTGTAGATGACGCCCATCGAATCCGAGATCGCACCCTCGATATGACCGACCGGCTCGGACTGCCCGGCGATCCAATCCTCCAGCAGCTCACGGCGTCCGGTCGGCCACGCGAGCCCCGCATCCCAGCCACCGGCGGCCAGCAGTTCGGCGGGCATCGCGATTTCCACGATGCGCGCCGCGGTGCCCGTCAGTTCGCGCGCCGCCTCCACCACCGGAATGAATTCGGTATGGGCGAAGATCAACCGGACCTTGGCGTCGGTGAGCACATGGGCGACCTCACCCGCGGTCCACCGGGTATTGATCGGCAGCGGATTCGCGCCGGTCGCCGCGATACCGACCGAGACCTCCAGGAACTCGATGTCATTGCGTGCCATGACCATACATTTGTCACCGCGCCCGATCCCGGCGGCCACCAGCGCGGCCCCGAGCCGTCCGGCCCGGGCCAGGGCATCGGGCTGGGTGCGCAGCCGATCTCCGCAGACGATGGTGGCGATTTCCGGCGAAGCAGCGGTCATGCCGCGTAAGTCTGCCACCGCCAAGATCTTTCGCGTATTGCGGTGTCGAGCACCTGCGCGGATGCCGGAGACTGATCCCGCACAGTGGACAACGGCCCGGAAGCCGAGGGGGCTTCCGGGCCGTCTCTTGCTCCGGACACCAGCACCTTGGAGCCGACGCCCCGATGGGCACCGCCGGATAGGCGTTCACATCGCCGGAGCCGTCTGCGTGGGCCACGGCGACACGAAGTGCCTTCCCTGCACAGTGCGCGCTTCGGTGCGCCGCGCCATGCCCGGAGCAAACCGGAAGTACGAATCACCGCCGGTCACAATGAGTCTCACCGACATAACCGCGCCCGTCGAACCGGGGAAAGCCGCTGGCACTGCGGGTCTGCGAGTTGGCACACCCGGTCGGTCTTCGGCGCGCCGCCGCGACTCGCCGAAACACCTGGTCTACGGTGCTGTCGCCCCACCCGCGTCACCCGGACCTGCGCGAATACCGGAACACCGTTTATCCGCCGGTCCAGCGGATATTGCCCCGGTAGCAATGCCGCTGAATTCCTCAGCATGAACGCCACCGAACATCCGACGATGGAGGACCCATGCGATTCCGACCGATGCGCGCCGCGACCGCGACCGCGCCCCTTGCGGCGCTGCTGCTGACCGGCCTGCTGATCACCGGTTGTGACCAGGCGAAAGAAGCGGTGAACAAGGGCGGCGACACCCCGTGCAGTGAATTCGTCGCCCAGGATTCGGATAAGCAGCACGTCACGGTGCGCAAGTACCTGGAGAAGGACACCGAGATCAGCGCCACGCCCAGCCCGGAATCGATCGACGGCGCGATCACCGCCATCGGGCTCATGTGCAAGGCACAGTCCAATCCGGATACCCCGATCAAGAACGCCGATCTGACCGGGATTCTGCTGCCCAAGAAGTAGTCGGCTAGAGCCGCGGGCCGGGCAACCGGTTCGCGGCGTCCAGCGGCGGAGCCAGCGGGTGCAACGGGTGCGAGGCGGGGCCGTCGAGCAGGGTCCCATCGGGTGCGAAACGCGAGCCGTGCAGCGGGCAATCCCAGGACAGCGCGGCATCGTTCCAGCACAGGATGCCACCCAGGTGCGGGCACACCGCCGAGATCTCGGTGGTGACGCCGTCCACCGTGGAGACGGCGGTGGGGATGACGCCGTGGCGTTCCACCCGGCCCTGTCCCTCGGCGGGAATGCCGTCCCGGCCCGAGCCGAGCGCATGCCGCCAGCCCGTCAGAAGTTGCTGTGCCACACCGGCATTGGCGGCGACGGCGGTCGGAAGTGAACGCAATTCCGAGGGCCGCCAGCTCGCCAGCGTGCCCGCCCAGGCCGGTGGCTTACCGGTAATGCGGCCCGTCAGCGCGAGTGCGGCCGCGACGCCATTCGTCAAGCCCCACTTGGCATATCCGGTGGCGACCAGGATGCGATTCCGGCCCGGTAGCAGCGGGCCGACATAGGGGAGTTCGTCGATCGGAAGGTAGTCCTGCGCGGACCAGCTGTGCAGCGGCTCGGCGTCCGGGAACCAGCGCCGAGTCCATTCGACCAATTCCTCCGCGTGATGCCGCGGCGAGCGGACGCGGCCCACCGTATGACCGTGACCGCCGACGAGCAGTACATCGCCTTCCGGCGTGGGCGCATAGCGCAACGACCGGGTGGGACTGCCCGCGCTGAGGAACATATGCCGTGGAATCGGCTCGGCCACGCGGAACGCGGTGAGATATGAGCGCTGCGCGATCAGCCGGGCGAAATAGCCGCCGCGATCGAGAATCGGTGTGCCGGTGGCGATCACCACCGTTCGGGCGGTGAGCTCGCCGTGCTCGGTCTCCACGATCAGATCCTCGCCGCGGCCCTCGCGCACATCGTGCACCAGGGTCGATTCGAAGATCGACGTGGTGTGCGCCTCGATCTCGAGGGCCAGCGCCTCCAGCAGGGCGGCCGGATCCAATTGGGCCTGATCCGCCAGCGCTATCGCGTCCTGGGCCGGAAACGGCATATCCAGCGCGAGATCGGTCACGGGCAGGCCCGCCATCCGCAGGGCGTCGAATTCCTTTCGCACCGCCTTCTTTTCGGCGAAGGTCTGCGCGTAGGTCACCGCCGATTCCCGCTGCACCGGCAGGGAATGCTCCTCGCAGAATCGGATCAGCCATTGCTGCGCTTCACGATTGGCCTCGAGATAGTCGAGCAGCGCGCGATCGCCGTGGCGGCGGCGAATGCGCTGGGCGCGGGTGCCCTGCAACAGGCTGACCTTTCCGGTCGACGAACCACTGGTGGAATCGCCGATCCGGCGGGCCTCGACCACCGCCACGTCCGCACCGCTTTCCGCGAGCAGCAGCGCGGTCGCCAAACCCGTGATGCCCGCGCCGATCACGACGGTATCGAAACGCGATCCGGGCGTCAGCCGCAACCGCGCCGGCGCATCAGCGTCTTTCAACCACAGTGAAGTCATGGTCGGGCTATAACCGCCCGGTCCGCGCTCAAACAGCGGGAAAAACTGCCGCGATACGGGCGATTGAGGTCGCGGCGAGCGGGTATTGCGGCAACTAGCGCAGCACGTAGGAATTGACCGATTCGAAAGATGAACCGGCACTACATGATTCACCCTGGAGTTGGACAATGAGAAGCTATCCGAACGATCGCCCGATGGTCCGCGGCCGCAGCGGCCTGGCCGGTATCGGCACCCTTCTGGTGCTGGTGTGGCTGGTCATCGGCGCCGTCGCCGCCGGACAGCGGCACTATTTCGACGACGCGCCTACCAACTGCGCGGGCACCTCGACGATCGCGGTGACGATCCTGGCCGGACCGCTCAACTACATGGGCGTGAACCCCAAGATCGACGACTGCAACGTCGACGTGCCGCAGCCCAGCCAGTAGTCACTACTGACGCCGGTCGCCGTGCGCCTCGCACAACCAACCGGCGGGGCCGCGCGGATTCGCACACCAGGCATCGAAATCGATTGGCACTATGCACTTTCCATTCGATGCCTGGTGTAGCGCGTCTCGCAGGGCATGCATGGCCGCGAGATATAACTCGGTCATTCCGACGTCGGCCCCGGAACCCCGGGCCTTGACCAGGAGTTCGAGTCGTAACTCGGCTGGCGGATGAGTTCTGAAGCAGTGCCGATGTTCCCGGACCGCCGCGGGCGCGATCGGCAGCGGCACGTTCGACGGTATCGCGGTCGATCGCTCCAGAATGCCCAGGTAGGCCGTCGCGACCGCGCAGGCGGTGAATGCCACCGGGCGTGCGACTTGCGAGACCCCGGCGGTGACGATATTCCGGGCGAACCGATCCGCGCTCAATTCCTCGGCCCAGTCCTCGCGCACCTGCGCGGGGAGGTCCGGGAAATCGCGATCGATCAGGGTGACGATGCCCGGTGTCGCCGCCAGTCGTTCCAGGCGGAACAGCGCGTGCGCCAACTCGTGTCCGATCAGAAAGCGCTCGCCGAACCAGAGCAGTTTTCCGAAAGCCGCTGCGCCGCTGTACCAGCCATCGCCCGCCGGTGGCAGATCCGAATGCTCGAATCCCCGTGCCGGTTGCCGGAACGCCCAGATCACTCGGGCCGCCGCGCGCACCGTGCCCGATTCGGGGGGATCCACGAAAACCCGTCCCGGTGCTTGACCGATCAGGGTCATGGCGTGCCGGACCATATCGGCGAACATGAGCAGCATCGCGCCGTCGAGAAAGACGACCACCCCCTCATTCCGATACTGGGTACTCGTGCCATGCGCCCGGCCACTGCGACCGGTCTCGACCACCACGCAATCCCGCAGCGTTCGCGCCAACTCCGGTCGCCGCCGCGCGATTTCGGTCAGAAATGTGGAAACGAGCAGTTCCAGGGCCTCTGGCACACCGAATTGCGCGCGATTCGCCAGCTGACCCACCCCCGGCGGAACACCGAGCAGTGCGCATTCTCGCGCCAATTCCCGCTCGGAGAGCGGTGCGGCAGGCGGCCAGGCCCAGCCGCGATCGGAGATCAGCCGGGCCGCCCGCGCACGCAGGAGTTCGGGCTGACAGCCGGGCGAATCGGCTTCCGATCCGGCCTCGATCACGGAATAATTCTCTATCATCGCCGACCGGCCGGAGCCCGTTATGACAGCGGAACAAGTATTCAATGTCGAAGTGCGCGCGGGTGACCGCGACATAGCCGAAGAACTCGGCCAATGGCTGGAGAAGTCCGGGATCGAGGAGGTCAGCGTCACCCGCGAGCGCGGCATGATCGATCTGCAGGCGCTGGAATACCTCATCTCCGCCACCCTGGTCGAACTGTCCGTGCTGGCCCGGCTCGGGTTCTGGATTCGCGAAAAGACGCACTGCCGAACCGTTTACGATGTGCGCGCCAAAACCGTGCTGACAGAGATGGATTGCCGGATTCGGGACGGCAAGATCGTGGTGATCACCAAAAAGGGCGCGACCGTCTACGAACCGGGAACACCGGTCGATCTGAACAAAATCCTCGGTGACGCACTCGGATCCGCCTGAGCGCTACCGGGAAATTCACAGATATCGATAGCCGGACAATAGCCATTTCGCAGTGTGGGTCCGCGTTTGACCCGCGCGCATGCGGTTTCGTATCGTTGCGCAACGATGCCAACTCGAGGAGTCATCGTGGCAACCCCAGACGTCCCGCGCCTGCTCGGTGAACGGGCCACCGAACCCAGCGCCCCCGCGGCGGCATGAGCGCGGTCACCCGGCTCACGCTGATCACACACGCGATCACCGATGCCACGCAGAACGCCGCTTTCCCCCTCGACGAACCGCTCAACGCGCTCGGTGAACGCATGATCGGAAAGGTCGGCGCCGTCCCCGGCGCCGACCGCACCGTGACCTACCACGCCCCCGAAACCCGAACCCGCGACACCGCATCGGGCCTCGGCCTCTTCGGCACCCCCGACCCGGTCCTGCGCGATCTCGACCACGGCGACTGGTCCGGCCGCACCATGGACACCCTCCCGCCCGAGCAGCTGATGCCCTGGCTCACCGACCCCGAATTCCGTGCGCACGGCGGCGAATCGATCACCGATCTCATCGACCGCACCCGGGCCTGGCTGGACGCTCTCGCCGGTCGCGGCGAGCACATCACGGCCATCACCCATCCCGCACTGGTGCGTGCCGCGGTCCTGTGCGCTCTGCGAGCACCCGCACAATCCTTCTGGCGCATAGACATTCCACCCCTCACCGCCACCAGCCTGCATCACCGCGCCCCGGCCTGGACCCTACGCGCCACCGCCTTCCCGCTGGCATGAGTCAGCGCAGGCAGAGGGAATCCAGGATCTCCGCGGCGTAGTCGATGAAGAGCAGGTGGCCCGCGCCCGGGATCAGGTGCAGGTCGGTGTGGGGGAGCAGGGTGGCGAGGCGACGGCTCTCCGAACAGGGGAGGTTCAGGTCGGCGTCACCGTGCCAGATCTGTACGGGGGCGGTGATATCGGTGAGATCGAAACCCCAGGGTTTACCGAACAGCGAGCGCAGGTCCGTGGCGAAACCGCGTGGACCCTGGCGGAACGCCTCGGCGAGGTTGGCGGCCATCTTGGCCGCGAGTTCGGGATCGGCGGCCACGCGGGCCTGATCCACCTGGGCCATCTGCGAGATCAGGGTGTCTATGCCGCCGCGCTTGCGGACGGCCTTCTCCAATTGGGCGGCGGCGGGGCCGGTGAGGAAGGGAAAGCGTTGCAGCATGGCAAGACTCCGGCGGCGTTTACGGGCCGCGGCGTCCAGATCGCCGTCCGGGTGTTTGTCGAAGGGGGCGGGAGCGGAGACCACCGCGATACCGGCAACGCGTCCGGGCAGGCGGTAGGCGCAGGCCAGAGCGTAGGGGCCGCCGCCCGATACGCCGATGACCGCGAACTGATCCCAGTCGAGGTGATCGGCGAGTCGGACGGCGGTATCGGGCCAGTCCACCACCGGCTGGGCGGCGGCCGGGCTGGAACCGCCCATACCGGGTCTGTCCACCGCCACCACGCGGATACCGGCGGCGGCCGCCGCCTGATCGAAAGCCTCCGCCTCCACATGTGATCCGGGGACGCCGGGGCAGTACAGCAGCGGAACGCCCGATGGATCGCCGTATTCGGCGAAGCCCACCGTGCCATCGCCAAGAGTGATCGACCGGGACACGCTCGATGACATCACCAGGGCAGGGTAAGGGCAAAGCCCCGTAGGGACCGCGCGACGCACGCACCGACATTCCGTCCGCACCGAACACGCCGGAATTGTCTGGTACTTCGCTGATTCGAGTACCGGTCAGCGCGAACGCAGCCGGGAGTTCCGGCGGTCCGGGCGAAGCGCCATCTCGTGGAAACCGGCCGGGGTCTCGATATGGCTGGGACCGCGTAACCGGTTGTGCCGCATACGCTGCGTACGCTCCTGGAGCGAAATCGGATGCGCGAAATGGATTTCCGCCTGCCGATCGGCGGTCACCACCGTCGCCTCCTGTTCGGGACCGCGCCATTCGGTGATCCACAGATTGCCGAACACCATGACCTCCGGCAGGGTCTGATCATCCAGGGTCACCTGGACATCTGCCCCGGTGTACTCGCCCCAGACCGCCCACCACATCGCCTCCGGCTCCTCGGGGATGGGACCCGCCGCGCCGACCGCCATATCGTTGTGCCCCAGCCACGTTCGCCACGGCGGAGCCGCCTCACCCTCGGAATCGTTGTGGGACGGGCGAATTCGGAAATGCTCATCGGCCGGCCGCCACTGCACGCACAGCCCCGACACCGGTAACACCATCTCGTCGAACTCCATTGCTTTCCTTCCGCCGGTCGGGATCGGTGCGCTCGTCACCGGCCGATCTATCGCTTCAAGGTCATATCCATGGGTTACCCCACCTCGGGCGTTATCAAACCGTGATACCTCGCCGTCCCCCCGTTTGATCCGGCCCCGGCTGGTCATCCTGCTTAAAAGGGCACCCGGACATCCCGGTTGAACATGAGGATGCGATATGACAAGTGAAGGAGCGGTGGAGTTCCCACCGCTGGACGACGCACCGGACATCTCCCGCGAGACCCCGGTGACTGCGGAAAGGCTGGGGGACAACGGCAATCGGATCGGCTACGCCCTACTGGGCGCGGGTGTGCTCACCGCCTGCGCGACACTGCTGGCCGGATTGGCCGGTAAGAACGCCATCGGATTGGCCGCCGCCGTGATCACGGTGATCTGCCTGCTCATCGGCACCGCACTCACCACTGCGGCGCGTCGCAGAAATGCGGCCGTGAGCGCCGAAGGTGAGGAATCCAGCAGGTGGCAGGTTATTCCCCGCGAGGAGTGAGCCTGATCGGCTCACCGGCCGGGATATGCCGCCAACTCGATATCGAGCCGCTGGTACATCGGCACGAAAGTATTGATCCGGTACCGCCGTCTGATGATCGACCAGGGGCGACCGGCGGCCAGTAGCGCCTCCAGGAAACGCGTCAGTTCGACCTGGCTCAGGGCCGCGCCCGGACACAGGTGTTTACCGCCGCCGAACCACAGCTGTCGAATCTCGTTGATATGACCCAGGTTCGGATCGAAACGGCCGGGCGCGTTGGCGATGGTCCAGGTCATGATCTTGACCCGATCGCCCGGGCGCAGCACCCGGCCCGCCAGTTCCACTTCGCCCACCACGCCGCGCCCGACGACCGGCATGGAACTGGTGACCCGCAGACCCTCGCGAATCGCGGCCGGTAGCGCGGCGGGATCGGCGCAGAGCCGTTCGTGCTCACCGGTGTCGTGCAGCAGGGCCACCAGGCGGCCCATGGTGCTGGCGAGTGTGGCGGTGCCCGCGACGATGAGAAGTACCGCGGTGCCACGGGTGTCGTCGGCGTCGAAGCCGAGTGCGCGGCATCTGCCGATCACCGTATCCGGCGGGGCCGTGTCGTAGACGTCGGCGACGGCCGCGCCGATTCGGGCGGCGATGGCCTTTCCTCTGTGGGCGTTGCGAGCGGGTACGACGGTGGTCGCCCAATTGCCCTTACCGAGATCGGCGAGTTCGGTGACCGCTCGGAACAGCTCCTCGTACGCGGCGTCATCGGGCAGCGCGGGCAAACCCACCAGATCGGTCATGATTCGTCCGGTGAACACCCGGGAGAAGGCCGCGATATCGACGGTGCGCCCGGCGGCCAGATCGGTCCGCAGCCGCGTCAGCATCGGGCCGACCGCGCGTTCCACCATCGCCTCGGATCGCGCGCGGGTGAACAGATCGTTCACCCGCGCGCGGAACGCGGTGTGATCGACGCCCTCGAAGCGTTCGAGCACGAAATCGCCGAGCATCTGCGCCCACCAGTGCCCGGACGCGCCATCGCGCACGATGCTGAAATTGTCACTGTCGGAATGGATCTCACGTGCCAACCGGGGGTCGGCGACCACCCAGCCGAGCCCGGGCACCTTGCGCAGCGGGCGGGCCAGCGGCGCGGCGGTGAGCAGAACGGCCAGGCCCGGCTGTGCGCAGGCGTGCAGCGCGAGTTCATGCCATTCGGCGGCACGGCGAGCGGTGACGGGTGTGCCGGTAATGGTCATGCCGTGGCTCCGGTGCCGGTCCACGCGGTCGCGGCGGCCGATTCGATTCCGGCCGTGGTGAATTGATCCAGTACCAGATGCGTGCACAGCACCGCCATACTGGCCCATTCGGCGGCCGCGCCCTCCCAGGTGCCGGACCTGTCCACCGCGGTGCGCCAGATCCGTTCGGTGGCAACGGGATCGAATAGGCCGTAACGCTGAACCGCTGATCGCGACAGATGATCCCCGGCCAGCTCCGCTCCGGGGCCGCTCAGATACCAGGCGCTGATCGGCGTCATGAACGGTTTCTTGCGGCGGCGCACGATCGGCTTCGGCAGCGCATCGGCGACCGCGCGTTTGAGCACGTATTTCTCGGTGCCCAAGTGCACCAGCATATTCGGATGGATCTCGGCGCAGATATCGACGACATCGCGATCCAGGAACGGCACCCGCACCTCGATGCCATTGGCCATACCGAGCCGATCCGAGATGGGCAGCACCCAGTGCGGCAGCCGGGTGTGGAATTCGAAGTGCAACTGCCGGTGCAGGGTGGTGTGCGCGGGCGGGGCCGGTAGCGCCGAGGGTTCGGGGAGTCGTCCGGTGATGGCCGGTGCGATGGCGTCACCCAGGGCGCTCCACAGATAGATCCACGGCGGGACCTGTCCGAAGCGGTCGGTGTACTCGCCGAATCGCGTTGCCACGCTAGTGATATGGCGGTCGATACCGCTCGGTGCGCCGATCCATTTGGTGGCCTGCTGCCACAGCATCGGCTGCAACGCACCCAGTTTCAGCGATTCGAGCTTCGCGCTGACCTTCATGAGCCGGTAGAAATCGTATCCGGCCAGGAGTTCATCGGAGCCGTCACCGCTCATGGCGACCGTCCAGCCGTGCTCGCGCGCCATCCCCGTCAGCTCCAGGAACGGCGTCGCCACCCCGCCGTACCAGAACGGGGATTCGAAGTGCCACATACTCTTCGGCAGCAGTTCGCACGCGCGGGCCCCGGTCATCGCGGCTTCGTCATTGCGGACGCCCAGCGATTCCGCGACCAGGCGGGACATCGAGGTCTCATCGTGTATCTCGCCCGGGAGCGCGAGACTGAGAGTGGGGAGCGGGGAATCGCAGCGGCGGGCCGCCACCGCGGCTATCGCGGAGGA
Source organism: Nocardia sp. NPDC052001 (assembly GCF_040680615.1). Taxonomy (NCBI): domain Bacteria; kingdom Bacillati; phylum Actinomycetota; class Actinomycetes; order Mycobacteriales; family Nocardiaceae; genus Nocardia; species Nocardia sp. NPDC052001. The sequence goes on along the minus strand of NZ_JBFAXC010000002.1, from coordinate 1,250,301 downwards.
ATCCAGACCGCCGCTCAGGGCGACGCCACCGCGTACCTCCTCGGGAATTCGTTTGGCCACGGCGGCGGTGAAGCGCTCATCGAACGCCTCGATGGCGGCACGACCCGTGAGCAGCGGCCGTTCGGGGTCCGGGCGCTCGAATACCGTGAAATAGCGCCGTGATCGGACTCCGGTGGCATCGATGGTGGTGATCGTCCCCGGCTGGAGATCGTTCACCTCGCGCCAGAAGGTGTGCGGCGCGATGGTGTGCCCGTAGAACAGGCAGTCGGCCATGCCCTGCGGGTCGATCTCGATCGGGCAGCGCCCGGAAGCGAAGATGCCTTTGATCTCCGAGGCGAAAACGATCGCGCTGCCGCGGCGGTGGTAGAACAGCGGCTTCACCCCGACCCGGTCCCGGGTCAGCAGCAGTCGCTGTTTTCCGATGTCCCACAGCGCGATTCCGAAATCACCGTCGAGATGTTCGACGAACCGATCGCCGTACTCCTCGTACAGGTGCGGCAGCACCTCGGCATCGCTGCCGCTGTGGAAGCGATGCCCCCGCGCCGCCAGCGACCGCCGCAGCTCACGATGGTTGTAGATCTCGCCATTGCACACCGCCAGCACGGTGCCGTCCTCGCTGCGCACCGGCTGATCCCCGTGCGCCACATCGACAATCGCGAGCCGCGCGAACCCGAACGCCGCGTTCCGATCCGACCACACCGCGGTCCGATCGGGTCCGCGATGCCGCATGATCGCGTTCATGGCCTCGATGGGCCGGGGATCCACCGCACCGGCGAAGTCGACGATTCCGCTGATTCCACACATTTGCTGTTCCTCCGCGGGGGTAGGCGATCGCCTACCCGATCTTAGGTTCGCGGTACGGAAGAACAACTCGGCGGAGACGAATTGGCTTGTGTGACAAAATATGTGCGGAATGTTCTTCGAATCGAAGAGCGATCGGGCGATGATGACGCTCAACCTGGAACAGGTTGCAGGATTATCGCCCGAGCAGATGCCGCAGGGTCGATTCGAGATCAGGTGTGCGGAAACGATGTTCGGCGGCCGTGAGCCGCGCCGGGGTCACCCGCTGGCTGGCATTGGCGAGTTCCCGCGCACCCTGCTTGCCGAGCAGCAGTGCCGGGCCGAATCCCGGCACCGGCAGAATCGCTGGCCGGTGCAGCACATGGGCCAGCGTGGCGGTGTACTCGCGATTGCGCGCCGGATTCGGGGCCACCGCGTTGACCGGACCCGAGAGCGCGTCATCCCAGAGCGCACGGTGATACACGTCGACGAGATCATCGATGCCGATCCACGAAAGCCACTGTGCGCCATCGCCGATTCGCCCACCCAGCCCGGTGGTGAACAGCGGGCGCATGAGCCGCAGCGTGCCGCCGCGCGGTGACTGCACAATTCCGGTGCGCACCCGCACCACTCGGGTTCCAGCCGCCGCGGCGGGTTCGGTGGCGTCCTCCCACGCTTCGACGACATCGGCGAGGAACCCGTCACCCCGGGCACTGTCCTCGGTCAGGACCTCATCCCCGCGGTCATAGCCGTAGATGCCGATGGCCGAGGCGCAGACGAAGGTTCCCACCCCCGCCTCACCGGCCGCCCGCGCGAGCAGTCGAGTCGGCTCGATCCGGCTGTCCGCGATCGCGCGCCGATGCCGCTCGGTGAACCGCCCCGCGATCGATTCCCCCGCGAGATGTATCACCGCATCGACCCCGTCGAACAGCTGCGCCGCCGGGGCTGCCGGATCCCATTGCCGCTCAGCGGAATTGCGCGGCGTATGCCGCACCAGCCGGATGACCGTATGCCCGCCGGTGCTCAGGAACGCCGACAGCGCCGAGCCGACCAGTCCTGACGCCCCGGTGATCGCGATCGTCGAAGCCTTCAGCCCCCGGCCCGCCGCCAGCTGATGCGCGGCTAGATCATCGGCGAGCTGCCGATACCGATAATCGAACGTGGCGTTCAACGCCGCGGCGGGAACCGGCGTCTCGACCCGATCGATAACGCGCGTATGCCCCGCATCCACGGCCTCGAACTCATGAATATGCCGCCACCGCACCGCGATTCCCGCCGGAATCGACGCCACCCCGTCCACCGCCACCTGATCCGCGAACCGATGCGGCGGGTCATATGCCGCCGGATCATGCGCCGCCACCCATCGCAGCCCACCCGGTAACCCCAGCACCGCTCGCCCATCAGCCAGCGAATTCGCTTCCGTGATCAGCGTCATCGGCTGCCACGGCGGCGACAACCGACTGAACGCCCCCGGCCGCCCGAACCAATCGAACACCTCGGCCAGCGGTGCTGAGACAACGCTCGAACGTTCGATTCCCATGCCTCGACCGTAGTCCGCCGATCGCCCCGCCACCCGCTGTCGGCGTGTCGATCCGGCCTCACCGCGTGTCACCTGTGGATGCGGTGTCGCTGGCCCTCCGCCTGAACGGCTACTGACCCGCGGTCGGCACGAGGTCGAAGTGGTCGGTCTGGTACTGGAACAGCAGGCATTCCGCGCCGGGGGCGCAGCCGCTCAGGTGGGGGATGTCGGCGGTCAGGGTGTAGAAGGAACCGGCGGGGTAGTCGATGCGTTTGCCGTCGAAGATGGCGTAGAAGGTGCCGCTGAGGACAACGGTCGGCAGGTCACTGGTGTGGGTGTGGCGCGGATTGTCCTTTCCGGCGGGGAATTTCACGAAGGCTTCGTAGGGGCCGTGGCCCGCGAGGTCGCCCCGCACATTGGCGTATCGGACACCGCCGCTGCCGGGGAGTTCGGTCCAGGACAGGTCGGCGGCGGGGAATGAGACGGCCGGGCCGCTTGCCACCGGGGGCGGGGTGGTTGTGGGCGGTTGGGCCGCAGAACCTCTCTCACAGGCGGTTGCCGCGATCGCCACCGCCAGTGCGGGCAGGGCGACGCGGGCGATGCGGTGAGCGGGCTTCGGGGCGAGCGATGTCATCGAGAATCTCTTTCCACTGGCTATCGGATCGCGTCCACGATCTCGCGACCGGCCTCGGCTCGACAGTGGCTCGTGTGCCTACAATCAACGGATTCGGGCCAGCGGAGTGTGGGAGTTCAACAGTGGATGTGATCGCGGTCGTGGCCTTCGATCGGATCAATCCGTTTCATCTGTCGGTGCCGTGCCTGGTGTTCGGTGAGGAACAACCCTCGCCCGAATTGCCGCCGTGCGAGATCCGGGTGTGCACGCCCGATGCCGCGCCGATCATCACGACAGCGGGATTCACCGTCAGCACCGGGCACGGGCTGGACGAGGTGGCGGGCGCGTCGATGGTGATCGTGCCCAGTTGGCCCGATCCGGATCTGCCCGCCCCGCCCGCGATCGTCGACGCGATCCGCACCGCGCATGACAATGGCGCGCGCGTGGTGGGGTTATGCCTGGGCGCGTTCGTTGTCGCCGATACCGGACTGCTGGCGAACCGACCGGCCGCCACCCACTGGAAATGGGCCGACGTCTTCGCCCGCAGATTCCCGGATGTGCAGCTGGATCGCGAATCGCTGTATGTCGACGACGGCGATATCGTCACCTCGGCCGGAACCACGGCCGCGATCGATACCTGCCTGCATCTGCTGCGCCGCCAGCACGGCGCGGAACTGGCCAATCGCGTCGCACGGCGGCTGGTCGCGCCACCACATCGCGAGGGCGGGCAAGCGCAGTTCATCGAACATCCTTTGCCCGCAACGGGTTCCGAACATCCGCTGACGAGCACGCTGCACTGGGCGATAGCGCATCTCGACGAAGACCTGTCCGTCGATCGCCTGGCCGCGCGTGCGAATATGAGCCGCCGGACATTCACCCGCCGGTTCCGCGAGACCGTGGGCACCGGCGTGGCCGCGTGGGTGGCCACCCAGCGCATAGCCATGGCCCAGCGCCTGCTCGAAACCGGTGACCATCCCATAGACCGCATCGCCGACCTCTGCGGCTTCGGCAGTGCGGTCACGATGCGTGAACAGTTCTGGCGTGCCCTCGCCACCACCCCGTCGGCGTACCGCCGCACCTTCCGGGGTCCGGCCCTTCCCATTGACGATCGGACCGGCGGCCCGGTCCGACCCGTACCGGTCAGCTGAGCACGTATCCGCCGCTGGGGTTGATGTAGCGGCTGTCGTCGACATTGTGGAGCATGGCCGCCATTGCGCGCAGGTGCTCGCCGAGGGCGGCGACCGCGGCGTTCTCTTCCGAAGCGGCGGACCAGGTTTCGGGGTTGGTCATCGGTTGCCTTCCGTGGTGGCGGGGGTGCGCAGGTGATGGTCGGTCAGTCGCTGATAGGCATCGCCCGCGCGCAGTACGGCCGCTTCGGCGAATGGCCTGCCGCTCAGGGAGATCGACAGGGGAGTGTGTTCGCTCGACAGGCCGATCGGGACGGCGAGTGTCGGGTTGCCGAGGGGGTTCCAGTAGGGCGTGTGCAGGGAGGAGAGCACATCGAGGGGCCGCAGCTGATCGATGGCGTCCAAGGCCGGTGCGCCGAGGTGACCGGTCGGGGTCAGGACCAGATCGACCCGGGTGAACAGTTCGGCCATCCGCTGCTGGGCGATGCGCCGAACCCGTTGCGCCTGAATGTAATCCGCACCGCTGACGGCGTCACCCGCGGCGAGGATCACGCGGGTGCCGCGGCCGTAGTCGCTCCATCGGCTGCGCAGGTCCCGGCGATGATAGGTATGCGCCTCGGCGAGCATGACCAGCACGTCGATCGCGGTGACCTCCGGGTACATCGGGATCTCGACGGGCACGATGGTCGCTCCGGCCTCGCGCAGTGCGGCGACCGCATCGGCGAAGAGCGCGGGTTGCGCCGGATCGATGCCGCCGGTGGCGTAGCGGTCCAAATCGTCTACGCCGATGGTGATTCCGTGCAGGTCACCGGTCAGGGCGGCGGGATAGTCGTCGAGTGCGGCGGGGGAGCTGTACGGGTCGCCCGGTTCGTATCCGGCGATCACCGATAGCAACAGGGCGCAGTCCGCGGCGCTGCGCGCCATCGGCCCAACATGGTCGAGGGTGTAACCGAGCGGCACCACACCGGATTTGGGCACTCGGCCGAAAGTTGGCTTCAGTCCGGTGATTCCGTTGAAGGCGGCGGGGATTCGAATACTGCCCGCGGTATCGGTGCCGATCGCGCCCAGGAACATCCCCGCCGCCACCCCGCTGCCGGAACCCGAGCTGGAACCGCCGGCCCAGCGGGTCCGATCCCAGGCATTGCGCGGAATCGGGAAGGGCTTCTCCGGATCGGGTGCGCCGATCGCGAATTCCATGGTGGTGGTCTTACCTGTGACAATGGCCCCGGCCTGTTCGAGCCGGGACACGACGGCGCAATCGCCGGTGGCGGCGCCCCATTCCGGGGCCAGTACGAGGCTCTGCGCGGTAGTGGGAGCGTGTGCGTGCGCGAGAATATCCTTGACGCCCAAGGGAATTCCATCGAGCGGGGCCAGTGGTTCGCCCGCCGCGAGCTTGGCGTCGACCTGTTCGGCCCGCGCACGCGCGCGGTCGTCGAATCTCGCCAGAAAGACGCCCAGATCGGGATCCGCGTCGGCGGCGGCCAGGGCGGTGTCGACCAATTCGACCGCGCTCACCTCGCGGCGGCGCAGGGCGGCGGCCGCGCTGGTGAGCGTCGAAAACGCTACGGGGACAGTCGTAGTCATACATACCTCACTGTTATCGGGGGAGGGTGCCGGTCAGATCGATGCGGGGGATGGCCCCGATGCGGAGCTGAATTTCGCTGCGACAGGTGCCCAGCGCGTAGTCGATCGCCTGACCGTCGTGATTGCGAATGGTCTGCTCCAGCAGCAGCACGGGCTCACCGGGTAGCACGTGCAGTAGCGCGGCCGCGTAGTCGTCGGCCCGCGCGGCTTGCAGGCCGACGTCGAATGCCGTGAAGTCGATACCGCCCGCGTGCAGGAGGGAGTAGAAGTCCTCGCGAAAGACGGTCAGGTCGACCCGGGCGGCTTCGGGTGCGCGCAGATAGTTGGTGAACAGGCCGATCGGCCGCTGATCGAGCAGCAGCACGTATTCGATGCACAGGCAGTCATCGCCGACCGCGATGCCGTCCAGATGGTCGGCGATCACCCGGGTCGCCGGAACCCAGGCCCAATGCAGCAGGCGCGGGGATATCCGGCCCAGCGCCAGATGCTCCTCGAGCGAACGGCCCTCGGGTGGAAGTGCGCCCGCGACAAGGTATTCCGCGCGGACCGGCACGGTGCCCACACCGCGCCGCCGCTCGATCAATCCGGCATTGCGCAGCAGATCGAGCGCCTCGCGGACCACATCACGCGAGGCTTGATACTGGGCCATCAATTCGGCTTCGCTCGGCAGCCTGCCGGAAGCGAAAGCGCCATCGCGCAGGGCGGCGCGGAGCAGATCGTGCAACCGCCGGGCAATCAGCTGGGAGGAGGCGGGCAGACACTCCCGTACCTGCGCGCCGAACAGGGTGCGTTCCAGTGCGGTATCGGGTGCACCGGTTCGGCTGGGGCGCTGTTCGCTGGAGGACATAGTCGTACTGTGCCCAGGGGCAGGTTACGCGACAAGTAGTTGCCGTAAAGGTCCAGTTACGCGGCCGAACAGCGCGACGGAGTGGGCTTTGACCTGCGAAAAGAGTCTGCCCCGCGAGAGATTCGCGGGGCAGAACCGTCAACGTCGGGTGAGCGGCGGTCGCAATCCGAGATGTTCGCGGAGGGTCGTGCCCTCGTAGGCGGCCGGGTACGAACCGCGTTCCTGCAATTCCGGAACGAGCAGGTTCACGATGTCGTCCAGGCCGGTCGGCACCAGATACGGGGTGATATTGAAACCATCGCTGGCGCCGTGCCGGACCCAGCGGGTCAATTCGTCGGCAACCTGTCCGGGGGTACCGGAGAAGCCGAATCGCGCGGTGGTTTCGATGGCCACCTGGCGCAGCGTGAGATTGCGGGATTCTGCGAGCGCGCGCCACTGCGCGACAAGCGCGCCGCGGTCCTGTCCGTCGCGCTGTGCGCCGCGGGTGCCCGAGATCACCGACTGCTCGGCGTCCTCGGCGGGCAGCGGCCCGTCCGGATCCAGGTGCGAGAGATCGCGGCCCCAGACCTGACCCGCCAGCGAGAGCGCGGTCGCACCGGTGATCTGCTGTTCGAGCACCCAGCGCTTCTTCTCCTCGACCTCCGATTCCCGCTCGGCCAGCACGATCTGGGTGCCGGGCAGGATGCGGATGTCATCGGCGGGGCGACCGGCCGCCACCAGTCGCGCGCGAATATCGTCGGCGAAATCGAGGGCGGGATCGAAATTGGTTCCGAAGGGGGAGAAGATGACTTCGGCGTGCGCGGCCGCGAAATCGCGGCCCTGCGGTGAGACTCCGGCCTGGAAGATCACCGGGTGGCCCTGCGCACTACGCGGCAGGGTCGGGGTGATGGACACCCGGAAATGCTCGGTCTCGCGTTCGACGGTGCGCACCGAACCCGGTGTCAGCCAAGATGAGTCGCGGCGCGAGGACGCAATGGCGTTGTCGGACCAGGAATCCCAGATCTCGCGGGCGGTGCTCAGGAACTCCGCGGCACGGTCGTAGCGGTGGGCATGATCCAGAAACCCACCGCGCCTGAAGTTTTCGCCGGTCCACGCGTTATCGGTGGTGACGACGTTCCACCCGGCGCGACCGCCGGAGATCACATCGAGTCCGGATAGTCGCCGTGCCAGGTCGGCGGGCTCGTTGTAGGTGGTGTTCTGGGTGGCGACCAGGCCGATGCGGTCGGTGATACCCGCCAGCGCGGCAAGCTGGGTGATGGCATCGGGGCGGCCCGCGATATCGGTGTCCAGGAGTTGCCCGTCCTGTTCCCGCAGCCGCAATCCCTCGCCGAGGAAGAAGGCGTCGAACAGCCCGCGTTCGGCGGTGGTCGCGACGCGGCGGAAGGTTTCGAAATCGATCTGCGAACCACTGCTGGGATGGGACCAGATGGTGTGGTGATTGACGCCCTGGAAGAAGACACCGAAATGCACTCGGGCAGCAGGGAAGCGGACCTCGCTCATCGGGTGAGCTCCTTCGCGTAACGGTTGGCGGGACGGGGGAGCCGCAGATTCGCGCGCAGCGTCGAACCGGGCACCGGGCGATGCGCGATACCCGCGCGCAGCAGGGCGGGCAGGACGTAATGCGCCAGGACGGGCAGGTCCTCATCGATCACCGCGAGATGCAGGCGCACGCCATCGGTATGCGCGGACAGCTCGGTCAACAGCGCGATGAGATCGGCCGTGCCTCCCGAAAAGTGCAGTCGCGCGGCGTGATCCGCGACGGTATTATCGTCGAGCTCGGCGAGCCGCTCGCTCGCGCTCGCACCGGGGATATCCAGAGCGACGGCGAGATCGACCAGGACCCTCGGCACACCGGCCTCGCGTGCGTGCCGCACCGCCGCCAGCGTCTCCGCCACCGTCGCACCGCTCACCAGCGCCACATCGATACCGGATCCCGCTGTGTCATAACCGAATACGACCACCTGCCCCTGCGGCGGCCGCGGCACGATGGCCGGCCCCTTCACCGAGAACGTCTCCCCGATGAAATCGATGTGATGCAACCGATCCCGGTTCAGGAACTTCCCCGCCGCGTAATCCCGGACAACCGCGTCGTCCTCCCACGAATCCCACAGCCGCCGCGCCACCTCGATGGAATCCACCCGCTCCCGCCTGATGTCCGCATCGCCAACCCGCGGTGTGGCACCCCAGGTGCGGGCCGAACCCGGATCGTCGGCGGCCAGCCACCCCGCACGTCCACGGGATGCGTAGTCCAAGCTCGCCAACTGCGAGGAGATATGGAACGGCTCGGCATAGGTAGCCGCGACCACGGGTACCAGCCCGAGCGTGCTGGTAACGGCCGCGACGAACCCGGCGCGAGTCACCGCATCGATCCGTCCACCGATCGCCGGCGGTGTGATCGAATCGTCGAAGCTCGCGAAGGTGAACCCCGCGTTCTCCGCCGCAGCCACCCGCGCTCGCAATACCTGTGGACCGAGTAACCGCTCCGGCTCATGGTCGGCGCGTCGCCACGCACCCGGGTGATACCCCTCGCCGTCGAGCTCGATCCCCAGCGCGAACAGGCTCTTCCGGACTTCACTTTCGCTGCCCATGCGTTCGATGCTCATCGAACCTCGCGGCATCCACCACGGTTGCCATCACTGTGATCCGAACCGCTCGCACCGGCCGGGTGCCCCTGACCGTGGGGTTCGGCGGGGGACAGCTAAAATTGGTGGTTCTTGTGTGTCCGGAGGGCGCACAATCGATCAGTTATCTGTCAGCACACCACCGCACGAGGAGACCGTCTGTGATCACCGCGACCGACCTGGAGGTCCGGGCCGGAGTCCGCACCCTGTTGACGGCGCCCGGGCCGGCGCTGCGGGTGCAGGCCGGTGATCGGATCGGGCTGGTCGGCAGGAACGGCGCCGGGAAGACCACTACGTTGCGCATTCTTGCCGGTGAGGGAGAACCTTACGCGGGCAAGGTGATTCGTTCGGGCGATTTGGGCTATCTGCCGCAGGATCCGCGTGAGGGCAATCTGGATGTGCTCGGGCGCGATCGGGTGCTGTCGGCGCGGGGGCTGGACACGCTGATCCGCGATATGGAGAAGCAGCAGACCATCATGGCCGAGGTGGCCGATGATGCCGCCCGGGATAAGGCCGTTCGCAAGTACGGGCAGCTCGAGGACCGGTTCTCGGCGCTGGGCGGATATGTGGCCGAGAGTGAGGCGGCGCGGATCTGTAGCAGCCTGGGGTTGCCGGATCGGGTGCTCGCCCAGCCGCTGCGCACGCTGTCCGGTGGTCAGCGGCGTCGAATCGAATTGGCGCGCATCCTTTTCGCCGCCTCGGACGGCAGCGGCGGCAAGTCCGACACCACATTGCTGCTGGACGAGCCCACCAACCACCTCGACGCCGACTCCATCACCTGGCTGCGCGGATTCCTGCAGAACCACGAGGGCGGGCTCATCGTCATCTCGCACGATGTCGAACTGCTCGGTGACGTGGTCAACAAGGTGTGGTTCCTCGACGCCGTGCGCGGTGAGGCCGATATCTACAACATGGGCTGGAAGAAGTACCTCGACGCCCGCGCCACCGATGAACAGCGCCGCCGCCGCGAACGCGCCAATGCCGAGAAGAAGGCCAGCGCACTCAAGCAGCAGGCCGCCAAGCTCGGCGCCAAGGCCACCAAAGCCGCAGCGGCACATCAGATGATCAAGCGCGCCGAGCGCATGCTCTCCGAGGTCGATGAGTTGCGCGTGGCCGACCGGGTCGCCCGCATCAAGTTCCCGAACCCGGCGACCTGCGGTAAGACCCCGCTCATGGCGGAGAACCTGACCAAGATGTACGGCTCGCTGGAGATTTTCGCGGGTGTGGATCTGGCCATCGACCGCGGCAGCCGCGTGGTCATCCTGGGTCTGAACGGTGCGGGTAAGACCACGCTGCTGCGCCTGCTCGCCGGGGCCGAACAGCCCACCGCGGGCACGCTGGTGCCGGGCCACGGGCTCAAGGTGGGCTACTTCGCGCAGGAGCACGACACCCTCGACGACAACGCCAGCGTGTGGGAGAACATCCGGCACGCCGCACCCGACGCGGGCGAACAGGATCTGCGCGGACTGCTCGGCGCGTTCATGTTCTCCGGACCGCAGTTGGACCAGCCCGCGGGCACGCTGTCCGGCGGTGAGAAGACCCGTCTGGCGCTGGCCGGGCTGGTGTCCTCGGCCGCGAACGTACTGCTGCTGGACGAGCCGACCAATAACCTCGACCCGATCTCGCGCGAGCAGGTCCTGGACGCGCTGCGCAGCTATGCGGGCGCGGTCGTCCTGGTCACCCACGATCCGGGCGCGGCCGAGGCGCTCAACCCGGAGCGGGTCATCATGCTGCCCGACGGCACCGAGGACCACTGGTCGCAGGATTACCTGGAGCTCATCCAGCTCGCCTGAGTCAGTGTGCCTCGGTCAGCAGCGTTTTCAGCTGGTCATGCGGGAGCGCGGGGGAGAAGTGTCCGTCGCGCCCGGTCATATCCGAGTTCACGATGAGCGCGTTCAGTACCGCCTCCTCGACCGCGTCGACAACGGCCGCATAGAAGCGGTCCATGCGATTCCACGGCAGCCGGGTCGTGGTGATCATCTCGTCGGCGCTCGGATCCCCCACGGGGAAACCGGTTTCCGAGGGCCGGTCATCGGCGGTCGAGAACGCCAGGAACAGATCACCGGAGAACAGACTGCCGGTGGTTCCCGTGCGCGCCAAGCCGAATGGCACTCGACGCGCCATCGCCGTGCATTGCAGCGCGTGCAAAGGCGCGTCGGTTGCCACGATGACGATGACCGAGCCCGCACCGCCGGGAGCGGCCGGGGAACTGTCCGGTGCGGTGCCCCACGCCGTGGTCTCCTGCGGATTGCCCGTGCCGATCCGATCGCCGATGCGCCGCCCCGCGATCGTGAGTTCTTGGCGCGAACCGAAATTCGCCTGCAGGAAGACCCCGACCGTATAGGTCTCCGCACCGAAATCGACCAGCCGCGACGCGGTACCGCTGCCGCCCTTGAACGCGTAGCAGTTCATGCCGGTGCCGCCGCCCACCGAACCCTCTTGAAGCGGACCGGATTCCGCGGCATCGAGGGCCTCGATGACGATCTCCGGCGTCACATGCCCGCCGTTGATGTCATTGAGGTACCCGTCCCAGGTCTCCGCGCACACCGGTAGCAGCCACTGCCGCGCCCATTCCGGATGCGTTCGATTGATCCATTCGATGGTCCCGCTGTGGCACGGCCCGATCGCATGGGTATTGGAGATGGTGATGGGCATGGTCAGCTCACCCACCTCGTCTATCCATGCGGTGCCGGTCATTTCGCCATTGCCGTTGAGCACGTACCGGCCCGCCGCGCACGGCCTGCCGACACCGGCGCGCCCGCGCGGGAGGATCGCGGTCACCCCCGTGCGCACCGGGCCCTGACCGCGCCGCAGCGGCCCGTCGCCGGAAATCAGCGTGCGATAGCCGACTTCGACCCCCGGCACATCGGTGATGGCGTTCCACGGCCCGGGGCGACCGCCCGGCTCGATGCCCAATGCCCGCGCCCGCGGCCGTCCATCGGGTGAAAACGCTTGGGTATCGGACATTTACAGCTCCTTCGGCGGTGTGACTATCTCGGGGCAGCAGGTGGCGGTGCGGGCGTACGAGCAGATCAGCTGGGCGGCGCGGTTCTTGGTCATGGTGCGATTGCCGCTCACGATGTGCAGCCCGTACGCGTCCTCGAGCGCCACCAGATTGGCGGCCACGTCCAGCACCGGCGCGTCGATGAGGAAATGACCCTGCGCCACACCGACTTCCAGCGCGTTCAGATAGACCGCGACCTGCTTGTCGAACAGCGAGGTGATCAGATCCCCGTGCTGCGGCGCGAGATTGGTGTACCCCTCCAGCCGGTACAGCGCGACCACCAGCGTGTCGGCATCGGAGGCCGGTAGCCCGGCCCAGATCAGCGCGCCCATCTTGCGGCGCGCATCGGCGATCTGGGTCACCATCTCCAGGCGAGCGGTGAAGAACCGGTCACTGGCCTCGTGATGCACCGTGCGCAGCAGATTTTCCAGATCCTCGAAGTAGTAGTGCACCGTGCCCGGGGACACCCCCGCGAACTCGGCGACATCGCGAATCCGGACCTTGCCGACGCCGCGGTCCACGACCGTGGCCAGAGCCGCGTCCAGAATCGTGCGCCGCGCCCGCTCCTGATCCTTCCGTCGTGCCATAACTGCCCTCCCGCTGTATTCATTGACAGCCAGTTAAGTGATTGTTACGTCGAAAACCAGGTATTGCCAGCGACTCCAGCTCATTCTTTGATTGTAAGTCAAAGAAAGGTCCGGTCATGACCACTCCCGTTCCCGCCGGTCGCGATGCCGACGAAACCACCACCAGCTACCGTCAGCAACTCTCGCGTGCCCTGGGCATGGGCGAGAACATCCTCATCACCCTGTCCGCGGTGACACCGGCCTCCAGCGTGTTCATCATCATTCCGGCGATCCTGCTGGCGGTCGGCGGCGCGTCGGTGCTCACCCTGGGCATCGCCGCGATCGTGTCGGTCTTCGTCGGTCTGTGCTATGCCGAACTGGCGGCGCGCTATCCGATCACCGGCGGTGAATACACCTGGGCGGCACGGCTATTGGGACGGCCCATGGGATTCGCGCTGTTCCTGCTGACGCTGGTCAACGGCGTGCTGATCATCGCGGTGATCGCACTGGGCACCGGAGACTATCTGGGCGTGGCCTTTTCACAATTGAGCGGCAAATGGGTCGGCGTCGGGGTGATCGTGGTGACGACCGGCGTCGCGGTACTCAATATCAAGACCAATGCCTGGGTCACCGGGGTATTCCTGGCCATCGAGGTCGCGGCCATCACGGTCCTGGTGTTCCTGGGCTTCGCGAATGTGGAACGTGGTCCCTCCGAATGGTTTCGGGCAATGACCGCCGGAACGGACGGGCTCGAACACGTCGGGGCGAGCGCGCTGGTGCCGCTGATTCCCGTGGCGCTGTTCGCATTCAACGGCTACGGGGCCGCGGTCTACTACGCCGAGGAGACCAAGAACGCCTCCCGGACCATCGGGCGGGTCATCATGGTGTGCCTGGCCGCGACCGTCGTGATCGAGATCGTGCCGCTCGCGGCCGTCGTGCTGGGCGCGCCGTCGATGGACGAATTGCTCACCAGCGCGGCCCCACTGAACTATTTCCTGACCGCGCGCGGCGGTTCCGCGATCAACACCCTGGTGAGCGTCGCCATCGCGATCGCCATCGTGAACGCGGTGATCGCCATCATCCTGCAGATCGCGCGCCTGATTTTCGCCTCCGCCCGCGATCGCAGCTGGCCCGATCCCATCGACCGCGCCCTGAGCGGTGTGCACCCGCGCTGGCAGACACCGGTCGCCGCCACGCTCGTCACCGGAGCCATCGCCGCGATCGCCGCCGCCACACTGCCTTTGAACTGGTTGATCACCGCGACCGGCGCGGGATTGATCGTGGTCTACTTCTTCGTCGCGCTGGCGGCGCTGCGGGTGCGCCGCGAAAGGGTCACGGGCACCTACCGGATGCCGCTGTGGCCGCTGCCGCCGCTGCTCGTCATCGGCGTGATGGTTTATGCCGCTTATAGTTTGGGTCGCGATTCGGCCTCGCAACTGGTCGTCGCCGGGGTCACGCTGGTGCTCGGATTCGCCTACTACCTCGGCTATCTCCGTCCGCGCGCCGCCGATCGATGGGTACTGCCCGATCCGATCGCCGAGACCTGAGGTGACTCCGATCACAATGATTCATTGATCACAGCCGTCCGAGTCTCTAACCTGGAATGAGGCGCCCACGGCGACTCGGAGGAAGTCATGAGTGACAGGCCCGCACAGGGTAAAGCCGTATTGGGTAAAGGCACACGCGTGACGGGAAAGTCGCGAGACCGCCTGCAAACCCAGCTCAAGAAACAGTACGAAGCGGGGGCCAGCATTCGCTCCCTGGCCCGGGAGACCGGCCGCTCGTACGGTTTCATCCACAATGTGCTGGTGGAGTCGCATGTGCAACTCCGCAGCCGTGGTGGTGCGAACCGCCGGAAGGCGGCGGCGAAGGCCGGCAGCAAGTAATCGACACCGGGTCGGAAGTGGGTCGGCGGTGAAAACCGTTCGACCACTTGCGATATCGTGCGGCCACCGGCGAGGTGGGACGGCCGCTCACCGATATCGCGGACACCGGTGGATCCGGCATGGCCGCGGTCGCGACGCACGCGGCCGCTAGTCGGTGACGGTTCCGTCGCCGAGCACCAGCAGATTGGCCAGGCTCTCGAAGATCGGCAGACCGGTCTTTATCTCGAGATAGGCGAACTGGCCCTGCGGGTTCACCTCCAGGAACCAGAACTCGCCGTCCCGGCCCACGCGCAGATCCAGCACGCCGAAAGCCAATCCGAGCGCGCCCATCAGCGTGGTCAGCGATTTGCTCACCGAGGCGGGCAACCGGTCCGCGGTGAAGGCCACCGAGGTGTCCAGGCGCGAATCCACCCGTCCCACACCGGATTGCGAATCGATCCGCACCACCCACTCGATACCGTCCACCCAGACGATCCGCAGATCGCATTCGGCGTGGATGTAGTCCTGGAAAATGGTGGGGGAGTCGCGGATTCCGCGCAGCAGATCGGTATCCGCCGGGGTCACCAGCCGGGTCTCGGTGAACGCGCCGCGGCCGGTGCCGGTGCGCTTGAACACCACCGGCCCGGGCCGCGAATCGATGAACGAGCGCGCCTCGTCGGGATCATTGGTGATGAGCGTCTCCGGCACCGCGAAACCGGCGCGGTAGGCCGTTTCCAATTGCACCAGTTTACGATTCGCGGTCCGATCGGCCCCCGGATCGTTCACCCACAGCGCGGGCATGGACCAGAGCAGACCCTGTAGGAAGCCGTCGCATTCGGCCTGCCGGTAGGCGTCGTCATCGCTGCGCAGACTGCCGGGCACCGCGCACGGATGCGGTCGTCGCCACCAGACCGCGGAGACCGCGTCGAGCCCGAGGACATGGGAGAGGCTGCGCGAGGTGCCGTCCCGGCTCACCCGGAAAGTACCGTTCTCCCGGGGGAAGTCGCGCATATCGAGCCGAATCGGACTGAGCGCGTGGTGCTTCCGCAGGGTGGCGGCGAGCGCATCGCCGTGAAGGTCGTCGGCTTCGGTGACTACGAGTACCGAACCCGTTGTGCGGGCGGGCATCTGGGCCCCGTCAGTCGAGACTGTCGGCGGCTATGCCGTCATCACTGCCGTGCAGCGATCGGGTTTGGCAGCAGGTCATGGTGGCGCCGCCGACGCCGGGATGAGCGGTGAGTTCCAGGCCGCGGGCCCAGGCCTCGGTGAGCGCCTGTAGTTCCTCGTCACCGCGAGCGGGGGAGTAGTCGGCCGGAATGGTGGGCGGGCGCTCGGTGAGTTCGACGCGGCGCCGCTGCGTGAAATCCGCTGTGGTGCCGTTGCGTACTCGCACGAAAACCGGGCTGCCCTCGCAGATTCCTTGCGGCGCCACAACTTCCCTTGCGGTGAGGTCCAGAACATCTGCCCTGCGGAAGGTCCAGGTGCCGTCGGAGACGCGCACACTGATGAACCGCTCGGTGGATGCTACGAGATAGCCAGATAGCGGTGGCGCGGTAGCGTCGATATGCGCTGACGCGAGGTGATGGAGGGCGCCGGTCATGCTTAACTCCGATCTGCTCGGGATTTGCTGCGGGGCCGAGCTTGATCTGAATCATATCCCGCGACGCCGCTGAAACGGTTCGCAACGAAATATTTCCAACGCTCCGGCAAACCCTACCGAGGCGTCGGAAACCGCTCAGCCTGAGACTTTTTCGCTACCCCGAGCGCGAATCAGAGTCCAAGTGTCCCGGGCGATTCGGCGAGTCCTCGCAGTGCGGCACCCGGATCGGAAACGAGCTTGCGAGCCTTCAGATCCATAATCCCGGCAATCACCGTGATCTCCGCGGACACCGTTCCGTCCAGCTTGCGGATCAGCTGGCGCATGGTGAAAACCTTGCCGCCCTGCCATTCGAATTCGCAGCTCACGGTCACTTCATCACCGAGATGCAGTTCCCGGAAGTACTTGATGTTGTTCTCCAGCACCACCGGTCCGATCCCGGCGGCGACCAGCTTCTCGCCCGGCGTCCCGGCCGCCCGCAACATCTCCCAGCGCGCGTGCTCGGCGTACTGCAGGTACACGGCCTGGTTGAGGTGGCCGTTGATATCGAGTTCATAGCCGCGAACGGTGACCGGTACGGAGAAAGCCATGAACCGAACAACCCGGGCATTCGGTCGCGCATTCCGGAAATTCGGTGGTCTGCGGCACAATCCGGCGATTGCCGGGCTACCCGCGGCCGATCTCGCCGCGGGTGTATTGCCGCAGGTTGGCGCGCCGCTGTGCAATTGGTCGGGCAGGAGCGTGGGCGGCCGACCGGTATGCGTTCAATGTTCGGCCGCGCGACGTTCAGCGGCGGTTGGCATTGCGCTCGGCCCACCACTGCGGGGCGTCCACGAAATGGTTGTCGAACTCCTCCTGCGCTTTCGCCAGTTCCTCGAAACCGGATTCGCCCTTGGCAATCCGATCCAGGGTGCGGAAGTACTCGAAACGCTGCACGCCCGGCATGAGCGCGATCATGATGCGGGCCGAACTGTCCGGCGTCGCGCCGAAGGCGTGCGGCATGAGCTTGGGCACCACGATGGAGCCGCCCGCCGCGACGGTGACGATGCGATCGCCCGCGAGCACCTGCAGTTCGCCGTCGGCGACGTAGAACAGCTCATCGGAGAGCGTGTGGAAGTGCGGAGCGGCACCGTCCGCGCCCTGCTTCATGGTGACCTCGAGGGTGCTGACCGAACCGCCGGTCTCGTTCGCGTCCAGCATTAATCGCATGGTGACGCTGTCGGTGCCCAGGGTCTCGGCCTCGTGCGGCTGGCGGATGGCGACGGGGCGGGAGGTGGTGTTCATGGCAAGCTCCGAATTATTCGATGGGTTATAGTTCGCTATCGAACTATATAGGAGCGAATAAGATGCTGTCCATGGGTGAGACGAAATCCGATGCGGTCGACACCATCACCGCGCAGTGGCATCGCGAACGACCCGACCTGAACCTGGAGGCCATGGCCATAATCGGCCGGCTCGGCAGGCTCTCCATCGTGGCCGGGCGGCAGATCGAAGAGGTCTTCGCCGCACACGGATTGCAGCGCGGCGAGTTCGATGTGGTTGCGGCGCTACGTCGTTCGGGGGAGCCCTATGAGCTCAACCCCTCGGTGCTCGCCGATACGCTGATGCTCTCGCGCGCCGGCATGACGGGCCGCCTGGACCGCTTGGAACAGGCGGGACTGGTGCGCCGCATCGCGGACGCGGGCGATCGCCGCGCGATCCGGGTGGCGCTCACCGATCGCGGCCTCGAACTCATCGATCTGGTGATCACCGAACACGTGGACAACGAGACCCGCATCCTGTCGGTGCTCTCCGCGAAGGATCGCAAGGATCTGGATCGAATCACCCGATTGTTGCTGGCGGATCTGGAGCGCGGCGACTAGGGCGTCAATTCTTGCGGCGCACAGAGGCTTCCACGACATCCAGGACGGCCGCGAGGTTGTCATTGGCGTGGCCGGAGGCGATGCGGGCGATCAGGCCGTCCAGTACGAGGTCCAGGTAACCCAGCAGGACCGTGGTGGGGACGTCGTCGCGCAGCGCGCCTTCGGCTTTGCGGCGCTCCAGGCGCGCGACCGTCGCAGCGGTCAGCTCGACCGAGCGTTCCTCCCAGTTGGCCCGGAATTCGGGATCGTTGCGCAGGCGGCGCGCGATCTCCAAACGCGTTCCGAGCCAATCGAAATCCTCGGGGCGCGCGAGCATATCGCGCATCACCTGGATCAGACCCTGGTTCGCGGCCACCTCGGCCATACGACCGGCGTCCTCCTGGGCCAGGGCCAGGAACAGTGCGTCCTTATCGCGGAAGTGATGGAAGATCGCGCCCCGGGACAGACCGGTCGCCTCTTCCAGCCGACGCACGGTCGCGCCCTCGTAACCGTATTCGGCGAAACAGCTGCGTGCCCCGTCCAGAATCTGGCTGCGGCGGGCGGCGAGGTGGTCGTCACTGACCTTGGGCATGGACTCCTCCGAAACGGGATGTGCGGGATCTCCGCACCGATCATGAACGACCGGTGCGGAAATCCCGCACTAGCGACGAGCGAAGCGGCCCTTGCGGACCGCGCGGCGGGATCACGGAAAACCGTTGCCCGCCACCACGACTCGGCCGTGAAACAGCCCTTCCCAGCCGAGTCGTGTGGAGCCGAACTAGCCGCGGATCATGTTCCGCAGCACGAACTGCAGGATGCCACCGTTGCGGTAGTAATCCGCCTCACCGGGGGTATCGATGCGCACGACAGCGTCGAACTCGACCTTGGTGCCGTCGGTCTTGGTGGCGGTCACCTTCATGGTCTTCGGAGTCACACCCTCGTTCAGCTTGGTGATCCCCTCGATATCGAAGGTTTCGGTGCCGTCCAGGCCCAGCGACGCGGCGGACTCGCCGGCCGGGAACTGCAGCGGCACAACGCCCATGCCGATCAGGTTGGAGCGGTGGATGCGCTCGAACGATTCGGTGATGACGGCCTTGACGCCCAGCAGGCTGGTGCCCTTGGCGGCCCAGTCACGCGAGGAACCCGAGCCGTACTCCTTGCCGCCCAGCACGACCAGCGGGATGCCCGCGGCCTGGTAGTTCTGCGAGGCGTCGTAGATGAAGGCCTGCGGGCCGCCTTCCTGGGTGAAGTCACGGGTGTAACCGCCCGAGACGTCGTCCAGCAGCTGGTTGCGCAGCCGGATGTTCGCGAAGGTGCCGCGAATCATCACCTCGTGGTTGCCACGACGCGAACCCAGCGAGTTGTAGTCCTTGCGCGCCACACCGTGCGAGTCCAGGTACTGCGCGGCCGGGGTGCCCGGCTTGATCGGACCGGCGGGGGAGATGTGGTCGGTGGTGACCGAATCGCCGAGCAGCGCGAGCACACGAGCGCCCTTGATATCGGTGACCGGGCTCGGATCCATCGACATGCCCTCGAAGTACGGCGCCTTGCGGACGTAGGTCGAGTTCTCGTCCCACGCGAAGGTGTCGCCCTCGGGGGTGTTCAGGCCCTGCCAGCGCTGATCGCCGTCGAAGACGGTGGCGTAGGAGCTGGTGAACATATCCCGGCTGATCGCCGACTTGATGGTGTCGTCGATCTCCTGCGGGGACGGCCAGATGTCCTTCAGGAAGACGTCGTTGCCGTCGGAGTCCTGGCCCAGGGCGTCGACCTCGAAGTCGAAGTCCATGGTGCCCGCCAGCGCGTACGCGATGACCAGCGGCGGGGAGGCCAGGTAGTTCATCTTCACGTCGGGGGAGATACGACCCTCGAAGTTACGGTTGCCCGAGAGCACCGCGGTGACCGAGAGGTCGTTGTCGTTGATCGCGGCCGAGATCTGCTCCGGCAGCGGACCGGTGTTGCCGATGCAGGTGGTGCAGCCGTAACCGCCGACGTAGAAGCCCAGCTTCTCCAGGTACGGCCACAGGCCGGCCTTCTCGTAGTAATCCGAGACGACCTGCGAGCCCGGGGCCATATTGGTCTTGACCCACGGCTTGGACGCGAGGCCCTTCTCGACCGCGTTGCGGGCCAGCAGCGCCGCACCGATCATGACCGACGGGTTCGAGGTGTTGGTGCAGGAGGTGATGCCCGCGACCACGACGGCGCCGTGATCGAGCACGAAGTCACCGCGCTCGGGATCGGAGACCTTGACCGGCTTGGACGGGCGACCCGCATTGCCGTTGGCGGCGGTCGGAACCGGGGTCTCGTCGAACGCGGTGCCCGAGGCGACCGGATCGCTGGCCGGGAAGGACTCCTCGATCGCCTCGTCCAGCGCGGTGTGCGGGACCGGATCGTTGGTGTAGGTGCGGATGTCCTTGCGGAACGCGTTCTTGCTGTCCGACAGCAGGATTCGGTCCTGCGGACGCTTCGGGCCGGCGATGGACGGCACCACGGTGCTCAGGTCCAGCTCCAGGTACTCCGAGTACGCGGGCTCCTTGTCGGCGTCGTGCCACAGGCCCTGTTCCTTGGCGTACGCCTCGACGAGCGCGAGCTGCTCATCGCTGCGGCCGGTGAGGCGCAGGTAGTTGATGGTCTCCTCATCGATCGGGAAGATCGCTGCGGTGGAACCGAATTCGGGGCTCATATTGCCCAGGGTGGCGCGGTTCGCCAGCGGAACCTCGGCCACGCCCTTGCCGTAGAACTCCACGAACTTGCCGACAACGCCGTGCTTGCGCAGCATGTCGGTGACGGTGAGCACCACGTCGG
This sequence comes from Nocardia sp. NPDC052001, assembly GCF_040680615.1. NCBI lineage: Bacteria > Bacillati > Actinomycetota > Actinomycetes > Mycobacteriales > Nocardiaceae > Nocardia > Nocardia sp. NPDC052001. The sequence goes on along the minus strand of NZ_JBFAXC010000002.1, from coordinate 1,229,535 downwards.
TGGCGGTGACGCCGGGCTTGATCTCACCGGTCAGCTTGAAGCCGACCACGCGCGGGATCAGCATGGAGACCGGCTGGCCCAGCATGGCGGCCTCGGCCTCGATACCGCCGACGCCCCAGCCCAGCACGCCCAGGCCGTTGACCATGGTGGTGTGCGAGTCGGTGCCGACACAGGTGTCGGGGTAGGCCTGGCCGTTGCGGACCATGACCGTGGGGGCCAGGTATTCGATGTTCACCTGGTGCACGATGCCGACGCCCGGCGGGACGACCTTGAAGTCGTCGAACGCGCCCTGGCCCCAGCGCAGGAACTGGTAGCGCTCGCCGTTGCGCTGGTACTCCAGGTCGACGTTGCGCTCGAGGGCGTCGGCGGTGCCGAACACGTCGAGGATGACCGAGTGGTCGATGACCATATCGGCGGGGGAGAGCGGGTTCACCTTGCTCGGATCGCCGCCGAGGGTGGTGACGGCCTCACGCATGGTGGCGAGGTCGACGATGCAGGGCACACCGGTGAAGTCCTGCATGATCACGCGGGCCGGGGTGAACTGGATCTCGGTGTCCGGCTCGGCGGACGGGTCCCAGTTCGCGAGCGCGCGGACGTGGTCCGCGGTGATGTTCGCGCCGTCTTCGGTGCGGAGAAGGTTCTCGGCGAGAACCTTGAGGGCGTAGGGCAGCTTCTCGGTGCCGGGTACGGCCGCGAGGCGGAAGATCTCGTAGGAGTTGCTTCCGACCTCGAGGGTGCCCTTGGCGCCGAAGGAATCAATACTCGTCACTGTCAGCTCCACTCGTCTGTGAATGGGAGGGCCATCGGCGGGGCTGTGCCGGTGGCTCGTCGAGGCGCAGGCCTCGTCCGTACTTCACCCTAACAGTACGCTTGTCCTGTGAGCGCATCGGGGAGGTCCCCGAGCGGCCCGGAGCCGATCACCCGGGTCCTGCGCCGCGGTGGTGCGAGGTTCATTCAGCGGGACAGTCGCAGCTTACGGCGTGCCGCGGTGCGGTGATGGGACATGTAGTCCAGTACTGTGCGTTCGTGACCGTTCCGCGCGCCTCGGTTTTCACGCCTATGAAGGCGGAACTACCGCCCAACACAGACCTGAAGTCGATCCTGCTCGATTTGGCCGACAATCACGTCGCCGCACCCAAGGATCGCAAGCAGGATGCGCTCGCGGCCATAGCCGCCGATGCGCGCGAACACGGCATCGATCTCAACATCGTTGTGGTGCAGGGCAACCCGGGCATCGAAGCGAATCTGCGCGATCTGGCGACCGAGGTGGGGCAGACCCAGCACGGCACCGTGGTGGTGTTCAGCGACGATTGGGTCGGCACCTTCAGCGACAGTTTCGCGCGGGCGCGGCTGGAATGGGCCGAGGACAAGTCCAAATATCGCGGGCCCGATCACACCACCGATGCCGCGCAGGCGTTCGTGGATCGGCTGGAGCAGCCCGAGACGGTGTCCTGGACCGTGATCACGCTGGTCGCGGTGATCGCGCTGGTCGCCATGATCGGCGGGCTGTACGCGGTGAAGGTCAAGCGGGCCGGGGCGGATAAGCCGCCGGTGCCCGCGCCGGAGCGTCCGCGCACTCCTGTCGCCTGATCCCCTCTCCTTTTCTCATCTGGGCCCTGTGCTCGATCGTGCCGCCCGGCCGACTCGAGCCAGGGCCCAGTCTCATTCGCGGGTGCGTCGCTGACGGCCGGAAGGTTTTCCGGCCGGTCGGCCGCCGGTCGTGTGGTAATCCCAGCCCAAACCGGCTAATGGCTGGCAACGTCTGAATTGCCTTCAAGTCATTCCCGCGTGGCTGATTCAACCTGTGGCTGAAGTGTCGTACGGTTTCGCAACGACGCTGTTGGGGAAGAAGTGTCAGGCGGGTCTCGAGTTTCCAGTGGTAGAGGAATGTTCCATGAGACTCGTGAGGTGTTCCCCGGGGCCAGATTGGGAACCAGGGAGGTGCGATGCGAAAACCGGCGAAACGACACATGCGCCCGGTTCGAGTCGCCACGGAATTGCTGGCGGCGATGATCGTGGTGACGGTCGGAGTGACCACCGGCCATGCCACACCGCCGCCACCGCCCAATCCCAGCGATAGTGAGATCGCCCAGGCGGGCGCGAATGTCGACGCCACCGTCGGCGAGGTGGGTGCGCTGATCAATCAGGTCGCCACCGCCGAACAACAGCTGCAACTGCTCGACGACGCCGTCGCCGCGCGCCGCGAAGCCGTGAACAAGGCGCTGGTCGATTTACAGATCGCGCGCGATGCCGCCGATACCGCGGCACAGGCCGTCGCGGGCTGCCAGCGCGAGCTCACCGATGCCGGAGTGCACGTGGGTGACGCGCATCGGCAATTCGACAAGTACGTGGCCCAGGTCTACATGCGACCGGGATCCACCTCGCTGATCAATTACATGGCCGCGCCGAGTCCGGAGATCGCGCTCGCCCGCGCGCAGGTGCTGACCATCGCTTCGCAGACCCAGCAGCAGGTGGTCGAGGGGCTGCGGCGCGCGCAGGTTGATCAGGCCAACAAGACCTCACTCGCCAAGCAGGCGCAGCAGGCCGCCGATGCCGCGGCCGCCGATGCCGAGGTGAAGAAGACCGACGCCCAGAACGCCGTCGCCGCGGCGCAATCCGAATTCGACCAGCAGGCGGCACAGCGCAACACCCTGCTGTCCCAACGCGATTCGGCCCAGCAGCGACTGGACACCGCGCGCTCCCAGGTCGCCGGCCTGCAGGGCCAGCGCGATGCCTATCTGGCGTGGGATGATCAGCGCCGCAAGGACGAAGCCGCGGCTCGCGCCGCAGCCGTCGCCGCCGGAGCTCGCGTCAACGCCGACCGCGCCGCCAATGACCTTGCCTCCCTTGCCGCATCGGGCCACCGCCCGCACACTCAGCTCGGCAACTCCCCGCCCCCGCCCCGCTACACCCTCACCCGCCCCAGCGGTAATCGCGCCAACCTCGTCGAAACCGTCGTCGACCGCGCCATGGCCCAGCTCGGCGTCGAATACGCCTGGGGCGGTGGCGATGAGGACGGCGCCACCCTCGGCATCCGCGACGGCGGCACCGCCGACCGCTACGGCGACTACAACAAAACCGGCTTCGACTGCTCCGGCCTGATGATCTACGCCTTCGCCGGTATCGGCGTCTCCCTCCCGCACTACAGCGGCTACCAATACACCATGGGCTCCCGAGTCCCCGTCTCCGACCGCGAACGCGGCGATATGCTCTTCTGGGGTCCTGGAGGCTCCCAGCACGTCGCCCTCTACATAGGCGACGGCAAAATGATCGAAGCCCCGCAATCCGGTGACGTGGTCCGGGTTTCCGCGGTCCGAGAAGACGGCATCATGCCCTACGCCGTCCGCCTCATCTCCTGACCGCACTGCCGCAGCACCTGGATCTCACGGGGCGGGTGGCAGGGGGAAGTACACCTCGCCGTCCAGCGAATAGGCGTGAATGCCCAAGTCCGACAGGATGTGTACGGCCAAATCGGCCTGTCCGGCGACGGGGACGACCATCGCCGCGCCGTTCGCGTCCTGGCAGGAGGATCTGGTATCGCAACCGCGATTCCAGAGGGCGGGGATGATTTCGCTGAGGCGATGGTCGACGCAGGACTCGCGTCCCGCGGCCCGGACATGGAGTTGACGATGTTCGACGGCGATCAGGCCGCCGTTGGTCTGTTCGCACATGGCGCAGAGCGGGTACGGGCCGAGAACCACGTGCCCGGATCGCGCCAGCCGATCCAGGAACAGCTCGCGGTTCTCGGTGGCCGTGGCCAATTGCATTGTGGCGGAACCCGGTTCTCGATCCTGGAGACCCTCGTAGAGCCGGATGGATTCATCGATGGCGCGCAATGCGTTCGCGTTCTCTCCGGTGCCCGCCGAGTACACGCTGAGCTGGTGCAGGGCCGCGGCGAGGGCGAGGTTGTACTGCGGGCGACGGGAGGCCAGGCGGCGCAGGATTCGGGCGTGCTCTTCGCCGAAGGGGAGCGCTTCGTGGGGCTGGTCGGCCGCGTTGAGGGATCTGGCGACGATATCCAGTGCGGCGAGCAGAGCGGGTCCGAAGCGGCGCGGGTCATCGGGGAGCCGATATCGACACAGCGCCACCGCTTCACGGCCCGCGGCCGCCGCCTGGTGTCCACGTCCAAGGTCGTCCTGGATATCCGCCCGCACGATGAGCGCCCACACCAGCTGGAGATCGAAACGGGCTCTCCGAGTAGCGGTTTCGCGGCGGCAGAGCGCCACCGCCTCTTCGGCGGCTGCCAGGGCCTGTTCGTACTGTCGTTGTTCGGACAATCGTCGTGCCAGCAGCCGCAGCAATCCCGCGACAGTCGGGTCGAGGCCGGGCAATACCGTGCCCAGGCGTCGCGCCAACTCGACGGCATTCGCCACCGTCTCCCGATCCTGTTTGCCGCGCTCCAGCACACCGGTGACACGCGATACCCGCATGCGAGTCATACCGCACCACCCCGCTTCATTCACGATCATTCCGTCGATCACGCGACCTCGGCCCACACCAGGATACGGCGATCGTCATGCTTCGAGCCGGGTCGTGAAGGGGTGGGAGCGGGCAGGGTGCCCGCGCGCGGTATCGCGGGCGGGCACCGCTGTTCGGCCGTTCCTCGGCCTTCCCCTCCGAACGGAGGCCGAGAAATCGTTCGCTGGCCGGAATCGAAAGTGCCTCTCGAACACTAGGTTCCGTCGACTCGGCGGTTCTACCGTTTTCTCGCCCAGTCACGGTCGTTTTCCGCCCGCTATGCTGCCGCGCGTGCATGAGAACGGCGGTGCGGCGGACGCGGAGTACCTGTCGGAGCGGTTTTCGACCGATGCCGACGATGCGGCGGGGTCGTGGAGTGACTATCTGTACCGGCGGCAGGGGTCGGTGGGGCTGGGATTCGGTGCGGGGGAGTTCAATTCGGACGCGTACGCGCAGAATGTCGGACAGTTTCAAGTCGTGCGGTTCACCTCGGGCGCGCTCGATTACCAGCGGTCGCGGCGGGATGTGCGGTGCGATGGGGACAACAGCTATCGCCTGCTGATACCGCTCGACGGGCGATTCATGTTCGAGCAGGGGGAATCTCGGGAGGTCTTCGAGCCGGGGCGGGTGTGTTTCTTCCACTGGGGCCGGCCACTGTGGATGACGCACAGTGAGACCATCAGCGCGCTGATCCTGACGGTGCCGGAGCGATCGGTTGATCCGGCTCGCGCCGAGACCGGGCCGCTCGCGCTGGATGAGAAGCGTCCACTGGTGCGCGCGCTCCGGAGTCAGGTGCGCACGCTGGTCGAGGAAGAGGGTTGGACGGCAGCGGATTTCAGCGTTGCCTGTACCAGCGCGCTGACCCTGCTCGATGGTGCGCTGAATCCGTCGCCGGGTGTCGGATCCGGCCGCCGGGCACTGGATGCCGAACGCGCGCGCCGTCTGATCGAGGCGCACGCGCATGATCCCCGGGTGACGCCGGAGGCCATTGCCGCGATGCTGGGGATCGGTGAGCGAACTCTGTACAAGGTGATGCGGAGTTCCGGGTATCCGTCGCCGGGTGCGCTGTTGCGCACGATCCGTGTGGAGCGTGCGCATCGCCGACTGTTGGTGGCGCTACCGGTCGATATGGACCGGATCGCCTTCGAGGAAGGCTTTCCGAGCACGCGCCGATTCCGGGAAGCCTATCGGGAGTATTACGGGCTGACCCCGGTCCAGATGCGCGCGCGGGTGCTCGGCACGCGGGCTCAACCCGGTACGGAAGCGCCGGAATCGGCTGTCTCGTAACGGTAGTCGTCGAGGGGGAACTCGCGGGTCTGGCGGCGGGCGGCGAAGAAGCTCTCCGGGCGGATATATGTGCTGTCGCCCTGGGAGTTGCGGTAGTAGGTGGGGACGTGGGCGTTGAGCTCGCAGAGGTAGTAGCGGACGCCTTCGGCCTGCCGGTAGATCCTGCGGTGGTAGGCGTCGGCGGCCTCCTTGCGGACCTCGCAGACATCCGCACCGCGCGAACGGGTTTCGCGAATCGCGCGCACCGCGTGGTCGGCCGTGGTCTCCACGAAGGCGTGCCAGCTGGTGCCGCTCCAGGAGTAGGGGCCGACCAGGGTCCAGCGGTTGGGGAGGCCGGGGACCGAGACGCTCTGGTAGGCCTGCAGACCTTCCTCTCGGTAGAACTTGGCCAGGTCGAAGCCGTCGCGGCCGATAATCGTTCCGGGGGTGTAGGTTTCGGGATCGGAGAACACCTCGTAGCCGGTGGCGAGGATGAGGGCGTCGAGCTGGTGCAGTACGCCGTCTCCGGTCAGGACGCCGGTCGGGGTGATCTCGGCGATCGGGTCGGTGATCAGGGTGACGTTATCCCGGTTGTAGGCGGGGAGGTATCCGGTGGACATGGTCGGGCGCTTGGCCAGCACGCCGAAGCCTGGGCTCAGTTTCGCGGCGGTGTCCGGATCTTTGACCACCCGCCGGACGTACCAGCCGTAGCCCGCGATCATCCACGCGTCGAATTTGTCCGCGGCGGGCCGGAATACGCGCATCGGTGAGCGGGAGACCATGCGCAGCAACAGATCCACCACGACGAACGCGACGCCGTTGATGGTCGCCGATACACCGGGGACGGCGAGCGCCGTCTTCATGGCCTTGGGCACCACGAAGTCCGGCTTGGGAACCGACCAGACCGGTGTGCGCTGGAATACCGTCAGCGAGCCGACTTCCGGTGCGATGGCGGGCACGATCTGCACCGCGCTCGCCCCGGTGCCGATGATGCCGACGGCCTTGCCCGCCATGTCGTAGTCGTAATCCCACGAGGTCGGGCGCTGGATCTTGCCCCGGAACGAATTCGCGCCCGGAATGCCGACATCGTCCTTGGGGCGCACGAACGCGCCGATCGCGCTGATCAGGAATCTCGCGGTGACGATCGAGCCGTCCCGAAGATGCAGCGCCCAGAACTTCCCGGCATCGTCCCAAATCTCCCGCACCACATCGGAATTGAAGCGGGTCTTCTCGTACAGCCCGTAGCGCCGCGCGATATCGGCGTGGTACCGCTTCACCTCCGGCCCGTAGGCGAAGAACCTGGACCAGTTGGGGTTTCGCGCGAAGGAGTACTGGTAGGTGGTCGACGGCACGTCCACGGCGATGCCCGGATATTGATTCTCATGCCAGCTGCCGCCGACGTCATCGGCACGCTCGAGGAGGACGATATCGTCGATTCCGCTCATGCGCAGTTTCGCACCGGCCGCGATACCGCCCGGCCCGGCCCCGATAACGGCGACCTCGTACTGCGGATATTCGATCGGCGATTGATGAGTGAAGACTTGCGACATTGCAGAACTCTCCTCTGAAGCCCCGGAGTCCCTCGATGGCCATCCGGGTCGCTGGATATCGAGATTATCTGGATAGCAATGAGATCGCAAGAGAGCTTCGAGTGTGCGGTCCAGGCCGCTAGGAGGATAGCGGTGAAATACGAATTGATTGACTATTCGGATAGTTGTACTATTTCGATGTTCGGGTGGTGTGAGCGCCCCTGCGGCAGGCTCATCGCCTCGGGATCCGCCGGGGGACGAGCGAAGGTCAATCAGGAAAGTCAGGACATTGGCGTCTAACACCAGAAAACGAGCGGTAGCGCGGGCCGTGCCCGATGTCGAAGCCGCGGTGATCGGAGCGGGTGTCGGCGGTATCGCCGCGGGCTGCCAGCTGCGCCGAGCGGGTATCGACGACTTCGTAATCCTGGACCGCAGAAGCGATTTCAGCGGCACCTGGATCGCGAACACCTATCCGGGCGTCGCCCTCGACGTCCCGTCCACCTCATACGAGTTCACCTTCGCGCCCAATCAGTGGTCGCGGGTGTTCGCACCCGGTGACGAGGTGCGCGAGTACTGCCAGCGCGTCGCGCGCGAACACGGACTGTACGACCGCGCGCGCTTCGGCACCTCGGTGGAACGCGAGGTGTGGGATGACGAAAACGGTTTCTGGACACTGCATTTGACCGGCGGTGAGGCGCTGACCGCGCGCTACGTCCTCAATGCGACCGGATTCTTCCTCGAACCCCGTTCGAACTCGGGCATCCCCGATGTGGAGCGCTACACCGGCAAGGTGATGCTCTCCGCCGGATGGGATCACTCCTACGATTACCGCGGCAAACGCGTCGCGGTCATCGGCACCGGGGCCAGTTCGATGCAGATCGTGCCGTCGATCGCTCCGGACGTCGCCCAGCTCGATGTCTACCAGCGCACCGCGACCTGGTGTTTTCCCAAGCCGGACTTCGCTTTCGGCCGTATCGGCCAGCGGCTCATGCGATCACCGCGCTTCCACACCCTGGCCTATATGGCGAATTGGTATGTGTACCAAGCCCTGGTCGTCGGGGCCGAGCGCATCCCCAAGCGGGCCGCGATGGCGCTGATCACCGGCCTCGAAACCGTACTGCGCGCGGCGTACAGCCTGTACCTGAAAATCCAGGTGACCGATCGCGAGGCCCGTCGCGCCCTCGTCCCCAAGCACGGCCTGATGGCCAATATGCCGACCTTCGGCCGCGGGTTTCTGCAAACCTTCAGCCGCGATAACGGCACCCTGCTGACCACGCCGATCGAACGCTTCACCGAAACCGGTATTCGCACCACCGACGGCGTTAATCGCGACTACGACATGGTCGTGCTGGCCACGGGATTCAACGTCGCCTCGGATCCCGAGGCGTTCCCGGTCGGTGCGGTCACCGGCCGCGACGGGTTCGATCTGGGAGAGTTCTACCGCGCCAACGGAATGCAAGCCTATGCCGGGGTGACGATCCCCAAACTGCCGAACCGCTGGTTCCTCTACGGTCCGTACGGGTGGAACGGCGTGACGTGGGTGAGCATGATGGAAAGCTCGGCGCTGCACGCGGCCCGGGTCATCGCCGCCGCGCGGGATCAGGGCGCACAGGTCGCCGAGGTGACACAGCGGGCGCACGATGTGTGGCACGAGATGATGACCGGCAGCCCCTTCACGCAGGTCGCGCAGGAGTATCTGGTCGAACGGCAGTTCAAGCGGCATCACGTGCGCAGCTACTTCTTCAATGACCGGGGTGAGGCTCCGATTCTGCGCCCGTCCCGGGGCTTCCGGGATTCGCTCTGGGACCACAGCGAGCGCTTCGACCCGCGGCAGGACTACACCTTCCGTGCCGTATCCAGTTCTGCCGCAGCGGATTCGGCCGCGAGCTCCAATGGCGCATCGCCCGTACCCGCCCGCGCGGCAGGCGAATAGGGTTCGGGCGCAATACCCTTCAGTCCCGTGCCGGTGGCTGAAGGGTGTCCCGCGCTCGCCGGATCCACAGTTCGGCGGTATCGCCGAGCAGCTGTGCGGATTCCTCGGCGGTGATCACCTCGGCGGCACTGCCGAGGCAGAGCGCTTCCCTATTGTCGAAATTGCTGTACAGCGCGCCGATGGTGCGCCCGGCCGCTGCGGCGATCGTCGCTATCGAGGTGGCGTGATAGCCGGTTGACGCCACCCGCTATCGGTATAATACTGCTATGTGAATAGTGGTGCTATTCCAGTATTGAGGCTGATCGCGGAAGGGGGTACGACGGTGCCTGATTCGCACGCCGCGTTGCGGGCCGCACTGGGGGGACCCGACGATGAGGTACTGGCGGCGCTGACGGCGGCCGAATCCGAGCAATTGCTGGGGCTGCTGCGGCAAGCGCGAACCGCGCAACGCCGCAGTCTCGATCACGCGATCGACGACGCCATGAAGGTGCTGCCGCGCTTCCTGCGGATCCCAACTCGCTCGATTCTGTTCGGAAAGTGAGAAGCCATGGCCGACTTGGTGACTCGCGCCCAGATCACGATGCTGGCGCAACTGCTCGATGTCGAACCTGCCGCGCTGAGCGGTCTGGAACGGCTGGGCGCGGAAAAGGTCGAGGCATTGCGCAAGCGCATGTCCGACGCGCTGTTCGATTCGTTGGCAACGGTTTTCGCCCGGGTGAGCAAGCTGGCTCAGCTGGTGCCGGACGCGGTCGCCGCGACGGTGGCGGTCAAGGCTATTCCGCCGGAGGTGGCGGGCCGCGGTGGTGGCGCGATCGGAATGGATCATCAGCACCGTGCGGCCGGGTTGATGGGCAGGATGCCACCGGGCTATCTGGCCGATGCCGCACCCTATGTCGACCCGCGTGTAATCCCCTTCTTCGCGCCGAAATTGCCTTTCGCCCTGCTGATTCCGGCCGCCGACGAACTGCTGCGCCGCCGGGACTATCTCACCGCCGCACGGTTCGTCGAACATGCCACCGATGATTTGATCCGGGCGTTCGAAAACCATGTCCAGGACGATGAGGCCATCGTGCTCACCGGGTCCATGGTGTCGCGCACGGAGGTCCTGAACAGCATTCTGCGGACGGTGTCACCCGAGCGGCGGGCGCGGGTTGTCGCACTGGGAGCGTCCGGGAGGCCCGACGTACTGGTCGCGGCGCTATCGCTGCTCGCCCGGGTGGATGACGAGTTCGCGGGTCCGATGAGCAGGATGCTGTTCGAAACCCAAGACGCCGAGGGTGTTTCGCGTATCTGCGGTCTCGCTGTCAGCGCCGGGGCCATCGCGGAACTGCTCGATGTGGTCGGATATCTGCCCGATGAGACCGCGCGGGTGCTGGCGGGCGCACCGGACCTGCCGAGCACCGCGACCCTGGAACAGGCCGCCACCACCGAGCGCCGAGCCGCCTCGGTACGGCGGCTGATCGCGTTCGCGGATCGGCTGCGTACCAGGCAATCGCACAATTGACAGCCGCTCCGCGAGCGCCGAGCATCGCGGCCAGGCGCTGTACCGACAGCAGGATTCGAGGAGATGCCCATGGTCAAGCGGGTTCCGAAGGGCCGGGTGGCCCGGGGTCGCAAACTCGGCATGCTCGCGGCCGGACAGGCCGCGCGGGGCGCGACCGCCCGGCTGTCCATGATCGGCCGTTCGGAACATGCCCGTGAGGTGCTCTCGCGCCGTTCGACCCTGGACAGCGCCGAACAGCTCGTCGACGTGCTCGGCAATATGAAGGGCGCGGCCATGAAACTCGGCCAGATGCTCGCGGTGATCGATCTGGATCTGGTGCCCGAATCGCATCGGGAGCGGTTCCGCGCCAAGCTGGCGCTGCTGTGCGATCAGGCCGAGGTGATGCCGTTCTCGACTATGCGCGGCGTGCTCGAGGCCGAATACGGCTCGCTCACCAGGGTTTTCCGGGATTTCGACGAGGAGCCGATCGCGTCGGCGTCGATCGGCCAGGTGTACCGGGCGGTGCTGCGCGACGGTCGCGAAGTCGCGGTCAAGGTGCAGTATCCGGGCGTGGAGAAGGCGGTCCGGTCCGATCTGCGCAATCTCGCGCTGTTCGTGAAACTCTGGAAGTCCATGTGGCCGGCGCTGTCCAGTAGCGCGTTGATCGACGAGATCACCCGCAACCTGGAGGCCGAACTCGACTATGGCCGTGAGGCGCGAACCCAGCGGCTGGTGGCCGAGCACTATCGCGGGCATCCGTACATCGTGGTGCCGGACAGTGTGCTCGAACACTGCTCGGATCGGATTCTGGTCACCGAGTACCTGACCTCGAAACCGTTCGGGCACATGCAAACTCTGTCCGCCCCCGACCGCGACCATATCGGCGAGGTGATCTATCGCTTCTATATCGGATCGCTGTTCGAGCGCGGTGAGTTCTGCGGAGATCCGCATCCCGGCAATGTGCTGCTGGCGTCCGATGGTCGGGTCGGATTCATCGATTTCGGTCTCTACAACCGCATGGGTCCGGCCGATATCGAATTCGAGCGGCAGGTGGCGCGGGCGGCGGTGGAGCATCGCGCCGATGATCTGTACGCCCTGCTGCTGGCGCGCGGCATCGTCGATCCGGCGGCCGGGGTGGATCCGGTGCAGTGCCTCGAATACATCTGGGCCGCATCGGAATGGAATCTGGCCGATCAGGAGCTCACCGTCACCCCCGATCTGGCCACCGGGGCGCTGCTGGCCGCGGTGGATCCGCGCTTGGCCGAGTCCAGCGGTATGCGGCATCAGATGCTGCCGCCCGAGCATGTGTTCTCGCGGCGCGCGGACTTCCTGACCTTCGGACTTCTCGGGCAGTTGGTGGCGACCCGGAATTGGCATCGCATCGCCCGGGAGTGGGTCTACGGCGATGAACCGGTCACCGAGATCGGCCGCACGCTGGCGCGGCGGGCGAGCGCCGGAAAGGGCGTGTGAACACAGCGATCGGCGTGGCGTTGGCCAATTGCACAAATCCGGATAATGTCAGTACCCGGAATGCGCGGTATTCTCGCCCGCCCATAACTGACAACGGAGGAAGTGTGGCCGCTCGAAAGGTGCTGACCCGGGCCGAAAGCCAGGCACTGACGCGGGAAGAGCTGATCGAGGCCGCGGAACGCCTGTTCTACGCCGACGGCTACCACGCCACCTCCCTGGCCGCGATCGCCGCCGAGGCCGGTCGCACCATCGGCGCGGTCTACAGCAATTTCGACAGCAAGGAGGCGCTCTGCCTCGAAGTGCTGCGCAGCTGGGCGACGGCGCGAATGTCGCGGCTGGCCAATTCGATCGCCGCCACCGACGGATCGCTGGAACAGCGCCTGGACGCCATCGCCACCTGGTGGGACCGGGAATTGGTCAACGACAACGCGCCCCTGATCCTGGCCGCCGAATACGGCATCAGCGTGCTGCGCGATCCGGCACAGCAGGCCCGCGCCGTCGAAGCGTGTGCGCGACTGGTGGATTCGGGCCGGGTGCTGATCCTGGACCATCTGCCCGAGAGCGCGGCCGAAGCCGGGCAACTGCTGGAGGACGGGGTGCACGGTGTGCTCGCCGCGGGCATCGGCCTGGCGGCGGGCGGCGTGACCGGGCTGACCCCGCCCGGCCGATCCAGCAGCATCCTCACCGCGACAATCGAATTCTGGTTGCAGCGGCTGGGCGCGGCGGTGGGCGGTGCGTCCGCCGGGTGATACCGCGCGATGTGAATCCGGCGTTCATGCTCCGCACGGCCTCGGTGCTGTATCGGCACTTTCCCGAGTCGGGAATCGCTCGGTGCGCCGGCACGATCAATGCCGTCGAGGACTGTTTCGATCACAAGACGAACCCGATGGCCGATCTGGTCGGACTGCCCGCCTGATCGGTGGCCGTCGATCGCGGCCGCCGCGACCGATGAATTTCGTTCCGCCGTTCCGTCGCAAGTGGTGAGCACGTCCAGTCCTTACGGAGGAGAACCATGACCGCTGTACCCGCCCCCGAACTCGTCACCCTCGATCCCGCCGTCACGGCGGCCGTCCGCGCGACCGTGCCCATGGCGGGCCTGCGCGATTTCTACGATGCCTCGTTCGGTGCGCTGGCCAAGACCGTCGCCGCACAGCAGGTCGCGATCGCCGGGCCCGCATTCGGCCTCTATCGCGGGCCGATCACGGATCCGATCGATGTGGAGGTGGGATTCGCGGTCGACGGCGCGGTGCAGCCCGATGGCGCGGTATTCGCGGGCGCGCTGCCCGGCGGCCGGGTCGCGCGGCTCGTGCACCTGGGTGGCTTCGACGGGCTGGGCGCTTCGTGGGCCCGGCTGGTGGCGTGGGTCGAGAGCCAGGGACTGACCGGCGCGGATCAGCGCTGGGAGGTGTACGTCACCGAGCCGTCGCCGGAGATGGATCCCAATGATCTTCGTACGGAACTGAATTGGCCGATCGCCGAGTGAGGTCGTTGCCGGCCCGCCGGTACCGCCGCGAACCCTTGACTTTCCTACTGGGAAAGTGAGACGCTACTTTCCTGATAGGAAAGTAGGGAATCGTCATGGAGAACGTTGCTCCGGATCAGGCTCGCGCCGCTCTCGAGGCAGCCGAGCGAGCGCGGCGTCAGGTGGCCGATGAGGTCGGATTGCCGCGCGCGTACTGGTGGGGGATGGCGGCCGGCTGGATCGTGCTGGGCGTGATCGGCGATCTCGGACCGGAATGGCTGGTATCGGTCGCCACGCTCGCCTTCGGCGCGGGGCACGCGTTCGCGGCCTCGCGGCTGCTGGACGGGCGACGGCGCACCGGTGGCGTGCGGGTGTCGGCGGATGTGGCCGGGCGGCGCACGCCCCTCGTGGTGATCGTCATGCTGTTCGGATTCGTCTGCGTGACAATCGGTTCGGCGTTCGCGCTCAACGCCGACGGCGCGCGGCATCCGGGCATCTGGGCGGCGGTGATCGTCGCGGCGATCATCGGATTCGGCGGGCCGGAGCTGCTGCGGGTACTGCGTCGCTGGGCGCGCGCATGACCGAGGCGCGGTTCGACGAATTGATTCACCCCAGCACCCGGCTGTCGCTGGTCGCGACCCTCGCCGCGGCCGACTGGGCGGAATTCGCCTTCCTCAAGGATCGTCTCGGGCTCTCGGATTCGGCCCTGTCCAAACAGCTCGCGACGCTCGAGGAGGCGGGCTACATCGGTACCGAGCGCCGCCTGGACGGCAGTCGCCGCAAGGTGCGCGCCCGGTTGACCGATGCGGGGCGGGAAGCCTTCCTCGGCCACATCGCCGCACTGCGGGAGATCGTGGCCGGGGTGGCTCCGGATGAATCAGCGCCGTTCGCCGTAGGCGGTGAGGATGCGGTGGATCGACGAGGTGACCGGTAGTTCGCCATCGAGCGGAATCCAGCGGTAGCCGCCGTAGTTGGTCAGCCGGATCGGGCCCACATTCGCCACTTCGACCGCGAAATGTTCGCGGCGGACCGGCTTTCCGGCATTGTCCAGATAGTCGAAACTGCCGACGTGCGCGGTGATGTCGGTGACCGTGAGTCCGGTCTCCTCGAGTACCGCCCGCGCCACCGCGGCGGCCAGTGCTTCACCGGGGCGCACCGTTGTGCCCGGTAGGTTCAGCGGCCGGCGGCCCGCCACGTATTCCTCGCGCTCCAGCAACAGCACAGCGCCGTTGTTCTCCAGCACGACGCCGATGCGCAATGCGACCGCATCGGTCTCGGCTTTCGCCTGTAGTTCGGTCAGCACCGATCCGCCGATCGATTGCCGGGGAGAAACCTCGAAATCCCACACTTCGCACCCACATCCCGTACCGCCGGACTCCATCGACCGGCACAGTTTCTACGCTACCGCTGGAAAACCACTGGAAGCCAAGCCGATCCGGACTTTCGGCGCATCTCCGCAGTACGGGCGGGTGCGCCGAAAAGTTTAATGCGTCCGGTACCGGCTGTCACAGTGTCCCGAAGCCTAGTTCACGCCGGTGACAGGAATGCACCGGTTCCGATTTCAGGTCAGCGCCGCGGCCAGACTGTCGGTGGCCTGTATCAGCCACTCCGGATCGCCGTGCCGCCGCCCCCACAGCGCCTCGCGGACCGCACCGGCCTGGGTCCAGCGCCGGGTCCGATCGCTATCGATCTCGGCTGCCGCGCAATAGATATCGAGCAGCCGGAGCACGCCCGCCCGCAAATCCGGTGCGCGCAGCAAGGACTCGAAGCGCGGGCTGCGAATGACATTGAGCGCGTCCTGTGCCGGATCGCCGATCTGGCCCTTGGGATCGATCGCGAGCCACGGCTCCCGCTCCGAGGCCAGAATGTTCCCGTCGTGCAGGTCGCCGTGCACGAGCAGGCCGGGCTGATCCGGGCCGAGTTCGCGCAAGGTGGCGAGGGCGGCATCGAGGACGGCGCTCGGGATGGGGTGATCGAATTCCGCTGCGGTGGACAGCATCTCGTCCTCCCAGCGAACCACCTGATCCGATAGCCGGGGTAGCGGGAAAGGCGGCTCGACCGCGAGTCGGCGCGCGAGCCGCCCCTGGATCCGCACGGCTCGCTCCGGATCGCGCACCGTGGCGAGGGTGCGAAACTCCGCGCGTTCCAACAGCATCGCGAACCGCTCGTCATCGCGTTCGAAGAGCCGCAACGCTCCGCGCCCGCCCCATGCAGTATAGGCGTCCGGCTCATGCGCGTTGCCCGGATGCGGGAAGGAGACCTTGATCACCGCGGCGGTCGCTCCGCGATGGCGCACCGGGACCACCACCCCGACCATGCCGTGCAGCACCGGACCGTCCGGGGCGCAGTGCCAGCGCCACATCAGCTCATCCACCACCCGGGGCAGGGCCGCGATCCACGCCCGCCCGGCCTCGCCCTCCCGCGCGATCGTGCTGTGCGCGAATCCCTCCGGAATCTCGATCATGAGGCGGCGGGGTTGCCGCCGACCGATGCGGGCTCGGGAACGCTGGGCATTTCTCGATAATAGGGAAACCCGGCGTGGAACCGTTGCGCATATGACGGCGCGATCATGTGCGGTCACCCGGCACGAGTGCTGACACACTGTCGAGGTGATCAGCACTCGCAGGGAACGCGCCCTGGCGTCGCTGCGCGGAGTGGCCGTGGGCGACGCCTTCGGCGCATGCTTCGACGACCCGATCAACCACCCCGCGCTGCGCTCGCGCGTACTGCTGCCCGGTCCGTGGCTCTGGACCGATGACACCGAGATGGCCTGCTCGATCTTCGCCATTCTGGACGCGCACGACCGGATCGACCAGGACGCGCTGGCGAAATCCTTCGCCGAGCACTACGACATCTATCGCCGCTACGGTCCCGGCACCAGCCGAATTCTGCGCCGGATCCGCCAGCAGGGTGAGTCCTGGCGGGAACTCGCGTCCCTGGCGCGGGGTGGGAGCGGATCCTGGGGCAATGGCGCTGCCATGCGGATCGCACCGTTGGGGGCCTATTTCGCCGATGATCCGGATCGGGTCGACGTCGAGGCCGCCGCCTCCGCGGAGGTCACCCATGCCCATCCGGATGCGGTATCCGGCGCGATCGCCGTGGCCATTGCCGCAGCCATTGTTGCCGCCCGGCCGGAGGTGCGAGGCGATGACCTCCTCGCGGCGGTGGCCGCTCGCACACCTTCGGGCCCCGTTCGCGAGGGTATTCAGCACGCCCGTGCCCTGCGCGATTCCGCAACGGCCGCGGCGGAATTGGGGGTCGGCCACAAGACCTCGGCTCTCGATACCGTCCCGTTCTGCCTCTGGGTGGTCGCGCAGCACGGCGATTCCTTCGAACAAGCCTGCTGGACGGCTGCGGCGGCGGGTGGTGATATCGACACCACCTGCGCGATTATCGGCGGGGTTCTGGCTGCCCGATCGGTGTCGAATATTCCTCCGCTGCACTGGCTTTCGCGCTGTGAGCCGTTGCCGGAGTGGGCGGGGGCAGGAATAGGCTCAGGGCCACCGCGGGCAGGGGAATGAAACATAGGGCGGTGAGGACGGATTCGGGGCCGTGGCGGTCGGCCAGTGCGCCCAGGAGGGGGACGAAGAGGTTGCCCGCGCTGACGGCCAGGCCGAGGGTGACGCCGGAGGCGGTGCCGGGTTTGGTGGGCAGGTAGTCCTGGCCGAGTTTGACCAGGACCGCGAAGGGGATGTTGACGGTGATGCCGACCAGGATGGCGGGTAGCAGGGCCAATTCTGGGCTGGGGGTGATGCGCAGCAGGATGAAGGCGGGAATGGCGGCGGCGCTGCCGAATTGGATGGTGCGGAGCATGCCGACGCGGTCGGCGAGGCGGCCGCCGGTCAGGGTGCCCAGGACGCCGCCGGTGAGGAATGCGGTCAGTGACATACCGCCCAGGGGCTGACCCGAGCCCAGATGGTTGATCCAGTACAGGGCGATGAAGGTGTTCACGCCGAAGAAGATGATCGAGCGGACCACCTCGACGGCGGTCAGCAGCAGGAACGGGGCCCAGCGGTCGCGGCCGTCGATATCGTTCGCCGCGAACGTCTTTCGCTCCGGACGCTGCTGATATCGCCACAGCACGAAACCCATCAGGGCCGCGGGCGGGATGAACAGCGCGGTCGCACCCACACCGAGTGAGACCAGTGCGGGTGTGGCCAGCGCCGGGGCCAGGAAGAATCCGATACTGCCGCCCGCGGCGAACAGACTCATGGCGGTGGCGCTCACACCCGCGTCTGCCCGACCTCGCCCGCCGGGTCGGCGCGGGCGAACGCACCCTGGCCCGCCTGTTCCGCACCGAATTCGCCCTGACCTATCCGCAGTGGCGTACTCGCCTGCGGCTGCACCACGCGGTACAACTGCTCGCCGACGACACCCCCGTCTCCACGGTCGCTCATCGCTGTGGCTGGTCCACCCCGAGTGCGTTCATCGACGTCTACCGCCAAGCGCTCGGCCATACCCCGGGATTCCGCGTGCGCAGGCCGTGATCCGGTCACCGGCCACGTGGTCTATGTTGCGCCGGTAGCTATTTCGAGATTTCGGGGGAGTGATGGCGGACATCGCCGAGCAGTGGGATTCGATACGCGAGGTTGTCACCCGCGGACGGAAGACGACCGGGCATTTCGCGATCGCTTCGGTGGACGATGACGGGATGCCGAATGTGACGCCGGTCGGAACGGTGTTTCTGCGGGATGACCGCAGCGGGTTCTACTTCGATCAGTACACGAACGCGTTGGCGCGCAACGTGGATGCCGGTTCGCGAGTGTGCCTGCTGGCGGTGGACAGCGGTTCGCTGTTCTGGTTCCGGTCGCTGCTGACGGGCCGGTTCCGGACCCCGCCCGGGGTGCGGCTGTACGGCACGGTGGGCCCTAAGCGATTGGCGAATGCGGCTGAGCTCGAACAGGTTCGGCGGCGGGTGCGGCCGATGCTCGCACTCAGGGGCGGGCGGCTGCTGTGGTCGGATTTCGCCTATGTCCGCGATATCGAATTCACGAGTTTCCGATGGGTGCGGTATCCGGTGATGATGGGGGAGTGAGCGCGAACCCGGCAGGAGTGCTCGACGGAATGGCCTAACGGGCCGACACTGGGGCGCATGGATGATCTCGTGGTGGAGCGGGTGGGGCGGGGGCCGGCGGTGATGCTGGTGCACGGGGGCGCGGGGCCGCGGACCACGTGGGCGGGGATGGAGGCGTTGGGGGAGCGCTGGACGGTGCTGACGGTGTATCGGCGGGGGTTCGAGCCCAGTCCGCCGGTGTGTGAGCGGCATGATTTCGAGGTCGATGCGGAGGATCTCGCGGGCCTGTTCCGGGCGCATCGGCCGCATGTGGTGGCGCATTCTTATGGGACGCTCGGGACGCTGTTGGCGGCGGCCCGTGATCCCGCTTGTGTGCGGTCGCTGACCATTATCGAACCGCCGCTGTATTTCGTCGCGCCCGATGATCCCGCTGTGGTCCGGCTGCGCGGTATCGGTGACGCTGTGCTCACGGATGGTCTTGCCGCCGAACCGGATTCGCTGCGTGAGTTCCTCACGCTCGCGGGTTCCCCGGGGATCGGCCCCGGACCACTGCCCGAGCCGGTGCGGGCGGCCGTGCGGCGGGCGCAGTACGCGCGGTTGCCCGGTGAGATTCGGATCGATCTGGAGGCATTGCGCGCCGGCGGCATTCCCGCGCTGGTGGTCTCGGGTGCGCATACGGCCGGGCTGGAGCGGATCTGTGACGGGCTCGCCGCGACCCTGGGTGCGGAGCGGTTGATCGCACCGGGTGCGGGGCATTTCGTCGCGGCGGCACCGGGTTTCACCGAGCGGCTGGAACGGTTCCTCACCGCCATTCCGGACACGCCGCGATAGCTGAATCAGGCTGATGCCGCACCGTTTTCGCTCGCCGCGTCGATCGTCCGCCGCCGGTCGGCGAGACTGCGCGCCAAGGTCGCCTGTAGTCCGCCGATCGTGTACGTGGTGATCCAGTCCGCGAGTTCGGGTCCGGTGATCTCGACGCGATGCGCGACCCGGCTGGCCTCGATCGCCGAACCCCACATGAGCGCGGCGAGCACCGGTCCGAGCGGGCCCGGATCGCGGTTATTGCGGCGCAGGGTGTCCTCCACGACGGAGGCGATGGCGTCGATGAGGGTGTCCAGCAGGCCGTGCCCGAGTTCGGGATCCGGTCCGTCACCGTTCATGACCGCGCCGACCACCGCCGCACCGTGCGGATGCTCCTCGCCGTAGCGCAATCCCGCGCCGAGCGCGGCCTGAACCATATCGGAAAGCTCACGGCCGGGCAGGGTTTCGTACACCGGCAGCAGCGTGGCCTGCATGACCTCGGCCTCGCGCCGGAAGAGCCGCCGGAACAGCTCGGGTTTCGAGCCGAAGTGCGCGTAGAGCGTGGGCTTGGTCGAATTCGCCCGGCGCGCGATGGCATCCATGCTCGCGGCGCGATAGCCGTGCTCGGCGAAGACCGCGCAGGCGGCGTCGAGTAGTTCGTCATCGGTGGGGCGGCGCTGTGTGGGTGGCATCGGCCTCAGCGTATCGCCTGGTGAGAATGCTTTACTTTGAAGTAAAGCTGTGTCAGGGTTGTCCGCGTCACACCGGAGGTAACGGTGTGACGCACAACAACTTTGGAAGTTCTGGTGGTACGACGTGGCTTCTGCGCACTGGCGAATCCTGATCGGCGCTGTATCCATCGCGGTGGTCGCGGCATTCGCACCGCCCACGCACGCCGATGATCCCGGCGGAGTGAGCGCACCGGGCTGGGCGGCGGATTCCCAGCAGCTCACCTATCCCGGAATGACCGTCGACCACGATGTTCCGGTCACCATGAGCGACGGAATAGTGTTGAAGGCCAATGTGTATCGGCCCGCCGACGATCAGGGCCGCGCGATCGAGACACCGTTCCCCACCATCGTCACCATGACCCCGTACACCAAATTGATGAGCGATCTGAGCGCCGAATCCAAGGGCGCGATGGCCGGTCAGATGGGCATCACACCGGAGTTGGTGCGCAGCGGCTATGTCGAGGTGGTCGCCGATGTGCGCGGCACCGGATTTTCCGAGGGCGTATGGGACGTGCTCGGCCCGCGCGAGCAGGCCGACACCCTGGAGGTCAT
The DNA here is from genome assembly GCF_040680615.1 of Nocardia sp. NPDC052001. Lineage (NCBI taxonomy): Bacteria > Bacillati > Actinomycetota > Actinomycetes > Mycobacteriales > Nocardiaceae > Nocardia > Nocardia sp. NPDC052001. The sequence continues at coordinate 1,208,836 of NZ_JBFAXC010000002.1, read as the reverse complement.
CGATTGGGCTGCGCGCCAGCCCTTCTCGGACGGGCGAATCGGGATGACCGGCGCGTCCTACCTCGGCATCACCGCTGTGCAGGCCGCCGCGCATCGCCCGCCCGCTCTCAAAGCGATCCTGCCGATCATTCCGGGCTCGGATCTGTTCCGCGATATCGTCGGCACCGGCGGCGCGATCGGCATCGGATTCATGCCCATGTGGCTGAGCATCGTCAACGGCACCAAATGGCTGCCCGATCTACAGGCGTTGCTACAGGGGCGATTCGACGCGAAGTGGCTGTCGGATCGACTGTCGGATCCGGCGACCCTGCTCCCGCAACTCTTCGACGCGCTGACCGTCTCGGATCTGTCCAGTCTGCCTCCGGCCACGGTCGATCTCGCGGGGTACAGCCAGTGGTATCGCGAACGGCAATCCGATCCGACGCAGATCACCGTGCCCACCTTCGTGATCGGCGGCTGGCACGATATCTTCGCCTACAGCGAGCCCCGCATCTACAACGCGATTCCCTTGCCGCCGGGTCGGAAGCAGCTCGTCATGGGCAATGGCTATCACGTCACCGCCACCGCCGATTTCGGCACACCGGCCGGACCCCCGGCGGTCCCCGCATTGCAGCGCGCGTGGTTCGACAAGTGGCTCAAGGGAATCGACAACGGCATCGACGGCTACGGCCCCGTCACGCTTTTCCAGCAGGGCGGCGGCTGGACCACCGCCGACACCTTCCCGCGCGGGGGAGTGAACTACGAACGCCGTTATCTCACCGCCGATTCCAGTGGAACCGCACCGCACGCACTCGCGGACGGCAGCCTGAGCAGCGCACCGCCGAACGCCGCCGCACAGCTGACGGTCGCGCCCGGTGTGCGCGGTCTGTGCTCACGGCAAGCCTCCGAGGGCACCGCCGGTCTGGCCCTGATCCTGGGTTCGGGCTGCGAATGGGATTCGCGTTTCGCCGAAGCCGAGGCGCTCACCTTCACCACCCCCGCCGCCGAATCGCCGACCGCGCTATCCGGGCAGATGAACCTGCACCTGAACACGATCCTGGACGCCACCGACGGTTTCTGGGACGTCTCGGTCAACGATGTCGCCCCCGATGGCACCTCGACGGTCATCTCCAGCGGTCAGCTCACCGCCGCCCTGCGCGCGGTGGACCCGCAACGCAGCTCGCGCAGCGCGAACGGGGACTATATCGAGGCATACCACCCGCTGGACGTCACCGCCCGCGATCCGCAAACCCCCGGCGTGCCAACCACTCTCGATATCGGCCTGCTCGCCACCGACGCCGTCGTCCAGCCGGGTCATCGCCTGCGCATCGATATCTATGCCGCCAGCATCCCGCGCGCCCTGCCCATCGGAGTGACCGCTCGCGACTCCGGTTACCGCCCCCAGCACATTCGGCTGGACCCGGCCGACCCCAGTTTCGTCAATCTCCCGATCCAGGGTCGCCCCGGCCTGTGAGCCCTATTCGATTCCGAGGGTGACCTCGGTCGACTTGATCAGCACCTTCACCGCGGTGCCATCGACCAGACCGAGATCATCCACGGCATCGCGGGTGATCGACGAGGTGATCTCATCCCCGCCATTGAGTCGAATGCGCACAACCGCCATCGCCTCACCGCGGGTAATCGAAATGACAGTGCCATCGAGCTGATTTCGAGTACTCAGTCGCATGCGCCGGAGTGTACGGAGCACCCGCTGTTCGCTGTGGGAGGTGCGATCCGATTCCAGGCCGCCCGGCCCGGCGCGCCGGGTACAGGTGCGCGAAGTCGGCGCGGAATGCGAATACCCGGAGCATCGAAGTTCCCTGGAAATTCTCAGTTTCGAGAGAGAATAGCCAGGTCATCGGCGTGAACGGGCGATGATCGGACGAATGCGCCGATCCGCCCGCGCCGCGACATCGGCATTTGACCCAACCGGGTGCGGCGAACGCGCCGGATACCTGGAATAGTTGGTGCGGCAACGCACTGGACCAAAGCGAAAGCGGGGATGTTGGTGACTTCGACTGATGGTGTGAGCGGGGTAAGTACGGTGAAGGACGCGCCGCCGCCGAACACCCTCGAGCGCGATGTCCAGACCCTGGAAAAGGCGATCTACGAAGTCAAACGGGTGATCGTCGGTCAGGATCGGCTGGTCGAACGGCTGCTGGTAGGTGTGCTCGCGCGCGGTCACGTGCTGCTCGAGGGTGTGCCCGGTATCGCCAAGACCCTGGCCGTGGAGACCTTCGCAAAGGTGGTGGGCGGCAGCTTCTCCCGCGTGCAGTTCACCCCGGACCTGGTGCCCACCGACCTCGTCGGTACCCGCATCTACCGGCAGGGCCGCGAGGAGTTCGATACCGAACTCGGTCCGGTCGTGGCGAACTTCGTGCTCGCCGACGAGATCAACCGCGCGCCCGCCAAGGTGCAGTCGGCGCTGCTCGAGGTCATGGCCGAGCGGCACGTGTCCATCGGCGGCAAGACCTACCCGATGCCTAATCCATTCCTGGTCATGGCGACTCAGAACCCCATCGAGAGCGAAGGCGTGTACCCGCTGCCCGAGGCGCAGCGTGACCGCTTCCTGTTCAAGGTGGTCGTGGATTACCCCTCCGTCGAGGAGGAGCGCGAGATCATCTACCGGATGGGCGTCACCCCGCCCGAGGCCAAGCCGGTGCTGGACCCGGACGAGCTGGTGCGCCTGCAGAAGGTCGCCGCCAATACCTTCGTGCACCACGCGCTGGTGGATTACGTGGTCCGGGTCATCGCCGCCACCCGTAAGCCCGCCGATTTCGGTATGCACGATGTGGCCGGATGGATCTCCTACGGCGCTTCGCCGCGTGCCAGCCTGGGCATCATCGCCGCCGCGCGCGCCGTGGCGCTCATTCGCGGCCGCGATTACGTGGTCCCGCAGGATGTGGTCGAGGTGATCCCGGATGTGCTGCGGCACCGCCTGGTGCTCTCGTACGACGCACTGGCCGACGAGGTTTCGCCCGATGACGTGATCAAGCGCGTACTGCAGACCGTCGGCCTGCCGCAGGTCGCCCCGCAGGCCGTCGCCCCGGGTGGCCAGCCCGCGCCGATGCCCGCCGCGCCGCCGGTCATGGGTCCGCAGGGTGCGCCCGGGATCCCGCAGCCGCCGCAGGGTCAGCAGGGCATTCCGCAGCCGCCGCAGGGGATTCCGCAGGCCCCTAACGGTCAGGTGCCCGGGATTCCCGGCCAGCCCCAGCCCAAGTGAGGCGAGGCCCGGATTCGGTTGCGCCCGTGACGATCTCAAATCCCAGTGGTTCCTCACACGCCCCGCCCTCGTTCCGGCAGGGTGAGCTGACAGATCCGCGTCTGGCGGCGGCGTTGAAGACCCTCGAACTCACCGTGCGCCGTCGCCTGGACGGCGTCCTGCACGGTGATCACCTCGGCCTCATCCCCGGCCCGGGTTCGGACGCCGGCGATGCGCGCATGTATCAGCCGGGTGATGATGTGCGCCAGATGGATTGGTCGGTCACCGCCCGTACCACGCACGCGCATGTGCGCCAGACCATCGCGGACCGCGAACTGGAGACCTGGCTGGTGGTGGACCTGTCCGCCAGTCTCGACTTCGGCACCGCGCTGTGCGAGAAGCGTGATCTGGCGGTGGCGGCCGCGGCCGCGGTCACCCATCTGACCAGCGGCGGCGGTAATCGGATCGGCGCGGTCATCGCCAATGGCGAACAGCTGATTCGCATTCCGGCCCGCAGCGGTCGCGTGCACGCGACCGCCATGCTGCGCAAGATCGCCACCACCCCGCACGCCCGCGACGGTGTGCGCGGCGATCTGCAGGGCGCGATCGAATCGCTGCGCCGTCCGCAGCGCAAACGCGGTCTGGCCGTGGTCATCTCCGATTTCCTCGGTGATATCGATTGGCAGCGTTCGTTGCGCGCCATTTCCGGCCGCCACGATCTGCTCGCGGTCGAGGTGCTCGATCCGCGCGATATCGAGCTGCCCGATCTCGGTGATGTGGTGCTGCACGATCCGGAGACCGGCCGCACCCGCGAATTCAGTGTGACCCCCACCCTGCGCGCCGATTACGCCAATGCCGCGCAGCGCCACCGCGAACAGGTGGAGCTGGCATTGCGCAGTTGTGGTGCGCCGGTGATGGAATTGCGTACCGACCGGGATTGGATCACCGATGTGGTCCGATTCGTGTCCACCCGGCGCCATACCTTCGGCGCCTCGAATGCCGGGCGGGTGCCACGACAGTGAGTCTTTCGAATTTCACCCACACCTGGTGGCTGGGTTTCCTCGCCGTGGTCGCGATCATGGCGCTTGTGTATGTGCTGGTGCAGCAGCGCAGGCGCAGACACGTCCTGCGTTTCTCCAATATGGAGATGCTGGAGAAGGTCGCGCCGAGTCGGCCGGGCTGGTTCCGGCACGTTCCGATCGCGCTGCTGCTGGTCGGATTGATGCTGCTCACCTTCGCCGCCGCCGGTCCGACCGCCGCCAAGAAGGTGGCGCGCAACCGGGCGACCGTGATTCTGGTGATCGACGTTTCGCTGTCCATGGAGGCCACCGATGTGCCGCCGAGCCGAATTCAGGTGGCCAAGAAGGCGGCCAAGGAATTCGCGGACGGTCTGACCCCGGGTATCAATCTGGGCCTGGTCACCTTCGCCGGTACCGCGTCGGTGCAGATGTCGCCGACGACCAATCGGCAGGCGGTCAAGGCCGCCATCGACAATATGAAGCTGGCCGAGCGCACCGCCACCGGTGAAGGCATTCTCACCGCACTGCAATCGATCGATACGCTCGCCTCGGTGCTCGGCGGCGCGGAAACCCCGCCGCCCGCGCGCATCGTGCTGATGTCCGACGGTAAGCAGACCGTCCCGGACGACAAGGACGTCGACAATCCTCGCCACGGCTTCACCGCCGCGCGTCTGGCGAAGGAGAAAGGCGTTCCGGTGTCGACCATTTCGTTCGGTACGACGTGGGGCACCGTCGAGATTCCGGATCAGGACGGCAAAGGCTCACAGCGGGTACGGGTTCCGGTTGATGACGATTCACTGCGCGAGATCGCCAAGTTGTCCGGCGGTGACTTCTACACCGCCTCCAGCCTGGAAGAATTGAACGCCGTCTACGACACTCTGGAACAGCAAATCGGGTACGAGATGACGATGGGTGACGCGAGCCGCCCCTGGCTGATATTCGGTCTGCTGGTGACCGCCGCCGGTGTGGTGACCGCACTGCTCTATCGTCAGCGTCTGCCGTAAATCGGTACCGCGCGCCGAGTCCCGAACACGAACAGATAGGTTTCCCTCTATGTCGAACATCACATCCCGGTCGGTACTGGTGACCGGCGGCAACCGCGGAATCGGTCTCGCGGTGGCACAGCGTCTGCTCGCCGACGGTCACAAGGTCGCCGTCACGCATCGCGGTTCGGGTGTGCCCGAAGGTCTCTTCGGCGTGAAATGCGATGTCACCGATGCGGAGTCGGTGGATCGCGCGTTCGCCGAGGTCGAGGCGCACCAGGGTCCGGTCGAGGTCATCGTCGCCAATGCGGGCATCGTGGACAACACGCTCTTCATGCGGATGAGCGAGGACTCCTTCACCAAGGTCATCGACGCCAACCTCACCGGTGCGTGGCGAGTTGCCCAGCGCGCCAACCGCAATATGCTCAAGGGCCGCTGGGGCCGGGTCATCTTCCTGGGCTCGGTCGTCGGTCAGGTCGGCGCGCCCGGTCAGGTCAACTACGCCGCGGCCAAGGCCGGTCTGGTCGGTATGGCGCGCGCCATCACCCGTGAGGTCGGCAAGCGCAATATCACCGCGAACGTGGTCGCGCCCGGCCTCATCGACACCGATATGACCCGTGAGGACATGACTCCCGAGATGCGGGAGAAGGCACTGGAATTCATCCCCGCCGGTCGCATCGGCCAGGCCGAGGATGTCGCCGCGGCGATCAGCTTCCTGGCCTCGGACGACGCGTCCTACATCTCCGGGGCCATCATCCCCGTCGACGGCGGAATGGGCATGGGCCACTGAGCCTTTCGGCTCAGCCGGACCCCGATCGCACAGGCCACCAGTACTTTCAACGAGGAGAACCAACTAACCCATGAGTGGATTGCTTGCAGGCAAGACCGTTCTGATCACGGGCATCATCACCGATTCGTCCATCGCTTTCCACGCGGCCGCGGTCGCGCAGGAGCAGGGCGCCAAGGTGATCATCACCGGTATTCCGGAGCGGCTGCGGCTGATCGACCGGATCGCCAAGCGCCTGCCGAAGGAGGTTCCCCCGGCCATCGCGCTCGATGTCACCAATGAGGAGAACCTGGGCGAGTTGGCCGGGAAGCTGGCCGAGCTCGCGCCCGAGGGTGTGGACGGCGTCCTGCACTCCATCGCCTTCGCCCCGCGCACCCTGATGGGTCCCGAGGCCAAGCCGTTCCTGGAGGGTCCGGGCCCGGACGCCGCCAAGGCGTTCGAGATCTCGGCCTGGAGCTACGCCTCGCTCGCTCGCGCCGTACTCCCCGCCATGAACGAGGGCGGCTCCATCGTGGGCATGGACTTCGATCCGCGCACCGCCATGCCGTACTACAACTGGATGGGTGTGGCCAAGGCCGCGCTCGAGTCGGTGAACCGGTACGTGGCGCGAGAGGTGGGCGAGGCCAAGCGGATTCGCTCCAACCTGGTCGCCGCGGGTCCGATCAAGACCCTCGCCGCCAAGGCCATCGCGGGCACCGCCACCGATGACGCCAAGCAGCTGAACATGCTGAACACCTACTGGGACGGCGCTTCCCCGATCGGCTGGGATGTCGACGACCCGACGGTGGTGGCCAAGTCCGTGGTGACCCTGCTGTCCGATTGGCTGCCGGGCACCACCGGATCGATCATCTATGTCGACGGCGGGGCCAGCCATAACACCTGGTTCCCGGCCGACGGGTTCTCGAACTGATCCGCAACAACTAGCTGAAGGAGATCCGGCGGTGGTAGTGCAGAATCCCGGCATCGATGCCGGGGAACCCGCTACTGATGAAGTGGACGCACTGCTGCTGCTGTCCTTCGGCGGCCCCGAGCGCCCCGAAGACGTGATGCCGTTCCTGGAGAACGTCACTCGAGGCCGGGGCGTACCGCCCGAACGCCTCGCCGAAGTCGCCGAACACTATCTGCACTTCGGCGGGGTCTCGCCGATCAATGCCTTGAATCTCGACATCATCAAGGCGGTCGAGGCCGAATTCGCTGCGCGCGGAATCGATTTGCCGGTGTATTTCGGCAATCGCAATTGGCATCCAATGGTGGAGGACACCGTCGAGGGGATGCGGGTGGACGGAATCCGTTCCGCCCTGGTGTTTCCCACCTCGGCGTGGGGCGGCTATTCCGGGTGCCGGCAATACCACGAGGACATCGCCCGGGCGCGCGCCGATGTGCTGAACGCGCCCGAATTGGTGAAGCTGCGACAGTATTTCGATCATCCGCTGTTCATCGAGTCGGTGGCGGACGGGATTCGCGCGGCCGTGGATTCGTTGCCCGCCGAGCGGCGAGCCGATGCCAGGCTGGTTTTCACCGCGCATTCGATTCCGGTCTCGGCCGATATCGCCTCCGGTCCGCCGGGGGAGCAGGGACTGTACAGCCGTCAGATCGCCGAGGCCGCTCGACTAGCCGCCACCGCAACGGGTTTCGGTGAGTACGACGTGGTCTGGCAGTCCCGGTCCGGACCGCCGCAGGTGCCGTGGCTGGAGCCCGATATCGTCGATCATCTGGATGCGCTTGCGGCGCAAGGGGTGCGGGCGGTCGTGGTGTGCCCGATCGGGTTCGTCTCCGATCACCTCGAGGTCATCTGGGATCTCGACAATGAGGCGAAACAACGTGCGGCCGAACTGGATATGGCGTTCGTGCGTGCCGGAACCGCGGGTGCGGATGCGCGTTTCGCCCGCATGGTGGTCGATCTCGTCGAGGAGCGGCTCACCGGTGCCGAACCGGTCAAGTTGAGCGATATGCCCAGCCTGGGCTGCACCCGCAATGGAATGCCCTGTGCCCCCGGCTGTTGCGAGTTGCCCGCGCGGCCGCAGCGATAGCGGCGCGTCCTCCGTGATCGGGGAATTTCTCCGCGCGCGGAATGCTTGGATGCTGGCATGACAAGTGCTGATTTGCTGGTCGACGCCTTCGGCCGGGTCAAGGAGAATGTGCACGGCGCGGTCGCGGGCTTGACCGATGCGCAACTGTCCGAGCAGGTGGAGCCCGGTGCGAATTCCATCGCCTGGCTCATCTGGCATCTCACCCGGGTGCAGGACGACCATATCGCCGATGTGGCGGGCCTGGAGCAGGTCTGGACGGCGCAGGGGTGGGCCAAGCGATTCGATCTCGTCTTCGATGACGCCGCAACGGGTTACGGTCATGATTCCGCCGATGTAGCGCAATTGTCCGGTATCTCGGCGGAGCTGCTGCTCGGGTACTACGACGCCGTGCACGATCAGACCATCGGCTATGTCTCCGGGCTGGTCGATGCCGATCTGCCGCGCATTGTCGACACCCGGTGGGATCCGCCGGTCACTTTGGGCGTGCGGCTCATCAGCGTCGTCGATGACGATATTCAGCACTCCGGCCAGGCCGCGTTTGTCCGCGGTGTCCTGTTGCGCCGGGGCTGAGACCCTCACCGCCCGCGCGGGCCCGGTCAAATGTATTGTGTCGCAGGTGGACAGGGCTAATGGTGGTCGCGTAGAGCGTGACCGAGGTGTCGGTGCCGGTAACTCCCGTGGGACGGCGACCAAGAAGCGCGCGCTGGGCGCCCCCGATTACTTCGTCTGGGCGCCGGTGCTCAGCCTGTTCCTGGCCGCCGGCATCTGCATGACCATCGGGCAGTCCATGTCGCTCGCGGTGATCATGGTCGTGATCGCCGTGGTCATGGTGGTGCTCGATATGTGGTTCAACCGCTAGCTATTTCAGGACGTTCACCGCGCGCGCGATCACCAGGCTCACGGTGATCAGTGAGATCCCGGATTGCACCATCATGGTCAGTTTCGCCCATCGCGACATCGGCATCACATCGGTGGGGCTGAACGCGGTCGCATTGGTGAACGACAGGTACAGGTAATCCAGGAACTGCGGCTCCCACTCGGGATCCGCCAGTTCCGGATTCTGCATCTGCACGAACAGGAAATCCGGATACGGCTTGCGCGCGTGCGCCCGGGCAGCGGGGCCGCCGCGATCCAATTCCCAATACCAGAGCGCGAATACCAGAAAATTCGACAGCCACACCGCCACCCCCGAACCGAGCAGCCCGGCCGCGTTATTGCTCACCTGCCCGTCGATCAACCCGCGCACCAGATTCACCACCGCCCACACCATGGCGAACGCGAGCAGCCCCATCAGGCATAGCCCCACCCGCCGCAGCCAGACTTCCTCGCGATCGATCCGGAACGGGCTGGCCGCGAACAGAATCAACAGCAGTACGAAACCGATGGACGGCACCGTCCACCACTGCCCCAACCGCAACCAATCCGGCATGACGGCCTGCAACACCAGGAACCCGACCATCGCCGCGGTGGCCAACCACCGCGATTCCCCGGCCGTCCGCCGCGCCCACGCGGGGACCTGATCATCGGGACTGGTGTTCTCCGAGCTGCTGGTCACCGCAGCAGTATCACCCGGGGATTCGCGCGGGCCGCGCAACGACCCAACGAATGGCGTCTCCGATGCGTCGCGCGCGGGTCAGCCATTGGGGAGGATGACGGCGCGGCCGTTGATCTTTCCGTCGTGCAGGCGCTCATATGCCAGTGGGGCATCGTCGATGGCGAAGGTTTCGACGTGGACTTCGACATCACCGGCGCGGGCTATATCGAGCACCTCGATGAGTTCGGCGCGGGTGCCCCAGTACGGGGAGGTCACGGTCGTCTCATAGGGGAGGGAGCCGAAGCCGACCGAGACTCGGCCCGCGCCCAGACCGACCAGCGTGATGTCGGATTCGATCGCGGCGGCGCCGGTGGCGATATCGGCGGTCGCGGGCGCGCCGACGAAATCGAGCACCAGGTCAGCGCCCCGTCCGCCGGTCAGGGTTCGAATGTGTTCTACCGCGGTCGAATCCGATAGGAGAGCCTCGTGCGCGCCGACCTGGCGGGCGAGTTCGAGCTTATCGTCGGAGACGTCGAGGGCGATCACCCTGGTCGCGGACATCGCGCGCAACAGCTGGATCGCCACGTGGCCCAGGCCGCCCGCACCGAGCACGACGGTCGTACTGCCGGGCACCAGCTTGGGCAGGGAGCGTTTGATCGCGTGATAGGGGGTCAGGCCCGCATCGGTCAGGGCCACGTTGCGCACGGGATCGAGGTCGCCCAGCGGCACCAGATGCCGGATATCGTCGACGATCATGTATTCGGCGATCGCGCCGGGCGCGCCGAGGCCCGGTGGGAAGATCTTCAGCTCCCGGGCTCGCAGGCAGTAATTCTCTTTTCCGACAGCGCATTTGGCGCACGCACCGCAACCCCAGGGACCGTAGACCGCCATTGCCGCACCGATCTCGACACCCTTGACGCCCGCACCGAGCGCGGCCACGGTGCCCGCGCCCTCGTGGCCGAGGGTCAGCGGGAGCGGGAACTGGATGGCCTCGGCGGGCAGGCTCATGATCGCGATATCGGAGTGGCAGACCCCGGCGGCGGTCATCCGCAGCAGGATCTGACCTGGCCCCGGTTCCGGATCGGGCAGGGTCACGACCTCCGGCGCCGATCCGACTGTTCGGTACTGCACGGCCTTCATGCGGTCCTCCTCTTCCGAGTGACTATCCGCGGGCGTGGTGATCCGTTCAGGGTTGCGCTATTCCCGAGCATAGTTCGGGGCGGCCGGCGGTTCGGCGAGGGAGAGGCTATTGCCGTCCGGGTCCAGGACTTCGACGTGGCGGACGCCGTTGCCGTAGGTCTCGAGGAGGCCGTGCGGGATGTCGTGGGCGGTCAGGCGGGCGAGGGTGTCGTCGAGGTCGGTGACGGAGAGGGTGACCATCGCACCGCCGACTCGTTTCGCGCGGACCTCGCGATCGTCGACGACGATCCAGGCGTTCTCGCCGACCTGCCAGAGGGATTCGAGACCGACCGTGCGGTCGGGCGGGCGGCCGAAGAAGATTTCGTACCAGCGGACGGACTCGGTTCGGTCGCGCACGCACATGATGGTGAAGAGGTCCATCGTTCGCTCCTGTCCACGGTGTCGAAGAGTGGACCGGGTGGGGGAGGGAATTTCATCGGTGGGCGGTGGGATGAGGTGTTCATCGTCGCGGACGCGCGATCGCACAGTGTTGTATTCACGGCGAGCGGAACTGTCGTCTTCGCAGGTGGCGGGGTCGTAGCTTCACCGGGTATGACGACCGAGCTGCCTGAAGATCCGACCGCCAACTGGAGTTTCGAGACCAAGCAGGTCCATATCGGGCAGACGCCCGACGGCGCCACCAGCGCCCGGGCGCTGCCGATCTATCAGACCACCTCGTACACGTTCCGCGATACCGCGCACGCGGCCGCGCTGTTCGGGCTGGCCGAACCCGGGAACATCTACACCCGCATCATGAATCCGACGCAGGACGCGGTCGAGCAGCGGGTCGCCGCGCTCGAGGGCGGTGTGGCGGCGCTGCTGCTGGCCTCCGGGCAGGCGGCGGAGACCTTCGCGATTCTGAATATCGCGGGGGCCGGTGATCACATCGTGTCGAGTCCTCGACTGTACGGCGGCACCTACAACCTGTTCCGGTACACGCTGCCCAAGCTCGGCATCGAGGTGAGTTTCGTCGAGGATCCCGACGACCTCGAACAGTGGCGGGCGGCGATTCGCCCGAACACCAAGGCTTTCTACGGTGAGACCATCTCCAACCCGCAGAACCACATTCTCGACATTCCCGGTATCGCCGAGGTCGCGCACGGTTCCGGCATTCCGGTGATCGTCGACAACACCGTCGCCACCCCGTACCTGATCCAGCCGTTCGCGCACGGTGCCGACATCGTCGTGCACTCGGCCACCAAATACCTGGGCGGGCACGGCACCGCCATCGGCGGCGTGATCGTCGACGGCGGCACCTTCGACTGGCGCTCGGGCCGTTTCCCCGGCTTCACCGAACCCGACCCGAGCTACCACGGCGTCGTCTACGCCGACCTCGGCGCTCCCGCCTACGCCCTCAAAGCCCGGGTCCAGTTGCTCCGCGACCTGGGCTCCTCCATCTCACCCTTCAACGCTTTCCTAATCAGCCAGGGCCTGGAAACCCTCAGCCTGCGCCTCGAACGCCACGTCGCCAACGCCCAGGCGGTAGCCGAATTCCTCACCGGCCGAGACGAAGTCACCACCGTCTCCTACGCGGGCCTGCCCTCCTCGCCGTGGTACGACCGCGGAAAGCGGTTGGCCCCCAAGGGCGTAGGCGCCATCATCGGCTTCGAACTCGCCGGCGGCGTAGACGCGGGCAAACGCTTCGTGGAAGCCCTCACCCTGCACAGCCACGTAGCCAATATCGGCGACGTCCGCTCCCTGGTAATCCACCCCGCCTCCACCACCCACTCCCAGTTGACCCCGGAAGAACAACTCGCGGCGGGCGTAACCCCCGGCCTCATCCGCCTGGCCGTGGGCATCGAAGGCATCGACGACATCCTCGCCGACCTCCGCGCGGGCTTCGCCGCCGCCTCCTGACCTCTCGACACCGCTCGGCACTTCCTCGAACAGGGGAGGTGCCGAGCGGCCGATTCTACAGGCTGCGGGCAATGACCAATCGCTGAATCTGGTTGGTGCCCTCGAAGATTTGGGTGATCTTGGCTTCGCGCATGTAGCGCTCGACGGGGAAGTCCTGGGTGTAGCCGTAGCCGCCGAAGACCTGGACGGCGTCGGTGGTGACTTTCATGGCGGCGTCGGTGGCGATGAGTTTGGCGACGCTGGCCTGGCGGGAGTAGGGGAGGGCGGCGTCGCGGCGGCGGGCGGCGTCGAGGTAGGTGGCGCGGGCGGAGTCGACGGCGGCGGCCATATCGGCCAGGACGAAGCCCAGGCCCTGGTGGTCGATGATGGGGCGGCCGAAGGCTTCTCGGTCCTTGGCGTAGGCGATGGCGTCGTCGAGGGCGCGCTGGGCGATGCCGGTGGCGACGGCGGCGATGCCGAGGCGGCCGGAATCCAAGGCGCTGAACGCGATCGACAGTCCCTGGCCGGGGTCGCCGATGAGCCGTTCGGCGGGGAGGAAGGCGTCGTCGTATGCGGCGGTGGTGGTGGGGACGGCGCGCAGGCCCATCTTCTCCTCGGGCTTGCCGAAGGACAGGCCGGGGGTGTCGGCGGGGACCAGGAAACTGGAGATGCCGCGCGAGCCTTCGCCGGTGCGGGCGAAGAGCGTGTAGTAATCGGCCTTGCCGCCGTTGGTGATCCAGGCTTTACTGCCGGTGATGCGGTAGCCGCCGTCGGTTTCGGTGGCGCGGCAGCGCAGTGCGGCGGCATCGGAACCGGCGTGCGCCTCGGACAGGCTGTACGCGCCGATCAGATTGCCGGACAACATATCCGGGAGCCAGCGCTGTTTCTGCTCATCGGTGCCGTACACGAACAGCGGATGGCAGGACAGGCTGTGCACGCTCACCGCGACCGCGACCGCCGCCCAGCGCGCGCCCAGCTCCTCGAGTACCTGCAGGTACACCTCGTACGGCTGCCCGCCGCCGCCGAACTCCTCCGGGTACGGCAGGCTCAGCAGCCCGGCCTGCCCGAGCGCGCGGAACGCCTCGTCCGGATACCGCTCCTGCTTCTCGTACTGCGCGGCGATCGGCTCGAGCACCTTGTCCGCGATATCGCGGGTCAGCTCGATGAGGTCGCGGGCTTCGGGCGTGGGGAGCAGGCGGTCGACGGGCATGGCTTCCATTCTCCGAGAGGTCCGGACGGCGGCGCGTACGCCACCGGCATCAGCCTGCACATTACGACCAGCATCCAATTGCGTGCAAGGCAGCACGCAATTTCGAGGGTTGGCTAGACTGACGCGGTGGTATCCGCCCTGCCCCCGAACAAGCATCAGGAGAAGAGCCTGCGCACGCGGGCGCTGCTGCTCGACGCCGCCATCGACAGCCTCGCCGAGGTGGGGTACGCCAGCGCGTCGATCGCCGATATCACCGCGCGGGCGGGCGTGACCCGGGGTGCGCAGCTGCACCACTTTCACACCCGGCAGGAACTGTTCGCCCAGACCATCGAACATCTGACCCAGCGGCAGCGGGAAGCGTTGCAGCGCAAGGCGCGTACGCCGGGAGCGTCGCCGGGGGAGATCCTGGTCGAGTTGGTGACCGCGCCGTTCGCGGGCAAACTCGGCAAGGCGGCGGTCGAACTGTACGTCGGCATCGCGAATGAGAAAGAGCTGCGGCGCAATATGTTGCGCGTGCAGCACGACCTGACCGTGGAGTTGCTCGACGCGTGCGGTGCGCGCATCGAAGTCCCCAGGGCGCGACTGGAATCGGCGTTCTGGCTGACCATCAACCTGGTGCGCGGCGCCACCCTCGACGAGATGGTGGGGCGAGATCGCTTGCGCCGCAAGCAGGTTCTCGCCGAATGGGCGCGGATTGCCGACGATTTACTGACCTGAGGTCGAAACGGGACGCTTGACGGCCGCGATATACCGGTCATAGGGACGTTCTGAATCAGCGCTCGGCGCACCGCCGGGCGCGGCCTCGGGGGAGGACATCGCCATGGCGATGAATCGTCGGTCTGTGCTGCGTGCGGCCGCGCTCGGAGTAGCGTTGTCGGTCGTGGATCTGGGGGCGCTGTCCGGCTGTATGCCGGAATCGGCTGCCGGACAGGTGGATTGGAATGCCCTGCGGCAGGCGCTGGCGGGCGCGTTGATATTGCCCGCCGACGCGGATTACGCGAGCGCGAAGCTGGCGTACAACCCGCGCTTCGATGATCGGAAACCGGCGGCCATCGCGCGCTGTGCGAATGCCTCCGATGTACAGCGGTGCGTCGCTGTGGCCGCCGAATCCGATGTGCGGATCGCCGCGCGCAGTGGCGGGCACAGCTACGCGGGCTACTCCACCCCGGACGGCGGGCTGATCGCCGATGTGGGGCCGATGAATTCGGTGCGGGTCGCCGCCGACGGCACGGCCGTGATCGGCGCGGGCGCGCGACTGATGGATGTGTACTCGGGTCTGGCGCGGGCCGGGCGCTGCCTGCCGGGCGGATCCTGTCCGACGGTCGGGATCGCCGGTCTCACACTCGGCGGGGGATTGGGCGTGCTCACCGGCAAGTACGGATTGACCTGTGACTCGCTGCTTTCGGCGCAGGTGGTCACCGCGGACGGGGTGCAGCGCACGGCGTCTGCGGAATCGGAACCGGAGTTGTATTGGGCGCTGCGCGGGGGTGGCGGCGGAAACCTGGGAGTCGTCACCTCATTCACCTTCCGGACCGTGGCGGCTCCGCAGTTGGCGGTCTTCCAATTGCGATTCCCGGCAGGTGCTTTCACCGAGGTGATGGGTGGCTGGCAGTCATTCACGCAATCCGCGCCGGATGAATTCTGGTCCACCCTCGGAGTGTCCGCCGGAAATCCGCCGACCTGTCGAATCAACGGCTGCTATGTCGGCTCCGAGAGCGATTTGAACACGCTGGTCGACAAATTGGTCACGGCGACCGGATGTCAGCCGTCGAATCGCTACTCGCTATCCAAGGACTATCTATCCGCGATGATGTATTTCGGCGGCTGCGCGAATTACACGGCGGAGCAGTGCCATCCGTCCTGGAATGGCGCGGGAGTACTCGGGCGCGAATCGTTCCTGGCATCCTCGCGGGTGCTCACCGGGCCGCTATCGGATCCCGGCAAGCTCACCGCGCTGCTGACCGGCCGCACGGGTATGGATATCCTGCTCGACAGCCTGGGTGGGGCGGTGAGCCGAATCGGCGTCGCGGACACCGCGTTCCCGCATCGCGAGGCGCTGGCCACCGCGCAGATCTATGTCGGCGCGACCACGCCGGACGCCCGTGCCGGGGTGGGTGAGGTGCGGGACGCGCTCGGCGATCTCACCGGCAATACCGCGTACGTCAATTACCTCGATGAGGATCTGGAGAACTGGTCGAATGCCTACTACGGCGGGAACGCGCCACGGTTGCGGCGGACGGCCCAGAAGTACGACCCGCACAATATTTTCGCCTTCGGCCAGTCGATCACCAAATGCTGAGGGCTGTGAGCTGTCGGTGCGGCTGAGTATCGTCGGCCGTATGACGTCTTGGAATGAGTTCGCCGAGGCAGCGCCGCGGATCGCCGAGATCTTCACCCGTCGTCACGCCGCCACCGGCAAATTGTGCATGCTCGCCACCCTGCGCTCGGATGGCTTCCCACGCATCAGCCCGCTGGAACCCGCGCTCTTCGAGGGCGAACTATGGCTCGTCGGCATGCCCGACACCACGAAATTCAAGGATCTGGAACGCGATCCGCGCTTCTGCCTGCACACCGCCACCGTCGACACCCATGTCGCCGACGGTGATGCGAAGCTGTTCGGCACGGTGCGTGATGTGCATGATCCCGCCCTGCATCAGCGCTGGGCCGAGGCACTCTATGCCGAATCGGGCTTCGATCTACGCGGGCGCGACTTCGACCACTTCTATGCCGCCGATCTGACGGGCGCGTCTTCGGTGGAGGTCGGTGACGGGCATATGGATGTCACCGTATGGAAGCCCGGTCAGCCGGAGCGGGTCGTCCGCAAGCACTGATGAACACCGCCCCGCGACAGCAGACCGTGCAAGATTGCAGTGAGTGCAATTGTGCGCGAACTGCATTCACGCACGAACTGCCGAACGAGGTGTGTTTCAACGGTTCTCACACCTCGCGAACTGGCGATTCGCGGGAAGAGCCGGATAGCGGTGTGTCCCTTGGCTATCGGGAGCGTCCCTCACGCATCCCGGGTGCGACCGTATGGGTTCGCGATATCACCGTGGACGCCACCACCCCGGTACTGCCGGATGGTTGTATGGATCTGCTCTGGATGAACGGCCGCCTGTCGGTGGCGGGTCCGGATACCCGGGCGTACCACCCGACCATAAGCCCTGCCACCCGAATCGCGGGCATCCGCTTCGCTCCCGGTACAGCGCCCGGTCTACTCGGAGTGCCCGCAGATGAACTTCGCGACGGCCGCCCGGATCTGTCCGACCTGTGGACGCCGGCGCAGTCCCGTCGCGCCGCGGCTCTCTTCGAATCCGCACCGTCGCCGACAGCCGGTCTCGAGGCGATAGCTGAATGGCGAGCCGCCGATGCGTTCCCCGTCGACCCGATCGTTCCCCGTATCGTGACGGAACTACGCTCCGGCGCGACCACGATCGCGGACCTCGCCGCCGATCTCGGCCTCGGCCCCCGCCGCCTGCACCGCCTCTCCCTGGCGGCCTTCGGCTACGGCCCCAAGACCCTCACCCGAATCCTGCGTATGCAACGCGCCCTGGCCCTGGCCCGCGCGGGCTTCCCGCTCGCGGAAACGGCCTTTCGCACAGGCTATTCCGACCAATCCCACCTCTCCCGCGAAATCCGTGATCTCGCGGGCATGCCCCTCACCGAATTACTCGCCCGCTAACCCAGCGCCGCATACAAATCCACGCCATTCCCATCCGGATCGAGCACGGTCGCATACCGCTGCCCCCAAAACGCATCGAACGGCTTCAACTCCCCGCGATACCCCGCTGCCACCAATTCCTCGAATTTAGCGTCAACCGCCGCCGCCGATTCGCACCGGCAAGCCAACCCCATCCGCCCGCTTCCCCCCTTCCACCCCGGATGAAACGAAAGAATCGTCCCCTCGGTATCCAACGCCAACCGCACCCCACCGCCGAGCGCGGCTTCCACATGCGGCTCCCCTTCCGCCCCCTCCCCGAACTCCACCCCGAGCCGCCGATAAAACCCCACGGCAGCCCCCATATCCGCAACAACAATTCCCACAACATCAATCTGAAAAGTCATACCCGAACCGTAAGCCCGCCCACCCCACCCCGTATTGAACAAATCGGACACCGGCATGTCCCCGCCACACTCCCTGGCGAGCCGTCCACCACGCCGTGGGACCGGCGGATTCTCGCCCGAACTCGAACATCCTTGCGAAGATAGCCCTAGCGTCCGGTGGCATGGTCACATCCCAACACGAGGTGATGCATCGCATCTTCCAGGAAGATCCAGGAGTGTTCGCACGCGCCTTCCGAGTGCTCGGGCTACCGATTCCGGACCCGGTTGCGGTAGCTCTGCTGTCGACGGACCTGACCGAGCACAAGCCGCTCGAGCGTCGACCGGATACGGTCCTGCAAATCGATACCGCAGCCGACGGCAGCTACCTGCTGGTGGTCGAGTCGCAAGGCCGTCGCAGTGACGAAAAGCCTTATGCCTGGACCTATTACCTCGCGTATTTGCAGACGAAGTATTGCCTTCCATGTGTCCTGCTGGTCGTTTGTCAGGATGGGGAGACTGCCGCGTGGGCAGATCGAAACTTCATCATGGGTCCGCGTATCTGGGCCGCGTTGATCCTGCGGCCAATGGTGTTGGGGCCGCACAACGTGCCGATCGTGAACGATTTGGCAATCGCGACTCGCGACATACCCCTAGCGATGTTTTCGGCGGTGACGCACGCTCGGAGCCCGCAGGTTGATGGGATACTGGCAGTGCTGGCGGCTGCGTTGAAGACTATCGACGGGGTCACCGCAAGTGTCTTCGCCGAACTTACCGAACTCGGGTTGGGAGCGTCACCCGCAGGAGATATCTGGAGGCAACTGATGGCTGTGGACCTGTCCTTCTTCCGCTCGGAGACCTCGCAGCGATTGCGTGCCGAGGGCCGCGACGAAGGTCGTGATGAAGGCCGCGTCGAGGAATTGGGGAAGGCTGTCCTCGGCGTGCTCAGCAAGCGTGGGTTGGAGGTTCCCGAGGCGGTTCGTGCGCAGGTATCAGCGTGTACGGATCTCGGTTTGCTCGAAGAGTGGTTCGACCGGGCCTTCGAGGTGTCGAAGGCCGGGGACATCTTCGCGGAGTGAGGGTTTCGCGGCCGATTGCCTAGTCGCGGGCGTGGACTGCGGCTAGGCGGGCGGAGCGGATGGCGTTCCAGAGGGGGCGGAGGAGGGTTTCCTGGGCGGCTATGGCTGTGGCCGAGGTGGGGGCGGAGGCGGGGGCTCGTTCGGCGACGGTGAGGATGGCGGCCACCTGGTCGGCGGTGTCGAGGATGCGGCGGGCGCGCAGGGGGAGGGAGTCGGGGTATTGGTGTTGGGACAGGGCTGCCAGTTCGTCTTCGATGAGGTCTCGGGGGCTGGGGCCGTTGGAGTCGACGGTGGTGGTGTGCAGTTGCTGGAGGGCGTCGGCGGCGTCGCGGACGGCTTGGCGCATGGCGTATTCGGCTTCGCCGAGGGGCATATCGGGTTCGATGGCGTAGGGGATGGGGGTGGAGTAGACGCGCCACTGCAACGTGTCGTCGTCGGTCCAGATCGGGACCAGGCCGGTGCCGTCGCTGCCGGGCGCGCCGACGAACAGGCCCTCGCCCGCTTCGGTTGCGGCGGCGGCGAATTCGGTGCCGACCGGGACGCCGCGCACATCGCCGGGGACGGGGAGTACCAGGCGCACCTGGGCCTGCGGACCGGTCGATGCCTCGCGAATCAGTTTGAGCAGCACCATGATCCCGGCGCCCGCGGGCTCGGAGGACTCGTCGGCGGCCCACGGTAATCCGGTGTGGCCGCCGGTGACGGGGTCCCCGGCGGCAACGGTTTGGCGGGGCGCCCAGGCGCGCAGTGCATCCAGCACATCGTCAGGGGCGCTGCGGCCGGCAAGCCAAGAGCCTGCCCAGACCGTCAGCGTCGCGCTCGGGGTACTCATCCTTAGAGGATAACTGGCCGGGAACTATGGTTCAGGGGGGAAATCGATCAACCGTTCGACGGCACGATTCGCCCGCCTTCGGGACAATGGGCAGCGATGTTCGACGATCGAAGGCCGGGGAGATGAACGGTTCCATAGTGCTCGGCTTGGTCGCCTCCCTCTTCGGAGGATTGTGCGTAGCCCTGGCCACCTACCTCACCACGCGCGAGCGCAGTGCCGCCGAAACCCGCAAGCTGGTGGCGGAGACGCAACGCGTGCGCATCGAGACCACCAAGACTTTCCTGGAAGCCAAGGCGCTGCCCGGTTTCGCGTCCTCGGAGGGCAAGCTCCTCACGGGATGGGTACTGAGCGAAAGTGATCCGGGCAAATACGAAATCGGCATCGATCGCACGGTGCGCGGTCGGCACAGCCCCGCCGGTTATGTCCGCTCCCGCCCCGACGCCACCGGCTTCGGCACCCTGATGCAGATGATCAAGGCCGAACAGTACCGAGGCAAACGCATTCGCCTGTCCGCCTATGTCAAAACCGCCGCGCCCGCCGCTTCCGCTGTCGCCCTGTGGATTCGAGTCAACGGCCGCAAGGGCGAAATCCTGCGCTTCGACAATATGGAGGACCGCCGCATCCGCGGCACCACCCGCTGGACCCAGCACCACGTGGTGACCGATGTCCCCGACGCCGCCCAGTACATAGCCTTCGGCCTACTCCTGGAAGGCTCCGGCGAAGCCCGCCTCAGCGATATGGACCTCGAACCCGTAGGCCCGGATATCGCCGCCACCGCCACCGAACTCCTCAACGACGACGAATTCCCGGACCGCCCGGTGAATCTGGACTTCAACGTCGACTGAGCGCTGTCGGCGCGCACTCGGATGGCTCGAACGACCCGTCCGACGCCCTCGGGTGAACGGGGGTTCGCCATTCGGTGACGGGATCGAGTGCTGTTGGTCTACAGCATATTTCGAGGTCTGCCGATGTTTTGCGGTGGTGGCACGATGAACAGGAAGGCGCTTCGGAGTAGTCTGTGCGGGCGCGGGTTGGCGGTGTTGTACGGATCGCCGTTCGCGATGTTGAAGGCCGGGCATCTACTGCATCATCGGTTCAGTCGCACGCGGGAACGCGCCGAGGTCTACGACCCGGCGACGTCGAGTTGGATCCGGTTCGCGCCCGGGTATTACCTGCGGCTGTTCGGCGGACTGTACGTGCTGGAGGTCGCCGCGGTGCCGTTGGCGGTATTGCCCGCGCGTGCGATTCGGCTATTCGGCCAGCGCGTGGACTCAGCTGGACCAATCCGATTCGACTGCGCCGCAATCGGTTCGCCGCTGACGCTATTCCGGCTCGGTGACGAAATCGATGAGCCGTTCCACCGCCCCGATGAGCGGGGTCTCCAGATCGCGATAGGAATTGACCGCGTTGTAGACCCGCCGCCACCCCTCCTGCGGCGTACCCCAGCGCAACCGCTGACAGATGCCGGTCTTCCAATCCTCACCGCGCGGAACCTCCGGCCAGGCGTCGATCCCGACCACGGATGGCCGAACCGCCTGCCACACATCGATATACGGATGCCCGGTCACCATGACATGCGGTCCGAGACCCTGGGTGAGCCCGGTCTCCTTGGACCCGGTGACCAGGTGATCGACCAGCACCCCCACGCGACTCCCGGGCCCGGGCCGGAATTCGGCGAGCCGCGCGCCGAGATGATCCAAACCTTCGAGCTGTTCGACCACCACGCCCTCGATGCGCAGGTCATGCCCCCATACTCGTTCGACCAGCGCCGCGTCGTGCACACCTTCCACCCAGATGCGACTGGCCCTGGCCACCCGGGCGCGAGCGCCTTCGACGCGAGTGGAACCCGAGGCCGAGCGCGTGGGCTGTTTGGGCGCCGCGGCCGTCGGCCGCACCAGCGTGACGGGTTCCCCGTCGATCAGAAATGCCGCCTCGCGCAACGCGAACAACCGCACCCGCCCGCGCCCGTCGTCGAGTTTGACGAAGTCCCCGTCATAGGTCCGCTCGAATCCGATTACGGCGCCGCAGAATCCGCTGGCGGCGTCCTCGGCGACGAGATCGCGTTCGGCGATCACCTTCGGTATCTCGCGCTTTCGGGTTCGCGCATGCCCGGAGAAGATGTCGCCGCTGTAGATGTCACGCCCGTTCACCGCATCGAAGGTACCGGGTGCGCCGGGAAACTCCCCGCTCCGACGCGCGTTTTCGATCCGAGTAGCGATTCGGGGGTCGGCGCGGGCGATCTTGCGCAGCCCCGCGCGAGAAGGATTACTGTGGTTGTCGTGGCCGCAATCGTTTGGCTGGTCGCGGGGCTACTCCTCGCGGCGGCGGAGATGCTCACGGGTGATCTGACGCTGCTCATGCTGGGCAGTGCCGCGGTGATCACAGCGGGTGTGGCGGGTGTGACCGGCGCTCCGCTGGTGGTGGACGCGGTGGTCTTCGGTATCGCCGCGATCGCACTGATTTTTCTGGTTCGCCCACTTCTGTTGCGCCGCTACGCGACTCCGCCGCCCACGCCCACCGGTGTGGACGCGCTGCCGGGTAAGACCGCACGTGTGCTGGAAGCGGTCGACGAACATGGCGGCCGGGTGAAACTCGACGGTGAGGTGTGGAGCGCTCGCGCGTTCGATCCACAGGAGCACTATCCCGAGGGCACGACCGTCTACATCATGAGGATCGACGGCGCTCATGTCGTCGTGTGGAAGGGGCCTTAGATGGCTGTACTGATAGTCGCCGTGGTACTGGTCCTATTGGTGGTGGTGGTCGTCTTCAAGTCGGTGGCGCTGGTGCCGCAGGCCGAGGCCGCCGTTATCGAACGACTGGGCCGCTATTCGCGCACCGTATCCGGTCAGCTGACATTCCTGGTGCCGTTCGCGGACCGGGTCCGCGCCAAGGTGGATCTGCGCGAGCGGGTGGTGTCGTTCCCGCCGCAGCCGGTCATCACCCAGGACAACCTGACCGTGCAGATCGATTCGGTGGTGTACTTCCAGGTCACCAGCCCGCAGGCCGCGGTCTACGAGATCAGCAATTACATTGCGGCCGTTGAGCAATTGACGATCACCACGCTGCGCAACGTGGTCGGCGGCATGACCCTGGAAGAGACGCTGACCTCCCGCGATCAGATCAACCATCAGCTGCGCGGTGTGCTGGACGAGGCCACCGGTCGCTGGGGTCTGCGCGTATCGCGCGTGGAGCTCAAGGCCATCGATCCGCCGCCCTCGATTCAGGAGTCGATGGAGAAGCAGATGAAGGCGGACCGTGAGAAGCGCGCCATCATCCTGACCGCCGAAGGTCAGCGCGAGGCCGCGATCAAGACCGCCGAGGGCCAGAAGCAGGCGTCCATCCTGTCGGCCGAAGGCTCCAAGCAGGCATCGATCCTGTCCGCGGAGGGTGAGCGGCAATCCCGCATCCTGCGCGCCCAGGGTGAGCGCGCGGCCGCCTACCTGCAGGCGCAAGGCCAGGCCAAGGCCATCGAGAAGGTGTTCGCCGCCATCAAGAACGGCAAGCCCACCCCCGAACTGCTGGCCTACCAATACATGCAGACCCTGCCACAGGTCGCCAAGGGCGATGCCAACAAGGTGTGGCTGGTGCCGAGCGATTTCGGCAAGGCGCTGGAGGGTTTCGCCCGCAATTTCGCCACCGAGGGCAAGGACGGCACCTTCCGCTACGAACCGGTCACGGATACCGAACCCACCGAACGTCCCGAAGACGACACCGACGAGGTAGCCGACTGGTTCAGCACCGCCACGGACCCGGCCGCCGAACGCGCGGTCCGTGCCGCCGAGGCCGATGCCCGCACCCCGTCGGACCCGTCCGCACTGCCGCAGCCCCGGCCGCGCGCGGAAACCCAACTGCCGCCGGCGCGTCCGCAGCAGCAGCCGGAAGCCAAACAACCGGATCCGCCGGCCCAGCAGCAGTATCGCCAGGACCCGCCCGGTGATCAGC
The DNA here is from genome assembly GCF_040680615.1 of Nocardia sp. NPDC052001. Taxonomy (NCBI): domain Bacteria; kingdom Bacillati; phylum Actinomycetota; class Actinomycetes; order Mycobacteriales; family Nocardiaceae; genus Nocardia; species Nocardia sp. NPDC052001. The sequence continues at coordinate 1,185,186 of NZ_JBFAXC010000002.1, read as the reverse complement.
GCTGGCAGCAGCCCCCGCCGCCCGGACGCCCCCTGGGCCGCTAGCTCGTAGACCGTGCGAAGGTTCGGTGATCGTTCGCCATGATCACCGGACCTTCGGCGTTTCAGCTCATGCGATCGTGCACGCGACGGCGGTAAGCGTGGTGGAGAAATGCTCATTGGTCTGATGCGTATTCACGCTGACCGTCGCCGCGGTGCCCGTGGGCGTGGCGACCGCCAAGGTACTGAAGCCGGGAATCCCACCGGCATGCCCCCAGACCTGTTTCACATCCCTGCCATCGCTGCCGCAGGGCAGCCGCAACCGGATCAGGCCGAGCCCGTAGGCCATCGCGGTGGACTGCGCCATCGGGATGGTCTGCTGCATTTGCGCGAGTTGCGGTGCGGGCAGCAGCTTTCCGGACACCAGCGCGGTGAAGAATCGATTCAGATCGGCGCCGGTGGAGATCATCGCACCGGCCGCTCCCGCCCAGGCGGCCTCGGTATCGGTGGCATCGACCCAGGTGTTGTCGACCTTGCGGTAGCCGAGGGGATGGGGATCGCGCAGCTCGGTGTCACCCGCAGACGGAAAGTAGGTGTCGCGCAGTCCGAGTGGTTCGAGAATGCGGCTGCCGATCTCATCGGCGAGTGAGCGGCCGGTCATCCGCTCGATCAGCATGTCCAGCAGCACATAGTTGGTATTGGTGTATTCGAATCGCGCACCCGGTGCGAACTGCGGCGGCATGGTCATCGCGATGGCGACCAGATCCGGCGGCGTGAGATCGCGATACGCCTTACCGTCACCGGTCTGATCGAGCTGCTGCGGAAGCTTGTGCGAGGGATCCTCGGGCGCGAAATCCGCGAGCCCGCTGGTGTGCTGGAGCAGCTGGTGCACGGTGATCCGAGTGCCGTCATTCCCATTGCCCTGCACCACACCCGGAAGATATCGCTCGATCGGTGCTTCGAGTTCGATGGTGCGGTTCGCGATGAGCTGCAATACGACAGTGGCGACGAAAGTCTTGGTGACACTGCCGATTCGGAAATGCGCGCCCTCGGCATACGGCGCTCCGGTGCTCAGATCACCCGCGCCCGCGGCGAAGGTTCGCTGTCCGTCGGGTCCGTCCACTACCGCCTGCGCACCGGGCATTCCGGACCGAACCAGCGCGGTCAGCGCATCGGAGACCTGCGTCGCGGGTGGTGCGGCCGGACTCTGCGCCGTGCCGCTATCGCAACCCGCCGTGGCGAGCAGCGCCGCGGCCGCGAGAATCGCGCACCCGCCCCGCCGCCGGAAGATACTGCCACCCACGCTGTTACCCCTCTCCACACGCCACCGAAGTCATGTCTTACACGACGGTTTCGACGCTAGAGAAAGAGCACACCCCTGACTATCCGGTAACTCCCGGAGTCGGTCCTACCCCCACGGTCGTACGTGCCAGCACACCAACCGCGCTCGATGCGAGGTCAGTCCGAGCTCACGCCCGGATTGCCGTCCTCGATGCGCCCGGTGACGCGACGGCGGAAATCGGCATCGCCCTCGGCGGTGATCTCCAGGTCGTACCAGCCGTCGTGGGTCGGCCATTCCAGGCGCTGGTCCGCACCCGGGGCCAGTTCGATCCGGCGTGGATCGCCACCGCCGCGCCGCGCGGTGACCGTCACAATGACAACGCGCCCACCATGATTGGCGAGCGCGAGTGCGAGGGTGCCGCGGGTGCCGGGTTCGGCCCCGACCCGGACTCCGGCCGCGGCGCCCGCGCTGTTACCGCGCAATTCGTGCCAGAACCGATTCGGTCCCTGGACGACGAGGTCGTATTTCCCTGTCACGGTGAACTTTTCGGTGGTGGTGTGCGCGACGTCGTAATGCCGTGGATCGCCTGATATCCCGGCGAACGGATAGATCGTGAAATGCGCTGAGGCCCGACCGGTATCGGTGAGCGTTACCGACAGTGTCGATCCGTCCAGCGCGCTCGAGACCGCGGGCTGATAGGGGAGCGGTCGTGCCTTGCGCGTCCCGGGTTCCTGTATCGGAAGCGATTGCGCGCCAGGCGGTTCCGCCTTCCACCGGGAGGTCGCGGCGGGCACGCTCCCGGGCGTGCCCAGCCGCGGCCGCTTTCCGGCGGCGGTGAAATCGAAGACCGAGGTCATATCGCCGCAGACGGTGCGCCGCCAGGAACTGATATTGGGTTCGCGCACACCGGTCCACAGTTCCAGGAATTGCAGCACCGAGGTGTGATCGAAGACCTCTGAGGAGACGAATCCGCCCATGGTCCAGGGCGATATGACCGTCATCGGCACCCGTACCCCGAGCCCGATGGCCTTCCCGTCGTACCAGTCGTCGCCATTGCCGGAGGCCGGTCGCGGCGGCACCGGTGACGGCACATGGTCGAAATAGCCGTCGTTCTCGTCGAAGGTCAGGAATATCGCCGTCTTGGACCAGGTGTCGATATCGGATCCGATGATATCGAGGAGTTTGTGAATGAAGGACGCACTGCCCACCGGCGTCGACTCCGAGGGATGTTCGGAGTAGCGCGCGGGCGGCACCAGCCAGCTCACCGCCGGAAGCCGGTCCGCGGCGATATCATCGGCGAAGCGTTGCAGCAGGCTGTCGGGTTCACCGCGGAACATGCCCCGATCGAACAGGCTGCGTTCGGCGGGAGTCAGCTTGTCCCGCCCGGCTTTCAACTGTCGCAACAGTCGCTGTTGATCGGAAAGCGAACGCCCGGACAGGGATTCATAGAACTTCTCGGTCGTCAGATACTGCCCGCGCACACTGTCGAGCACCTTGCTGCCGATGCGCTTGAACGGCAGGAAGTACTCGATCGGGTTATCGGTGAAGTTGTCCCACTCCTGATAGATCTGCCACGACACCCCGGCCGCTTCCAGTCGCTCGGGATATGTGGTCCAGTCGTAGCCGCGATGCCGGGCGTCGTAGGCGGCGTTGTCCACCGCCCGCTTACGCCCGCCGGGCTCGAATCCCGTTGTGCCGGTGAAGAAGTAATTACGATTGGGATTGGTCCCGCCGAACATCGAACAGTGGTAGGCGTCGCAGATGGTGAAGGTGTCCGCCAGCTCGTATTGCAGCGGCAGATCCCGGCGATCGTAATAGGCCATGGTGGCCGGGCTCTTGGCCTCGATCCAGCGATCCCACCAGCCCTGCCCCCAGGCTTTGGTGCTGCCGTTCCATTCGTGGTCGAGACTGTCCAGATATTGGATATCGCTGTCCGGTCGTCCCGCGCGTGCGGCCGCCGCTCGCGCGGAGAACGGCAGTACCTCACCATTCGATCCGCGCGGTTGCCGGAACGCGTTGTTACCGTTGCGCAATCGTAGCGGGGTCTCATCCCCGAACCCGCGAACCCCGGCGAGCGACCCGTAATAGTGGTCGAACGACCGGTTCTCCTGCATGAGCAGCACGACATGTTCGATCGCGCCCAATCCGCCCGCCCGGACCGGTGCCGCCATGGCTCGGTGCAGCGAAGACGGTAGTAATGAGGCCGCCGCCGCGCCCGCCGCGATGGTCGCCGCCGAGCCGAGCAGCCGCCTTCGAGAGACGTTGACCATACGTCGAAGTACAGCAGCCGGACCGGAACATTCGGTGATCGCCGCATGATCGCCGTATGAAGGTCCGTGGGCCCAAGGTTGCCGCAGGTGGGCGAGCGCGTGCCCGAGATGCCGAGAACATGAACGGCACAGGCCGAGGGCCCTCGACTGTGCGTGGTCGAAGGCCCTCGGCATGGATCGGACAGTATCAGCCGGCAACCGCTCCGAAGCGTTCTCCGGCGATGGCGCGCGAGGGCTCGCCGTCGACGCCCACCGGCACCTCACCCTCGAGGGTGGTGCGGTAGAGCACCCGGGTGACATCGAGGTGGTCCAGATCGCTGGGCGCCAGATGCGCGGTGGCACGGTTGTCCCAGAACGCGAGACTGCCCTTCTCCCAGCGGAATCGGACCGTGTACGCGCTATCGGACAGCTCCGCGTACAGCAGGTCGAGCAGGGCGTCGCTCTGGCGCGGGCTCAACCCCACGATGCGGGTGGTGAAGCCCGGATTCACGAACAGCACTCGCTCCCCGGTCACCGGATGCACCCGGACCACCGGATGTTCGGTGACCAGCGGCGCCTTGGCTACCTTCTTGGCGTAATCGCTCTCGGCATCCCAGGCGGGTTGCTTACCGCCGAACCGGTGTTCGGCGCGCAGCCCGTCCAGGAACGACTTGAGCGAATCGGGCAGACCCTCGTACACCGCCGCCAGATTGGTCCACTGCGTGTCACCGCCGCGCTCGGGCGCGATCTCGGCCCGCAGCAGCGAGGCCGCCGGGGGATTGATGAGCGGGGAGACATCGGTGTGCCAGTGATTGGTGTAGCTGAACTTGCGCCGCCCGAACCGCTTCTCGTACAACCGGCTGTCCACGGCCAGGATCTCCGGGAACTCGGTGGGTGCGTCGGTGTCATAGGGATGCGAGGGTGTGACCGCCCCGAACCGCCGCGAGAACGCGATGTGCTCGGCATGCCCGATGTCCTGGCCGCGGAAGAACAGCACCTTGTATTCGTGCAGTGCCGCGGTCAGGTCGGCGACCTGCTGATCGCTGAGTTCAGCGCGCAGATCGATATCGGTGATCTCTGCCCCGATATGCCCGGCGACCGGAGAGACGCGCAGCGTGCCGGTATCGGCGAAAGTGGTCATGATCGTGCCTTTCGTAATCGGGATAACGGAAAGTTCAGGCGGTGGCCTGGATTTCGGTCAGCGCGAACTGGCTCTCCACCGGCTCCAGGCCGTAGTGACCGCGCAGGGTGGTGGCGGTGTATTCGGTGCGGAAGAGCCCGCGTTCCTGCAGGATCGGGACGACCTTGTCCACGAAGTCCTCGAGCCCGCCGGGCAGGTACGGCGGCATGATGTTGAATCCGTCGGCCGCGCCGCCCTCGAACCAGCTCTGCAGATCGTCGGCGATCTGTTCGGGCGTGCCCGCCAGGGTGCGGTGGCCGCGGCCACCGCCGAGCTTGCCGATGAGCTGGCGCACGGTCAGCTGCTCCTTCTCGGCCAGTTCCTTGACGAGGGTGAAGCGGCTCTTACCGCCCTCGATCTCGCTTTCCGGCGGCAGCGGGGGCAGCGGCGCGTCCAGGGCGTGTTCGGTGAGATCGATGCCGAGCAGCGAGGAGAGCTGGCGCAGTGCGTAATCGGGGGAGATCAGATCGGTGAACTCCTGCTCCAGGGCCTTGGCCTCCTCCTCGGTATCGGCGATGAACGGCACCAGACCGGGCAGCACCTTGAGCTCATCGGCGGAGCGGCCGAACTTGGCCAGGCGCGACTTGAGATCGCGATAGAACTCCTGTCCCTCCTCGAGCGTGCGCTGCGCGGTGAAGACCGCTTCGGCGTAGTGGGCCGCGAATTCCTTTCCGCTCTCCGAGGATCCGGCCTGCACCAGCAGCGGGCGGCCCTGCGGACTGCGCGGGGAGTTCAGCGGTCCGCGCACCTGGAAGCGCTCACCGCGGTAGTCGATGGTGTGCACCTTGTCCGGATCGGCGAAGACGCCGTCTTCCGGATCGAGCACGATGGCATCGCTCTCCCAGCTGTCCCACAGCTGTACGGCCACATCCACGAATTCCTGTGCCCGCTCATAGCGGCGCGCGTGCTCGGGAATGGAGTCGTAGCCGAAATTGAACGCCTCCTCCTCATTGCCGGAGGTGACGATATTCCAGCCCGCGCGCCCGCCGCTGATGTGATCGAGCGAGGCGAATTTGCGTGCCAGATTGAAGGGTTCGTTATAGGTGGTCGACGCGGTGGCGATGAGCCCGACGTGTTCGGTCGCGGTGGCGATGGCCGCCAGCAGGGTGACCGGTTCGAAGACCGCGAGGGTATTGCGCTTGATGCGCGGTCCGACCGCGAGGCCGTCGGCGAAGAACACCGAATCGAGTTTGCCGCGTTCGGCGATCCGCCCGAGCTCCTGGAAATGACCCACCTCCAGCACCTGATGCTCCCGGGTGCGCGGGTGCCGCCAGGCGGCCTCGTGATGCCCGACGCCCATCAGGAAGGCATTGATGTGAAAAGTCTTGCGTGACATGGAGAGTGTTCCTTCGATCAGCGGTCGGACTGGACGCGCCAGCGGGACAGTCGGCGTTCGAGCGCGACCAGCAGGCCGTTGAACGCGAGTCCCAGTAGCGAGATGGTGACGATGCCCGCGTACATGGCGGGAATCTGGAAGTTCTGCTGTGCCGCGGTGATGAGATAGCCGAGACCGGCACGCGCCCCGACCATTTCGGCCGCGATCAACACCAGGATGGAGGCCGAGGCGGCCATGCGGATACCGGTGAAGATGGCGGGCACGGCCGCGGGCAGCACCACCTTGGCGAACAGCGGGATGGGTGAGAAGCCGAGCGATACAGCGGATTTGATGAGCAGTGGATCGACAGTGCGCACACCGCTGATGGTGTTCAGCAGGATCGGGAAGAAGCTGGCGTACACCACCAGTGCGATCTTGGAGGTCTCGCCGATGCCGAGAATGAGCACGAACACCGGAAGCAGTGCCAGCGCGGCGGTATTGCGGAACAGTTCGAGAATCGGGGAAATGAATTCCGCGACCGGCCGATACCAGGCGATGGCCACGCCCACCGGAATGGCGGAGGCCACCGCGATCGAGAAACCGATGCCCGAGCGGGTCAGGCTCGCCGACACATGTTCGCCGAGCTGACCGGAACGGAACAGCTCCAGCCCCGCCGACCACACATCCGAGAACGGCGGCAGGAAGACCGGATCCACCAACCCGAATCGCGGCGCGAGCTGCCAGATGATCAGGAACAGCACAATCGCCAAGCTGGGCTTGATGATTCGCCACGCCAGCCGCCCGGCGATCGCCGCGACGCGCACGGTGGGCATCGGTGCGGACGTGTGCTTGACGGTTGTGCTCGGTTCGCGGTCGGCGGACTCTTTCAGGTCGGCGGTTCCGATGAGCTGAAGTGCGCTAGACATGGCTGGCTCTCCTGTCGGTGGCGGCGAGCGCGGCCGTCTCCTGGCCCTGCGCCCGGGCGACTTCATCGCGCAGCAGCGACCAGATGTGGTGCCGCACTTCGCGGAAGCTCTCGCTGGATCGGATATCGGCGTCCCCGTCGCGGTCCAGTGCGATATCGACGACCGCCTTGACCCGGCCGGGCCGCGAGGTGAGCACCGCGACCCGCTGGCCGAGGTAGACGGCCTCGTCGATGCCGTGCGTGATGAACAGAATCGTCTTGCCCGTGGCCTTCCAGATGCGAAGCAGCTCGTCCTGCAACGATTCCCGGGTCTGCGCGTCCAGGGCCGCGAACGGCTCGTCCATGAGCAGCACCTCCGGATCGAAGGCCAGGCTGCGGGCGATGGCGACACGCTGTTTCATACCGCCGGAGAGTTCATGCGGATAGCGGTCGCCGAAACCGGCCAGGCCGACCAATTCGAGGTAGTGCTCGGCGATCTGCCTGCGCTCGCGGCGTCGAATTCCCTTGGCCTCCAGGCCGAATTCGATATTCGTGCGGGCGGTGCGCCACGGCAGCAGCGCGTACTGCTGAAAGACGATCCCGCGATCGAGTCCCGGTCCGGTGATCGGCGCGCCATCGAGCAGGATCTGCCCGGTGGTCGGTTTGCTCAGGCCGCCCAGCAGATCCAGCAGCGTCGACTTACCGGAACCACTGGGGCCGACCAGGACCAGGAATTCCCCGTCCCGCACATCGACCGTGATGTCCTCGAGCGCGGTGAAGGCGGCGTTCTCCCCGCGCACCGGGAAGTCCTTGCGCACACCACTCAGCGCGAGCTTGACCCCGCTCATTTCGCCGCCGCCGCTTCACCACTGGGCCCGGCGCCCGCCGGATACTTGCCATTGCTGTACGGGTTGTCCTTATTGGTGTAGAGATCCTTGGCCTGGAACTTGCCCGCGGGCAGTTCGCCATTGCGCACCAGCCAGTCGATCCACACCTGGAACTCGCGGTCCTCGACCACCGCGCCCGGCACCGGGATACCCGAGCTCCTGTAGTACTTCAGCAGTCCGGTGTTCTCATTGCGGCCGCGCTTGGTGATGATCGATTCGAAGCGGGCCACCACCTGATCGCGCGGGGTCACCTGCAACCAGCGGGTGGCGCGCGCGGTGCCCTGCACGAAATCGGCCACCGCGTCCGGCTGCGACTTCAGGTAGTCATTGCGGAAAACGTAAGTGCCGTAGTCGAATTTGCCGAACAAATCCTTATCGGTGTACAGCGGATGCAGTCCGCCGCGCTCGACGGCGTTATCGCGGAACACCGCACCCAGCGCCGCCGCGTCGATCTGACCCTTGCGTAGCGCGTCCTCGGTATTGGCCGGTGGCAGCACCACCAGCTGCACCTGCTTGATCTCGGCATCGCTGAGTCCCTGCTGGTGCAGCCACTCGCGGGTGACGAACTCGTGGTGCGCGCCCAGGGTGTTGACGCCGACCTTCTTGCCGATCAGATCGCGCGCGGAGGTGATGCCCGAATCGTCCCGTACGAAGTAGCCGGTGTACGACTGATCATCAGCCCCATAGGAACTGAGCACGGCAGTGACCGGTGCGCCACCGGCAACCAGTTTGATGACCGCACCGTTGAAGGCGCTGCCGAATTCGATCTGTTTGGTCGCGGCGGCCTGGATATTGGCGGGACCGCTGGTGGTGTCGCCCTCCCAGTGCAGGCTGATCTTATTGAAATAGCCCAGATCCGCGGCGAGCTCGTACGGCGTCACCTGTCCGGTCGTGCCCTGGTAGCGCACAACGGTTTTCCCGTCGGCGGTGGTGGCGGGCTCGGACTTACCGCAACCGGTGAGAACCTCGACCGCGCTGGTAATCGCCAACGCGGCGGCGAGGATTCGCAACGTTCGTGCGGTTCGGAATGCCCGTGCGGGTCTGGAAGCGGAAGCCATAGTGATTCTTTCGATGAACGCGTACGCGGTAACGCGTATTCAGGAATGATCGGTTGATCAGATGGTGTCGACGCCGGGAGCGCGCGGCAATCGTCTTTTCACGATGTGGAAATCAGCGTGATTCTAATTCGGCGGAATCCGTTGCCCCGCCGACGGTTTGGAACAGCGGTGCGATGCGTCCGGCCGTGATTCGCATGGCGGGCACGATATTTCGTATGAGCTCGGCATTGAGTCGTGCCGACCGCGCCTGTACCGCGAGCGCGCCGCGCACTCGTTTGTCCGGTCCGACGATGGGGACCGCGACCGCCCGAATGGGGTCGTCGGTCGGCATCAACTCGGTGGCGAAGCCGCTGCGCCGGACGCGATCGAGATCGGTATGCAGTCCGGCGGTCCGCGCCGGGCGGGTATCGCGCCGGGCCGCGTGCTCCTCGGCGATGGTGTCGAAGGGGGAGAAGGCCAGCAGCGCGTGCCCGGCCGCGCTGTCACGCAGCGGCCGCCGGTCCCGGGGCAGCTGGTTGGGGCAGAAATACACCGGTGGCCTGGCCTGGAACACCGTGACCGCGTCCCGGTCCTCGGCCATGCTCACGCTCACGGTGATGCCGATACCGGCGGCCAGCGCGTACAGGTGGGGTGCGGCCGAGTCCAGGCCGAGGCGGCCCAGTGCGGGCCGGGCCAGCGATGCCAGGCCGTGACCGATGCGGTAACGGTCGGTCGCCGGATCCTGTTCGAGCAGCCTCCCCCGCACCAGGGCCTGGGCGAGCCGGTGCACGGTGCTCACCGGTAGGTCCGCCAGGTGCGCCAACTCGCTCACCGACAGCTCGGGATCGCCTTCGAAGCAGCTCAGTACCCCGATCGCGCGGTCGACCGCGCGCGCTCCGGAGCGTGGTTCCTCGGTGGCCATGGATCCTCCTGCGGGGACGAAACAGTAGTCCCGGAACTATGACCATGGCTCTGACCGGCGGCAATGATTGTGCGCACCCCGATCGCAGGTCTCGAGAAGCAGGTCGAACGGGGTCTCGGGAAGATCGCGCATCGGCGAAAAACTATTTCTATTACGCGACCCGGGTCACTATTTTCGAGTGGCCTCCGTCACATTATCGGCGGTGAATTCGAACAATGTAATTCACCATTCGTCCGGTGCTGTCTGCATAAACTCCGCGAGTGCGGTCGACGCCAATTTGTCAACCGTCCGTGATCGCCCCGTGATTAGTTGTGATTGTTCCGTTACCGTCGTTCACGGCTCGAATCACCGAGTCCGAAATCGAACCGCCGAACACCGGCAACCCCGTCCCGCGGTTCGAACGAAACCGACATCCCTGGGGACGGGGACCCGCTGCTGAGAGCGCGGGCCGATTGGGCGCAGGCCAGGAATCCCATATGACTCGCAAGTTCAGCACCCGCATGCTCGTCGCCACCGCCGCCACCGGCATCCTCGCCGCTGTCCCGTTCGCGATGTCCACCGGCACCGCCTCGGCTGCCTCGGGCAACTGGGACGCCGTCGCGCAGTGCGAGAGCAGCGGCAACTGGGCCGCCAACACCGGTAACGGCTTCTACGGCGGCCTGCAGTTCACCCAGAGCACCTGGAACGCGTACGGCGGCGCGGGCAATGCCGCGAACGCCAGCCGCGAGGAGCAGATCCGCGTGGCCGAGAACGTGCTCGCCGGTCAGGGCGCGGGCGCGTGGCCGCACTGCGGCGCGTACCTCTAAGGTACCGCGCGCTGCCGGTTCGACCGGCGCACCAAGCATGACGATGGCCCCGGATCAATGGCGATCCGGGGCCATTTCGCTTCTGTACCGCTAGCGGTGGGCGTCGTAGATCGCCTGTGCCAGTTCGGATTTGAGCGCCTGGAACGCCGGGGTCGCGGTGACCCGCAGCTCACGCACGGCATCCGCGTCATCGCCCGGCAGGTCGATCCGGCGGTCCAGGATGATCCGGCCGGGCCGGGCGCTCATGACCAGCACCCGGGTGGACAGGAATACGGCCTCCTCCACCGAGTGGGTCACGAAGACCACGGTCTTGCCCGCCTGCCGCCACAGTCGCAGCAGTTCGACCTGTAGACGCTCCCTGGTGAGCTGGTCCAGGGCCCCGAACGGCTCATCCATCAGGATGATGCGCGGATCGTTGATCAGCACCCGGGCGATCTGCGCGCGCTGCTGCATACCGCCGGACAGCTCATAGGGCCGTTTACCGCCCACATCGCCCAGACCGACCAGGTCCAGTAGACGATCGGACTCCGCGCGCCGGGTCCGCTTGTCCACACCCCGGCACTTGGGGCCGAACTCGATGTTCCCGCGCACCGACAGCCACGGGTAGAGCGTCGGGGCCTGGAACACCACACCGCGCTCCGGGCTCGGACCCGCGATGGGGTCCGCGCCTACCAGCAGCGCGCCGGTGGTCGGGGTGAGGAAGCCGCCGAGCAGCTGCAGCAGCGTGGTCTTACCGCAACCGGACGGGCCGACCACGCTCACGAACTCGCCGGGTTCGATGACCAGATCGGTGGGGGACAGCGCCACCGTCGATCCGGTCGCGGTGTCGTAGGTCTTGGACACCTCGCTCAGCACGACCCGATCACGCTGTGCGACAGCGGAACTCACTTGGCGCTCGCCGCTGTCGCGGCATCGGCGTAGACCGCTCCGGCGTACTTCTCCGGTGCGGCCAGACCCTGAATCTCGCCCTGGCTCAACAGGAATTGCGCCGAACCCTGCAGATCCGAGCCGAGCTGCTTGCCCAGGTAGGGCGCGCCCGCCTGCGTCGCGGCATCGAGGAAGACATAGCCCGGCAGCTGCTTGCGCACCGCGTCGACCGAGATACCGAGCTGCGCGGCGATGTGTGTGGCCGCGGCCTGCGGATCATTGGCGAGCTGATGCACCGCCCAGTTCTGCGTGGCCGTCCACACCGTGAGGAACTTCGGATTGGCGCTCACGAAATCGCTGCGCGCACCCTCGAGATCGAACGTCGGCTTCCCGGCCTTGGCGGTTTCGGCCGCGGTGGTGACGGTATGCCCGTTCTTCAGCAATTCGGTCAGCGTCGGCTCCCAGATGAACGCCGCGTCGATACCGCTATCGCGCCACGCGCCGAGAATCGCGTCGGGCGTGAGGTTTACGAGCGTCACATCCCGCTCGATTCCGGCCGCCGCGAGCGCACCGAGCAGACTGTAATGCGAGGTGCTGGCGAACGGCACCGCGATCTTCTTGCCCCGCAGCCCCGCCACCGAGGTGATCGCCGGATCCTTCACCACCAGCGATTCGGCGGACCCGATCACATCGTGGATCCACACCACCTTCATATCGATATTCAGCGGAGCCGAAATCGCCCGCGCCGCAGCCGCACTCCCGAGCAACCCCAAATCCAGCGAATTCGATCCGAACGCCTGAATAACCGTCGCGCCCGACGCGAACTTGCTCCAGGTGATCTTCGCCTTCGGCAGGCAGGTCTCCAACAGCCCGGCGTCCTTCACCACGAGCGCCCCATTGGGAATGTCCTGATACCCCAGTCGCACTGTGCCGGTGAAGGATTCGTCGACGGGTACCGGGCACGCCACCTTGTCGCCGCCCGCGCGTGACTGATCGGTCCGTCCGGACTCCACGCAGCCCGAGAGGGCGGCGGCGAGGACTCCGGCCAGTGCCAATGCGACAAGCTTGCGTTTCATGCTTTGCCTTTCCAGGGGACGGCGAGGTCGCCGATCCGCTTGATCGCCGCGTCCAACCCGAGCGCGGTAAGACCGATAACGATGATGCAGGCCATGGTCAGCGGGGTGTCGAGACGCTGACCGGACAGGTAGGCGAGACCGCCGATGCCCGGAATGCCGTTGTCGAGTTCGGCGGCGACGACGGTGGTCCAGGCGAATCCGATGGCCACGCGGATGCCGCCGATGACCTCGGGGAGGGTGGCGGGCAACAGGACCCGGGTGATGACCTGACGTCGGTTCGCGCCGAGCGAGCGTGCCGCGTTGACGCGGTCCGCCGAAACCCCGTGCACGCCGGTCATGGTGGCGATCACCAGCGGCGGGAACGCGGCCAGGAACAGCAGCCAGATCTTCGAGGTGTCACCGATGCCGAACCAGACGATGAGCAGGCCGATATAGCCGAGCGGGGGGAGAGCGCGCAGGAAGTTCAGATACGGCTCGACGATCGTGGCGAGCGTGCGCGAGGTCCCCAGACCGAAACCCACCAGTGGACCGAGGATTACGGCCGCTCCGGCACCCGCGCCGATGCGCTGCAAACTGGCCAGCAGATGCTCCCAGAGGAAGTAGTTCTGCTCGCCGCGCACTTCTCGCGGCACACCCGGAGCCAGCTCATGCCAGCTGTTGGCGCGCACGAACGCCCGCCACACCGCCCCGGGCGTCGGCAGGAATTGCTGATCGACGATCTTCGCCGCGCTGATCGCCCACCACAGCACCAGCAGCACGGCCAGCGACAGCACCCGCACCCCGATCCCGCGCACCCGCCCGGACCGGCCGGTGGTCTGCGCTGTGCCGAGTTCCGCTGCGCGCGTAGCGGTTCGGGTCGCCCCGAGGCTGATCATGCCGCCCGTCCTCCGATGCCGTCGCGGTCGGCCGCCTCCCGTCGAGGGGCCATAACCGTCCGGCCCGATCCTTTCCCCCGCGCGCGGCTCTGCCCAGATACACGATCACCGTGATTTGAAGTGCGTGCGTTTGAGCACACGTCGACGAGGGAGGTGGGCGATCCGCCGCCCCGGTGCGTTCTCCGGGTCGGCAGGCATGTCATCGCTACGGCCGGGCAACCTCGGCAGCAACCGGACGCTGTCGGTGGCCGCCGCCGCGCCCGGTATGTGCGGCCGAACGGTCAGTGGCGTTGCGATCGGCGGCAATCCGCGCGGGTGTCCAGCCGCCGCGCGGCGTGTGCGGAGCCATTATCCAAGCGTTATCTCGTCACGGCCCGGTGTCGGATACGGCGGCTTAGGCTCCTCTGTATGACTGTTGTGACCTGGCCGGACGAGGTGGACGAGGTCCTCGGCGGTGATCTGACCTGCGCGCTGGCCTATCTCACCCCGGCGGGCGGTGCGGTGGTCTCGGCGGTCGCGCCGATCGGCCTGCGCGATCGGGATCGGGGCACGGTCGGCTTCACCACCTCCCTCGGCTTCGGGCGCAAGCTGGAGCGGATGAAGCGCAATCCGCAAGTGGCGCTTGCCTTCCACTCGCGCAAGCACGGCCTCGGCGATTTCTCGAACGCGCGGTATGTGCTGGTGCAGGGCACAGCGACATTCGACGTGACGCCGGATCGGGCCACCATGGAAGACATCGGTGAACGCGTCGTACCGTTCATGGGTCCGCCGAAACAGGGCCGGTTCTGGGATCGCTGGTTGAGTGCGTACTACGCCGACCGCGTGGTGGTGACCGTCGCGGTGCATCGCATCGTTGTCTGGCCGGACCTCGAAACCACCGGGGTTCCAGAGGTTTTCGGTGAACCGCTGCCGACCTCGAACGCGCCTTCGCAGAAGCCACCCGCGGGCGGCACCGCGCCGCGGGTCGAGGTGGACAAGGCAGCCGCGAAGGCCGACCGCCTGCCCTTCCGGCTGCTGTCCTACCGACAGGCGGACGGCTACCCCACGATCGTCCCGGTCGATATCAGCGGTTCCGGTCCCGAAGGTCTGAGCCTCGCCATCGCGGCCGGTGCTCCCGGCGGCGGCCGCCGCGCGGGGCTGCTCGCGCACGACTACCGGCCCAAACTGATCGGCCTGGAATCGCGGCAGCACACCGGTTGGCTCGAGGCGGACGGCGAAACGGGCACGTACGCCCCGCACACCGCCTCCGGCTTCGCCGCACCCCCGAACAAAACCCTGTTACTGCTCGCGAACGGTTTCCTGGCCCGTCGCGGCCTGAAGAAGGCACAGCAGGAGGGCTTACTTGACGCGCTTCGCTGATCGTCGGCGACCGGTACACGCGCCGCAGCAGCTAAGGCGACGAAGAGCGTGCAGTCCGGGCGAATAGGCGGGCGGGACCGCCGGGCGCGATACCCCGGAGTGCCTCGCACTCTTGCCGATTCGGGTAAGTCCCCGCTCGGAAGGTGCTCGGGCAGTATCGTTTTACATGCTCGCCGGTGCGGCCGAAGCGCGGCCCGGGGTGGGCGGGGCGGGTATGGCGACACGGAGAGCGGTGCTGCGGGCGGGTGTGCTGCTGCCCGTCACCGCGGCTTGCGCACCCGGATTCGGGGCGCGCTCGGATGCGGTGCGGATCGCGGTCTCCTGGGGCGGCTCGGAGCTCGATGCCTTCGAAAGTGTGCTCACCGCGGTCGATTTCGGGTATCCCACCGAGGTGATACCGCTCGGGGACGATATCGGCACGGTATTCGGCGCGGGGCGTTCGGCCCCCGATATCGTCATGCTCCCGCAGGCCGGTCAGGTGCGGAAACTGGCCGAGGACAAGCGATTACGGCCACTCGATGATGCGCTGTGGACCGCCGGGGGAGCCGCCGAGTACGCCCCGGGCTGGCAATCGCTGCTGCGGATTCCCTCCGCCGGTGACCGGCTGTACGGGCTGCCGTTCAAACAGGCCTGCAAATCGCTCATCTGGTACGACCGGGAGCGGTTGCGGAAACTGGGACTGCCGGACCCCGGCACCTGGTCCTTTCGTGAATGGCCCAGCCATATGGACGCGGTATCGGATGCGGGCCTGAGCCTGCTCGCGCTCGGCGCGGCGGACGGCTGGGTGCTGACCGACTTCTTCGAGAACGTGCTGTGGGCGGAATATCCCGATGTCTATGACCGGCTGGCGAATCCGGCGCTCTGGCTGGACGCGAGCGGACAACCGCCCGCCGATCTCGGCTCCGCACTGCGCGATCTGGCGGCGGTGTGGGGCCACCGGCACGCCTTTCCCGGCGATATCGGCAAAACCCTCACCCGGCAGTTCCCGGACGCGATTCACGATGTGTTCCAGCGTCATTCGGCGCTCATGGTGGTCGCCCCGGACTTCGCCGAGCCGATCGTGCGCGCCTGCGTCCCGGCCGCGTCGCTGGAGAGCACCGTCGGTGTCGCGCCATTCCCGGGCGCGGGCGGTGCGCGCGGTGCGCCGCTGATCGCCGGTGGCGACGTCATGGTGGTGACCGAATCCGCGAAAGACACCGCGGCGCAATTGGTATCCCTGCTCGCGCAACCGCGCGCCGCGCTGCCCTGGATCACCCGCTACGGCGGTTTCGTCGCCGCGAATCAAGCCACCCCGCAGCAGTATTCACCACTGATCGCGCCGGTCGCCGCGCGCTTCCGCGACTGGACCGCCTTCGATCTCGGTGATCGGATCGGTTCCAGCGGTGGCCGTTTCGACCTGTGGCGGGCGTTGACCGACTTTCTGACCGCACTCGATACCGAGGGGAGCGATACGGCGGTGCGCCATGCCGTCGCCGCCATCGACGACCTCGAACGACGGCGGCGCGACTGACATGGACGCACTTGACTCACATGGCCTCGACCTGGAATTGGCCCCGCGCCGCCTGTCCGGCCCGTTGATTCCGGGCAGGCATCCGCGCAAATGGATCGGCGCGGTCATTCTGCTGCCCGCGCTCGGCTTGATCACGGTCTTCATCGTGGCCCCGTCGCTCTATACCGTCTGGCTCGCGGCGCGGGCGCGGCCCGGATTGACCCTCGGCTGCGGGTTGCTGGTGCTCGCCGCGATCCCACCGGCCCTCGCGGGAGATGTCAAGCGCCGCTACCCGGGGCTACCGGCCGTGCTGCCGGTCGCGATCACCTGGATCGTCGTGGTGGCAGCGGTCGGCCTGATCCTCATCGGCCGCGGCCTGACCCCGGACGGCGTGCGTGCTTATCTGTACACCGTCGGATGGGTGATCGTCGCGGCGCTGCTGGTGCTGCTGGCGCTGGCGATCGCCTGGTTCACCCGCCGACTCCGCTGGATGTGGCGGCCGCTGATCGTGCCGTTCGGCATTTCGGCGTTCACCGCGGGCATCGCGTTCCGCCTGCTCTTCGACCACCTGACCGAGAATCGCGAACTCGGCGGCGTCATCGCCTATCGCATCGCCTTCGGGGTGCTGCTGGTGCTGGCCTTCGCGTGGACCTGGCTCGGCTTGCTCACCGGCCTGTTCCGCGCGGCCCTGCTCGGTATCGAGGCCGATGAGGTGCGAGCCGGGGAGCTCTACGAGGAAACCCGGCCGCACTTGGTATTTCGACTGCTGCGACTGGTGCAACCGGTGTGGTTGATCGCCATGCTGGTCGTCGGTGTGGCGGCGGCCCGCGTGTTCGATGCCATCCTGGCCTCGGTGCCGCGCTCCATGCAGTACCAGATCGACAGCGCGACCGTGTACTGGTGGCGCACCTCGGCGGCATGCGGTCCGTGGTGCGGTGAGGCCGCCGCCTACGCGCTGCCGCTGGCCGTGGCGCTCGGGCTGGCCGCGCTGTGGGCGCAGGCCGGTATTCGCGGGCATCGAATGAGCTGGACGGCGACCACGCGAATTCCGGAAACGGGCAGGGAGCGAACGGGTTTCGCGCAATGGCTGGCGGTGCTGGTTTTGACGGGTGTCGCGTTGATCCCGATCGGCATCTTGGCGTGGGAGGCGCTGGGCAGCTCCGGCCGCTCGGTGCGCGCGCAATTGCGCGCGATCGGGCATGACGGTGGCCTATGGCGTGCGCTCGGCATCACCGCGAGCGTCGCGGTACTCGTCACGCTCATCGTGCTGCTGGTCTCGGTGCAGGTCGCGCATCGGCTGGCCGCGGTGCGCACCGGTATCGGGGCTCGAATCGTGGTGCCCTGCCTGGTGTTTCTGACGGTGCTGCCCGCGCAGATGTATCTGGGACCGCTGCACGATGTGATCAATGCGTGGGGGTTCGCGGGCACCCGGGTGCCGCTGATCTTCACCCATGCCGCGGCCGGACTGCCCATCGCGATCCTCATTCTGCGCGGCGCGCTGCTCGCGCCCGCGTACACCCCGGCCGCGGACGCGCTCTACGGTCTCGCGCCCGCGCGGGTGGTCACCGGCCGGGTTCTGCGCGCTGTCCGCCCTGCCCTCGGCGCGGTGGCTGTCCTCGAGTTCATCCAGGTCTGGAACGACTTCTTCATCGGCCTGCTGATCAGCGGTGCGGGTGCGAGTCCGTGGGCGCTGCTGCTGTGGGGCGACACCCGCCAATTCGACCAGAATGCGGCACAACTCGCGGCGGGTGCGCTGGTGTCGGCGGTGGTCCCGGTGACATTGCTGCTGCTGTTCTGGCGACGCTGGCTGATGCCCGGCCTGACCGGGGGAGCGGTGCGATGACCTCCCCGCGCGACGCCGATTCCAATGTCATCGCCACCCCGAAATCCGGTGTGCTGCAACGCATGCTGGGCGCGATGATGGTGCTGGGCACCGGCCTGATCGGTGAGCTCGGCCGGATCTCGATCACCGACGCGTTCAAGGAGAACGTGGTGGTGACGCTGCTGTCCGGCGTACTGGGCTGGGTGCTGATGCCGCTGGTCGTCATCGCGGGTCTGATCCTGGTCTTCCGGGCCACCACGGCGATGGCCGCGGAGCATCGTGAACGCGACGGGGAACTTCCCGAACCAGGTGCGCCATGGCCGGAACCGATCGACCCCGTCGAGGACGCCACCCTGGACGGCTATCGGGAGGCCGCGGTCCTGCGCGAACTTCCCGCGCGGGATTTCGAGATCGGCATTCTGCTCGAGGTGCTCGCGGCCATCGGCACCGCCCGCGCCCGGCTGCCCGCCGGATCCACTCTGCCGGAGCATCGCACCGCCACCGAGATATCGGCCGAATTGGTGCGGCGCGGGGTACTCGAACACCTGACAGCGGGCCGTTGCCGATTGGCTCGGGTTCCCGTCGAACCCGGGACGGCCGCGGTCCGGTCACTGCCGGAATGGCGTGCGGGCTGCAACGAACTCATTCGCCGCCGGGCCGAGCATGCGGCGGGATGGGCTGCGGCACTGGATGATCCAGAGCGGTCGGCGGTGGCTCGGCGCTGGTTCCGGACCGAGGAGCCCAGATTGCGCCGCCTGCTGGAGCGGTGCGCGGACACCCCCGAGTTGCGGCGGCTGCGGATGACGGTGCCGCAGCTCGCCGTCATCGCCGATGCGCTGGACTCCTGGTACGCGCGAATCGGCCGGGGCGAGAACGATTTCGGTACCGCCACGGTAATGATCCGGATCGCACCGGACCCGCGCCGGGATCCGATACCCCCCGGCGGTGGCCCGCCACCGCCGGGGAGTCCGCCATCGCCCGTGGGCGGTTCGGCGCGGGCCGGGTTCCCCGCGATCGCGGAACTGGCCCGAATCCGCGCGGACCCCGAGTACACCCCGCCGTCCCGTATCCGACCGCGTCCGCTGCTGACGAATCTGCGCGCCCGCGCCGGCCACCGCTGGGCCCTGGCTGAATTGAATTCCGCCGCACCGGAACTGGACCGCATCGCGACCGCGCTCGAGGCCGCCTGGTGGCGACTGCCGCGCGAGGATGTGGCCGGTGAGGTCTGCGCGCTGCTGAATCTGGCCCTGGTCCATCTGTGCCAGGGCCGCCTCGACGCCGCCCGCGATCGCCTCGAACTGGCCGAAACCCTCGCGGCGGACGGCCGGGATCCGGCCGGACTGGCACATGTGCACGAGGTGCTCGGCATTCTGGACTGGGCCGTGGGCGCACCGCACCGCGCACTGCGCTCATGGCAGACGGCGCTGGGCGAATGGCGGGTCCTCGACGATCGCCTCGGCATCGCGCGCTGTCTTCAGCATCTGGGCTCGGCGGCGGTGCAGGATCCGGCGCTCGGGGCATCCCTGCTCGATCCGGCGGGCGATACCCAGGCGGCCGAGGTGCTGCGCCAGGCCACCGGATGGCTGGCGCACGCCCGCGAGCTGTATCCGCAAGCGCGGTTCGCGCAGTCGTATTCGGAGCGGGCGGCCCGCACCCTGCGCGCCGCGCCCGAAGGTATGCGCCGCGGGGTGCGCCCGCTCCGGCGGATCGATCGCTGGCCGTTTCAACCGCAGGACAACGACCCGGCGGGAGAAGCAGCCTCGGGATGACGTCGACGCGGAATCATGGCACGTGGAGCCGTGGGTGATCATGCCCACGGTCGCGTGCTCGCCTCCGAATGAGAGGGTTTGGCAATGGACAGTGCCGAATCCACCACGCAGGCCGAGGATTCGAGCGCGGTGGTGCCGCGCCCGGATCCGCCGGCCGCCCGGAGCTCACCCGTCACGATTCTCGGGCTGGATTTCGTGGGTCTGGTATTCGCGCTGTTCTTCTTCGCCTGGAGTCTGAGTCCGTCACTGGTGCCGCGGGATTGGATCTTCCAGGGCATCGTCACCGGCATCACCAGTGCCACCGGGTACGGGGTGGGCCTGCTGCTCGCGTTCCCCGTTCGCCGGTGGGTGGCGCCGCGGTTCGCGTGGTGGCGGCTGCGCTATCGATTCGAGTTGGCCTCGGAGATCCTGGTCGCGGTGCTCGCGGTATCGACGGTGATCAGCACCCTGCTGGCCGCCGCGAATTGGCAGCGCGATGTCGATCTGCTGATGGGGATGCCCCCGACGGCCGGAGCGGGGTACCTGCGAACGGGTGTGATCATCGTGGCCATCTTCGCGCTGGTGCTGCTCATCGCACGAGGCTTACGGCGTGCGGCTCGCGCGCTGGCGGAGACGCTGTCCGCGCGATTGCGGCTGCCGCTGACGGTCGCCCACGTGCTCGCGCCCATCACGGTCGCCGCCATTGTGCTGATCTTCATCGACAAGGTGTTGCTCGCGGGTGGTTCCGATGCGGCGCGCACGGTATTCGCGGGCCAGAACAACGGCACCGAACATGGTGTCCTGCAACCGATTCAGCCGGAACGCTCGGGTAGTCCGGCGTCGCCGGCGCAGTGGGACACCCTGGGTCTGCAGGGCCGGACCTTCGTCGCCGGGGGAGTCGGCTCCAGCCGCTTGGCGCAGCTCAACGGTGCGCCCGCGCGTGAGCCGATCCGGGTGTACGCGGGATTGGCCTCGGCACCCGATCTCGCCGCCCGGGTACGGCTGGTCGTGGAGGAGCTCGATCGCACCCGGGCCTGGGATCGCAAGGTGCTGGTGGTGGCGGGTACCACCGGCACCGGATGGGTGAATCCCGCCGCGGCGCAATCGCTCGAGCTGATGTACAACGGCGATTCCGCCATTGCCGCACTGCAGTATTCGTTTCTGCCCAGCTGGATTTCGTTTCTGGTGGATCGTTCGGCCGCACAGCGTGCCGGAGCCGCGCTCATCGACGGGGTCCGACGGCAGTGGGCGCAATTGCCCGTCGACCATCGCCCGCGCCTGATCGTGTTCGGGGAGAGTCTCGGATCGCAATCTGCCGAGAGCGCGTTCGATAGTCTGCCCGAACTGCGGCGATCGGTGGACGGCGCGCTTTTCGTCGGCCCGCCCAATTCCAACCGGCTCTGGCGGGAGATCGAGGATCGGCGTGACCCCGGCACCCACGAGGTGCTGCCCAGCTATGCGGGCGGGCTGATCGTCAGATTCGCCGCGGGCAAACAGGATTTGGACGTGCCCGAACAGGATGCGATTCGCCCGGGCCTGGATCCATGGCCCGAGCCCCGGGTGCTGTACCTGCAGCACGCCTCCGATCCGGTCGTCTGGTGGAATCCGAACCTGCTGTTCACCCGGCCCGACTGGCTCACCGAACCCCCGGGCCGCGATCGCACATCCGCCATGCGCTGGTACCCCCTGGTCACCTTCTGGCAGGTCAGCGCCGACCTGGCCCGCGCCCAATCGCCTCCCTCGGGCCACGGCCACAACTACGAGGACGTGCTCCCGTACGCCTGGGCCGCCGTCGCCGCTCCAGCGGGCTGGACGCCGGCCGACTCCGACCGCGTGGCCGCGGCACTGACGACCATCGACGCCCAGCGCTGATCCGGCACGAAGGCCGCGGTCGAGATCGCGGAGTAGCGAAATACGTTCGGCTAGACCGATTCGGTGACGGGCTCGGGAACCGCGAGGCGGGTGTCCAGGATGAGTCCGATCACCCCGATCGCGAGACAGGCTGCGGTGAGGATCAATTGTCCCGGTGAGGTTTTGCCGGTGAGCGCGTCGCCGAGTAGGACCGTGCCGATGGTGCCCGGCAGAATGCCGAGCACGGTGGCCGCCAGATACGGCTGCATCCGCACCGAAGACAGTCCGGCGCAATAGTTCACGACCGAGAACGGCGCGAAGGCGATGAGCCGCAGTGACCCGATGGCGAGCCAGCCGCGCCGCGCCAATCGCGCGTCCACCGCGCGCACCGCGGGATGGGTCAGCCGGGCGCGTACGCGATCTTGATCGAGGGCGCGTACCAGCAGCAGCGCCAGCACCGCACTCAATGTCGTCGCCGACACCGCCAGCGCGAGCCCTTCGGCGGGTCCGAACAGCATGCCCGCGCTGAGGGTGAAGATGGTGCGCGGGAACGGCGCGACGCAGACCAGCGTGTGGACCACGAAGAACACCAGCGGCAGCAACGGCCCGACCGAATCGGCCCAGTCGCGAATCTGCTGCGGTGCGGGATGCGGTGCGAAGGCGGCCAATCCGAACAGCACAGCGATACCGATCAGCGTCGCCAACACGCGCGGCCGGCGCAGACGGCCGAGCACTCCGGCCATACCGCTCACTACTTCGCGAATGCCGCCGTCCTCCTCGTGCGCACCATGGGTCGGGTGCGGACTTTACCGACCGGGCGCTGCGCGGGTGTGGCTGGCTCCGGAAGGATGGTGATACCCGCGCTGAACAGTCCGGATTCCGATCGCACCCGGGCGGGAGGGGTTATTGGCAACTTGCCAGGTTACTCACTGGTAGTGAGACTCAGTGGACAGGAATCACAGCCATCCCGCTAGCATCAGGGGAAAGACGAGGAATGCTCGTTAACCGAAATGACCTCTGAGCAGTGCGGATGCATTACAAACCGGTCGTTTGGTCAGTGAGTGGAAGAAGGAACAGCAGCTATGCCGATTGCTTCAGACCCGGACGCCGATCCGGTGCCCGGGTACGCCGCCTGGCGCAAGGGTGTTGCCGGAGTGCTGGCCAAGGCCCGCAGGGTCGAGGCCTCGGAACTCCCGGAAGAGCCGGAGAAGCTGCTCGCGGTCACCACCTATGACGGTCTTACCGTCAACCCCCTCTACACCCGTCGCGATGAGCTGCCCGAGCAGCCGTTGCCGGGCGCCTTCCCGTTCGTGCGCGGCGGTGACGCCACTCGCGATGTGCATCGCGGCTGGTTCGTCAGCCAGCGCTTCGGGGGATCCGACGGGGCCACTGTAAACCGGCAGATACTGGACGCGCTGGAAAACGGCGTGAGTGCGGTATGGCTCGGTGTCGCGGACCGCGGCGTTCCGGTGACGGAGCTTCCCGCCGCGCTCAACGGACTGCTGTTCGAGCTCGCCCCCCTTGCCTTGGACGCCGGTCCCGCCGCCGCCGAGGCCGCGGCGCAACTGTTCTCGGTGCTCGACGGCTATGAAGTGGCCGATCGCACCGGAATTCAGGTCTCGCTCGGCGCTACTCCGCTGACCAGCCTGTTCGCCGGTTCCTCCGCCATCGATCTGGACGGGGCCATCACCCTGGCGCAGCAGGCGGTGGCGCGGCCGGAGAATATTCGCGCGATCACCGTGTGCGGCATCGCATTCCACAATGCGGGCGCTTCCGCCGCGCAGGAGCTGGGTGCGGCCGTGGCGGCCGGACTCGAATACCTGCGCGCACTCACCGATGCGGGCGCGGATATCGCCGATGCGCTGGATCAGCTCGGATTCCGCTTCGCGGCTACCGACGACCAGTTCGAGTCCATCGCCAAATTCCGTGCGGCCCGCCGTCTTTGGGCGCGCGTGGCGCAGGTCGTCGGCGCGCCCGATTACGGCAATGCCCCGCAGCAGGCCGTCACCTCCGCCGCTATGATGACCCAGCGTGATCCCTGGGTGAACATGCTGCGCACCACCCTCGCCGCGTTCGGCGCGGGCGTCGGCGGCGCGGATATCGTCACCGTGCTGCCCTTCGACGACGCGTTGCCCGCCGGGGAACTCCGTGTCTCGCAGGCATTCACCGAGCGCATGGCGCGCAATACCCAGCTGCTGCTGCTCGAGGAATCGCACCTCGGACATGTGCAGGACCCGGGTGCGGGCTCCTGGTACGTCGAATCGCTCACCGATGACCTCGCCGCCAAGGCATGGGAGTTCATGCAGGAGATCGAGGCCGCGGGTGGATACCTCGCCGCATTGCAGGCGGGCCTGCTCGCCGAACGCATCGAGGCGACCCGCGCCAAGCGCGATTCCGATGTGGCACACCGCAAGACGGCCGTCACCGGCGTCAATGAATTCCCGAACCTGAACGAGGAGCCGCTGTCCGAGGCGGCCCGCGCGGCCAGCCCGATCGCCCGCTACGGCGCGGCCTTCGAGGCGCTGCGCAACCGCTCCGACGCCTACCTGGCGGCCAATGGCGCACGGCCCAAGGCCCTGCTGGTGCCGCTGGGCCCGGTGTCGGAGAACAATGTGCGCGTCACCTTCAGTGCGAACGTACTGGCCTCGGGCGGTATCGAACCGATCAACCCGGGCGTGCTGAGCGCGGACGGAATCGGCGCGGCGGCAACCGAATCCGGTGTCTCGGTCGCGGTGCTGTGTGGTTCGGACCCGCGCTACGGCACCGATGCCGCCGCCGCGGTCGACGCCCTGCGCGCGGCCGGTGTCACCACCGTGCTGCTGGCCGGAGCCGAGAAAGCGGTGGCCGACCTGACCGGCGCACAGCGTCCGGACGGATTCCTGACGGCGCGGATGGATGCGGTGACGGCGCTGTCCGGCCTGCTGGAGAAGCTGGGAGCATAGAGATGAGCGATATCAAGCATCTGATCGGCAATTTCGCCGAGGTTCCGCTCGGGGAGCCCGATACCGCCCCCGTGGAGGCCGCGCAGGTCGAGGAGTTCGTGGCCGAGGCCGCGGCCGCCAATCACTATGCGCCCGAACAGCTCACCTGGGCGACGCCCGAAGGCATCGACGTGCCACCGGTATTCACCAAGGCGGACCGCGATGCCATTGTGGCCGAGGGGTATCCGCTGGACTCGGTACCGGGTATCGCGCCGTTCCTGCGCGGTCCCTACCCGACCATGTACGTGAACCAGCCGTGGACGATTCGCCAGTACGCGGGCTTCTCCACCGCCGCGGATTCGAACGCCTTCTACCGCCGCAACCTGGCCTCGGGTCAGAAGGGTCTGTCGGTCGCGTTCGACCTGGCCACGCACCGCGGGTACGACTCCGATCACCCGCGCGTGACCGGTGACGTCGGCATGGCCGGTGTGGCCATCGACTCCATCCTGGATATGCGGGAACTGTTCGATCAGATTCCGCTGGACCAGGTGTCGGTGTCGATGACCATGAACGGCGCGGTGCTGCCGATTCTGGCGCTGTACGTCGTGGCCGCCGAGGAGCAGGGCGTCAAGCCCGAACAGCTGGCCGGAACCATTCAGAACGACATTCTGAAGGAGTTCATGGTCCGCAACACCTACATCTATCCGCCGAAGCCGTCGATGCGGATCATTTCCGATATCTTCGCCTACACCTCGGCCAAGATGCCCAAGTTCAACTCGATCTCCATCTCCGGCTACCACATTCAGGAAGCCGGGGCCACGGCCGATCTGGAGCTGGCGTACACCCTCGCCGACGGCGTGGAGTACATCCGGGCCGGTATCGAGGCGGGTATGGAGGTCGACAAGTTCGCGCCGCGACTGTCGTTCTTCTGGGCCATCGGCATGAACTTCTTCATGGAGGTCGCCAAACTCCGTGCGGGACGCCTGCTCTGGAGTGAGCTGGTCGCCAAGTTCGAGCCCAAGAGCGCGAAATCGCTGTCACTGCGCACCCATTCGCAGACCTCGGGCTGGTCGCTGACCGCGCAGGACGTGTTCAACAATGTGGCGCGCACCTGTGTCGAGGCCATGGCCGCCACCCAGGGGCACACGCAGTCGTTGCACACCAACGCACTCGATGAGGCGCTGGCGCTGCCGACGGACTTCTCCGCTCGTATCGCGCGCAATACCCAGCTGTTGATCCAGCAGGAGTCCAACACCACGCGGCCGATCGACCCGTGGGGCGGCTCGTACTACGTGGAGTGGCTGACCCATCAGCTCGCCGAGCGCGCGCGTGCGCATATCGCCGAAGTGGAGGCGCACGGCGGTATGGCGCAGGCGATTTCGGAAGGCATTCCGAAGCTGCGCATCGAAGAGGCCGCGGCCCGTACCCAGGCGCGCATCGACACCGGCCAGCAGGCCGTCATCGGCGTGAACAAGTACCAGGCCGAAGAGGACCAGGAGATCGAGGTCCTCAAGGTCGAGAACTCGCGCGTGCGCGCCGAGCAGAACGAGAAGCTGGTGCGCCTGCGCGCCGAGCGCGATACCGCCGAATGCGAACGGGCCCTGGCCGAATTGACCCGTGCCGCAGCCTCTTCCGAGGGCGGTATGGAGAACAACCTGATGGCGCTGGCGATCGCGGCCGCGCGCGCCAAGGCCACCGTCGGTGAGATCTCCGACGCGCTGGAGAAGGTGTACGGCCGCCATCAGGCCGAAATCCGTACGCTCTCCGGTGTTTACCGCGAGGAGGCCGGCAAGGTGTCGAACATCAGTAAGGCGATCGAACTCGTCGACGAGTTCGCCGAGGCCGAAGGCCGCCGTCCCCGCATCCTGGTCTGCAAGATGGGTCAGGACGGGCACGACCGCGGTCAGAAGGTGATCGCCACCGCGTTCGCCGACCTCGGCATGGACGTCGATGTGGGCCCGCTGTTCCAGACCCCCGAAGAGGTGGCCCAGCAGGCCGCCGACAATGACGTGCACATTGTCGGCGTCTCCTCGCTGGCGGCGGGCCATCTCACGCTGGTGCCCGCCCTGCGGCAGGCGCTGGCCGATGTCGGCCGGTCCGACATCATGGTCGTGGTCGGCGGCGTCATCCCGCCCGGCGATTTCGCCGAGCTGTACGAGGCGGGTGCGGCGGCGATCTTCGCGCCCGGCACCGTAATCGCCGACGCCGCAATCGATCTGATCAAGAAATTGGCCGATTCACTGGGCCATGAGATCGGCACCGGCGCGGCCGAATGAGTGACGCCGTGCGTGCGGCCGCGGGTGACCCGCATCCGCGGCTGGGCACCACCGCCGGGGTCCGCGCAGCGGGCGGGCCCCAGGCCGCGGCGCGCGGTGTGAAGCGGGCCGTCGATGTCGATCAGCTCGCGGAGCAGGTGCGGGCGGGGGAGCGGGCCGGGTTGGCGCGCGCCATCACCCTGGTCGAATCCACTCGCAGTGATCATCGTGAACTGGCGCAGCAGCTGCTGCTGCGCCTGACGCCCGCGACGGATGCGGTGGTGTCCAATCGTGTTGGTATCACCGGTGTTCCGGGCGTGGGTAAGTCGACGTTCATCGACTCGCTGGGCATGTCGCTGATCGAGCAGGGGCATCGGGTGGCGGTGCTGGCGGTGGATCCGTCCTCTACTCGCACCGGTGGTTCGATCCTGGGCGATAAGACCCGGATGGCGCGACTTTCGGTGGAGCGCAACGCATTCATCCGCCCGTCACCCACCGCGGGCACGCTCGGTGGTGTCGCCAAGGCCACTCGCGAGACGATCGTGCTGCTGGAGGCGGCGGGCTACGACGTGATTTTGGTCGAGACGGTGGGTGTGGGCCAGTCCGAGGTCACCGTCGCCAATATGGTCGACGTCTTCTGCTTCCTCACCCTGGCTCGCACCGGAGATCAGTTGCAGGGCATCAAGAAAGGCGTCCTGGAGCTGGCCGACCTGGTGGCGGTCAACAAGGCCGACGGCAAGCACGAACTCGAAGCCAAGGCCGCAGCCCGTGAACTGGCCGGGGCCATGCGCCTCATCCACCCCCGCGATTCCCTGTGGCACCCACCGGTAATCACCATGAGCGGCCTGAACGGCGTTGGCCTGGACAAGTTCTGGGATACCGTCCTCACCCATCGCAAGGTCCTCACCGAGGCGGGCGAATTCGCCGAGAAGCGCCGCCGCCAGCAAATCGACTGGACCTGGACCATGGTCAACGACAGCCTGCTGCGCCGCCTGTCCGACAACCCGAACGTGAAATCCGTTCGCGCCCAAGTAGAATCGCAGGTCCGCGCGGGTTCGTTGACACCGGCGCTGGCCGCCGAAGAACTCCTCCGAGCGTTCGACCAGCACTGATGACCATCATGGGGGAGTGCCGATGACCATCACCCGCGGCACCCTCGCCGACGCCGAAGCGGTCGCCACGCTCCACACCGAGAGCTGGCGCACCGCCTACGCGGACATCATGCCCGCCGACTACCTCAACGGCCCGCTCTACGAAGAGCGCTTGGCCCTGTGGCAGCACCGCCTGACCACCCCAACCCCCGGCGCGGCCCTATTCGTCGCCACGGACGCGGCCACCTTGACGGGATTCGTCTACCTCGCACCACAATCCGACGGCCGTATCCTCCTGGACAACCTACACGTCCGCCCCACCCTCAAACGCTCGGGCACCGGCACCCGCCTTCTGATCCACGCCCAAGCCTGGGCCAGCACCGAACATCCCGGCCGCACCCTCTACCTCGAAGTCCTCGAAGCCAACACCCCGGCCATAGCGTTCTACGAACGCCACGGCGGCAAACGCACCGACCGCCGCCCCGCCCACTTCCCCCAGGGCTTCACCCTCACCGAACTCGAATACACCTGGCTCCCCACCTAAGCTGACCGTCATGCTCGACCCCGCAACCGTCTCGCCCAACCTCACCGACCGCGGCCGCATCCCCTCGGTCCTCCGCTTCACCACCGAACTCATTGCCTGGGTCGCAACCCCCTGGGCTCTTGCCGAACATTCGGTAGTGCTGGCGGTTCTTTCGGTGATTGTGCTCATCGGCCTGCCGACCGTGTTCTCCACGCCCGGGGACAAGAAGCAAACCCTCATCCCGGTTCCGGGCATCGCGACGATCGCCCTGGTCGTGCTGCAACTCGCCGCTGCGGTAATCAGCTCCTGGCTGGCCTGGCAATCGTGGCTCGCGATCCTGGTCAGCGTGTTGGCATTGCTGACCGTGCTCGCCGAGTTGCCGCGCTGGCGATGGTTACTCCATGCCCCCGGCCGGTCGGCCGTCGGCGGCGGCGGTGAGTCGGCGGGCAAGATCGCGTAGGGCGTCATTGAGTTCGGCGGGCTGTTCGATCACGAACCGGCGGTGTAGGCCGGCCAGGAGAGGGGGAATCCAGTCGAGCTGTTCGGCTCGGATTTGAACGCGGACCCAGGGTTCGGCATCGGAGGATGACGAATCGACTTGCTGCACGGTCGCGATCGCCTCGGGCAGGAGTGGGCGGACCTGGACCGGCGTGCCCTGAACCAGGATCGACACCTCGTACCGATGGGGCGCTGTGGCGAGACTGGAAAGCAAATGTGCGCTGGCATCGAATCCAGCTGGAGGAGTGAATATCTCGGAAAGAACCGTTGCGGTGCCGATACGGTCGAGTCGGAACTGACGTGCTTCGCTGCTGCGGCCGTCCTTACCGGTCACGTACCACCGGCCGGAGTGGGCGACGAGCCCGTACGGGTGGATGGTTCGTTCGCTGTGGCGTCCGTTGCGATCGGTGCATGTGATGCGAGCGTTCGGTGTTCGCGCGTTGCCTCGGCGAGGCGGAGGAGCACGGTCGTGTCCACGGCGACTTCTGGACGGTCGTCGGCCGTGAATTCGACGGTGGTGATCAGTGCTTCCAAGCGGGTGGTCAGGCGGGCGGGCAGGACCCTGCGGAGTTTGGCGGTGGCGCTTTCCACGGCGTGGGCGGTCGTAGATCCGCTGCGGCTGGTGAGCAGCCCTAGCAATACGGCCACCGCTTCGTCATCGGTCAGCATCAGGGGTGGCATTCGATACCCGGGAGCGAGCCGGTAGCCGCCATAGCGGCCCCGAACCGATCGGATCGGGATATCCAAGTCGGTCAGATGGGTGACGTATCGCCTGACGGTGCGCTCATCGACCCCGAGCCTGTCGGCGAGCGCGCCGACGGTGTGGGTGCCGCCGGTCTGCAACAGCTCCAGCAGCGCGAGCACACGGACGGTAGGCCGAGTCATCGGGAAATTCTCTCATCGATACCGGGCGGAATCTGTCCGGTATACCTCCTACCGTGGCCTTCGACGGCGCACCCGCCGCGCGAATTCCGACCACGGGAGTACCCGATGAACCTCGTCTCGATCCGCCTGATCACCGACAACATCCACCAGCTGGTCACCTTCTACGAACACCTGACCGGCATCGAACCCACCTGGAGCACCCCCGACTTCGCCGAACTCACCACCCCCTCCGCCACCCTCGCGATCGGCAGCACCCGCACCGTCCCCCTCTTCGCCCCCGGCAGTGCCCGCCCCGCCGACAACCACACCGCCATCATCGAATTCCACGTCCCCGACGTCGACGCCACCTACGCGCGCCTACGCGCCACGGTCACCGATTTCGTCAACGAGCCGACCACCATGCCCTGGGGCAACCGCTCCCTCCTACTCCGAGACCCCGACGGCAACCTGATCAACCTCTTCACCCCGATCACCGAGCAAGCTCTCGCAAAGTTCGCCTGAACGGCGTCACCGTGATCACGTCGAGTTCCCGCACCAAGACCCCGGGCATCTCCTCCCCATCGAAATGCTCGACACTCGGCACGAGCACGGCCTCCGCATCCAACCGAGTCGCCTGTGCCTTCAACCGAGCGAATGGCGGCCGCCCGAACTTCGGGTCGTAGATCACCATGTCGGCGAAGTCATAGCCCAGCCGCTCCGCGAGCCTACGGATCTGACTCTGGTCCCAAAGTTGCCCCGCTCCGGACACATCGGTCCGCAGGTAGCCCAAACACGGTGGCCTGTAGTGCATTTCCGTTGATCCTCTAGTCGATTCGTGGTCGTCGTCCTGTACGAACTCGGAGAGTTCCAGGTAGACCCCCGAGCAATCCTCAGACGCGTCCCCGGCTCGAAGTTCCAGAACACCGCCGGGGAATCTGAAGATTCCGGTACCTCGGTTCATCGGTGCTCCCTCACTGGTCGAATGTGAGCCGCTTGTTCACGACGAGCAAACCGCAGTGTTTGCGAGGCAAGAAAGATGGCAAGTCGTGCGGAAACGGGACTTGCCACACCGGCGCGGTAGACCAGAATGAAACCCATGGCCAGGGGTGAGGGCGACTTGACGAACGAGCCTGACCGGCGTCAGCCATCGGTCGCCGACCAGCTGGCGCGCGAAATCAAACGCTTTCGAAGAGAGGCGGGCATTTCTCAACGCGTATTGGCGTCCAAGATCGGCTACTCGCGTCAGTACGTCACGCTGACCGAGTGGGAGAATTCCAGCCTTCCCTCGCGTGAGATTGTTGCCGCAATCGACGGTGCCCTCGGGGCGGCAGGAGCGCTCGTCACCCTTCGTGCGCATGCGGATGATGATCGACAGGCCAGGCGTCATACGGATGCGGGCTCACTCGGTGCACCGACTGTGCCCTGTAAGACGCTCACCGCCAATGTGTTCAGCCCTTTCGATTTGGAGGCCGTGCCCGATCGATATGTTCCTGAACCCTGCGGAACCGGTAGGGTCGCGCTTTCCGATGTCGAACGAGTGAGGGACGCCACCCGCCACGCCGCGGCCACTGAGAACCTGAGCGGTGGCGGACCGGCCAATACCCTTGCGAGTCGGCAGCTTTACGAGCTCGCACCGCTCGTGCGAGGAAGGGGTGCACCCGAAACCCGCCGGGCGATGTTCGAAGCTGTCGGCAACCTGGGTGGCGTGGCAGCGTTTGCGGCCTTTGATATCGCGGACTTCTCTACCGCAGAACAGCACTCGCGTTTTGCACCTCTGGTGCGCAGACGCCGCCGGATCTTGGGAACTGCGGGCAAGCGTGCTCGCCGATATGGCTCGGATGACGGCCTATACCAGCGGTGCTGACAATGCACTGTCACTCGTCGAACTTGCTCAGGTGCGTTCCGACAGACTTTCCGCCACCACGCGCGCAATGCTCAGCACGCGACGCGCGCAGTTCTTCGCCGCACTCGGACGTACCGACGAGACATTGAATGAAGTAGCGCGCGCCGACGACTATTTCGCCGACAGCGTGCCAAGTGAGGACGCGCCCTGGATGTGCTACTACGACGAAGCCGAGCACCTGGGCAGCACCGGCAAGGCTCTCATCCCGGTTGCGTTGGCGCGAAACCAGAAGGAACTGGCCGCGCCCCGAATTGCCCAGGCAATCCGGCGGCAGGATGAGAGCTATCCACGGTCTCGAACCTTCTCGCTGACCCGACTGGCCACGCTCACGATGCGCATTGGGAATCCGCGGGAAGCGGCGGGGCTCGGAGTGCAAGCCGCACACCATGCGAAAGGACTTGATTCCCGACGGGTTCGCGATGAATTGCAGGTGCTGACTCGCGCGTCCATCAAGCACCTCGACATACCTGAGGTGAACGAGCTCTACGGTGTGCTCGCCGAGGATCGTGAACAACCCGGGGTGCCCTCGTGACTCAACCCGGAGAACAGATTTCATCCGCTGATGTGCTGGCCCGGGCCGCGGCCCTCGGAGGAGTGGACGCGCGGGGCGCAGTAAGAATTCGCGAAGGTTCCCACGCGATCTTCGAGTTGCCCAACGGGGTTGTGGCTCGAATCGGTGAATCGGGAAGTTACCAGGTGGCGCAGCGGGAACTCTGTATCTCGCGCTGGCTCAACCAAAATGGCATCGAAACCGTGCGCGCGGCGGACTCTGTGTCGCAGCCTACGCTGGTTGGTGACCAACCCGTGACCTGGTGGACCCTGATCCCGGACCACAGGCCGTCCACACCCGGCGAGCTCGGCGGCATGCTTCGAAAGTTGCACACCCTGACCCCTCCAACTGAATTCCCGCTTCCGTGTTATGCGCCATTCGACGGATTGCGAGAACGTATCGAGTCCGCCGCCACGATCGACGAAGCAGACCGTTCCTGGCTTCTGGCGCAGTATCGGCAGCTGCGTCAGCGCTACGACGATATAGGTGATCCGTTGCCTCCGTGCGTCATACACGGCGACGCCTGGCAAGGAAATCTTGTGGCGCCGCCCTCGGGAGATCCCATAGTGCTGGACCTCGACAACGTATCTATGGGATGGCGAGAATGGGATCTCGTTCAGCTAGCGGTGGACTACACCGACTTCCAACGGATCTCCGACGACGAGTATGAGAGCTTCGTGGCGGCGTACGGCGGCTACGACGTCACCCGGTGGGCAGGCTATCGGGTACTCGCCGACATCCAGGAGTTCCGGTGGGCAGGCTTCGCGCTAGGCCGATCGGATGGCAGCCATGCAGTCGTGACCGAGGCCGCGCACCGGATCGCATGCCTCCGCGGGCTGGTGCCGAAGCCCTGGGCGTGGCGGGCGCTCTGAACGTGCACCGCGTGTGCCGAGGTCAGGGGATGCGCTCGAGGAAGAATTTGATTCGTGCCGGTTCATTGCTTCCGGTGGTTGCCAACCTCAGGATCGGGAATGAGAAGCGCTGGCAGATGGCGTCTTTCACGGAATCGCGCTCGATTTGACTGGGATCTCCCTCATGGGGGTAGAAGCCGTCTACTTCCACTGCGCAGAGGTTGGCGTTTGTGATCTGGTTGAAGATGACGAAGTCGAAGGTCGAACGGTTTCTGATGAACTCGCGCTGTCTGTCGGTCAGGCGGGAGCGGTCTCGTGGGAATACATGTTGCAGGGGAACCTGTCGGTGTATTGCCAGATGATGGTATGCGGGGTCGGTGAGGATCTCTTCCAGGAAGGTCAGCGCGATGTCTTCCGAGGGGTTTTCGGTGCGGTCCCAACCGATGCGCGGGTGTTTGCGACGGCGTTTTTCCTGTTCGGTGTAGAGCAGATCGAAGATCGATACCACGTTGCTGTCGACCACGGCATTGCCGGGATCGCGGTATCGGATATAGCCGATCAGGTCGCGCAGATGGCGGCTTGCCGGTAGTTCCGACGGGTGCGTCACCAGGACGAACAACCGGGCCGCGCGGGATACCGCCACATTGATCAATTTCGGGTCGTCGGCGAACTGGAGTGCCTTCAGGCTGCTCTTGGAGTTGTCCAGGACCGTCGTCATGACGATGGCGGCTTTCTCCCGGCCCTGGAATTTGTGCACGGTATCGGCTTCGATGGAGTCGATCAAAGCATCGGTGACCTTGTTGGCCTGCCGTCTGTAAGGCGTGGTGACCCCGACATCGTCCAGGGCGATATCGGCGGATATCCAAGGAATGACCTCGTTTTGGATCACGTCGATCTCGCGCTGATTGCTGCGCCCCATGGTCAGGGGGTTGGTGTCACCGCGGATGTAGCGCATGTGATTGCCGGGGGAGGTTCGCACCACGGTCATCGGCGCGAATTTCGTCTCGCTGGCGGTGTACGGAATCAGTTTGCGGTCGTAGAACTTTCGATTGCAGAACTCGATGATGTCCGGATCGCAGCGATAGTGCTCGCGCAACATTGTGCGGGGAATTCCATCGCCGAAACAGTCGATGACCGTGGCCAGCACACTGTTCCGGTAGTCGAAGACAGGATCGGGCGCCGCGGGCACGCCTACCAGTGCCGTTGTGACCGGCGGCAATTGCTCGAGATCGCCGACGACGATCAGATTGCGCGCGCAGGCCAGCGTCGGCGCAACCGTTGCCAGGTCCACCTGTGATGCTTCGTCGATGATGAGGTAGTCCAGGAGCGTCGCGGCGCCGATGCTGTTCTGCAGTGAATGACAGGTGCTCAATATCAGCGGATAGTCCTGAGCGAACTGCTCGAACTGACGCTGATAACCCTTGCGGTACGTGCTGCGGGCGATCGCGCCGTAGCGGATGCACAGCGAATCCCGCAGCAGCTGCTGGGACAACCGTGCTTGTTCGGCAAGGTGATCGTCGAACTGCTTCCCTGCCAACGTGTTACGCAGCGCGTCGACCTGTTGTTCGAGTTCGGCGATTCGCTTCCGGTAGTAGAGACGTTCGATCCGCAGGATGACATCGGCATCCCCGGCATCCACCTTGCGCAGCGCCCGATACTTGAAATAGTGCCGCACGATATCGGTCATCCGCTGCCAACTGCCGTCCCTGATCCAGCGGGGATCGGTGTCCTCGATGAAGGCCAGCAGTTTATCCGCGCGATATCGCCGCAACAGCGGCAGTTCATTGACGCCCGGCACCTCGCCCCGCTCGAAGAATGACTCGAAATGTCGCTGCTCCAAACGGAATCCGTGCAACTGCTGCTGCAGTTCCGCGCGCCGCCGATCCTGCTTCAGCAGGTCCTCCAGTCGCCGATTCACCTTGCGGAGTCGGTCGGCCGCCTTCTCGTCGGCTATCGGCGCAGCTCCCACCATCGCATCGACCGCGATATTTCGTGGTCCTTGCGTTTCGAAGAACCCGTCTCGCTTGTGTGAGCTTCCCAGATTCGCCGCGACCATCCCGAAGCCTTCGCGAGTCAGCTTTCCGAAGACATTGTCAACCGCGGGATTACTGAACGACACCACGCCCACCGTCACTCCCGGCCGGCAGATTATCGACGCGATTATGTTGAGAATCGTCTGCGTCTTTCCCGTTCCCGGTGGTCCGTCGATCACCGAAATCGGATAGTGGAGGGCATTACCCACCGCCTCGCTCTGACTGATGTTGGTCCGGAACGGATACAGCGCCAACGGCACCGCCTCGTCCGCCAGTGGCTCGATCGGTGATCGTTCGAGGATCCGCGCCAACGCCGATTCCGCGTGAATAAAACTCAGGCGCTGATGATTCCGCTGCAATACCTGTGCGGCCTCCCCGCTCATCAGATCCACCACCGCGCGCCAATATGTCAGCACCGCCCGCGAACCGGCACCGATGTTCGCATTGGGCGCGACAGCCACGCGATCGGCGCTGTAAGCCTCCCATCGCTGGCGGCCGGTCAGCACATGCCACCAGCCCTGGCCCGCGCCCGGCCCGGTGAACAGGAACCCCTCCGCCGCATCCACCACAGCCCCGTCGACAACCAGCCGCGTACCGGGCGGCATCCGTTGCGGCCGTTCGAGCATCGTCACCAGATCCAACCCGAACGTGTACTCCTTGGGCAGCCCGAATCGCACGCGAAAACCGGCGGGCCCCCGCTCCAGAAAGCTGATCTCGAGCGTCTTATCCACCGGCTCCCCGCCGCCCCTGCGTCGAATGACAACCGCAACACCCCGTGGATCGAGCATCGAACCCCCTGTTTTCCGCCGCTCGGCAAAAATTCTACAGTTCGCTGATTTTCACCGGGTTCGATTGAGGCACTGGACATTCGGTGAATTGAAGTCGCCCCGAGAACTCACTGCGGCGCGTTGCGTCCGGGCCGATGAGGATGTCGTCGGGTTCGAGTAGTTTGCGCGTCATGGAACTCGAGCTACCTGATCCTGATGTACTGCTGACACGGTTGGAAGCATTGAACGGCGACTACGCGAGCGTCCGCGGTGATATGCGTAGCTTGGCTGGCGATCGCATGGGTGGTCGGACGGAACCGGCCCAAGCGCGGCGAATGGCGATAGAGGACGGCGCGGGCAACTGGTTCGCGGTGATCCGCCTACCCGATGATCGGGCAGTGCTCTTCGGATGGGACGAGTCAGCTGCACGGTGGTCACCCGACGACGACCCGTGGGAGGGCGCTCCCGCGTGGGCAATCGCCGCCGACAGGAACTTCGGAAATCCCCGAATCAACAGTGCGACGGTGGCATTCGTGCGTTGGTGGGATGACGGTAGGTGGCGGCAATCGGAGGATGATCAACCTGGCGAGGACGGTCTGTACATGGCAACTAGATTTGTGTCGAACCCCTGGTTTCCGGCCGGGAAGCCCGAAATGGAGCGCTCAATCGCGCTGGCCCGCGCAGGTGCTTTCGAACCAGATGAACCAGACCTGCGTATCGGCGAGTACGCGTAACCGATGCCGGGTTGGTCAAACCGGTGCAGATCTTCGTCGAGATCGACAGCGACGGTTATGAATCCCGCAAGGTCGAGTGCTTTCATTCCGGTGGCGTCGGGTTCGCTGGTGGTTTCACGGAGACCGACTCCACCCAGTTGTCGGACGATCCCATCGAATCGATCGAGCAGCACTGGCAAGGTCCAGATCGGACTCTCGAGGAGATATCGCCGCAGGAATTTCAGGTCGAGTGGTTGATCGCGGGCGGTTTCGAATAGTCCTCGGGCTATCCTGCGCAGATGACGGATGCTCCGTGTCGGCCAGTGTTGTTTCTGGATGTCGACGGGCCGCTGATACCGTTCGACGGGTCGGTGGGGGAGAGTGACCATCTCGGGAATCCGCTTGTGGCGCGTGTGGATCCGAGTGTTGGGGCGCTGCTCGCGGCGCTTCCCTGTGAGCTGGTGTGG
Source organism: Nocardia sp. NPDC052001 (assembly GCF_040680615.1). NCBI lineage: Bacteria > Bacillati > Actinomycetota > Actinomycetes > Mycobacteriales > Nocardiaceae > Nocardia > Nocardia sp. NPDC052001. Next base: position 1,148,103 of record NZ_JBFAXC010000002.1, on the reverse strand, counting down.
GCCACGACCTGGATGCATGAAGCCAATGAGGTGATCGGGCCTCGATTGGGGTTGGGCACGCTGGGAGTTGTGGAGTGGCCCGAGGGGGCCGATGATCGGGTTGACGCGTGGTTCGGGTTGCATTGGAAGACACGGGCATTGGTTGAGTGGGCGCGGGGGAGACCGTTCATTTGGGTTGATGATGAGATCGGTCAGGGGGATGTGGAATGGGTGGCGGGGAATTATGGGAGTCCGTCGTTGCTCTATCGAGTTGATCCCCGGATTGGATTGCGGCGTAGTGACTTCGGCGTGTTCGAGGACTGGTGCGCGCGGGTGATGGGTGTCGGGTCAGGTGGGTGAGGGCTCCAGCCACTTCGGTAGCAGCGGTTCCGAGATTGCGGGCAGCTGTACTACGGGGGGATTGGTGGTGGGGGAGGGAACCGGGGTGGCCTTCATTGCCAGGAGACCGGCGATGATCAGGATGAGGGCGGCTATCGCGCCGGCGGTGTGGCGGATGATTTTGAACCAGTTCAGTCTTCGGCGGCCCTGTGGCGCCGAACTTTTCGCGACCATCACTCTCCCCAACGTGGCTATGGGCTGATCGTGGGGCGGGCGGCGAACATTACAGATCGTTAGAGTCCGGGGGTGAATACGCCGGGAGAATCGCCGTCGATACTGGCATTGGCCGATCTGGCTACGCCGATGTCCATTCGGGTGGCCGCTACGCTCGGGCTTGCCGAGCTGGCGGGCGATACGGGTGGGACAGTTGTCGAATTAGCCGCTCGCTCAGGGACTTCCGCGCCAGCGCTCGAATTGCTGCTCGACCATCTGGTCACCGTCGGCGTATTCGACTGTGATCGGGCATCGGGCAGGTACCGGACCACATGCCTTGGTGATCAGATGCGCGCGGACGCCCCGGAGGGGTTCAGAATCCTGCTGGATATCGACAGCGCCGGTGGCCGAGCCGAATTGGCGTTCGTCGAGTTGCTCGGAACGATCGTTGCCGGTGCTCCGGCGTATCCCCGGCGGTATGGACGCTCATTCTGGGCGGATCTGGATGCCGAGCCCGCGCTGCGGAAATCCTTCGACGCACAGATGAAGTGGCGATTCCAGGCGATGGCGGGGCAGATCGCGGAACAGTTCGACTGGGGACGCTTCACCCACATCGTGGACGTGGGCGGCGGTGACGGAACGCTTCTCATGGCAATTCTTCGTGCGCATACCGGAGTCCGAGGACAGGTCCTGGACCTCGCGCCAACGGCGGCATTGGCGGCCGAAACCTTCAGGGCCGCTGGGCTTACCGATCGTGCCACCGCATTATCCGGCAACTTCTTCGATCCGTTGCCCACCGGGGCCGACGCTTACCTGCTGTCCGACATCCTGCACGACTGGGACGACACACACGCCCGCGCCATCCTGGCCGAATGCGCACAAGCCGCAGACCCGAATAGCGTTGTCGTAGTACTGGAACCGATCCGGGGCGAAGGCGCGAATACCGCGATCAACCTATTCATGCTGATGTGCTTCGCCGGTCGCGAACGTACCGTCGAAGAACTGACCCGACTGGCGGCGGACTGCGGACTCACTCGCCGCGCGGTGACGCGGGTGGCAGACGGGCGGACCGCTATCGAATTCCAACCGGCCGGGCATCTCGAGCAGACACCCCGGCCGGTGGATGCGACTCCCGAATCAGCTGCAGGCGGGGGAGGTCTGGTTGCCGAGTGAGAGCATGTTGCAGATCCATTCCTTCTGGACCTTCCACTTGCCGTCTTCGGCGATGAACGGGACGACCGCGTTCTGCGGGGTGCCGCCATTGAGGGCCAGCTGCACGTCGGCGGTGAGGGTGCCGTTGCCGAGGTCGGTCACGTTGGTGACCTTCACCGAGACGTTGTTCTGGGTGTAGACGTCGCTCAGGCGCTGCGGGAGGGACGGGTCCGAGGAGACGCCCTGCATCAGTTCGAGCTTGGCCTCATTGGGGGTGCTCGGGTCGACGACCTTCTGGAATGCGGCGTTGAGGTCATCGGCGGTCGGCACCGGCGGGTAGTTGGTCTGAGCGGCGGCGGTGGTCGCCTTCGACGCGGCGGTGGTGGTGGCCGCGTGCTTGCCTTCATGCTTGTCGCCGCTGCCGCACGCGGACAGTCCGAGCACCGAAACCAGGGCGAGTGCGCCGATCGCGATGCGTCCACTCTTCGAAAACGTCAACTGCTCATCCTTCATCGTCGAAAACATCTGTCGCGCACAGTGTCAGCCGGGCGACCGGCGACATCGCGCGATTCTCGACCTTACCGATCAGTCAACCGGATGGACTCATCGGTGGGCGGCCTCGGCCAAATTCAGTCCAAACCCTCAGACTCGGACATATCGCCCGGGTCCGCGCTCATCGCGCAAGGCGGCCGACCGCCAATTACGATAGCTACGAAATAGCTCACTGATACGGGTCGGCGGGAGGGAGTGTCATGGCGACACCCGTGGGACAGCAGGCATGGCGAGAACTGATCGACCAGCTGATCGAACAGCGCCGCCGATTAGCCGCGGCCGACGACCTCTACCGGCCATTGACGCTGCCGAAACCCGGTGCGACAGCAGCCGAACTGCGCGCCGCGGAGGAACGACTCGGCCACCCGCTCGATCCGCACTACCGCGAATTCCTGACCGTAGCCAATGGCTGGGACGAATACTTCCTGGGCTCCGGACTACTCGGCACCGACGACCTCGGCACCGGCGACCGCTGGTTCGCGGCCGAGGAGACCCTGCAGATCTTCATGGAGAACAGCTCGGGCGTCCTGGCCGCGGACCTCGGCATCCCGGACGATCCGGCCGTCTGCCAATCCATCGGCGATAACGACAACGGCTACGCCTCACATCTGTACCTGCTGCTTCAGGACACACCGGGCGGCCCGGCCGGTGGCGTCTTCCCGCTCGATATCGGCTCGGACACCATCTGGCCGGACCTGTACTCGTACCTGTCCTATGAACTACCCCAGCTGCGCGCCTTCGCCGACTCCGCCGAACTCGGACCGCATTCCGACACCTGGGGCCGCGATATCCGCAAGGATCCGCCCTCGATGGCCGATATCGTCGCCAAGATCGCCGAACTATCCGCGCTGGCCTTCCCGGAACATCCGGTCGTGCTCGAGATGGGCGCTTCCGAAGCGGAATTGGATGAACTCGACAGCGCCGTCGCGGGCGCACTGCACCCCGAGCACCGCGAACTGCTCTCGATCACCGACGGCATGATCTCCTCACCATGGGGCCTGGGTGAAGTGCTGTCCACCGGCCAGCTGCTCGACGGCGGCCGCTGGCGCGAAATCCTCGTCGCCGCACAGGAATCCGAGGATGAGGCGTTCCGCATGCTATTGCACGGCATGCGCGCGGGCGGCCATCCGGACCCCGAACCCAAGGCTCCGGTCCTGCAGCGAATCGGCCGAATTCCCGCCGTGCCCTTCGCGATCCTGGGTGTCCGCCCGTTCGGCGTCGACACCCGCGACGGCTTCGTGCGCTCCCTGCTCGACGACTCCACCGTCGCCGGTCCGCGCGATGGCCACACCACCGCCGCGGGCACGGTCCGCGAGCATCTACTCAAAGCCTGCGACAGCCTGTGGTGGCAGACCCGAATCCGCGCCGACTGAGACCGATCATCAGTCCGCGAGAAGCGTCAACTGTGCCCCAGGGCTGATCCGGCTGCCGACGCGGCTGATTTGCCCACTCGGTGGGGTGATACGAACCCCGCGCAGGCACTGCCGCCGCCGACCCGCGCTGGGTAGGGTCGGCTCCCATGATCGTCTCCGCGGCCGGGCCCGCGACCATCGGACAGGAACGGGTATGGGGCGCACCCATATTCGTGCTCGGCGGGCTACAACTGCTGGTGGTGCTGGACGGAACGGTCGTCGCGCTGGCACTGCCCAATATTCGGCAGGCGCTCGGCTTGTCCGAGGCGGGTGGCAGCTGGATCGTCACCGCGTATGTGCTGGCACTGGGCGGGCTGATGCTGTTGTGCGGGCGATTGGGGGACACCTTCGGGCGCAAAAGGGTGTTCACGTTCGGCGTCGCCATGTTCACGCTGAGTTCGCTGCTGTGCGGAATCGCCTGGGATCCAGCGGTTCTGGTGGGCGCGCGAGCATTGCAGGGAATGGCGGCCGCGATCGCCGCTCCGACGTCAATGGCGCTTGTCGCCACCACCTACGCACCCGGTAAGGCGCGCAGTCAGGCGTTCGCGGTTTTCGCCGCGCTCACCGGTGTCGGTTCGGTGGCCGGTCTCATCGCGGGTGGTGTGCTCACCGAGATCTCCTGGCGGCTGGTCTTTCTCATCAATGTCCCGATCGGTGTGCTGGTCACCGTGGGCGCACTGGTATGCCTGCGCGAATCGGTCGGCGAGCGCACCGCCCTCGATGTCCCCGGCGCGATCCTGGCCACCGGCGGCGTCACCCTCGCAGTCTTCGCGTTGAACGAGGCGGGCAATGGCGTCACCCGGCCGCTGGTGTACATCCCGGCGATCGTCTCGCTCGTCCTGCTCACCGCCTTCGTGATGGTCGAACGCCGCGCCCCCAATCCGCTGCTGCCATTCAGCCTGTTCCACAATCCGAATCGCGTCGCCGCGCTCATCGCCATCGGCCTGTCCGGCGCGATCATGATGTGCCTGTCGGTCTTCATCTCCATGTTCCTGCAGGGCGTACTGCGCTATTCGCCATTGCAGAGCGGAATGGCGGTGCTGCCCTTCGCCGTATCGCTCGCCGTCGGTGCGACGCTCTCCTCGCGTTTGGTGCTGCGCGTGCAACCGCGCTGGCTGGTGATCATCGCGGGCGCGGTCATCCTGACCGGCTGCGTCTACGCCTCGACGATCGTGGACACGGACCCCGCGTACTTCCCGGTCATCGTCCTGGCGGCAGTCATCATCGGTTTCGGATTCGGTTTCGCGGTGATCCCGCTGACCCTGTCCTCGATCGCCGGTGTGCGCCCCGCCGATATCGGCCCGCTCACCGCCCTGGCGCAGGTGGCCCAGAGTCTGGGCGGCGCACTGGGTTTGGTGGCGGTCGGCGCCGCGGTCGCCACCCGGGTGCGCGCCGAGGGCGGCACCACCGACCCGGCCGCGGTGGCATCGGATACGCAATTGCACGCACTGGCCATGGGTTACGGCGTCGCCTTCCTGTGCTCGGCCGGTATCGCGGCGGCCACAGCCTTGGTCGTATTGGGTATGCGCTTCACACCGGCCGATATCGCCGAAGGTCAGGCGGCGCAGGAATCCGCGCACGAGGGCTGAATCGCCCTTCCACTCAGCATGATCCGATAGTTGGACAACTATCGAACAATCTGGCTAGGCTGGCCGGATGACCGACCTGTACACGCGAGAATGGGGCGCGGGCGACCGCCTCGCCCTGCTCGTACACGGCATCACCACCGATTCGACCACATGGCTGCGGCTCGGTCCCGAACTCGCCGAGCGCGGCTATCACGTCATCGCCCCCGACCTGCCCGGTCACGGCAAAAGCGCACGCGCCGCGGGTTATTCGGTCGAATCCCTGGCACGTGCCCTGGCCGACAGCGTCCCGCACCCACCCGAACTCGCGATCGGACACTCACTCGGCGGGCTCCTGCTCGCCACCGCGGTGGAGGAGATCAAACCGGAGCGAGTCATCTACATCGATCCCGCGTGGGGCCCGGGACATCCGTCCATCGCCGAGGCATTCCGTGCGCAGAAGTATTGGACGCTGGACGATGTCCGAAGCGCCGCGCCGCGATTCACCCCCGAAGCGCATGTGAACAAGCTCGAATCACTAGCGTTGTGGGATGAGACGACCCTGGAGATCATCCCGGCGCTGACCGGATTCACTCCGGCCCCGCCGTCGGCTCGCACCCTGCTGCTGCTCGCCGATCCCAGCACTGTCGTGACCCCCGATCAGGCAGTCGAATTGACCGCCAAGGGTTTCCACGTGCACACCGTGCCGGGCGCGGGCCACGTCATCCACCACGACGACTACCCTGCATTCCTGAACGCCGCACGGGAGTGGCTCTGACCCGTCATTCCTGGACGGCGTCGGGCATCCGCAGATGATGGCTGAGGTCGCCTGTCAGCGTGATGTGGACCTGGCGTTCGGCGAATCGCCACCGCCCGTCATGGCGCTCGAAGCGATCGCGGTACTTTCCCGCTGCCACCGGCTGTAGCGGGAAATCCGAAACGGCCTGGAAGACGGTGAAATACGATCGCGCGGTCGCCGTGCCGGTCTCCTCGTCGAACTCGATGGCGATATTGGTGATGGCGTGGTGGGTGCGCGGGGTGCCGTCCTCGTAGCGGATCACCATCGCGCGGAACATCCGCTCGACCGCCGCACTGCCCCGCACCGCTGCCCCGCTGCCGATGAACACGCCGTCCGCGAACAGGGCGCTGGCGCCGGCGAAGTCTCCGGCGTCGATCAACTCCGCGTACTCGGCGATCAGATTCGTCACGGCGACGGTATCGGCGGCTGTGCTCATATCCGGGAGCGTAGGCGACCGGACCGCCGTTGCGGTCTTGTGCGGGTCATGAGGTGACGTTCGGCCCTGTGTGCGGCCGGTCCCGGACCGCACCCTTGAAGGAGGCGAATGCCGGATCCCCAAGTGGATCAATATCTTTCGAGAGGCGCAAACTATGAAACCGTTGTCGGAATCGCTGACGGACCTGGCGGCGCGGGTGAAGCAGTTCGAGGACTCCTCCGCCGCGACACGCGAGTCGAACCGCACAGCAATGCACGCTCGACGCGAAGAGCTGAACGCGACCGTGGAGCGTGAGCGGAACGAGCTCGAGAAGACCGCCGCGGATCTGCGCACTGCCGCGCAGAGCTGGTGGTCGGACACCCGCGAGGCCATCGAGCACCAGATCAGCGCGATGCGCGCGGATTTCGAGAAGTGGCAGGCCGAGGTCAAGGCACAGCGTGCCGACTCCGCAGCCGTACCCGCCGAATCCGCCAAGACCCCGGAACCGGCGAGCAAGAGCTGACCGAATAACGCCACGACCAGGTTGTCCGCGGCCCCTCCCCATCTGACCGGGGAGGGGCCGTGTCGTTCGTTCATTCCCGTTTGTCATCCGGCGGACGATGGGACGTCGGAAGGTGTGCGGCCCAGTCGACGCGGGCCAGTATCACCAGGGCGGCGATGACCGTGACCTGGATAGCGATCGCGTACGGCGAGGTCAGCGATGAGGTGAAGGCGCGGCCCAGGTTTCGCTCGGCGACGGTCGTCGCGCCCATATACAGCGAATAGCTGACCAGCCTGCCCGCGATGAAAGCGGCGGTCAGCGGAAGCAGCCGGATGCCGATGAGCCCGGCGGCCTCGAACATCTGCGCGGACGGCAACGGCGACAACAGGAACAGCGTCAGCCCGGCCGCCGAGCGGCCCTTGTGATCGGTGAGGTACTCACCCGCGGCGCGCAGGCTGGAGCGACGGCGTGCACCGAGATGAGCGCCGAGCCGTCCCGTCACGGCGGCGAGCAGATAGCGGCCGGTGCCCGCGGTGAGCGCCCCGATCAGCACCAGGGCGATCGGATCGAGCTGCCAGTTGATTTTGAAGAGTATGAGCAGAACCCAGGTGGGCGGTCCGAACGCGGGCATCAGATTCAATGCGAACACTGTCGCGAACACCACCAGATAGGGCAGCAGGGCGTTCACGAGCGCACGGAATCAGTATGCGCGGCAGCGGGATCGGCGGGACCGGGATGCAGGACGCGATCCAGGCGCACCGCCGCGTAACCCAGCGTCGACAATGCCCCCACGATGAGCAGATCGGTGACGGCCGGCGGATGCGTACCGAGCAACTCACGCAGCGGCGGCAGGTAGAGCCCTGCCAGTTGCAGACCCAGCGCCGCGGCGACCGCGGCGAGCAGCAGGGGATTGGCGAGTGAGCGATGCCGGGCGCGCGAACCCAGTGCCGCCGCGAGCTGAGTCGCGCCCAAAGCGAAGAAGACCAGGCTCTGCCACGGCCGGTCGGTCCGCTCCGCCCAGACCCCGACTCCCAGCGTGACCGCCGTCAGCACGAATCCGACCCGCAGCACGCGCTGCCACAGGCCCGCCCCGAGAATGCTCTGGGTGGGCGGGCGCGGTGCTCTGCGCATAATTCCCGGGGCGGCGGGCTCACCACCGAGCGCCACACCCGGAAGCCCATGGGTGAGCAGATTGATCCAGAGAATCTGCGCGGGCAGCAGTGGCAGCGCCAAGCCCAGGAACGGTCCCACCAGCATGACCGCGATCTCGGCGACACCGCCGGACAGCCCGTAGATGAGGAAGCGCCGAATGTTCGCGTACACCCGCCGGCCCTCGGCGACCGCCACCACGACAGTGCCCAGATCGTCATCGGCGAGAACCAGATCGGCGGCTTGCCGCGCCACCTCGGTGCCGCGCTCACCCATGGCCACCCCGATATCGGCCCGGCGTAGCGCCGGGCCGTCATTGACCCCGTCACCGTTCATGGCCACCACCTGTCCGTCCGCCCGCAGCGCCGCGATGATGGCGAGCTTCTGATCCTGTGTGGCACGGGCGAATACGGTACCGGTGGTGAGCGCGGCGTCGATCGGCTCGCGGCAATCCAGTACCGGTTCCGCGCCGGAGATGATGCCCAGTTCGGTGGCGATGGCGCGGGCGGTGCCCGGATGATCCCCGGTGATCAGAACGAGCCGGATACCGGCGCGGCGGCAGGCCGCGATGGTCTCGGCCGCGGCGGTCCGGGGTGGGTCGACGATCGCGATCAGGCCGAGCAGACGCAAGCCCCGCTCGGGATCCGTTCCCGGGCCGGGCTCATCCGCGCTCTCGGCCTGCGCCACCGCCAGCACCCGCAAGCCCGCGCGCGCCCAGCTCTCGGCCCGCGCGGCGGCGCGCGCGACCAGTTCCGGATCATCAACCAGTACAGCGGGATTCAGGATCGCCTCGGGCGCGCCCTTACAGATCACCAGAAAGCCCCGGGGGAGTGCGTGAATGGTGGTCATGCGTTTGCGGTCACTGTCGAACGGCCGCTCGCCGATGCGCGGGAACTCCGCCTGCAACTCATGGCGGTCCAGTCCCAATTTCGCCGCGGCGCTGAGCAATGCGAGTTCGGTGGGATCGCCGAGCGTCACCCATGGGGCCCCGGCTGAATCCGGAGCCAGGAGTCTGGCGTCATTGCACAGCGCCGCGGCACTGAGCAGTTCGGTGATCGCGGGGATATCGCCGCGACCGAGCTCTCGATCTCCCGAACGCACCGAACCCACCGGCGCATAGCCGGATCCACCGATGCCCGCCCCCGCATCGGGAGTCCAGAGTTCGCGGGCGACCATGCGCCCCTCGGTGAGCGTGCCGGTCTTATCGGTAGCCAGCACCGTGACCGATCCGAGCGTCTCCACCGCGTGCAGCTTGCGGACCAGGGCATGGTGCTCGGCCATGCGCCGTGCGCTGAGGGCCAGCCCGAGTGTCACCACCGCGGGCAGCGATTCCGGGACCGCCGCCACCACCAGGCTGATCGCGGTGATCACCATCAGTTGCACGGGCTGTCCCCGAAACAGCCCCAGCGCCAGCACGATCGCGCACAGCGCCACGGTGACCCCGGCCAGCAGCCTGCCCACATCGGCGAGGCGTCGTTGCAGCGGTGTCAGGCTCGGACCTTGATCGAGCAGGCGGGCGATCCTGCCGGTACTGCCCGCAGCGCCGATGGCTGTGACGACGGCTCGGCCGTGGCCCTTCACCACCACCGTGCCCGACGCGACAGCGCCGGACACCGCCTTGTCCACCGGCACCGATTCCCCGGTCAGCGCCGATTCGTCGACGCGCAGCGCCGCGGCCTCGGACAGCGTGGCGTCCGCGGCGACGATATCGCCCTCGGCCAGCACCAGGAGATCTCCCACAACCACGTCCGCGGCCGGAATCTGCTGCTGTACACCATCTCTCACCACTCGTGCGGTGGGCGCCGCGAGCTGTGACAGTGCGGTGATGGCTCGGTCGGCGCGCACCTCCTGGCGTACGCCGACCCCGGTGTTCACGATGATGACCAGCAGGATCACCGTCATATCCGTCCAGTCCCGGGTCACCACCGTCAGCAGGGCCGCGATCTGCAATACGATGATCAAGGGATCACGCAGCTGGGCGAACAGCCGCCGCCACAATGGGATCGGTGGCCGCCGCGGCAGCAGATTCGCGCCATCGCGCACCAGCCGGGCCGCGGCTTCGCCCGAGGTCAGCCCCGTTTCCGGGGTCACGGTGTCGATCATGTTCTCCGCCTTCACATCCACCCTTCCCCGGGTGCGGTCGCCGCCGTCGAGTCCAGCGGTTCGTCGTCACGCCGTGAGTTCGGGTGCGGCGGGACGAAGTCGTCCGGAACCACCAGTACCGGGCACGGCGCATGGCAGACCAGCTCTCGCGTGACCGGCCCGAGGCGCGCGGTATGTTCCCGGTCGGCGTCGTGGCCGACCACCACGAGTCGCGCCGTGGCGCTGAACTTCTCGACCGCGTCGATCGCCTCGCCCACCACGGTAATCGGATGCATTGTCACAGTGGGGAATTCGCGCTGAAAGCCGGCCAGCTGGGCATCGGGCACCACCGGCCGGGCGCGGAACGACTCCGGCGACGACGACCACTGCCGTCCCCGCCAAATCCGTGCCACGATCAGCTCGGCGCCGTGATCGCGCGCGGCCCGGAACCCGGCCAGCAATGCGGGCCGGGCCCGATACCACTCCGAAACCACCACCAGGACAGCCCCATTCACCGCGGTCGACTGACGGACCAGGGCGACCGGGCAGTGCCCGTCCCGGGCCACCGCCAATGCGGTGGAACCGAGCACCATATGGGAGAACAGGCCGATATCCCCGGCGCCCAGTGCGATCAGCGCGGCCGACCTGGACAATTCGACGAATAGGTGAGCGGGCTGACCGTGCACTACCTCGGTGCTCACCGCTGAGAACGATGCGTCCGGATCGCCGCGTCGGTCGGCAGACACGGCGGACAGCGCGCTCGTGAGCGCCCGCTCCGCATTGCGGTACTTGACCCCGCCGGGACGGAAGGCGGGGTGGTCGATGGCGGGCACCACGGATATCAGTCGCAGCGGCAACCGCCGGACCACCGCCTCCTGCGCTGCCCACACGGCTGCCCGCACGGCCGCCCGGGAACCGTCGATACCGGCCAGCACGGCCGGTTGCCGATCCGCAGTCCGCGATCGGTCGCCGGTCCCGCTGTGCGCTGCGTTCGAATCCATCCTCCAAGACTCCGTGGCGGCGCGGACCTGGACTAGGGACACCGCGCACGAGGTGAAGTGACCAAAGCCCTCCGCGGAGGAGGCTCGCCGACCCTGCCGATCGAGCGCCGCGACGCGCAGAGTGGAAGCTCTCGGTCTGTCTCCGAAGGAGTGCCGTTGTCGATCGTGACACTGACCATGAATCCCGCCGTGGATATCGCCAGCAGCACCGCACGGGTGCGCCCGACCGATAAGATGCGCTGTGCGGCACCGCGATTCGACCCCGGCGGTGGGGGCATCAATGTGGCGCGCACGATCGCCGTGCTCGGGGAACCGGTCACCGCGGTCTTCCCGGTGGGCGGTCCGGAGGGGGAGCGCCTCGAACAGTTGGTGCGGGATGCGCGGGTGCCGATGCGCACGGTGCCGGTGGCGAATTCGACGCGCCAGAGTCTGTCGGTCGGCGACGAGGCCACCGCGGCGCAGTACCGTTTCGTCTTTCCCGGCCCCCGTCTCACCGCACCTGAACAGCGCCGATGCCTGATCGCGGTGGAGCGGGCGGCTGTCTCGGCGCGGCTGGTGGTGGCCAGCGGCAGCCTGCCGCCGGGGGTGTCGGCCGACTTCTATCAGGAGCTGGCGAACTATCTGGCGGACGTAGATATCCCGTTGATTCTCGATACCGCGGGAGCGCCGCTGCGCGCGATGCGGCACGGCGTGTACGTGCTCAAGCCGAGTGTGCGCGAGCTCGCCGACCTGGTTGGGCACCCGCTGCCGGACCGCCCCGCGCAGGTCGCCGCCGCGCGGGCGCTGATCACCGCGGGGGTGACGGAAATCGTGCTGCTGTCACTGGGGTCGGCCGGCGCGCTGCTGGTCACCGCGGACCGGGACGAATCGTTCGCGCCGCTGCGGGCGAGCGTCCGCAGCGGTATCGGGGCCGGTGACGCCATGGTCGGCGGACTCTGCGCGGGCATACTGCGCGGTTATGCCCTCGGCGATGCCGTGCGACTCGGAATCGCCGCGGCGACAGCGGCTTTGGGTACCCCCGGCACCGGCCCGGGGCACCCGCGGCGCATCGCCGAACTCTTCGGCGCGGTCGGCTCGCCCGAATAACCCGGGCCCGGCCCCCGATCGGTCAGGCGAGTCCGAATACACGCGCGGCATTGTCGTGGCAGACCCGCCGCAGCCAGTCGTCGCCGAGGTCGAGTCGCTCGAGTGATTCCAGCGCGTGCCCATAGGTGTACGGGATATTGGGGAAGTCGCTGCCGAACAGGATGCGATCGCCCAGCTCGAGCAGGCGTGGGCGTTCGTGCACCGGGAAGGGATCACCGGCTTCGAAGAAGTCGGTGAAGTTCATGGTGGTGTCGAACAGCACCTTGTCGTAAGCCTTTGCCAGATCCAGGAATTCGCTGTACTCGGGTGCGCCCATATGCGCGATCACCAGCCGCAGCCGCGGAAACCGCCGCAGCAGTTCGGCGATCGGCTCCGGACCGGTGAATTCTCCTGCGGCGGGGCCGGATCCGCAATGAATGATGATCGGGGCTCCGGAGTCTTCCAGCATGCCCCACACCTGATTGAGCAGTGGATCGCCGGGGTGGAAATCGCCGACCTGTACGTGGACTTTGAAGATCCGCGCCCCCGCGTCCAGGGCCGCTTCCACGTAGCTGTCCGCACCGTGTTCGGGATAGAAGGTCGCGGTATGCAGGCAATCCGGGGTGCGCGCGGCGAAGTCCGCGGACCACTCATTGAGCCACGCGGCCATATCGGGTCGATGCGGGTACACCAGCGAGGTGAACGCGCTGACCCCGAACCCGCGCAACGTATCGAGCCGCACCTGTTCCTCATCGCGATAGGTGATCGGCCATTCGCGATGCCCGAGCAGCGGCCCGGCCGAATCGAAATACCCCCACACCTTGCGCAACACCTGGTCGGGCATGAAATGCGTGTGCACATCGATAAGTGACGGCAGACCCAGTCGAGTACGGAAGTCGCGCACGAACTCATCGCGCACGATTCCGTCGCTCACGCGCCCGCCTCCGGATACACCGTGCGCGCGTAATCCCCGACCCGGCTGATCAGCCGTTCGAAGAACTGCTCCGGATCGGTCCCGATCACGATGTCCGCGTTGGGTTCCCGCTCCCACATCCCCGCCCAGTCCGCGACGGTGGTGGCGCGGGTGATGGTCCCCGCCAGCTCGACGTCGACGGTCGCGGGCTTGGTGACCGCGAGCGCGGTGTCCAATGCGACGGCGGCCGCGAACGGATCGTGCATATGCGCCAGATAACCCTGGTCGTAGAGCATGTGGAAGTCGAAGTAGAACCGGATCGCATCGGTCAGGAACCGCACCAGCGGATTGCTCGCAGCCGACCGCTGTTCCGGAGGATCGCTCTCGCGTACCAGCTCCACCGGGGTGCTCCCGGCCCGTTCGGCAAGCAGCGCAAGATGTTTGGGCCGCATCTCGATGGTCTCGGTGATATCCAGGGCGCATACGATCGGCCGCCGATCCGCGGGCGCGGCCGAGAAGGCGTCGAAGACCTCCTTGGCGGCCTCCGGATCCACGTGCACATTCCACTCATTGGTGGGTGTGGTGTTCCCGGGATGGTTGAACGCCCCGCCCATGATCACCAGCCGCCGTAACAACCGGGGGAGTTCGGGCTCGATGCGCAGCGCCAGCGCGAGATTGGTCAGCGGACCGGTGCACAGTCCGACCACCTCGCCCGGATGCTCCCGCACCAGATCGACCCACAGCTGCGCCGCCGTCCGATCCGAGAGCTTGCGCTCGGACACCGGTAGCTCCGCGTACCCCACACCCTGCGGCCCGTGCGTGTCCTCGGTGGTGCGCAGCGGAATCGCCAGCGGTTCCGCCGCGCCGAGCGCGACTTCCAGCTCGGGCGCCCGGCACAGGTCGAGGAGTGCGAGATTATTGGCTGCCACCCGGGGCGCGGGCACATTGCCCGCGCTGGAGGCGATTCCGATGATCTCGGCCTCGGGGGAGGCGAGTAGGTAGAGCAGTCCCAGGGAATCATCGATACCGGTGTCGTTATCCATGATGATCTTCTGCCGCACCGTTCGAGCCTAGACCCGCGTGCTCAGTAGGTCGGCAGCACGTAGTCCTCGGTCTGATCGAGCATCTTCATCATGACCGGACGGAACGCGCGGGTGGCCATGAGCTTGCCGACCTGCTGCATCGCCTTGAGCCCGAACTTGGACGTCGGCAGCATCATCTTGATACCGCCGCCGGGCAGCTCCTTCGCCTTGTCCAGGAAGGGCGTCACCTGCGCCTCGTACCGAGCCAGCGCACCGGCGAGATCGTCCGGTGTGGCGGCGATTTCACCGGCGAGCAGATACGCGCCGACAATGGCCATGGCCGTGCCCATACCGGTCATCGGAGAACCGCAGAAGGCCGAGTCGCCCAGCAGTGTGACCCGGCCCGACGACAGCGTCGGCATATCCACCCGAACCAGTTCGTCGAAGTAGAAATCGGTCGCCTGCTCCAGCTCGGCCAGCACCTGCGGCGCCAGCCAGCCCGCCTCGGCGAGCATATCGCGAATCAGCTTGCGCTGGGCCGTGATATCGCCGCGCAGTGCCGGGTTCTGGTCGGTGCGCAGGGTGATGATGGCCTTGGCGGTCGCCGGATCGAAATCGGGCCGGATGCCGATCGAGGCGCGTGGCACCACGTGCATGGACATCCAGTCCTGCTCGGCCTCGGCCGGGGTGGGGACGGTGTAGAAGGACATGTACCCGCCGAGGAACGTGGTGAACTGCTCCTCGGGGCCGAAGACCAGTTTGCGAGTGCGCGAGTGCACGCCGTCCGCGCCGATCACCAGGTCGTACCGTTCGCTCGCGCCGGAATGGAATCCGACGGTGACACCGTCCGCGTCCTGGTCGATGGTCTCGATCCACTCGCCGTAGCGATAGTCGAGATCGCCCGCGACACCGGCGAGTTCGGTGAGCAGGACACCGTTGAGATCGCCGCGGCTGATCTCGATATCGGCGACCGGGCCCTTACCGTCGAACATCTCCATGGACCAGCGGTACACGTCGCCGCCCTCGGCGTTCACGACCCGCATGCCCTTCTCGTGCAGCAGGTACTTGCGAATGCCCTCCATCAGGCCCATGCGCTCGGCCACCTCGCGGGAGGGTCCGCGCAGGTCGACGGCCTGGCCGCCCGGTCGCGGGGCAGCGGCGCGCTCGACGATGGTGACCGCGATTCCGGCCCGAAGCAATTGCAGGGCAACGGCATTGCCCGCGATGCCGCCGCCGGCGATGAGGATGCGGAGGTTGGTGGTGGCGCTCATTGTGGCTCCCGATGTGGTGAAGTACGTCCGTCTAAGACATATGTCTAACAGATGCTGAGACGTATGTCTAGAACAAATGTCTAAAACGCTGGTACGGTGGGGTTATGGGAAATCGAGAAGATCTACTGATGGGGGCTCGTCAAGCCATCCTCGAGCGGGGCCTGGCCAAGGTGACCGCCCGCGATATCGCCGCCGCGGCCGGGGTCAGCCTCGCCGCCATCGGCTATCACTTCGGCTCGAAGGATCGCCTGGTCATGCAGGCGCTCACCGAGGGTGTCGGCACCGAACTGGGCGATGAGATCGATTCCGCCATCAAGGACGCGGGGCAGGGGCTGTCGCTGTGGGACGCGCTCGGACCCACCTGGAACGGCCTGGTCGATGTGATCCAGCGCAACCGCGACAATCTGCAACTGAGCCTGGAGAACGGCATCCAGATCGCCCGCGATCCGGAAATGCAGGTCTATATGGCCGATGCGACCGGCAAGGCCCACGCCGATATCGCCCAGGGAGTGCGCGAGGCGCACCCCGACCTCACCGACGCGCAGGCGCACGCCGTGGCGAAGACGCTCTTCGTACTGTTCCAGGGCATGGCCATGCAGTGGATGATCGCGCCCGGCGCGGACCTGCTCGACGGTGACGATCTATCGACAGCCGTCGAGGCCATGCGCGGACGCTGACCGGTACCGCGCGGACGCGGTCCTCAGCTCGTGTGAATGTGCCGCAACCGGATCATGGCCATCACCGCCAGCAGTAACGCCACTCCGGCCGCGATGGCCGAGGTCAGGTGCATTCCGATGAGGAACGCGTGCTTGGCCGCCTCCGCCACGGACGCACCGAGTTTGCCGGGTAGCGCGTTCGCCACCTCCATGGCCGCGCCGAGGGTGTCGCGCGCACTGTGCACATCGGCATCGCGCAATCCGTAGGGGAGCGTATCGGCCAGCTGACCCCGGTAGATGGCGATACTCAGACTGCCCAGCATCGAGATGCCCAGCGCCCCGCCGAATTCCGCGCCGGTCTCGGCCAGTCCGGAGGCCGCACCGGCCTGTTCCGGCGGTGCGGTGCCGACGATCAATTCGGTGGTGATGCCGAATACCGGTGCGAGCCCGAACGATACGAGCAGCGAGGCGGTGATGGTCAGCCCCACTCCGCCCTGTTCGGTGATGCGCGTCAACAGCAGCAGCCCGGCCGCCGCCATGGTCATGCCCACCCCGATCATGTAGGCGGGCCGCACCACCCGGCTCAACCGCGGCCCGAGCTGCGAGCCGATCATGAACCCCAAACCCGCTGGGATGGTGGCGATTCCGGCGCGCAGCGGCGACATGCCCAGCACCAGCTGGAAATACTGGCCGACGAACAGGAAATACCCGAACGCGGCGAAGATGGCGACCATATTGATGGTCAGCGCGATGCGGAAACTGGCCAGCCGGAACAGCCGCAGATCCAGCATGGGCTCGGCGGCGGTGAGCTGACGGCGCACGAAGATCCCGCCGACGGTGAGCCCGGCGGCCAAGGCGCCCACCGCGATCGGCACCGGACCGTCCTGCGCGATCTTCTTCATGCCGAAGACCACCAGCAACACCGCGCTGGTGCACATCAATGCGCTGAGCAGATCGATTTTGCCCGCGTTGGGATCCCGGAACTCGGGCAGCACCCGGGGCGCGAGAATCAGCAGCAACACCATGACCGGCACCGCGAGCAGGAATACCGAACCCCACCAGTAATGCTCCAGCATCAACCCGCCCGCCAGCGGCCCGATGGACCCGCCGACCGAATACGACCCGACCCAGACCCCGACGGCCACCGAACGCTGACCGGGATCGGGGAACATGGTGAAGATCAACGAGAGTGTGGACGGCGCCAGCGTCGCCCCGGCTATGCCGAGCACGGCGCGACAGCCGATGAGTACCGGGGCCGAGGGGGCGAACGCCGCGATGATGGACACCGCGGCGAAGGCCGCCGCCCCGGCCATGAGTAGTCGGCGCCGCCCTATCCGATCGCCGATGGTGCCCATGGTGAGCAGCAGCCCGGCCACGAAGAACCCGTAAACGTCGATGATCCAGAGCAATTGGGAGCTGGTAGGTCTCAGCTCCATGCTGATCTGGGGCACCGCTAAATGCAGTACGGTCAGGTCCATCGAGTACACCAGACAGGCCAGTGCCAGTACCGCAAGTCCCGCCCATTCCCGGCGTCCTACTCTGCCGTAACGAGCTGCTGCCGTAGTGCTCAGCACGGGACCTGGTGTGTCCACGATGACGTCCTCCATCCGCACGCCGGCACAACTGCCGACAATATCGATGTCGGTCCCAGCATCTCACTTATTAACGACACAAAAACGATATGTACGAAGGGAATTCGCACTATTCGCCGATGTGTTTGCGGGTGTGCGTGCAGTCGGCCGCGATGCCTCGGGACAGCTAAATACCGGCCGGTCGGAGTGTCCAGTTTGGTGCATGTGTGCCGTACTGCGAAGCGGGCCAGGGATGATCGGGATATTCGCTGAGCACCGGAACCGCCGTGACGACCCCCGCGTGCTCGACCGCGAACTCCGATCCCGGGAAGTTCGCCGGTGCGTGATCCGGGGTACGGCCCGGCGCCGCCAGCAACCAGGATGCGGTGCGCGCCAGCGCAACTCGCACATCCCGGCCGAAACCGTCGCGTTCGCGGGCCGTGAGCGCGTCCAGCACACCTGCCGCCAGCAGATACCCGCTGCCGTGATCGAGCGCCTGTGCGGGCAGTGCGCCCACTGGGGACGCACCCTGCGAATTGCCCTGTGCGCCTTCGATGAGCGAAATTCCGGATGCAGCCTGCACAATACTGTCGAAACCGCGCCGATCCCCCCACGGTCCGCGCTCACCCCACGCCGAAACCCGCCCGTGCACAATTCCAGGCCGAATTTCTCCCGGATGTACACCGATTCTTTCCAAAGCGCCCGGTCGGTAACCTGTTACGAGCACATCCGCGGTGCGCAGCAGCTCCCGGAAGATGGGAAGTTCGGTACGCAAATCAAGCAGTGTGGAGTACTTGCCCTGACAGGTATCGAGAAACTGCCAGCCGATCTCGGGCAGCTGCGGCGGATCCACCCGCAGCACCTCCGCGCCCAGCAGCGCCAGCGCGCGCGTGGCCGTCGGACCGGCGATGACACGGGTCATATCCAGCACCCGGATACCCCGCAGCGGCAGCATCTGTGTTGCGGCAGCGGATGATTCGGCGACGCCGCGATCCGCACGCCGTTCGATCGCGACCAGCGGGCTATCGGCCGCGGCCTTACCCTGCGGGGTCGCCGCCCACTCCTGTTCGGTGCGCACGCGCACCGCGATCGCACCGGATTCACCCGCGCGGTCCTCGATTTCGGCCGCGCTGAGCTCCGCGATACGCGCCACCGCGGCCGCCCGATCCGCATCGGCGGGCAATCCGAGCACGGCCAGCAACCGGACGCGATGATGCGAATAGTTGGCGTGCGTTCGCACCCAGCCATCCGCGGTCTTGAAGAAGCCCGACAGCTCTGCGAAGGCGTCGGCCGGTGCGCCGTCGATCCGGAACAGCCGCTCACTGGAGAACGCCGCCGCGATGCGCGCCGGATCCAGCACACTGTCCAACGGCGTCAGACCGTGGTCCCGCCGCCGCCGATCGGCCGCCGCGGCGAAGCTCGCCACCGATCCTCCGGCCAGTGCCCACACCGGCAGCGTCGCAGCCAGATTCGCCCCCGGATCGACGGCGGGCATACTCGACCCGGTGATACCGGCCCCGGACTCGTACTCATGGACCAGCGCTGCGTATCCACTCACCCGTCCGACACTAGCCGTCGAAGGAGTTCGCCCGTGGTGGTAAATCTCACCGGCACCGACTGGTTGCGCGTACTGCGCGCCGATACCGATCCGCGCGCCGTACTGGTGTGCTTCCCGCCCGGCGGGGGATCGGTCACCGCGTACCGGAGTCTGGCGCAGCGATTCGGCGCGGGGATCGCGGTGTACGCGGTGCAGTATCCGGGCCGCCAGGATCGGCTGGGCGAGAAGCCGATTCCCGACCTCGGCGTACTCGCCGAACAGGCCGTACGGGATATGTCGAGCTGGCCCGTCGACACCCCCGTCGCCATTTTCGGGCACAGCATGGGCGCGACCGTGGCCTTCGAGGCGGCCCGGCGCTGGGAGGCGGCGGGCCGCACCCTTGCCCGCCTGTTCGTATCCGGGCGTCCCGCACCGGATCTGGCCGAGACCGGCCGCCTGCATCTGGGGTCGGATGACGATCTCATAGGTCAGCTGGAGCTGCTGTCCAATGATCCGGCCTCGGTGCGCATCCTGCGCGAGGAACCGAGTCTGGCCGAATTGGTGCTGCCCGCTCTCCGCAGTGACTACCAGGCCGTGGAGACCTACCGGTATGAACCGAGCGCTCCGCTGCGCGGCCCGATCACCGCGCTAATCAGCGATGCGGACCCCACCACCACGGTGGCGCAGGCGGGGGAGTGGGCCGCGCACACCTCAGGATCCTTTGAGGTAAACACCTTCCAGGGCGGGCATTTTTACCTGGATCTACCGGAAAACACGTCCGCCGTGGCGGATCTGGTGACCGCGCGGCTGAATTCGATCCGTTAGCTCAGCCGAGGTATTCGGATTCGAGCACGAGATCCTTCAACATGGATTGGTACTCCACATGGGTGTCGTGCTCGACGGTCCGCCAGGTCTTACCCTGCTCCGCGCGCATGTAGGCGAGATAATCCGGAACGCCGGGCACTTTCACATTGTCCGCGACCGCGATGGTGCCGGGATGGATCCAGCCCGCCGCCATGATCGATCGCAGATCCGCGAGATACGCCTCCTTGGCGTGATCGAGGAAGATCAAATCGACCGTACCGGAATCGAATCCGTGATCACCGGTGAGCCGGTGCATGGTCTCCCCGCCGTCACCGATGGTCCCGACCACCACACTCACCCGATCCGCCAGCCCCGCGTGCGCGATGATCGCCCGCGCCACTTCGGCATTGGCCGCACTGAACTCCACCGACACCAGCCGCCCACCCGCGGGCAGCAGCCGCCCGATCCGCACCGCGCTGTATCCGCAGTAGGTCCCCAACTCCAGCGCCAGCTTCGGCACGGCCTTCGTGACGGCCGCATCCAACAGCAGCCCCTTCTCATCCCCGACATTCACCAGCATGTCGCGCTTGCGCGCGAATTCGTCGACGGTGGCCAGCACACTCTCCGGATCCCCCGCACTGGCATTGGCCAGCACGAAGTCCCGCGCCGCAGCCTCCCGCCCATCCCCGAACTGCCCGGTCCGGCCGAATTGCCGCAGCCCCAGCGCCATACGCGCCATCGACAGCGCCCGCCCGCCCCGCTCCTGAATCTCCGCGCCGATCCCCTTGCCGCCCATACCTTCTCCTGTGTCGAGGTGAACAGTCGGCGCGATTATGCCCGCACGGCACGGCGATTGCGGAGCGCCAGGCCCGTCCAGGAGATGAGAACGCAGAGAACAATCAGCACCCGCACCAGGTCCAGGGCGCTACGGGGGTAGAGCACGCCGGTGATGTAGTGATCAATGAAGCCGGTCGAGGGTAATCCGGCGTCGCCGGCCTTATGCCTGGCCCAGTTCTCCAAATCGGTGAGCGGGCAGTCGAATCCGAACAGGATGGTGCTGAATCCCCAGGCCACGGCTGCGAGATGCAGCCAGACGGTGCGCGGCCAGCGCCACGCGATGAACCCGCCGACCACCACGTAGGCGACGAACAGAAAGTGCACGACCGCGGTGACGTCGGCCAGCAGCCGATACAGCATGCCCCCAGCATAGGGCCGGTATCGGGGGAGGGGAGCGGGAGTTTGCCGCATATCAACACGTCGATATGCGCATCAATGCATGGGTAGCCGAGGGAGTCATGCACCCCAGAATGCGGTGGGGTGGTGGCCTTTTTGGTCAAGGCCAAGGGGCAGGAGCGGGGAAAGCGGGCTGCCGTCTTCGTTAAGGCCCAGGTCAGCAACTCTGGTCCATTTACATACCTATACGGCACTATGCGCATCTACGCATGTATTCCACCTTCTTTATCCGGCTGCGGTAGTCGACAAGCCATAAGGAAAAAAGATCTGCCAATGAAAGACGGGCCGACCTGGTCGGCCCCTCTTTCGTATTGGGTGTCGGGTTACCAGGCGGAGGATTCGTAATCCTTGAGGAAGACGCCGTGTACGTCGTCGCCCGCTTCGCCGCGGACGATGGGGTCGTAGACGCGGGCCGCGCCGTCGACCAGGTCGAGGGGAGCGTGGAAGCCCTCTTCGGCGAGGCGGATCTTGGTGTAGTGCGGGCGTTCGTCGGTGATCCAGCCGGTGTCGACGGCGGTCATGAGAATGCCGTCGGCTTCGAACATTTCGCGCGCGCTGGTGCGGGTGAGCATGTTCAGCGCGGCCTTGGCCATATTGGTGTGCGGGTGGCCCGCGCCCTTGTAGGCCCGGCCGAAGACGCCTTCCATGGCGGAGACGTTGACGACGTACTTGCGGCGGGCGGCCGCGGCGGCCATGGCGGGGCGCAGGCGCGAGATGAGGATGAACGGTGCGGTCGAATTGCACAGCTGCACTTCGAGGAGTTCGGTCGCGTCGACTTCGCCGACGGTCTGCACCCAACTGTTGGTGTGCGCGAGGTCGGGCACCAGGCCGCCCGCGTCGATGGCGACGCCCTGCGAAATGCGTTCGGGGGTAGCCGAACCCGCGATGAGTGCGAGGTCGGTGATATCGGCCGCGGTGAGGCTGGGTGTCAGTGACGCGGTGAGCGCGGTCGGGTGCGCCTGCATGGTTTTGCCGAAGGTGACCACGTCGGGGAGTTCGCCCGCGGGCAGCGGTCCGGATTCGGCTTCGATGAGCGCGCTGTAGGAGCCGGGGGAGCGGCGCACGGTTTGGGCCGCATTGTTGATCAGGATGTCCAGGGGCCCTTGTGCGGCAACGTCATCGGCGAGTGCGAGGACCTGGGCCGGATCGCGCAGGTCGATGCCGACGATGCGCAGCCGGTGCAGCCAGTCGGCGCTGTCGGGCTGGGCGGCGAAGCGGCGGATGGCGTCGTTCGGGAACCGCGTGGTGACGGTGGTGTGCGCGCCGTCGCGGAGCAGGCGCAGCGCGATGTACATGCCGATTTTGGCGCGGCCGCCGGTGAGGAGTGCGCGTTTGCCGGTGAGGTCGGTGCGGGCGTCGCGTTTGGCGTGGCTGCGCGCAGCGCATTCGGGGCAGAGCTGGTGGTAGAACGCGTCGACCTGCGTGTACTTCTGTTTGCAGATGTAGCAGGGGCGGGCGCGCAGCAGGGTGCCCGCGGTGGCGACGCCGGTGGTGCTGGAGCTGATGGGGATGCCCGCGGTTTCGTCGTCGATGCGATTGGGTGAGCCGGTGGCGGTGGCCGCGATGACGGCTTTATCGGCTTCGGAGATGGTGTCGCGGGCTTCGATGCGCCGGCGCTGCTTGAGTTTTTTGAACATGTGGCCGACGGCCCGCTGCACGGTGACCGAGTCCGGGTGCTCTTTGTCCAGCTGTGCTGCCTGTTCGAGGACCCGCAGGCAGATCGCGAGTTCGTCGGCGTCGATGGCCGTGGTCTCGGTGTCGTGCGCTGGTGCGGTGTTGGTGGCCATCGGTGGGAGTTGCTGCCTTCGTGCGGTGGGCGGGTGGGCGTCGTCCATTGTCGCATCGGTGGCGGGGTGGGTTCGCCACGGCCACGTGCGGATATGGCGCGCGGCACAGTGGGATACGCCGGTGCCCCGCCGCGGTGTCGCGGCGGGGTGCGGGTGGGGTGTGGCTATTCGGTTGTGGCGCCGAGGGGTTCGAGTTCGGCGGCGTCGTTGTCGCGGCCGAGTTCGCGGGCGCGTTCGGCGAGCTGGGTCAGGAGTCCGGCGGGGATTTCGGCGCGGACTTCGATGAGTGCGTGCCAGACGATATCGGGTGTTTCGGTGGTGAGGGCGGCGAGGAATTCTTCGAGGTCGTTCATGCCGTCGATGATTTCCAGGATGCGGGCGCGGCCCTGCTGGTCTTGGGCGAGGGCGATATCGACGAGGGTGTGGATGTTGTCGCCGCGCGAGGCGGTGAGTACGGCGGCGAGCAGTTGTTCGCGGTCCAGGTCGCCGATGCAGGTGGCGAGGATGGGTTTGACGGTGTCGGGGAGTGCGTCGACCAGTGGGAGGGCTTGTGCCCAGAGGTCGTGTTCGGCGGTGCTGGTGATGACGGCGCGCAGGACGTCGGGTTCGGACATGACGGGTAGTGCTGCCATGCGGCGGCGGTTGTCGTCGGTCATGGCCAGGGCGATGGGGATGAGGGCGTCCCAGAGTCCGGCGGTGTCGGCTTCGCGGACGAGTTCGCCGAGGCGGGTGTCGGTTTCGGCGGCGACGCGGGCGGCGATGAATTCGATTTGCGCGCTGGGCAGATGTGCTGCGAGGGGGAGCAGGTTGAGCCATTGGCCGCCGTCGAGGGCGGTGTCCATGATGGTGGCGAGGATGGGTTCGGCGTGGACGGCGGGGCGTTCGGCGAACAGTCGCAGGCTGTCGTGGTTCATCGCGCTGGTGATGGGCAGCAGGGTGGTCCAGGCGTCGAGTTCGTAGACGGCGTTGATGAGGGCGTCGAGGACGTCGTCGCCGAGGCCGGCGGTGATGTTGCCGATCCAGGCGCGGTTGTGCGGTGCGATGGAGTCGAGTAGGTCGATGCCTTCGGCCCACATGGATTGTGCTGCGGCGGCGCGGATTACGCCGGGGACGCGGTCGGTGACGATGTGCAGGACGTTGTCGATGGCGGTTTTGTCTTCGAGTAGGAAGCCGATGCGCAGTAGGTCGGTGTCGCTCATGACGGGTGCGGCGGCGCGCAGTGCGGGTTCGGGGACGACGTGGACGAAGCGGCCCATGGTGATGTGGTCGCCGTGTGCGAGGAGTTCGCGGGCGACGTCGACGACGAGTTTGGCGGGGACGGCGGCGATGATGGCGGCGGTGCGGCGGGGGTCGAGTTGGACGGCGCAGTCGGCGAGGAAGGGGGCGGGCAGGGATTTGGCGATGTCGATGGCGCGGTGGGGTTCGACGGCGCTGGCGACGGCGGCGCAGAGGGTGGGTCCGAAGGCGCGTTCGGCGACTTTGGCGCTGATGGTGACGGGGACGAGTTTGGCTCCGGCGGCGACGCCTTTGAGGCGTTTGGTGTCGCGGTCGAAGAGCAGGTCGGTGGCGCGTTCGCGGAATTCGCGGATGGCGGCGGGTGGCAGGTCGACGAGGAAGTCGAGTTCGGTGGGGTCGGTGATGCCGAGCAGGCGCGCGAGTTTGGTGGTTTCGGCGACGGCGACGAGGTGTTCGCTCATAGTCCCAGTGCTTTCTTGACGGCGGGGCGCATGAGGCGCGGGACGAAGTCGAGCGAGCTGGCGATGGCGGCGTCGAGGTTGTCGCCGCGGCGGGTGAGGGCGGCGCGCAGGAGTCGGTCGAGTTCGGTGAGGTCGGTCTCGGGGAGCCGGTCGAAGTCCGCGGGCAGGGGTGCGCGCAGGGTGTCGGCGAGTTGGCGTGCTGCGTGGGACATCGGGTGTCTTTCCGGGTCGATCGTACTGCCGGTACGGGATTCGATACTGGCAGTACGTTCTGGGTGAAAGCAATGCCGGTGGGCTGACCTGGGTTGTGGCTTCGATCACTTGACTACCCGGTAATAAGCGGGAGTAACGGCGAGAATCGCTGCGTCAAACCCCGTACCGCTGGTACGTGTACACTGCCCGCGTGGCTCGAATCAGCGCCGGATCTACCCCGCTGCAGGTGACCCGTGACGACATCGTGGATGCGGCGGTGCGGGTGATCGATCGTGACGGTCCGCGTCCCAGCATGGATGACATCGCCCGCGAGGCCGGGATCACCAAACCGCGGTTGTACCGGCAGTTCGCGGATAAGGGTGATCTGTTCACCGAGATCGCGGATCGCATGACGCGGCGCGCGTTTTCGGCCACGGGTTCGGATATGACGCTCATGCTCGCGCCCCCGCGTGCGGCGCTGCGGCGGGTGTTCACCGATTACGCGAATGGAATTCTGGAGCATCCCAACGTTTTTCGTTTCCTGGGCCAGTCGCCCGCGCAGCAGTCGGGTTCGGGTGTGCTGCAACTGGATCTGGGCCGCGAGGCCGCGGGCAAGCTGACCAAGATGGCGCGTTCGGTGGCCGAGGCGGTGCCGCTGGAAACCTCCGGGCTGGAATACCTTTCGCGCGCGCTGGTGGGTGCGGTGGTGGCGATCACCGATCTGTGGCTCTCGGATTCGGATCGCCCGACCCCGGAGCAGACGGCCGAATTCATCGATCAGGCGACGGAATTGGTGTGGGGTCTGATCGATGGTTTCCTCCGTCGCCAGGGCATCGCCGCTGATCCGGACACGCCGATTTTCGCGACTTTCGCCGCGGTCAATCAGGCGCGTTCGGCCGACTCCTGACACATTGTTGACACTTTGCCAATAGCCGTGCACCCTTGGTCTCGAGGCGCGCGTGAGTGCGCGCAGGACAAGCGAAGGAACGACGATGGCACGCCCCGCATGGAGCGACGACGAGGTCGAAGCGGTACGAGGACTGGCGAGCACCTTCTTCGAGAAGGAGGTGATCCCGCACGAGGAGAAGTTCATCGAACAGGGCCATCCCGACCGCGCCCTATACAACCGGGCCGGTGAACTCGGCCTGCTGTGCGCGGCGATCCCGGCCGAATACGGTGGCGGCGGCGGCACATTCGCGCACGAGGCCGCCATCATCGAGGCGCAGGCGCATCTGGGCGACGGCGCTCTGGGCATGTCGGTGCACTCCTCGATCATCGCCCCCTACATCCATCAGTTCGGCTCCGAAGAGCTCAAACGGCGGGTGCTGCCCAAGGCCGCCAGCGGTGAGATGCTGCTGTCCATCGGTATGACCGAACCCGGCACCGGTTCGGATCTGCAGAACATCAAGACCCGCGCGGTGCGCGAGGGCGATGAGTACATCATCACCGGGTCCAAGATCTTCATCTCCAACGGCTGGCTGTGCGACGGCATCATCCTGGCGGTGAAAACCGATCCCACCCAGGGCGCGGCGGGCGTCTCGCTGATCTTCGCCGAGGTCGGGGACGACACCCCGGGCTTCACCCGCGGGCGCATTCTGTCCAAGATCGGCGGCAAGGGTCAGGACACCGCCGAGCTGTTCTTCGACGGCCTGCGCGTGCCGGCCTCGAATCTGCTGGGGCAGGCCGAGGGCCAGGGCTTCTATCAGATGATGCAGATGCTGGCCCAGGAACGCCTGGTCACCGCGATTCTGGCGGTGGCCATGACGGAGAAGGCGGTCGAGCTGACCGTCGAATACACCAAGGGCCGTGAGGCTTTCGGCAAACCGCTGTTCGCCATGCAGAACACCAAATTCGAGCTCGCCGAATGCGCCACCATCGCCAGGGTGGGCCGGGTGTTCCTCGATGACTGCATCGCCAAACACCTGCGCGGGGAGTTGGACATTCCCACCGCTGCCATGTCGAAGTACTGGTTGACCGACCAACTCGGTAATGTGGTGGATCGCTGCCTGCAGTTCTTCGGCGGCTATGGCTACATGACCGAATATCCGATTGCCCAGCTGTACACCGGCGCCCGGATCCTGCGGATCCTCGCGGGCGCCAACGAGGTGATGAAGGACCTCATTGCCCGCTCACTCTAGTACCCCAGCACCGTCGAAGACCGGCGGTAACACCGACTCCAGGCCGGTACCCGCCGAGGACACCACGTCCCGGCGGCGCCGACTGGAGCCCGACGAGCGCCGCGCGCAGATCCTGTCCTGCGCCATCGACATGTTCGGCGAACGTCCGTACGCGGCTGTCTCGACAGCGGAATTGGCCCAGCGCGCCGGGGTGGCGCGCGGGCTGATCAATCACTACTTCGGCAATAAGCGCGATCTGTATCTGGCGGTCGTGCGCCGCATGGTGACGCTGCCGCGTCCGGATTACATGGTCGCCCCAGAGGGCACCATCCGGGAGCGGGTGGAGGCGAGCGTGGCATGGCTGCTGGACACCATCGGTGAACACGGCACCACATGGGTCAAGGTCACCGGACTCGAAGGCATCGGCGACGATCCGGACGTACAGCGCATTCTGGACGAGGCCGATAACGCCGCGGCCGAACGCGTCGTACAGATGGTGGGCCTGAGCGATTCGCTGCACAGTGCCGAATTGCGTGCCCTGGTGCGCTGTTACGGCGGACTGGTCAAGGCGGCGGGCCGCGAGTGGATCGTACGCGGCACCCTGGATCGCCCGCAGGTGCACGACCTGCTGGCCGACACCCTCACCACGCTGATCACCCAATCGTTCCCGAAGGTCAACGGCGAGATCTGATTTCGGTCCCGGTGCGAAGTCGATGTCTCGACGGCTCACCGGGACCGATCTCCCCGATGCCGGTCAGTCGGTGAGCACCTGCGGGAAACCGAATATCGGCACCAGCGCGGGATTTTCGAAGGCGATCACGCGGGCAACACCGGTGTCGGTTGCCGCGAGCACCACGATGCCGTTGGCGCGCAATTCACCGCCGGAGTGCCGACGGTAGACCGCGGCGGCGGGCTGGCCATTGGCGGTGGTGGGGAGCAGTCGCCATTGACCCGGTGCGCCGAATACGAACGCGGCGAGGAGTTGGATGCACAGGGTGCGTCCGGCCCGCCATTCGCGGAAGGGTGTCGCTTCCAGGGTGGCGTCGGCGCGCAACACCTGTTCCAGCAGTGCGGCATCGGCGTGCTCGAAGGCCGCGATATAGCCGTCGAGGAGTGCGCGGGCACGCTCATCGGCAGGTTCGAGCAGACCCGCGGGTTCGGGCGGGGCTTCGTCGAGTTTCGCGCGGGCACGTTGCAGACCACTCTTGACCGCCGCGACGGTGGTATCGAGGATGTCGGCGGTATCGCTCGCGGAGAACGCCAGCACCTCGCGCAGCAGCAGGATCGCGCGCTGGCGTGCGGGCAGTCGCTGCAAACTCGCGATGAGCGCCAAACGCACCGACTCGCGCGCGATCACCACGGCCGCCGGATCATCGACATCCGGGGTGAGCCAGCGGTCCGGCAGCGGTTCCAGCCATGAAACCTCGCCGGGTGCAACGGGAGTCGGTATCCGGTCCGGGTCCTCGCAGGGACCGCCCAGTCCCGAGGGCAGGACCCGGATCGGTCGCGGGCGCACCGCGCTCAAGCAGACATTGGTGGCGATCGTGTACAGCCAGGTGCGGATCGAGGCGCGACCGTCGAACCCGTCGTAGTGTCGCCACGCCCGCAGATAGGTTTCCTGCACCAGATCCTCGGCATCGTGTGCAGAGCCGACCATGCGGTAGCAGTGCGCGAGCAATTCGCGCCGAAACCTCGCGGTCTCGGCGGCGAACGTGTCTCGATCCGGTGCGGTGCGCCCCCGCGAGGTCATAGCGTGAGCCTAGGCTCACCGGTCCGCATGGGAATGCCGATGCTCAGGGCAGCAGTGCGAGTTTGCCGACGGTGGCCCGGGTTTCCAACTCCGCGAGCGCTTTCGGCCCATCGGCCAGATCGTAGGTGGTCGGTTCGGCGGGCACGAGCACGCCCGCGGCGATGAGGCCGAACAGTTCGGTCAGCACCGCGCCGAAGATATCGGGCGCGGTCTGCGCCAGCACCCCGATATTGAGGCCGATGAGGTGAATCTGGTGCCGATACACCAGATCCCAATTGGTGAGCGCGGCTTCTCCGCCCGCCACCCCGTAGACCACGACCCGGCCGGTCACGCGTTTGACGGCGGCCAGACTGGCGTCGAAACCGGCCCCGCCCGCGCATTCGAGCACCAGATCAGCGCCCACACCGTCGGTCAGGCGCAATACCTGCGCGGTGAGATCGCCGCCGAGCGAATCCAGGACGTGGTCCGCGCCCAGTGCCCGCACGGTGTCGTGCTTACCGGGCGCGGCGGTGGCGATGACCGTGGCCCCATAGTGTTTGGCGATGCGCACCGCGGCCTGACCGGTCGCGCCCGCCGCCGCCGGAATCACCACGGTCTGCCCGACGGTGAGCGCACCCAGCTGTTTCAACGCGGCCAGCGCGGTCGGCCAGTTCACCATCACCCCCAGTGCCTGCGCCGACGTCCACCCCGGTGGCACCGGAATCATCGCGGCCGCGCGCAGCACCGCGTACTCGGCGAACACGCTGTCCCCGATACCGGCCACCCGGGTTCCCGGTTGATGCCCGCTCACCTGCGCACCCACCGCGACGATCTGTCCGGCAGCTTCGAAACCCGCGATATACGGTGGCCGCGGACCATTTCCGAAGGTCCCGTGCGCCCGTGAGATATCGGCGAAATTGACCCCGGCCGCCTCCACCCGGATCAACACCTCGCCCGGACCCGGGGACGGAACCGGCGCATCGGTGATCAGGCGCATATCCTGCGGGCCGTCGCCGGAGGTCTGTTCCAGCGCGCGCATCGTCACGGGGATAGTCATCATCGGTCCCATTCCTGCTCGAGGTCATGATCGAGAACGGTTCGGTAACCGCTCCTGTCAGGTAGACCCGAGCCGCGGCGCAAAGGAATCGCGGACATCCGATAACTCGCGCCGGAGATTCGGCGGGCGCTAGGTCAGCGCGCCGGTGCCCCGGGTCGCCAGCAGCCGGAAATCCGCGGCCAAGCGCGCCGGGTCGGCCCGGAAATCGTCATCGATCCACCACGCCAGCACACCGACCGTGGCCGCGGCATAGAACTGGGCGATCACCTCATTGGACGGCCCGTCTCCGAATACGTTCGGCGGCAGACGATCCCGCAACACCTCCACGATCACCTGATGCAGATGCCGATGGACGAGGTTGCCGCCGGGACGCCCGCACATGGCCCGGTACACGCGCTGATTGCGGTGCGCGTGTTCGAAGATCAGCGCGGCGGGCCGGTCCACCTCGATCGGCCGATGCGCGGAAATCATCCGATCGAATTCGGTATCGAGTTGTGCGCGCATATCGTCGAAAGTCGTTGTCAGCAGTGCTTCCTTATCGCGGTAGTGCGCGTAGAAGGTGGAGCGGCCGATATCGGCGCGATCGAGAATGTCCTGCACGGTGGTCTGCTCATACCCCTGTTCGAGCACCAGTGACAGGAACGCCTCGTGCAGTGTTCTGCGGGTGCGCCGCACTCGCCGGTCCTGGTCGCCCATAGCCGCCTCCTCGCTGTTTCCGGACAATTCGCGCGAGGTGTCCGGAACCGTACAGATGCCCGGATTTGGTTGTTGACCTGCACCGGAGCCCCTCGAGCATAATCGAACACAGAGTTCGGAAACAGATTCGCTGTTCGAAATATCTCGTAGGAAACGAGGGCGGCATGTACCCCTTCCCAACTGTCGTATGGCTGATCGTGATCGCGGGCGTTCTGGGCCTGGCGCTGCTGCTGTTCGAGGGTTCCCGGCGCGCCGGGAACCTGCGGCTCGGCGTCGCCGCCGGATTCGGTTGGGCCGCATGGGCTCTGGTGAGCACGCTGCTCGCGAACGCGGGCGCGTACCGGTTGACCCCGGACACTCCCAACCCGTTGCTCGGCGTCGCCGCCCTGGCCGCCACCGCGATCGCGGTGGGCTGCACCAGAATTCCCGCGATCACCCGCATCCTCACCGATCCGGCCGCACCCTGGAGACCGATCGCGCCGCATATTCTGCGCGTCACCGGCGGCACCGTTTTCCTGACCGCGTTCGCGCTGGGCTCGCTCCCGGCGATCTTCGCGCTTCCCGCCGGCATAGGTGATCTGGGCATCGGCCTCGAAGCGATCGTCCTGACGCGCATGCTGCGGCGCGGCGCGGTTGGGCGGCGCGCACTGCTCTGGTTCAACATCCTGGGACTGATGGATCTGGTCATCGCGATGACGCTGGGTTTCCTGGCCGCCCCGGGTCCCACCCGCATCATCACCGTGACGCCGACGACCGCCGCCAACGGTCTGCTGCCGCTGGTATTGATCCCGACGGTCATCGTCCCGATCATGCTGACCCTGCACATCGTGTCGCTGGCGAAAATGCGTGCGGTCGTGCGGGAGTCGCGTCCCGCACGAGCCGCCGCGCCGGCCTAGGGCAGCAACACCAGCCGACCGCGCACCCCGCCCTTCTCGAAGCGGGCGTGCGCGGCGGCAGCCTGTTCGAGTGGGAAGGTCTCGGCCACCCGCAGCGTCAAGGCTCCAGCGTCCACCAGGGCCGCGAGCGCTGCCAGCCGCGCACCGTCCGGAGCCTGCTGCACGGTGTGCACCGTGATGCCGCGTTCGGAATCGGGTGCGCCGGTGGGCAATAGCGCCACGAACCGGCCGCCATCGCGCAGCGCGCCGACCAATTCCGGTCCGCGCACCGCGGCATCGATGATCGCATCGGCCTCCAGCGCACGCAGCGACTCGACCGTCGCTCGTTCCCGATCCACGAAATCCTTTGCGCCCAAAGAACGTACGAGTTCGGCATCGCCCGCACCCGCCACTGCGATCACGCGGGCACCACGTGCGGCCGCCAACTGGGTCACATAACCGCCCACACCACCGGCCGCACCGGTGACCAGGACGGTCTGCCCCGCCGACACATCGGCCGCCGCGACCGCCAGATCCGCGGTGATCCCGTTCAGTGGCAACGTGGACGCCGCGATCGGATCGGCCGAACTCGGCGCGGCCGCCAGCGCATTCACCGCGATCACGACGTATTCGGCCGCCGCGCCGACCGGATCGGTCAGCCACGGCAGCAACCCGATCACTGCCTGCCCCACCTCGAATCCGGTGACCCCCGCACCCAGCGCGGCCACCGCACCGGAGAACTCGATCCCCGGCACATACACCCCCCGCGCGGGCAGGATCGCGGCCAGATATCCGGCCCGCGATGCTGTATCGATCGGATTCACCGGTGCGGCAACAACTTTCACCAGCACCTGCCCCGCCTGAGGTTTGGGTTCGGGCAGGTCGAGAATGTTCACCACATCCGGCCCGCCGAATTCGCGGAATGCCACAGCACGCATCGGAATGCTCCTGAGTATGAGAAGGGTTGGACTATCCACCGGTGGAACGCGATCCGCCGGATCGTGACCGGCGGGGCGTAACACCAACGTAGATCCGGCCCCAACCCGTGAGAAGAAGGCACCGGGAAGTGCCTAGCCCACCGAGGAGTTCCGATGCCCACCCGCACCGTCGCCCAGCAGCGCGAAGAACGCAAAACCGCGTACAACGCGTTCATCGCCGCCTGTCCCACCAATAAACTCCTGGACACCCTCAGCGATAAATGGACCGGCCTGCTGCTGGCGAGCCTGTCCGACGGACCCCGCCGCTACGGGGAGATCGCCGCGATCGTCGCGGGCATCAGCAATAAGATGCTCACCCAAACCCTGCGCACCCTCGAACGCGACGGCCTGCTCAACCGGCAGGTGACCCCGCAGGTTCCGGTGCGCGTGGACTATTCACTCACCCCGCTCGGGGTCAGTCTGCTGCCGATCCTGGCCATGCTCAAGGAATGGGCCGAAGCCAACATGGACGAGGTGTTCGCCGCCCGTGCCAGCTTCGACACCGTCAACTAGCCGCGTATCGGTTTTTACGGGATCAGTTCCGGACTGTAGATGCGTGCCACGCCCTGGCCGTTATGGGTGATCTCGGTGTAGCTGACGTAGTGGTGACCCGCGACCACCGCCGCGGTGTTCGTCGCCAGCGGCGGCGAGGGATAGCTGCCGTTGAAACACGGCATATCCCTGCTGACCGCGACCTCCTCGTTCGACTGCGTGCGGTACGCGTCCTTGTCGATGATCTTCACGACCATCGTGCACTCGTCGATCGTCGAACCGCCGGTCTTGGAGGTCAGGCTGCCGTACGCCTTGAGCACACCCTCGTACTGGTAGACGCAGGACTGCACCTCGGCCGCGCCGTCGGTGGTCAGGTACACCCCGGAGCAACTCTTGGCGACCTCCCACTCGGGCGGGTCGGCCTGTGCGGCCGGAGTGAACGCGAAAAGTGCTGCGGCACCGGCGAAACCACAGATCAGAACACGCGACAAAGAACTGAAGGACATGTCGTACCCTCTCGATTGCCGAACTCGTGGAACTGCTGATATCGATCCCGGCTCACTCTAGGGACGCTTCCGTTCGGAAACATGACGGCAATAGTCGGGGCTGGGCCGGGGAATGCGATCCGACTCGAGGCTGTTGCCCGCAGGTATGGCGAATGATCAACTCGGGAAGTTCGGTGTGTGGCGGCCATATTCGATGGTGACCCCCGAACAGGTACGTGAGCTGGAGGAACTCGGTTACGGCGCGGTCTGGCTGGGCAGTTCGCCGCCCGCGGACTGGGACGGATACGAGGCGTTGCTGGCCGGATCGGACGCGATCACCCTCGGTACCAGCATCGTGAATGTGTGGGCGTCCCCGGCGAAACAGGCCGCCGAAACCTTCCATCGCCTCGACGCCCGGTTCCCGGGGCGATTCCTGCTCGGAATCGGGGCCGGACATCGCGAACATACCGGCGAATACACCAAACCCTATGACGCGCTGGTGCAGTACCTCGACGAACTCGACGCCGCCGGGGTACCCAAGGGGCGGCGTGCGCTCGCCGCGCTCGGCCCCAAGGTCGCCGAACTCGCGCGCGACCGTACCGCCGGAGCGCTGCCGTACCTGTCCACCCCCGCGCACACCGCATCCCTGCGGAAGCTGCTCGGCCCGGACACCCTCATCGCGCCCGAACACAAGGTCATTCTCGACACCGACATCGACCGGGCGCGCGAACTCGGCCGCAACTCCACCAGCTTCTACCTGTCACTGAGCAATTACGTGAACAACCTGCGCCGCTCCGGTTTCCACGACGCCGACCTCACCCCGCCCGGCAGCGACCGCCTCGTCGACGCGCTGGTCCTGCACGGCACCGCCGAGCAGATCGCCGACGCCGCCACCGAACATCTGCGCGCGGGCGCGGATCACGTAGCGCTGCAGGTACTCGGCGAGGATTACGTGCGCGACCTGCGCGCCCTCGCACCGGTACTGACCGCACGCGTCTGACCGCAACCGCCTCGGGATGCGCCGCACGGTGAGACGCCGTGCGGCGCTGCGAGGTTCGTATCGGCGATGGTGTGCTCAGCGCACGAGTGCGCCGGTGAGGAAGTCGACCATCTCACCGATCGCGCGCCCGGCCTCCGGGATCGGGAACAACGGCCAGGCGTGCAGCATGCCGGGATATTCGTGCCACTCCAGTTCGACACCGAATTCGGCTGCGCGGGAACGGAATCGGTGCGCGTCGACATTGAGGATATCGCGGGTGCCGGTGAACAGCGCGATCGGCGGCACCCCGGTCAAATCCGCGAACAGCGGACTGATCAGCGGATCGGAGAGCTCCCGCTCCCCGGCGTACATTTGCGCGAGCTCGGCAACCCCGTGCACCGGCAGAATCGGATCGCGGGGTTCGATCTCGGCCAGCCGCGGATCACTGAGCGTGGCATCCAGGCACGGTGAGACCAGCACCAGAGCCGAGGGCTTCGTCAATCCGTCGGCAATGGCCTGAATTGTCAGTGACAGCGCAAGATTCGCGCCCGCCGAATCACCCAGCAGCACCGGCGCGTCCCCTCCGGCGATATCGGCGTAGAACGGCAGCAGCCAGGCGAAAACCTCATCGGCGGTGCATTCGGGAGCCAGCGGATACATCGGCACCACGATCGGCCGATCCAGCCGCCGCGCCAACGCCTCGATCAACTCCCAATGCGGATCCGCGATCGGCTCCACCCATCCACCCCCGTGCAGATAGATCGCGGCCGGACCCGAAGCCGCCGCGCGCGGACTCAACACGAAGACCTTGCGCCCGCGAAAATCCATCTCCCGCACCGAGACCCGCCCCCGAATCTTCGCCGACGGCACCGCCGGACCCTTCGTCCGATCCGCAGCGATGGTCGCCCGAATCCGTTGCGGCCCATCATATTTGCGCCGCACACGCAGCGCGCGCACGACAACGGTCAACAGTTCGGCTCGAATGCTAGCCATGGGCGCTCCTGAAATGTAAGTGCGACTTCGATGCGACCGATCGGCGCGGCAGCTGAACGATCGCCCACCGCGAATCGACCTCGAACCCATCGTGGGCCGCTGTGCTTACTGTCCTCTTGCGCCGGCTGGCACCCCACTTGCACGCGACCCCGACAGCGTCGTCACGCATCGACCCGCCACCGCGCGCGATTGCCGTCGTGTCAGACCGAGGATGGTGCTCCGCGCGCCCGATCACAGTGACCCGCCCCGACAATCGGCAATTCCGCGGCTGGAACAAATCCTCACGGTGCGGGGACGAGCCGCGCTCGGCTAGAGGCGCGGATCGAAGACCAGCTGGAATCCCGACAGTCGGGTGGTGCCGTCGGGTTGTCGTTCGGCGAAGGCCCAGAATTCGCGGCCGGGCAGCTCATTGGCGGGCAGTCCGGCCTGGGTCGCTATCTCCTTCGCCGCCCACGACATTGGCGATCGCGCCGGATGCCAGGGTGTTTCGAGGTAGGCGACCGCGGAATCGGCGTCTCCGAACACCAAAACGCAGCGCACCTGGATCCGTTCGCTTCCCACCCTGCCATCATCACCCCTGTGGGTGGCCGCGCGCACCGATCATGCCGGGTCGTGCTCAACCCTCATCCGGATCGTTCTCCTTACGTGCGCGCGAGGGTTGCACGCGCGGGGGTTCGTTCGGCATTTTCGGATATTGCGGCGGCCACGGGGCATCCAGCAATCCCGAGGCGAGGTCTTTTTCCGACATCTCCAGCAGGGGAGTCAGCGATTGCGGGATGCGATCGGCCCACGCGTCGCCGTGTTCGGCCACCCACGCCGGGACCGTCGCGATGGTCATCTGGTCGTTGGTGACCGTGTCCAGCACCTGCCAGTCGATGGGGGCGGAGACCTGTGCGCCGACCTTGGGGCGTACGCACCACGCGCCGAAAACTG
Source organism: Nocardia sp. NPDC052001 (assembly GCF_040680615.1). NCBI lineage: Bacteria > Bacillati > Actinomycetota > Actinomycetes > Mycobacteriales > Nocardiaceae > Nocardia > Nocardia sp. NPDC052001. The sequence goes on along the minus strand of NZ_JBFAXC010000002.1, from coordinate 1,111,862 downwards.
TTTTGTGCGGGGCGTTCTGGTTGAAGTCGACGAAGACGCGGGAGCCGCGTTCCTCTTTCCACCAGGCCGCGGTGATGGTGTCGGGGTGGCGGCGTTCGAGTTCACGTGCCAATGCCACCGCCGCGGCGCGGACCTGGTAGCCGTCCCAGCGCGGTTCCAGCAGCGCGTACAGGTGCAGGCCGCGCGAGCCGGAGGTTTTCACGCGCACGTCGATCCCGAGTTCGGTGCACAGATCCCTTGTGCGCCTTGCGGCTTCGCGCAGATCATCGAATCCGATACCGGGGGAGGGATCGAGGTCGATGCGCAGTTCGTCGGTGATGCCGGTCGGGGGCAGCAGATCCCCGTTGGCGTCCTCGACCTGCGGGGTGGCGGCCTCGAGTTCGGCGCCCGCGTGCGTGGGCCAGACGTGAAAACCCAAGCAGCCCAGGTTGACCGCCCACAGGATGTGCGCCATATCGGCGGCGACCAGGGCATCGCTGGTAGTGCCGTTGGGGGTGGTGACCACGGTGGTCTGCAACCAGTCCGGCACCGATTTGGGGACGCGTTTCTGGAACCAGGATTTGCCCGAGGCCCCATCGGGATAGCGTTCGAGCAGCACGGGCCGGTTGCCGATGGTGTTCATGATCGGCCCGGCCACCGACAGGTAGTAGTTGGCCAGATCGAGTTTGGTTTCCCCGCGCTTGTTGAAGTAGATCTTGTCCGGATTGGAGAGGGTGACGGTGCGCCCGTCGACCTCGAGTTCGACCGAATCGCTCACCGCGCGGTCCCTTTCGCCTCATCGAAAATGGCCGATAGTTCGGCCGGCGCGACCTCGTCCAGCTGCGCGTACGTGCACGATTCGGGGGTGCGGTCGGTGCGGAAGCGCACCAGACGACCACCGTGGCGCAATCGTCCCGCCATCACATGCTCATAGCGGACCTCGGCGACCAGTTCGGTGCGCAGCGGTTCCCAGGACAGATCCTTACCGCCGGTCCAACGACTCACTCCGCCCGGCATTTTCCCGTCCGCGCGCGCCTGCGCGGCGGCATCGGCCCATTCGCGCCACGGATGATTCTCCAGCGCGTTGACCCGCAGCGGTGCGAGCTCCTCGACCAGTTCTTTGCGTCGTTTGGCGGTGAAACTGCTCGCCACCCCGACGTGATGCAGGTTGCCGTCGGCGTCGAACAAGCCCAGCAGCAGCGATCCGACGCCTTCACCGTCCTTGTGCCAGCGGAATCCGGCGATCACACAGTCCGCGGTGCGCTCATGTTTGACCTTGAACATCACCCGCTTGTCCTGCAGATACGGCAGATCCGCGGCCTTGACCATCACCCCGTCGAAGCCCGCGCCCTCGAACCGGGTGAACCAGTCCTGCGCCACGTCGGGATCATCGCTGAGCGGGGTGAGGTGAATGCGGGTGACACCGCTGTCGGACGCGCCCCCGGTGTTCTTGTCCAGGATCGTTTCCAGCAGGCGGCGGCGTTCGGCGAACGGTTCCCCGGTCAGATCCCGATCACCCAACGCGAGCAGATCGAATCCGACGAAACTGGCCGGTGTCTCCACCGCGAGCTTGTTCACCCGCGAGGCCGCCGGATGCAGTCGCTGCTGCAGGGTGTCGAAGTCCAGGCCGTTCTCGGTGACGACCACGATCTCCCCGTCGATCACGCATTTGTCCGGCAGCGATTTGGCGAACAGCTCGACCAGCTCGGGGAAATACCGGGTCAGCGGGCGATCATTGCGGGATCCGAGTTCGATCTCGTCCCCATCGCGAAACACGATGCACCGGAATCCATCCCATTTGGGTTCATAGCGCAGCCCCGGCTCGCGGGGAAGTTCGGAGACCGATTTGGCCAGCATCGGTTTCACGGGCGGCATGACGGGCAGCTCCACACGACCTCCTCGGGTTGGTACACCCAGGTAGACGACGTGACCGGTGAGAATTCACCGGTCCGCGTCCCAGAAAGATCGTAGTGCCGTACTGGTCGGTTTTGTGGTACTGCTCAGTTTTCCAGCCAGCCATGCTGATCGGCGAACGCGGTCAGCCTGTCCCGGATGGTCAGTATTTCCCCGGCCGTGAGCGCCGGGCTCGCATCCAGGAGCAGTTCGGTGATCAGGCGGCGATGCTCGCCCGCGCTCATTTGCCCGCCCGGCGCGCGATCCTTGGCCTTATGCGCGCGCACCGGCGGCGGCGCACCGGCGACCAGGGCCAGATTGATGGCCTTGGGCCCGCGATCCCCCTCGGTCACATCGAATTCGAACACCCGCCCCTGTCGCAGCTCATCCTCATCCAGCCCGATGTCGTTGACATGGACGAACACGTCCGGCCCACCGTCTTCCGGACGGATGAAACCGAAACCCCGCGAGCTGTCGAACGACACCAATTTCCCGATGGACACCTAAACACCCGCTCCTCGTACGCCGCGTCCCTCTGCGGTAACTCTAGTCCGCGGCACGATCATTGTTGGAAGAAAGTGCCTTTTGCAACGAATTGAACACCGTCAATCCCTGTCCCACCATGCCATTGACGATCTCGCTCACACCCTCGGGACCGTTGAGCACCGTCAGATTGGCATTGGACAACCCCGCGGCGGCCTGCTTCACGATCTCCGGAAGCTGTTCTATCAGAAGCTGATCCAGTGCGATGCGGTTATTGGACGCCGCGGCCTCGGCCTGGATGCGGGTGCGATCGGCTTCGGCCACGGCCAGGATGCGCACCCGTTCGGCCTCGGCGAGCGCGGGTTTGACGACCTCGGTCTGCAGCTGCTGTTCGCGCAACTCGGCCTGTTTGCGCGCCTGGATGGCCTGCGCGGTGAGCACCTCCTGCAGCGCGGTGGCCTGGGCGAGCGGACCCGCCTGTGCCGCTTCGGCATTGGCCTTGTCGATATCGCGCTGATACTGCGCGCGCAGCAGTGCGGTCTCGCGCTGGTATTCGGCCTGGCGGCGCTGGGATTCCTGTTCGGCCTGCGCGGCCAGCTGGGCGGCGCTGGCCTGCGCGATCTGGGCGTCGCGCTGGATGGCGGCATTGTGCGGGGCGGCCAGGGCGGTGATGTAGCCGAGGTTGCCGTCATCGATGGACTGGATCTGCAGCGAATCCACCCACAGTCCGATATTGCTCATCTCGACCTTCGAGGCGACTAAAACCTCATCGGCCAGTTTCTGGCGTTCGCGAATGATCTCCTCGACCGTCATCGAGCCCACGATCGAGCGCAGATGCCCGGAGAAGATGCGACCGGTCAGCACCGACATCTCACGCTCCTGTTCGGACAGGAACCGTTGTGCCGCATTGACTATCGAGGCGGTGTCATTGGCGACCTTGAACGCGATAACCGCGCGCACATCGAGTTGGATGGCCTGTTTGGTGACACAGCGTTCCTGGATCTCGGCCTCGTACATGGCCAGCGACAGATAGCTGACCTTGCGGAAGAACGGCATCACCCAGGCGCCGTGGCCGATGACCACGCGGAACGGCGCATTGTCCTTGGTGCCCCCGCCGCTGACCAGCATGGCCTCGTCCGGATCGGGCACATGGTATCCGAGCACTGTTGCCTCCCTTGATGTCTCAGACTTCTGATGTCTCAGATTTCCCCACGATGGTCGCCCGGGAGCGGTATCCACGGCACCACATCCACGATCCGGCCCGGATGCACCGCCACGATCAGCACGGGGGTGCCGGTGTCGAGTGCTTGGTCGGCGCGCGCGATATAGAGCTCGGTTCCCCCTCTGATGGCGACCAGAACCTCTCCGAGTTTGTGTGCGCCCCGGATCGGCGTGGTCAGCGTACCGGTCAGTCCCAGCACCGGGTCGGACATCTCGGGCAACTCCTCGCATTCGCGGTGAATTGCCAGGGTAGTTGCGTAATCCGGCAATAGTTGGACCGCACGGTCGGATTTCGCGACCAAATTGATAACTACATTTTTGCTACCCATCGGTATCATTTCCGATGCCGCAGCGCGGCCCGAGTTCGCGTCGGCCGCTTCCGCACTCGTGAAAGGTGCCGAGAATATGCCCGTGCGCGTCGAGGTGAGAAAATGCTGGTTCCCCGGCCCCCGAGCTGGCAGGCTTAAGCGGTGACCACCCCTCCGGATATACCGGCCACGAATACGGCCGACGACAAACTGGACGCCGGCGTCCTCAAAATCGCCGGCGTCGTCGTGCTCGGCGCCATCATGTCGATCCTCGACGTGACAGTCGTGACCGTAGCCATCCCTACATTCCAGCAGACCTTCGACACCACCTACGCCATCGCGGCGTGGACGATGACCGGCTACACCCTGGCGCTGGCCACCGTCATCCCGCTGACCGGTTGGGCCGCCGACCGATTCGGCACCAAGCGCCTCTACATGGCGGCGCTGATCTTCTTCGTACTCGGCTCGATCCTGTGCAGCACGGCCTGGAATATCGAGTCGCTCATCGCCTTCCGCGTCATCCAGGGCCTGGGCGGCGGCATGCTCATGCCCCTGGGTATGACGATCATGACCCACGCCGCCGGACCGCAGCGGATCGGCCGCGTCATGGCCGTGCTCGGCGTGCCGATGCTGCTGGGCCCCATCATGGGCCCGATCCTGGGCGGCTGGCTCATCGACAGCTTCTCCTGGCACTGGATCTTCCTGATCAACCTGCCCATCGGCATCATCGCGCTGGCGCTGGCGTTCATCGTGTTCCCCGCGGACCGGCCCGAACCCTCGCAGTCCTTCGATTTCATCGGAATGCTGCTGGCCTCACCGGGTTTGGCGCTGTTCCTGTTCGGTGTGTCCTCGATTCCCGGGGAGGGCACCGTCGCCTCGGCCAAGGTGCTGATCCCGGCGATCATCGGCGCGATCCTGCTGGTGGCGTTCGTGTACCGGGCGCTGCACACCGAACATCCGCTCATCGATCTGCGCCTGTTCAAGAACCCGTCGCTGCGCTACGCGGTGCTCACCATGACCCTGTTCGCCATGGCGTTCTTCGGTTCGGGTCTGCTGCTGCCGAGTTATCTGCAGCAGGTGCGCGGTGAATCGACCCTGATGGCCGGTCTGCTCATCGCACCGCAGGGCTTGGGCGCGATGCTCACCATGCCGGTCGCGGGCCGCCTGGTCGACAAGATCGGCCCGGGCAAGATCGTGCTCACCGGTATCTCGATCATGGTGCTGGGCATGGCGTTCCTGACCCAGGTCAGCGCGGATACGTCCTACGTGGCACTGTGCGGGGCACTGTTCGTGATGGGTCTGGGCATGGGCTGCACCATGATGCCGACCATGACCGCCGCCATCCAAACCCTCACCCACGCCCAGGTGGCGCGCGGCTCCACCCTGATGAACATCGTCAACCAGACCGCCGGATCCATCGGCACCGCAACCATTTCCGTGGTCTTGACGAACCTGCTCAACAACCGCCCCCTCGCCGGAGCCGCCATCGGCTCCCGCTCCAACCCGGAGATCGCCGAAAAGTTGCCCCCGGGCGCTTTGTCCACCGGTTTCGACGAAGCGGCCACCGCCTTCGCCCACACCTTCGTGGTCGCCCTGGTCCTGCTGGCCGTCACCCTCATCCCCGCGTTCTTCCTACCCCGCACCAAACCGAAGAACCCGGAACTCGCCGAAACCCCGGTCGTCGTCGCGCACTGAGGATTTCGCACACAGACCTCGCCCCCGCCGAATCGTTTCGGCGGGGGCGAAGTTGTGTCCGGCTGCTTCAGGAGGTCGCGGCCAGGCCGGTGGGGTCGGCGGTGATGCGGCCCGAATCGGTGTCGTAGTCGTACAACTCGCCGTAGCGGCCCCAGTCGATGGCCAGTTCGAGTTGGCGGCGGGCGTCCTCGTCGGAGAAGCCGCGGCGCAGTAGATCAGTGAAGAAATCGGCGCGGGCGGTGCCGTCGGAGCTGCCGACCAAGGCGCTGCAGATGGTGCGGACCAAGGGGGCGCGGCGGCGGGCCTGGGTGGCGAAAACATGTTTGCTGGTTTGGATATTGGCGGTGGTGAAGTTCGCGCCGACATTGGTGAGGATGACATCGCCGGAATCGGCGATCAGGAAACCCAGCAGGGCCGCCGCATCGACCAGGGGTAGCAGATCATCGAGTTCGAAATTGAGTTCATCGGCGATCACCGGCAGGTCCGCGCGGCCGTCCTGGGCGTAGACCAATTCCAGCAGACCGGCGATACCGCCGACCGAGGCATCGGGCAGGGGAGTGACGAAAGGGGTGCCGTTATCGGTTGCGGTGGCGGCGATTTCGGTATCGCGGCCGGTGAGCAGACCGTAGATCTGATCGACCAGGGCGAGGAAACCGGGGGCGCGGCGATTACGCGGGCGCGGCAACTCCACGGTGACCTCGGCGATGATGTGACCCGGATTCGCGCCCAGCACCACCACACGGTCGGCCAGCTGCACCGCCTCCTCGATATTGTGGGTGACGATGCAGACCGCGCGGGTGGGGAAATCGTCTGTGGCCCACAGGTTCACCAGTTCGGTGCGCAGATTCTCCGCGGTCAGCACATCCAGCGCCGAGAACGGTTCATCCATGAGCAGCAGATCCGGTTCGAGCACCAGGGCGCGCGCGAAACCCACGCGCTGGCGCATACCGCCGGACAGCTCCTTCGGATAGGCGGATTCGAAACCATCGAGGCCGATCCGGTCGATGGCGTCCAGGGCGAGCTGGCGGCGGCGTTCGGGGGCGATACCGCGCGCGGCCAAACCGAGCTCCACATTGTCCTGCACGGTCAGCCACGGCATCAGCGCGAACGACTGGAACACCAGGGCCGCACCGGGATTCGCGCCCGTGAGCGGCTTACCGCGATAGCGCACCTGCCCGCTGGTGGGGGCCAGCAGACCCGCCACCGTGCGCAGCAGCGTCGATTTGCCCGAGCCCGAACGGCCCAGCAGCGCCACGATCTCCCCGTCGCGCACCTGCAGATTCACGTGTTCGAGCACATTGAGGCGCTCCCCGGCGGCGCCGGTGAAGGACATGCCGACATCGTCGATGTCGATCAGGACCTCTCCGGTGGTTGCGGTCGTCATGAGAGTTCCTTTCGGTCAGAGCGAATAGCGGCGCTGGGCCAGGGCGTACAGGCGACGCCAGAACAGGCGGTTGATCCCGACCACGTAGGCGCTCATCACGAGCACGCCCACCAGAATGCGGGGACTGTCACCGTCGCGGGTGGCCTCGGCGATGTACGCGCCCAAACCGGTCGCCACCAGGGTGGTGTCCCCGTACGGGACGATCTCGGCGACGATCGAGGCATTCCAGGCCCCGCCCGCCGCGGTGATCGCACCGGTGACATAGCTGGGGAAGATGGCGGGCAGAATCAGCTTGCGCCACCACAGCTTTCGCGGCAGTCGCAGGCTCGCCGCCGCCTCGCGCAGATCGTTCGGGACCGCCGCCGCGCCCGCGATCACATTGAACAGGATGTACCACTGCGCGCCCAGGGCCATGAGCAGGATGCCCGCCCACTGCAGGCTCGCACCCGTGGCCACCAGGACCGCGGTCACCAGCGGGAACAGGAAGTTCGCCGGAAAACTCGCCAGCACCTGCACGATCGGCTGCGCGATCCGGGACACCTTGGGGTTCAACCCGATCCACACCCCGATCGGCACCCAGATCGCGGTCGCGAAGATCAACAGCACGATGACCCGGCCCAGGGTGATCACACCCAGGTACGCCGCGTGCGCGACCTCGCCGAAACCGACGGTGGTGTCGATATAGCGCAGCATGTAGAAACAGCCCACCGCGAGCGCGACCGCGACCACCGCGGTGAACAGCACATCGTTTGCGCGACGGCGCTTCTCGGGCACATACAGTTGATGTTCGGCCAGCCCGAACACCCGCATGATGCGGTCCAGCGGATACACCAGCGGCCCGAACACCTTGCCCAGCAGTGGCGGAATATGCGAGCGGCGCAATAGATCCAGCACCAGACTGCGCGGCGCGTTCGCGGCCTCGGTCTCCTCATTGCGGAAACGCTCGGCCCACACCGTGATCGGACGCCAGAACGCGATGTTCAGCCCGATCACCATGACCACCATCGTCACGATCGCCAAAAGGATTCGGGGCGTATCGCTTTCGGCGGCGGCCGAGGCCACATAGGAGCCGATGCCGGGCAGTGCGTACTGGCGATTGTTCACGCTGATCGCCTCGGCCGCGGTCAGGAAGAACCAGCCGCCACCGAAACTCATCATCGCGTTCCACACCAGCGGGAACATGCCGCTGGGCACATCGAGTCGCCAAAACCGTTGCCAGCGTGACAATCTCAGATTCCGGGCGGCCTCATCGAGTTCGCGCGGCTGCGACACCAGCGAATGATGGAACGCGAACGCCATATTCCAGGCCTGGGAGGTGAAGATCGCGAAAATCGAGGCCGCCTCCAACCCCAGCGACGATCCCGGGAACAGGGCGATGAACCCGGTCACCGTCACCGACAGGAACCCCAGGATCGGCACCGATTGCAGGATATCGAGCAGCGGCAGCAGCACCTTCTCCGCGCGCGGCAGTCGCGCGGCCGCGGTGGCGAAGACGAAGGTGAACGCGATCGAGAGCCCCAGCGCCAGGAACATGCGCAGCAGCGAACGCGCCGCGTAATACGGCAATTCGGCCGGATCGGTGGAAATGCTCGACGGTGCGCTGGCATCGTCGAACGGCACATCCATGCCCGCCGAGACCCGCACCGCCAGCCAGATCAGGATCGCCGCGCCCGCGAACACCGCGATATCGGCCCAGCGCGAGCGCGGGCGATCCAGCACACCCCGGGTGGGGAACGTGGTGCTCACGCCTCCACCTCGGTCTGGGGTACCGTGCGCCAGCCCACGCTGGTCACCGACGGCTCCAGGCTCAACCGGCTCACCGCGGACTCCATCTGCCGATCATCGCGGCGATCCCCGGTCAGCTCCGCGCGCACCTCGACCCGATTGGGTTCGATGTTGTGGCTCGAGATCGACACCAGCCGGAAATCGGTGCGGGCCAGCGACTGCACCAGCAGCGAACGCACAGCAGCCTCGTGATCGTCATCGGTGCGGGCGGTGAACGCGTACAGCGCCTCCACCACACCCTCGGCCGGGCGATCCACCGCGCGCGCCGCGGTCCGCAGCGCGGTATTGACCACCACCACGGCCACCGTGCCCGCCGCGGCGGTGCTGTACATCCCGGCACCGGCCAAGGCGCCGACCGCGGCCGCACACCACAGCGTGGCCGCGGTATTGAGTCCGCGGATATTGAACCCGTCGCGCAGGATGACACCCGCGCCCAGGAAGCCGATACCCGAAACGATCTGTGCCGCAACACGAGTCGGGTCAGCGTCCTTACCGCTGAATCCGTGCGCGGACAACAGCACGAACAGGGTGGCCCCGGCCGCGACGAGCGCGTTCGTGCGCAGTCCGGCCATGCGTGCCCGGTACTGGCGCTCGAACCCGATCACCGCGCCGAGCCCGACACCCGCGCCGAGCCGCAGCAACATTTCCCACGTGGTCATGACGCCCTCCAACTAAGAGGTCGGCGCACTCGTCAAGGCACGCTACAGGCAGGAAACCAGCCCGCGGCGGAGAAAAGAAGTGTCGCCTGGTGAACGATTGGCTAACGGAACTCTGTCCGATCCATCGGGCATGACGATCACCTCCACACCCACTACGCGAACGCGCCACCAGGGAGTGGATCCGGCATTGGACGGCCGGAAACGGTAACCACCCCTCGTAAGACCTTCAGCACTCCACGGCGTAACCCACATCGGGTGTGGGAGCCGGTCGGGATCACCCCTTAATCCGGGGAGACCTGTCCTGACCCGGGGCGTCTCTCGACGTTCGGGGTCGCCGGCCTATATCCGCAGAGGAGCCTCAGCTAACGACGGCACCTTGCGTCAGCGAGTAAACACCCCGGCGCGGGTCGCGGGCAACTCATGTGACGAGCGCAACTGCTCGCCCGCCCCCGCGCGGTCCGGGCTGCTCCGGACCTCGAGCGCATCCGGCGCGGTCGTTGATTCGCCGGTCGGTCTTATCCGTGTCGCTGCTCGAAATATGGTTGCCAGCAAATAGCTTGAATGGATGGGCGCAGTTATCGGAGACCTGTTGCCGCTCGGCATCGGCGTGGCGGTATCGCCGATCCCGATCGTGGCCGCCATCCTCATGATCCTGTCCAGAAACGCCTCCGGCGCGGGCAAGGGCTTCCTCGCGGGCTGGGTGATCGGCGTCGTGGTGGCAACCGCCCTCATCTGCGTGATCGCCGGTGCGGTGGGCATCACCGATGGTCGGGAGCCCTCGGCGACCGGATCGTGGATCAAGGTCGTGCTCGGGATCGGCCTGGTGGTGCTGGCCGCCAATCAGTGGCATGAGCGCACCGACACCACCCCACCGGACTGGATGAACGCCCTCGACCGGCTCACCACGGTCCGAGCAGCCGGTTTGGGCGTACTGCTGTCCGCGGTGAATCCGAAGAACCTGCTGCTGTGCGTCTCGGCGGGCGTGGCGATCGGATCGAGCACGATCAGCGCCGGCGGCAAGATCACCGCCCTGATCGTCTTCACCGTCCTCGCCTCGGCAAGCGTGGCCTCGGTGGTGCTCGGCTACGCCATCGCCGCCGACCGCGTGCGCCCCGGCCTCGACAGTGCCCGAAAGTGGTTGCAGGACAACAATCACGCGGTCATGGCGATCGTGCTGCTGGTGATGGGCGCGGTCGTGCTCGGCAAAGGCATCGGCGGACTCTGACCCGCACCGCCACCGCGCAGATGGATTACTGTGTCGGCGTGGGGATTACAGAGTTCGGGCCGGGGGATGTCATCTGGTTTCCGGAAGGCCCGTTCCATGGGATCTGCGGCGTGGTGCGGGAGGTGTACGACCGGCGCGGGGAGCTGCGGATCGAATTCGGGGAAGGGCTCGCACATCGCGAAGGCGGCGTACTGCGCGAGCGCCGCCACTCCCTGACCGTCCGATTCGACGAAGTCGAGTTGATGTAGCTACTTCACGAGCACGGGAAGCTCATCGGTAACCGGGACCTCGGTGCCGCGCAGCGAAGCGCCCACGGTCTCACGCAGGAACATCCACGCCACCAAGCCGATGGCACAGGCGCCGACCATGTAGAACGCCGGGAAGTAGTTCCAGCCGGTGGATTCGATGACCGCCTCGTTCACCAGCGGCGCGGTGCCGCCGAACAGAGCGGTGGACACGTTGTACCCCAGAGCGAAACCGGCATAGCGCACGTGCGTGGGGAAGATCGCGGGGAAGGTGGCGGTGATGGTGGACAGCTGCGGCAGATAGAGCAGGCCCAGCACGATGAAAGCCACCACGGCCCACACGATTCCACGCGCCATCAGCCAATACATCGGCACCGCCAGGGCGGCCAGCGCCAGCAACGAGAAACGCCACATGGGACGGCGGCCGACCCGATCGGACAGGCGGCCGAAGAACGGCAGCGCCAGCATCATCACCAACTGGCCGATCAGCATCATCGCCGTGGTGGTGGATTCGGCGACACCGAGGGTGTGCTGCAGATACGTGGGCTGATAGGTCAGCAGCGTGTAGTTGACGATATTGAGCGCCACCACCAGCCCGGCCAGGGTGAGCAGCTCGCGGCGGTACTCGGTGAGCAGTACGCGCAAACCACCCGCGGGCTGCTCCTGGTCCTGCATCTCGGTGAACACCGGCGATTCGTCCAGGCGCGAGCGCAGATACCAGCCGATCAGGCCCAGCGGGACCGCCAGCAGGAACGGGATGCGCCAGCCCCAGTCGTACATGGCGTCCGAACCCAGCAGCAGCTGACAGGCCAGCACCACCGCCGAACCGCCGACGAAACCGCCCAGGGTGCCGAACTCCAGGAAACTGCCCAGGAAGCCGCGCTTGCGATCACTGCAGGTTTCGGCGAGATAGGTTGCCGCACCGCCGTATTCGCCGCCGGTGGAGAAGCCCTGCACCACCCGCAACAGGATCAGCAGAATCGGGGCCAGCACCCCGGCGGTGGCATGGCTGGGCAGCAGGCCGATCGCGCCGGTCGCACCCGCCATCAGCAGAATCGTGGTCGCCAGCACCGCTTTACGCCCGATGCGATCCCCGAGCGGACCCCACACCATGCCGCCGAGCGGGCGCAGCAGGAATGACACCGCGAAACCGAGCATGGTGCCCAGGGAACCGAGATGCCCGGGGAAGAACGCGGCGGTGATGTACGTGGCGGCCGCGGCGTACACGCCGTAGTCGAACCATTCGGTGGCATTGCCCATGGCGGCGGCGGCCACCGACCGAGTCTGCTGTGCCGAGTGCGGGTCACCGCTCGTCATGCCGGTCCTCTCTCATCGGGTACGTGCGTCGCGCAGCCCGAAAGATCAGGGCGCGCCCGCACTGCGGCTACCCGATGGGGTAGCCAGCAAACCCGAGCGTTGACGGCGCGCCCCGATCGGCGGGGTGGCCATCAGCGAGTTCAAGAGGTTTGTGACATGGATCGCAGTGGCGTGAATGCGACGAGCAAACCAGCCGGGCGCGCTAGTCCATACCGCGCTTACCCGGCGTCCAGAACGGTTTGGTGCGAATCGCGAGTCGCGGCCAATCACGCTCGTGCACAAGGTGTTTGCTGATCATCTGAATGGTCCGGGCCTCACCGGCGAGATAGGCGACACCCGGCGTGGAGGGCAGTTCGAGCTCGCGCACCGCGTCCAGCAACACCTGCGACCGCGCGGCGGAGGCGTCCCCGCGCACCGGAGCGGCCAGCGCGGCGGCCCGCGGTAAGGGCAGCCGATCCTCGGGTGTGGCCGTTTCGACCGCGCCGTAGACCGGAATATGGTCCGGTACCGCGGCGAGCATGGCCCCGAACGCGACCGAGGCGGTCTCCTCACCCGCGAACAGGTGATAGGGCGCGTCATCGTTCACGACGAACGAGCCCTCCGGTCCGCGGAACATGACCTGTGCGCCCGGTGCGGCGGCGCGGCCCCAGCGTGAGCCCGGTCCGTCGCCGTGGTCCATGACGCACAGATCGAACTCACCTCGCTCGGGGTCGAACTGCCACACCGTGTACGTGCGCAGATCACCGACCCGCGCCAGCAGCCCGCCCGCGGCATCACCGATGGCGATCCGCACATGTTGTCCGGGCAGGCATCGGGTGTTCCGCAGGGCGGGTGCGCTGATGCGCACCCGGATCATGCGGGCGGCGATCGGTTCGGTTTCCAGGATGTGGCCGGTGCTGAAGAACCGGTCCAGCAGCAGATCACCCAGATCACGCGACCGGCGGGGAGCGGGTGCGCGCCGCGGATCGGCACCGGGCGACCGCGATTGTTCGTCACTGACGGATCGCGCCTGATTGTCACTGTGCGCCATGGCAATACCTTCGATTCGAAAGGGTCAATCGATATGCCGGCCGCGCCGCCGGCGATGCTGCCGACGTTTGACGTCGGTCTTGAGATGCTGCAGTTCACGAGTGGTATCGGTGAGAATCGCGCGCACCTGATCGACCACGGCGGGATCACCGTGCGCGTGCACCACCACCGATACCGCAGCCTTGAACAGGCGCAGTACCGGTTTGATGATCTCGGCGGCGTCGGGATCACCGAACAGGCCCCATTCACCGCGCTCATCCGCGCGCGCCCAGATGCGCGCGATCGCCTCGCGATGCTGATCGACCTCGGTTCGCCCGGCCGGGCTGATATGGAAAACCTTACGGCCACTGTCGATTTCGAGCGTGGCCAAACCTTCGTCATCGAGCTGCTGCAAAGTCGGATACACCGCGCCCGCACTGGGCCGGTACGCGCCGCCGCAGCGCTTCTCCAACCGGGACATCAACTCGTATCCGTGCCCCGGCTGTTCGGCGATCAATGCCAGCAGCGCCAACCGCAATTCACCGGTGCCGAAGAACCGGCCACTGCCGGGCCCGATACCGGCGAAGTCGGCCAAACGTCTCGGATCCACCCGCTGAAGATATATCTTAAGATAGTGCTGAAGCAACGGCTTCGGAGTAATTCCTCAGGTGTGCAACGGGTTCCGTGCGGTAGTTCGTTACGTGTTATCCGGTGCGTCGAGACCCAGGTGGCGCGAGAGCAGAGCGATCTGATCAGCGAAGCGCGTCAGGAATTCGGGCGAGCGCGGATCCTGCCCGCACACACCCTCGATGATGTGCGGCAGCGTGGTCGGGGCCATGGCCGCGCCCATGAGCATGACCAGCAGGTAGGCCGGATCCAGATCCGCGGGCAGCTGTCCGGCCTGCTGCATGGCCCGCAACTCCTCGACGCTCTCGGTGAGCATGCGAGCGCGCGGTTCATGATCGGGATCGTCGGCGGGTGCGGTGTATTGCAGACCGGTCCACGCCAGCAACCGCGCGCCGTCGGGATTGTGCAGGGCCTCGAGGGCGTAGGTGCGCAACTGCTCGGGCAGGGGAGTGCCGGGCGGCACCAGTTCAGCCTGGCGCTGCTGCCATCGCTCTGAAACAGCTTGGTAGAGGCCTTCTTTGCCATCGAAATAGTACGAGATGAGCTGCACGTTCACCCCGGCTCGCGCGGAAATGGCGGCAATGCGCGCACCCGCGTACCCGTGCGCGCCGAATTCCGCGGCGGCGGCGTCCAGGATCAGCGCGCGGGTGCGTTCGGGATCGCGCTGACGATCCTGCGGCTTGGGCGACCTGCGGGGCTTCGGTTCGGGCACGCTCGGATCATACATTCACCTGGCTGATTCAAGCGGATCTGTGTATTAATCAAACAAACACTTGACAGATTCGCTCGCCGGATCGGACCCTGGAATCACCCCGCCGGGTGGTCCTAACCCGGCCGAACAAGGACACGCACATGTCGATAACACCGAAAATCCTCATCGCGGGCGCGGGCATCGGCGGGCTCGCCCTCGCCCAGGCGCTGCACCACGGCGGTCTGGAAGTGGCCGTCTACGAACAGGACCCGACACCTCGAATCCGCAATCAGGGCTTCCGCATCCACATCGACGCCGACGGCAACACCGCGCTGCGCACCTGCCTGCCACCGGCGGTGTTCGAGTTGGTGCGCGCGAGCAGCGGAACCAACGACGACGTGCTCGGGATGTATACCGAGCAGCTCGATCCGACACTGCGGCAACAGTTTCCGGGCATCACCGACGAGCTGATCACCAACGTCGACCGCAACACCTTCCGGCGCGCACTGCTGACCGGCCTCGGCGATCGCGTCCACTTCGGGCATACCCTCACCGGCTACGAGCTCACCGACTCCGGACAGGTGCGGGTCCACTTCGCCGAAGGCGCTGCCGCCGAAGGCGATCTGCTGATCGGCGCGGACGGCGTCGGGTCGGCCGTGCGGCGCGAACTCCTACCGCACGCCACGGTGCGCGACCTCGGCGTGCGCTGCCTCTACGGCCGCATGACCCTCACCGACACCACCCGTGTCCTGCTGCCCGCCGAGCTCGAACACGGCTTCAACTGGGTATCCGACGGCACCGGCTGCGGCGCTGGCTTCGCACCCCTGCGCTTCCGCAACCTCCCCTCGGATGCCGCCGACTACCTGATGATCACCCTGCTCGCGACCCCCGAACACCTCGGCGTACCGCACACCGAACTCCAGCGCCTCGCCCCGCACGAACTCTGGAAACTCGCGAATACCGCCACCGGCCACTGGCATCCGACTCTCCGCGCACTGTTCGCCCACGCCGATCCCGACTCCTTCTTCCCGATCGCCCTGCGCGCCGGTGAACGAGTGCCACCCTGGGAATCGGGTCCGGTGACCCTGCTCGGCGACGCCATCCACACCATGCCCCCGACCGGCGGCGTGGGCGCGAACACCGCACTACGCGATGCGGAAACCCTTGCCACCGAACTGCTTTCGGCCACCGAAGGTCACCAATCACTACGGGAAGCCGTCGCCGCCTACGAAACCGTCATGCTCCCCAGGGGTTTCGCGACGATCGACAGCTCCCTGGCCATGGCCGCAGAGCTTTTCGGCGAAGCGGTATGAGCTAGCGCGTCGCGGGTGCGCGATCGTGCCGGGCGATGAATTCCATGGTGCGAGCGGCTATCCGCTCCGGAATCTGGAACAGGATGCCGTGCGCGGTATTCGGATAGGTCGCGAGCTCCCCGCTCGGCAGGTGTTCGGCGATACGCGCGGACGTCGCCTCGAGATTCGCGACCAGCGAATCCTCCCCGAAGATGGTCAATGACGGGACGGCGAGGCGCGGCGTCGTTCTTGAATCGTCCGATCTTGGCCATGGCCTCCCCTTATCATCGTTGATGGTAGGAACGTACCACATAAGTGGTATGTCCGTACCATGATGATGACGTGCGGGAATGCTCGCGAAATCGGTGCGATTCAGCGATACATCGAGCGGTACGCCGCGATCGTCTGCACCAGGTGATCCACGATCTGATCCCGCGAGGCGCGCAGTGTGCCGTTCAGCCAGGCCGAGAACATGCCCGCGTTACCGCTGGCCATGGTGACCGCCGCCAGTCGCCGGCGCACCGGATCCTCGATGTGGGCGAAGAGGTGATCCTGGATCAGGCGGGTGAAGGCGGGCATGACCGCGATGGTGGTCTGGCCCAGCCCGGTCGAGGAATACGGCTCGACCAGGAACAGGCGCGATTTGCGCGGATCCTCGAGCACCTTGTCGACCAGCACCTCGGACAGCGCGCGATCGCGGTCCGGATCATCGGCCACCGCGAACGCGGTCATCGGCTCGAGGAACTCCTCGGCGATCTGCCGGTACAGCACATCGAGCAATTCGTCTCGGCTGGTGAAGCTTTCGTAGAAATACCGGTCGGTGAGATTGGCCGTGCGGCATACCGCGCGCATGGTGACCGCGCCCGCACCGGATTCGCCGATCAGATCCAGGGCGGCGTCCAGCAGCGTGGCGCGCCGGGCCTCACGGCGTTCGGTGAGGGTGGTTCCGCCCCAGATACGAGGTTCGGCGTCGGAGGGTGGTTGGCCTGTCTGCACCGGGTCAAGGGTAGTGCCCGGTGCCGGGCGCGTGTGCGCACCCGGCGCCGGAGTGCCCCGGTACGCAGCGCGGACGCCGCCGAGCGGCCGCGCAACCGATCAGCTGACCAGGCAGGCGCTGCCCAGATTGATACCGGTGCCGACCTGCACGGTGGCCCACTGGGAACCGTTGTAGCTCCAGGCCTGCACGTAATGCGTCCCGGTGGAGGTGGGGGTCCAGCTCGAGGTCGCGGTACCGCCGCTGCCCAGGCTCACCTGCTGCGGGCTGAACGTCGACGAGCTGCTGTCATACAGCCAGATGTACTCGTTCGGACTGCCGTTCACGGTGACCGTGTACGAGCAGTTGGTGCCGTAACCATTGCCCAGCGAGCCGGACGAGATCGAGACGCTGGTGACGTACGCCGACGCATCGGGCGCGGCCAGCACCAGCGCCAGCGCCGAGGCGGCGACCGCGCTCGCGGCCAGGACTGGTTTTCGAGATCGGATCATATCGATCATCTCCCCTGAGGAAGGGTGAAATACTACGTGCGCCGCGATCCGGCGCATATATGAAGTGTCGGCATTCAGGGGTCGCGACACGCGCGTATCGGACTACTCGTTCTGAATTGGGTTGTGGCGCAACGCCCCGCGCGATCTCTTGCGAACGGGTCGCTATCCGAGCAGTTCGTCGAGATAGCACCAGCGCCAGGATTCGCCCGGCTCCACGCTGCGCATCACCGGATGTCCGGTGTTGTTGAAATGCTTGGTGGCGTGATTGCCCTGCGAGGAATCACAGCACGCCACATGCCCGCAGCTCAGGCACATGCGCAGATGCACCCACACCAGACCCTCGTCCAGGCATTCGGCGCAGGCGTCGGGGGTGTCGGGAACCTTGGTGTGCGGGGCCTCGCGCAGATGTTCGCAACCGCCGGAAGCCGGTGGGATCATGAGCAATTCGCGGCCGTCGTCATCGGCCTCGGCGACCCGGTCGATGGTGGATTCCTCCAGGTCCAGGGTGGCCATCACCGCCTGCAGGATCTCGTGCTCGACCAGGCCCGCATCGCGCACGCGCAACACGGTTTCGCGTTCGGCGGCGAGCATGGCCAGGCGCAGCCGCCGGTATTCGCCGCTGGGGGTGATGCGCTGGGATTCGGAGCGCCCCAGCAATTCCCACGCCGATTGCGATCGCGCCACGGCCAGCGAGCGCAGCTGATCGACGATATCGGGCGGGGTCTCCTCACCGATATTGGCTTCCAATGCCTCGAGCCCGGCGGCGGTGGCCTGCTGCAGCAGGTTCGCCTCCTGCAGCAGATCCTCGGCATGGCTGGGTCCGCGCAGGCGCAGGGTGCGCACCAGCAGCGGTAGTGAGAGCCCTTGCAGCAGCAATGTTCCGGCCACCACCACGACCGCGAGCAGAATCAGCGTGGCGCGCTCCGGCGTGTCGGCCGGGAGCAGTAGCGCGGCGGCCAGGGTGACCACGCCGCGCATACCCGCCCAGGACAGCACCGCGGGCCCGGTCCAGGCCGGTTTGTCCTTGCCCTGACGTCGCCCCTCCACCGACCAGGAGAAGTAGGTGGCCGGGAACATCCAGATCGGCCGCGCCACAATCACCGTCGCCAGGACCGCGACACAGGAGAGCAGCAGGGTCGAATGCGGCAGATCGCTGTTCCACGCCGCTTCGACGATATGGCGGACCTGCAACCCGATGATCAGGAAGACCGAACTCTCCAGCAAGAACTGGATGGTGCTCCAATTGGTGTGCTCGGCGATCCGCGAAGCCGCGGACTGCCAGTGCGGCGCACCGTGACCCAGGATCAGCCCGCAGGTCACCACCGCGATCACCCCGGAGGCGTGCAGCGATTCCGCGGGCAGGTACGCGATCCACGGCGCGAGCAGCGACACACTGGTGTCCAGCACCGGATCGTTGATGCGACGGCGCAGGAATGCCAGCACCAGCGCGGCGAGCACACCGAACAGCGCACCGCCACCGGCCGCGCCCAGGAAATCCGCGCCTGCCTCCCACATGGTGATCGCACCCGCCATGGCCGCGATCGCGGTGCGCAGGGTCACCAGCGCGGTCGCGTCATTGAACAGCGACTCACCCTCGAGCAGGGTCACCAGCCGTCGCGGCATACCGACCCGTCGCGCGACCGCGGTCGCCGCCACCGCATCGGGTGGGGCCACCACCGCGCCGATGGCGATCGCGGCCGAGAACGGCACCGGCAGCAGCCAATACACGACCCCGCCCACCGCGAACGCGGTGAACAGCACCAATCCGACCGAGAGCATGGCGATCGAGACCTTCTTGGGCCGGAAGTCCACCAGCGAGGTCCGGATCGCGGTCGTATAGAGCAGCGGCGGCAGCAACCCCAGCAGCACCAGTTCGGGTTCGATATCGAACTCGGGCACGAAGGGCAGATAGGAAGCCAGCACCCCGGCGATGGTGAGCACGAACGGCTCACCCATTCCCATGCGGCGGGCCAGCGCCGCCAACGCGACCGCTACCGCCACCAGCACGACGAGCCCGAACGCCAACTCCACGAGGCTTATCGTGCCAGGGCGAGTGTCCGATTCGCGCATCGGCGGGGTGTGTCCGACCGCGCTGATCGATTGACCAGGCACTTGCGGCCGCGGCCGATCATCGGATGCGGGTCAGGTTTGGGCGCGCGGTGCGGATTCCATGGGTTTACCGCTGTCGCGCCAGGCCGCGATTCCGCCCGCGAGGCTGAAGGCTTCGTAGCCTGCGCGGCGGGCCAGCGCCGCGAACCGCAGCGACAGTTCGCCGACGGGACAGACGAATACCACCGGACGCGAGCGCGGGAATGGGATGCCCTGCACGAGCATGTCGTCGAGTTGGTCATCGCGAATATTGATCGCACCCGGCACATGAGCGATGCGATAAGCCATCGCGCCGCGAGTGTCGACGATGGTGGGACGTGCATCCCGGTCGAGGGTCTCCAATGCCTCGGGTGAGAGAGTCGGTGTGGCAGCCAGTTCGGCGGCATCGGGCGCGGCGGGCCGACTGCTGCGCCCGAACAGTTCGGGTCGTCGTTTGCGAATGTAGGACAGATACGGCTCGATGCGATCGCAGACGATGAACACCGCCGTATGCGGCTGATCGGTCGAAAGTGGCAGTGTGCGCAAATGTTCCAGCGCCGCGGCGTAGGTGGCTCCGCTGGTGGGCCCGGCGAGAACGCCGTGCCGGGTGGCCAGTTCGACCGTTGCATCGACTGCCATTCCGGCTTCCACCGCGATGATGCGATCGTAGAAGTCGGGCTGGAACAGCCCCACATCCCACATCTCGGTTTCCGAGCGGATGCCGGGAATGAAATCGCTGCGCTCGGAGACCACCGCGATGGCCTTCAACTCCGGATTGTGTTTGCGCAGAAACGTTGCCGCGCCGCGGGTGGAGCCGGTGGTGCCCAGACCGCCGATGAGATAGTCGACGCGGGTGATCCCGTCACGTGACAGGTCCTCGTGGATTTCCCGGCCGGTGCCCTCGTAGTGGGCTTCGATATTCTTCTCACTCGTGTACTGCGACGGGTGATGCCATGCCCCCGGGGTTTTCGCCATGGTCGATTCGATGACCGAGTACACGTCATTGGGTGCGGTCGGGTCCGGGCATTCGGACAGGCCGGGGAGTTCCTCGATATCGGTGCCGAAAAGCTGGAGCAGATCGCGGACTTCGTTCACCCGGATGCGATTGGTGACCGCGCGCAACCCGATTCCGTGCATGGCGCCCAGAATGCGCAGTGCCTTGGCGGTATTGCCGCTCGAGGCTTCGATCAGGGTCTGTCCGCCCGCGATGATCGCATCGAGCTCATCGCGGATCATGCCCCAGGCGACGCGGTCCTTCACCGAGCCGAAGGGGTTGTAGAACTCCAATTTCGCGTACAGCTCGACATTGCCGAGTCCGTGCACGACCGGATCCAGGCGCAGCAGTGGAGTATTGCCGATGAGTTCGGTGATGTGGTCGTAGCGCATTACCGCACCCCGTGCCATTCCGGACTCGACGGTTGCCGCACCGCGGTGGTTTCGGGTTCGAATTCCTCATCGCGGCAGATCTCGAAACCGCCCGGACCGGCGGATTCCCCCGGCCGGTGCACCACGGCCAATTTGGGTGGCAGGGTGTGCATCGACGCACGCGCTGCCGATAAATCCATATGGTAGGCAGCGGTATTGGGGAACGCGACGATATCGCCGGAGTGCGGACGCTGGGCGAACCACACCTTGTGATTGGTGATCAGATCGCGTTCCAGGCATAACCGCCCGGCCAGGAACACCCCCGTCGCACCGGAATTCGCGTGCGGGTCCCTGGGCAGCAGCAGCGGATCCACCATCACCTCCTGATCGGCGGGCGTGACGGTATCGCGGCTGATATCGAGATTGACCAGGACGCTGCCGTCTGCCGTCTCCTTGACGAACTCGACACGCGCCAGGGTGATTCCCGCATGATCGACCAGCGCCTTGCCCGGTTCGAGCCAGACCTCGAGCAGATTCTCCGCGGCGAGCTGCGCGAAGCTGCGCCCGCCGTGCGCGTCCAGTCCGGCATCGAGCAGATCGGCGAGCATGCGATCGGCGGGCACGGTATTGGCGTACTTGTGGAACACCGGTGTGCCGTGCACCGCGCCACCGTCGAGATGGAAGCCGAAGGTATTGCCGCCCCACGCCATCGGCTCGCCGCGCCCGAGCAGTGATTCGCGCAGGGCCAGCACATAGGCGTCGAACGCGTCGGCGTCATCGGTGAACACCTGCCGGAAACCGCCGCCGATATCGATCACCGCGGGGGCCAGGCCGTGCGCGTAGGCGCGTTCGGTCAGTTCCAGGCAGGCCTCGACCGCGCGCAGGCGTTCACCCGGTTCGCCGGAGTCGATATGGAAGGCGAAGCCGCGGAAGGCGATCCGGTCACGCTGGGTGGTGAGCACCTCGAACACCTCGTCGACCTGTCGCAGCGGGACGCCGAATCGGCTCACCGGGGTGCCCGCGAAGCCCGAGAGCCGCACCAGCATCGGCACTCTCGCACCGGCCTCCGCGAGTTCGGCGATTCGCGTCAGCTCCCAGACGTTGTCGGCATTGATCGTGGCCCCGGTGCCGATGAGATCACGCAGGAATCCCTCACCCTTGGGCCCGGTCACCTCGACACGTGACGGATCGAAGCCCGCCCCGAGCGCCCCGGCCAGTTCGGCGCGCGAGGCCACATCGATCGCGATCCCGGCCCGCTCGGCGGTGCGCGCGAAAGCCTGCGAGTGATTCACCTTGTGCGCGTAACAGATCCGATAGGGCATCCCGCGGTCGAGCACCGCCCGCAAACGTCCCAAATTCTCGGCGAACACCTGCGGGAACACCAGATGCGCGGGAGAGGAGTACGTGTCCAGGGCGGCCTCGGCCGCGCCGGGGGCAGCCAGGAAGGCGCGCACCAGCGGATCGATCTTCGCCGGCAAGTGCGGCGGAGTCCAAGCCGTCATACCGCGGTTTCGGTGGCGGATACGGGTTCCGCGGTCGCGGGGCGAGCGGTGGAGGGGTTGTAGCCGCTGTCGCGCAGTGCGTCGAACGCGCGCTGGCGATTGCGCGGACTACGGAATTCCGCGCGCACCCGCTTGGAGATCAGGTCGATATCGTGCACCCCGATATCCATCGACTCCAGCACCCCGGTAATGGTGCGCACACAGTGCTTGCAGGTCATATCGGGGACGTAGAAGATCTGCTCCTCGGCGGCGAGTTCGGCGCTGTCCGACGCGGTTTCGACGGGTATCTCGGCAACGGTGAGCCGGTCGGCCAGCGCGGTGAACACCTCGGTGAACCGGTCCACCACCAGCGGCAGCAGGCTGTAGTGCGCGCCGTCGAGCTGATGCGGCATGGCGGCCAGACAGGCGGGGCGGGTGCCGGGCGGCAGCAGCGCGTACTGGCGTGAGATGAGATCGAGTTCATCGTGGTACTTGGCGATGGCCTCGCCCACGCTCAATCCCTCGGTGTGGGTGGCGCGCCGCATGACCCGGTGCGCGTCCTCGATGGTCATATCCTTCATCGCGCGCAGGGTCGCCACCGATTCGGCCGAATAGCGCACCGTGCCATCGGGCTGGGTGGTCAGGGTTGCCGCGATCATGCCGCGCCGATAGCTCGAGGCCTGTAGCTCCCAGAACCAGCGGGTCGCGACCGCGCTGTAGATTCCGGAATCGCGCATGCCGAGCGCGAATTCGACCGGGGTGCGGTACGGGGTCCAGCGTGCGAGCAGGGCGTGCTGTGCCAGCGCGCGCCCGCACGCCTCGATGCCGACGCGGAAGATGTCCAGGGGTTCGTGATCGGTGGTGGTGCCCTCGAGCACATCGCGATCACGCTCGGTGAGGTCGGAAATGCGGTGCGCCAGCGCGGTATCGGCATTGAGCGCATGCCACAGCGTCAGCACCGTCTCGCGCATGGCGATCGGCACGATCGGTCCCAGCCCGCCGGAATGGAAATGCCCGGTATTGGGAATGCCGTCGCTGTCGGTCCAGGCGATGCGATGGGTGGCGCTGGTGACCTGATCGGCCCGGCACGGGCGCATGAAGCGCTCCAGATACAGCCGCTGTGACAGCGTCAGATGCGATCCCGGCTCCGGACGCAGTGGCGCGCAGGTGTATTCGATGCGGCCGTCCGCCGGGGCGGTGACCCCCGCCAAGAGGCCCGGCCGGGCCAGCACGGCCAGTACGCGCGAGGCCGCGCGCCGGTCGTAGCGTGGTTCGTGACCATTGGTCGTCATGAGGAGACCTCCTCGGCAATCGTGGCGACACTGTGGGTGAAGCGGTCGATCTCGTCGAGGGTGTTGTAGATGTGGGTGCTCACCCGCACCGAATCCTCTTCTCCCGGTGCGTTGTTCGCGGGCACGCAGTGTGCGCCCGAGCGCACCAGGAAACCGAGTTCACCCAGGACGAAGCCGAGATCGTTGACACTGATCCCGGCGAGCGTGAAAGACACTATGCCGTAACCGGTTTCGCACGAGGCATAGGCGGGGCCGGGCGCGAACTCCAGGCCCGGGACGGGGCGCAGGCCCGCGATGAGCCGCTGGGTGAGCGCCCGGTTATGGGTGTGGATGGTGTCCAGGCCGATATTGTCGAGCACATCCAGGGCAGCGCCGAGCGCCAGGATGCCCGGAATATTCGGGGTGCCGCCCTCCATGCGCTGCGGCATCGGGCCCGCGCGCAGACCCGAATCATCCAGGGTGACACCGGAATTGCCGCCCGGCAGGAACGGGGACAGCTCGGCGTGGCGACGGCGGCGGCAATACAGCACCCCGGTGCCGGGCGCACCGAACATCTTGTGCCCGGCGAAGACCGCGAAATCGGCGTCGAGGTCGCCGACCCGCACCGGCAGATGCCCGCCGGACTGACTGCAGTCGAAACACAGTGCGATGGACGGATCGATGCGCCCGCGCAATTCCTCGAGCGTGCTGAGCGCCCCGAACACGTGGTGCAGATGCCCGACGGTGATCATCCGGGTGCGCGGGCCGACCTTCGCGGCGATGTCCTCGATGTCGGCTTCGCCCAGCGCGTTCACCCGATACGGCACCAAAGTGATGGTGCGACCGAGTCCGGCCAGGAGTTGGCGCAACTGCACCCACGGATACACGTTCGAGGCGTGATCG
The DNA here is from genome assembly GCF_040680615.1 of Nocardia sp. NPDC052001. NCBI lineage: Bacteria > Bacillati > Actinomycetota > Actinomycetes > Mycobacteriales > Nocardiaceae > Nocardia > Nocardia sp. NPDC052001. Next base: position 1,087,457 of record NZ_JBFAXC010000002.1, on the reverse strand, counting down.
CGTGGGCTGTACAGGATTTCATCGCCCTCGCGCAGGTTGGCCAGCCCCCACGACAGCGCGATCGCGTTCAATCCCGCGGTGGATCCGCCGGTGAACACCACCTCGTCGGCGTGCGCGCCGATGAATCCCGCCATGCGCTCGCGCACGCCTTCGATCTCGCGCGTCAGACTGGTCGACCACGCGTACGCGCCGCGCCCGGCATTGGCGGTGCGCGCGCTGTGATACTCGCTGATCGCCGCGATCACCGATTCCGGTTTCTGCGTGGTGGACGCCGAATCCAGATACACCTCACCGCTTTCGCGCAGCGCGGGGAACATGCGGCGCGACAGCGCCGGTTCCCGGGCGGGGGGCCCGGCGGTGGACGAATGCGCACAGGACCGCACCGTGCCGCTCCCTCCGAGGAGTTGGCGCTGGACGCCACCAACGATACGCAATTTTTCAGATCGGCTCGAAGGTTCTCGCGGGCAAGCGGTTTCGCGGAAAATTCTCGTTACCGCCGCGAAGGAGGCGTCAGCGTTCGGGGCCGCCGGGATTGCACATGGCGTTCACCGTGGCCTGATAGCGGACGGCGGGCCGCCACGGCTCCAGATTCCAGCTCGGCTTATCGGGTGCGACCAGGCGCGCCCACTCCCAGTGGCAGATGAATTGATCACGCATACCGGGTGTGTCGGCATCGGGGGAGTCGGTGAGCACTTCCTGCCAGGCGCGCTCGCCCGCGGTCGGGAAGGTGTCCTTGCGGCCGGCGTCGGTGGGGTACACCAGCAGTCGGCGGCCGTCGACCGCATCGGTCCATTCGGTGCGGTCGATGAGATTCTTGTCGGCGTACGCGTCGACGGCGGGCAGTTGAGAGACCGTGGGATCCGCGATGGGATGTCCAGTGGCGGCGGGCGGCGGTGCGGCCGCCGGGATGGGCACGGTGGTGCTGAGCGATCCGACGATCACGGGGGAGGATTCCTCGGCCGCTCCGCAACCACTCAGCGAGACCGCCAGCGCGAGCAGGCCACCGGTGAGCTTCCAGCGCTGCCGCATCGGCCACGCCCCTTTCCCTTACTCGCGATCGTATCGGACCACGTCAGCGGCCATTATCGAACGCTCACGCCCATCGCGTCGGCGCTCCGGGGACATCGTCTCGGATTTGCCAGCGCTGGTGTATTGGCCCAGACGGACCCTACGATGTCACGGCCGGGCGGTTCTCGAAAGTGGGGGCCGCCCTGCACATGGGAACCGGATGTGGCTGAGGCTGGGACGACTGTAGGGGCACGATGAACACACCGACGGTGAAATGTCTTGTGTGGGAGGTGGACAACTCCCTGTGGGACGGCGTGGTCTGCGATTCCACCGATGGCGCGCTGCGCGTCGAAGCGGTGCGCGCCCTGCGCATCCTGCGTGAGCGCGGTGTCATGCACGCCGTCGCGAGCCGCGGCGAACTCTCCTGGACGGTCGCGCAACTGCGCAAGCACGGCCTGCACGATCGCTTCGCCGCCGTGGAAGTCGGCTGGGGCAAGAAATCCGCCGCCATCACCCGCATCGCCCAAACCCTCGGCGTGAACCTCGACCAGGTCGGCTATATCGACGCCGAACCCCTCGAACGCACCGAAGTGGGCTACGCCCTCCCGCAGGTCCGCTGCTACGCGGCCCGTCACATAGACGTCCTGCCCGCCCTCCAGGAATTCCGCGCCCCCGCGGGCGACGTCCCACCCCCGACCTCCCCGATGGGCATAGCCCACATCCACGCCCGCTGACCGATGCGACCGCCGCGCGGTGTTCGGGGGATGCGGTGTCAGGCGATGCGGCGCAGGCCGGCGAGGAGGCGTTTGACCTCGGCGGCGGAGACGTTGTAGTCGTCGCTGTCCTCGGCTATGCCTTCGTCGACCCAGGCGCGGATGAGGGCGGTGAGGTCGGTGCCGCGTGTGCGGGCGATTTCCTCGGCGCGGCGGCGCTGGCGGACGGTGAGGCGGACCGTGGTGACCACGAGGGTGTCCTCGGCGCTGTCGGGGACTTTGGCGGGCGGGGGGAGTACATCGTCGGCGTCCACGCTCGCGCCGTAGATCAATTCGCCGGCGGCCGCGGCCGCGGCGAGATCCTCTGCTTCGGCCAGGTCGCGGAACTCATTGTTGCGCTTGCTCATTGGTTCGCCTCCCATTCCTCGAAAGCGGTCACCTGGTGGGGTGTCATCGGTGCGGCGAAGACGATCTGATGATCGAAACCGCCGAGTGGGCGCAACACCACCAGGATGGGCTTCCCGGTGGCGGTACGAGTCCACACGGACAGGCCGGGGGCGCCGGTTTTGGTGAAGACCGATTGCACCCAGCGGTGTTCCGCGTCGGCTAGTGCCCGGAGCACCTCATCGGTGGTGAGACCGCCGCTGAGGTTCATCGCTGCCGAGAGCAGCCACTCGTAACCCACACTTCGAGAATACAGGGAGCATCTCCGCAGATAGAAGCCCCGATACCGAGATGGGATCGGGGCTCGGCGGAAAGCGGGCGGAAATCAGGCCGATTCGGAGGAACCGGTGCGGATCTCCACGATCGGCAGTACCAGCGCGGCCGGGGCGGAGGCTGGGACCACGGGCTGCTTCGGGGTCACCGGTGCGATGCGCTGATAGCCGGTGCCGGGCTCGGGACGGGTATCGACCTCACCTTTGTTCGGCCACATGGCCGCCGCCCGCTCGGCCTGCGCGGTGATGGTCAGCGACGGGTTCACACCCAGGTTCGCCGAGACCGCCGCACCGTCGACCACGCTCAGAGTCGGGTAGCCGTAGACGCGGTGGTACGGGTCGATGACACCGCTGCTCGCATCCGCGCCGATCACCGCACCGCCGAGGAAATGCGCGGTCAGCGGGATATTGAAGACCTCACCCCAGGAGCCGCCCGCGACGCCGCCGATCTTGTCGGCCACCGCGCGGGTGACCTCGTTGCCGACCGGAATCCAGGTCGGATTCGGTTCGCCGTGGCCCTGTTTGGAGCTCAGCGTGCGCCCGAACAGTCCGCGCTTGGTGAACGTGGTGATCGAATTGTCGAGGTTCTGCATCACCAGCGAGATGACGGTGCGCTCACTCCAGTCTTTGACGGACATGAACTGCAACAGCGTCAGCGGATGCAGAATCACCGTCCACAGGAACCGCAGCCAGCGCGGCATCCGCCCACCGCCGTCGACCATGAGGGTCTGCAGCAGCCCCATCGCATTGGAACCCTTGCCATAGCGGACCGGTTCGATATGGGTATCGGGCGTGGGGTGGATCGAGGAGGTGATGGCGACACCGCGGGTGAAATCGCGATCCGGATTCACCTTTCGGGTGGCCGCGCCGACGATCGATTCGGAATTGGTGCGGGTCAGCACGCCCAAGCGCTCGGACAGGTTCGGCAGAGTTCCCTTGTCGCGCATGGCGAACAGCAACTTTTGGGTGCCGCGTGTTCCGGCGGCCAGCACCACGTGTGCGGCGGTGTAGGTCTTGGGCTGCTTACGGAACCAACTGCCGGTGCGCACGGTGTCCACATCCCAGGTGCCATCCGGCAGCGGGCGCAGCGCCGAGACGGTGGTCATCGGAACCACCTGTGCCCCGGCCTTTTCCGCGAGATATAGGTAGTTCTTGACCAGGGTGTTCTTGGCATTGTGGCGGCAGCCGGTCATGCACTCGCCGCATTCGATGCAGCCGGTGCGCTCGGGTCCCGCGCCGCCGAAATACGGGTCGGCGACCTTCTTGCCCGGTTCACCGAAGAACACACCGACGGGGGTTTGCACGAAGGTGTCGCCGACGCCCATATCCTCGGCGACCTGTTTGAACACCTCATCGGCCGGAGTCATATGCGGGTTCTGCACCACCCCGAGCATCTTCTTGGCCTGCTCGTAGTACGGCAGCAATTCCGCGCGCCAGTCGGTGATATCGCGCCACTGCGCGTCCTCGAAGAACGGCGTCGGCGGCACGTACAGGGTGTTGGCGTAATTCAACGAGCCACCGCCGACGCCCGCGCCCGCGAGAATCAGCACATCGCGCAGCGGATGAATGCGCTGGATGCCGTAGCAGCCGAGCTTGGGCGCCCACAGGAATTTGCGCAGATCCCAGCTGGTATCGGGCAGCTCGTCATCGGCATAACGCTGACCGGCTTCCAGTACCCCGACGCGGTAACCCTTTTCGGTCAGGCGCAGCGCGGTGACGCTGCCGCCGAATCCGGATCCGACGATGAGTACATCGAAATCGGTCTCGCGTCGGTTCATCGCAAACTCCCTTGTCGTCGTCGACAGTGTGGCGGCGGTTACGCTAACGCGGACAGTTTCCACTGTCAACGTAGGCGGGTTGCGGACTCTATGCTGATCGCGTGGATCGATACAGCCGCTCCCAGCTCGCCGAACTCAGCGGGGTGCCCGCACGCACCATCCGCTACTACCACTCGCTCGGTGTGCTGCCCAAGCCCGGCCGGGCGGGTAAGGAAGCGGTCTACGGGGACGATCATCTGGAACGCTTGCAGGCGATCGCGGCCATGCAGGCGCGCGGCCTGCGCCTGGACGCGATTCGCGAGGTGCTCGATGCCGAGGTGCCCGCGGACGGGGATTGGCGTGAACTGTTCGACCCGCGCAATCCCGATACCGAGCCCGGATCGGTCATCGATGACGATCAACTCAGCGAAGTGCTCGGCGATCGCCGCCCGGAAATTCTCGAGGAACTGGTGAGCGCGGGCTATGTGCAACCGCACGGGCAGCGCTGGCGAATTCCCGAGCCCGCCATGCTCACCGGCGCACTGGTCCTCTATGACGTGGGCACCGATATCTCGCTCTCGGGCACCCTGCGCACCCTGATTCGCACCCGTATCGCCGATCTGGCCGATGAGATGGTGCGCGCCTTCCGTGACGCTGTCGGCACCAGTTACGGCGGAGAAGGCGTGCGCCCGGATCTGATTCGCTTCCAGGAGCGCTACCGGGCCGCCGCGCGCGAAGTGGGCGGGGCGACCCTGGTGGCCGAGATCGAGCGCGCGGTGCGCGAACTCGAGGACTGACCTACGGAACGGTGACCGGATCATCGCAACTGGCCGGCGGATCGACCAGCCCGCACTCCGAGGGCAGTCGCACCGGAACATAGGTGGAGGGCACCCCGTTGGCGGCGACGATGCGGCGGTAGGAGTCCACCGCATCGGTCGGCGTGCGCTTCAGATTCGGATCGGATTTCGCATCCACCGTGAAGAGCCCGAATCGCGGTGTGTACGAACTCCATTCGTAATTGTCGGTCAGGCTCCAGTAGTTGTAGCCGACCACGTTCATACCGTCGGCCTTGGCACGCTGCAACCAGTACACGGTGTCGCGCAGATGATCGGAGCGGGTGTAGCCGTCCGCGCGCGGTTTGCCGTCCTCGGTGGGCATGCCGTTTTCCACCACCCACAGCGGCTTACCCGGGAACTTCTCCGAATAGTGTTGCAGCGCATAGTAGATGCCCTCGGGCCGCACCGGCAGTTCCCACATGCCCTTGGGCGCTGCGGCCGAACCGTCGGGCTGGGACACCGAGTTCGAGGGCGGCTCGTACCCGAAGTAGTAGTCGACGCCGATGAAATCGAGTTTGGCGCCGATGCGCTCCATGAGCGGGCCGTTGACCTTGTTCTCCGCGCCCGCGACATAGCCGACATTGCTGGTCACCAGCGCCCCGCGCTGTACCTGATGGATGTAGTCGTAGATCTCGTTATGTGCCTGGGCGACCTCGTCGAGCATGTGATCGGCGACGGTGGCGTTCTGCCGCACCTCGTGCATGATGTACGCCACGGGCTCATTGACGGTGACCCACACCGGATTTCGCGACGCGTACCGGTCCACGACCTTGCGCATATTGGTGAGCCAGTCCTGCACCATGCCCGGGTTGTTCCAGCCGCCGCGATCGAGCGCCCAGCCCGGATACACCCAGTGATCCAGGGTCAGCATGGGCTGCATGCCGTTCTCGAGAATGGTGTCGATGACCGAATCGTAGAAGGCGAAGCCGTTCTCGTCCCAGGTGTCCGGGGTGGGTTGCAGGCGTGCCCATTCGATGCCGATGCGGAAGACCTTCACGCCCAGTCCGGCCGCGAGGGCGATGTCATTGGGATAACGGGAGCGGAAGTCGATGGAGTTGCGGTACCGGTCCCAATCGGGGTTGTTCTGGATATAGCGTTCCCAATTGCTGTCCGGCGCATGACCTTCGGACTGGAAGCCCGATGCGGCCACGCCCCACATGAAGTTCTCCCCGAGCGATCCGTGCGCGGTGGCCGTCGGTGCGGGCGGTGTCGCGGATCCCACCGCGGCGACCGGCAGCAGTGTCGAGGCCGTGGCGATCCCGGCCAGGACGAGACGGTGCAGCCGTGTGCGCATCGAAGCTCCTCCTCCGGGACCCGTGGTCGGAATGTCCCGATTCGGAGCCTAACCGGCGGATAGCTGAAAATTCGCTCACGACTTGCGTGTCGCATGATGCGGATGTGACGTGTGTTACGACAGCGCACACCGGGCGCGCGACCTGAATGCGGACCCGGAGCCGCGCCGGGCGGGACTCAGCGCGGCAGTGTCACCGGATCCGCGCAGCTGTCGAGTGCGTCGACCAGTGAGCAGGCCGCGGGCGCGCGCGTCGGCAGATAGGTGGGCGCGACCCCGCCGTCGCGGGTGATCAGCCGGTAGGCGTCCACGGCATCGGTGGGACGGCGGGTCAGGGTGGGATCGGTCAGCACGTCCACCGTGTAGATCCCGAAACGGGGTGTGTAGGAACCCCATTCGTAATTGTCGGTCAGGCTCCAGTAGTTGTAGCCCATGATGTTCATGCCGTCGGCCTTGGCGCGCTGCAACCAATACATGGTGTCGCGCAGATCATCCGCGCGCGTGTAGCCATCCGATCGCGGCAGTCCGTTCTCGGTGGGCATACCGTTCTCGACGATGTAGAGCGGTTTGCCCGGGAACAGCCGCGCGAAATGCCGAAGCGTGTAGTAGATGCCGTCGGCTTGCAAGGGCAGGCTCCACAGCGCCGATCGCGCGTACGCGGTGAACTGCGCTGCCACCTCGGGTGACATGCCGTAGTAGTAGTCGATGCCCACGAAATCGAGCTTGGCCCCGATCTTGTCGAGCATCGCCCCGTTCACCGCCGGATCGACCGCCGGAATGTAGGCGACATTGCTGGTCACCATCGCACCCGGCTGCACCGCATGGATGTGGTCGTAGATGCTGTTGTGCGCCAGGGCGAGTCGATCCTGCATGACCGGGATGTCGGTGACCGGCAGTCCGCCATTGCGGACCTCGTTCATCATGTACGCGGCGGGTTCGTTGATGGTGACCCACAGCGGATCGGCGCTCGCGTACCGATCCACCACCTTGCGCATACTGGTGAGCCAGTCATCGACCATGCCCGGGTTGGCCCAGCCGCCGCGATCGGCCTCCCAGCCGGGATATACCCAGTGGTCAAGGGTGAGCATGGGCCGCATTCCGGCCGCACGGATGGCCGCGATCACTTTGTCGTAGAAGGCGAATCCGGCGTCGTCCCACACCCCGGGCTGCGGTTGCACCCGCGCCCATTCGACGCTGATCCGGTACACATTCACCCCGAGGCTCTTGGCCAGCGCGATATCGGAGGCGTAGCGGGTGTAGAAATCGACACTGTCCCCGTATCGGTCATAGTCGGCATGGGAGTTGGCGTAGCGCAGCCAATTACTGTCCGGCGCATGCCCTTCGGATTGGAATCCGGCCGAGGCCACACCCCAGTAGAACCCGTCGCCCATACCCGGCACGCCCGCCGGGCTCGCCTGCGCCGGTGCGCCGGTCGCCACCAGTGCGGTCGCGACGGCGGCCAGGGTGGCGAGTGCGTGACGGCGCGTGTGCTGGCGCATGGATCTCCTCAGGCGAGAGTAATCGAACTGAGCGGGCGTCCAGCATTATTGCGGACCCGTGCCCGAATCACACGGGGTTCGCCCGAATGCCCAGGCTCGATCGGGCGATCGAGATAGCGGCAGGCTAATGCCGTCGCCCCGAGATCCTCCAGCACCTCGAACCCCGTGTCGCACAGCAGTTGGGTGACGGGCGGATGGCCTCCGGGCAGGTAGTCGAGGACAATTTCCGACCCGATCCCAAAGGCGCCGAGGGAAGCTGCGCTGCGAGCGAGCGATCCGAAATCGCAGGGCGCGAAGTCTCCGGATCGGGACCGAGCTCCCAACCCGACTATGAAAACCGGTGCTCGTAGATCGAAATCCGTTGCCGGGAGCGTGAATTCGAGGTCCGTCGGGGTGGGAACGCCCGGCGGGTTGAAAACTGTTGTCCGCGTCGAGAGATCGGATCTCACCTCGAAGACGCGGAGTCCGGGATAGGGGTTGTGGCGGGCGAAGGTATCCAGGGCGGGGCCGAGCAGGATCAGCTGGCCGATGCCCGCGCTCACGGCGTCCGCGAGGCGATCCTCGGCGAATCGGCAGCGTGCCGCGGCCAGGAGTCGGCGGTGGGTCGCCGTGCGTGGGACCGGGTCGGCGGTGTCCATCATGGGAATTCGGTGCGGGGCGATCAGGGGCCGGGGTGCTGATGTGTCGGCGGGGTGGGCGGCCAGCCCGGAATGTGCGGCATCGGCGGCACTTTCGGCATTTCAGGCATGGGCGGCATATCGGGCATCTTCGGGAAGTGGGGTGCGGGCGGCGCGGGAGGTATGGGCATACCGCCGGTGCCGAAGCGCTGGAAGGCGGCCTGGCGCGAGGTGCCGAAGACCTCGCCGACCTCGGCCCAGGTGCGACCTTCATCGCGGGCCTGCTGCACCAGTGAGCGCAGGACATCGTCCACGACACTGTCGAGGGAGCGGGCCGCGCGCAGGGCGGCCATGACCGAGGGAGTGGGCGCACCTTCGGCGGGGTGCAGGACCTCGGCCAGGAAGGCGGCATTGGTGGACAGGAGTTTCGCCAGGACCGCGCGTTCGTCGGCGGGGTCTCGGTGCTGCGGATCGTTCATATGTAAATGCTGCCTTTACGTGAATCGCCTTGTCAAGGAAAGCTTTACATCACGAAACGGCCCGAAGTTTGCCGCACGACAGGCACTTCGGTTGCCGCATCACCCTCGATCGCGCGGCCGGGTACCAGCGTTCACCCGCCCGCAATGGGATCGGCCACCGATGTGCGGATGAGATTCATCGGCGGTTATCCGCCGGGGCTAGCGTGACCCCCGAGAGGGAAGGAGTCGTCGCCATGGAGCTGCGACATCTGGTGTCGTTCATCGCGCTGGCCGAGGAATTGCATTTCGGCCGGGCCGCGCTGCGCTTGCACATCACCCAGCCCAGTCTCAGCGCGCAATTGCGCAAACTGGAGAAATCGGTGGGAGCGCAGCTGGTAGCCCGTAATTCGCACGAGGTTCGCCTCACCGCCGCCGGGCGCGAATTCGAGATCCAGGCCCGGCAGATCGTGGCCCAGGTGGAGCGGGCCGCTCGCGCCGCGCGCGCCACCGCCGAGGGGCGCTCCGGAACGGTGAACGTCGGCTACAACGTGCCCGCCAGCCGCCACGTGCTGCCGGACGCGCTGGTGCGCATGACCGAACGGCATCCCGACATCGCGGTCTCCCTGTGGGAGAAGCGCACCGGTCCGCAATTGGACGGACTGTCCGACGGCACCCTCGATGTCGCGCTGGTGTACGGCCATCCCAGCACCGCTGGATTCCGGTATCGCCGTATGCTGCACCGGGTTCCGCTGGTGGCGGTGGTGGGTCGCGGGCATCGCTGGGCCGAGCGCGCCGGGGTGCCGTTCGCGGAATTGGCGGGGCAGGAGTGCGTGCTGTTCGCGCGGGAACAATGTCCCGCCATGTACGACGTTATCTTCCGCGCGGCCGCGCAGACCCGGATCAGTCTGACCGTCGGGCATTACGCCGACGATCCGGGTGCGACCGCGCATATGGTGTCGGTGCGGCCGATGGTCGGATTCGCCTCACTGCCGCGCGCGATCTCCATGGGTATGGGTACGCCCGGCAGTAGCTCGATCGCGGTGAAACTGGTGGACCCGGTGCCGACCCTGGATCTGTACGCGGTGTGGCGGGCCGAGGAGGACAATCCGGCGGTCTCACTGTTCCTGGATTGTCTGGAAGCCCCCGAGCCCGCCCGGATTCCGGCCTGACTCACTTCAATCCCGATCGCACGAATCCGTCCACGATCTGACGCTGCAACACCAGATACAGCAGCAGCACCGGCAGACACGCCGCACCAGCCACCGCCATGAGCGGACCCCACTGTTCGCCCTCGGTGCCCATGAAACTCCGAAGCCCCAGCTGCACAACCGCATTGGAGCGCCGCAGCACGATCGCGGGCCAGAAGTACTCGTTCCAGGCATTGATGAACAGCAGAATGCCCAGCGCCGCGAGCGCGGGCCGCAGATTGGGCACCACCACCGTCCACAGAATGGACCAGGACGAGCGGCCGTCCACCCGGGCGGCCGCGACCAGTTCCTTGGGGAACGCGGCCATATGCTGGCGCAGCAGCAGGATCGCCAGTGCCGAACACAGCGTCGGCAGCACTGTCCCGACCAGGGTGTCCAGCAGCCCTAATCGGCTGAGCAGCAGATAATTCGGCAGCATCGACACCTGGAACGGCACCAGCCAGGTGCCCACGAACGCCAGGTACAGCAGCCGCTGGAACGGGAAGGTGTACATGGCGAACGCGTACGAGGCCAGCAACGCGATGAGCAACTGCCCGGCCGCCGAACCGGCTGCCATCAGGAACGTATTCCACAGCAGCCGAGGCAGATCCACCTTGTCCACGGCATCGGCGTAATTGGCCGTGGACAGCGGCCACGGGAGCGGGGCCAGCGAGGACACGTCCTGGGGGCGGCGCAGGCTGGTGGCGAACAACCAGTAGATCGGGAACGCACACACCAGCGCCGTCGCACCCAGCAGCAGATGCCCGCCGACCCGCTGGATTCGGTCAATCATCATGGAAGGTCACCTTTTCCGAGAGCCATACCAGTACCCCGGCGACGGCGGCGAAGCCGACGAACAGCAGCACACCCGCCGCGGCGCTGAGCCCGGCGTCGAAGCTGTGGAACGCGTACTCCCACAACAGGTAGTAGATATTCGTGGTGGATTGCGCGGGCCCGCCCTGTGTCATGGAATCGATGAGCGGGAAGGTGAGCGTCGGGCTCAACAGCACCGTGGTCAGCACCAGGAAGACCAGCGTGGGTGAGAGCAGCGGCAAGGTGATCCAGCGCCGGATCTGCCCGCTGCTCGCGCCGTCGACGCGCGCGGCCTCCTCGTAATCACCGCTGATCGCGGCCACGCCCGCCGAGACCACCAATTGCGCGAACCCGAGCAACTGCCATCCGGTGATGCCGATGATCACCAGATGTGCTGTCGCCGAGTCATATACCCAATTCCGGTCCGACCCCAGCATCCGGTCGACGAATCCGCTGCCCGGATGCAGCAGCCAGCGCCATACCGCCGCCGCGGCCACCGGGGCGACCAGGAACGGCGCGAACACCATGGCCTGATACACCGCCCGCGAGCGTCTGCCGATGCGCCGGCCCGCGAAGGTCAGCAGCACCGGCAGCACGACCGTGAACGGCAGCAGCCCGAGAATCATCACCCCGGTGCGCCCGACCGAATCCCAGAAGGCCGGAAGTTCCACCAAGCGTTCGTAATTCGCGGTGCCGACCGGCTTCATCGGCGCGGTCGGCAGCAGATTCCACGAATAGGTGGACAGCTGCACCGCCTGCACCAAAGGCCGATAGGTCCACACCACGAGCAGGATCAGCGCCGGGGCGAGGTAGAGGTACGGCACCACCGTGCGGCCGATGCGCCGCCGGATTCGCTGCCCCCACGGTGGCGTCGGCGGTGTCCCGCCGACGCCACCGCCCTCGCCGCGGCCCGGTGAACCAGCAGGCGTCGAATCATGCTCCGTTGCACTGGATTCGATGCTCCCCGCCGTGCTGTCGGGTTCGACCGGGCCGATCTCGGCGCGGGTATCGATGACGAACACGAGTCACCGATGGTTCGGGGTCAGGACGGCCAGGCGGGCCAGCTCCGCCGCCTCGTCGCGGTCGTAGAGCTGGGTGGCGGGCGTGACCTCCACCGCCGTGGCCACGAAGGCATCGCCGATGATGTCGATCCGGGTGAAACCGAAACCGTCGGTGGCCTGCTGGCGTCCGGCGGCGGCCATGGCGTCGATGCGATACGCCACGGCCGGTCCGATCCACACCGGAATGCCCGCGAGCGAACCCGCACTGGTCAGGTGATGGTGCCCGCTGACGATCATCCGCACATCGGTGCCCGCGACCACCTCGGCGAGGTCATCGGTGTTGTGCAGTTTCAGGATGCGCGCGGCCGCCAATGCCGAGCGCAACGGCGGATGATGCACGGCCAGCAGGGTCCCGCGCGGTGCGGGTGTCCGGAGTTCGTGTGCCAGCCACTGCAATTGGGACGACTCCAGGCGGCCGTCGTGGCGGCCCGGAATGGTGCTGTCGAGGGCGATAATGCGCAGGCCCGCCACTTCGCGCACACAATCGTGCGGCCGGTCCGGGGAGAGCCCCAGGCCCAGCAGTTCGGTGCCGAACGCGCCGCGCTCATCGTGATTGCCCATGACATAGACGATCTGCGCGCCGAGTTCGGCCGCCGCGGGTTCGATCGCCTCGCGCAGGCGACGGTAGGACGCCGCGTCCCCGGTATCGGTGAGATCGCCGGACAGTACGAGCGCGTCGATGCGCCCGCCCGCCGCGCGCAGTCGATCCAGCACGCGGGTGAGATTGGCGTAGCTGTCCACGCCGTGGTGGATCGGTTCGCCCGCGGGGCGAATATGGGTGTCGGAGAGCTGGATTACGGTGAGATCGCTCATGAGGCGGGCAGCAGTTTGGCGCCCTCGGCGCGGGCGGCGGTGAGCGTGGACTGCGGATCCTTGCCCTGGAAGACGATCGATTCGACGGCGTCCATCATGCCGTCACGGATCTGCAGATAGTTATTGCCGGGCAGTGACACCCACGGCTCCATCGCCGCCAACTGCGCGACATTCGGGGCCAGCAGCGGATTCTTCTGCGACCAGTCGTACAGGGCGTTGTTCTTGTCCAGCAGGCCGGTGCGCAGCGGCAGATAGCCGATGTTCTGCGAGATGGTGGTGTAGGCCGATGCGCTGGTCAGGAATTTGATGAGTTCCCACGAAGCGCGCTGCTTGGCGGGGTCCGACGACAGAATATGCAGTCCCGCACCGGAATTGGTGGGGACGACGGGCTTATCGCCGAAGCGCGGCATGGTGGCCGAGCGCAGATCCCATTTATCCTTCGCACCGGCGACGAAAGTGCCCTGAATGGCGCTGGTTTCGAGAATCATGCCGATCTCGCCGCGCGCGAACGCCTCGTAACCCTGCTTCTGATTCAGCTTCGGCATGGCTCCGGTGTTCACCAGATCCTGTGCCATCCTGGTGACCTGGACCGCGGCGTCATCGGCGAAACCGAGCGTGCGCCGGTCCTCGGAGACCACGCGACCGCCGTTGGAGCGCACCATGGATTGGAAGCACCAGTCCTTGGCGCTCTTGGTCAGGCAGTCGATGTACGCACCGCCCTGACCGGTGCGTGTCGCGATTGCGCGGGCCGCGTCACCGACCTCGGCCCAGGTGGCAGGGGGTTTGCTCGCATCGAGTCCGGCCTGGGCGAACAGGTTCGCGTTGTAGTACAGCACCGGGGTGGAGAACACGAACGGGACGCCGTAGGTGTGGCCGTCCCAATCGTCGAGGGTACGGGCGCGCGGTGCGAACGGCAGGGTGCCCTCGAAATTATTCTTCACCTCGTCCTTGCCGACCAGCACGTCCAGGGGCTTGGCCTGCAATTGGTGCACGCTGAAATCCAGGTCGCTGAAACCCAATTGGGCCACATCCGGCGGTGAACCCGCCACCAGCTGATTCTGAATGCTGGAGATGGTGTCGCTGGCCGGATTGGGGCTGTTGCCCTGCGGCTTCTGCGCGGTCACCTTGATATTCGGGAATTTGCGGCCGAAATCGGTGATGAGGGTGTTGAAGGTATCGGTCCACGGCCCGGCGAGACCATAGTTGTAGGACTCGAAGACGATCGAAACCTGTTGATCGGAGCGCAATTCCGGGATTTGCGCGGCGGTCGATTCGCCGGAGGTGCTGCCGCCCAGTCCGCACGCGCTGAGCGTGACGGCGACGGCGCACATCAGGCCCAGCCGGGGCAGAGTGCGTTTCACGATGATTCTCCTGGATTCGATGAGAGGTGTCAGGACACCGGCACGGCGGCCGGTGCCGAGAGGGCGTCGGACTGCCAGCGCAGGCGCAGACCGGAATCGGGGTGGAAAAGATGGATATCGGCCGGATCGGCGCGCAGGGTGAGTTGATCGCCGCGGCGCACCCCGGCGGGGCGGGGAAGACGGGCACACAGGCTGTGCGCGCCGACGTCGATATGCACGAGTTCCTCGCTGCCGAGGTTCTCGACCATGCGGACCCGGCCGTGGATGCGGCCGGTGGGGTCGATGCGCAGGCGTTCGGGACGGATGCCCGCGGTGACGGCGGTGACGCCCGCGTGGGTGTCGGCCTCGAGACCCAGCGGCGCGGTGATGCCGTCGGCCTGTACGTGCAGTTCACCGTCGCGCGAGATCGCTTCGGCGGGAAACAGATTCATCGGGGGTGAGCCGAGGAATCCGGCGACGAAAGTGGAGCGCGGGCGGTCGTAGAGCTCCTCGGGAGTGCCGACCTGTTCGATGCGACCGGCGTTCATCAGCGCGATCCGGGAGGCCATGGTCATGGCCTCGACCTGATCGTGGGTGACGTAGACGAAGGTCGCGCCCAGGCGCTGATGCAGTGCGATCAATTCCGCGCGGGTGGCGCTGCGCAGCGCGGCATCCAGATTCGAGAGCGGCTCATCCATCAGGAACGCCCCGGGATCGCGAACCATGGCGCGCGCCAGAGCTACTCGCTGGCGTTGCCCGCCCGAGAGTGCGGCCGGGCGGCGATCGAGCAGTGCGCCGAGTTCGAGTACCGCCGCCACCTCCTCGACGCGCTGGGCGATACGCGCCTTGGACTCGCGCCGCGACTTGAGCGGAAACCCGATATTCACGGCCGCCGTCAAATGCGGGTACAGCGCATAGCTCTGGAACACCATGGCCAGATCCCGGCGCTGCGGGGACATCTCGGTGATATCGCGTTCGTCGAGCAGAATCCTTCCGGTGGTGGGGGATTCGAGTCCGGCGAGCAGGCGCAGCAGCGTGGATTTCCCGCATCCGCTGGGTCCGAGCAGCACCAGGAATTCGCCGTCGGCGATATCGAGGGTCACCTCCCGCACCGCCTGGTGCGCACCGAATTCTTTCGATACCGCGTCGATCTGTACTCGAGCCATGCGCTCAGTCTCGATGCGCCGCGCCACCGCCGACCTGGGCGATAGAAAACGACGATCGCCCGAAAGCAGTTGCTACCTCATCGCCTGCCGCCCGCGCGTCTCGGCCACGGTAATCCCGGCGCGAACCGACAGCGCCGCATCGGATCCCGCAACGGTAACCCCCGCGCGAATCGTCCCACTCCCGCAGCAGAAAGCCACAGATGAGAACCCTCGCCGCCACCGTGACCGTACTGGCCACCACCCTGGCAGTTCTGGACGCGTCCGCGACCGCCCAGGCCGACCCCGCCACCCCCGTCAACTTCACCGCCACCAATACCGAAACCGCCACCGTCATCCGCACCGACGCGGGCACCATGACCGCCGACAACGGCGTCTTCAAGATCAAGGCCACCGACGGTACCGTCCTCGGCGGCACCGAATTGTCCTTCCGCGTAGACGATTTCACCTTCCCCATCACCGCCGAAATCGCCGACCACCGCGCCACCCTCACCCCCCGCTTCGACCTCGACCACGCCACCTACCAGCCCGTGGCCCTCCCATACGAGAACCAGGCCCCCTGGAAAACCGAATACGACCGCGAACAGGCCGCCTGGAACCGCCTCGCCTCCACCATCAGCGCTGGAGCCACCATCGGCACCGCGGTAGGCGGCATCGCCGGCGCCGCCATAGGCTGTCTCATCGGCGGCGCCACTGGCGCAGCCCTCACCGGCGCCCTCTCCGCCATGTTCGGCGCCCTCCCCGGCGCCATCGTCGGCTGCATCGCCGGCCTCTCGGTAATCGGCTTCCTGGGCACCCTCGTAGGCCAACTCTTCATCACCGCCCCGGTAGCCATCCTCGCCGCCGCCCAATATTTCACCACCATCAACACCCCCTTCACCCCCGCCAAATAACCACGGCCCCAAACGAAAACGTATGAGTGGAGCCATGGGTAAGCCTCTGGGCATACCTGTCCCGCACGCGGGAGGATGAGTCCGCTGTCGGCAGCTGGCATGCCGGACAGCACCCGGGGAGGGTCGGCAGTCCTCGATGTAGCGCAACGTCGCGCGCGAGGACTGCTCACCCGAGCTCACTTCACCGGGCGGCCGCGTCGCGGATTCGTTCGGCGAGGTGGAGGTGGTTCACCGGGGTTGTCGTGTCTACGAACAGGGTTGGGGTGATGCGTTCAGAGCCTTCGCCAAGGGCCGCCCAGGGTGGTTTTGCCGGAGCCGGGCAGCCCGTTGATCAGTACCAGGAGATCGGCCACTCAGTGATGGTGGCAGATCAGTTGGTGGCGGCGGGTTGGGCGCAGAAGTGGGTGCGGGCGGCGGAGTTGGTGGCGTAGGGGGTGAGGGACAGGGTGGTGGGGGTGGAGAGGATGCATTCCTTGGGGGAGGTGTGGACTTCCACGGTGGCGGCGGGGACGAGTTTGTCGGATTCGTAAGTCCAGAAGGTGTGGGTGCGGCCCTTGTTGGCGGGGAGGTCGGCCGAGGTCACAGTGAAGCCGTCGGGGGAGTAATCGATTGCGGTGCCGGTGAATTCGCCGCTGCGGGTGAATTCGGTGGCGGTGCCGGTGGCGTGGTAGACGGCGTAGCGGGTGCCGGACGGGGTGGTGGCGAGGGGGATGATGAGCTCTTCGCGGCCGTCTGCGTCGGTGTCGATCAGTTCGGGGCGGGAGCGGGCGGAGTCCACACCCTTTTCGGTGATCGTCTGCGCGGCAACGCCGGTGGGGGTGGTGATGGCCACGGTGAGGGTGCCGTTATCGCCCGCTCCGGTGCGCCGCACGGTGAAGGTGAGATCGGCGGAATCGGACGATTGCAGTGTGCAGTCCGGCAGCGGCTTGCCCGAATCCTTATCGGGGCAGGGCAACAGCGCGGTGGCGGGGATCACCGTTGTGGTGGGAGCCGCCGGGGGAGTCGTAGCCGGGGCCGCGGTGCTGGTCGTCGTCTTCGGAGCCGGTTTCGGTGGGTCGGTGTCGAGACCACTGACGTTGTCACAACCCGCGACGATCATGGTGGCGGCGAAAACAGTGCATATTGCGGAATTTCTCCCCATGGCGGAGAGCATAGCGGCGGGCGCGACGGCACCGGATGGCACGTCACGGTGAGTGGCATTGCGTCCGTGCGGGATTCAGGGCTAGCCTGAGATTTGTCCCAGACAGTGAGGGGTGGCTATGCCCGGCGAGACACGAGCAACGGTTCAGCGATTTCTGCGACCACCGGAAGGCGTGATCCGCACCCGCACCGATCACGGCATGACCGATGCGATGACGATCCACATCGACGCACCGGCACAACAACTTTGGGACCTGGTCACCGATATCACCGGTATGGGCCGGTGGAGCACCGAGAATCGTCGCGGCCGCTATATCCGCGGTGCCGAACCGCGAGTGGGCGCGTGGTTCGTCGGCCTGAATCGCATCGGCCCCGTGCTGTGGGCAACCCCGTGCGAGATCACCATCGCCGAACCGCTCACGCACTTCGAATTCCAAGTGCACATCGTCGGCCCGCGCTGGGGCTACCGCCTCGCGCCGGATCCCGAAGGCACGCTCGTCACCGAATACCGCGAATGGTCCTACACGTCCGCGTTCAACCGGCTATTGCGCTGGTCCGGCCCCCTCGGCCAGACTCGGGACAATCACGCTCTCCACGGCATCCCGGAGACGCTCAGAGCCCTCAAAGAACACGCTGAAGCACGAGCGTGAGCTAGCGGAGAAATAGAAAAAGGAAGGAGAACAACTCCTTCCCACTCTCAACTTATATCGCACCCGGGGGCTTGCGGCAAGACCCCGGTGATGCCGCAGAATCGCTCATCGAAGCCAGAACCTGCGGATATGAGGAGTTGTGAATGGGTGCGACTGACGTGAATCCGCTGACCGTCGATGCGTTCAACCTGCCCGAGCGGCTGGCCGCCAAAGCCGACCCGGCATTGATCGCCGATGACCGGCGGCATTTCGCCGCCATCGCCGACAGCCTCGAGCAATCGATCACGGACCTGACCAATCGTCTCGACACCATCCGCAAGGCCCCCGTCTCGCTGGGCCAGGAGGCGGTCGAGCGCGATCAGGAGGTCCGCCAGCTCACCGGCCGCCTGCGCGGCCTGAGCCGCTTCGGCCTGGACCTGTGCCTCGGGCACTTCGTGCGCGAGGGCGATCCCGAACCCGTCTACGTGGGCCGCCTCGGCCTGACCGACAACGCCGGTGAGCGCCTGCTGGTGGACTGGCGTTCCCCGGCGGCCGAACCGTTCTTCGCCGCGACCCACGGCCGCCCGATGGGCCTGACCCGCCGGCGTCGCTACCGCTGGACCCTGGGCCGTATCAGCGACTACTGGGATGAGGTCTTCACCGCCGACGGCCTGGAGAGCAACGCCACCCTCGACGACCAGTCCGCGTTCATCGCCAGCCTGGGCAGCAACCGTTCGGCGCGCATGCGCGATGTGCTCGGCACCATCCAGGCCGATCAGGACGCCATCATCCGTGCGGGCTCACGTGGCTCGCTGGTGGTCGACGGCGGTCCCGGTACCGGTAAAACCGTTGTGGCCCTGCACCGTTCGGCGTATCTGCTGTATGCCGATCCGCGCCTGCAGCATCGCCGGGGTGGCGTGCTGTTCGTCGGCCCGTCCCGTCCCTACCTGTCCTATGTCGCCGACATCCTGCCCAATCTCGGCGAGGAAGGCGTGCAATCCTGCACGCTTCGCGACCTGGTCACCGAGGGCGCGACCGCGGCCGTGGAATCCAATCCCGAGGTCGCCCGCCTGAAATCCGCCGCGAACCTGGTGCGCGCCATCGAGACCGCCGTCGAGTTCTACGAACAACCGCCGAAGAAAGGCATGACGGTCTCGACCGACTGGGCCGATGTCTGGCTCAGCACCGACGATTGG
The DNA here is from genome assembly GCF_040680615.1 of Nocardia sp. NPDC052001. Taxonomy (NCBI): domain Bacteria; kingdom Bacillati; phylum Actinomycetota; class Actinomycetes; order Mycobacteriales; family Nocardiaceae; genus Nocardia; species Nocardia sp. NPDC052001. The sequence goes on along the minus strand of NZ_JBFAXC010000002.1, from coordinate 1,068,327 downwards.
GCCGAAGCGTTCGAGGCCCCCGAACCCGGCACCCCGCACAATGAGGCGCACGAGCAGATCTGGGATGTGCTGTGCGCGATCCTGAAAGATAAACACGACGACGACATTCCGGCGGGCGCGCTGCGAGAGTCATTGTGGCGCAACCGTGAATTGCGCACCGCCCTCAATAACTCGTGGACCATCATCGAAGCCGCCGACCTGGTCGGTGACCTCTGGACCGTTCCCGCGTACCTGCGCAAATGCGCACCGTGGCTCACCGCCGACGAGGTCCGCACACTACAGCGCACCGACGCCAAGAACTGGACCGTCTCCGACCTGCCGCTGCTCGACGCCGCCCGCCGGCGGCTCGGCGATCCGGACGCGGCACGCCGCAAACGCCAGTACGCGGCGACCGTCGCCGCGGAGCGGGCGCGCATGGACGATGTCATCGGCGATCTGATCGCCTCGGCCGTCCACGATGACGGTGAGGGCCTGATGACCATGCTGCGCCAGCAGGATCTCAAGGACAATCTGGTCGACGGCAGCGCCCTGCCCACCACCGATCCGGACGTGCTGGCGGGCCCGTTCGCCCACGTCGTGGTGGACGAGGCGCAGGAGTTGACCGATGCCGAATGGCAGATGCTGTTGCAGCGCTGCCCTTCTCGCAGTTTCACCATCGTTGGCGACCGCGCCCAAGCCCGCCACGGGTTCACCGAAACCTGGCAGGAACGCCTGGAACGCGTCGGCCTCGACCGAATCACCGTATCGCCGTTGAGCATCAACTACCGCACTCCCGAGGAGGTCATGGCCGAGGCCGCCCCGGTCATTCGCGCCGCGCTGCCCGATGCGAACGTCCCCACCTCGATTCGCAGCAGCGGTCTGCCGGTCGTGCACGGCTCCACCGCGGATCTGGACGCGATCCTGTCCGACTGGCTCGCCGAACACGATGAGGGAATCGCCTGTGTCATAGGCGATCCGGCGTTCGAAGGCACGGCGCGGGTCCGTTCACTGACCCCGGAGCTGGCCAAGGGCCTGGAGTTCGATCTGGTCGTGCTCATCGATCCGGAGCGCTTCGGACAGGGTATCGAAGGCGCGGTCGACCGCTATGTCGCGATGACCAGGGCCACCCGCCAATTGGTGATCCTCACCTGACCGGTGCCCCCATGGGCGGGACTGACATGGCGGGACTGCTGAACCGGACGGTCGGCTAGTCTCGGGCGGATGAGCACAGTCCCGCCCCGGTCTCTCGCCGAGCGGCGTGGCGCGCGCACCGGGCCATCGGTCGTGAAGCAGGCGAGCTTCATGGTCGCCGGAATGCTCTCCGGTGGCCTGCTGGCCTATTCGGCCCCGCGCATCGGGCCGGAACCGGTGTGGCTGGCGGCGCTGATCCCGTCCCTGTGGGTGCTGATGATCGGCCTGATTGTCGTGAGCGCGTGGCGAACACGCACGGCGGTAGCGGGATTCGCGCGCACCGTCGGCCCGGTGGAATACCTGTTCGCGGTGTCGGCGGTGTCCGGCCTCGTACTGTCCGATCCGGGCGGCACGCGCCTATCCCATCGGTTGGGTACGGGATTGCTGGCCTTCGCGGTATTGCTGTTGACCGTGGCGGTGTTCGCCCAACTGCACCGGACGCACCGCCGCACCGTCGCGGCGGGGGTTCGGGAGCGCGGAACCCGCACGCGCGGCGTGGTGACTTCCACTGGGCTGGAGGATTTTCCGGCCACCCCCAACCCGAAGATCGCCACATTGACCGTCCGATTCATCGATGACAACGGCACCGAGCGATGGCTGACCCCGACGGCCTACCAGGTCCCGGCCAAACCGATCGCGATCGATACCGAAGTCGTGGTGTGGTTCGATCCGGAACGCCCCGGCGATATCTCGCGGATAGTCGCCGAATTCGACAATGGCGTCAGTCGAATCGTGCGCACGAAATAGCGCCGCGCACCCGATTCAGAGACCGAGTTTGGTTACGGCGTTGTCTTCCAACGGGTTCGCGGTGCGGATGTAGCCGTGCACGGTGCGCGGGTTGGACCAGCGGCCCTGTCGCATGATCTCGCGGTCGCTCGCCCCGCCCAGCGCGGCCTGGGTCGCGAAACCAGCGCGCAAGGAGTGTCCGGAGAACAGATCCGGGTCCAATCCCGCGCGGGCGGCATACCGCTTGACGAGCTCTGCCACCGCACGCCCGGACATGGGGGAGTCGGAGATGCCGCCGTGCCGTGAGATGGCCGGGAAGAGCGGCACATTCGGTTCGACGAGGGTGGTCCCGGTGAACCCGTGGCAGCGATGGATTCGCGAGTCCGCGGGATGCTCGGCAAGCCACGCGGGCAGCGCGGCCGGATCGGCGGAGTGCGTCTCGCGCAGTCGAATCCAATCGGCGAACGCGCAGACCGGGCAGGTGTGCGGCCGCTGCCCGCGCGGCAGCACCACCCGCTGCCCGGCGATACCGGTGGGGTCGGTCTTGGTGGTGGGCAGATGAATCAGCAGCAGTGGTTCACCGCTGGCGTGATCGGTGTCGACCCGCACATCGGTGATCGCCATGCCCGCGATCTCGCTGCGGCGCAGCGCTCCCGCGAATCCGACGAGCAGCAGCAGGGTGTCGCGACGACGCGCGGGTTCGGTGGGCCACCCGGGTTCGGGCAGCTCGGCCAGCAACTGGTCGAGGGTGTGCAGCAGTACCGGCCGTTTACGTTTGGGCTGCGTGCGCCGGGTTCGGCGGATACCGCGCAGGGTCAGGCGCACGACATCGGCGCGCGTGGGGGACGGCAGACCGTTCGCGGCATGTACCGCCGCCAGCGCCGCCGACTTGCGTTCGAGAGTCGCTGCGCTGAAAGCCCATTCACCATTCGGGCGGCGTGCGTCGGCGGCGGCGGCGAGATACACCGCCACATCCAGCGCATCGGCGGGCAGCGCCTGCCGCGATTCGGCCACACACCAGGCCGCCCACGCGATCCAGTCGGTGCGATATGCCCGCAGCGTATTCGCGGACTGCGATGCCTCGAGGTACCGCCGCAGCGATCCGGCCTGCTCATCGTCGAAGCGTTCCCGAACCAGGTGCAGCGCAGCGGTATCCACCAGTACGCTGCGCACCCCGCGCCGCAGTTCGGTGCGCACCGCATCGGGTACGGCGATCACCCCACCGTGCTGTTCGGTCTGCGCTTCCCGCCCTTCGGCCATGAATCGACCCTACGGCACCGGTCCGCGTCCGCGTCCGAACGCGCGACAGTAAGGTCGGGCGCGCGTATTCGTGCCGATGCAGGAGGCCAGTGTGAGTATCGAAACCACCCGCCCGGATCGTTCATTTCCGTTGCGGCAGCCACCGATTCACGTCCCGGACGACACCCTCGACGATCTGCGGCAGCGACTGGCGCTGACCCGCTGGTCCGATGACGCGGGCAACGCCGACGGCTCGTACGGCGTCCCGCGGGCCTATCTGCAGGAACTGGTCGAGTACTGGCAGACCGATTTCGATTGGCGCGCCGCCGAAGCCGAGATCAACGCCTATGAACACTATCGAGTCGAAACCGACGGTGTGCCGGTGCATTTCATGCGCAAACCCGGCGTGGGCCCGAATCCGAAGCCGCTGATCCTCACACACGGCTGGCCGTGGACCTTCTGGCACTGGTCCAAAGTCATCGATCCACTCGCCGATCCGGGTGCGCACGGCGGCGATCCGGCCGAGGCGTTCGACGTAATCGTGCCGTCCTTCCCCGGTTTCGGCTTCTCCACGCCCGTCCAGGATCGCCCCGACCTCAATTTCTGGAAGGTCGCCGATATCTGGCACACCCTCATGACCGAGGTGCTCGGCCACGAGAAGTACGCGGCCGCCGGATGCGATGTCGGTGCGCTGGTCACCGGCCAACTCGGCCACAAATACGCCGATGAGCTGTACGGCATCCACATCGGCTCGGGCCAGAAACTCGATATGTTCACCGGCGATCGCGCCTGGGACCTCAGCGGCGGCCACCCGATCCCCGAGGGCCTCCCCGCCGATGTGCACGCGCGAATCGTGGAGCTGGACCACCGTTTCGCCGTCCACCTCGCCGCCCATATGCTCGCCCCGAGCACCCTGGCCCACGGCCTGTCCGATTCACCCGCGGGCATGCTGTCCTGGATTCTGGAGCGCTGGACCTCCTGGAGCGATAACCACGGCGATATCGAAACCGTCTTCACCAAGGACGAATTGCTCACCCACGCCACCATCTACTGGGTCACCAATTCCATCGGCTCCTCGATGCGCATTTACGCGAACCACAACCGGTACCCTTGGACGCCCTCGCACGATCGCGAACCGGTCATCGAAGCCCCCACCGGAATCACCTTCGTAGCCCACGAGAATCCGCCCGGCGTTACCACCGACGAACGCGTCGCCCACTTCCTCGGCACCGACCGCGCCGCCTGGTACAACCACGTCAACGTCACCGCCCACGATTACGGCGGCCACTTCATCCCTTGGGAAATCCCGGACGAATGGGTGGCTGACCTGCGCCGCACCTTCCGCGATCGGTGATTCGATCACGCGAACTATTGTGTGGGACCGAGAGTCCCATATATCCTCGAAAGAGTGCGGGCGGTCACACGCCGCCCGCCTGCACGAGGAGACATCGATGACGCTGTCAGATTCGGTTCGCACCGACTTCTTCGACGCCGACTACCGCGCGGCGCTGGCCACCCTGTCCGAGGGCTCGGTGCACCGCAAGTTCGACCCCTATCTCGATATCGATTGGGACGCACCGGATTTCCAGTTGGATCCGAACGATCCGCGCTGGGTGCTGGCCCCGGAATACGATCCGCTGGGCGCCACGCAGTGGTACCGCGACCTGCCGCTGGAACGGCAGATCGAGATCGGCCGCTGGCGCATCGCGAACGTCATCAAGGTCGGCGCGGCCTTCGAGAGCGTGCTGATCCGCGGGATGATGCAGTACATCATGAAGCTGCCCAACGGGTCGCCGGAGTTCCGCTACTGCCTCCACGAAATGACCGAGGAGTGCAACCACATTCAGATGTTCCAGGAGCTGGTGAACCGCATCGGGGTGGATGTGCCCGGGATGCGGCCGCTGTTCCGGATGCTGTCCCCGTTCATCGGGGTGGCGGGCGGGTACGCGCACGTGATTCTGCTGATCGGGGTGCTCGGCGGTGAGGAGCCGATCGACCACTATCAGAAGGCGCTCATCCGGCACGGCGGCAATGTGCCCCCGGCGGTCCTGCGCACCATGGAGATTCACATCGCCGAGGAAGCCCGGCACATCTCCTTCGCGGGCGAATTCCTGGCCGCGCACCTGTCCCGGATGAGCACCGCCGGGCGCGCGGTGTGCTCGGTGGCGTTCCCACTGGCCATGCGCTGGCTCGCGGGCGAGATCATGGCACCGTCCAAATCGTTCGCGCGCCGGTTCGATATTCCGGACGAGGTCATGCGCGAGGCGTTCTGGCAGGGTCCGCATTCGCGGCAGATCCTGTCCGGCTACTTCGGCGATATGCGTTCACTCGCACGCGATCTCGGGCTGATGAATCCGGTGGCGCGGCAGATGTGGTCGCTGCTGAAGATCGACGGCCCGGCCTCGCGCTATCGCAGCGAACCCGAACGCCGGGTCGCCTGACTCATTCCGGGGTGTTCGCCGCCAGCTCGTTCAGGACGGTGAGCAGCGGGCGCTCCGGATCGAGGGTGAGTCCGTGTTCGCGGGCCACCCCGTCGAGCACGCTCCAGGCGTAACCGGCCACGGCCGCAACGAGTTTCGCGCGGGTCAGCGTGGGTTCGGGATCGCGTGTCCAGCGGCTCACCGTGGATTCGGTCATGGTGACGATGGCGAAGGTCATGGTGTCGATCGCCGGTTCGTCGGCGACGCCGATCACCCCGGCCAGACCGGACACCAATCGCCTTGCGCGGCTCGCGATCTCGGCTTGCAGCCCCACCATGGCGGAAATATTGTCGGGATCTCCGACGCCGGGTCCGCGGCGGACGAATTCATCGCGGCGCGGATGTTCGGCGATCCAGTCGACGACCGCACCGACCGCGCGCGCGAGGATCTCGCGAATCGATCCGGCCCCGATATCGAGTGCCGTGTCCACGGTCGCGGCGAATTCGGCGCAGATGGCGGTGCGCACGTGCCGATCCAGCTCATCCCGCCCGGAGAACTGGCGGTACACCACCGATTTCGCGAGCCCGGCCCGTTCGGCGATCTGCTGCATCGGTGCCTCGGCCCCGGGCGCGTTCTCATCGAGCAACTCGATGGCGGCGGTGATAATCCGCTCACGCCGCTCATCATTGTGCGGTTGCCAGCGCGCCTGCCGTCCACCGATGGCGGCGGCGGGCTCGGCACTGGTCACGCCGCCGAGTCTAGGGCACCGGATGCGCGCCGACAGGGAACACCCGGGCCGCCATTCCGCCCACCGAAATCGGGACGAACCACCGAATCACTTCCGGAGCACGGCACTTCGGGGAAAGATCGCGGGCATGACCGAGCCGCGTCCAAGACCGAATGTCCTCCTGATCACCCTGGCTGTCTGCGCGATAGCCGTTTCCGGTCTCATGCTGGTGGTGGTCGTGAGCACGATAGGCCCGAGCAAAGATGCCGCAGCGGCCACCAAGACCACGTCGAAGACCCCGACTCCGGCGGCCATCGCACCCGTAGTTCCCGTCGTTCCCGTCGCGCCGCCCCCACCGGTGACGGTGGTGCCGACGACCACCGCCTCGGCCGGCACCCTCGACCACACCGAAGTCGCCTCGGAGATCGTCTCCGTCCTGCAGAGCGACTACGGCATCGACGACATCACCACCGTCCGCTGTCCCAACTCCATGCCCGTGCGTCTCAATGCCGTCTACACCTGCACCCTCAAGGTGGGCGGCGAACCCAAACACGTCTCTGTTCAAATCACCGACCAGTCCGGCAATTACGACGTCAGCCGCCCGACCGGCTAGCGGTCAGTCCTCGACCTTGAGGGCCTGGCGGATGGTGAGGCGGCCCTGGGTCTGCATGAGCGAACGACGGTAGAGCTTCTCGGCCATGAGCACGATGGCGTAGGTGGCGACCGCGGTGATGGCGAGTGCGATGAACGGTTCCCACCAGGCGGCGGAGCCGTCGGCCAGGCGTCCGGGCATGGCCACGACGCTGACAATCGGGATGTATGAAGCGATGACGCGGCCGGTGCCGGTGAGGAAGATGCCCGCGAACAGCACCAGCATGATGCACATCGACAGCGGCGTCGAGGTGGATTGCAGGTCCTCGTTGCGCGTGGCGAGTGCGCCCGCGACCGCCCAAAGACTGGCCAGCGCCAGGAAACTGACCCCGAAGAAGATGATGAACCAGCCTGCGGCCCCGGCGATCTGGGTCACCTGATCGCCCTTGCCGATCGCGGCCAAGCCGATCAGCCCAGCCCCGCCGAACAGCACGAGTTGCCCGAACGCCATCACGGTATTGCCCGCCACCTTGCCGATCAGCAACTGGCGCAGCGGGATCGCGCTGGCGAGGATTTCCACGATGCGGTTCTGCTTCTCCTCGACCACGCTTTGGGCGATGGCCATACCGAACAGGATGGACGAGAGGTAGAACAGGAACGCGAACACGATGGTCACCACTTTGGCCAGTGCCGGATCCACCGCCGCCTTGTCGATGAGCTCGTAACCCACGGCGCTGCCCCGGGACAGTTGCTCGATGGATGTGCCCGCCGCGGCGGCATTGCGCTGCAACGTGATCTGCTGCACCGCCGCGGTCAGATAGGTGGAGGCGTCGTCGTTCTCGGCGGACTTTCCGATGAGTCGCCAGCCGTTCGCGTCCGGCAGCAGACCGACGGTGACCTTCTCATCCTTCACCTGCTGATCGGCGGTCCCCGCATCGGCGACCTGGTGCGCGGTGAAGGTGACGTTCTTGTTCGCATTGTCCGCCAGCGCATTCGCGGCGGCGACGATCGGCGCGGCATCCGCGCTGATAATGGCAACGTCCACGGTGGTAGCACGACTGCCCACGAATGCACTGATACCCAGCGACGCGACGATCACCAGCACGGTCAGAATCGTGGAGACCAGGAAATTCCGGTCTCGCAGTTTCACCGCGATCTCCCGCGCGGCGACAATCCGCCACACCCCCGACGGCACGGAATCGGCTGCGGTGCGGTCGGTTTCGCGGCTCATGCGGTCACCTCTCGATAGATCTCCGACACCGACGGCCGCACCTCGGCCAATTCCCGCACCGAACCGTGCGCCAGTGCGGCCGTGAGCAATTCATCGGTGGTCACACCGGTCAATTCCAGCAGCAGGCCCGCGCCATTGTTTTCCACGACCCGCACCCCGGACAGCGTTGCGAGCCAGTCGGTGTCACCGGTGAATCCGAGCCGATAACGCGCCGGACCCGAATTCCGCAATTCGGCGGCCGCGCCCTGCGCCACCACATGCCCCTTGGCGAGAATCACCAGGTGATCGCACAGCCTTTCCACCAGATCGAGCTGATGCGAGGAGAACAGCACCGGAACCCCCTGGGCGGCATATTCACCCAGCAATTCGGCCATCGAATCGATCGCGATCGGATCCAGCCCCGAGAACGGCTCATCGAGAATCAACGCCGTCGGATGGGTGATCACCGCCGCCGCGATCTGCACCCGCTGCTGATTTCCCAGCGACAGCGATTCGAGTTTGTCCTTACCCCGATCGCCGAGCTGAAACCGTTCCAGCAATTCCTGCGCCTGCTTTTTCGCCGCGACCGCGGTCAATCCCCGCAACCGCGCCAAATACACGAGCTGATCCAGCACCGGCTGTTTCGGATACAGTCCGCGTTCCTCCGGCATATACCCGAACGACCGCCGATCCGCCGCCGTCACCGGATGACCCTGCCACCGCACCTCACCGCCATGAGTGGCCAAGACACCCATGATCATTCGCATGGTGGTGGTCTTACCGGCGCCATTACCGCCGACGAATCCGGTCAGCGCTCCCGGCTGCACGGTGAACGACACATCATCCACGGCGATGTTCTCGCCGAATCGGCGCACCAGATGCGCGACTTCCAGCATGAAATCTCCCCTGCGTCTCCGGCCGGCCCGCTCGGCCTGCCATGCCTGCGGACCGGTACTACGTGCGTCTAGGTATGCCTTCGGCGAGACTAGCGGCGCGCACTCACCGGTTCGCCCTCGACGAGCCGGACGCGCCGAGCCAGATCGGACACGAACACCTGCTCCGGATCAGCCGCATCACGCACCCCTGCCATTCCGTGAGCCGCGGATACATCGCGCGCTTGAACACATTCAGAAACGAAGGATGCCCGGAGTGCGCGATCGCACGCACCGCATCGGCAAACTGATCCTCCGCCCTGAACGGCATCGACAGCCTCGCGCGCGCCACCGGATCGATATCGTCGGCCGAAAGTACTTGCGCCACTGTGGAAGCCGTGCGGCTTGAGCCGGTGAGGGCGCGGCGATCGATCACACTTTCCCCTGCGGTGATAGTCACACCGCCACGGTAGCCGCGATCAGTTCTCGTTGCGGGACAGCGTGATCACGGGGATTTCCCAGGAGACCTTGGCCTGGAAGTCGGCCAGGAAGGGGAAGGGGGTGAGCACGGTGTCCCAGAGGCGCTGGCGTTCGTCGCCACTGGCCACGGCAGCCCGGACGGGGAGGGTTTCCGCACCGACCTCGATGGTGGCGTCGGGGTGCGCCAGCAGGTTGTAGTACCAGCCTGGCCGATTGGGGCGACCGCCATTGGCCGCGAAGATGACGATGTCCTCGCCGTCGCGATGGAAACCGAGCGGCCAGGTGCGGGCTTCGCCGCTGTGCGCGCCTATCGTGGTCAGCAGCAGCAGGTCCATTCCGGCGAACTGACCCCCGAGCTTCCCCGAATTCGCGCGGAATTCGTCGATGATCTTCTGGTTGAGCTGCTGACGTGCTTCATCGGCCATGCGTTCTACCAACTTGGCCGCGGTGCAGAATATTTCGGAGGGTCGTCGACTTTCGAGGAGGATGCCATGTGCAGGCTGTTCGGACTTTCGGCCGCACCGCAGCGGGTCAAGGCCACATTCTGGTTGGTGAACGCGCCGGACAGTCTGGAACAGCAGAGCCATCGGGAACCGGACGGGGTCGGGCTGGGCACCTTCACCGCGGATGGGAAACCCCTGGTGGAGAAGCAGCCGATCGCGGCGTATCGGGACGCGGACTTCACCAGAGAAGCGCGGGAGCGAGAGTCGGCCACATTCATCGCCCACGTCCGCTTCGCGTCCACCGGCGGTTTGCAGCCGAACAATACGCATCCGTTCGAACAGCACGATCGATTGTTCGCGCACAACGGTGTCTTGCAGGGCCTGCCCGAATTGGAGGCGGAACTCGGTGACTACCGCGCTCTGGTGCAGGGCGATACCGATTCCGAACGGTTCTTCGCGCTCATTACCCAGCGCACGGATCGGCACGGGGGAGACGTGAGCGCGGGCATCGCCGACACGGTGCGCTGGATCGCGGACAATCTGCCCGTCTACGCGCTCAATATCATCCTGACCACCGCCACCGACCTGTGGGCGCTGCGCTATCCCGACACCCACGATCTGTTCGTACTGGAGCGAGATCCCGGCGGCCCGGACGGCACTCACCATCTCGAGCACGGCGGGCGCACCGGAATCCACGCGGCCAGTGCACAACTCGCCGATCATCCGGCCGTGGTGATCGCGACCGAGCGCATGGATCCGGACCCGGGCTGGCGTGCACTCGCGCCCGGGGAACTCCTGCACGTCAACGGTGCGCTGCGGGTGACGTCGCGCATCATCCTGAATTCCACGCCCCGGCACCCACTCTCACTGGCCGATCTCGACCCCACCGCCGCGGCCTCACAGACCGGGCAGTAGGGCCGCGACCGTCAGTGCGCCGGTGCGGTGAGGTCGAAGACCGCGAGATTTCCGACGTGCTGTTCGGTGTAGTGGGCCATCACCCAGTCCAGAATCTGCTTGTTCCCGGCGGGCCGCCACACCCCGGCCTCGGGGTTCGGCTGCGCCGGATTCGGCTGTGCCGCAGGCGCCGTCGCATCGGCGGGCTTCTTATCGGTGCGCCAGGAGTCGGGCAGCTTCACTTCGGGGACGATGTAGTAGCCGATCTGGCGATCGCGCACATACTGCTGGAATTGCGGCAACGTCGGCACCGGATCCTCGGAGGTGAAACCGCCGATGGCGATCACCGAGGTGCGAGTGGCCAATTCGATCCCGGCCGCCGGACCGGACCGGTCAATGGCGGCGGACCATTTCGTATCGGTGGCCTTCAGCAGGGCGACCAATTGCGGATCGACGTCACCGTTTCCCATCATCATGCTCATCTGACTGCGGAAAGCGCTGAGCGCACCCAAGTCTCGGGGCGGGGCCGGTGGGCCGACGCTCGGCCCGCCGCCGGTATGCGACTGCGGCAGGGTCGCGGCGGTATAGGCGACCGAACCCGCGAGACCGGCGAGAATGCCCGCGATGAGCAGCAGTGAGGTGGCGCGATCGCGGGTGCGGGCGCGTTTCGCGGCGGGCGGCAGCGCGGTCAGGATCAAGCCGAGTACCGTCACCGCGGTGAGCGTGAGGATCGTCCAGCGCAGCCACGGCTGCCACGCGTGATTGCGCTGCAACAGCACGAAGGCCCAGCCGCCCATGCTGAGAATCAGTGCGGCCCCGCCGATTCGGCCGAAGGCGGTCGTGCGCCGCTGCCACAGTTCATGCGCGCCGAGCGCGAACACCCCGGCGATGGCCGGTGCCACGGCGAGGGTGTAGTAGGCGTGCATACCGCCCTGCATGCCCGAGAACGCGACACCGTCGATGATCAGCCACAGCCCGAAAACCAGTGCGGCCCCACGGATCAGGTCGGTGCGGGGCTCCTTGCGGCGGGCAATGAGAACGAGCACGAACGCCAGCAGCGCTGCGGGCAGCAACCAGGAGATCTCGAAGCCGATCTCCCCGGTGAACATGCGGGTGCGCCCCGACCCGAATCCGCCCGGGCCGAAATGCTGTTCGACGCTGTGCGGAATCTGATAGCCCTCGGGCAATTGGAACGGATTGCGGCCGCCCATATGGTTGTGGCCCAGATAGCGGGCGAATCCGTTGTAGCCCAGCACCAGATCCATGAACGTGTTGTCCTTGGACCCCGCCAGATACGGCCGTGAGGACTCCGGCCACAGGATGGTCAGCAGCACATACCAGCCCGAGGAGACCAGCAGCGTGCCCGCGGCGGCGAGCAGGTGCAGGAATCGATTACGCAGGGTGGTCGGCGCGACCACGAGATAGGCCAGCCCGAGCGCGGGCAGCACCATCAAACCCTCGAGCATCTTGGCCAGGAACGCGAAACCCAGTGCGACGCCGGCCAGTAGCAGCCAGCGCAGGCTCGCCTTGGGCAGCGCCCGAATCGTGCAGTACGCGGCTGCGGTCATGAGCAGCACCATGACCGCGTCTGGATTGTTGAACCGGAACATCAGCGCCACCACGGGCGTCACCGCCAGCACCGCGCCCGCGAGCAATCCGGCCCCGCGATTCGCGGTGACCCGGGTGACCGCGCCGTACATGTGCGCGACAGCGGCCACCGCCATGAGCGCCTGCGGCGCGAGCATGCTGGCACTGCTGAAACCGAAGATCTGACCCGAGAACGCCATCACCCATTGCGAGACCGGCGGCTTGTCGACGGTGATGAAATTGCCCGGATCCAGGGACCCGAACAGCAGTGCCTTCCAATCGTCCGAGCCCGACCACACCGCGGCGGCATAGAACCCATTGCCCATCCCATTGACGGTGATATTCCAGAGGTAGGCCACGGCGGTGCCCAGTAGCAGCGCGGCCAATCCCAGCCGCTCCCATCTGCGGGCGGGTGGCAGCAGGGCCGTTGCGGTCTCGGCGGGCGGCGTCGATACGGGCGGCGCGGACTCGGCGGTGGTGACGGTCACCGCGGGAGTCTTGCCGCCGAGCCGGTGAGGAGCCTGGCCTCTAGCTGGGAAAACGCTGTGAATCGGGTTATGCGGGGCAATTTTTCGAGTGGGGAACGCGGGAACGATCTTGGGCGTTGGCCCAGTGATTCGGCAGTGGACGTCAGGTGATCGGATGAGTGTGCAGCGTCGCAAGATCGGTAGATGGGTCGTGGTTTCGGTATGCGCCGCATCGGCGGCATTGGTGGCGGCGCCCGCCGGGGCGGCCGCACCGGCCGAAGCGGGGGATGGCTCGCATATCGATCATGTGGTGCGCACCGATGAGCGGCGCGAAACCATCTACGTGTACTCGGCCGCCATGAACCGGGTGATCGGCTTGCGCATCATCCGGGCCGCCGATTCCAGTCGCCCGCAACCGACGCTCTATCTGCTCAATGGCGCGGAAGACGGTGTCGACGCGAGTGGCGTCGAATCCTCCTGGGAGACCAATACCGATCTGGCCGACTTCATGGCCGATAAGAACGTCAACACCGTGACGGTCCTGGACGGCCGCTACACCTACTACACCGATTGGATCGCCGACGATCCGAACCTGGGTCGCAATAAATGGACCACCTTCCTGACGCGAGAATTGCCGCCGTTGCTAGATGCGGAACTGAATGGATCCGGCCGCAATGCCATTGTGGGAGTGTCGATGTCGGGCACCGCCGCGCTTTCCCTGGCCGAATCCGCGCCCGAGCTGTACCGCAGCGTCGGCTCGTTCAGCGGCTGCGCCGAAACCAGCACCGATCCGGGCCGACGGTATGTGCAGGCGGTGGTGCTCTCCGGCGGCGGCAACCCGTGGAATATGTGGGGCGTGGACGGAGCGCCGGGCTGGGTCGCCAACGATCCGTCCACCCCGGAGAACCTGGAGAAGTTGCGCGGGATCGATCTGCACATCTCCGCAGGTGACGGCGGAGCGGCCGACCCCACCGGGCGCGCACATACCGCCGCCGGCGGTGGAGCGCTCGAATCGGTCGTCGACACCTGTACGCACGAATTGGAGAAGCGCACAACACAACTGGGCATACCCGCGACCTACACCTATGTCCCCGGCGGTCAGCATTCGTGGCCGTACTGGCAGGACGCGCTGCATCAAGCCTGGCCGGGTATCGAACGATCGCTGACCACCGGCAACTAGCCGCGGGGGACCGGGCGGATCAGTTCCAGCTGTCGATCTTGATATCGCGCGGATCCGGTGCGCCCGTACCCGTTTCGACCAGCTGCTTCAGACTGACCAGGAATACCGCCCACTTCGTGCTGCAATGGTGCATGAACGGTACGGGCTCCTTCCAGCCCAGATGCCGGAACATCACATTGGCGTACTCGTCGGCCTGTTCGAGCTCGAACTCGACATGGGTGCCGATCCACTCCTCCGGACCGTCGACGACCTCCCAGAGCACCCGCTTGTCCGAGACGAGATCGACGACCTTCATATCGATTCCGCCGGGGCCGAAACGGAATTGGAGCACGCCGCCGACGTCATTGCCCTTGCCGGAGGTATTGCTGGCCCACCAGCCGGATAGGCCCTCCACGCTGGTCAGCGCCGAATAGACCTCAGCCTTGGGCGATTTGATTCCCACCTGGTGCAGGATGTCCACCATTTTCGATCTTCCTTCTGTGCTTGATGATGCTGTGCTTGGTCGCGCGGCCATTCCGCCGCGATCTGTTCTGTCGCGCTGTGCTTGTCGCTACTGCGCGTCGTGCTTTTCCTTGGCACGTTGAATCGCCTCGGCAAGCCGTTTGATCCGGCGCAGCCTGGCGTCCCATTCCGACCCGACCTGGGCCAATTGCGCTACGGCGCGGGCCAATTGGGCCTCATCGACGCGATAGCGGCGTTCGCGCCCGGCGGGCGTGCCGTGCACCAGCCCGACGCGGTCGAGTACGCCGAGATGTTTGGCGATGGCCTGCCGGGTGACGGGTAGTCGTTCACTGAGGCTGGTGGCCGTGCTGTCACCGTCGGCCAGCAAAAGGTCGAGCATGCGCCGACGGGTCGGATCGCCGATGGCCGACCACAGGTCGTCGTCGACCACGGTGGTCATAGCGCGGACACCAGCTTCCCGATGTATTCGCCCAGGCGCGGAATATAGGTGTCCCAACCGGAGACGTGATCGTTGTACTGCGCCTCCAACTTGGCCACCTCCCAGCCCATTTCGCGGAATCCGGTCTCGACCATGCGGATGGTGGTGCCGGTATCGGTGGGCGTCAGTTCGAAGGTCACCAGCATCGAATTCACCGCATCGTCAACCTCGTTGTCCGGATAGCACCACCGGAACGCGAACAGGCGAGGCGGCTCCACGGTGACCACCGTCATCGCCAGCACATCGACCCGATCACCCCAGACGAATTCGCCGACCGCGCCCTGTTTCACCTCGTAGGAGGCATCGTCGGTCCACCACTCCGAAATGTGCTCCGGACTGCTGACCACCTCGAACACCACCTCGGGCGGGGCGTCGACGTGAATCTCCCGTTCAATGCTTCCGAATTCCAGACTCGTCATACCGGCCTCCATGTGCAACGTTTGGTTGCGTATGACGGTAGTCCTAGATCGACGAACACGCAACCATCGGTTGCTCAATCCGGCAGAATCGGAACCGACAGCCCCTCTCCACGACCCAGCAGGGCGGCGCGCGTGACCGTGCCCGCGCCGAATCGATTGCGGAGCTCGTCCAGCGTCGAATCGAGGGTCGATTCCGCGCGATGCTCCAGCGGCAGCGACAACTGCATGGTGTCCGCGTCATCGAGATTGGTCAGCGCCAGACCGACCAGCGTCAGCCCGCGCTCGTGAATCATGGGCAGCGCTGCGGCCAGCAACGTGCGCGCCGCATGCAGAATGACCTCGCCATTATCGGTGGCCTCGGCCAGCGTATGCGATCGCGTGGCACGGCCGAAATCGTCGAATCGCAAGCGCAGCACCACGGTTCGGCACACCCGACGCGCCTTGCGCAGCCGGTGCCCCAGCCGATCGGCCAGGCCGAACAGATACGCCTCGATCTCATCATCGGTGCGGGTGCGACGGCCCAGCGCGCGCTGCGCGCCGATCGATCGCCGCCTGCGTCCGGTCTCGACCCGCCGGGGATCGCGCGCCCACGACAGTGCGTGCAGATGCCGTCCGGCCGCCGATCCGAGCACCCCGGCCAGCGGCCCCTCGCCCATTTCGGCCAACTGCCCGACCCGGGTGATTCCGCGCTCACGCAGCTCTCGTGCGGTCACCTCGCCCACACCCCAGAGCCGTTCCACCGGTAGCGGATGCAGGAATTCCAGCTCCCCATCCGGCGGAACCTCGAGCAGCCCATCGGGTTTGGAAACGGCGCTGGCGACTTTCGCCAGAAACTTGGTGCGCGCCACCCCCACCGAAATCGGCAGCCCCACCTCGCGCCGAACACGCTCCCGCAAACCCCGCGCGATCTCCACCGGAGTCCCGGCGATCCGCCACAGCCCACTCACATCCAGGAACGCCTCATCGATAGAGATGCCCTCCACCTCGGGCGTGGTATCCCGAAAGATCTCGAACACCAGCTTGCTCGCCTGCGCGTAGGCCGACATGCGCGGCGGCACCACGATCGCATGCGGGCATAATCGCAGCGCCTGTCGTGAGTTCATCGGCGTCCGAACGCCGAACGCCTTGGCCTCATAGCTCGCCGCCAGCACCACCCCCGACCCCACGAGCACCGGTTTCCCGCGCAGTCGCGGATCATCGCGCTGTTCCACCGAGGCGTAGAAGGAGTCCAGGTCGGCGTGCAGAATCGCCGCCCGTTCGGGGCGATTCCCCGGGCGTGCGTCCGCATTCGACTCGAACATATGTTCCATAGCGCCAAGAGTGTAGCGCCCACATTGATCATTCCGGTGGCGACCATGCGCGCTCATCGAATATCGGGCCGTGCGGACCGCTTCCGCAACGTGCCGATTTGCTAGAACGTAACTGAATTGCGGCCATTGGCCCGGGGCGACTGTGGAAGATTAGGGCGCATGCCGCACTCCAATCCGATCGGTGCCTGGAAGTCGCTGCGTGAAGGCAATGAGCGCTTCGTCAAAGGCACACTCCAGCACCCCAGTCAGGGCGCTGCCGCCCGCGCCAAACTCGTCGGCGGACAGCAGCCGCACGCGATCCTGTTCGGCTGCGGTGACTCCCGGGTGGCGGCCGAGATCATCTTCGATCAGGGCCTCGGCGATATGTTCGTGGTGCGCACCGCCGGGCACGTCATCGACAGTTCGGTGCTCGGATCCATCGAGTACGGCGTGCACGTGCTCAATGTCCCGCTCATCGTGGTGCTCGGACACGACAGCTGCGGCGCGGTGCGCGCCACCATCGACGCCCTCGACAATGGCGATGTCCCAGGCGGATTCATTCGCAGCGTCGTCGAACGCGTGACGCCCTCCATCCTCATCGGCCGCCGCGAGGGCCTGGAAGAGGTCGACGATCTCGAAGCCAGGCACGTGGTGGAGACCGCACGGGTGCTCATGCAGCGCTCGATCATCATCTCCGAACGCGTCGCGGCGGGCGAATGTGCCATCGCCTGCGTCACCTACCAACTCGCCGACGGCCGCATCAATCTGCACCGCGTCATCGGCAATATCGGCGAAATCGCCTGACACCGAAAGAGATTCCCTGCCGACGGAAGGGATGCGGCCGTGAGCCAGGCGACGCAGTGCCTGATCGTGCTGGGCGTGGTGATCGCCCTGTTCCTGTGGAACCGGCTCCCGGTGGAGATCGTCGCCCTGGGTTCGGCGCTACTGGTCTACGCGCTCGGGCTCATCGATTCCGATCAGGTGTTCGCCGGATTCGGTGATCCGGTGGTGGTGTTCATCGCCGCCATGTTCGTGGTCAGCGGTGCGCTCGAGGCCAGCGGTATCACCGGGTGGGCGGGCCGCCGGATCGTGGCGCTCTCGGGTGGGCGGCAGCGCCGGGCGCTGGTGCTGGCCATGCTGGTCTCCGCCGCACTGGCCGCACTGCTGACTCAGAACGGTGCGGTGGCCGCGCTGCTGCCGGTGACGGTGTCGCTGGCCATCACACTCGGTGCGCGACCGTCGAAGTTCCTGGTGCCGCTGGCCTACGCCGCCCACGCCGGAACCCTGTTGGTGCTGACCGGAACACCGGTCAATGTGCTCGTGAACGAGGCCGCCGAAGCCGCGGGCGTGCCGAAGTTCGGGTTCTTCGACTTCGCGGTCGCCGGTATTCCACTCGTCGCGGGGACCATCGCGCTCGCCCTGCTCCTCGAACGACTGCTGCCCGACCGCGATCCCGAAACCCTGCCCGCCGATCTGAGCGAACACGCGCGGACCCTGGTCTACGACTACCAACTCACCGGCGGCGCAGCGCTTTTGCGCGTGCGCGGGGACTCGCCGCTGGTCGGTCTGCCCGCTGACACCTTGATCGATCACAAGCCGCCCGGGGTGTTCCCGGTGACCGTGCTGACGGCGGACGAACAGACCCGCGGCCAAGACCCCGTCGAGCGCGGCGACCTGCTCGTCGTGCGCGGCGCACCGGATGCCGTGAACAGCTTTGCGCGGCAACAGCATCTGGAGCGGCGCACCGCACCCGACGATGATCAGCTGATTCCGCTGCTGCTCAATGCCGAGACGGGCCTGCTCGAAGTCGTGGTGAGCCCGCGCTCACGACTGGTGGGGCAGCGGGTGTTCCCGGGCATGTCCTCGGATGTGGGTGATGTCGTCGTGCTCGGTGTGCGCCGGGACGGGCGGGACCGCGAATCGGGCAACATTCGCATGGCGGCGGGGGACACCCTGCTGCTGCACGGTTCGTGGGATGCGTTGGCGCGCAAGGCCGATCGCCGCGCGGATGTGCTCAGCGTGGAGTCGCCCGATGCGCTGCGCAGCCAACTGGTGCCGCCTGGTCCGCGCGCGTGGCGCGCGCTGGGGGTCGTCGCGGTGATGGTGCTGTTGATGGCGACCGGAGTGGTTCCGGCGGCGGTGGCGGTCCTGCTCGCGGCCTGCGCCATGGTGGTGTTGCGCGTCCTCGATCCCGGTGGCGCGTATCGCAGTATCTCCTGGACTACGGTCGTTCTCATCGGCGGCATGTTCCCGCTCTCGATCGCCATGCAGCATTCCGGCGCCGCGGATCAGGTCGCGCATACGGTCGTGTCCGCGGCGGGCGGCAATGGCATCCTGCTGCTGCTCGGTTTGTTCGTAATCACCGCGCTGCTGGGGCAATTCATCAGTAATACCGCCACCGCACTGGTCATCGTCCCGGTCGCGGTATCCGCGGCCGCCGATGCCGGGATCTCCCTGCGCCCGGTGCTCATGTGCGTGGCTATCGCGGCCGCGGCGGCCGTGCTGACCCCGATCGCCACACCGGCGAATCTGATGGTCCTGGGTCCGGGCGGCTATCGCTTCGGCGACTACTGGCGCTGTACCTCGTGGTCGCACTCGGTATCGTGCCGCTGATCTGGTCGTTCTGAGCGTCGCGGGCTCGGCGCACGAAACCCGCCTCCAGCATCGATAATCCGGGCATGGAGATTCTGCTCGTACTGATCCCGGCGGTTTTGTGCGTGATCGTCGTGCCGGTGGTGATCGTGATCGTCCTCGTCACCCGCAGCTCACCCCGTCGACTGCCGATTCCGGGTCAGGGGCCGGGGCGGAACTCCGGTCAGCATTGGACCCACGCGTTCTTCGATGACAGCTCGAATAACGCGCCCTGGCAGCCCGGCGATCCGTCCTGGGGAGGTTCGGACGGCCACGGCCACCAGCAGCACGGTCACCACCATCGCGGCTGGGATTCCGGTCACCACGGCGGTTCGGACCAGAGCCATCACGGCCACAGCTGGTCCCACGACCACGGCGGTCACGGCTCCAGCTACGACAGCGGTGGCTCCAGCTACGACAGCGGCAGCAGCGGTTCCAGCGATTCCGGTTCCAGTTCGAGTGATTCGGGTTCCAGCAGTTCGAGCAGCAGTTCCGATTAGCGCTGCCACACTCCGGCCAGACGCGTCACAGAAACTACCGAATGGTCCTCACTATCCTGGTCGGATGAGCACAGGTGCGATAGCGATGGTGCCGATCGACCCCGAACTCGAGACGGTGACCACCACCGGACCGGAGGACGATGCCGCGGCGCTCGGGGTGGACCCGCGCGCGGTCGAGGCGATCTGGGAATCGGTGTGCGACTGGTACCGCATGGGCACCACCCCGGCCATTCAGATCTGTCTGCGCCGCGACGGCAGGATCCTGTTGAATCGGGCCATCGGGCACGGCTGGGGCAATGGCCCCGCCGACACCGCCGAGACACCCAAACAGCTCATCACCCCCGATATGCCGTTCTGTGGCTTCTCCACCGCCAAGGGCGTCGCCGCCGCCCTCATGTTCATGCTCATCGAACAGGGCGCGTTCGCGCTGAATGATCCGGTCAGCCAGTACATTCCGGAGTTCGCGGCCAACGGTAAGGAACGCATCACCATCGCCGATGTGCTTTCGCATTCCGCAGGCGTCCCCTTCATCTCCGCGCCCTACTCCGGCACCGCGATGGTCCTCGACGAAGAGCTGGCGGTGCGGGGTCTCGCCGATCTGGTCCCCAGTTGGAAGCCCGGCCGATTCCGCGTCTATCACGCGCTCACCAGCGGTTTGATCCAGCGTCTGCTGGTGCGCCGCGCCACCGGCAAGCCCATGCGCGACCATCTGCGCGAACAGGTCCTGGATCCATTGGGCTTCCGCTGGAACAACTTCGGCGTCGATCCCGCCGATGTGGATGCGGTCGTCCCGAGCGTCAAGGTGGGCCCCGGCCCCTCCCGGATCTGGCGTCATCTGGCGGGGAGAGCCCTCGGCGGTGGTCTCACCGGCCCCAACCCCGAGGCCGATACCCGAGCCTTCCTCACCGCCGAACTCCCCTCGGGCAACCTGGTCACCACCGCGTATGAACTCTCCAGGTTCTACGAAATCCTTACGCGCGGAGGTGAACTGGACGGCGTTCGAATCATGCGCCCGGAAACCGTGCGGCAGGCCGTCCAGCCCGCCCGCTGGATTCCCGGCGCGGCGGGCCGAGTATCGGTGGGCGGATACGAACTGGGCGGACGCCGCTCCAAATTCGGCCGCCACACCGAATCCCATTTCGGCCGAAGCGGTTTGACCACCCAGTACGGCTGGTCCGATCCGGCCCGCGGCCTGTCCGGGGCAATCCTCACCAGCGGTAAGGCCACGGCGGACACCTCCCGGCCGTGGCAGCTGGTCGCCCGGATCTCCGACGCGGTGCCCCGCCACACCTGAACGAGGGGCGGTTCAGGAACCCAGCGCCGCGCGGGCGGCGTCGAACCACGCCTGGGTGCCGACCAACCCGGCTTCGATATCCTTGCGAGCTCCGTTGAACCCGTAGAGGTTTCCCGCGAACACGGTCAGCACCGAGCCTTCCTGTTCGCCGAGTTCCTCCAGCACCTCTGTGTCCTGGAGTAAATAGGCGACCCCGGCGACCTCGCTCGGAGACCATTCGGTGCGGTGGTCGGCCCAGCCGTCCTGGCGCACGGCGCGGGCGCGGGTGACGAGTTCTGTTTGCAGCGCGGCGCGGTCGGCGTCGGTGGGCTGCCGGGATTTGAGGTGGTCCCAGCTGATCGGTGCTGCGTCGGACACGTCCGGACTCCGTCCCTGAAGGGTCGATGGGTTGACTGCTGGTGTACCGCGAGCTCCCGGGCAATCTATCCCGCCGGAGGTCCGGGCGGTGCAGGCGGTTCCCCGGAAACGCGTCACGAACGATGTCCGATACGCGCAATCGGCTGTCCCGATTCTGTCTTTGCGGCTCGGGACGTCATTAGCGTTGGTGACGCACCCTGTCCGATCGCCGTACGGATTGGCTCGGTTCGGTGCTGCTACTGACGCTCTTCATGGCGTGGCAATTCCGCACTCCCCATGCGCTTTTCGATGTCTCCATGCTGCGCAAGCCGGGATTCGCCGGTATCGCGATCATCGCGGTCGCGCATATGGCCACGCTCATGGCCGCCTCCAACTATCTGGCCATCTTCCTGATCAACACCATGGGATTCACACTG
This sequence comes from Nocardia sp. NPDC052001, assembly GCF_040680615.1. NCBI lineage: Bacteria > Bacillati > Actinomycetota > Actinomycetes > Mycobacteriales > Nocardiaceae > Nocardia > Nocardia sp. NPDC052001. The sequence continues at coordinate 1,046,475 of NZ_JBFAXC010000002.1, read as the reverse complement.
CTCCAGATGGGTCTGCGACTGGTGCCGATCAGCATCGCGGCGCTGGTCGCCGCACCGCTCGGCGCGGTGCTCGCCAAACAGGTGCCGACCGCGGTATCGCTACCGCTCACCATGGGGCTTGGGTCGAATCACCCCAGCTCGGAATCGGTGCGCACCTGCGGGAAGACCGCTACCAGGCGCTCGATTCGCGAATCCTCCAGTTCGGGGCGCGGATAGGTGGACCGGAAGATGGCCTCGCCGTCGAACATGTGAATGAGCGAGGTCGCGAGCAGTTTCGCGGTCTCGGGGGAGACCATCGGGGTGAGGGCGGCGACGGCCAGCTCCTCCACCGCGTCGAGCAGGGCCCGGGCGACGGGTTCGAGGCGTTCGCGCAATTCCGGTTCGGTGCGGGCGGCCACCAGCAGTTCGAACCAGACCGTATTGGTCTTATCGCGAATCTGACCGCGCACCCGGAGCATGATGTCGGCCAAATCGATCGGCTGATCGGTGGCCTCGGTGCGACGCAGTATCTGCACCGCCTCGATATGCCGGTGACTGACCTCATCGGCGGCCGCCACCACCAGTTCGGTGCGGGAATCGAAGTGCCGGAAGATCGCGCCCTTGGAAATGCCCGCGCGGCGGCTGATCTCGCCGAGCGAGGCATTGTGATAGCCGATCTCGGCGATCGTCTCGATGGTGGCGTCGACCAGTGCCGCCCGGGTGGCGGCACTGCGTTCGGCTTGTGTGCGGCGACCGGTGACGGCCGTCATCGGCCTCCCGCCCGCAGGAAGCGGCCGGTGCGGCGGGTGCCGAGCACGGGTGCGGAAACACCGTCGCCGAAGACGAATTCGCCGCCGATGAAGACGGCCGATACCGCGGCGTCATTGCGATTCACCATGCGAGACAGGTTGTCATACTCGGGCACCACCTGTTCGGCGTATATGTCCAGGGACTCATCCAGGTGGGCCGGATCAATGATGACCAGGTCCGCGCGGTCGCCCTCGCGCAGGCGTCCGGCGTCGATGCCGTACCAGTCGGCCAGCTCACCGGTCATGCGGTGCACCGCGTGCTCCAGGGTGAGGAATGGGCGTCCCGCCTGCTCCGCGCGATGCACCCGGCGCAGGAAGCGCAGGCCGAAGTTGTAGAAGGCCATATTGCGCAGGTGTGCGCCCGCATCGGAGAAGCCCAGTTGCACACCGGGATTCGCGCTCAGTTTGTCGAGGAATTCGGGCCGGTGATTGGAGATGGTGGTGCGCCAGCGCAGTTTGGTGCCGTGTTCGACCACCAGATCGAGGAAGGCGTCGACCGGATGCAGGCCGCCGCGGCTCACCCCGACCTGGCCGAAGGTCTTGCCGATGACGGAGTCGTCCGGGCAGTCGACGATTTCGGCATCGAAGAAGTCGCGATGCCACACGCGCATACCGAACTTCGCGTCGTACTCCTTGCGGAAACGCCTGCGGTAGCTCTCATCCTGGAGCAGGGCATTGCGCTGCACCTGATCGGCCAGATGCAGTGCGGCGGCGCCGGATCCGAATTCCTCGAAGATGACCAGATCGATGCCGTCGGCGTACACCTCGAACGGGACCGGCAGATGCTGCCAGCGGAAATCACCGCCCAGGGCATTCACCAGCCGCGCGAGCGGACCCATGATGTACACCAGGAGCGGGTTGGCTTTCAGGTCCGCCGCCGAGAGCAGGGTGGTCTTGAGCTTGCGGCGGAACAGTCCCGCGCTGCTGAAGGTCATGGCCGCGATACTGCGCGGCGAGGTGATGTCCGGACCCGCCTGCAGGATGCGATCCCGTTGCCGCAGAATCGCATTGAGCCGACGGCGTTCCTTCGCCCGGGCATAGGTCGAGGGCAGGGTGCGGGAGCGGCAGACATCGCCGTCGAGCTTGTCGAAGAGCAGCTGCTGCGCGGACATGCCGACGAATCCGGCATCGAGGGCCTCGTGCAGGGCGGCCTCCATGGCCGATTGTTCGGCGGCGGTGGGGCGCACCTTCTTGCGGGTGGCTCGATCCAGGCCCAGCAGCGCGGTGCGGATATCCGAATGTCCCAGCATCGCTGCGATATTCGGGCCGAGGGGGAGTTCCTCCAGTGCGGCCACGTACTCGCGCGCCGACCCCCAGTTCTGCCCGGTGACGGCCTCGATCACGTGCTGGCGCGGGATCGCCTCGACGCGGCCGAAGAGGTCACCGGCATCGGTGGGCCGCACATGCACGGTCGAGAGCGAACAGGACCCGAGCAGGATGGTCGTGATCCCGTGCCGCACGGATTCGGTGAGCGCCGGAGCCTTCAGCACTTCGACGTCGTAGTGGGTATGGATGTCGACCATGCCGGGTGTCACCCATTTACCCGTGGCGTCGATGACGTTATCGCAGCCGGTTTCATCGAGCGGTTGCGCCGAGACCGCGACGACGCGATCACCGCGCAGTCCGAGATGGCGGATAGCGGAGGGCGCGCCGGTGCCGTCGAACCAGCGGCCGCTTTTGATGATCGTGTCGTAGCTCACCCCATGATTGCAACCGATCGGTCACTAACAGTCAATGTGCATATGTACGAAGTCTTTTGGTCGATATGCCAAATCGTCACCCCGCCGCACCCCGTCTGTACTGCATGTTCCTGTCATCCTGAGGGTATGAAGCTCAGCGTTGAGCAGAACGGCGGATCCTTCTACGACGCGGGTAAAGCCCCCGCCGAAGTCGCCGCCGACGCGATTTCCCCCGAGGCTGTGGTGGTCAACTCCGAACCCGCACCGCCACCACCGCCCGCCCCTCCGGCTCCCCAAGCGGAACCCACCCCGGATCTCACCATCGAATTGGCGCGCCTCTACGACACCGCCAGCGGCCGTGAGGAATTCCGCCTATTGCGCCGCATCGGTTATGTCGACGACGCTCCCGGCGGCGTCGGCATCATCCAGGTGCCCGCCGATCTCGAACACTGGACCACCGATCTGACCTCGGTCCCGCCGTTCCTGACCTGGCTGGTACCCAAAACCGGCGCGCACCTGCCCGCCGCGATCCTGCACGACGGCTTGGTCCTCGCCAAAGGCGAACCCGCCAGCTACATCGCCGAACGCGAAATCCACCGCGATGAAGCCGATCGCATCTTTCGTGATGCCATGGCCAAGACCGGCACCGGGCTGATCCGCCGGTGGCTGGTCTGGTCCGCGGTCACGGTCGCCACCATGCACGAGGGTCGTCAGGTCGACTGGTCCCCAATCCAGAAGTGGCACTATCGAATCGCGCTCTGGGGCACCCTGCTGTTGATTCTGCTGCTCGGTGTCCTCGGCACCCTGGATCTGTTCGATATTCCGGGTGTCGGGCTGCCCTGGATGGGCGACGGCCCACTGCACAAACTGATCGGCGGCGTTTCCGGAGCCATTGTCATACCGCTGCTCCTCGGGCTCACCTGGGGCAGATTCCGCATCGCGGGCTGGATAATCGGTCCGCTGGTGGCCCTGGTCATCCCGGCCGTAATTCCGATCATCCTCGTCGGCTGGCTGTACATCGCCGTGGAAGCCCTGCACACCTGGCGTCCCTGGCTCGCCAAGGCGCTGGCGATAACTCTCGTGCTGACCGCCTCCTGCGTATTCATAACCTCGTGGTGCCTGGCGTGACTCGCTGCAAGGATGGATTGCCATGAGAGCCTTGCGTTTTGCCCAGTGGGGGATGGCGGCGACCGCCCTGCTCAGTACGGCGGGGTGCGGTGCGGATGAGCTCACCACCGCACCGCCGACCACCGTGACCGCCACCTCCGGCACCACCTTCACCCTGGCCATCGGCGATACCGCCCGGCTCGACACCGGTCGTCTGGTGGTGACCCTCACCGATGTCTCCGGCGACAGCCGCTGTCCCGAGGATGTCACCTGTGCCTGGGCCGGCGATATCACCGTCACCGTGACGGCGACCGTCGACGCGACGGAGACCCGCTACGGCCTGCACCCCAATCCGCGCGAGAGCAGCGCGTCGACCAACGGCTATCGCATCGAACTACAGGCCGTCCGCCCAGGCCGCCACACCAACCAGCAGATTCCGCCCACCACCTACCGGGTGGATCTGCTGGTGTCGCCCGCCTGATCGGGCAGCAGTGAGGCGACGATGAAGCCCGCGAGTCCGATACCGGCCAGCGCGATGGTCGCCATGGCGTAGGCGTGCCCGGTGAGATCGGCGACGAGAATCGTTCCCGCCACCGCGGTACCGAGCGCCGAACCGAGATTGGAGGCGCTGCGGGACAGACCGGAGATCTCACCCTGATCGTCCGCGCCGAAGGCGGATTGCACGACGGTGACCGATGGGGTGAGCATGGCTCCGATACCCAAGCCCACCAGCAGAAGTCCGGGTGCGAAAGCCCACGGATTCAGCGAACGGTCAGCCAGCGCGATGAGTACACCGAGCCCGAGCACGCTGGTGAGGAATCCGGTTCTGATTAGGGTGCGCTGCGATCGCCTCCGTGCCAGTCGTGCTGCGGCCAGCGAGGATACGAGCAGTCCCGCCGTCGCCGCGGTGAAGATGACGCCGGTCTGGACGGCGTTGTAGCCGCGCACGACCTGCAGGTAGGTGGCGACCACGAAGGATGTGCCGATGAGCAGCAACCACTGCAGCAGTTGGGTGATCAAACCGAGATTGGCCGTGCGCGAGGCGAACATCGCGGTCGTGATCAGCGGCTCCACACCACGGCGCTCCTTGGCGCGGATACCGAGCACGAACGCGGTCAACAGCACCGCACCGAGTCCGAGCAGTAGCGCCATCAGCCGAAGATCGTTGTCAGCGGCTTGAATTCCCGACACGATCAGAATCAGGCCCGCGGCCGAGAGCACTGCCCCGCTGATATCGAAGGGCGCGCTGGGATCCGGCGGCAACGGATCCTCGATGCGCCTGCCCAATAGCGCGATCAATAGAACGACCACAGCCTGGAACAGAAACGCCGCGCGCCAGGTCAGCGCCGTGGTGATGAGCCCGCCGATCAGCGGTCCGGCGGCCGCGCCGACCCCGCCCATCGCCATGATGACCCCGAATGCCTTTGCCCGCGCGACGGTCTCGGTGAACAGCAACGTCGTCAGAATGTAGACCGGCGGAATCAGCAGCGCCGTGCCGATGCCCTCGAGTATCGAATTGCCCAGTATCAGCACGCCCAGCCCCGGTGCGATCGCACTCGCCACCGCACCGACCCCGTACACCAGCAGACCCGCCAGGAAGCAGCGCTTACGCCCGTACCGGTCGGCGAGTTTGCCCCCGGGAATCATCAGCGCGGCCATGACCAGCAGAAACAACGTGATCGCCACCTGCACACCCTGCACCGTGGTTCCCAGATCCACGCTGATGTCGTTGATCATCACGTTCATATTCGAGCCCGCGAAGCTACAGATGAACTGCGCCAACGCGAGCGGAAGCAGCACCCCGCGCGGAGCAGCTGGCGTCATCTCGATCCTCCCTCACCTCGAGCGGGGCGTATCGACCTCCAGCCAACCGCTTGCCGGCGGTGCGGGCATCGTCCGAATCGGACGAGGAGTGGCTCGTTCCGTTGACCGATGAACCGCGTTCGAACGATGTTCGAAGGGTGCACAGTTTTTGATGAGTTCTGTTGGAGTTACGTTTCGTTGGGTGCTACCAAACTAAACGTATTGAAATCGCAGGTAGATTGGGGGAATCGGAGAGCCTGACACCCGATAACGTTCACTTATCGGTGGTCAGAACGGTTGGGTTCTATTTGGGGCGCAAAAGGATTCGTTTCGTGTTGTTACGTTGGAAATGACGGAACCAACGCTACGATTTGGCCATGTCGAGCGTGTGTAACTACCCGGGATGCAGCAAGCCGATTACCAAGGGCGGAGGGCCGGGGCGGCCGTCGGAATACTGTGGGCACCCGGATCACACGCGATGGAGGGCCTGGCGGGAACGGCAGCGGCGGTTACAGGAGGAGGCCGAGGCACCGGCCGCGAACGTCACTGTGACACAACAGGGGCCGGTGACCGTGGCTCGAATGCGGGCCGATGAGTTGCTGATTCAGTTCCGGGCGCTGGCTGATCAGCTGGGGAATACGCTCTCGGGGGCGGTCGCCGAATTGTCCACGCTGGCAGACCCTTCCATTGCGGAGGCGCAGGTCCAGGCCGTGCAGGCGGATGCGGCGCGCCGGATAGCCGAGGCCGAGATGGCATCGGTGGCGGCGGAGAAGGCGCGGCGGGACGCCGAAGAGTCCAGGGCGGCAGCGGAATCTGCGGCCGAGGACGCGGCGAGTGCCGCCGAGCAGGCCGAGGCCCGGATCGCCGAGGCGATGAGTTCGCGCGATGACGCACTGCGCGAGGTAGAGCGAATCACCAAGCAGGCGGCCGATGATGTGTTCGCCGCGCGCACCGAAGCGGAGCAGGAGATCCGCACAGTGCGGGGCGAGGCCGCCGAGGATGTGGAGCGGGCGCGTCAGCAGGCGAGCGAGGAGATCGAGCTGGCCCGATCGAAAGCCGCCGCCGAGGTGGAGCAGGTGCGACGGGAGTGTGGTCAGAAGATCACCGCCGCCGCCGCCGAACGGGATCTGGCCGTCCAGCGGGCCGCCGATGCCGACCGCGCCATCGAACGCGCGGAACAGGCTGCGGCCGAACGTAATCAGGTGGTCGCCGAGACCCGGGACGAATTGACCAGGGTGCGAGCGGAACTGGAACGCGTCCGCGCCGAGGCCGCCGCCACCCGGCAGCGCGCCGCCGACGATATATCGGCCCTGCGCGCCGAAGCCGCGGCGACACTGGATCGGGCGCGCCAGGAGGCGGCCGCCCGCATCGCCGCTCTCGACGATGCCCGCCAGCAGATCTCGGCCCGCGCCGAACGCGCCGAACAGCAATTGGACGCAATGATCGCGACACGCCGCCCAGTGGCCGAGAAGAGCACGGTTGGCGACTGACCGACCGGTTCGTCACGGATCGATGCACGCACCGCCGTTCGCAACAAGTGAAATGACATCGGAACGTGCAGCAATGCCGATGATTTGAGGGGCACTGCGGCGGTATCGTCAGGGGGAAAACAGCGCTCGGGCGCAGACCCTATCTGGAATGATCTTCAATCAACGGTTCTGGCCGTCAGGACTACCGTGTGTCGGAGACCGCCGGGGCACGGAAGGTAAAGGGGTGTCACTTGAATATCAACGCCATGCGAGCACGGCAATCCCGGCCGAGTGTGGCGCGTGTGTACAGCTACGTACTCGGTGGACGAGACAACTACGGCGTCGACAAGAGCGTCGGCGACTACTTCATGAGTGATCTGGCCGGTTCCGAACAACTCGCGATCACCAACCGCGAAGCCGTCCTCCGCGCTGTACACAGCATGGCCTCCGATGGCATTCGCCAATTCATCGATATGGGTTGCGGTTTGCCCGCCACCGAGAATGTCCACGAGGTCGCGCGCCGGCAGCATCCCGATGCCCGGGTCGTCTACGTGGACAACGATCCGTTCGTGGTCGCCCATGGCCGCGCACTGCTCGCCATCGACGAGGGCATCGATGTGGTCGAGGGCGATGTGGGCAAGGCCGCGTGGATTCGTGAACATCCGGCGGTCGAGCGGCTCATCGATTTCGACCAGCCGGTCGGTGTGCTTTACGCGGCAACGCTGAGCTTCCTGGAGGACGAGGAAGATCCGGCGGGCGTCGTGAAGTTCTGGACCGATCAGGTCCCGTCTCGGAGCCAGGTCTACATCGCGCACTTCCGCACCGGTCGTACCCGCGAGGCCCAGGCCACCGAACGCAAGATCCTGGAGGCCTTCGGCCGTGGCCGCTGGCGCACCGATGACGAGATCCGCGCCTTCTACGGCGATCTCGACATTCTCGAACCGGGTATCGTCCCGTGCGCCCAGTGGCGTCCGGAACCCGGTAAGGGTGAACATCAGCTCAGCGATTGGGAAGAGATGGTCGTCTCCGGGCTCGCACGTAAGCCCTGACGCCTATTCCGGCTTACCACAAAGCATTTCAGCGCCCGGCCCGGTGAATTCACCGGGCCGGGCGCTCGTATGTCACCGGACGCGGCGCCGGCCGCAAACACTCAGCGTCCGCGGTTCTTGCTCACCCGCAGCGCGGCGTCGTTGAACGCGCGAACGCGTTCGGTTTCGCGGGACACCCGCCAGACGAAACCCCATTCGATGGGCGGCGCGTCGCGCAACGGGAGATAGACGATATCGGGCCGCAGATAGAAGCGGGTCACCTGCGCCCCGACGACGAACCCGCCTTCGCCCGCGCCGATGCGGGCCAACAGCTCCTGAAAGGTGTGGACCACGGGCCCATGCTCGATCGGCCGGCCGGTGGGAGTGTGACTCGGGGTGCGATCGTCGAGCACCGAGTCGGGGACGGTGCCCGGCATCCGCAGTAGCGTCACCTCGGCCAGATCCTCCTGGGAGAGTTCGGATTCGGCGGCCAGGTGGTGGCCGCGCGGGATCGCGAGCATGCGCTGTTCGCTGATCAGCGTGGGTCCGGTCACCAGATCCGGTTCATCGATGGGCCGGCTGATCAAGACCATGTCATAGGCTTCACTGCGCCAGCTCTCCAGCCCGTCGGTGATCTGGACCTCGCGGAACCGGACCTCCGCACCGGGATGTTCGGCGCGAAAGACCTTGGTGGTCTCCAGAATCAGCTGTCCCGCCGCCGCGCCGACGAAGCCGACATCGATGATGCCGTCGGTGCCGCGACCGGAATTCGTCGCGCGATCCAGCGCCTGCCGCACCTGGCGCAGTCCCGGGGTGAGGTCGTCGTACAGCTGGCGACCGATCGGGGTGAGCGCCACCCTGCGGCTGGTGCGTTCGAAAAGCGCTGCGCCGAAACGGCGTTCGAGGCCCTTGATGGTCTGGCTGATCCGGCCGGTGGTGACGCGCAGGCGCTCCGCGGCCCGGCCGAAGTGCAATTCCTCGGCTACCGCGAGGAATGCCTCGAGCTCATACCGTTCCACGGACCCTCCATATCGATCGTTGAGTGGAGCAATACAACCGTTCCCCGATAGGTCGTTGTTCCCGATGATCTTCACGCCGATTCTCGACAGTGGCAGATGACCGAATGAGAAGAGGGATTGCCGTGAATGACAAGTCGTCCGTTCTGGTGCTCGGCGGCACCGGGAAGACCGGCCGCCGGGTGGCGCAGCGGCTGCAGGAGCTCGGTGTGCCCACCCGCATCGGATCACGGACCGCCACACCACCTTTCGACTGGGAGAACCCGGCCAGTTGGGCGCCTGCGCTACTGGATGTGCGGGCCGCGTACGTGAGCTTCCAGCCCGATCTCGCGGTGCCCGGGGCCCCGCAGGCGGTGCGGGCGTTCGGTGAGATGGCGGCGACGGCCGGAGTGCAGCGGCTGGTACTGCTCTCGGGTCGCGGTGAGGAGGAGGCGCAGCAGGCCGAGAAACTGCTGGCCGAGACCGGCCCGGAACTGACGGTGGTGCGCTCCAGCTTCTTCGCGCAGAACTTCACCGAAGGTCAATTCGCACAGGGGATTCGGGACGGGCAGTTGATCCTGCCGGTCGGCGCGGTGCCCGAACCATTCATCGATATCGAGGATATCGCCGACGTGGCGGTCGCCGCGCTCACCGAGGACGGGCACGGCGGCAAGATCTACGAGGTGACGGGGCCGCGCCTGCTCACCTTCGCCGAGGCGGTGGCCGAAATCTCCGCCGCCACCGGACGTTCCATCGACTACGTGGAGGTCACCCCGGACGAGTACGGTGCCGCGCTGACCGCCGACGGTTTGCCCGCGGATCTGGTGGAGTTCCTGCTCTACCTGTTCACCACGGTGCTGGACGGTCGCAATGCTCGCATCGATGACGGCGTGCGGGAGGCTCTCGGCTGGGGCGCACGCGATTTCGGTGATTTCGCCCGCGCCGCCGCGGCCACCGGTGTGTGGGACGAGTCGCCGCGATGAGATCCATTCGCACCATCAGCCTCGTCACCGCCGCGATAGTCACCGGTCTGATGGCGGGCCTGTTCGCGGGGTTCGCCTACGCGGTGATGCCGGGCCTGAAGCGCAGCGGTGACGCGGCGTTCATCGAGGTCATGCAGAACATCAACGCGGCGATTCTGAATCCGCTGTTCATGACGCTGTTCATGGGCGGGCTCGCGGTGGGATTGGCTGCGGTGGTGACCAATTGGCGCACCGGTGATCCCGCCGTGCGGTATTGGACGCTCGCCGCGTTCGCCTGCTACGTCGTGATGTTCGCGATCACGGCGGGGGCGAATGTGCCGCTCAATGATCAGCTGGCCGCGGCGGGCGATCCCGCGACCATCGCCGATCCGGCCGCGGTGCGGGAGAAGTTCGAAGGACCGTGGGTGGCCTGGAATATCGCTCGCGCACTGGTGAATACGGCGGCGCTGGGATGTTTCGCGGCGGCGCTCCTGCGCGCCGGGCGGGCGACCCGCTGAAACGGTGCGCCCGGAAGCACACCGTTTCCGGGCGCACTACAGGCTGAACGCCACCGAACGCAGCACCAGCGCGACAATGAAAACGATCGTGAACGCGAGATCGATGGCGAGCCCGCCCGCGCGCAGCGGCGGCAGCACCTTGCGCACGGGTGCGATCACCGGTTCGGTCCACTTATGGGTGAAGGTCCGTGCCTTGTACGCCCAGTCCGGCGGGCTGCCCGCCACCGCGATCCAATCCAGCACCATGCGCGCGAGCATCAGCACGATGAATGCCGTCAACAGCCATCCGAGCACTCCGCCGATGAGACTCATGACCAACTCCTTCGTGGTGGCCGGATCGGCCGATGTCGCAGATCGTAACGCCCGGTTCGCGCACCGAACGGTTGAGCGGACGGTGTGTCAGGTGCGGGGCTCGCGCCACATCGGCCACAGCAGTGGGCCGCCGTCGGTGGCATCGATCTCGCCGGTCACCTCGAAACCGAAGCGCTCGTAGTAGGGAACGTTCGCGGCCTTGCTGGATTCCAGATATGCCGGAAGTCCTTCGGCATCACAGCGATCCAATCGCGCGTTGAGCAACGCCTTGCCGTAGCCCCTGCCCCGTCCGGCGGGCAACGTGCCTATGGAGGCCAGGTACCAGTGCGGCCGATCATGCGGATGCGCCGTCGCCATGATTTCGGCCATGCGCCCGGCTGCGATGACCCTGCTCCGAAATGCGCGAATCAATCCGGGCATCGCCCGCAGACTACTTCGATCACCCGGGTAACCGGGCGGCTCCCATATGGCCGCGCCGACCATGGTCCCCGTATCGTCGATCGCGACATCGATACCGCCGTGGTCGATGCGCTCGTATTTGGCCAGGGTGGCGAACATGACGGCGGCGCGCCGCGCCCGGGAGGCGTCATCGGGTAGCAGCCAGGAGACGATCGGATCATCGGCGAAGGCGATCCCGAGTACCCGGGCAAGAGTGGGAATATCCGAACGCTGGGCCTGACGCACGGTGATCTCCATTTCCTCACCGTACTGGCGGTGTCCGATTCGCGCCCGCAACACCGGGTGGCCGGCACGCGACAATATGGACATCGACCGCGGTACGGCAGGGGAGTGGAATGGCTACGAGGACAGCACGATACGCGGGAGTTGCGCTCTGCTGCGCGGCACTGGGCTTGTCCGGATGCGCCAGCAACTCGACTGATTCCGGGCATTCGTCGGCACCGCCGCCCAGCGACACCGGGGTCGCCGCCCGGGTCTCCCCTTCGCCGAGCACGGGCGGCGCGCCATCTGTCCTGCCCACCTCCCCGCCGACCACCTCCACCGCACCCGCGCCGTGTGGCAACGGCCAGGTCGTGGTGGACGCGACGATCATGTCGCCCGGTATGGGGCATCGCGGTGTGCGCCTGAACTTCTCGGCCGCCCGGGACAGCCGGGCGTGCACATTGACCGGATATCCCGGGGTCGATACGGGTGCCGGTGGTCCGCTACTGCATGCCGAACGCACCCCGCGCGGATATATGGGCGGGCTCCCCTCCGGTACCGACATTCCACCGACGGTGGTCCTCGACGCCGCTCACGGCGCGCAGGCCGTCGTCGAGGGCGTCGCGTTCGACGACAGCGGCACCCAGTGCGCCACCTACACCGATCTGCGGGTCACCGCACCGAACACCACCGATACGGTGACCGTCGCCGCGCGGATCGACACCTGCCACCTACAGGTTCATCCGGTTACCGCCCCGCAGTAGCCGAATCCGATGCGGTGGCCAGCGTGCGGGTGGCGTCGTGGTCGTGGGTCGGGATCACAGCGGCGAACTCGCGCGCCAGATGTAGTCGATGCAGGGTCTTGAAGGCCAGATCGCGGTCCGTGTCCACGAAATTGCCTGGGAACGCCGACTTTTGGCGAATCTGCTGGACCTGCAACTCATGCCAGGCCGCATCACCGGCCAGCAGGATCCAGCCGCGTTCGGTGAACGCGAGGATTCCGATGCTCCCGGGGGTGTGGCCGGGTAGATCGACCAGCACGATGCTGCCGTCACCGAAGAAATCCCGACTGCGGGTGAAGGTGAGCACGGGCGGGCCGTCCAGCTCGAATTGGCTGACGGGACGGTCCAATAGCGAGTCGCGGACACCACCCACCGGTGCGACCGGACCCGAACTGATCCACTCGTATTCGGGTCGATGCAGGTGGACGGGCAGTCCGGGAAGATCGAGCAGACCGCAGACGTGATCCCAGTGCGCATGTGTCGGCAATGCGAAATCCGGCGCGGGCAGATCGGGTTCCAGGCCCAGCGCGGTGACGGTCGCCAGGGTTTCGGCGGGCGGGCGCACTATGCCCCGCAATGCGGCGGGCAATTGTGCGATGGCCCGGTGTTCGGCGTCCAGGCAGACGCTCGGATCGACCAGGAAGGTCGCATCCGGATGCTGGACCACGAATGTGGTCAGCGAATTGGCGATCCGGCGCGGCCGGAAGGAACCCTCCACCACCATGGCCGTCGGCACCGAACGCGGTGCCTGCGCCAGTGCGGTGACCTTGACCGTACGGCTCGGGGTGGGCAGGCCCGCATCGGTGATCGAGCGCAGGAAACGCTCGTCGACCGGGCGCGGACGGACCATACCGCGCAGCAGACCGGTTGCCGCGGCGCAGCATTGGGCGAAACTGGGGGAACGCACGGGATCCGACATTGGTTGCACTCTCTGTTCGGTGCCCGGAAACCTTGGTCGGTCGCCGGGAGTGCCGAAAGGCTAAAACTTCACGTCGACATGAAGTAAAGAGGCGAATGATGACTACGGCGCAGGACCTGCGGATCGGCGATGCGGCGGCCGCACTCGGGATCGAGGCGCATGTGCTGCGGCACTGGGAGTCGGTGGGTCTGCTGTATCCACCGCGCAGCCCGTCGGGACACCGCAGCTATGACTCCAACACCCTGGACGTGGCTCGGCTCATCCGGCTGCTCCAGCGAACCGGGTTGTCACTGAGCCAGATCCGGCAATTGGGTGTCGGCGCCTGCGATGACAGACAGGACCTGATCGCGGGCAAGCGCGCCGAGATCCAGCGGCAGGTCCTGCTATTGCAGGCCACCGAGCGTTTTCTCGCGCACCTGACCGAGTGCAGTCATCCGGTTATCGCCGAATGTCCCGAGTGTTCCGAATTCACCAGGGCGGATTCGGAACTCCCGCGCCAGCTCAGAGCAGGGTGACCCGAACCGGTGCACCGTGTGCCGGAACATGGGTGATGTTCCGGATCCGGGACCGCTCGCCGGTGACACCCTCGGGCAGCGATAGGCGATAGCGGGTGAGGATCTCGCGCAGTACTGCCGTGCCCTCCATCAGCGAGAAGCCCGCACCGATGCAGCGCCGCACCCCACCGCCGAACGGCAACCAGGTATTGGGCGTGACCGAACCGTCCAGGAACCGCTCGGGCCGGAATGCGGTGGCGTCCGGGAAGTTCTCGGTGCGGCTGTGCGCCAGCAGAATCGAGGTGGACACCACCGTGCCCTTGGGCAGGGCCTGCCCGCCGATGGTCATATCGCGGGTGAGCCTGCGACCGGTCCCCGCGATAATGGTGCGCAGGCGCATGGACTCCTTGAGTACGGCCTCCAGATACTTCTCGTCACCGTCGTGCGCGGCCCGCCGCGCGGCGTCCTGCACCTCGGGATGCATCGCGAGCTCATGGCAGGCCCAGGACAGTGCCGAGGCCGTGGTCTCATGTCCGGCGAGTAGCAGGGTGATGAGCTGATCCCGCAGTTCGGCATCGGAAAGCGGTGTGTCCGAGGGGTTCTCCCCGGATCCGACCGCGAGCAGCCGGGACAGCACATCGGCGCGGTGTTCGAGATCGGGATGTGCGCGCCGCTGGGCGATCTCGCCGTACAGCAGTTCGTTGATGGCGTGCTGGTTCTCGCGGAAGCGCTTCCACGGCCCGCGCCGATCGAGCCACGGATATTTCCAGCCGAAGAAGATGATCGGATTGATATTCACGATCCGGCGCAGTCGCGGTGCGAGCTCACCGCGGCGGCGCTCATCGGTCATACCGAAGACCACCTGCATGATGACGTCGAGGGTGAGCTCGTTCATGCTGTCCAGGGTGGGGACGGTCGTGCCGTTCGCCCATCGATCGATATGCGATTTCGCGATCGATTCCACCAGGGTGCGGTAGCCGCGCAATGAGGATCCGGCGAAGGCGGGCATGAGCAGTCGCCGGGCGCGGGCGTGATCGGCCTCATCGGTGAGCAGTAGCGAATGCTCGCCCATGATGTGCACCAGCAGCCGATTGCCTTCGCCCGCATGCAGATCGGCCGGATCGGCGGCGAAGATCTCGCGAATGTGTTCGGGCCGCGAGAACACCACCACGTGCTCGGAGTACGGCGGAATCAACTTCAGCGAGAAGGTATCCCCGTATTTGCGGGCCGCCGACTGCAATAGCGCACCGCGCCACTTTGCGTACAGTGTCGTCTGGACGATCCTCGGCAACCGGGGGCCCGGTGGATACGCGGTGGTCACAATGCCGATCCCTTCGCTGGGGCCGCTGCGATGCGGCCGCCGGAGACGCTCATTACAGCCTAGAGCGCCGCGCGAATCGGCGGCAGTGCGCAAGCGACTTCGCACCCCGACGCGCCGATACCTATTTCTCGAACGTCACTGTGACGCAGCGGGGTTCGACCCTCGACCCCACCGCATTCGCGCAGCGGCGGGCCAATATCTCGATCTGCTCGACCAATTCCGGTGGCTCGACGACCGTGAAATCGGTATCGATCGAGGTGATCATCCAGGACAGCGCCCACGGTGAATCCGCGCCGACGTGCAGCAGGCAACTCGAATCGTCGACGGCCTCCAAAACGCCCATACCGCTCCAGATTCGGTCCTCGAGCTCGGCGGCCGAACGATGCAGGGTGACGGTGGCCCGATACGGCCAACTGGCGGAGGACAATCGGTGCGATAGGAAGGCCACCACATCACCGTCCGGCGGATCGCGGGGTGCGAAGCGCGGCCCGGTCGGAATGCGCGGGCGCAGCCGATCGACCCGATAGGTGCGCCAGTTCCCGCTCGCGATATCCCACGCCACCAGGTACCAGTGCAGGTTGAAGTTCACCACCGCGTGCGGTTCGACCTCCTTGATCGATTGTCCGCCCGCGTGATTGGTGTAGTCGAAGCGCAGCCGTTCATGGCGATGGCACGCGTCGGACAGCGCGATGAGCGTCTCCGGTTCCACCCGCGGCGCACCGGGTTCCACCCGCACCACCGATCGTTGCAGTCCCTGCAAACGATGCCGCAATCGCGATGGCAGCACCTGTTCGAGCTTGCTCAGCGCCCGCAGCGACGCCTCCTCGATCCCCGTGACCGTGCCGCCGGTGGCGGTGCGCAATCCCACCGCGACGGCGAGGGCCTCCTCATCGTCGAGCAGCAGCGGCGGCAATTGACTGCCCGCGGCGAGCCGGTAGCCGGCCGTGCCCTGCATGGCGTCGACCGGATAGCCCAGCTCGCGCAACCGATCGACATCGCGGCGCACCGTGCGCGGGCTGACGCCGAGCCGTTCGGCGAGCTCCGCGCCCGACCAGTCACGGTGGGTTTGCAGCAGGGACAGCAGGCGCAACAGCCGGGCCGAGGTTTCGAGCATGCCTACAGATTCGCACGCGCTTAGGACCAAGTCTGACCTAACCGATTTCTATCGTTGAGTCATGACCACTTTCGAGCCCTTCCGCATCGATATCCCGGCCGCCGACATCGACGATCTCAATGCCCGCCTCGCCGCCACCCGATGGCCGGATGAGCTGCCCGGCGTGGGCTGGAACTACGGCATCCCCACCGCCTACGTGCGCGAAATCGCCGACTACTGGCGCACCGAATACGACTGGCGCGTCCACGAGGCGGCCCGGAATCGGCTGCCGCAGTTCGTCACCGAGATCGACGGGCAGCGCGTGCACTTCCTGCACATTCGCTCGAAGTACGAGAACGCACTGCCGCTGGTGCTGGTGCACGGCTGGCCGTTCGAGGATTTCACCGAGGTGATCGGCCCGCTCACCGATCCGGTCGCACACGGCGGCAGTCCGGAAGACGCCTTCCACCTTGTCATTCCGACGTTGCCCGGTTTCGCGTTCTCCGGTCCCACCCGGGAGCCCGGTCAGGCCGCCACCGAGCGCAGCGCCGAATTGATCGCGAAACTCATGGCGGCACTGGGCTATACCCGCTACGGCGCGCAGGGTGGTGACGCGGGTTCCTTCATCGCCCCGCATCTGGGTCGCATCGCTAACGAAAATGTCGCGGGCATCCATCTCAATGACCCGATCACCATTCCGGCCTGGGGCGATGACGGCTCCGCCTACAGTGCGGCCGATCAGGAGAAGCTGGCCGCCATGCGGGATTGGAGTAGTCAGGAGACCTCCGGTTACGCGGGTATCCATTCCACCCGTCCGCAGACGCTGGCCCCGGCGATCACCGATTCGCCCGCGGGCCTGCTGGCCTGGATCCTGGATGTGGTCAACACCTACTGCGATCCCGCGAAACCGACGCCCGATGCCGCCATCGACCGCGATCTGCTGCTGACCAATATCGCCGCCCTCTGGTTCACCAACACCATCGGTTCCTCGATGCTGCTGTACAAGGAATCCGGTCAGTGGGGAGCCGATGTCCCGAACTCCGGCGTCCCGACCGGTGTGGCGGTCTTCCCCGGCAATAAGACCGTCCGCGGTGTGGCCGAGAACAAGAACAAGGTCGTGCACTGGTCGGAGTTCGATCGCGGCGGTCACTTCGTCGCGATGGAAACGCCCGACCTGCTCACCGCCGATCTGCGCGATTTCTTCCGTAAGCTGCGCTGACGCGTTCGCCGCACCGGGTGCGGACATGCCGAATCTGCCTGTCCTCCAGCGACTTGGACTAATCGGTCATACAATTCGGCTATGCCCACCAATCGGATCGAGGGGCGTACCGCGGTGTTTGCCGACTGGGCTTGGCAGGCACTGCTGGTCACCGGCATGTGTTCGGTCGGCGTCGGTATCACGCTGGCGGTCTGGCCGAACAAGTCTGTGACGGTCGAGGGGACGCTGTGCGGGCTGGTACTGCTGGCCACGGCCGCGTTCCAGCTGATCGCGGCATTCGGTGCGAATATCGCCACTCCGCTCAAGGTGCTGCAATTCCTCGGCGGAGTGACCGCGCTGTTGCTGGCGCTGTGGTGCATCAACAGCGGGCAGTGGGTGTTGTTGCTGGCCTTGTGGATCGGAATGGGCTGGATGGTCCGCGGTGTGGTGCTGGCGATCACCGCGGCCTGGTCCGATGAGTTCGTGGGGTCGGGCTGGCAGGAGATCATCGGACTGGTCACCGCCGGGGTGGGCATGGTGGTCGCGGTCGGGCCGTTCGAATCGATCGTCTCGCTGTCCATCGCAGTCGGTCTGTGCACCGCGCTGCTCGGGGCCAGCGAGATCTGGACCGCCGCGCGAGTCGAGCACACCGGGGTCGGCGTCACCGCCTGACGTACCGACACCGTCGAAATTCCCTAATTGCCGCATGTTTGCCGGTACGGTTTCCGCTATTCGTGAACTCGTGGGATCCGACCGTGCGACGGAGTCCGCCGCCGGTCCTGGTGAGAGGCGGGATAGATGGCGCGCAGCAGCGGAAATGCCCTCGACGGCGAATTGACCGAGGCGCTCATCCGCTCCCGGCGCTTCTTCACTCGCACCGAGATGTCCCCGGATTTGCGGAGTGAGTATTTGCGGGGTGGTCGGCAGGCGGACGACTTCTATCGCGACCGCTGGTCCCATGACAAGGTGGTGCGCTCTACGCACGGGGTGAACTGCACCGGATCGTGTTCGTGGAAGGTGTTCGTCAAGGACGGCATCATCACCTGGGAGACCCAGGCCACCGATTACCCCTCCACCGGTCCGGACCGTCCCGAATACGAGCCCCGCGGTTGCCCGCGCGGTGCGGCGTTCTCCTGGTACACCTATTCGCCGACCCGGGTGCGCTATCCGTACATTCGCGGAATTCTGCTGGAGCTGTATCGAGAAGCCAAGCGCCGCACCGGAGATCCGGTGCTGGCCTGGGAATCGATCATCTCGGATCCGGAGCTGTCGCGGCGCTACAAGAGTCTGCGCGGACGCGGTGGCCTGGTGCGCACCAGCTGGGACGAGGCCGTCGAACTCATCGCCGCCGCGCATGTGCACACCATCAAGGCGTACGGGCCGGACCGCATCGCCGGGTTCTCGCCGATTCCGGCCATGTCCATGGCCTCGTTCGCGGCGGGCTCGCGATTCATATCGTTGATCGGCGGCGCGATGCTGTCCTTCTACGATTTCTACGCCGATCTGCCGGTCGCCTCACCGCAGGTCTTCGGTGATCAGACCGATGTCCCGGAATCCGGGGACTGGTGGGACGCGGGCTATCTCATCATGTGGGGCTCGAATGTCCCGGTGACTCGCACCCCGGACGCGCACTGGATGGCCGAGGCGCGCTATCGCGGTCAGAAGGTCGTCTCGATCGCACCGGACTACGCCGACAATGTGAAATTCGCCGATGAGTGGGTGGCCCCGCATCCGGGCACCGATGGTGCGCTCGGTTTCGCCATGGGGCATGTGATCCTGCGCGAGTTCTTCGTGGACCGGCAGGTGCCGTACTTCCAGCAGTATGTGCGCCGCTATACCGATCTGCCGTTCCTGGTGCGATTGGACAGCAGCGCGGACGGTTTCCGGCCGGGCAAATTCCTCACCGCCGCGGATCTGCCCGAGTACGCGGACGAACCCAATGCCGCGTTCAAGACGGTGCTGCTCGATGGTGCGGGAAAACCGTTGGTGCCCAACGGCTCTCTCGGCTTCCGCTATGGCGAGGCGGGCGCGGGGAAATGGAATCTGCAGCTCGACGATGTGGAACCGCTGCTGACCATGGACGGTCAGGGCGCGGTGCAGGTGTCGCTGCCGCGCTTCGACACCGGTGATGGTTCGGCCGGCGAGATCGTGCGCGGGGTGCCCGCGTGGACCATCGGCGGGCATCTGGTGACCACGGTGCTCGATCTCATGCTCGCGCAGTACGGCGTGCATCGCCCGGGCATGCCGGGGGAGTGGCCCACCGGATACGAGGACGCCACCCAGCCCGGCACACCCGCCTGGCAGGAGACCATCACCGGTGTTCCGGCGACGGTGGCGGCCCGGATCGGCCGCGAATTCGCCGCCAATGCCGAGGAATCGCGCGGGCGGTCCATGATTCTGCTCGGCGCGGGCACCAATCACTGGTTCCACTCCGACACCATCTATCGGACGTTCCTGGCGCTCACCACCTTGACCGGATGCCAGGGTGTGAACGGCGGCGGCTGGGCGCATTACGTCGGCCAGGAGAAGTGCCGCCCGGTGACCGGGTGGGCGCAGGTGGCCAACGCACTGGATTGGACGCGACCGCCGCGGCAGATGATCCAGACCGCCTACTGGTATCTGCATACCGATCAGTACCGCTACGACCCGTTCAGCGCGGACGCGCTCACGACGACCAATGGGGCGGGCCGGTTCACCGGCCGCTCGACCGCCGATCTGATTGCGCAGACCGCCCGCATGGGCTGGATGCCGTCGTTCCCGACGTTCGATCGCAACCCCCTCGATCTGGTCGACGAGGCGGAGGCGGCCGGGGTCGCACCGGCGGATCACATTGTGGGGCAGCTCAAATCGGGGGATCTGCGGTTCGCCTGCGAGGATCCGGACGAGCCGCGCAACTTCCCGCGCCTGCTCACCATCTGGCGCTCGAACCTGCTGGGCTCCTCCGCCAAGGGCAATGAGTACTTCCTCAAACATCTACTGGGCGCGGACAATTCGCTGCGCGCCGAGGAAGCGCCACCCGAAGCCCGGCCCAAGGACATCGTCTGGCATGACGAGGCCCCGGTCGGCAAGCTGGATCTGCTTGTCACGCTGGACTTCCGGATGACCAGCACCACCATCTTCTCCGATGTGGTGCTGCCCGCCGCCACCTGGTACGAGAAGCATGATCTGTCCTCGACCGATATGCATCCGTTCGTGCACTCGTTCAGCCCGGCCATCGCGCCGCCGTGGCAGACCCGCACCGACTGGGATGCGTTCATGACCATCGGCGAGGAGTTCAGCAAGCTCGCGCGCAAACATCTCGGGGTGCGCAAGGATCTGGTCGCGACCCCGCTGCTGCACGACACCCCCGATGAGATGGCCAATCCGCACGGCATCGTGCGGGACTGGAAAACCGGTGAGTGCGAACCGATTCCGGGCGTGACCATGCCGCGGCTGACGGTTGTCGAACGCGACTATTCCGCCGTATTCGCCAAGATGAGCTCGCTGGGGCCGCTACTGGACAAGCTCGGGGCGACCACCAAGGGCATCACCTACCAGGTGGAGCGGGAGATCGAATACCTCGGCCGGGCCAATGGTCTGGTGCACGGCGGACCGGGTGACGGGCGGCCGTCCCTGCTGCGCGATGTGAATGCCTGCGAGGCGATCCTCGCGCTGTCGGGAACCACCAACGGCCACTTGGCGACTCAGGGTTTCCGCACCTTGGAGAGGCGCACCGGGACGGCGCTGGCGGATCTCGCCGCCGAACACGAGGGCAAGCGCATCACCTTCGCCGATACCCAGGTCGCGCCCGTCCCGGTCATCACCTCACCCGAGTGGTCCGGTTCCGAATCCGGCGGCCGCCGCTATTCGCCGTTCACGGTGAACGTGGAGCGGAACAAGCCCTGGCACACGCTGACCGGCCGCCAGCATTTCTATCTCGACCACGATTGGATGCAGGAGGTCGGCGAGCAATTGCCGGTCTACCGGCCGCCGCTCAATATGACCGCGCTGTTCGCCGAACCGCGGTTGGGTGAGCAGAACGCGCAGGGGCTCACGCTGCGGTATCTGACCCCGCATTCGAAGTGGTCTATTCACTCCGAGTATCAGGACAACCTGCTCATGCTCAGCCTGTCGCGCGGCGGGCCCACCATCTGGATGTCGAACCTCGATGCCGCGAAACTCGGTATCGCGGACAATGATTGGATCGAAGCGGTCAACCGCAATGGCGTGGTGGTGGCCCGCGCGGTGGTGTCGTACCGCATGCCCGAGGGCACGGTGTACATGCATCACGCCCAGGATCGGCTCATCGATGTCCCGCTCGCGGAATCCTCGGGTAAGCGCGGCGGCATTCACAATTCGCTGACCCGGCTGCTCATCAAGCCGACGCATCTGATCGGCGGCTACGCCCAATTGTCCTTCGCCTTCAACTATCTCGGCCCGACCGGCAATCAGCGCGATGAGGTGACGGTAATCCGCCGTCGGAGCCAGGAGGTCCAGTACCGATGAAGCCCATGGCGCAAATGGCGATGGTGATGAACCTCGATAAATGCATCGGCTGCCACACCTGTTCGGTGACCTGTAAACAGACCTGGACCAATCGCGCGGGCGTGGAATACGTCTGGTTCAACAATGTGGAAACCCGTCCGGGACAGGGATATCCGCGTACCTACGAGGATCAGGATCGCTGGCGCGGCGGCTGGGAGCTGACCCGCAAGGGCCGGTTGCGGCTGCGCGGCGGCGGCCGAATGCACAAGCTGTTCACCATTTTCGACAATCCGATTCTGCCGGAGCTCTCGGACTATTACGAGCCGTGGACCTATGACTACGAGACGTTGACCACCGCGCCGGTACAGCAGCACACCCCGGTGGCGCGGCCGAAGTCGCTGATCACCGGCAAGGACACCAAGATCACCTGGTCGGCCAACTGGGACGACAACCTCGGTGGCGCACCGGAACTCACCGGTGGAGACCCGCTGCTCAAACAGGTCGGCGATAAGGTGAAGTTCGAATTCGACCGCACCTTCATGTTCTATCTGCCGCGCATCTGCGAGCACTGCCTGAATCCGGCCTGTGCGGCGTCCTGTCCGTCCGGCGCGATTTACAAGCGCGAAGAGGACGGCATCGTGCTGGTCGATCAGGACAAGTGCCGCGGCTGGCGCATGTGCGTCTCGGGGTGCCCGTACAAGAAGATCTTCTTCAATCACCGCACCGGTAAAGCCGAGAAATGTACGTTCTGCTTTCCGCGCGTGGAGGTCGGGCTGCCGACGGTATGCGCCGAAACCTGTGTCGGCAGACTGCGATACATCGGCGTCATGCTCTATGACGCCGATACCGTCGCCGAGGTCGCGGCCACGCCGGATGAGAAGGATCTGTACGCCGCGCAGCGCGAGGCGTTCCTGGATCCCTTCGACCCCGCTGTGATCGCCGCGTGCGAACGCGCGGGCATGCCGCGCGATTGGGTGCAGGCGGCACAGAATTCACCGGTGTACGCGCTCATTCGCAAGTATCGGGTGGCATTGCCGTTGCATCCGGAATACCGCACGGTGCCGATGGTCTGGTACATCCCGCCGCTGTCACCCGTGGTGGACGCGCTGCGCGATACCGGGCACGATGCCGAGGATCACGGCAATCTCTTCGCCGCCATCGACGCGCTGCGCATTCCCGTGGAGTATCTGGCCGAATTGTTCACCGCGGGCGATCCCGCACCCGTGGACGCGGTCCTGCGCCGCCTGGCCGCCATGCGCAGCTATATGCGCGATATCAATCTGGGCCGCCCGTCGCGTCCGGAGATCGCCGAGCGGGTCGGGATGACCGAGGAATCGCTCTACGATATGTACCGGCTGCTCGCCATCGCCAAATACGAAGAGCGCTATGTCATTCCGACCGCGCACGCGGAACAGGCGCACGGGCTGGAGGAATTGGCCACCGACTGCAGTCTCGACTACGACGGCGGTCCGGGTATGAACGGGTGGGGGCCGTTCGGTGAGAGTTCCGGGCAGCCGACACCGGTCGCGGTGGAGAACTTCCGCATGTTGCAGGACCGGCAGACCGCGGACAGTCCGTCGAGTATGGCGGGTTCGGGCCGGGTGAACCTGCTCAACTGGGACGGCCGCGGCGCACCGGACGGGCTCATGCCGCAGTCGAACGGCGGAAGGCATCGCAAATGAAGCTGACCGATTCGATGCGCTCGGGAGCCTGGCAGGTGCAATCGCTGCTGCTGGCGTATCCCGATGAGAGACTGCTGGATTCGCTGTCGCTGCTGTGCCGCACGACAGCGGCGCTGCCCGAACCGGTCGGTGCGCCGCTGCGCTCGCTACTCGATCATCTCGAGCGCGGTGCACCGCTGGCGCTGGCGACCGAGTACGTCGACACCTTCGATCATCGCAAGCGGTTCAGCCCGTATCTGACCTGGTTCCTGTACGGCGACACCCGCAAGCGGGGGATGGCGCTGCTGCGCTTCAAACAGCTGTATCGCGCGTCCGGGATGGAGCTGGACGACGGTGAACTGTCCGATCATCTCGCGGTCGTGCTGGAGTTCGCGGCCGCACACCCCGAACCCGGCGGACAACTGCTGTGCGAGCACCGCGCGGGTATCGAGGTCATGCGAAAAGCCTTGCGCGAGGCGGGTTCTCCGTGGGCCGGAGTGCTCGATTCGCTGTCCGCGACGCTGCCGCCGCTGCGCGGTGAGGAGAGCACCGCCATCGCCCGGCTCATCGCCGAAGGACCGCCCGGTGAGGATGTCGGGCTCGAACCGTTCGCCCCGCCCACCTATATGCCACAGATGACCGGAGGCCGTCGATGACGCTGAGCGCCAGCGATGTACTGCTGTGGGTCGCCATACCGTATGCGGCGCTCGCGATTTGCATAGGCGGGCTGATCTGGCGGTATCGCTATGACAAGTTCGGCTGGACCACCCGATCCTCACAGCTGTACGAGAACCGCCTGCTGCGCCTGGGCAGTCCGCTGTTCCACTACGGCATCGTGTTCGTCTTCCTTGGCCATGTGATCGGCCTGGTGATTCCGGAATCGTGGACCGAGCAGGTCGGCATCAGCGAAAGCATGTATCACGCGGCGTCTTTCAGTCTCGGCGCGGTGGCGGGCGTGGCGACGGTGGTGGGTCTGCTCATTCTCATCTACCGCCGTCGCACGGTCGGCCCGGTGTTCTCGGCGACCACCCGTAACGACAAGATCATGTACGTGCTGTTGGGGCTGACCCTGCTACTCGGCCTAGGTGCGACCCTGTACGGCAATCTGACCGGCAATCCGCACAACTACCGCGAGGACATTTCCCCGTGGTTCCGGTCCATCTTCTACTTCCAGCCCAAGCCCGAGCTCATGGTCTCCGCCCCGTTGGGCTTCCGCCTGCACGCCCTCTCGGCCTGCGCGCTGTTCGCCTTCTGGCCCTTCAGCCGCCTCGTGCACGTATTCTCCGCACCGGTCGGCTACCTGACCCGCCCATACATCGTCTACCGCAGCCGCAATACCGGTCTCGGTACCAAGGCGCAGCCGCGCGGCTGGGAACGAGTGCAGTAGGCGGGACGTTATCCGCGCACTCGGTCGTAGATCGCGGCGACCTCGCCCTGTTCGCCGACCTGCTGGAAGGTCAGTGCCCACTGTGAGCCCGGCAGTCCGTCCTCGAACAGGCGGTCGCCGCCGCCCGCGATCTCGGGGCAGATGATCAGGTAGAGGCGGTCCACCAGGTCCGCCGCGAGTAGCGGCTTGAGGATGCTGGGGCTGGTGTTGACGAGGATATCGCCGGTGCCCTCGGCCTTGAGTTCGGCGATGGCCTCGGCGGTCGGGGCGTTGACCACGCGGGCGCGGTCCCACGGCGCTTCGGTCAAAGTCGTTGAGAACACCACCTTTTCGCTGTCGACCAGCCACTTGGCGTAGCCGCGATCACGGGGGTCGGCATTGTCGTCGGTGGCCACGGTCGACCAATAGCCGATGAAGCCCTGGGCATTGCCGCGGCCCAGGACCGCGGTGGTGGCGTTCTCGCACATGCGGGTCATGTGATCGCGGGAGGCGTCGGTGGCCGCGTAGCGCACGATCGAGCCCAGATCGCCGGGGCCGCCCGGGCCGTTGTAGCGGCCGTCGAGGGTGATGGCGATATTCGCGGTGACTTTACGTGTGGTCATGGCTGTACTTCCTTATCGGTGGTGGTGTTGATGAGGTTGTCGAGTACCTGGCTCCAGCCGGCTTCTATCCCGGCGATATAGGGGACGGCCTCGACGGCGGTGTCGGTGATGGTCAATTCGAGCCGCAGCCGGGTGCCTTCCGGGGCTGCGGTCAGGGTGAGGTCGTAGTTGCCGGTGAACGAGACGGCTCCCGTCGCGTCGAGTACCGACAGGTCGAAGACCAGGTGTTCGGGTTCGAGCGCGGTGTGCACACGGCCCTGTGAGCGATAGCGGCGGCCGTCGGCATCGAGGTATTCGAGGACGGCATCGCCGCCGGACCGGGGTTCGATTCGGCAGTCGGTGATCGTCATCGTGCTTGGTGCCCACCAGGATTCGAGCAGTTCGGGCTCGATCCAGTGGTGCCAGACGGTGTCGGGTGCGACGGGCAGGGTGCGTTCGAACGTGAACTCGCGCCCGTCCGCCCAGCGCTCGCGGTTCGCGAGTTCGGACTCCGATTCGATGGCGGCGCGATAGCGCGCCAGCACATCTCGCTCATCCGAGTGGGCGTCGATGGTTTCGATGAGCCCGTGCAGGCGCTGTTCGAGCGACCGCAGGGGAGCGGACTCGAGGGCATAGACGCGTCGCTGGCCGAGCGGGAACACGGTGACCAGGCCCGCCCGGGCCAGTGACTGTAGATGTTTGGTGGTCTGCGGCTGGCGCAGACCGGTGGACTCGGCCAGTTCGCCGACAGATCGGGGACGTTCGGCGAGGAGTTCGACTATGCGCCACCTCGCGGTGTCTCCGAGTGCTGCTGCGATCTGCTCCATGCCAAGAAGTATTCTCCAAAGCGAATATTCTTGTCAAGGAATATTGGAAATCAATTCCGAGCAGGGCGCCTACCGGCCACGACGGGACAGCAGGGACTCCGTCAGCACCAACACCCCGAGGATCAGCACGCTCACGCCGATCACCCGCAGGCCCAGATCCGCGCCCGAGACGAAGGCGGTGATGACCTCCGGCGCACGACCGGGCACGGCGGCCAGCGCCTGCGCGACGGTGTGCGGGTCGTGCGCGGCCCGGATATCGCCGGGCAGGGCGGCGGCGAATCGTCCGGTGAGAATGGTGCCGATGACCGCGACGCCGAGCGCACTGCCGAATTCGCGGGTGGTCGCCTGCAATCCGGCCCCGACACCGGCCTGAGTCGGGGGCAGCGCGCCCGCGATCGCTCCGGACAATGTGGGAAGTGCCAGTGTCACACCGATTCCGGTCACGATCAGCCAGGCGGCGTATTCCGGATAGGCGGTGTGCTCACCGCTGGTGGAGAGGCCGAGCAGGCCGCCGCCGACGAAGGCGAACGCCAGGGTGACGGTGGCGTTCATGCCGATGCGCTGGGTCACCCGGCCCACGTGGCGCGCGCCGAGAATGATCGGAATGGTCAGCGGGATGATGCCGAGGCCGGTGCGAAACACCCCGAATCCCTTGGCGTACTGCAGGAATGACGCGTTCACATAGAACAGCGCGAACATGCCGAAGAATACCGCCGTCATGCCTAGGCTCGCGCTGCGCAGCGCGGGCAGGCGGAACAGCCGGGGATCGAGCAGTGGGTGCTCAACTTTCAGCTCCACCAGTGTCCAGAGCGCGAACAGTACTGCGGCACCGGCGAATCCGGCGATGACCAGGGGGCTGCCCCAGCCCGATTCCGGGCCCTGGACGATACCGAGCAGCAGCGCCACCGAGGCGGCGACCAGCAGTACCGTGCCGAGCCAGTCCAGGCGGCGATCATGACGCTCGGACACCGGCACCATCCGGGCCGCCAGGGCGGCGAGCAGCACCGCGATCGGCACGGCGGCGGTGAACAGCCAGCGCCAGGAACCGCCCGAAAGGATCGCTCCGCCACCGACATTGCCGACGACACCGCCGATGCCGGTCATCGACGCCCAGGTCGCGATGGTCGCACCCCTGCGTTCGACGGGAACCGCGTGCAGCAGGATCGCGAGGGTATTGGGCAGCACCGCGGCCGCGCCGACTCCCGTGATCGCACGTCCCACGAGCAGCAGAGCGATATTCGGGGCGATGGCCGACAGCAGCGCGCCCACCGCGAAAAGGCCCAGCCCAGTGAGCAATACGCCCTTGCGGCCGAAGCGATCGCCGGCCGCGCCGCCCGGAATCACCAGGCAGGCGAAGAAGATGACATAGGTGTCGACAATCCAGACCAGGGCCGAGGCCGAGGGACGCATACCGCTGGCGGCCAGCATCGGGACCGCGAGATTGATGGCGGCGACCATCCCGACCACGAGTACGACGCAGGCGCACATGAGCGCCAGTAGGCCGTGTTGCGAGACCGGGCGGGCTAACCGCGAAACGGGTGGTTGATCGCGAATCAGATCGTTCAGTGCCATGCGATTCACGCTATGGACCAGGGGTGTATGCGTGCCACGCAACTTTGGTAAGGGTTGTTTGCCTAGGATGCAATCATGCCCGAGCAGATCGATCTGAACCTGCTGCGTGTTTTCGACGCGCTGCTCCAGGACGCGAGCGTCACCTCGGCGGCCGAGCGATTGCACCTGTCGATTCCGGCCACCAGTCGCGCGCTCGGGCGGTTGCGTCGCGCCATGAACGATCCGATTCTGGTGCGCGCGGGTCGCGGGATGGCGCCGACTCCGTTCGCGCTGCGCACCGCGCCTCGTGTGCGGTCACTGCTGGAGCAGGCGGCGGCGCTGATCAGTGCCGACGAATTCGATATCGCGAAACTGAAGCGCACCTTCACCATTCGCATCAATGACGGTATCGCGGTGACGCTGGTGACGGCGGCGGTCGAGGCTACGGCGGCGGCCGCTCCGGGGGTGACGCTGCGCTTCGTCACCGAGGGCAATGAGAGCATCGAGGCGCTGCGCGACGGGTCGGTGGATCTGGATATCGGCGCGGGTGATGATGCGGCACCCGATATTCGGACCGCGGCGCTGTATCGGGAGCGGATCGTCGGAATCGTCCGAGGCGATAGTCCACTCGGGCGGGATTCGCAGCCGACGCTGGCGGAACTGTGCGAGTACCCGCATGTCTCGTCCTCCCGGCGGGGCCGGGCACGCGGACCGCTCGATGACGCCCTCGAAGCCGAGGGGTTGCAACGTCAGGTCGCCGCGGTCGTCCCGACTTCAGCGGTCGCCGCCCTATTGGTCGCGTCGAGCGGCTATGTGGGGCTCGTGCCGCGGCGGCTGGCGGAGCAGTACGGAAAAGCCTTGGGCCTGCGCTGGTTTCCCATTCCGGCGGAGCTGCCGGAGGTTCAGGTCCGGTTGCTGTGGCATGCGCGACTCGACGCCGATCCGGCACAGCGCTGGCTGCGGGACACGATTCGCACCGCGCTCGACGCGTAGGTCTGACCCCGTACATCTCCGCCGCAACCCGAGGAATCACCCGCACCCCCAATGCGGTTTGATTACAACGCAACTGCCCACCCCGAGCGGAGGTACATCATGGTCGAGATTCCCGAAAAGGCCCAAGACCTATTGGAGCGTCCGGTCTACGCCAGCCTGGGCACCACCCGCCCGGACGGCGCACCCCAGGTCAACCCGATGTGGTTCGTCTGGGATGGTGAATTCATCTGGTTCACCCACACCAACTACCGCCAGAAGTTCAAGAACCTGGCCCACGAACCCCGGGTCTCCATCTCGATCTTCGACCCCGACAACCCCTACCGCTACCTCGAAATCCGAGGCGTGGTCGACCACATCGACGACGACCCCACCGGCGCCCTCTACACCCGCCTCTCCGAGCGCTACAACAACGGCCCGGTAGTGCCCCCGGACGCCAAGGACCGCGTAGCCCTCGCCATCCGCCCCACCGGCGTCTACGGCCACGCCGTCTCCCGCGACTGACCGAGCGGGTCATGAGGGTGCGCTGCTGCCACTCCGGCCATCCCGTTGTGGCCCGGCAAGCGCACTCTCATCCATTCCGCTCGCAGTCTCGCTTGTCGGGGCGATAACCCACCGTGCGTACGTTTCCTGAGGTTCAACCGTGATCACATCGGCGACCTGAACAATTTCATCGGGGGCTGCGCCCCCAAGATGTTCGAGGTTCGGAATGACGATCGCATCGATGTCGAGCCGCGACACCAGCACCCGTAACCGATGAATGGGACGATCGGTATGCGGCCCGAAGACGACGATCTTCCGCAGATCGTATCCAAGCCTGAACGCGAGGTTCTTGATTCGGCCTTCGTCCCATTGACGACGTGATTCGGAAATATCGCTGCGCAGAAATCCGACTGCGGTAGGGATCTCGAGCATGGGGCGCATCCTTCCGTGCGGGGATCGATATTGATCCGTCGTTCGGAATCAGCTTGTCCGCCAACATGTCCACCGGCAATGGCACTTGCGTGGTGCACCAGTCGAAAGTGCCACATGGCCGTTGGCCGAGCTGTGATGCGCGAGGGTCAGTACTCGAGATCGATGAGGTCGGCGAGGTGGCGCATCTCCGCGGTCAGAGTGCGCCGCTCGGCGATCAGTCTGCCCATGAGGTCTCGGGCAAGGCGCTGTTCCGCCAACCATGGACCGGCCTCTATCGAGAGTTGCCGCAGGACATCGAACGCGGTGTCGGGACGTCTCAGTTCCAGATGCGCGGAGGCGACGTCGAGGAGGTGCCGGTTGCGATTGTCCGATGTGGGGCGCAAACCCGCCGGAACTTCACGGGCCAGCCGCAGCGCGAGATCCGGCTGATCATCGACGACGGCGTTCTCGACGCGCTTCATGGCGACGGTGGCAGGGCCGAACCTAGTCCAATAGTCCTGATAGCCACCGACATCGCGCTTCATGACCACCGCGCCGGCCTGTGCGAGCCGCATCATATCGTCGGCTTCATCGGGGCGATTATCGCGAATCGCCGCTGCCGAGCCGCGCAGCAGCAGCCAACCCCATGTCGATATCTCTCGTTCGGTCGCCACGGATAACCGAGGCTCGATCCGATCCGCCCATCGCGTCGCGAGTTCTCGCACCGCGTCGAACTGCCGCTCCACGATCATCAGCCAGCACAGGGTGACAATCGCCGACGCGGAATCGACTGCGTTCCCGGTCCTCTCGGCATCGGCGACCGACTGTTCGAGCGCTATCCGCGCGGGCCGCAACTGCCGCGTCTGCACCATCACCGAACCAGCCAATTGGAGAATTCTGGACCGAATCACGGGCTCGGCCGCTCGCCCCTCATCGATCAACCTCGGGAGCACCTGTGCCAGCCGTTCATACCGGTTGTCGTGATACAGCTGCACCGCAGCCGCCAATGATCCCGCCAATGTGCCGCTGGAATCGGCATTTTCATTCGGCTCCATCGCCGCGATGGCAACGCGAGTCGGCTCCCACAACTCACCATC
The DNA here is from genome assembly GCF_040680615.1 of Nocardia sp. NPDC052001. Lineage (NCBI taxonomy): Bacteria > Bacillati > Actinomycetota > Actinomycetes > Mycobacteriales > Nocardiaceae > Nocardia > Nocardia sp. NPDC052001. Next base: position 1,015,895 of record NZ_JBFAXC010000002.1, on the reverse strand, counting down.
CCTGCTTACCGGGGGCGTTGGGGCAGGGCCCAGCAGCGTTGTCAATGGACATCCCAGCGCTACCGCGAGTCTGCGTAGCGTCTCCATCCGCGCATCGTCCCGCTCACCCTGCTCGAGCTTGCGGATGAACGACAGCGAAACCCTCGACGCCTCGGCGAGCTCACGCTGGGTGAATCCCCGCCGCTTCCGCACCGACTGCAGGTACTGCCCGACATCCCCGCTCATGAATCCAGGCTAAGGCTGTACGCGGGTGCATGGGCAGAGTCGGACCATCACCGACCACCGGGGCCGGGTATTCCGAAGGATGGATCGGCCGGGGCCGCGGGTCATTCCGAGGGGTGAGGTGCGGGTGTTCCTGTCGAATTAGGGTGGTCGGGTGGTCGACGAGCGGGTGGTGGTGTGGTTGCGTCGGCGGTTCGCGCTGGTTGACGCGGTGTTCGCCGGGGCGTTGATCGTCGGGTGCGTGCTGTGCGGGATTCTGGTGGGGGCGGATGCCGATTACTTCGTTTTGTCAGTGGTGGTGGTGGGGCCGTTGGCAATTCGGCGGCGGTGGCCGGAGGTTTCGGCGGCGGGGGTGGCGGTCGGTGCATTTGTGCAGTGGGTGCTTATTCGGGATTCGACGGGGGCATTGCCCGCCGATATCGCGGTGCCGATCGCCGTTTATACGTTGGCGGCGTATGGGCGCGGGTATTCGAGCCGGATCGGGTTGGCGGGCGGGCTTATCGGCGCGGTGCTCGGTGGGTGGAGTTGGCCGCAGTTGCCGATGCCGGTGCTGGCGCATGTGATTGTCGGTGCGGGCCTGGCGAGTACCGTGTTGGCGGCCTGGCTGGGCGGGGCTTGGCAGCGGGCGCGGCGAGGGGAGTTGCTGGCGCTGGCCGAGCGGGCGGAGTTGCTGGAGCGCACTCGGGATCAGGGGATGCGATTGGCGGTGTTATCCGAGCGGACTCGGATCGCGCGGGATATTCATGACATTCTCGCGCATTCACTGGCGGTGATCGTGGCGCAATCCGATGGCGGACGGTATGCGGCAGTGCGGGAGCCGGATGCCGCCGTCGACGCATTGACTGCCATCGGTGCACACGGGCGGCGGGCGCTGGTCGAAACCCGGCGGGCCATCGGCGTATTGCGCGCGGATAGCGAGCCCGAGACATCGCCGAGCCCCGGCTTCACCGATATCGCGCGGTTGGTCGGTGATATGCGCGCCGCGGGACTACCCGTGGAATTGACGCTCGACGTGCCGCGGGGAATTGCCGACGGTATCGGCCTGGTCGTGTATCGAATCGTTCAAGAGGGTTTGACCAATGTGGTCAAACATGCCGGAGCCGGTGCACGAGCACGAGTTTCGATATCGCGGCGCGGAGACTGGCTCTCGATCGATATCGCGGATGACGGTCGCGCCGCTTCCGGACAGCAGAGCCCCGGTTACGGCCTGATCGGAATGCGAGAACGCGTCGCATCACACGGCGGTGATATCGAACTGCGGCGTACCCCGGACGGCCACCTGCTGGCGGCGCGAATTCCATTGCGAATCGAGGAGTAGACGATGATCGGAGTACTGCTCGTCGAAGATCAAGCCCTGGTGCGGGCCGGGTTTCGCATGGTGGTGGACTCACAACCGGATATGCGGGTGGTAGGTGAAGCCGGTGACGGCGCGAGCGGAATCACCGAAGCCGCCCGGACCGCACCGGATGTGATCGTCATGGATGTGCGCATGCCGACAATGGACGGCATCGAAGCGACCGCTCGGATTCTGGCCGCGTCGCGCACCCCGAAGGTGCTCGTACTCACCACCTATGACCTCGACGATTACGCGGTCGCGGCGGTGCGCGCGGGAGCCAGCGGATTCCTGTTGAAAGACGCCCCCGCCGAAGACTTTCTGACCGCGATCAGGACCGTGCACGCCGGTGACGCGGTGCTGGCCGCCTCGACCACCCGCCGACTGCTCGATCGCCTCGCCCCGCCGGTCGACCCCGCCGCCCAGCGCCTGGTCGCGACCCTGACCGACCGCGAGACCGAGGTACTGCGGGTGCTGGCGCGCGGCCTCTCCAACGCCGAGATAGCGATCGAATTGGCCGTAGGCGAGGGGACCGTGAAAACCCATGTGCGGCATATCCTGACCAAGCTCGCCGTGCGGGACCGCGTGCGAGCGGTGATCATCGCGCACGAGGCCGGGCTGGTGCGGCCCGGCGCTCGCTAGATTGTCAGTCCGCGACTCGACGGCAGGTACCGTCACCGCCGGGCAGGACGCCGTTCAGCAGATACGCCTCCACCGCCGAATCGATGCACGTGGAGGGCTCGGCGAGGTAGACGCCGTGCCGAAACGCTGCTTCCATCAGCAGAATTCGAGCCTCCGGGAGCGCCTGCCGCAACGCCCGCTGACCTGCCACGGGTGCGACAGGATCGCCCGAAGCGCCGATGAGCAGCGCCGGGCGGCTATTGCCGATCACGGTCGCGGGCTCAACCGGGCCGACCGGCCACACCGCGCACGGGGTGAGATGCCGAGCCAGCGGACCGAACACCGGCTCGGCGGCGAGGTGATCCCGAATATCGGTGAAGTAGTCCTCGACCCCGCGCGCCGTCCGATCCGCGCACTGATTGGCCACCGTTGCGCTGAAACCGAATTCGGGCGATACGGACTGATCCGCGTAAAGACCCAGCTTGGCCTCGAGTTCCGGCGTGGGATCCGACGACCTCCCCAGAGCCGCGTCATACAGCGCCCGCACCTGCCGCCCGAATACCTCGTAATAGGCATCGGAGTCATCGACCGTCAGCAGCAGGCCCGGGACCATATCGGCGGTGATGGTCACCCCGCCGATCGTCACCGGCCGCACGGAAACCGCACGGGCGATGCCGCCCACCGCATCGAGGACCGCGTCCCGCGTTGTCCCCAAATCGAATTCGCCATCGCGCAGCGCGGCCCATCGAGCCCAGTCGGACAAGGCGGCAGCCGTTGCGGTCGCGGTGTCCCGTGTCAGATCAGGTCCGGGCGCTCGCGGATCCAGCGCACTGTCCAAGACAACTCGATCGACGCGATCACCGAAAAGCTGCGTATAGACCGCGCCCAGATAGGTTCCCCAGGACCAGCCCAGGTAGGAAATCCTGGATTCACGCAGGAGAACCCGCAGCAGATCGAGATCACGAGCGATCGTCCTGGTGGACGCGAACGGCAGCAGCGCGCGCGACGGCTCGCATCGCGCGGCCAGTTCCCGGGCGACGGTCACCATCCGGTCGAAATCCGCCCGCTCCACGGGCGCTGCCTGGGCAATGCCGAGATATTCACGGGTGCCCCAACCACATTCGAGCGGTGAACTGGCACCGAAGAACCGCGGATCCATACCCACCAGATCGAACCGCTCGGCAATCGCCGTCGCGGCGGGATGCCCGCCTTCGGGACCGTCCACGATCATGGTCACGCCATCGCGGGACGGCCCCGGTCCACCGGTGTTCACCACGAGCGTCCCGAGCCGATGCGCCGAATCCGTGGCGAGCCGCCGCGCGACCGCGATGGAGATGGTCGCGCCGCCAGGATCCCCATAATTCAGCGGTGCCCGGAATTCTCCGCACTGCGCTCCCGCCGCGGCCAATCGTTCCCCCGTCGTGTCCTGCGGCCCCGTCCGGCAGTCGTGCCAAGTGATCTCCTGCTCCTGTAACCGTGCGGGCAGCCCGTGTTCGACGGGTGTCTCCCGCGTGCCCGCGCCGCATCCGGCCAGCAGGATCGCGGTCAGCAGCGGTACCGCCGCCCGCGCACGTGCGGCCGATTTGATCGATTGCATGAAACCCCTACAGCCGATGGTGCTTCGAATGCCGCCGAGTGACGGCCGTATTCGACGCTAGGTATCGGCGGTACCCGGCGGCATCTACCGCGCGGCCCCTTTCTGCGGCCCTGATCTCGCCCGTTCGGTAGACCCATCCCGAGCATCGAATCGACTCCGTTCCGATGTCACCCGGATCTGGTAGTCATGAATTCATGACGACCTTGGGAGCGGTATTCCGCCCGCAGAATCCGCCGGAGCGCCTGCGCGATGCGGTTTGCGTGGCAGACGAATCGGGCCTGGACGAATTGTGGCTGTGGGAAGACTGCTTCCTGGAGGGCGGAATCTCTACCGCCGCAGCCGCATTGGCGTGGAGCGAGCGGGTACGCATCGGCATCGGCGTGCTGCCCGTACCGCTGCGCAATGTCGCGCTCACCGCCATGGAGATCGCGACGCTGGAGCGCATGTTCCCCGGTCGCGGTATCTGGGGTGTGGGTCATGGCGTACAGGATTGGATGGGCCAGGTCGGCGCGCGTGCGGCATCGCCGGTGACCCTGCTGCGCGAATACCTCGAGGCCCTGCGCGCGCTGTTGGGCGGTGAGCGACTCACGGTGAAGGGGCGCTACATTCAGTTGGACGGCGTGGCCCTGGACTGGCCCCCGGCCGCCGCCCCGCCGATCTTCGCCGCCGCCAGCGGACCCAAAACCCTGCGCCTGGTGGGCGAATCGGCCGACGGTGTCGTACTCGACAACACCGCCTCACCCGAGCGCATCCGGGCCGCCGTCGACATCTTCCGCGAGGCTCGTGCGGAATCGCTTGCCGCCCAGCCGTTCCCGATCGTGGCGTACCTGCTGGCCGCCACCGGCCCCGATGCCGCCGATCGCGTCGCCGCCGAATTGCAGATCAAGGACCGCGACACCATCCCCGATATCGGTGTGGCGGGCGATGCGGAGGCCATCGCCGCCGCCGTGCGGCGCTGGTATGCGGCGGGCGCGACCAGCGTCATCCTGCAACCCACCGCTGACGAACCCGATCCGGTCGAATTCCTCCGATTCACCGCCGAGCAGGTCCGCCCGCTGCTGCCCTGACACCGAGGTAGCGCAGTCGGTACCGTCCGAATGGTGGACTCAGATGTCGAAATCGCCGTTCGCGCAGCGGAAGCCGCGTGCGAGGTATTGCGCGCAGCCTTCCGCGGCCCCGCCGAGCATTACGCGAAGGAAGGCGACGACTTCGCGACCCAGGCCGATATTGGTGCGGAACAGGCCATTCTCGCGGTCATCAGCGCCGCGCGACCGAATGATCGATTCATCGCCGAGGAATCGGGCCGATCCGGGACCTCACACGGTGATCGGGTCTGGCTGATCGATCCGCTGTGCGGAACCAGGAATTTCGCGGCGGGCATACCCGAAGTCGCGGTGAATATCGCGCTGCGCGTGGCGAATTTCCTCGATATCGCGGTGGTCGCCGATCCTTTCAGCGGCGAGATCTTCTGGACGGCGGGTACCGGCGCGTTCGCCCGGCACGGCGGCGTGGACCAGGTACTAACCCCGCGCGCTGACAGCAAACTGGTCGATATCGACGTGGATCCGCCCTATCCGAATCGTGGAACCTTCAGCGCCGGGCGACTATTCGACGATGAGCGCTTCATGACTCGATTCCATCCGCGAGTCCTGTCCACCACATTGGCGCTCGCGTGGGTGGCGGCCGGTCGGCGCGCGGCCTACCTCACCGATGGCGACTTCTGGGACAATGTGCATTTCAGCAGCGGAATCGCACTGTGCCGCGCCGCGGGCTGCCGGGTTACCGGATTGGCGGGTGAAGACGTGCTCGCCGGTGCGCACGGGTTGGTGGCGGCCGCGGACGCCGCGACGCATGAACGGCTGCTGGAAATCATTGCCCGTCAAGCCGTAACAGATAGGTAGCCGTAAGCGGCGTACGCCGCATACGGTGGGGCCGTGGCGGAGTGGATCAGCGTGTACTGCCGGGAATCGGTTGAATTGGATGGCGCTGAGGTGTGGGACTGGATATCCAGTGCCGATCTGTGGACCTTGGCGGAGGGTTTCTTCGAGAATGACGCGGAGGTCGAGGACGCCCTCGAACACGCCCTGGTGAATCTGCGCATCGATGCCGACGCCGAGGTGTCGGTGGGCTGGAAGACCGAGGGGCGCGGTATGCGCGTCTGGCACGCACTGGGCGCCGATGTGGTGGCCCAGGTCGGAGAAGTGCTGGGGGAGCACCTGATCGACGCGGTCGGCCCGGGCCCGGATCGCATTCGCGCCCATCTCGCCGAAACCACCCAGGTGGTGAATATCGAGATGTCCGTCGAGGATTCGCATCGCCTGGGCGCGGTCTTCGGATCCGTGATCGCCCTGCGCATCGCCGAGGAAGCCGAGGGCCTGGTCTGGTATTTCGATCAGGAGTGGGTCGATCCGCACAAGCCCGCCGAAACCCTCTGGACCGGATAGCAACGAGTGCGCACCTGTTCACCAATTGTTGTCGTGGTGAACAGCATTCGTCTGCTCGATGATCGCGTACCCGTCACGGACGGTGGTCACGGTGATGCGGCTTGGATGACATGCGGGATGTGAGGAAATCGATGAGCAGTACCACCGTCGGGCGGGGTCGTTGGACCGCGGGAATCGCCGCGGCCCTGATGGCTTTGGCAAGTGGCATCACCTGGGTCGCCCCGGGAAATGCGAGCGCGGACCCGCTGTGCGCGCTACAGAGCGGATCGGCGGGATCGTCGTACGCCTGCGCCGCCGCCGGTGATCTGCTCGATGTGCGAATCGGTGATGTGCTGGCCACCCAGCCCTCGCTGGGCTACGACGAGATCTACTACAAGCTGGGCCGCTATACCCTCGGCAAGGATGAGATCAACTCCAAGTTCAACGACTGGTGCGAGAGCAATGGCCAGCTTGCCGTCGTCTCGGCCAAACCGGATGCGCGCCTGAGCGATTCGTCCTCGTTCCAGTGCAAACTCGCGGTGGGTCAGGAGACCCCCGAAAGCATCGCGGCGATGAAGACCGTGGTCATCGGCCCCGGTGGTAAGCCGTACCTGACCGACGGCCACCACACGCTGACCTCCTACCTGGAGACCCCGGACGGCGGCGCGGATCTGCACGTGCGCCTGAAGGTGCTGGGCAACCTGAGCACCCTGTCCGATGCCGATTTCTGGACCCAGATGAAGGCCAAGGGCTGGGTCTGGCTCAAGGATGTCTCGGGCAATCCGGTCGCGGTGGATCAGCTGCCGAAGTCGCTGGGCCTGTCGAACTTCTCCGATGACAAGTACCGCAGCATGATGTACTTCGCCCGCGATATCGGCTACCACGTCGGCGATCTGCCGTTCGAGGAGTTCTTCTGGGGCGATTGGATGCGCAAGGGCAATATCGGCGGCGACTGGAATCGCAGCGATTTCACCGCCTATCTGGCCGCGCTGAAGACCGTCACCAAGGCGCAGACCGCCCTCGCCCCCGATGCCATCGTCGCCGAGGGCAAGACCGCCAAGGAACTCGATCAGCTGAGCGCCTGGAATGGCGGCAAGGCCGAGGACAAGGGCGAATTCGCCAAGATCTCGCAGCCGTACGCCGCGGACAAGCCGGGCAAGGTGGGTTACGCGGTGGAGTACCGAATCCGCAACGGACGCTGATCCTTCCGCAATGACCGGCTGATCGACCAACTGGCGGCGTCGGTCGCACGATGGCATCGATCCACCGTGCGGCCGACGCCGCACCCGTGTCCGGTGTACCCCGCTCGCGGTTCCGGCATAGGGTTTGCGGGGTGAGCAATCCGTTCTTCGAACCCAGCACCCTGCCGTATCAGCTGCCGCCGTTCGCGGAGATCCGCGAGGAGCATTATCTGCCCGCTTTCGAAGCGGGCATCGCGCAGAAGCTGGCCGAGATCGACGCCATCGCGGCCACGCCGACCGCGCCGACCTTCGCCGATACCGTGGTGGCGCTGGAGCTTTCGGGTGCGATCCTGACGCGGGTCGCGAATGTGTTCTTCAATATCTCCTCCTCGGATTCCACCCCGGGCAGTGAGGCCATCGAATCGGAGATGTCGCCGAAACTGGCCGCGCTCAGCGATGCCATGCTGCTGAATCAGGACCTGTTCGCCCGTATTCGCACGCTGTTCGATCAGCGCGACACGCTCGGGTTGAGCGCCGAGGAATCGCGACTGCTGGAGCGCTACTACAACCGATTCGTGCGGGCCGGTGCGGCGCTGAGCGCTTCCGAGCGGGATCAATTGCGCGCCTGGAATATGGAATTGGCCTCTGCCACCACCGAGTTCAAGCACAACATCATGGCCGCGACCAAGGCCGCGACCCTGTTCCTGGACAGCGAGGACGAATTGGCCGGGCTCGCGCCCGCCGCGGTCACCGCCGCCGCCGAGAACGCGCGCTCGCTCGACCACGACGGCTGGGCGCTGAGTTTGCAGAATGTGTCCAATCAGCCGGTGCTCGCCGAACTGGCCGATCGCGAAGTCCGCCGGCGCATGATGATGGCCTCGCTGGGTCGCGGCTTCGGCGATAATCCGAATGCCGAACTCGCGGGCCGCATCGCCCGCCTGCGCGCCGCGCGCGCCGCACTGCTCGGCTATCCGGATCACGCCTCGTATATCGTCGCCGATCAGACCGCCACCACCACCGACGCGGTCGAGGAAATGCTGAGCCAGCTCATCGGTCCCGCCGTCACCAATGCCGAACGCGAGGCGGCGGAATTGACGACCGCCATGCGCGCGGGCGAGGCGTCCGGCGATGCCGAATTGCGTTCCTGGGATTGGCAATTCTGGTCGGAGAAGGTGCGGGCCGAACGCTTCTCGGTCGACGCCGACGCACTGCGCCCCTACCTCGAATTGGAGCGGGTACTGCGCGACGGCGTCTTCTACGCCGCCGAACAGGTGTACGGCCTGACGTTCTCGGAGCGCACCGATCTGGTCGGCTATCACCCCGAAGTGCGGGTCTTCGAGGTCTTCGACGCCGATGGCAGCGGTTTGGGCCTGTTCCTCGGTGATTTCTTCGCGCGTCCGTCCAAGCGCGGCGGCGCGTGGATGAATGAACTCGTCGGCCAGTCCGAACTGATGGGCACCCGGGCCGTGGTGGTGAACAACCTCAATATCGTGAAGCCGCCCAAATCCGAACCGGCGCTGCTGACCTGGGATAACGTTCGCACACTCTTCCACGAGTTCGGCCACGCCCTGCACGGCCTGTTCTCCGATGTGCGGTACCCGTTCTTCGCCGGAACCGCCGTGCCCCGGGATTTCGTGGAATTCCCGTCCCAAGTCAATGAGATGTGGGCGAGCCGCCCGGAAATCCTGGCCAATTACGCCCGGCATGTGGAGACCGGCGAGCCGATTCCCGCCGAATTGCTCGAAAAGCGCGCGGCGGCAGAACGATTCGGCGAAGGCTTCCGCACCGTCGAATACCTCGGCGCGACGCTGCTGGATTGGGCCTGGCATCGCATTACCGCCGACCAGTCCGCCGATATCGACGCCGAGCTGTTCGAGGAGGCGGCGCTGCACAAGGCCGGGCTCGCGCTCTCGGCGATTCCGCCGCGCTATCGCACCGGCTACTTCGCGCATATCTTCGCGGGCGGTTACGGTGCGGGCTACTACTCCTACATCTGGAGTGAGGTGCTCGACGCCGACACCGTGCAATGGTTCGAAGACGGTGCGGCGCCGATCCGCGAGAAGGGTGAGCGATTCCGTCGCGGCCTGCTCGCCAAGGGAGGTTCGGTCGATCCGCTCGCGGCATACGAATCATTCCGGGGGCGCGCTCCCGAAATCCAGCCGCTGCTGGCGCGGCGCGGTCTCACGGGCTAGTCAGCGAAAAGCATCGGCGTGCACCGTGGCCCATTGGGCGAAGGTGCGCGGTGCGCGTCCGGTGATCTCCTCGACGGTGTTCCGCACAATGGATTCGTCGATCGCGCCGTCGACATAGAAATCGAAGAAGGCGTTCACGTAGTCGACCGGGGTGGTGCGCAGCATTTCCGTGCGCGCCTCCTCGTCGGACAGGCCGACGCAATGCAGATCTCGATCCAGGATCTGCGCGAGGATGGCCACCTGATCCGCGGGCCGCAGCGCTTCCGGACCGGTAGGCCACAGGATTTCGCCGCGGTAGGCGTCCTCGCGCAGCGCGTGCGAGGCCACCGCCGCCAGATCGTAGGAATCGAGCGAAGCGGTGCGGACCTCCGGGAACGGGGCTCGCACCACATCACCCGCCGCGAGCTGCGGCAGCCAGCGCAGGGTGTTCGAATCGAAGGCGCACGGCCGCAGAATCGTCCAGGCCGCACCGGATTCGGTGACCTCGCGTTCGGAGGCCATCATGTAGCGCGTCACCGCATTGCCGGTATCGCCGGTCGCCGCGGACACCCCCGACAATTGCACGATATGTTCGACGCCCGCCTTGGCGGCCACCTGGGCGACGCCCGGATATCCCGGCAGCAGGAATAGCGCACGCGCGCCCTCGAAGGCCGCCGCAAGACTGTCCGGAGCCGTCAGATCGGCCGCGCGGCTTTCGATTCCGGCCGGCAGGTCCGCGCGTTTCGGATCGCGCACCAGCGCCCGGACCGGCTCCTCGCCATCGGCGAGCGCCGCCACCACATCCGCGCCGACATTGCCGGTCGCGCCCGTCACCACGATCATGCTCATCCCCTCAACGGTGGCTTCCCAACCGGTCGCCCAGATCAAGAAATACACGAAAGCAGTACGGGTGGAACAGATTCGAAGTTAATACTTACGATAAGCGACGCCCGATCAAGCGCTGCGCACCGCCGGAACCGAGAAGATCTCCAGCAGCAGATCGGCGAAGGCCTCCGGCTCATCGGTGAAACCGCTGTGACCGCCCGGAAATTCGGTGACCTCCATTCCGAGTTGGTCCGCCAGCACCGCTGCCGGACGCGCGGGCAGGTGCAGGCCGGTGTCGCGGCCCGATGCCAGCACCAGGCGGTCGGTCACCGTCACCAGCGCGTCCATATGCGGGATATGCGAAGTGAACTGCCGCAGTTCGTGTTCCAGCATGATCGGGCCATTGGCGATGAGCCGCGCCATCATGGCCTGTGCTCGCGGCGGCAGTTCCGAGGAGTCCGGCAACGGCTTCATCGTGCCGCCGATGCCCGCCAGGAACCGCGCACCGGCCGCACCCGGTCCTTCGGCGCGGAACAGCGCGTACACCTCATCGATGAAGGCGCGCTGTACCGCCGCATCGGGAAGGATTGCGAAACAGGGCGGTTCGTGCGCGACCAGCCGATGCACTTGCTCCGGATAGCCCGCGAGCAGATCCAGGCCGACGATCGCGCCGCTGCTGCCGCCGAAGACGTAGGCGGGCTCATCGGTCAGGTGAGTGATCAGCCGGTGCACGTCATCGCTCTGCACCTCGACGCGCTGATCCAGCGGTTCCCCCGCATCGATGGTGCTGCGCGAGTATCCGCGCGGATCCAGACAGGCCACCGTGAAGTGGGAGGCCAGTCGATCCGCGATCGGGTCCACCACCGCGGCGTCACCGCCGCCGCCCGGAATCAACAGCAGCAACGGACCATCGCCGCGCACCTCGTAGTAGATGGTCGCACCGGCCACGCGCAGGGTATCGGACCTCATATCGCCTTCTTCCTATGATTCGTAGGTTGAAACCTAATATACATAGGAAGAAGGTTCGGACAAACCCGGTTACAACGCCGCGCCGACCACCCGCCCCCGCACATCGGTGATGGGCAGCCCGCCACCGAAGGAGACGAGTCCGTCATTGCTCAACTCGATGCCGTAGATCGGGCCGCCCGGCCTGATCGCCAACCTCGATGCGGGACCTGCCATCGTCATCGGGTCCAGCGGCGGTGAGCCCAGCGCCGAAGACCTTGCCTCCGAACGGTTCTTCTACCTGCACGAGCTTCGGGGCACCGCGGGCTGGCGACCCGATCTGGACGGTTTGCGCGCCACTCCCGTGCGGATCATCGTCGGGATCGGCGAAACCTCCGCCGGCCTGTTCTGCGATCGCACCTCGCGTCAGCTCACCGCCGCGCTCGATATAGAGCCGGAACTCTTTCCCGGCGGGCATGGAGGATTCATGGAGGATCCCGAAGCCTTCGCCAAACGCGTACGCGAGCTGCTCTAGTCAGGATTTGGGAGTGGGCGGGACCCGCCAGCGCGCGTAGGTGTTCTCCGGTGTGACGGTGATGAGGTCGGCGACCTCGACCAGGGGGTCGGGGATCTCGCCGTCGAAATGATCCAGGCTCGGGGTGATCACCGCATCGGCTTCGGCTTCGGTGATGGCCGTGCGCACCTCATCGATGAGTTCGCCCGTCTCCGGCCCCAGCACGAGTGTCTGACACAGGTCGTATCCCAAACGTTTTGCCAGCTGGTGCATTTGAGCCTTATCCCAGCGCTGGTGCGTGCCCGACACATCGTGGCGGAGAAATCCGATCGCCGCCGGTTGTTGCCGCATCTGCCCATCCCTTCGTGTCCGGGCCCGGTGAAACTCCACGTTATGGCACGGTCGTGCTTCGCATATTGGAAGTTGCCGAAGTGCCGGATAATTGCCGAGGTCAGGGATGCCCTGCGCCCGGTGCCGGGGCTTGCACGGCGAGGATTCGGCCCGTCCTGTTTGCGAGTGTCATCCCTTCTGCCCCTTTCCATTCCGCCGCAACGATATACAGGGTTTCGGCTCCGAGCATGCAGGCGAACGGCGCACGGTCGAGCTCGACCCGGGCGAGGACCCGTCCGCCTTCCTCGATGCGCAGGCAGCGCTCCATCGCGGCAGCCCATACCGCGCCCTCGGCGTCCAGGCAGATACCGTCCGGATAGCCGTCCACCTCGGCCCATACGCGCCGGTTCACCAGGTCTCCGTCGGCGGCGATATCGAAGGCGGTCAGCCGCTTGGCATGCGATTCCGCGACGATCAGCGTCGAGCCGTCCGGGGTGATCACCATGCCATTGGGGAAATGCAGGTCCTCGGCGATCTGGCGCACCGCGCCATCCGGCGAAACCACTGCCAGCACACCGGGTTTGGGGCCCTCGCCGCTCATCATGTCGAAGCCGATCGAGTTGATGTACGCGTTCCCGTGCACGTCCACCACGATCTCGTTCCACGGATAGGGCGACACGTCGGCGAGTTCGGCGTGCGTGACCAGCGAGCCGTCGGCCTCGCGCCGTAACAGCTTGCGCCCCTGGTCATTCGACAGAATCAGCAACCGGCCATCCGGCAGCCAGTCGAAACAGAACGGTAAGCCCGACATCTTCAATTCGACGGTCGGCACCCCCGCCGCATCGACCGACATCACCTCACCGGCGAGCCAGTCCGAGAGCCACAGCCGTCCCTCGTGCCATCGCGGCGATTCCCCCAGCGCCAATCCTTCCAACAGCACACTCGGCACCAACACCGGACTTTCAGCCATGCTCCACCTCCGAATAAAGTGATCCGCTACTTCAGACGTCGCAGCACGGCGAAAATCATCGCGTCCGATGCCGGCCCGTGCTGGGAGACTATTCCGGCTTGGCGCGTTTGATCTTGGTTTGGCGCGGGAGCCAGGGATTGCCGTCCGCGAGCAGGGCCCCGGAATCGACGAGTGACTTCACCCGCCAGAACAGTGGGGAGTCGCCGACGTTCATGTCCGCCATCACCGGCCCCACGGCTCGGGCGATGACGGTCCATTCCGAGTCGGCGGCTTCGAGAATCGCGGCGTCATAGTGGTCGGCTGGGGCCGAGGACAGTCCGGCGCGGGTGATGACGCGAAACGGCTGGTTCTGTTGTTCGAGGGTGTGCCAGTCGCGAATCGCCGCATCGTGTTCGGCTCGGGTGAGCGGTCGGATCTCGGAGAGCGATTTCGCCAGCGATTCCGGCGATTGCGCGCCGACCGCGCCGGGAATCTCGACCACATCGAACGCCGTACCGGGGCGGGTGGCGCAGATCTTGTGGAACATGGACTGTTCGGCGGCGTTTTCGCGGCCGTACCAGATGACAGGTGACCGGGCGCTGTCCACTTGTTTCCAGAAGGCGGCGAGTTCCCCGGGCAGCTCGCCCAGCGGGGCGAAATGGCTGCCGGTTTGCGCGAGCACCATTTCGGTCAGCCAACCCCACCATTCGACGCGGACCGCGGGGTCATCGGGTTGCAGCGGTCCGCAGTCCAGACTGTCCGGGAATTCGATGACGGTGTCCTGGCGACGACCGGCATCGGCGTCGAGCGCGATGCGCAGGGATTCGGCAGCGGCGGAGCCGCCCACCACATGCAATCTATCCATCCTGCAAGTGTGCCTAGCGGTAGCTGATTCGCGCCTCAGGGTTTCCACCCAACATTGCCGCTAATCAGGGCATATCGATGACCGGCTCGGACCGTTCCCGTGCCCGGGTCAGCAGCTGGGGATCGTGGGCGTTGACGAGCGTGAGGGCGGGGTCCGCGGCAGTCCAAAGTTCTTTCAGGAGTCGATGGTTGGCGCGCACGCGAGACCGGTCGGCGGCGACCAGCCGTTCCATCGCGGTGAGGCTGAGCGGGGCCGCGTTCGTGCCATCGAGTTGGGCGTGATGGTAGAAGGCATCACCCGCGTGCAGAATCCACCGCGAACCGGCGTCGACGGCCACCGCGGCGTGGCCCCGGGTGTGCCCCGGGAGGTTGATCAGCACCATGCCCGGGGCGATGGCGGTCAGTTCCCGGGCGCTCTCGAAGCCGCGCCAGGCTTCGCCGGTCGGCTCGTAGGCGATGAGCTCGGGGCTGTGCGAGCGCTGGGCGGGGCGGTAGCGCTGTCGTTCGACCAGGCTGCGCGGATGGCGGGCGGCGAGGGCTTCCGTATCGGTGAGATGCACTCGTGCCCAAGGGAAATCGGCGAGGCCGCCGATATGGTCGGCGTCGAAGTGGGTGAGCACGATATCCCGGACGTCCCGGGGATCGTAACCGAGCCCTCGGATTTGGGTGATGGCCGCCTCGGCCGGATCGAAGAGCGGCCGGACGTAGTGACGGGCGAGGCCGAAGCGTACGCCGGGGGAGTAAGCATCGTGGAGTCCGAGTCCTGAATCCACCAGTGCGAGAGCGTTTCCCGTCTCGATGAGCAGTACGTGACAGACCAGCCCGCCGCGTGCGGCGGGCGGGCGCATGGTGCCGCAGTTCAGGTGATGGACTCTCATCGGACCGCGAGATCCGCCGCCGGGGTGTCGACGAGCGCGGGGTTGGGATCGCCTGTCATGGCGAGCAATCCGCGCAGTGCGCGAATGACCAGCGGCCAGGTGCGTGGGTCGCGCGGATTCAGTCCGCCGATGAGCTGTTTGAGCATGGTCAGGGTGTCGAAGTAGATGCGTTCGGCGATCAGCTTCTCGTCCGCGTCGAAGACGAAGTAGGCCGTCATGCGGGTGCGGTGCCGGGAACCGGTCGGCGGGATCGCGCCCAGCGGGCCCGAATGTGTTCCCAGCAGCCAGAATTCGACGATGACCGCATCCGAGCTGTGCCGCAGCGCGATGATCTCGTGATCTTGATCGGGGAAGGCGACGCGGGTGTCGCGGTAGTAGCCGCGCACCGCGGTATCGCCGTCGTGGACGGTAAGGGTGGGAATGATCTCGTAGCGCGGATGCGGGAAGGTGGCGAGGACATCGTCCCAGTCCTGGCGCACCTCATCGTGGAAGTGATCGAGGACGAGCTTTTCGCGCGCCCGCAGCACCTCGGCGGGCGGCATGGCGAACCGGTCGGTCATGAGGATCTCCTGTAAACCCACGGCGTGGGAATAGTCGCCAGATTAAACCCACGCCGTGGAAATATGCAATGGTGGAACCATGACCGATCCGGCTATCCCACCTCGGCGCGGACGTCCGCCCAAGCACGAGACGCAGCTCTCGCGCGCGGCGATCCAGTCGGCGGCGCTCACCGTGATCGATACCGAAGGCATCGCGGCACTGGGTATGCGATCCGTCGGCCGGGTACTCGGCGTGGACGCCAAGAGCCTGTACCACCATGTCGACGGTAAGGACGACCTGCTCGACGCCGTCGCCGAATACATTCTCGGCCAGCTGCGGATACCGCCGCAGACCGATTCGGTCGAGGCCGATCTGCGTGCCCTCGCACACGAATTCCGCCGCGTGACGCACGCGCATCCGGAGGCGGCGACGCTGGTGCTGACCCGTCAACTCTCCTCAACGGCCGGGCTCGCACCTACCGACGCGATTCTGGCCCTGCTGCGCCGAAGCGGAAGAGATCCGGGCGAAGCGGTCCATTTATTGCGGACGCTGCTGGCCACGCTCATCGGAACCCTGCTGCGAGAGGTCTCCGCGGGGCCGACCTTCGGCACCGCTGATATCGAGGGCATCGCCGAACGCCGCCGCACCCTGGAGAGGACCGGACTGCCGCAACTCGCCGCGGCCGCTCCCGAATTGGCACGCTTCGACCGCGATCGCGAATTCGAGTACACCCTCGATCTCATGGTGCGGATGGTCACGCGGCCGGAATGAGACCGGCGTATTGCGCTGGTGCGCCCTGATTTTGATCACGATTCGCGCGAGATCAGACGAATGGCGGCAGGATGGCGGGATGCGTCTTCTGATTCAGCTTCGCCCGTCGGCCGAACTGGTTGCGGCGGTGGCAGATCCCGGGATCACGGTTCGCTCGTCCGAGGTGCTGGGCGAATCCGGCGGGTTCACGCTCGATGATTCGTATACGCCGGTGCTGCTGCCCGGGGTGGGGCCGATCGCCTCCGCAACCGGTGGGGCGACCTACTCGGCGGCGCTCGAGGACGCGACGGTGCTGGTGCGCGGGGAGATTCCCGATGACGAGATCACGCCCGGCATTCGGCTGTTGAATCGGTCGGCCACGGTCACCGGGGTGTTCGCGGATCCGGTTATCGAGAACAACCTCACCTGCGGCGGGACTCCGGCCGTCGGGACCTGGCATGATATCGAATCACGTTTGCACACAACTCAACTCGCGACCGCCGGGCTCACCGGGGCGGGTGTGGCGCTGGCGATTCTCGATACCGGTATCAATGCCGCGTTCGTCGGCAAGGTGCGCGGTACACCGCCTGCCATCGATGCCAAGCGCAGTTGGAATCCCGCCGGTGTGACCGGTGCCCCGGGCGAGTTCCCGGTGGCGCACGGATCCATGTGCGCGTTCGACGCGCTAATCGCCGCACCGCAGGCGACGTTCCTGGACTATCCCGTATTGCAGAGCGCCCGGCATGGCGGCAGCGTCATGGATGGCCTGCTCTCCGATGCGGTCGCCGCCTTCGCGCAGCTGCGGACCGTGCTGAGCGATCAGCCCGAAGCCACTCGGGCCTTGGTCGTCAGCAACAGCTGGGGATCGTTCTCTCCGCAGTGGGACTTCCCGGTCGGCAACCCCGGGAACTACTCCGACAATCCCTCGCACCCTTTCAACGTGATCGTGGGATCACTCGAATCCGCCGGAGCCGATATCCTTTTCGCCGCCGGAAACTGCGGGCGCGACTGCCCCGACGGCCGTTGCGCGTACAAGGATCAACCCATCGGCGGCGCGAACTCGCACCCCAGCGCCCTGAGCATCGGCGGCGTCGACAACACCGGCACCCGGGTCGGCTACTCCTCCCAGGGCCCCGGCCGCCTCAGCGCCCGCAAACCCGATATCTGCTCGTACACGCACTTTCTCGGCTCAACGGCCTTCGGGGCCACCGAACCCGATACCGGCACCTCCGCCGCGTGCCCGGTCGCCGCGGGCGTGGTCGCCGCCATCCGCACCCAATGGTCCGCCACCGCCCTCCCACCGGCTCGACTGCGAGACCTGTTGCGCAACACCGCAACCGACCGCGGCGCACCAGGCTTCGACAACGACTACGGCTATGGCGTCGTGGACACGGCGGCTCTGCTCGCGGCACTGCAACGCACCGCCGCCTCCGTCTGATGACGGTGTTCGAGCGCGTCTGCGCCGCAGGGGAATTCGTGGTCTCCGCCGTCTCTCGCCGAATGCCCAGCGCATCGGCGGGCCCGGAAGGGATTTCGTTCGCGAACGGCGGCCTGGCCCGCTACAACCTGGTGTACGCGACCGTCGAACCGAATCGCGATCTCGCACTGGACCTGTACACCCCCGATGCGGCGCGGTGGCCGGGGCCGCGACCGACGGTGGTCTACATCCACGGCGGGGCCTTCGCCGCATTCGACAAAACCGGGTTGCTGCCCATCGCGGGCTTTCGCAACTCGCTCAGCATCTTCGCCGATCTGGTCGATCGCGGCTATGCGGTAGCGAGCCTGGACTACCGCCTATCCGGCGAGGCCCAATTCCCCTCACCGCTACACGACGTGAAAGCCGGAGTCCGCTGGTTGCGCTCCACCGCAGAGGAATTCAACCTCGACCCCGACCGCTTCGCCTCCTGGGGCGAATCCGCCGGCGGCTGGTTTTCCGCCATGCTGGCCACCACCGGCGACGTAGCGGAGCTCGAAGGCGAGGTAGGTGTCACCGGCCTCTCCAGCCGAGTCCAAGCCGCCGTCGACTGGTACGGTCCCACCGATTTCGCCCGCATGGACGACCACCTCATCCCCCCGGTCCTGCTCCGCCACGACACCGAGAACTCACCCGAATCACACTTCCTGGGCCGCGTCCCTTCCCAATCCCCAGATCTCAACCGCGCCGCCAGCCCCCTGACCCACATCACCCCGAACACCGCCCCAATGCTGATCCAACACGGCGCAATAGACCACATAGTCGCCCCCGACCAAAGCATCCTCCTCGACCGAGCCCTCACAGCAGCCCAGGTCCCACACAACCTGGTCATCTACCCCCGCGCCGACCACCTCTTCCTCGGCTACGGATTCCTATACCCCTCCCGAATAACCACCCCATTCTTCGACTTCCTCGACACTCACCTGTCGCCGGACCGTTGAGACTCGAAAGGTGCGGTGTCCCATAGACATACCAGCCCGCTACCCTCGTCGGCGGTGGCGACAAACTTGCCGTCCGGGCTGAAGGCAATCGAGTTGGCAGCCGTGTCCAACTCACCGACCAAGGTCCCTGTCACCGGGTTCCACAGTCGCACTCCACCATTGACCCAGCCGTTGCGGCGTGCAGTCGCCAGGAGATGTCCGGCGGGCTGATGGCGAGGCGCTCGTCGAACCGCTGATTTTCGATCCGCTCCCGCACCTCGCGAATCCGCTCCGTCCGAACAAGAACGGCAGCCAACTGCCGACACCCTTTCGGGTCCCCGGCATCGGCGAGCTGCCGCAGTTCATCGATGCGACCCGTTCTCGCCAGATGAATCACTGCCTGTCGCCCAGCGAACGAATCCACGCCCAAGTACTAGCACGCAAGGTGCGAGTCCATGAAGCGAAAAAGTCCCGCCGCGAGAGTCGCGGCGGGACCGGGGGTTTCGGGGGTCAGTGGGCGAAGGTTGCCGCGTGGTCGGCGAGGTCGAGCAGGGGTTGGGGGAAGATGCCGAGGACGAGGGTGGCTGCTGCCGTCATGGCTATGACAGTTGTTGTGAGGGTGGGGGAGACGACGGTTGGGGCGGTTGCCGGGGCGTCGGTGAAGAACATCAGGACGATTACTCGGATGTAGAAGAAGGCGGCGATGGCGCTGCTGAGGACGCCGACGATGACCAGGGGGGTCATTCCGCCCGCGGAGGCTGCGGCGAAGACGCTGAATTTGGCGATGAAGCCGCTTGTCAGCGGGATGCCCGCGAAGGAGAGGAGGAAGAGGGAGAAGATGGTGGCGAGCCAGGGGGAGCGGCGGCCCATGCCCGCCCAGGCGGGCAATGCGGTTGCCTCGTCGCCGTTTTCGTCGCGGACCAGGCTGACTACGGCGAAGGCGCCGAGGGTGCCGAGGCCGTAGACGGCGAGGTAGAACAGGACCGAGGAGACGCCGGAGGAGTTGGCCGCCACCAGGGCCGTGAGGATGAAGCCCGCGTGCGCCACCGAGGAGTAGGCGAGCATGCGCTTCATATCGGTCTGGGTGATGGCCAGGACCGCGCCGACGACCATCGTCGCGATGGCGACGGCCGCCAGGATCGGACGCCAGTCGTTGCGGAGGCCGGGGACCGCCACGTACAGCACGCGCAGCAGTGCGCCGACGGCCGCGATTTTGGTTGCGGCGGCCATGAATCCGGTGATGGGGGTCGGTGCGCCCTGGTAGACGTCCGGCACCCAGGACTGGAAGGGCACCGCGCCGATCTTGAAGAGCAGGCCGACGGCCAGCATGGCCACACCGAGGATGGCCAGGGTGTGCGAATTGCTGGTGTCCCGGGCCACCGCATCGGCGATACCGCCCATACGCACGGTTCCGGCGTAGCCGTAGAGCAGCGCCATCCCGTACAGGAAGAACGCCGAGGAGAACGCGCCGAGCAGGAAGTACTTCAGCGCCGCTTCCTGCGAAAGCAGCCGACGACGGCGAGCGAGCCCGCACAGCAGGTACAGCGGCAGCGAAAGCACTTCCAGCGCAATGAACATGGTGAGCAGATCATTGGAGGCCGGGAAGAGCATGAGCCCGGCGACCGCGAACAGGGTGAGCGGGAAGACCTCGGTGGTCGCCACGCCCGCCTTGGTCGCCGCGATCTCATCGGAGCTACCGGGCATGGCGGCGGCCTGCGGTGCGAAGGCGTCCACCCCGCGCGAGGCGGCCAGACTCCAGGTGCCCGGTCCCTCCTTGTGAATCGGCATCCGATCCGCACGCCGCTCGGCGATCAGCAGCAGCCCGAGAATGGACACCACCAGAATCGTGCCCTGCAAGAACAGCGTCACGCCGTCGATGGCGACCGCGCCGACCACCGCGGTCGAATTGGTGCCGCGGAGCCCGATCACCGCGCCGAGCGCGACACCCATGCCGCCGAGCCCGAGCACCATATGCAGCACATACCGGGATGCCCTGGGCGCGAACGCCTCCACCAGCACCCCGACCACGGCCACACCGAACACGATCAACATCGGAGACAGATTGCGATACTCGATACTCGGTGCGGGCACGGCCGCCGCGAGGATCAGGGGTGTAGCACTCACTTGTGAGCACCTCCGCTAGACGTCTGGGCGGCTTCGGGTTTCACTGCCGGAGCCGGATCATGCTGTCCGATCGTGGTGAGCGTGCGCGCCACCGCCGGATCGATGCGATCGAGCACGGGCTTGGGGTACGCGCCCAGGAACAGCAGCGCGATGATCAGCGGCGCGACCACGAGCATTTCGCGCGGCAGCAGATCGTAGAGCCGCTCATTGCCCTTCTTCACCGGCCCGGTCATCATGCGCTGGTACATCCACAGGATGTACAGGGCGGCGAGAACCAGTGCGGTGGAAGCGAATATGGCCGCCACCGGGTACCGCGTGAACGTCCCGATCAACACCATGAACTCACTGATGAACGGCGCCAGCCCGGGCAGCGACAGCGTCGCCAGACCGGAGATGAAGAAGGTGCCCGCCAGAATCGGCGCGACCTTCTGCACCCCGCCGTATTCGGCGATGAGCCGGGTTCCCCTGCGCGACACGAGGAATCCCGCGATCAGGAACAGCGCCGCGGTGGAGATCCCGTGATTGACCATGTACAGCGTCGCCCCGGTCCCGCCCTGCGTGGTGAGCGCGAAGATGCCGAGGATGATGAAGCCGAAGTGCGAGATCGAGGTGTACGCGATCAACCGCATGACATCGGTCTGCCCGATGGCCAGCAGTGCGCCGTAGATGATGCCGATCACCGCGAGCACGCTGATCACCGGCGCGTAAGTCGCTGTGGCCGAGGGGAACAGCAGCAGGCAGTAGCGCAGCATGCCGAACGTCCCGACCTTGTCGACCACGGCCATCATGAGCACCGCGCTGGCCGGGGTGGCGGCCACGGCCGCGTCCGGCAGCCAGGTGTGCAGCGGCCACAGCGGCGCTTTCACCGCGAACGCGAACATGAAACCGAGGAACAGCGCGTTCAGCACCACCGGTCCGGCGCCGAGCTGTCCGGAATTGGCGGCCTCCATGACGGTCCGGAAATCGAAGGTGCCATTTCCATTGCTGCCCAGCTTCTCCCGCGCGGTCAGCACATAGAGGCCGATGACCGCCGCCAGCATGATCAACCCGCCGAACAGGTTGTACAGCAGGAACTTCACCGCGGCCCGGGATCGCTGCGCCCGCACCGCCGGATCGCCGGTGCGCGGCCCGAATCCGCCGATGAGGAAGTACATCGGGATCAGCATGACCTCGAAGAACACGTAGAACAGCAGAATGTCCAGCGACACAAAGGAAATCAGCACCATGGCTTCCACGACGAGCATGAGCGCGACGTAGTAGTTGACCACGCGCGGCCCATTGCCGACCTCGCGTTCGTCCTGCCAGCCCGCGAGCATGAGCAGCGGCATGAGCCCGGCGGTGAGCAGCACCAGCACCAGCGCGATGCCGTCCATGCCGAGCGTGTAGCCCGCCCCGAACGCCGGAATCCATTCCCGCGATTCCACGAATTGGTATTGCGCCCCACCGGCTTCGAACTGGGTGGCGAGCCAGATCGCCACCCCGAGCGTGCCGACGGACACCGCGAGCGCGAACGATCGCGCTCCGGTGCGCCAGGCGGCGGGGAAGAACAGCACCAGCGCGGCTCCGACGAGCGGAACCGCCCAGAGCGTCGTCAGCCAGGGAAAGTCACTCAAAACAACCTCACCGCCAGCAGGGCGGCGGCCACCAGTGCCGCGCCGGTGAACATGGACAGGGCGTACGAGCGCACGAAACCGGTTTGCACGCGCCGGACTCGCGCGGACAGGCCGCCGATGACGGCGGCGGTGGTGTTGACCAGACCGTCGATCCCGCGATTGTCGACGAAGACCAGCGAACGGGTCAGATGCTGACCCGGGCGCATGAACGCGGCCTCGTTGAACGCGTCACCGTAGAGATCCTGGCGCGCGGCCGCGGTGAGCGGCGTTCCGGCAGGAGCGGTTTCGGGCACCGGATGCGCGGAGTACTGGTCGTAGGCCACCCATACGCCCGCCGCGACCACGGCCAGCGCGAAGAAGGTGATGGCCCACACCGGAATGATCGGTTCGCCGTGATGCGTGCCGACCACGGGAGCCAGCCAGTTCTGGAGCGAGGAACCGTAGGCGAGCAGTGCACCCGAGGCGACGGAACCGAAGGCCAGCAGAATCATCGGCCCGGTCATGGAAGCGGGCGACTCATGCGGGTGCGTGCCTTCCTTCCACCGCTTCTCACCGAAGAACGTGAGCAGCATGACCCGGGTCATATAGAACGCGGTGATGCCCGCACCGGCGAGCGCCGCGAGTCCGGTGATGATGCCGCCGAATCCGCCGTGCGCGAAGGCGGCTTCGATGATCCGGTCCTTGGAGAAGAACCCCGCGAACGGCGGCACGCCGAGAATGGCGAGATACCCGAGCCCGAAGGTGACGTAGGTGATCGGCAGCAGCTTGCGCAGTCCGCCGTACCGCCGCATATCGGTCTCATCGTTCATGGCGTGCATGACCGATCCCGCGCCGAGGAACAGTCCGGCCTTGAAGAATCCGTGCGTGAGCAGATGCATGATGGCCGCCGCGTATCCGACCGGGCCGAGGCCCGCGGCGAGAATCATGTAGCCGATCTGGCTCATGGTGGAGGCGGCCAGGGCCTTCTTGATGTCGTCCTTGGCGCAGCCGATGATCGCGCCGTAGAGCAAAGTGACCGCGCCGACCGCCATTACGGCGGCCTGCGCACCGGGGGCGAGATCGAAAATCGGATTGGATCGCGCGATCAGATACACACCGGCGGTGACCATGGTGGCCGCGTGGATGAGCGCCGACACGGGGGTCGGGCCCTCCATCGCGTCCCCGAGCCAGGCTTGCAGCGGGACCTGTGCCGACTTACCGCACGCGCCAAGCAGCAGCAGAAGCCCGATGGCCGTGAGGGTTCCGGAACTCGCCTGATCGGCCGCCCCGAACACGGTCCGGAAGTCGATGCTCCCGAACGTCGCGAACATGATCATCAGCGCGATCGCCAGACCCATATCACCGACGCGGTTCACCACGAACGCCTTCTTGGCAGCCGTTGCGGCCGAAGGCTTGTGATACCAGAACCCGATCAGCAGATACGAGGCCAGACCCACGCCTTCCCAGCCGAGATACAGCACCAGGAAGTTGTCCGCGAGAACGAGCACCAGCATCGCGGCCAGGAACAGATTCAGGTAGGCGAAGAACCGCCGCCGTCCCTCATCGTGCGCCATGTACCCGATCGAATAGATGTGGATGAGCGATCCGACACCGGTGATCAGCAGTGCGAAGCACATCGACAGCTGATCCAATTGCAGTGCGGCATCGACCTTCAGCCCGGTGACCGGCACCCAGCTGAACAGGTTGTAGTGCACCGCCCGGGTGGCATCGGAACGACCGAGCATTTCCGAGAACGCCCATACCGCGACGCCGAAAGAGCCCAGCGCCAAAGCGGTTCCGACGATATGCCCCCACTTATCGCTGAATCGTCCCATCAGCAGCAGGAATACAGCGCCCGCGAGGGGCAGCGCGGGCAGCAGCCACAGCATCATCTGCGCAGTGTCCATGTCAGTACCTGAGCAGATTCGCATCGTCGACCGAGGTCGAGCGGCGGGCACGGAAAATGGTCATGATGATGGCCAGGCCGACCACGACCTCGGCGGCGGCGACCACCATGGTGAAGAAGGCGAACACCTGCCCGTCCAGATTGGCGTGCAGCCGGGCGAAGGTGACGAACGCCAGGTTGACCGCATTGAGCATGAGCTCGATGCACATGAACACCACGATGGCGTTGCGCCGCACCAGGACTCCGGCGGCGCCGATGGTGAAGAGCAGGGCGGAGAGATACAGATAGTTGTCCGGGTTCACCGCAAGCCTTCCTCGGGAGAATCGTTGCCGCCGTTGCCGCTCGTCGAGTGGTCACTGCCGGTGCCCACGGTCCGCACCACGGCTTCCTCATGGGCACGATTGCGGCGATGCCGCAGAATGCTGCTGACCGACAGCTCCTCGAAGGAACCGTCCGGCAGTCGCGCCGGGGCGTCGACGGCATTGTGGCGGGCGTACACGCCGGGCGTGGGCAGCGGTGTGACCCGCTTACCGTCCCGGAAGCGTTCTTTGGACAGCGTGCGCTGATCGGTGCGCGGCCCGAACTTCTCGCGGTGCGCGAGCACCATCGCGCCGATGGTGGCGGTGATGAGCAGCGAACCGGTCAGCTCGAACGCCCATACGTAGCGCACGAACAGCAGTTCGGCGAGCGCCCCGATGGCGTCGTTACCGCCGAGCCCCGGTCCGGTCTCGGCCACGCTGGTCTCGTTCATACCGCGGGCGACCGCGGCGATGACCAGCATGCCGAAGCCGATGCCGACGATCAGCACGGCGATGCGCTGCCCGCGCAGGGTCTCCCGCAGCGATTCCGAGGAGTCGACGCCGACCAGCATGAGCACGAACAGGAACAGCATCATGACTGCGCCGGTGTAGACGACGATCTGCACGATGCCCAGGAACAGCGCGTTCTCGGCGATGTAGAACGCCGACAGCGTGATCATGGTGGCGGCCAGGCAGAGCGCGGAGTGCACGGCCTTGCGGGCGCACACCATGCCGAGCGCGCCCACCACCGCGATCACCGACAGAATCCAGAACTGCACGGCCTCACCGGTCGAGGTGTGCGTGACCAGCTGCGGGGCAGGCTGGGCCAGGAGCGAGAGCACTACTTCTTCCCTCCTTCGACGCCGGCGAGTTCGCTTGGCGCACCGGGGACTTCACCGCGGTAGTAGGAACCCTCGTCCGCACCCGGGTACATGGCGTGCGGTGCGGGGGCCATACCCGGCTCCATCGGCGCGAGCAGATTCTTCTTCTCGAGAATGAGGTCGGCGCGATTGTCATCAGCCAGTTCGTACTCGTTGGTCATGGTCAGCGCCCGCGTCGGGCATGCCTCGATGCACAGGCCGCAGCCGATGCAGCGCAGGTAGTTGATCTGGTAGACGCGGCCGTACCGCTCACCGGGTGAGTAGCGCTCTTCCTCGGTGTTGTCCGCGCCTTCGACGAAGATCGCGTCCGCGGGGCAGGCCCAGGCGCACAGCTCGCAGCCGATGCACTTCTCCAGCCCGTCCGGATGCCGATTGAGCTGGTGCCGGCCGTGATAGCGCGGCTGGGTCGGCGTCTTGACCTCCGGGTACAGCTCGGTGTTCGGCTTCTTGAACATGGTCGCGGCGGTGACGTAGAAGCCGCCGAGGGGTTCCAGCAGACCGGGCTTCTGGACCGGCGCGCTCGCCTCGGCGGGCATCGGCGGGACCGGGAAGTCCGAATAGGCCGTTGTCGCATCGGCATCCGGTGCGGCCTTGTTCCGATCGTCGCCCGCGTGCCCGGCCTTGAGCACCAGCCCGAGCAGTAGCGCCGCGATCACGATGCCGCCGATGATCATGCCCGGCGTCTGGACGTGAATGCCCTCGTTCTGCAGTGCCCGCAGCGTGGCCACGTACATGACCCACGCCAGCGATACTGGAATCAGCAGCTTCCAGCCCAGATTCATGAACTGGTCGTAGCGCAGGCGAGGCAGTGTGCCGCGCAGCCAGATGAAGACGAACAGGAAGCCCCACACCTTGGCGGTGAACCACAGCATGGGCCACCAGCCGGTGTTCGCGCCCGCCCACAGGCTGATCGGGAACGGTGCGTGCCAGCCGCCGAAGAACAGCGTGGTGGCCAGCGCGGAAACCGTTGCCATGTTGATGTATTCGGCCATCATGAACATGGCGAACTTGAGCGAGGAGTACTCGGTGTGGAAACCGCCGACCAGCTCGCCCTCGGCCTCGGGGAGGTCGAAGGGCGCGCGGTTGGTCTCACCGACCATGGACACCGCGTAGATCAGGAACGACGGCAGCAGCAGGAAGACGTACCAGGTGCCGAACTGCGCGCGCACGATATCCGAGGTCGCCATCGAGCCCGAGAGCAGGAAGACCGCCGCGAAGCACAGCGCCATGGCGATCTCGTAGGAGATCACCTGCGCGGTGGAGCGCAGGCCGCCCAGCAGCGGATAGGTGGACCCGGAAGCCCAGCCCGCCAACACGATTCCGTACACGCCCACCGAGGCCATGGCCAGGATGTAGAGCACACCAACCGGCATATCGGTCAGCTGCAACGGGGTGCGATGCCCGAACATGGACACCTCGGGGCCGAACGGGATCACCGCGAACGCCATCACGGCCGGGATCAGCGAAATGATCGGCGCGAGAATGAAGATCGGCTTATCCACGATGGCCGGGATGATGTCCTCTTTGAGGAGCATCTTCACGCCGTCGGCGATGGACTGCAGCGATCCGCGCGGGCCGACCCGGTTGGGGCCGACACGCATCTGCATGAACGCCACGATCTTTCGTTCGGCGTACACCGCGAGCATCGGGATCAGCAGCAGGAAGACGAAGATGCCGATCGATTTGATCAGCACCAGCCACCACGGATCATGGCCGAAGACGCTCAGGGTGTTGGCGGCCGGCGCGGGACCCGCGGCATAGGGTCCCGCGGCCGCCCACATCGATACGAGCTCACTCACGGTGGTCCTCCCGACGGATGCGCACGAGGTGGCCGGGTGTGGTGCCGAGCTGCACCAGCACATCGGCCCCGGGGGAATTCATGGGCAGCCATACGACCCGGTCCGGCATGTCGGTGATGACCAGCGGGAGGGTGATATGGCCGTGATCGTTGCCGACCGTTACGGGATCGCCCGTGGTGGCTCCGATTTCGGCGGCGGTGACATGCGAGAGCCGCACCACCGGCGTCCGGGCGGTGCCCGCCAGGTTCGGTTCCCCGTCCTGCAACTTGCCGCGGTCGATGAGCATGCGCCACGCGGACAGGATCGCGGCGCCGGAGGTGGGCTGTGCGATCGGCTGCGGGCGATGCGTCGGCGTCGCGGCGGCCGGACCGTCCCACGCGCCCAGATCCGCCAATTCCGCACGCGCACTGGAGACATCGGGCAGGCCGAGGCGAATGCCCATCTCCTGCGCGATGGCGTCCAGCACGCGGTGTTCGGGCATGGGCGTGGCCTCGCGGCGCACGGTCGAATCACGCAGCGCGGCATCGAATTGCCGGTGCCTGCCCTCCCAGGTGAGGAAGGTGCCCGCCTTCTCCATGGCCGAGGCCACCGGGAACACCACATCGGCGCGCTCGCTGATATCGCTGGCCCGAAGTTCCAGGCTCACAACGAAACTCGCGGCATCGATAGCGGCCAGCGCGGCATGCGGATCGGGCATATCGCCGACCTCGACGCCGCCGATGAGCAGTGCGCCCAGCGTGGGTGCGGCGGCCAGGATGGCGGCGGTATCGCGACCCGGGTTCATGGGCAGTTCGTCCACGCCCCAGGCGTCGATGAGCTGATGCCGCGCAACGGGATCCGCGATCGGGCGGCCACCGGGGAACAGGACCGGCAGCGCGCCCGCTTCGAGCGCACCGCGCTCACCCGCACGGCGCGGAATCCACGCCAGTGCGGCCCCGGTGTCATCGGCCAGGCGGGCCGCGGCGGACAGGCCGCCGGGAATTCCGCCGAGCCGCTCACCGACCAGGATGAGCGCACCGGGCTCGCGCAACATGGTGGCGATGTGGTGCAGATGTCCGGGAGCCACTGCGACGGAATCGGTTTCGCCGGTGCGAATCGCCTCCAGCAGATGCGGTTCCTCGCCGGGGGTGGCGGGCAGCAGCGTGCCGTTCATGCGCTGCAGTCCGCGCGTGGTGTACGGCGCGAGCGAATAGACCTCGGTGCCGTTCTTGCGGGCGGCCTTGCGCAATCGCAGGTAAACCATCGGCGATTCCTCTTCGGCCTCGAAGCCGATGAGCAATACGATCGGAGCACGCTCCAGCGCGGCATAGTCGACGGTGATGCCCTGTCCGGCAACACGTGCCGCGAGGAAATCCGCCTCCTCCGCCGAATGTTCCCGGGATCGGAAGTCGATATCGTTGGTAGCCAAGCCGACTCGCGCGAACTTCGAGTACGCGTACGCGTCCTCCAGGGTCACGCGCCCGCCGACCAGCACGCCCGCGTTCCCGCGCGCCGCGGCCAGGCCGCGCGCGGCGTGCGCGATGGCCTCGGACCACGAGGCTGGTTGCAGGGTGCCGTCCCAGGTGCGCACCAGCGGGGTGGTGAGCCGATCCCGCTCGGTCGCGTACTGGAAGGCGAACCGGCCCTTATCGCAGTTCCATTCCTCATTGACCTGCGGATCGTCACCGGCCAAGCGGCGCATGACCTTTCCGCGCCGATGATCGGTGCGCTGGGCGCAACCCGAAGCGCAGTGCTCGCACACCGCCGGGCTGGACACCAGATCGAAGGGCCGCGCCCGGAATCGATAGGTGCTGCCGGTGAGCGCGCCCACCGGGCAGATCTGCACGGTATTGCCGGAGAAATAGGAGTCCATCGGCTCACCGGCGGCGATGCCGACCTGTTGCAGCGCACCGCGATCCATCAATTCGATGAACGGGTCACCGGCGACCTGCTGCGAGAACCGGGTGCACCGCGCGCACAGCACACAGCGCTCGCGATCCAGCAGAATCGCCGAGGACAGCGGAATCGGCTTGGGATAGGTCCGCTTCTCCCCGTCGAATCGCGATTCGGCCCGTCCGGTGGACATGGCCTGGTTCTGCAACGGGCATTCGCCGCCCTTATCGCAGACCGGGCAGTCCAGGGGGTGATTGATGAGCAGCAGCTCCATCACGCCCTCCTGCGCCTTCTCGGCGGCGGGGGAGGACATCTGGGTGTGGATCACCATGCCCTCGGCCACCGTCTGGGTGCAGGAGGCGACCGGTTTGCGCTGGCCTTCGACCTCCACCAGACACTGGCGGCACGCGCCGACCGGATCGAGCAGCGGGTGATCGCAGAAACGCGGAATCTGCACGCCGATCAACTCGGCCGCGCGGATCACCAGCGTCCCCGCCGGAACGGAAACCGTGGTGCCGTCGATGATCACGCTCACCATATCGGTCGGCGTGACTCCGCTGGCATTGGAATTGGCTATCGCGGTCATCGCACTCCTTCAGCCCAGGCGGTGGACCGGGCTGGGTCGAACGGGCATGCGCCGAGGCGGATGTGCTCGACGTACTCATCGCGGAAGTACTTGAGAGAGGAGAAGATCGGGCTCGCCGCACCGTCGCCGAGGGCGCAGAAGGATTTGCCGTTGATGTTGTCGGCGATATCCATGAGCTTGTCCAGATCGGTCTCGTGACCGCTGCCCTTCTCCAGGCGTTCGAGCAGCTGGACCAGCCAGTAGGTGCCCTCGCGGCAGGGGGTGCATTTACCACAGGATTCGTGGGCGTAGAACTCGGTCCAGCGCAGTACGGCGCGCACCACACAGGTGGTGTCGTCGAAGATCTGCAATGCCTTGGTGCCGAGCATCGAACCCGCGGCGGCGACGCCCTCGTAGTCGAGGGGGACATCGAGGTGCTCGTCGGTGAAGATCGGGGTGGACGAGCCGCCCGGGGTCCAGAACTTCAGGGTGTGGCCAGCGCGCACGCCGCCGGCGTGAGTCAGCAACTCGCGCAGCGTGATTCCCAGGGCCGCTTCATACTGCCCCGGTCGCGTCACGTGACCCGAGAGCGAGTAGAGGGTGAACCCCGGCGACTTCTCACTGCCGAAGGACCGGAACCAATCCACGCCATTGGCGAGGATGGACGGCACGGACGCAATGGATTCCACATTGTTGACCACGGTCGGGCAGGCGTACAGACCCGCGACGGCCGGGAACGGCGGACGCAGCCGCGGCTGACCGCGACGGCCTTCCAGGGAATCCAGCAGCGCGGTTTCCTCACCGCAGATGTACGCGCCCGCTCCGGCGTGCACGACGATGTCCAGGTTGTAGCCCGAACCCTGGATGTTCTCACCGAGATACCCTGCGGCATAAGCCTGTTCGACGGCCGCCTGCAAACGCCGCAGCACCGTCACGACCTCACCGCGCACATAGATGAACGCGTGCGAGGCGCGAATCGCGTAGGAGGCGATGATCACGCCCTCGACGAGAGTGTGCGGACTCGCCAGCATGAGCGGAATGTCCTTGCAGGTACCGGGTTCCGACTCATCGGCGTTGACCACCAGATAGTGCGGTTTGGTCACTCCGTCCGGGCCGGGGCCCTGCGGGATGAAACCCCACTTCATACCGGTCGGGAAGCCCGCGCCGCCGCGCCCGCGCAAACCGGAGTCCTTGACGGTGGCGATGACCTCGTCGGGCTGCATGCGCAGCGCCTTGGGCAGGCCGCGATAACCGCCCTGGCTGCGATACGCCGCCAGGGTCCAGGAATCGGGTTCGCCCCAGTACTTGGACAGGACCGGGGTCAGTCCGCGCGGGG
Source organism: Nocardia sp. NPDC052001 (assembly GCF_040680615.1). Classification (NCBI taxonomy): domain Bacteria; kingdom Bacillati; phylum Actinomycetota; class Actinomycetes; order Mycobacteriales; family Nocardiaceae; genus Nocardia; species Nocardia sp. NPDC052001. The sequence goes on along the minus strand of NZ_JBFAXC010000002.1, from coordinate 984,984 downwards.
CGGCCTGGGTCTGCGTCACTTGCCGCCTCCGTTCGAATCCTGTTCGGCCGCATGCAGACCCGCGAGGGTGGCGGGTCCGGGTGCGCCATCGGTCGCACCGGGGCGCGCGTCCGGATAGCCCGCGAGAATGCGGGCGGTCTCGCGGAACGTGCACAGCGGGATACCGCTGCGCGAACCCGTCACCTGATCGCCCTTGCGCAGCGAATCCACCAGGCCGCGAGCAGATTCCGGTGTCTGGTTGTCGAAGAACTCCCAATTCACCATGACAACGGGTGCGTAATCGCACGCCGCGTTGCACTCGATGTGCTCCAGGGTGACCGCGCCGTCGGCGGTGGTCTCCCCGTGCTTGATGCCCAAGTGCTGCTTCAGTTCCGAGAAGATCTCATCGCCGCCCATGACCGCGCACAGCGTGTTGGTGCACACCCCGACGTGGTAATCACCGGTGCGCCCGCGCCGGTACATGGAGTAGAAGGTGGCGACCGCGGTCACCTCGGCATCGGTCAATCCCAGCTGCTCGGCACAGAATTCGATGCCGGTGCCCGAGACATAGCTCTCCACCGATTGCACGAGATGCAAGAGGGGAAGCAATGCCGAACGCGGATGCGGATACCGCGCGATGATCTCCTTGGCCTCCAACTGGAGCCGGTCGTGCACCTCCTGCGGATACGGGATGGGGCGCACGGTCAGGTTGAGCAGAATCTCTGTCATCGGTCTACACCGCCCATAACCGGATCGATACTGGCCACCGAGGCTATGACGTCGGCGACCAGGCCGCCTTCGCACATCGCCGCCACCGCTTGCAGATTCGTGAAGGAAGGGTCGCGGTAGTGCACCCGGTACGGCCGGGTGCCGCCGTCGCTGATCATGTGCACGCCGAGCTCACCGCGCGGTGATTCGACCGCCGTGTACACCTGGCCGGGTGGAATGCGCAGCCCCTCGGTCACCAGTTTGAAGTGGTGGATCAGCGCTTCCATGGAGGTGCCCATGATCTTGCCGATGTGCTGCGGCGAATTGCCGAGGCCGTCCGGCCCCAGTTGCAAATCGGCAGGCCATGCGATCTTCTTGTCCGCCACCATGATCGGGCCCGGTCGCAGCTTGTCCAGGCACTGCTCGACGATCTTGAGCGATTCCTTCATCTCATTGACCCGGATGAGGTAGCGGCCGTAGCAGTCGCAGCCGGTATCGGTCTGGACATCGAATTCGTATGTCTCGTAACCGCAGTACGGCTGGGCCTTGCGCAGATCGTGGGGGAGTCCGGTCGAGCGCAGCACCGGGCCGGTGATGCCCAGCGCCATACAGCCGGTCAGATCCAGCACGCCGACATTGCGGGTGCGGGCCTTCCAGATCGGGTTCTCATTGAGCAGCAGTTCCATATCCCGCAGGCGCTTCGGCAGCAGGGCCAGCAGCTCGCGCACCTTGGACACGCCGTCCTCGGGCAGGTCCTGCGAGACGCCGCCGGGCCGGACGTACGCGTGATTCATGCGCAGACCCGTGATGTTCTCGAAGACATCCAGGATCAGTTCGCGCTCACGGAAGCCGAACAGCATGGGCGTGAGCGCGCCCAGCTCCATACCGCCGGTGGCGAGCGCCACCAGATGGGAGGAGATGCGGTTGAGCTCCATGAGCATGACGCGAATGACGCTGGCGCGCTCGGGAATATCGTCGGTGATGCCGAGCAGCTTCTCCACGCCCAGGCAGTACGCCGTCTCATTGAAGAACGGCGACAGATAGTCCATGCGCGTGACGAAGGTGACGCCCTGCACCCAGCTGCGGTATTCGAGATTCTTCTCGATGCCGGTGTGCAGGTAGCCGATACCGCAGCGGGCCTCGGTGACCGTCTCGCCCTCGATCTCCAGAATCAGGCGCAGCACCCCGTGGGTACTGGGGTGCTGTGGGCCCATATTCACGACTATGCGTTCCTCGGCGGCCCCGTCCAGAGCAGCGGAGATCTCGTCCCAGTCATTGCCGCCGACCGTGATGACGCGCTCGGGTCGTTTCGCGGATTCCGGACGGGACTGGGTATCTATGTCGTTCATTAGGAGTACGCCCTCCGCTCGTCGGGCGGCGGGATGCGCGCACCCTTGTACTCGACCGGGATCCCGCCCAGCGGGTAGTCCTTGCGCTGGGGGTGACCGCGCCAGTCGTCGGGCATCGAGATCCTGGTCAGCGACGGGTGGCCGTCGAACAGGATGCCGAAGAAGTCATAGGTCTCGCGCTCGTGCCAATCCGTGGTGGGGTACACCGCGTAGAGCGAGGGGATGTGCGGATCGGCGTCCGGCACCGAAACCTCCAGGCGCACACGGCGATTGTGTGTGATGGAGTTCAAGTGATACACCGCGTGCAGTTCGCGCCCGGTGTCCTCGGGGAAGTGCGCGCCGTTCACACCCAGGCACAATTCGAAGCGCAGCGCCTCGTGATTGCGCAGGGTGAGCGCCACCGCGGGCAGATGCTCGCGCCGCACGTGCAGGGTGAGTTCGCCGCGGAAGACGATGATCTTCTCGATGGCGTCCTCGAACCGGCTCTGCGTACCCGCCAGCGCCTCGTGCAGGAGCGCGACCAGCTCGTCGAAGTAACCGCCGTAGGGCGGCGCGCTGCCGCCGGGCAGGCTGATCGTGCGCACCAGGCGGCCGTAGCCGGAGGTGTCGCCGGTACCGGTGACACCGAACATGCCCTTGCGCACGCCGATCACCTCATCCGCCGGTGCGGCGGATTCGGTTGGCGTGGGCTCGATTTCGCCATCGGCGAGCTGTTCGGCCACCGGTTCGGGCTCGGGCGCCTGATTCGATTCCCCGGGTGCTTTCACGGCTTCCTCCGGAGGGCTTTCGGTGCTCGGACCATCGAACGTCATCGCAACAGCCCCTTCATCTGAATGGTGGTGGGGCTGGCGAGGGCGGCGGCCTCGGCGGCGCGCACGGCTTCCTCACGATTGACGCCGAGCGGCATCTCCTGAATCTTCTCGTGCAGCTTCAGGATCGCGTTCAACAGCATCTCCGGGCGCGGCGGGCAGCCGGGCAGGTAGATGTCCACCGGCACGATGTGATCCACACCCTGCACGACGGCGTAATTGTTGAACATGCCGCCCGAGGATGCGCACACACCCATGGCCAGCACCCATTTCGGTTCGGTCATCTGGTCGTAGACCTGGCGCAGGACGGGGGCCATCTTCTGGCTCACCCGTCCGGCGACGATCATCAGGTCGGCCTGGCGCGGCGAGGCGCGGAACGCCTCCATACCGAAGCGGGCGATATCGAAACGCCCACCGCCCGTTGCCATCATCTCGATCGCGCAGCAGGCCAAGCCGAATGTCGCGGGCCACAGCGAACTCTTGCGCAGATAGCCGGCCAAATCTTCCACCGTGCTCAGCAGGAATCCGCTGGGCAGTTTCTCCTCGAGACCCATGTCGAACTACATCTCCCGGATCGGAACACCCCGCACGGAGCAGGCTGTTCTGGTTGAAATCCCCTGTGTGCGGCTCAGTCCCAGCTGAGCCCGCCTCGCCTCCACTCGTAGGCGTAGGCCACCGAGACGTTGAAGATGAACAGCGCCATCGCCGCCAGCCCGAACAGGCCGAGCGAATCGAAATGCACCGCCCACGGGTAGAGGAAGACGATTTCGATGTCGAAGATGATGAACAACATGGCGGTGAGGTAGTACTTCACCGGAAAGCGTTGTCCCGCACCATTTCCCGGACCGCCACCGACGGCGTGCGGGGTCGGCTCGATACCGCACTCATACGCTTCGAGTTTGGCGCGGTTATAGCGCTTGGGGCCGATCATGGCCGCAAGCAGGACTGAGAACACCCCGAACGCGGCGGCTACCGCGCCGAGGACAAGCGTCGGCACCTCGATATTCACAACAGCACTACCCCTCCTGCGGACTGACGCGTGTGGACGGCAGCTGCCGAGGCGGGCTGACATCGTTGTCCGCCGGGCCAGTCACACCAGGGCACCACTCGTCGAGGGCGCGGACTTCGGGGGACTGACGCGGCGGCTGCATTGATACCGGGGCCCGCGCTCGTGTGAGCTACGGCACAGCCTACAACTCAGACGAGAACATACATGACGTTTCGCGACGGTGTTTGATCGAATTCGGAACGGTCTTTCATGACCGATTCGACGGAATCGCGAATGTCACGTGACATAGATTTCCCCAGGTGACGGGGAGCGGAAAGATCAGGCCGCGGAACGGTTCCTGAGTACACCGAGCACGGCGTCGGTCAACCGGATCGGATCGAGCGGATGCGAGACCGCGGCCTCCGCACGCGACCAGTTCGCCAGCCACACATCATCCGGGCGGCCGGTCAGGACCACGATCGGCGGGCAGTCCGCGATCTCGTCCTTCAACTGTTTGGCCAGGCCCAGGCCACCGGTCGGCGCGGATTCGCCGTCCAGAATGGCCAAATCGAGCTCACGGGCATCCATGCGCTCGATGACAATCGGACCGGTGGCCACCTCGAGATACTCGATCGGAGGCAATTCCGGATGCGGGCGTCTACCCAGAGCCAGCATCACCTGCCTCCGAGTATCGGCGTCACTGCTGTATACGAGAACCCGCAACGCGGCGGGACGCTTCGGTTCGGCCACGCACCGGATGGTACGGGTTAGGTATGACCGCTGGTGGCAGGTTCGCCGGAATCCCTTCGCGCGTCGCGGCGAAACTCCGGCGGATTGGGCGGCCGCGCCGAAGTATTACCGGACCGGGACGAGTCGGCGGGGCGGGTGTTGTCATGTGCGGCGGCACATTAACGTCGGACGGGACCGCCGCCGAACGAAAGAGGAGCCATGCCTGCCGAAGCCGTGGATGTAGTCGTGATCGGAATGGGGCCGGGCGGTGAGGATCTGGCGACCCGGCTGGCGCATGCCGGACTGAATGTCATCGGTGTCGACGGGCGACTGGTCGGCGGGGAGTGCCCGTATTACGCGTGCGTGCCCACCAAGGCGATGGTGCGCGCGGCCGGGGCGCTGGCGGAGGCGCGGCGGGTGGGCGAGCTCGCGGGATCGGCTGTGGTGACACCGGATTGGGCTCCGGTGGCCGAGCGGATTCGCGATGAGATCACCGACAATTGGGACGATACCGCCGCGGTGGTGAAATTCGAGAAGGCCGGAGGGCATTTCGTGCGCGGCTGGGGGCGGATCAGCGCACCCGGTGAGGTCACCGTCGCGACCTCCGATGGAGATCGCGTCTTCCGGGCGAGCCGGGGGATCGTGCTGAATCCCGGTACCTCGCCGCAGGTTCCGTCATTGCCCGGTCTGGCCGAGACCCCGTACTGGACCAACCGTGAGGCCGTCGCGGTCACCGAGGTGCCCGAATCGCTCATCGTCATGGGCGGTGGTCCGGTGGGTGTGGAGTTCGCGCAGGTGTTCTCGCGCTTCGGTGCGAAGGTCACCGTGATCGCCAGTCACCTGGTGCCGCAGAACGAACCGGAAGCGGGGGAGTTGCTGGCGAAGGTCTTCGAATCCGAGGGCATCGCGGTTCGCAGTGGGCATGGCACGGCGGTGAGTCATGACGGTTCGCAGTTCACGGTCGAACTCGACAGTGGCGATCCGGTTCGCGCGCAGCAACTGCTGATCGCCACCGGCCGCCGAATCGATTTGTCCGCCTTGGGCATCGGAGCCGTCGGCCTGGATGAATCGGCCCGCAGCATCACCGTGGACGAGCGCCTGCGCGCCGCTCCCGGTGTCTGGGCGATCGGCGATGTCGTCGGCCACGGTGCTTTCACCCATATGTCGATGTACCACTCCCGCATCGCGGCGGGCGATATCCTCGGTGACTCCGATGAGACCGCCGAGTACCACGCGGTCTCGCATGTCACCTTCACCGATCCGGAAATCGGCGGTGTCGGCATGACCGAGGCTCAGGCGCGCAAAGCCGGCCTGAATGTCCGCACCGGTTTCACCGAACTCCCGAATTCCACCCGCGGCTGGCTGCACAAGACCGGCAATGCGGGTTTCATCAAACTCGTCGAAGACGCCGATCGCGGCATCCTGGTGGGCGCCACGTCAGTGGGCCCTGACGGCGGCGAAGTTCTCGCCGTCCTGACCCTCGCAGTCCATGCGAAGGTACCGACCAGCGTTTTCCGCCGAATGATCTTCGCCTACCCCACTTTCCATCGCGCCGTCGAGGCCGCGCTGGATGCACTGTCTGCCAGTTAGGTTTCGACGCGCAAAACGTTGCTGTTCACTCGCTCGCGAACGCGCCATCCTGATAGGCATCGATGGTTCGAGCAATTGGCGGTGGCATATGCGAATCTCCGAGATCCTGCGTCGTAAAGGACCCGATGTGGTCACTGTTGCACCCGATGCGACAGTGCGGGACCTGATCAGAGTGCTGGCCGAGAATAACGTCGGCGCGGTCGTGGTGTCCGACGATGGTGAACACATCGTCGGCATCGCCTCCGAACGTGATGTCGTCCGCCGCCTGCACACCCTCGGCGCCGACCTGCTGGAGCGTCCGGTCTCGGAAATCATGACCGCGGTCGTCCACACCTGCTCACCCGACGACCGCGTCGAATCCCTCAACGAAACCATGACCGAACACCGAGTCCGCCACCTCCCCGTCCTCCAGGACGGCCTCATGGTCGGAATAGTCAGCATCGGCGACGTAGTGAAAAGCCAAATCTCCGAGCTCGAAACCGAACGCGAACACCTGGTCAGGTATCTACACGGCTGACGACTCGGGCGACGGGAGCATGCGCGCTCCCGTCGCCACCTCGGTGGCGGTGACCAGGTCGAGACGGAATTCGAGATCGGATGCGACGGCTGGGCCGTCGTGATGGGTGATGCCGCTCTCGGTGATGACGTAGTGCAGGGTGGTCTCACCGATATGAACGGTGGCGGTGCCCTGCGGAAGTATTTGGGCGACAGCGCGTCCCAGCGGCAGTGCGAACCAATGTGCACGGACCGCATCGGTAGGACGGCGCTCGCCGAGATGTTCGGTGCCCCATGAGGACAGCGCGTCCAGCGCCGGGCGCAGGGCCGCGCCGGCCGGAGTCAGTTCGTACATGGCCGTGGCCGCACGGGGACCGACCTTGTTGCGGGTCAGGATGTCGTCGCGTTCGAGTTCTTTGAGGCGGGCGGCGAGGACGTCGGTGCTGATGCCGGGGAGGTCGGCGAACAGATCGCCGTAGCGGCGGGGGCCGGAGCAGAGCTCGCGGACGATCAGGAGGTTCCAGCGGTCGCCGACTATGTCGAGGGCGCGGCTGACGGCGCAGTAGTGGTCGTAGCTTCGGCGGGGCACGGATCTACTGTAACTTCTAACTTGGAAAAACAAAGTGCAAACTTGGAAATTCCAAGTAAGGTATGCCGCAAGCGCATTCAGAAGGGACTTCCATGCAGGTCAAGCAGTCGAGCAAGCTGTCGGGTGTGTCGTATGAGATCCGCGGGCCGGTGGCCGAGCATGCGGCACGGCTGGAGGCGGAGGGTCATCATGTGGTGAAACTCAATACCGGCAACCCGCTGCCGTTCGGGTTCGAGGCACCCGCTGAACTGCTGCATGACATGGTGCGGAACCTGCCGGTGTCCAGCGGCTACTCGTCATCGAAGGGGCTGCTCTCGGCGCGGCGCGCGGTGGTGCAGTACTACCAGACGCTCGGGGTGACCGGGGTCGACGTCGAAGAGGTGTTCCTCGGCAACGGCGTGTCCGAGCTCATCATGATGGCCATGACCGCACTGCTGGAGAACGGTGACGAAGTCCTGGTTCCCGCACCGGATTTCCCGCTCTGGACCGCCGCCACCGCGCTCAATGGCGGCAAGCCCGTGCACTACATCTGCGATGAGGGTTCGGACTGGTTCCCGGATGTGGCGGATATCGAATCCAAGGTCACCGATCGCACTCGCGCGATCGTGCTGATCAACCCCAATAATCCGACGGGAGCGGTGTATTCGCCCGAAGTGGTGCGCGAGGTACTCGAGGTCGCGCGGCGGCACAACCTCGTGGTGTTCTCCGATGAGATCTACGACAAGATCCTCTACGACGATCTGCAGCACACCGCGACCGCCTCGCTCGCTCCCGATCTGCTGGTGCTGACCTTCTCCGGACTGTCGAAGTCCTACCGCGCGGCCGGATTCCGCTCCGGCTGGCTGGTGGTCTCCGGTCCGATCGAGCACGCGCAGAACTATCTCGAGGGTCTGACCATGCTCGCGGGTCTGCGGTTGTGCGCGAATGTGCCTGCGCAGCAGGCGATTCAGGCCGCGCTCGGCGGACATCAGAGCATCTACGACCTCACCCTGCCCGGTGGCCGCCTGCGCGAACAGCGTGACCGCGCCTGGGACGCGCTCAATACGATCCCGGGCGTCTCGTGCGTGAAGGCCAAGGGCGCGCTGTACGCGTTCCCGCGCATCGACCTCGATATGTATCCGATCCACGATGACGAGCAGTTCGTGCTGGACCTGCTGCTCCAGGAGAAGATCCACATCGTGCAGGGCACCGGCTTCAACTGGCCGCGCCCCGATCACTTCCGCATCGTCACCCTCCCGCACGCCGATGACCTGGAGGCGATCATCGAGCGCATCGGCCGCTTCCTGGCCACCTACAAGCAGTGAGCCGGACTCGAAAAGTTTTCGAGAAATGTCCGGAGATACGTCGAGGGGACGTGATCGGCTCCGACCTGTAGGTGAAACAAGCTCACCAACACCCCAGGAGCCCATCATGACCACCACCGTCAACACCTTCCTCTGGTTCGACAACCAGGCCGAGGAGGCCGCCGAGTTCTACACCGGCCTCGTCGCGGACTCCCGCATCACCGATATCTCCCGCGGCCCCGACGGCACGGCCTTCGTCGTCACCCTCGAACTCGCCGGGCACGCCCTGACCCTGCTCAACGGCGGCCCGGGCCACACCTTCACCGACGCCGCCTCCCTCCAGGTCGTCGTCGACGGCCAGGACGAGGTCGACCGCCTGTGGGCCGCCTTCACCGCCGACGGCGAGCCCGGCCCGTGCGGCTGGCTCACCGACAAATACGGCGTCTCCTGGCAGATCGTCCCCTCGGGCCTGCCCGCCCTGCTGAGCGGAATCGAACCCGCCCGCATGATGGCCGTGAACGCCGCCCTGCAAACCATGACCAAGATCGACCTCAAAACCCTGCAGGACGCGTACGACAACGCCTGACACCGACCAACGCAATTCGGCCGGTTCCCCGGAACCGGCCGAAGCGTTGTGCACCACTCTATTTGAGCGCCACCCGCGCGCCACCCGAGAACGCCGAGTCGTGCAGTTCGATGGCCGCCGGAATCGTCCCCTTGGGCACATCGAACGGGATCGACACCGATAACTTGTTCCCCGGATTGATTTCCGCCGTGAGGCTCGTATTCACGGCCAACTCCGCGGCCGTGTCATTGCTGTATTGCTTTCCCTGATCGTCGATCAGTTTCTGATTATCGCCGAAGTAGCTCTGCGCTTTGTCTCCGGTATTGGTGATATCGACGTGCACCACGACGTACTCACCCTGCGCCGTCTTGCGCAGAATCTCATTGTCGCCCAAGGCCGCAACGGCGGGATCCACCGAGGTGACAATGAAGGCGAACTTACCGTCACGCACCTCCGACCCCGCCGCGGCCGCCGACGTGCGCTTGTCCTCGCTCTTCGACACCTCGTGCGCCGTCGTGCTGAAAATCGCGACACACCCGCCGAAGAACAGGACTATTACCCCGAGCAGCACCCACGGCCATATCTTCCGTTTTCGCGGCGGCGGTGCGGGATACCCCTGCCCGTACACGGGCTGACCACCCGGAGGTGGGGGCGGGGGTTGTTGAGGATTCGACATGGCACCCTCGATTCACTATCCGGCAAGGGCCGACCCTCCCTTGCAGTGGGATCGATCAATGGTGCCAATTATGAACCGGCGCTTGAACTCCAACACGCGTTCCAGGAATTGGCCGATCTTTATGGCACGAATCGTCGCTAATGGGCCAACTTTTCGGACAAATCAGATAAGCAAATGACCAGTACCGCAATTGCGATGGCACCGCCGCAGACCAGGACGGTTGATGGGGAGGTGCGATCGAGGAGTAGGCCGCCTGCCAGGGCTCCGGCGCAGAAGGTGGCTTGAAATGAGGCGGTGAACAGGGTTGAGGAGACCTCGGCGTGGTCGGGAACTGCGGTGGCGAACCAGGTTTGGAGGATGACGGGGATGCCGCCGTATCCGATACCCCAGACGGTCAGCAGGGCGGCCGCGGCGAATTCCCAGTGGCCGAATACCGGAAGGAGTAATAGGGCGGCTGCCATCAGGGTCGCGGCTGCTCCGAGTGCGGCGCGTGGGCTGCGGCCGACCAGGTTGCCGCCCAGGAAGTTTCCGGCGATGCCCGCGATTCCGTAGATCAGTAGCAGTGCGGTGACGTTGCCGACGCCGGTGACCTGTTCGAGGAAGGGGGTCACGTAGGTGTAGGTCCCGAATTGGGCTGTGACGATGAGAAGCGTTGCGAGGAGGGCGAATCGGGTGCCTGCGGCGGTCAGGCCCGTGCGCAGTGTCGACCAGCCGAGTTCCTGATGCGCGGGAAGTGCGGGGACCGCGCAGGCGAGCAGTGCCAGCACCGCCGCCGACAGGATGGCCAGCACCACGAACGCGGCTCGCCATCCGGCGATATCTCCTATGAACGTCCCCACCGGGACACCCAGTACCGAGCCCAGCGGCACCGCGGCGAAGATCACCGCTGTCGCCCGCGCCGCGGCTTCCGGCGGCACCAGCCTGCTCGCCAATCCCGCTGCGATGGACCAGTACCCGCCGATGGTGATTCCGAGCAGCACCCGAGAAGCCAGCACCATCCAGAACACCGGAGCGACGGCCGCGATCAGATTGGCCGCCACCAGCAGGAGGGTGCAGACTATGAGCAGGTGTTTGCGGTCGACCCGCGCGCCCGCGACGCTGACCACCGGGGCCGAGATGGCGGCGAGCAGGCCGGGCATGGTCATCATCAGCCCGGCCATACCGTCGGACACGGTGAAATCCGCGCCGATCGCGGTGAGCAATCCGATCGGCAGGATCTCGGTTGTCACGATCGCGAAGATGCCGAGCATGACCGCGAGGACGCCGAGCCATCGGACGAATCCCGGCTTGGCGACCGAGGAAGGTGCGAGAAGTATGGACACGCAGTCCACTTCACCAATCCGATGATCCGATCACCGGCGGTTCCCGGCCACCATAGTTCGCGGCGTCACCGGGGAGGGGGTGGCGCCGCGCGGCCCTCGCTTCGCGGTGATCGACCGGCTGATCGGATGGTCAGTCCGAGTCGGGCTGCTGGTCCAGTGCTTCGATCAGAGTGCCGAGCGATGACATGAGCGCCTCGCGCTGCGGCTGATCCAGATTGCCCATCGCGGCGGCGAAGCGCTGGATGCGGGCCGAGGTGAGGCCGGTGACCAGGTTGTGCGCCTGGGCGGTCGCGCTCAGCAGTTGGGCGCGGCCGTCCTCCGGATCGGCTTCGCGGACGATATAGCCCGCCTTCTCCAGGCCCGTCACCATGCGGGACATGGTTGGCGCGCTGACCCTTTCGATATTGGCCAGATCGCTGAGCCGCATCGGCCCGCCGCGCGCCACCGAGGCCAGCGCCGATGCCGCGCCCGGACTGAGCGAACCCAGGTCACCCGAATGGCGCAGCAGCCGGAGCAGGCGGCCGATGGTGTGGTAGAGCTCGGCCGCCTCGGTCAGCTGATCGGGGTCGGCGACACTCGTGTGCTGGTGCAGTGCGGCCTCCTCGATCAAGGGTCAGATTCCCGCGCGGTCGGCTTCGCGGAGTTCTTCGGCTTCGTCGGGAACCTTCCCGCTGCCCGCGAACCACGATGCCACCGCACCGATCAGCATCATAAGTGCGGCCGCGAGGAATACGACCACCAGACCCGAGTGGAAGGGGCCGGAAATCAAGTGCGGGAAGAACTCCTGGCCGGTCAGCACGTCGGAGTTCACGCCCGGCTTGTCGAGCGTGCCGCTCGGGCCGAGCAGTTCCTTGAACGGGTTATAGCCCAGGAACGTCGCGAAGAGGCTGCCGACGGGCGGCATATCCGCGATCTGACCCGCCACCGCGGGGGAGACGCCCTGTTCACGCAGCCCGGAATCCATTGCGCCGGGCAGAGTTCCGGACAGGCCGACGATCATGAGCGAGAAGAACACGCCGATCGACAGCGCCATGCCACCGTTCATGAGGGTGCCGCGCATACCCGAGGCCACACCGCGCTGCGATGCCGGGACCGATGACATGATCTCCGCGGTGTTCGGCGAGGTGAAGATGCCGGTGCCCAGACCGTTCAACAGGATGATCAGCGCGAACAGCCAGTAGTTGAAGTCCACCGGAATCACCACGAGCAGTACGAACGTGACCGCCGCCAGCAGCAGGCCACCGGCCGCGAAGTACCGCGCGCCGTATTTATCGCTGAGCCAGCCCGAGATCGGTCCTGCCACCAGGAATCCGGCGGTCAACGGCAGCATGTAGATGCCGGCCCACAGGGGAGTGGATTCGAAGTCGTAGCCGTGCAACGGCAACCAGATGCCCTGCAACCAGATGATCAGCATGAACTGCATGCCACCGCGTCCCACCGAGGCCATCAGGCCCGCGAGATTACCGAGCCCGAACGCGCGATTCTTGAACAGCGACAGCTGGAACATGGGCTGTGCGACCCGGGATTCGATGTAGCAGAACAGCACCAGCAGCGCGATACCGCCGAATACGGCGGCCAGCACCAGCGGGTTGTCCCAGCCGGTCTTCGAATCACCGTGCGGCTGAATGCCATACGTGATGCCGGTGAGCAGTGCGGTCAGACCGAGCGCGAAGGTGATGGTGCCCGGCAGATCCAGCGATCCGGCGGTGCGCATGCCATTGTCGTGCAGCGATCGATACGACCACACCGTGCCCAGGATGCCGAACGGAATGGTGACCCAGAAGATCGCCTTCCAATCCCACTCGGACAGAATGCCGCCGATGAGCAGGCCGAGGAACGAACCGGCAACGGCCGCAACCTGATTGATGCCCAGCGCCACACCGCGTCGATTCGCCGGGAACGCATCGGTGAGGATCGCGGCGGAGTTCGCCATCAACATGGCACCGCCGACGCCCTGCACCACTCGCCAGCCGATCAGCCAGATGGCTCCCGCCCCGTGTGTGAACGGATCGAATGACAGCGCGACCGCGCAGATCGTGAACACCACGAACCCGAGGTTGTAGATCTTCACTCGCCCGAACATGTCGCCGAGCCGCCCGAACAGCACCACCAGCACGGCCGAGGTGAGCAGGAAGCCCATGAGCAGCCACAGCAGATAGCTGACATTGCCGGGTTCCAGCGGATTCAGATCGATGCCGCGGAAGATCGCGGGCAGCGAGATGATGACGATCGAGGAGTTGATGGTCACCATCAACATGCCCAGGGTGGTGTTCGACAACGCCACCCACTTGTAATGCGGATGATCCCGATCCACCCGGAGCCGCCTCCGAATGGTCTGGACATCACCGCTGTCGAGGTCGGTGGTCGGCGCACCCATGCAGAGCCTCCAAAACTGAATCGAACGAACTCGTCCAATATAGTTGCATAAGGCTAACTAACGAAATGGTGACGTGTCCCACTGACCGGATCATGCCCCGGACATGGGTGAACAGAGCGGTGGCGGCACCGCGCGATGATCAGCGTTCGGTCAGAGCGTGAGCTGCTCGGATTGCCAGTCGCGGCCGAACAGCGAGAGCTGCGGCGAGGCGGACTCGACATCGGCATTGAGACTGCGCAGGCAGCGCACGCAGGTGACGGCGGCTCGGGTCGGCTGCAACGCCGACGGCGACCATCCCGCGACGCCGGTGTGGCACAACAGTTCCGGGACTTCCTCGGTGCCGAACCAGGTGCCCAGGCCGACCGCGTGCACGGTGCGGCCGTTGCGGACGATGGCGTGCACCCCGGGGTCGCCGAATTTCGCCCGTGCGGTTGCGGCCAAGGGGGCGATATCGGTCATGAACTGGACCATACGGACGCCCTACGACAAACTACGACAACTTCGCCGTTGGGGACCGCTATCGCTGGTCTATCGGACCCAGGACGGGCTCGATATCCAGCACCTGCGTCCCGTCCACCGCTTCCAGATCGCGGACGCGAGGTGCACCCTCGTCACCCTGTCGTGGCGCGGCGTCGAGCTCGGTCAGCGGGGATTCCACGCGGCCGCTGGGATGAAACATCTGATCCGCCATGGTCGATACCTCTCGTTTGGTTTGCCATTGCGATACTGCCATCGCCGATCACGCAGCAGCACAACATCTTCGAAGATTCTCGGCGAGGGATACGCTGGGTCGCCACACAAAGGAGATGGAGCGTGGAGTTCCCGCTGTACGGCGTCGCCGACGACCGTGTCGAGGCCGCACTGACCGATATCGATCGGCGAATCTGGAAGTCCTGGTACACGATTCGATACGACTCCCGCGATCCGGTTACGGAGCTGTGGGGGATGGTCGACGCACTGCTGGACTACGTCGGAGCGGAATCGATCAAAGACCGCGGTGTGCACGCCGAGCCCGCGCGTATCGCGATTCGCACCGCCGCCGAAGCCGCGTTCGGGGCGATCTGTCTGGAGCGGTGGCCCGGCGGCAATCAGGACATTCGATTGCTGATGATCAATGAGGCCATCTCCTCGGAGAGGCAGGATTTCCGCCATCTGACCGAGGGGATCCCGGCGGTGTCCCGATGGATGGAGTCGTACTGGTTGATGATCCTGGGCGGACAGGTCGCCCTGCAGGGCGCGGTCCTGGTAGAGGATCACGCACCGGAGGTAGCCGACGTTTGCGGCGACAGCGTCGAAGGGCTGGTCGTGATGGCGCTGTCCGCGTATATCGCGGGACCGTTTCCGGAGTCTTACATATGCCTGCCTCCGCCCGCCGTTCGACAGCATCACCTCGATCGCCTGGCAGCGGTACCGGTCACCGCGGGTTCGGAGGCCGGAATGCTGCGGGCGCTGCTGGCCGATGACGAAGCGGCCTTCGAGCAGGAGCGGGAGAAATGGCTGGCCTGGCATCGCGAGCAGTTCGGCGCCGATCCGGAGCCGCGCGATCTGCTGCCGCTGCCCGTGATGGGGTTGACCGCGCTGGCCGTGCACGCGCACGGGTGGCGGGCCCAGGCCGACACCGGCTGGCTGCCGCCTGGCCTCCCCATCGAGATCGACGGTGTTCCCGCCGTACTGACCGTCTCGGTTCCGGCGCATCCGGGCGAACGGCGGAGTACGTCCCAGCTCGCACGAACCCTGAGAAATCTTGTCGCCGACGCGATCTCGAACCTGGCGCGATCACCCCGGTCCATCTTCTCGGCGTTCGCTTTGGCGGAGTTCTCCCTGCGGGCACAGTGCGCTGCCTACTCGCACGGGGACAGCCCGCACGAGGCGCGCATGGCGGCCATCCACGCCTTGCAACTGGGCTGCGCGATGCTGGAGCTCACCGCACGCACCGAAGGCATCGTCGAATGCGAGATCGACGGCTACATCCATCGCATTCCCGCACTCGGACCGTGCTCCGAGCAGCGGGTCGAGCATTGGACGACGACCTTCTACCTGGGCCTGATCTGCGCGGATCCGGAACGCTTACAACAGCTTTCCCGCATCCCGATCGCCTCCCTGCGCTCACCCCGCGTCTTCGAGGAAGAGTTCCACTTCCGCTGGGCGCAGACGCTGCAAGCCTGGTTCGCCGATGAGCCCGACTGGACCGAGCGGCTCGGCGAGGCGATCACACTTTCCCGGCCCGAAGTCGCGACAACCGTCCCGACCGACTACCTCAACCTGATCCTCTACCAGCCGATAAACCTCTTCCACATCCTGCACCGCCGCGACGAGCGCGCCTTCAACGACGCCCTCACCCGCGCCCTGCGCCTGCACCGCGACTACTGGACCGACAAGGAACACCCCGAAACCCTCGAAGCCGACCTCGCACTGGGCCCCCTCGCCATCGCCTGCCTCGCCCAGGACTGCGGCCACGCCATCAACGTGCGATCCGACTACCTGCCCCATGTTCTGCTACAGCGAGGCTGGCCGCAGGACTACGGAATCAGCATTGGGGCGTAATGAGATTCGAGAACAATCCGGCTACGCGTCGAGCATGGTGGCGGTCAGTTCGGCGAGACGGCGCGCATTGGCGGGGTCGAGGGTCGGGAAGTCCAGGGGTATCCGGCGGCCTCGATCGATCGCGGTGAGGGGTGCTTCGGGTGGGTTGTCGATCAGGCCGTGCAGGGGCGCGATGGCGGTTGACACCGATTGCGCCGCCAGCCGGGAGAGCACACGCAGCAACAGTCTGGTCGGGGGATTGAGGGTGGAGTGGTCGCCACTGCGAGTGAAGCCCGGGTGGTAGAGGATGAAAGGGATTGGATTGGGGGATTTTTCGGCGTAGGAGACGGCTAGGAGATCGTTGGCTCGGCCCGCTTGGAGTTGGGCGGTGATGGGGGTGTATCGGCCGGAAAGGTTGGGATCGGACCAATTGATGCCGCCCTTGGTGACACCTACTCCGGCGATGCTGACGATGACCGGGGAGGGACCGTGCGCCAGCAGTGGGGTTAGGCCATGCGCCAGGAGGTACCTGCTGAGGTAATAGAGGGCGAAAGTGTGCTCGAACCCTTCGGGAGTCAGGACGCGTTGAGGTAGAACGCGATTGGCGAACAGCAGGAGGGCGTCCACGGTGGACGCAGTCTCGTTCACCCGATCGATAACCCGGTTCACCTCGGCAGTCGAGCTCAGGTCGGCGCGCAAGAAGGTCAGGTTGTGGGCGGTTGGCGACGCCGCCCCGATCAGCGATTCACCTTTGGCGGGATTGCTGCCTATCGCGATTACGCGGTCACCGCGGGACAGGCGAGACAGGGCGAAGGCGCGGCCCATTCCGTCTGTACCTCCGCTGATCACAACGGTTTTCGGCATATGTCCTCCATTAGGCTCGGGGTGTACCTCGATCCTCGGGGAGGTGCGGTGATGGCGAAAGAAGGCACTCTCATGTCCGATACGCACACGAATGTGCCCTCCATGGTGGCCACGCGGTTGCCCGATCGGATACCCGCCGGGGAGTACGAGGCGTGTCCGGTCACCGAGGTGGCGCGGCGGATCGGTGACAAGTGGACGATGGTGGTGCTGGCGCTGCTGGGTGGGCGCGCGTATCACTTCAATGAGTTGCATCGCGCTATCGAGGGCATCAGTCAGCGCATGTTGACGCGGACGTTGCGGGCGCTGGAATCGGATGGGCTCGTCGAGCGCACCGTGCTGCCCACCGCGCCGCCGAGCGTTGAATATCGGCTCTCGCCGCGTGGCGAGTCACTGCTTGTTCCGTTGTCGGCGCTGGCGGATTGGGCCGTCAGTAGCGGCGGTAGCCGGGATTGAAGGCGCGGCGGCGGGAGCGCACGAAGAGGAAGAAGAACAGGGGGAAGATGAAGAAGGGGAAGATGTGCGTGGTGGCGGCCAGCACCACGGCGAGGATCAGGACCGAGATCAGGGCTACCGGGACGAGAGCGCGGGGTGGGCGAGGGGGAGTCTGGGTTGTGGGCGGGCGGATCGGGGCGGCCTGGGGGAGGTCGGTGAACAGGACCGAGAGCTCGGCTGTGGTTTTGGCGGCGTAGGCGCGGGCTACCCGGTCGTCGTATTCGTCGACGTCGAGGCGGCCGGCGGTGAAATGTTTGCCGAGGGCTTCGGCGGCTTGCTCGCGTTCGGCCGTGCCCACGCGCAGGGCGGGCGGTCCGAATACCGCGGGGCTGAAATCGGTCATGTCCAACCACCTCACCGGGAGAATCAAATTCGCTGTCCACCACAGTAGGCCGAAAATCGAGGGTCGGCTTGCGACCCCGGGCGTATTCCGGTGTACGACCGTGGGCGTACGCGGCCCGGATCAGGCGGCGCGGAATGCTTTCTCGCCTACTCGTTCCGGATCGGTGATGTGGGACAGGAACAGGCGGGCGGCCGGGGTCGGTGTGCGGGTGGTGACGGCATGCCAGGGTCGGGTGAGTGGCGTGCCTTCGATCGGCAGTACTTCCAGATGGCGGTCCGCGAGGTCGTTCTCGATGGCGTCGCTGTGGATCAGCGTGATGCCCAGACCTTCTCGCGCGGCCGCCAGCGCCGCGCCGTGGGTGCCGAGAGTCAGTGTCGGAGGGCGTATTTGGAGTCTGTCGAAGAGCGCGAGGGTGGTGTCGCGGGTTCCCGAGCCCGCACCGCGCAGGAGCCAGGTCGCCTCGGCGGGATCCGGCCAGCGCCCCGGCGCGCCCACCACGACCAGCTCGCAAGGTCTTCGGGCGCGGGTGACCAGCCCGGCCTCACGTGGTGGACGCCCGGCGATCACGAGATCGGTTTCGTGGTGGGTCAATTCGACGAACAGCACGTCGCGGGGCTGAATCGACAATCCCAGCTCGATATCGGGGTACCGGTTCCGGAACGAGGCCAGCAGCCGCAGCAGCACGTACTCACCGGCCGTGGCCACCACCCCGATGCGTAGCCGCCCGGTCTCGGCTTCGCGCACCGCCGCATGCGCCTCCTTCATGAGTCCGAGGATGCTGCGGCAATAGTCGGCGTACACCCGCCCGGCTTCGGTGAGCGCGATACCGCGCCCGGATTTCGCAATCAGTTTGGCGCCCAACTGTTTCTCGATGTGCGCAACCGCCGCCGACGCGGCGGCTTCGGTGATGTGTAACTGCGCGGCGGCCCGCCGGATACTGCTGTGCCGGGCCACGGCGAGAAACGTTTCCATGCGGACAGCGCTCACCGTACCCATCGTCAAACGGTAGCAAACACGACAAAATGGTTGAGGGAGACGAGAAACAATCGAATTGTTTGTCGATAACACTGCCGTCATCCTGGGAATCGCAAGTCGCCCAACCCCCTTCGCAGGAGGAATGATGGCCGTAACCGATGATCAGGATGGCACCCGCGGCCGGTGGGATCCGGGCGTACAGTCCTACGCGTCGATGGGATACTACAACCCCGACTATGAGCCCAAGGACACCGATGTCCTGGCCGTCTTCCGGGTCACCCCGCAGAAGGGCGTCGACCCGATCGAGGCCTCGGCCGCCGTCGCGGGCGAATCCTCCACCGCCACATGGACTGTCGTGTGGACCGACCGCCTCACCGCGCACAGCCGCTATCAGGCCAAGTGCTACCGCGTCGACGAGGTACCGGGCCGCCCGGGCGAGTACTTCGCCTATGTGGCATACGATCTCGACCTCTTCGAAGAGGGTTCGATCACCAATCTGACCTCCTCGGTCATCGGCAATGTATTCGGTTTCAAACCGCTGGCGGCATTGCGCCTGGAGGACATGCGAATTCCCGTTGCATACGTGAAGACCTTTCAGGGTCCGCCGCACGGAATCGTTATGGAACGGGAATACCTGAATAAGTACGGCCGCCCGCTGCTGGGCGCGACGGTGAAACCGAAACTCGGTCTCTCGGCCCGCAACTACGGCCGCGTGGTCTACGAAGCCTGCCGGGGCGGACTCGATTTCACCAAGGACGACGAGAACATCAACTCGCAGCCGTTCATGCGCTGGCGCGATCGCTACCTGTACGCCATGGAGGGCGTCAATCGTGCGATCGCCGATACCGGTGAGCTCAAAGGGCATTACCTCAATGTCACCGCCGCCGATATGGAAGATATGTACGAGCGCGCGGAATTCGCCAAATCCCTCGGCAGCGTCATCATCATGATGGATCTGACGGTCGGCTACACCGCCATGCAGTCGATGTCCAAGTGGGCCAGGCGCAATGGCATGCTGCTGCACCTGCACCGCGCCGGTCACTCCACCTACACCAGGCAGAAGACGCACGGTGTGAGCTTCCGCGTACTGGCCAAGTGGTGCCGCCTGATCGGCGTGGATCACCTGCACGCGGGCACGGTCGTCGGCAAGCTGGAAGGCGATCCGCATACGGTCAAGGGCTTCTATGACACGTTGCGGGACAATCACGTTCCCGCGAATCCGGCCAATGGCATCTTCTTCGATCAGGATTGGGCGAGCCTGCCCGGCGTCATGCCGGTGGCCTCCGGCGGTATTCACGCCGGGCAGATGCATCAGCTGCTCGATCTGTTCGGCGATGACGTCTGCCTGCAATTCGGCGGCGGCACCATCGGCCATCCCATGGGTATCGCCGCGGGCGCGGAAGCCAATCGCGTCGCTCTCGAGGTAATCGTCAAGGCGCGCAACGAAGGTCGCGATCTGCTCAAGGAGGGCCCGGATATCCTGCGCCGCGCCGCCGAGACCAATCATCCACTGGAAGTCGCGCTCACGACCTGGGGTGATGTCACCTTCGACTACACCTCCACCGACGCACCCGACGCCATTCCGACCGCAACACGCTGAAAGGCGGTGAACCGCAATGCAACTGCGACACGGCACCTTCGCGCACCTGCCGGATTTCAGCGATGAGGAAATCGCGGCCCAGGTCCGCTATGCCCTGCTCAACAATTGGCCGGTATCCATCGAATACACCGATGATCCGCACCCGCGCAATGTCTACTGGGAGATGTGGGGCCTGCCCCTGTTCGACCTGGACGAGCCCGACGGCGTGCTCGCCGAGATCAATGCCTGCCGCGCCACCTTCCCGCGGCACTATATCCGGGTCAACGCATACGACGCCACCTACGGGCGGCAGAGCACCGCGCTGAGCTTCCTGGTGCAGCGGCCCGCCGAGGAGCCGGGCTTCCGGCTGGAGCGCACCGATGCGGCCGATCGCAGTCAGCGCTACGGCTACCACGCGTACGCCCTGGATGACCGTCCCGGCCAACGTTACGGCGGCTGAACATAATTCGGATCGGGAGGACCTATCGTGAGTACAGCGCATCCCGCGGTTCCGGGCGATCGGGCACCTGCAGCCGGCCGCTCGGGCAACGGGTTCCAAATGCATCGGCCCGGGGCCACGAACCCCGCACCGCTGCGCGGATCGGCCGCCGACCCCTCGTCACCGCAGGATGCGGCGGCCGACCATCTAGCCGATGACGCGCTGCTGGACCTCTCGACCGATATCGCGGGCAAGGATGTCGAGGACACCCTGACCCGCCTGGACGCCGAACTCATCGGATTGGCCAATGTGAAGCGCCGGGTGCGGGAGATCGCGGCACTGCTGCTCATCGACCGCGCCCGCCAGCGCTTCGGCCTGCAGGCCACCCGGCCCACCATGCATATGAGCTTCACCGGCGGGCCGGGCACCGGTAAGACCACGGTCGCCCTGCGCATGGCCGAGATGCTGCATTCGCTCGGCTATATCCGTAAACCCAAGGTGCACACCGTCACCCGTGATGATCTGGTCGGCCAGTTCATCGGGCACACCGCACCCAAGACCAAGGAAGCTCTCGCCAAAGCCGCCGGGGGCGTCCTGTTCATCGATGAGGCGTACTACCTGTTCCGCCCGGAGAACGAACGCGACTACGGCCAGGAGGTGATCGAGATCCTGCTGCAGGAGATGGAGAACGAACGCACCTCCCTCGTGGTCATTTTCGCGGGCTATCCGGATCGCATGGACACCTTCTTCTCCGCCAATCCGGGCCTGTCCTCACGGGTGGCGCACCATATCGAATTCCCGGATTACACCCATGCGGAACTGCTGGCCATCGCCGAGCTCATGGTGGCCCAGGAGAACTTCCACTTCGATACCGCGGCGACGCAAGCGTTTTCGCGCTATCTGGAACTCCGCATGACCCGCCCGCGCTTCGCCAACGCCCGCAGCGTGCGCAATGCCCTGGACCGCTGCCGGCTGCGCCAGGCCAAGCGGCTCGTCGAACTGCACCGGCCGTTGAGCCGGACCGATCTGATCACGTTGACCGACAACGACGTCTACGGCAGCAGCGTGTTCGCGGACGCCACCGCACCGGAGGTGGCCACCACGTGAGGAATTGAGCAGGGGTATGCCTGAAGGTCTGAAAACCCTCACCCGCTACACCATCGAGCAGGAGCACCGGCACCCCGGATCATCGGGGGAGTTCTCGGCGCTCCTGAACGTATTGGCCACCGCCACCAAGATCATCGCGAATCAGGTGACACGGGGCGCCATCGTCGGGTCCCTCGGCGCCTACGATCCGGATAATCTGCCGGTGACCGTGCATCGCAAGATGGATGCCATCGCGCACGACATCATGGTGGCCGAAAGCCAGTGGAGCGGACCGCTGTCGGCGCTGGTGTCCGAGCAGATGCGTGAGTTCCACGCGGTGCCCTCGGAAGTGCGGCGCGGTAAGTACCTGCTCGCCTTCGACGCCCTCGACGGTTCCAGCAATATCGATGTGAACCTGCCCGTGGGAACGATATTCAGCGTGCTGCGCGCTCCGGAGGACGGGCGGGCGGCCATCGCCACGGACTTCCTGCAACCCGGCGTACAACAGGTGTGCGCCGGGTTCACGCTGTACGGGCCCGCCACCATGCTGGTGCTCACCACCGGCAATGGCGTGGACGGCTTCACCCTCGATCGCGAGGTGGGCGCGTTCGTGCTCACCCACCCGCGCATGCGAATCCCGGACGACACTTCGGGTTTCGCCATCAACGCCGCCAATGAACGCTTCTGGGAGCGTCCGGTGCGCCGCTATGTCCACGAATGCCTCCAGGGCGTCGAAGGCCCGCGCGGCCGGGATTTCAATATGCGCTGGGTCGCGTCGCTGGTCGCGGACACCTTTCATATCCTCACCCGCGGCGGGCTCTACATGTACCCCCGCGATACCCGCAATCCCGACCGCCCCGGCCGGGTCTCACTGCTGTACGGCGCCAGCCCGATCGCCTTCATCGTCGAACAGGCGGGCGGCGCGGCCACCACCGGACACGAGCGAATCCTGCAGGTGCAGCCCAATGAGCTGCATCAGCGGATTCCGTTCATCTTCGGCTCGCGCAACGAGGTCGAGCGCATCGAGCGCTATCACTCCGAACCCGATGAGGGGCCGAGTTTCGACGCCTCACTGTTCGGATCGCGCTCGCTCTTCCGCCCGGCCCGTTAGCGGCGAAATCAGCTGTCCGGCAATCCAGGAGGTGCCATGTCGGTCAAACATCCCGTGGTCGCGATCACCGGGTCATCCGGTGCGGGAACGACCAGCGTCACGCGGACCTTTCAGGAGATATTCCGCCGCGAGGGGATCAGCGCGGTCATCGTCGAAGGGGATTCGTTCCATCGCTTCGACCGCAATGAAATGCAGTTGGCCATGGCCGAAGCCGAGCAGAATCGCAATCTCGGATTCTCGCACTTCGGCCCGGAGGCGAACCTGCTCGGGGAATTGGAACGGCTCTTCCGCGACTACGGCGAAACCGGGGTGGGCGCGGTCCGGCGCTATCTGCACGATGAGGGCGAGGCCAAACCCTATGGGCAGCCGCCGGGTACGTTCACCCCCTGGGAGGAACTGCCGCCGGGCAGCGATCTCCTGTTCTATGAGGGATTGCACGGAGCCGCCACCACCGAGGGCATCGATGTCGCGCAATACACCGATCTATTGGTCGGGGTGGTGCCCATCATCAATCTGGAGTGGATTCAGAAGGTGCACCGCGACAAGACCGAACGCGGTTACTCCAGTGAGGCCATCATCGATACGATCCTGCGCCGCATGCCCGATTACGTGAAACACATTTGCCCGCAGTTCTCCCGGACCTATGTGAACTTCCAGCGGGTGCCGACCGTGGACACCTCGAATCCGTTCACCACCCGCTCGATTCCGACCGCGGATGAGAGTTTCGTGGTCATTCGCTTCGCCGATCCGAAGGTGATCGATTTCCCGTATCTGCTGTCCATGCTGCACGATTCGTTCATGTCGCGGCCCAACAGCATTGTGGTGCCGGGCGGGAAAATGGACCTCGCCATGCAGCTCATCTTCACCCCGCTCATCCTGCGGCTGATGGACAAACGGCCCAAGCGATTGCGCTGAAACGGCTCGGGACAAAAGAATCCGGCGGCCGCTCTCCGAGGAGAACGACCGCCGGGAGGTGAATTCTATTGCGTCAGAGCGCCTTCGGGACGTCCTTCGCGCCGCTCTTGACCGTGAACGCGCTGAATATCTCCATGATGCCGATGAAGATCAACCACCAGCCCGCCACCAGGGTCAGGGTCAGGATCGAGGTGAACGGCACCGCGATCAGCCAGCCACCACCGATCACCAGCATGATGCCGAAGAAGATCGCCCAGCCGCGGCCCGGCATACCGTCCGCGGAGATGCCCGCGATCAGCGAGGAGACACCGCGGAAGATCCAGCTGATACCGATCCAGATGGCCAGCAGCAGGACCGCGGTGGCCTCGCCCTTGTCGCGCCAATTATGGAAGCATAGGAAGCCCAGGATCAGCGAAAGAATCGCGCTGATGAAGGACAGGATTCGCATTCCGGCGCTCAGGTGCACGCCGAAGGCCGCGATGAGTTGGAAGAGCCCGGACACAATCAGATAGACGCCGAAGAGAACGCCCGCCACCAGAATGGTTTTGCCGGGCCAGGCCAGGATCAGGATCCCCAGCACCACCGAGAGGATGCCGGTGACCAGGATCGACTGCCAGGCGCTCCGGGCCAGAGCATGCACCGGCCCTTCCATAACTTCCTCTTTGCTGGTTGTCATGTTTCGGAGAATATGCCCAGCTAAGTCACTTTGCGGTTAAGTTGCCCGGTGTGGTGTCAGGTTGTGATGCGGCGCAAGCGACGTCGGTTCGGCGTTTCTCCTCGTTCCGGCAGTAGCGCACATCGGCTCGCCAGGTGTAAATCGCGACCAACATCGATCCCACGACCGCCGCATCCAGCATGTATTCACCGGACACCGGAATACTGACCAGTCCGCCGATGAGCGCGCCGAGCGCGAAAGACCCGTATTGCACGGCATATCCGGCCCAGTCGCGCACCGAACCGCCGCCCGCCACATGCCGCTCGATACCCTGCGCGAGTTTCACCAGCGTGCCGGTGACATAACTGACCGGAATGGATACCTCACCGTTCTTCACGAAAGAGGTGTTCAGCGCGCCCATTCCGAAGGCGACGGCCAGAATCGGCGTCAGGCCGATACCGCGCTCGCCGAGAATGTGATCGCCGATGGCGGCCACCATCAGCGCGGCGGTGGCGAGCATGGTCGCGCCATGGGGGTGGTTGCGCCACCAGTACCGGCGGCACAGCGAGGCCACGAAAACGCCCAGTACGAAACAGCCGATGAGCAGGGCGGCACCTGCGGCCAGGGTGTGATCGCCGACGAAATTGCCGATGATGGCGCGTTCGGTATTGCCGGTCATGAAGGTGACGAAATAGCCCGCGGAGTGGGCATAGGCGGCCGCGCCGATGTATCCGGCGAGCATCGACAGGACAGAGGACAGTCGGGTCTCGAGATCCCAGAAGGGACCCGGTGAGACGCCCTGGCTGGCAGTCATGGCAACAGGCTAGCAACCAATTCTGAGGTCTTCCTGGATGTCCGGATCGCCGAGGACGCGGCGGCTCGGTGGTGCGGTACAGTACTGATGTTAACCGGAATTCACATCCGGTAGGCAGGTACGAACAAGGAGAAGCCATGACTTCCGCCGTCATAGTCGACGTCGTCCGCACGCCCTCCGGAAAAGGGAAATCCGGTGGTGGACTGTCGGAAGTGCATCCCGCGACCGTCTTCGCCGGGGTCCTGGAGACGCTCGTCGAACGCACCGGAATTGATCCGGCGCTGATCGATGATGTGATCGGTGGTTGCGTCACACAATCGGGTGAGCAGGCGTTCAACATCTCCCGGACGGCGGCGCTGGCGGCCGGATTTCCGGAAACTGTGCCGGCCACCACAGTCGATCGCCAGTGCGGGTCGAGCCAGCAGGCGGCGCACTTCGCGGCGCAGGGCGTGATCGCCGGGGCGTACGATATCGCCATCGCCGGTGGCGTGGAATCCATGTCACGCGCACCCATGTTCTCCAGCGCGCAGGGTAAGGACGCCAATCGCGCGCCGCTGGCGCACCGGTACCCGAATGGGCTTGTGCAGCAGGGCATCGCGGCCGAGATCATCGCCGCGCGCTGGAAGTTCGATCGGGCCGCACTCGATGAATTCGCGGCGCGGTCGCATCAATTGGCCGCTGCCACCACGGCTTCCGGCGGATTCGACAATGAGATCGTCGCCGCGGGCACGCTCACCGCCGATGAGACGATTCGGCCGACCACCTCGGTCGAGGGCCTGTCCGGGCTGAAGCCCGCGTTCACCGACGCCGAGTTCAAGGCTCGCTTCCCGGAGATCGAATGGTCGATCACCCCGGGCAATTCGTCACCGCTCACCGACGGCGCGTCCGCCGCGCTGATCATGAGCGAGGAGAAGGCGAATCAGCTCGGTCTGAAGGCGCGGGCGCGGTTCCACTCGTTCGCGGTGGTCGGAGATGATCCGCTGCTCATGCTGACCGCGGTCATTCCGGCCACCCGCAAGGTGCTCGCGCGAGCGGGATTGAGCATCGACGATATCGACGCCTACGAGGTCAATGAGGCGTTCGCGCCGGTGCCACTGGTGTGGGCGCATGAGCTCGGCGCGGATCCGGCCAAATTGAACCCGCGCGGTGGCGCGATCGCGCTCGGGCATCCGCTCGGCGCGTCCGGGGTGCGCATTCTGGCGACCATGCTGAACCACCTGGAGCAGACCGGCGGGCGCTACGGCCTGATGACCATGTGCGAGGCGGGCGGGCTCGCCAACGCCACGATTATCGAACGCCTCTGATCAGGCGAGAGTAAACCCGTACTCGCGCAGCCTGATTCGAATCGAGGGCTGATCACGACCGCCGGTCGGCCGGAGTCCGCGGCAGACCGGCGGTGCCGGCTCCGGCATGGGCGGGCCTGGGTTCGCGTCTCGGCCGGGCGCGAGATTGTCGGTGCGCCGTCGTACCGTGGTCTCGGTTTGATCGACGGCGGAGGTGGGTGTGGTGCGGGTTTCCTGGGATCAGGTGTTCGCATGGCGCATGGGGCGGCAGTTCATCGACGCGCGCGACGGGGCGAATGCCATTGCGGTGGTGGACCGCCTCGCCGGGGTGCAGGCGCAGGTGACTTCGGCGGCCGAAACCGCGGTGGCGCTACGGACGGCGGAGGGCAGGCCCGGTGCGGTCGTCACGGCACTGGGCGATAGGAAGCTGGTCAAGACCTGGGCGATGCGCGGCACCCTGCACGCGCTCACACCCGATATCGCGGCCGGGGTGCTGTCCCTGATGGGGTCGGCCCGAACCTGGGAAAAGCCCTCCTGGACAAAGAATTTCGGCGCGACGCCGCAGGACATCGCCGCCCTGGTGGCGGCGGTGGGGGAGATTCTCGACGGGACCATCCTCTCGCGCGACGAATTGGTCTCCGCGATCGTCGCCGAACCCCGATTCCATCCGCTCGAAGAGCAACTTCGGTCCGGCTGGGGTGCGGTGCTCAAACCGCTCGCTTGGCAGGGCGCGCTGTGTCACGGCCCGGCGGACGGTAATTCGATCACCTTCGCCAGCCCGGCGCATCTGATCCCCGGCTGGAAAGGGATTCCCGATCCCGATGCCGCCGCACCGGAGATCATCGCGGCATACCTCGGGGCCTACGGCCCGGCCGCGCCGGAGACCTTCGACGCCTGGCTCTCGCGCGGCAGTATCAAGAAGCCGGTACTGCGCCGCTGGTTCGCCGAATTGGGCGACCGGATCACCGAAGTCGAGGTGCAGGGGCGCACGGGTTACGTCCTCACCGAACACGCCGATGCCCTCGCCGCCACCGAACCCGCACATTCCGTCCGGCTCCTGGGCGCATTCGATCAATACGTACTCGGCCCCGGAACCGCGGATACCGCACTGCTTTCCGCCGAACATCGCGCCAAGGTGAGCCGCACCGCGGGCTGGATCTCCCCGCTGGTATTGGTCGACGGCGGCATCGCCGGGACCTGGGAGGTCTCCGGCACCGACCTCATCGTCTCGATGTTCGACGATGCGCCCGCACCGCTATCGGAGCTATCGGCGGAGGCCGCTCATATTGCGCGCGCGATGGGCACCTCGGATCTCACCGTCTCGGTGAAATAGACCCGGTCTCAGTGACCGGCGGTCGGCAGCAGATCCGGGCTGTGCGCACCGGGGCCGAGCTGTAGTCGCAGGTCACGACGCCGTACGTGCTCGCCGCAGGATGAGCACACCGGCTCGACGGTCATGGTGTGGCCGCAGCCCCTGTGCACGGTCTCGATCGGCGGGCCGTCCGGGGCGGCGAAGGTGTCGCCCCACTGGCGCATGGCGGCGATGACCGTCCAGAGCGCGCGGCCCTTCTCGGTGAGCCGGTAGTCGTAGCGCGGCGGGTTCTCCTGGTACGGCTCACGCGTCATGATGTCTTGCGCCACAAGGTATTCCAGGCGCTGGGTGAGGACATTGCGGGCGATGCCCAGGCGTGAGCGGAAGTCATCGAACCGGGTGACCCCGAAGAGCGCGTCGCGGACGATCAGCAGCGTCCACCATTCGCCGACGGCTTCCAGGCACTGGGCGATGGAGCAGTTCATGTCCTCGAAGCTGGTTCGGCGCATACCTCCACCATAGTCGGTTGCTTGAAAGAACTCACCCGGCTATGGTGCGTTTCATGATGCAACTCACTGGTCCGCCGGACCTGATGACAGGGGACAGATCGTGAATACCGTTGTGGCCGAGCCGGACCGCAAGACCGTCGATTCACGGCTGGTGCTGGGCATCGTCGCCATCGGCGTACTGCTGTCCAGCCTGGATCTGTTCATCGTCAACGTGGCGCTGCCCGAGATCGCCGCGGACTTCAGCGGCTCGAATATCTCCGGGCTGTCCTGGGTGCTGAACGCCTACGCCATCGTGTTCGCGGCGCTGCTGGTGCCCGCCGGGCGACTGGGTGATCGCGGCGGGAACCGCACCACCTTCCTGGTCGGACTCGGGCTGTTCATCCTCGGTTCGGCGCTGTGCGCGGTGGCCTGGAATACCGGTGCGCTGGTGGGTTTCCGGGTGGTGCAGGCCATCGGCGGCGCGATGCTCACCCCGGCCTCGCTCGGGCTGGTACTGGCGGCGACCCCGCCGGAGCGCCGCGCCATGGCGGTGCGGCTATGGGTCGCGTTCGGCGGTCTCGGCGCGGCGCTGGGTCCGGTATTGGGCGGGTTGCTCGTCGAAATCGATTGGCGCTGGGTGTTTCTGGTGAATGTGCCGATCGGGCTCGCGGCGCTGGTCGTCGGCTGGCGACTGCTGCCGAATCCGGCCGGTGACGGCGGTGCGCTGCCCGACGGGTTCGGCGCGCTCATGCTGGTCGCCTCGGTGGCCGCGCTGATCCTGGCGCTGGTGAAGGGCGAGGATTGGGGCTGGGGTTCGGCCGGGGTGATCGGGGGACTGGTCGCGGCGTTCGTGTTCGGGCTCGCCTTCGTGCTCTCGTCGCGGCGGCATCACAGTCCGGTGGTGGATCCCGCACTGCTGCGGCTGCCGAACTTCGCTCTCATGGTGGGCAATTCGATGCTGTTCAATATCGCCTTCGCGGGCATGCTGCTCTCGGTGGTGCTGTGGGCGCAGAACGTGTGGGGGTGGTCGGCGCTGCAGACCGGACTGGCCATCGCACCGGGGCCGCTGGTGGTGCCGATCGTGGCGGTGCTGGCCGGAAAGGTCATCGCCAAGCTCGGTGCGGGGCCGGTCATCTTGCTCGGGGGCGTGCTGTTCGCGGCCGGAATCCTATGGTGGACAGTGTCTGTCACGCTGACGCCGAACTTCGCGGGCGGTCTGCTCGGGGGCATGCTGCTGACCGGACTCGGCGTCGGCCTCACCCTGCCGACCAGTTTCGCCACCGGCACCGCCGGGTTGCCGCCGCAGCGATTCGCCACCGGCTCAGCGGTATTGAGCATGGCGCGTCAGCTGGGATTGGCCATCGGCGTGGCGATTCTGGTCGCGGTGCTCGGCACCCCGGCCGGACCGGTCGCGACGCTGGAAGCGTTCCAGCGCGGCTGGTACGTCATCGCCGGCGCCGCTGTCGCTGCCGGAATCGTCGGTCTGGCCGCACGACTGCCGCGACCGACCGCCTGATTCGCATCGGCGGCACCCGCACATCCGACCGGAGGCGGGTGTCGCCCCGGCACATCTCAGGGCCGGACTCAGGGGTTGTCCCGATGGTCCGGGCGCACCCCGGTCCCTACGGTCGAACTATGCGAATCATGCCGATCGTGACCGCTTTCGGACTCCTGGCGGTGGCGGGCTGCACCAGTGTCGGCGGCGACAACTCACCCAAGGTCGTCACGCCGACACCGATCGAGGTGTCGCCGAGTCGAGTCGACCAGGTGCGCAAGGATATCGACGCGATTGTCCACGGGGGCGTGCCCGGTGTGATCGCCACGCTCACCGAGGGCGGGCAGACGGTGACGCTCACCTCGGGCGTCGCCGATCGGGCCACCGGCGCGCCGATTCCCATGACCCCGCCGCAGCAGACCCGGGTCGGCAGCATCTCCAAAACCTTTGTGGCGGCAATCATCATGCAGCTGGTCGGTGAGGGCAAGGTTCGGCTCGATGAGCCCATCGACACCTACCTGCCCGGACTGCTCACCGGGCAGGGCGTGGACGGTCGCACCATCACCGTCCGCCAAATGCTCCAGCATCGCAGTGGATTGCCGGAGCTGACCGATGACCCGCGGATCGACGAATACCGCGCCGCCCTGGAAGGCCGCACCTATACGCCCGCGGAAGAAATCGCGATCGCCCTGCGCATGCCCGCGCAATTCGCACCGGGCACGCAGTACAAGTACACCAACACCAACTACATCGTCGCCGGGTTGCTCGTCGAAAAGATCACCGGCAGGGCGTATTCCGAGGAGCTGGCCGGACGCATCACCGGTCCCAACCAGCTCGCCGACACCTACCTCCCGCCCACCGGCGAACTCGAGATCCGCGGCCCGCATCCGCACGGGTACGCCACCATCGATGGCGTCCTGACCGATGCGTCCCGTTCCGAACCTTCGGTGCCCTGGGTGGCGGGTGCGCTGGTTTCGACCGGCGCGGATCTCAATCGCTTCTACCTGGCACTGCTCGCGGGTCGTATCGTGGCCGCCCCCGAGCTCAATCAAATGCTGACCAGCGATTCCCCCATGCCCGAGGACGGCAACATGCGCTACGCCCTGGGCATCGGGCACACCCAACTACCGTGCGGCGCTGAATACTTCGGCCACACCGGCGGCATAGCCGGATACATCACCATTACCGGCGGCACCAAGGAAGGCCGAGCCTTCACCATCGCCCTGACCGCAGCCCCCGACCAGAAGCCCGATGTCACCGCCCTCATCTCCCACGCCCTCTGCCCGTAACCGACATGGACCCGTAGGTGGCTTTGCGCAGTAGCCATTCGAGCGGGCCGTATCTGTGGTGGCGCACCCAGATTCGAGCCGCGGCGAGCTGGGTGAGGTAGATGGCGACGGCTATGGCCAGAACCGTCCAATCGGAGAGCTTGCCCGCCAGGGCCAGGCCGTAGCCGGTGAAGATGATCGAGGTGATGATCGACTGGCTGATGTAGGTGGTGGCGGCGATCTTGCCCGCGGGAGCGAAGATATCGGCCACCCGCGGGCGGGAGTGCAGGATGCGCAGCAGCGTCGCCGCGTACGCGGCCGATAGCAGCGGGGCGGCGACCGTGACCGGACCCGCCAGCGGTGGCCAGTGGGTGAGTGCCGCGACGATCGAGACCGGAAGTCCCACACCGAAACCGATCCATTGGATCCGGGGAAGGTAGGGGAGGTAGCGGTCGGGTTCTTCCAGAACTCTGGCCTTTCCCGCGGCGAGGCCGACCAGGAACAGGGGCAGGATGTTGATCAGCCCGTAGACGACGAAAAGCGGCAGGTTGCCGCTGAACTCCTCCCAGCGCAGGCGGGCGGCAGCGCCCCAGCCCGCCCGCATGATCCCCAGCAGCCGATCATGTTCGGCGGCATCGATTTCGGAAGAGCCGCCGGAGGCGAGCAGGCCCAGGATCGTCATCACGATGACGCAGACGGCGAATATCGCGCCCGCGACCTGCAACGCTCTGCGCGGTCGCAATCCGCTGAGCAGCAACAGCACCAGGCCGATCGCACCGTATCCGAACAGTACGTCGCCGGTGAAGAAGAACACCGCATGCAGTGCGCCGATGACCATCATGGCCAGGCAGCGCCGCACCGTGCGGGCCCGCGCGCTGACGCCCGCTCGTGCGGCGGACCGGAATTGCATGGTCAGCGAGTAGCCGAACAGGAAGGAGAACAGGACGTAGAACTTATTGTGGAAGAACGCTTCCAGCACCGTGATCGCGGAGCCGTCGCCGAAGCCACCCGGATCGGACATCACCGTGATGTTCACCAAAAGGATTCCGCCGAGCGCGAATCCGCGCAGCGCGTCCAACTCGATCAGGCGCGGGACCGCCGGCCGTTCCGTCATCGCTCGACCCTAGAGTCGCCCGCGCCCCGCCGAATCGCCTCAGAGAATGACCCGCGCCTACCTCTACGGGGGTACTCACCCCGAGTACTGGAACGCGTTTCAGTATGGTTCCCCCATGACCCTTGTCATCGACAACAGCGTGGAGATCGACGCACCCGCCGACCTGGTGTGGCGGGTGCTCACCGATGTGGCCAAATACGGCGAGTGGAACCCCTTCGTCCCCTCCTGCCAGACCACCCTCGAACCCGGCACCCCGATCGATATGCAGGTGCGACTGCTCGGCTCCAAACCCCGCCAGCAGCGCGAATTCATCCGAACCCATACCCCGGGCAAGGAATTCAGTTACAACATGAAGGCTGTTCCGGGCCTGTTGAACAGCCTGCGGCAGCACAATGTCATTCCGCTCGAGGACGGCCGCACGCGGTACACCTCACATTTCGAGTTGAACGGCCCGCTGAGCATTCTGGTGAGCGCGGTGCTGGGCGGCGCCATGCGCAAGGGCTTCGGCGGAATGACCGATGGGCTCAAGCAGCGCGCCGAGGCGCTGGCGTCCGTACAGGGCTGATTCGCGAAAGGAGCGGGCGGTCGTCAGGCTTCGAAGGGAATGACGTTTCCGAAAGAGTCGCGGCCGTCGGCTTCCTGTTCGATGGCGCCCGCCAAATCCTCTACCGCGGACCAGGATCGGGGTGGGGTGTCCTCGAGGTTGCCGATGGTGTACCAGGTGGCGGTGCCGCGGTAGCGGACCAGGCCCTTACCCGAATAGTCCAGCGTGACATCGAGATCCCCGGAAACCGTGCCCTCTTCCTGGGTCATGACGGCTGCCTCGGTGCGAATTTCGACGATGTCGACTATTTGAACTCTCCTCTGTCGATGCAGTCCTTGACCGCGGTCTGAATCGCGGCTTGCTCCTTGGAATCGACGTTCAGGTCGTACTTTATCTTGACCTGGATATAGCGGGCGATATAGCCACACCGGAAATTGCCCGGCGGGATATAGGTCGACGGGTCCTGGTCACCCTTGGAACGGTTGGCCGTCGGGTCGGAGGGCGCGAGGTTCAGCGCGTCATTGGCGACGGCGCGGCGGCGGTCGTCATCCCACTTGGCCGCGCCCGAACGCCACGCTTCGGCCAAGGCGACAATGTGATCGATGTCGACGCCCGCCGAATCGGTGATGAACTTGTACGGCTTGAGGCCGTTGGTCTTCTTGTCCGGCACACCGTACTGATCCCGCCAGCCCGAATCCTTGCCGATGGTGAACTTGCACGTCGCGGGATCCAGGGTGACCGTGCCGACCGCATCGCGCAGCAGCATGACCTCGCGGGTGGTGCAGCGACTGTACTTGGCGAACGCGTCACCGAAACCGTGTTCGGGCTTCTCGGTATCCCAGTGCGGGAACCGATCCCGCTCGTATCCGGTCATCGGCAACTCATTGGACACCCTGAGTTTCGGTAGCAGGCCGTTGATTTCGGCCGCCGATGCCACCGGCCCGCCGCGCGGCGGCGCGGGCGGGGTGGAGGTGGTGGAGCTCTTCGAACCGCCCATATTCTCGAGCAGCGCGGCGGCGATGATGAGCACGAGGACGATGCCGACGGACACGACGGTCCCGAGTATTCGGCGCGAAGGCTTCTTTTTCAGCATGATTCGAACACCGTCGCAATCCTGGACCCGAAACAGCAAGTCGCACCGGCGGTTCGGAGACGCGTGTCACATCGCTGCGCGAGCAGCGGTTGTCGGCGAACGTGGCGCTACCTACATAGTGGGGTAGACGGGGGTCGAGAACAACGCGGTTGCAGCGGGTTTCGGGCGACACGCCGGGGCGACTCGCGGAAGCGCTGTCGCGCGGCACTTCTCACGCGCATGAAAAAGCCGCGCCGACAAAAAGGTCGACGCGGCGAATTCGGGTGTCGCTAGGCGTTGTTGAGCTTGTTCAGGCGCTCACAGGCCTCCAGGTACTCCTGGATGAGGCGCTGCACCACATCGGTGGAACGCTCGATCTTGTTGAGCTGCCCCACAACCTGGCCGACCGGGTTGAAGTTGACGTCCTTGGCCTGCTCCGGATACCGGTGCCCACGCTTGACGCCGTCGAGCGCGACCATCATCTGCAGCGGCATGCCCAGCGGGCTCGGGGTATCCTCGCGGTCCCACGCCTCGGTCCAGTCGTTCTTGAGCATGCGGCACGGCTTACCGGTCCAGGACCGCGAGCGCACGGTGTCCGAGCTGGTGGCGTCGACGTAGGTCTGCATCTGCGCGGGCGGCACATTGGCCTCCTCCACGGTCAGCCACAGCGAACCGGTCCACGCGCCCTGCGCGCCCATGGCCAGCGCGGCCGCGACCTGACGGCCGTTGCCGATACCGCCGGCGGCGAGCGCGGGCATATCGCCGATCGCGTCGACGACCTGCGGCCACAGCACCATCGAGGCGATCTCGCCGCAGTGGCCGCCGCCCTCGGTGCCCTGCATGACGACGAAGTCGAGTCCGGCGTTCTTGTGGTTGAGCGCGTGCTTGACCGAACCGCACAGCGCGCCGATCAGGCGGCCGGAGTCCTGGATCGTCTTGATCACGTCATCGGGCGGGGTGCCGAGCGCGTTGGCGACCAGCTTCGCCTTGGGGTGCTTGAGGATTACCTCGATCTGCGGGGCGACGGTGGTGGCGGTCCAGCCCAGCAGCTGATTGTGGCGCTCATCCTCGGGCAGATGCGGGACGCCGTGATCCTCGAGGATCTTCTCGGCGAAATCGCGGTGGCCCTGCGGAACCAGCTTGGCCAGTTGGGCTTCCAGCTCCTCGGGGCTCAGGCCCTCGACGCCCTTGCCCTCGTACTTGGAGGGGATGACCAGGTCGACGCCGTACACGCCGGTGACATGCTCATCGAGCCAGGCCAGTTCGACCTCGAGCTGTTCGGCGGTGAAGCCGACCGCGCCGAGCACGCCCAGGCCGCCCGCATTGCTGACCGCGGCGGCCACATCGCGGCAGTGGGTGAACGCGAAGATGGGGACATCGATGCCCAGGCGGTCGCAGATCTCGGTACGCATGTGGTGGGGGCTCCTCTAACTTCCCGGCACTGGAATGTTCTGCCCATCACACTAGAACATGTTCTACATTCAGACCAGTCTCCGGACGGCCGACCACTGCGACATGTCAAGAACATGTTCTAGTTAATGGAATCGGGACGTGCGGCGAGCAGGCCATCGGCCAGCAGATCGTCGAATAACAACTGGTCGACCGGCGGAACATGCGGGCGATCGGCATAGGTGAACCAGGCCGTCTCCTCTATCTCGCTGCTGACGGCGAGCGTACCGGTGTAGTCGGCGGTGTAGCAGGCCATTCGCACGATGGCATCGGGAATCTCCGCCTCGTAAGTGCCAACGTGCACAATGGATTCCGGCAACAGGGCGACCGTGAGCTCCTCGTCGATCTCGCGCAGCAGGGTCTGCTGATCGGTCTCCGCGCCTTCCCGCTTGCCACCCGGGATATAGAAGACGTCCTTACCCTTGGGCCGCGCGCAGAGGATCCGCCCGTTCTCGATCCGCACCCACGCCACCGTGTCGATCAATCGCTGTTCCGTCGGCATACCCGCAGCCTAGGGGACGCGCCGGAACTAAAATCGGAGCATGAGGCGGGGTGCGGCCGTCGCCGTCGCGATCATCGCGATGGGCGCGGGAATGGTTGGCTGCCAGTCGAATGGGGCGACGACGGCGGGAAGTACGAGTACGACGGCGAGCACCGGTGCCGACCTGCCCGCGGATACGACACCCGCGGCGGCCGTCTGGGCGGTGCCGAGAGCGTTTCTGGGGGAATGGACCGGAGTGGTGACGGGGGCCGGGAGTTTCGACCTCGTCTTCACCATTCGATCGGGTAAGGGCGGCGAAGAGGTCGTGAACGCCGTCGCCACCGAACAGGGATCGGGGAATCGATGCGAGAGCATCGGGCGGATGATCTACGGCACCCAGAACGAGTTGACCTTCGCGTTCCGGCTCGTCGACGGGAACGACTGCACCGATAACGGGAAGCTGGCAACACTCGGTGTGCACGCGGATCGATCCGCCGGTTACAGCAGTGAGCGGCCGGGCGGGACGCTGACCGGGACGCTTCAGAGAGCCTGATTCACAAGCCGATTCACCGACCGGGCGATGCGATCGGTGTCGCCGGTGATCCACCAGTCGGTGATGATGCCGCGCATACCCGAGATCAGCAGGGTCGCCGCGGCTTCCGGGTCGTCGATGGCAGGGTCGATGCGGATGAGGGTGTCCGTCATGGCGGATACCAGGACGCGTACCGCGTCGGTGGCGTAGTCGGTGAACGGGCTGCCGGGGACGGTGGCCGCGCCGAGCACCTGGAGCAGGACGCTCATGCTGATCGATCCGGGGCAGGTCGTGCTCATCGTGAACGACTGGGCCATACGGGATTTGAGGACTTCCGGATCATCGATGCCCGAGAAGAGGGCCGGAATATCGGGACGCTGGGTTTCCAGTGCGGCGATCAACATCTGCTCTTTGGTGCCGAAATAGTGGATGAGCATGCGGGAGCTGGTGCCCAGATACTCCGCGAGGGGACGCAGGGAGAGTTCGGCCAGGCCGCGTTCGGCGATGTAGGCGATGACACCGGCGAGAAGTTCGGCGCGACGAGCGTGGTCGAGGGGGCGGGGCACGGGTTGACTGTAGCGGACGGTACAGGTATCCATGTCGGCATGGGTGTAGCAACTGGTACAGAAACTCGCAATGTCGTGGTTACCGCAATGGCGGCCACCACCTGCCTCGGGCCGGATCTGGATACGACCTGGCGGCGGCTACTGGCGGGGGAGAGCGGAATCGCCACGCTCACAGATGATTTCGTTGCCGCGAATCAACTGCCGGTGCGCATCGGCGGACGGCTGACCAATCAGCCCGGGGAACATTTGACCCGAATCGAGCAGCGCCGGATGTCGTTCGTCCAGCAGCTCGCGCTGGTACTGAGCCGACAGGTCTGGCAGGAGGCCGGGACGCCCGAGAGCGATCCCGAACGACTCGCGGTGGCGGTGGGAACCGGGCTCGGCGGCGGCGAATCCCTCGTGCACGCTGTCGACGCCATGCGCGCCGGGGGCTATCGCAAGGTGCCACCCATGACGGTGCCCATGGTGATGCCGAATGGATCGGCCGCCACCGTCGGATTGGAGATCGGCGCGAAAGGCGGTGTCTACGCGCCGGTTTCGGCATGCGCGTCGGGTGCGGAAGCCATCGCGCACGGTTGGCGGCTGATCGCCACCGGTGAGGCCGATGTGGTGGTCGCAGGAGGCGTGGAAGGGCATATCGACGCGGTGCCGATCGCCAGCTTCGCCATGATGCGGGCCATGAGCACCCGCAATGATGAACCCGCGCGCGCCTCACGGCCTTTCGACAAGGATCGCGACGGGTTCGTCTTCGGCGAAGGCGGGGCGATGGTGGTGCTGGAATCCGAGGCGCACGCACGCGCGCGGGGTGCGCGGATACGCGGGCGCGTGCTCGGGGCGGGTATCACCTCGGACGGGTATCACATCACCGGCACCGCACCCGATGGTGATGGGGCCGCACGGGCCATGCGCAAGGCGATCGGCACCGCGGGATTGTCGGCGGCCGATATCGGGCATATCAACGCACATGCCACCTCGACACCGGTCGGGGACGCATCCGAGGCCAATGCCATCGCAGCGGTCGCGCCGGATGCCTCGGTGTACGCGCCGAAATCGGCGCTCGGGCATTCCATCGGCGCGGTCGGCGCACTGGAGGCGATCCTCACGCTGCGCACGCTGGAAGCGCAGATCGTGCCTCCCACACTGAATTTCGAGCAGGGCGATGCGGAAACCCCGCTCGATATCGTCGCCGGTGCGCCGCGTGCGCAGAGTGTCGACTACGCGCTGAGCAATTCATTCGGATTCGGCGGCCACAATGTCACCCTCGCGTTGGGGCGCGCCTGACCTGCCGGCTCCGGCCGGCGCGCCCCGGCCCAGTACCGCCCGGCTGCGTGCGGCGAGCACGGGCCGGAAGGTGAAGCACACGCTCAACCACAGGATGCCGAAGACCCATCCGGCGAAGACATCCGTCGGCCAGTGCACCCCGAGATATACGCGCGATACCCCGACACCCGCTACGAACAGCGCGGCGACGGTCAGCAACAGTGCCCGCCACACCCCGTGCAGCAGTGCTGCCGCGAGCAGCGCCACCATGCCGACCACGACGATCGACCCCAGGGCGTGCCCCGACGGATAGGAGTGATTGGTCTGAACCACCAGCCGATCGGCCAGCGGCGGGCGCGGGCGTGCGATGAGCAGTTTGCCGAAGTAGACCAGCGCGGCCGCGCCGAGTCCGGTGATCGCGATGAAAATCGCTGTCTCCCATTGCCTTCTCCAGAGTGACACCGCGTATGCGACCGAAGCCAGCAGGGTCATCGCGGCGGTGCCGCCGAGCATGCTGATGCCCTTGGCCAGCGAGGTCGCGGTACCGCCGCGGTGCTCGACGAACCACCGCATCCAGCTCGCATCCGGTCCGAGCGGATCCGGATGCGCGAGCACCGCGATCGTCACTCCCAGGACCGTCGACCCCAGCAGGAGCAGCACGCCGAGCAGGACCGGACGCGGTGGTTTCGGCCGCACGGAAACCGCCGATGACTCCATTTGCTTAGAGGTAGCTGCGGGCGTCATCCTTCGACCATGTCACGAACCCGCTGAGAAGATGTTGAGAACCGAGCTCGACACCCGGGTGTCCGCATCGCCTGGTGCATGCTTGGGCGGTGCGAGTGCTGGTGGTGGAAGACGAGGAGCGCCTGGCGCGGACCATTGCGCGCGGCCTCGAGCTGGAGGGTTTCGTGGTGCAGCTCGCTCACACCGGGACCGACGGGCTGTGGATGGCGACCGAGGACGATTTCGATGTGATCGTGCTCGACATCATGTTGCCGGGATTGAGCGGGTACGAGGTGCTGCGCCGATTGCGGCAGCGCGATGTGGCCACGCCGGTGCTGATGCTCACGGCCAAGGACGGCGATTACGAACAGGCCGACGCGCTCGATCTGGGCGCGGACGACTATCTGACGAAGCCGTTCTCCTTCGTGGTGCTGATCGCTCGCCTGCGTGCTCTGCTGCGCAGGCGAGCCCCGCAACAGCCGTCGATCTTGGCGGCGGGTGCGCTGACGCTCGATCCCGCGCGGCGGCGGGTGCGCTACGGCGAGACCGAATTGACGCTCACACCAAAGGAGTTCGCACTGCTGGAATTCCTGATGCGGCATAGGGGAATCGCGCTCACCAAAGCCGAGATCCTGCGCAATGTCTGGGATGCGCACTACACCGGACCGGAGAATGTGGTCGAGGTGTACATCGGCTATCTGCGCAAGAAGATCGATGCGCCGTTCGGGCAGAACACCATTGAAACGCTACGGGGCGTCGGCTATCGATTGGTCGATCCCGGGACCGGTCAGCGGTAGCGCATCGGATCCGATGCGTCAGGGCAGGGTGTCGGTCTGGATGCGCGGATCGAGTTTGCGGAGCGTGTCGGGGCGGTCGGTGAGACAGGGCCAATCCCGGCTCACCGCTTCGATGGTGGCGTGCCCGGCCGGGATGAGCGCATCAGCGTCGAAACGATCGGCCAGGGCCGCGCCGAGTTGATCACTCGCCGGGCGGTCCAGCGGCTGGATGACCGTATTCGGCAGATCCAGCAGGACGGTCAGAATGTCATGCCTTCCCGGCGGTATGAGCGCCCGCGCCGCGGCCAGTGCGGTAGCCGGGATGACGATGGTGTGCCCGGCGTCAGCGGTGGCCCACACCACCGATTGCACATAGGCGACCCGATGCGCCCACGCGGTCAGCGCGGCGGTATCGAAGACGACGCCGCCGAGGGTGGCGCCGGGGGAGGTCATGCCGCGCCGGCGTGGTCGCCGTTGACATCCTCCTCGGGTAATGGAGGCAGGCCCTGCACGGCTCGGGCGCGATTGATCAGATCCAGGGGTGGGCGGCCGCCGAACACCTGCTCGATGCGAGCCAGGGATTCGGCGCGGTCGACACGGTTCTTCACGGACTCCGCCACGAATGCCGAAATCGATTCGATACGACCCCGGCTGCGCCAATCGTCCAGGGTCGCGGCGATCTCCTCCGGCACCGTCACGGTGATCTTTCGGGTGCGACGTTCTCTCGCCATACCGCAATGGTAGCGCGGTATGCCCGAAGAACACGAGAAGGTAACGGTGTGATCCCACCTGGCAGGACTCGCCGATCCTTGCTCCCGATGTGTGTGCCGATCGCGATGATTCGGATTCCGGTGATCTGAAACCTGCCGGTCACGTGGCGATCCGTGTTCGATACGGTGGGCGTGTGCCGGTCGCGGGTCGCGCCGGAGTCAGCGAGAGGACAGACGATAGATGGCGACGAGTTCGATCGAGTGGGTCGACGGTGCCCTGGTCACCATCGATCAGCGCGCACTACCGCGGGAGCTGCGGGAATTGCGGATCACCACGGTCGACGATCTCATCGACGCCATTAAGTCGCTGGCCATTCGCGGCGCTCCGGCCATCGGCGTGTCGGGGGCGTTCGGTGTGGTGATCGCGGTGCAGGCGGCCACGGTCGACGGCGTGGTCAATACCGAACTGGTCGAAGCGGAATCGGCGCGCATCGCCGATGCCCGGCCGACCGCCGTCAATCTCGCGTGGGGTGTGAAGCGGGCGCTGGCGCAGCTGCCGAACGGTCCGCAGGCCGTACTCGACGAGGCGCTGGAAATGCTGGCCGAGGACGGCCGGGTGAACCTGGCCGCCGCCACGCATGCCGCCGATCTGGTGCAGCGACTGTGCGCGGATCGGCCGTTGCGGATTCTCACGCACTGCAATACCGGGCGGCTCGCGACCACCGCGGTGGGCACCGCCATCGGCGCTTTGAACGTGCTGCATCAGCGCGGTGCGCTCGCGGAAGTGATTGTGGACGAGACGCGTCCGCTGTTGCAGGGTGCGCGGTTGACCGCGTGGGAGATGGCCGAGGCCGGGATTCCGCATCGGCTCACCATCGATTCCGCCGCCGCCTGGGCGATGGCGACCGAGGGTGTGGACGCGGTCATGGTCGGCGCGGATCGCATTACCGCGGACGGGTCGGTGGCGAACAAGATCGGCACCTACATGCTGGCCATCGCGGCCGAGCGGCATGGGATTCCGTTCATCGTCGTCGCGCCGGAATCGACCCGGGATGTGGCGACCGCGCGCGGCAGCGACATCGTGGTGGAACAGCGGGCCTCGGGTGAGGTCACCGGATTCGGCGGTGTGACAACGGCTCCCGAGGGGACGCCGACGTTCAATCCCGCGTTCGATGTGACGCCGCCGGAGCTTGTGACCGCTGTTGTCACCGAAAATGGCGTACTCGGCAATCCGGCACTCGATGCCGGGCGGGAGATCGCGGCCATCGCGCGCGGGCTCTACGCCAATGGCTGGATGCCCGGCACGGCGGGCAATATCTCGGTGCGCCAGGGCGATACGGCCGTGGTGACCGCGAGCGGACTGTCCAAGGGCGAGCTGGCCGAGAACGACACCGTGACCGTGGCGATCACGGATTCCGCGCCGCTGTCGGTGACCGGGCGAAAGCCGTCCGCCGAGACCACGATTCACACCGCCGTCTACCGGACCACCGGGTCGACCGCGGTCGTGCATGTGCATCCGCCGCACGCCACCGCGCTGTCGATCATTGC
The DNA here is from genome assembly GCF_040680615.1 of Nocardia sp. NPDC052001. NCBI lineage: Bacteria > Bacillati > Actinomycetota > Actinomycetes > Mycobacteriales > Nocardiaceae > Nocardia > Nocardia sp. NPDC052001. Next base: position 943,108 of record NZ_JBFAXC010000002.1, on the reverse strand, counting down.
ATCCGGTGCCGATGTGCAGCCCGTGCGCTTCACCGGATACGAGCTGATCAAGGGATTGGGCGGTACCCGTCCCGATCTCATCGACATTCCGGTTTTCCCGAATCACGCCGATGTCCCGCAGATCGGCGCGGATATCGAGAAGTATTTGAACGAACATCCCGACGCTCCGCCGGTGTTGTTCATTGCCGGACATGGCATTACGGCATGGGGTGCGACGCTGGCGCAGGCCCGCGACCGCGCCGAATGCCTGGAGGCCATGTGCGAGCTGGTCACCTTGACCGGTCTCCGCGAGCTGCCGGTGCGCGAGAATTAGTTCCGAGGAAGGAATACCGATGACTCTGCTGCAGATCATGTCCGATCAGGACTCCGCCGATGTCAAGCTGCGCACCACCGATGACGCGGTGATCGCCGCCGAACTCGGTAAGCGCGGCATCACCTTCGAGCGCTGGGCGCTGTTCGACGGTTTCGACGCCGCGACCTCGACCGAGGACCTGCTGGCCGAATACCAGTCGCGCATCGAGGAATTGAATGCGGACGGCCGCTTCAAGTTCATCGATGTCGCGCGGATCCACCCCGATGCGAACGATCCGGAATGGCCCGCCAAGGCTGTCGCCGCGCGCACCAAGTTCCTGGACGAGCATCGGCACGCCGAGGACGAAGTGCGTTTCTTCGCCGCCGGACAGGGCTGCTTCTATCTGCATCTCGGTGATGAGGTGCTCGCGACCGTCTGCACCGCGGGCGATCTGGTCTCGGTTCCGGCGGGCACGCTGCACTGGTTCGATATGGGCACCGAGCCGGAATTCGTGGCCGTGCGGTTCTTCGAGGAGGAAGACGGCTGGATCGGCGATTTCACCGGCGATAAGATCTCCGGCGGCTTCCCTACCCTCGACGAATTGCTCCCGGCATGATCAATGTCATCGTCCTCGATATCGAGGGAACCACCAGCCCGACGAGTTCGGTCCGCGAGGAGCTGTACGGGTACACCCGTGACCGGCTCCCGGACTGGCTCGCGGAAAACACCGGGGGAGCGGCGGATTCGATCATCGCCGAAACCCGCGCGCTGGCCGAACAGCCGGACGCGTCGATCGCCGAGGTGGCGGCGATCCTGATCAACTGGCTCAACACGGACGTGAAAGCCGAACCGCTGAAAGCGGCCCAGGGCGTCATCTGCGCCGAAGGCTTCCGCAACGGTTCCCTCTACGGCGAATTCTTCCCCGACGTCCCGCCCATGCTCCGCGCCTGGCGCGAATCCGGGCTCGAGCTCTACGTCTACTCCTCGGGTTCGGTCCGCAATCAAAAGGATTGGTTCGCCTACGCCCGCCCCGGCGACCTCTCCCCGCTGATCACCGGCCATTTCGACCTGACCACCGCAGGCCCGAAGCGCGAAGCCTCGTCCTACGAAAAGATCGCAGGCGCAATCGGAGTCCCCGCCGAAAGTATCCTGTTCCTGTCCGACCATCCGGACGAACTCGACGCCGCGGTAGCGGCGGGCTGGCAAGCCATCGGCGTATCGCGCCCCGGCGAACCCAATCCGCCCCGCCCTCCACACCGCTGGATCAACGACTTCGCCGACGTCGAACCCAACTGATCCCCGCCCCTGGACCAATGCCGATCATTCCGGGGCAATAACGCCACGTGACATGAACATTCGACTTGAAGCGGAATGCGCCGGATACCAGGGATGTCGTTGACGTCCCATTGGCACCGGCGCATCGTCAGGTGTTCTAGGGCCGCTTGCGCACCTTCAGGAGCGCGAAACCCAGGGGGAGGTCGTGGCATTCGGTCACTTCGAGGTTGACCGAGGTAGCCAGATCTCGGTAGTGGGTGGGGGTGCGTTCGCGGCCGCCTACGTTGCAGAGCATGTGGATATCCCAGGCGGGGACGAGGGAGGGGGAATTGTCTTCGGGGAGAAGTCTTTCGATGATGTAGAGGTGGGAGGTGGGGGTCATTGCGGCGGCACAGTTGTGCAGGATGGTGCGGCAGTCGGTGTCGTTCCAGTCGTGCAGGACTCTGGAGAGCAGGTAGATATCGGCGGCGGGGGGCAGCGGGGTGGTGAAGAAGTCGCCGGGGACCAGGTGACAGCGGTCGAAGCAGTTTTCGCGGAGCAGGGTGGCGCGGGCGCGGTCCAGGGTGGTGGCGCGTTCGAAGAGGGTGCCGCGCAGGCGAGGGTTGGCGGACAGGACTCGGGCCAGGAGTTCGCCGTTGCCGCCGCCCACATCGATGACCGTGTCGGCGGTGGTGGTGTCGATCAGGTGGCCCACGTGACCGAAGATCGCGGCGCTGGCGGCCATGGCGCTGTCGAAGAGTTCGGCGCGGTCCGGATCGGCGGTGAAGTACTCGAAATGGTGCTGGCCGAAGTGTTCGTCGAATGCGGTGTGGCCGGTGCGAATGGCGTAATCGAGGGCGCCGAAGGATTCGTAGAACGCGCCACCGTACAGGCGCGCAAGGGAATTCAGTGAGTGCTCGTGGCCGTGGGCGAGCAGTGCGCCGGTATCGGTGAGGGCATAGCCCGCGCCCGCGGGTTCCACCACCTCGAGGTCGAGCAGATAACGCATGAGCCGGGTCAGCGCACCGCAGTCGGTGCCGGTGCGGGTGGCCAGTTCGGCGAGTGGGACGCCGGGGGCGGCGGCGATATGGTCCGCGATGCCGTGTTCGGCGGCGACCGCTAGGGCCTGGGTGGCCCACGCACCGGTCAGCTGTCGCAGCAAACGCTGTGCCGGGCCCTCGGATTCGAGGGTGTGGGTGCTCAGCACCTGCGGTTGATGCCCGGCGACATGCAGTTCCAGTCGCCGGTACGGCTGGGTGCGCGCACCGGTGCCCGCGAAGTAGAGGATGGTGGTGTCCTCGTGCGGGTTGTAGCCGCCGCCGTCGGCGCGCATCCGGCCCCGGCCGGTGAACAGTGCGCGCAGACCGGTCAGGGTGATTTCGTCGATGGCCCCGGTGGCCATGGCCAGATGGGATTCGGCCCCGGTGACGCGTTCGGCGGCCGCCACCTCCTCCGGTGCGTTCTCGAGTGCGAAAAGCTCTATTTCACAGGGGGTTCCATCGAGGGCCGGTAACGCGGCCCGGTAGATGTGCACCGGCAGCCGCTCGTCCGACAGGCCGTGCCGGATGGCCAGGCGGCGGCGCACCACCGTGCTGGGGCCCGCCGAGACCACGGTGAGATCGTGCTCGGCGAACAGCGCGTCGATCGCCCGCGGGTCCTCCGGGAAGATCAGGACCGCGGTGTGCGCGAACCGGCAGTGCGCGGCGATGGCGGCGTGTTCGGCGTCCGTCAGATCGGGCAGCATCGCGGCGAGCACCCGGCCGGTGTCATGCGTTCTGACGAACTCCACTGCCTCCGTGATTCTTTCGCGGTCGGTGGTTTCGATACGAAGGGGTACTGCCAGCGAACGGGTCACGCGTCCTCCTGTACTCAGATGCCGACGTAGTTCTCCGCGAAGAAGTCCTGATGGGTGCGCGAGGTGGCGAGGCTGTGCAGGCGGGCCTGTTGGAGGTCGCGCTCGAAGGCCGGGTTCGGGCCGACAGGAGGGTGCAGCAGATTGATCATCCAGTGCGAGAACTCGTGCGCGCGCCGGATGCGCGGCACGCATTCGGCCGAATAGCGTTGCAGCGCAGCGGTATCGCCGCCGCGCAGCGCCGCTATGAAGGCCCTCGCCAGCGTGCGCGCGCCGAGAATGGCCAGGTTCGCACCCTTGGCGGCCGACGGGCTGATCGAGGATGCCGCGTCACCGGCCAGGAACAATCGGCCCTGCTGTATCGGATCCAGGATCTCCGAGCGCAGCCGCACCAGACCGCGCTCGAAGATGGGTCCAGCCCGCAGCGGTCCGTATCGGCCCGCGTCCAATCGCGTTGCGAGCGAATCCCAGATGCGCTGCTCACTCCAGTGCAGCGGATCATCGTGCGGATCACACTGGAGGTAGTAGCGGGTCACCTCCGGCCCGCGCGGCATCTGCCCGGCGAAGCCGTCCCGGTGCACACCGTAGACGACGGTGTCCGTGGTCGGCGGGGCCTGGGCCAGCAGCGCCAGCCAGGTGATGTCGTATTCGCAGGTCGAGCTGGGCGCGTTGAAGGTCTTGCGGGCCAGGCCCCGCGCACCGTCGCAGCCGGCGACATAACTTGCGCCGAGCCGGTTTTCGACGCCTTCAAGCGTGCGCGCCAGCACCCACGGCAGATCACCGCGCAGATCGCCGAGCTGCTGTGCGGTAGTCTCACAACGCAGCTCCCCGCCGCGGCGCAGGTATTCTGCGACCAGATCGGTCACCAGATCCTGCTGCGGATACACTGTGTGCACCTCGCGCCGCCCCAGAGCGCCGTATGACAGCTCGAACCGGCCTGCGGCAGTGCGGAATTCGCAGGAATCGTGGGTGCGTCCGCGCGTGCGCAGTCCACCGTCGAGCCCGTACTCGCGTAGCACCGCGACACTTTCGGGCGCGAGGAATCCGGCCCGCGCCCGCTGTTCGATATGCGCGCGGCTGCCGCGCTCGAGGATCACCGAATCGATCCCCGCGCCCTGCAGAATATTGCCGAGTACCAACCCGGCCGGTCCGGCCCCGAGGATCAAGACCTCGGCGATGCGATCATTCCTGCCCACATGCACGGGATCGGAGATTAGAGCACTTGACGCCTCGCAACCCCACTGCGACCGCGTGTCGTGACGAAGCCGATTTCAAATGTCCTCACCCGCAACATATTTGCGGGTCAACCGACCTCGCAGACTGAAAATCCCGCAGTCAACATTGATTTCAGCTACTTTCGGGCAAATCGGACGCGGTCAACGACCCACTGTCGCGCCCGGCCGATCGGAGCGTGGCCGCGAGAGACCCGCAACGGGCGATGAGCTCCGGCGGGTACAGGACCTCGAAATCGTGGCCGAGCAGCACCACATGCATGAGAATGGCATCGAGATTGGCTGCGCCGCTGCGTAATTCACAGGTGTCCCGATCCCGGGGGTGCACCGAGGCCGCCGACGGCGGTACCTGCGCGCGAACGGTGTCAGCGGGGGCGTGGATCAGGAAGCCCGCTTGTTCGGGGTAGGCGCGGGTAGTCACGGCTTCCTGGACGTACGGAGCCGGATCGGGCGCGGGGCGCGGCCGGAAACGCCAGGTTCGGGACGCGACCGCGCTCATGCGGTCCACCCGGAAGGTGCGCCAGTCCGCGCGATCGAGGTCGTAGGCGAGCAGATACCAGCGGCGATCGGAGGCGACGAGGCGATACGGCTCGACGCGGCGGGGCCCGGTCGCGGAGGACGAGGGGTACTCGAACGCGGCTTCGAGGTGATCCCGGCAGGCTCGTGCGAGCGTCATCAGGACATCGGGGTCGATCGGGGTACGGCCGCCGTCGAAGGAATCGATTGCGCCGGTAAGGGTTTGGACCTGTTGCCGGAGCCGCACAGGCAGCACCCGATCCAGTTTGGTGAGCGCGCGCAGTGCGGCATCGCCCGCACCCGTGAGCGCACCGCCCGCGCCGAGCAGCAGCGAGACGGCGGTGACTATCGCCTCCTCGTCATCGAGCAGCAGCGGTGGCAGGTCTTGACCGCGCCCCAGCTGGTAGCCGCCGCCGACGCCCTGACTGGCGTGCACGGGGTAGCCGAGCGCGCGCAGCCGGTCGACATCGCGGCGCACCGTGCGCGGCGTGACACCGAGACGGCCGGCCAGTTCGGGTCCGGTCCAGACCTGCCGCTGCTGCAACAGTCCCAGGAGCGTGAGGACGCGCTCGGTGGTGCCGCGCTCGCCCTCGGATCCTTCGTTCATACCGCCCATCGTGTCCAAGATAGCGGACCGGATCTGTCCGCTATCGGTGCGAGGGTGGCTGTCATGGATACGAACGAATTCGACTGGAATCAGACATTGCGGGAGCAATGGGAGTGGCATTGGGAGAACCAGATTCGCGCCCGGCTGACCGGGCTCACCGATCACGAATACTTCTGGTCACCGGTGCCCGACGCGTGGAGTGTGCGGGAGCGGGGAAGTTCGACCGCACCCGTGCAGGCCGGGGCGGGCGACTTCACCATCGACTACGCCATCCCCACCCCGACGCCCGCACCCTTCACCACCATCGCGTGGCGGCTCGGGCATGTGATCGTCGGTGTGCTGGCCGCGCGCAATGCCGTGCATTTCGGCGCGCCCGCGGCCTCCTACGACGATTGGGAGTACGCCGGAAGTGCGGCGGATGCCTTGAAGCAGTTGGAGACTCAGGTCGAAGTGTGGCTGGCAGGGGTGAAGGGGCTCAGCGCGGCCGAACTGCGCACCCCGGTCGGCTCGAAGGAGCCCTTCCCCGAACTGCCGATGGCCGCACTGGTGCTGCACATCAATCGTGAACTGATCCACCATCTTTCGGAGGTTTCGCTGCTGCGCGATCTCTACCTGCACACCGATGCCGCGGCGGGCGACCGATGACCGCGGCGGCGATCCATCTCGATCCCGAAGAGCTGCACTACAACCCGGCGTTCACCCAGGGTGTGATCGCGCCCGCGGGCCGGACGCTGTACGTCGGCGGGCAGCTCGGTACCGATGGCGACGGCGTCATGCTGGACGGCATCGAGGCGCAGACCCGACAGGCGATGCGCAATGTGCTGGCCGTATTGGCCGCTGCCGGAACCGATCCCGAGCATGTGGTGAAACTCAATATCTACATCGTCAACGGCGTCGACGCCCAAGCGGGCTTCGCCGCGTCACGGGCGGTATGGGGTGATCATCGCACCGCCATCACGGTCATCACGACCGCCGCACACGGCCGGCCGGGCGCGTTGGTGGAGATAGACGCGGTGGCCACCATTCCCGAATAGTCTGCGGTGGTTCAGCTTTCGGTGCGGCGGGCAATGGCTTTGCGATAGCTGATCCGCCAGCCCTGCGGTTCCCGCCGCAGCGTGTCCTCGTAGATGGCGGTTCCGGCCCCTCCGTCGGGTGCGACGCCCAGCCCCTTGGAGCGGGCCGACACCGTATCGCCGTCCCGACCGGTCACGACGGTATTCGTGACGTGATGGCCCAGCGCCTGATTCTTGTCGTCGTGCACGCCGCGCACCAGATCCAGCATGGCGTCGAGCCCGTGCAGGGTGCCGTAGCCGTAATCGGTGATGTCGAAAACGATGTCGGAGGTGAAAACCTCGCCGAGACGGTCCCATTCGCCGTCGTCGATCAGATGGCCGTGCAGGGCGATGACCTCGTAGATCGCTACGCGGTCGGCGGTGGTGATGGTCGACATGAGACTTCCTCGAACTAAGTGGAGGGGGTACCCCAGTTACAGTTCGGTACGATACGGGGGACCCACCCCACTTAGCAAGAAGGTACCGCGACCCATGGCCGAGCAACCCGTCCGGCTGCGCGCCGACGCGCAACGCAATCGCGATCGCCTGCTGGCGGCCGCCGGTGAGGTGATCGGCGAGGACGGAGCCGAGGCATCGCTCGAGGAGATCGCCCGCCGCGCCGGCGTCGGATCCGCCACCCTGCACCGCCATTTCCCCAGCCGCGCAGCCCTGCTGGGCGAGGTGCTGCACACCCGCGTACAGGCGCTCTGCGACCGCTCGGCCGACCTGCTCACCGCACCCGACGCCGGTGACGCCCTCGTACTCTGGATACGCGATGTCGTCACCCACGCCGCCACCGCCCGCGGCCTCGGCCCCGCCCTGACCGGCTACCACTCCGCCCCGGAGTTCGAGCCGCACACCATGATTCGACAGGCGGTCCGCCCGCTGCTCGAGCGCGCGCATCGCGAGGGCGTCGTCGATCCGACGGTCACCGTCGAGGATCTACTGCATCTGGCCAACGGCATCGCCCTCGCCACCGAATCCCTCCCCGACCCGGCCCGCCGCGCGGACGCCCTGATCGCCCTGGTCGCACGCGGCCTCCTGCGCTGATCCGCCCCTGGCACAGTGGTGGAATGGAATTCGACGGCGGATGGGATAGTCGAGCGGCATTGGTCGACGGCTGGGTGGAACGACGGCCACGCAGGCCCGAGGTGGGTGCGCAGTTGCGCCGCGAGGCGCGCCTGATGCCTTGGCTGGCACCGCGATTACCGCTTCCCGTCCCCGTACCCGGCGTCGTGAGCGAGGAGCCGCTGATACTGCGCCATCGATTCGTTCCGGGCGCGGAACTGACCGATCCGACGGCGAATCACGGCCGGGCGCTGGGGGAGTTCCTGCGCGCACTGCACGACATCCCCGCGAATGACGCGGTACGGCACGGCCTCCCGCCCGAAGCGCACACCAGGACCGAGCGGGCGGCCGATATCGGCCGCTTCCGAACCGAGGTCGTGCCGCTACTGCTTGCCGCACAACGAGGTTCAGCGTTGTCGCTGCTGGATGCGGCGTTGGCGCTACCCGCCGGCACCGTCGTACACGGCGATCTCGGTCCCGAACACGTGCTGGCCGAGAATGGAACCCTCAGCGGCATCATCGATTTCGGTGACGCCCACCTGGGGGATCCCGCCATCGATTTGGCCTGGGCACTGTTCGGCACGCCACCGGAATTCGGCGATGCTGTCACGCGAACCTACGGCGTGACAGCGCAATTGCGCGCCCGCGCGCTGATCTGGCATCGACTCGGCCCCTGGCACGAAGTCATCCACGGTCTGGACATCGACGATGCCGCCGTCGTCGAGGACGGTCTGGCCGGAGTGCTCACCCGGCTGTCCTGACCGCGAGACGAGAACAGCGCCCGTCCCTGAACTGGCAAGGGCGGGCGCTGTTGTCGTGGCGAGGTGGTTCAGGTGGCCACGGGGGCGGCTGCGGCGCGGGTGATCAGGTATTCCACCAGCGTCATCAGGACGTTCTTGGCGGAGGCGCGGTCGCGGGCGTCGCAGAGCAGGACGGGGATCTGCTCGTCGAGGTCCAGGGCGTCGCGGACTTCCACCGGGGTGTAGAGGGGTGCGTTCTCGAAGCAGTTCACCGCTACCGTGAACGCCACACCGCGGCGTTCGAAGAAATCGATTGCGGCGAAGGAGCTTTCGAGGCGGCGGGTGTCGGCCAGCACCACCGCGCCGAGTGCGCCACGGGCCAATTCGTCCCAGAGGAACCAGAATCGGTCCTGGCCGGGGGTGCCGAACAGGTACAGCACCAGGTTTCGGTCGATGGTGATGCGGCCGAAGTCCAGTGCCACCGTGGTGGTGGTCTTGCCCTCCACGCCGCGCAGGTCGTCGACCCCGGCGGAGAGTTCGGTGATGAGTTCTTCGGTTCTCAGCGGCGTGATTTCGCTGAGCGCCCCCACCATAGTCGTCTTGCCCACGCCGAAACCGCCCGCGATGAGGATCTTCACCGACGCGGCCATGGGCTGGGATTGGTCAAAGTTTTCGGATGCCATCGAGTACAGCTCGCAAAATGTTGAGGTCACCGGGCGCCGCGTCGGGAGAGACGGGCGCACGGAACTTGAGGATGCCGTCGGAGATGAGGTCGCCGACGAGGATCTTGGTCACTGCAAGAGGCAGCCGCAGGGCCGCCGATACTTCGGCGACGGACAGCGGAAGCCTGCACAAGCGCACGATGTCGCCGTATTCCGGTTCCACCCGGCGCAGCGGTGGGGCCGCGTTCGGCACCACCACTACCGTGAGCATGTCCAAATCATGCCCAGCGCCCATGGTTCGACCGCCGGTCCTGGCGTATGGGCGCACCAATGGACCTGCTGCATCGTCGAACCAGTGATCCCCCGGCCGCGCCATCATGACAGCCTGGGGTTAACCTGTCCGGCCAGATGATGGCGCGGCGTGGTGGACAGATAGGTGCCGACGCGCTGCACGGTCAGGTTCATCTCGTAGGCGACCATGCCGAGATTGGCCTGCTCATTGGCCTGCAGCGCGAGGCAGGCGTGGCTGCCCGCCGCGGTCACGAACAGTACGGCGCGATCCAGTTCGATGACCGCCTGGCGTACGCCGCCGCCGTCGAACCGGCTGCCCGCGCTGCGTGCGAGTCCGTAGAGGGTGGAGGACATGGCGCCGAAGTGCTCGGCGTCCTCCCTGCTCATCGCGGAGGAGCGCCCGAGCAGCAGACCGTCGGTGGAATGCACCACCGCGTGCCGGACGCCCGCGAGCCGATCCACCAGATCATCGAGTAGCCAGTTGAGATCACCAGCGTTTGAGGTGGTCACCGTCGCCTTCCTGTCGGTCCTGGAAATGCTTGGACACAGGCTCGCCCGCGCCGGGATCGGCCCGGCGGCCCTGCCTGGTTCCGTTTTCGATGGCGGAGAAAAGGTCTCGGGCCTGCTCGGCCGTGCGGGTGGGCTGATCGGGCGCTTCGGTAGCCGCCGTCTCCTGCGCCAATTCCGGTGCGAGACTTGCCTGCCGGCGCCTTCGCGGGAGCTCGGGCCGGACGTCCGAGCCAGTGTACTGGGATCGGTCGAAATCGCGAGAGCGGAAATCGTTTTCCGGTTGCGGCTCGGGTGCGGGCCGGGAAAACGACTGCGGGCGATTCGAGTTCGGCTGCGTCGGCGGTTCGAACGGCCGCGGGGTGTCGAAGGACATTTGACGCTCCGGTGCGCGGGGTTCAGGGCGGGCCGGAAGAGCTTGGTTGGAGAAGGACGGCAGCCCGGCGGGGGGTTCGAGCTGCCGGGGCGCTTCGAACGCCGGTGGGGCATCGAGTGGTTTGGGCGTCTTGGACGCCTCGAACTGCTGCTGTGCCTCGAGCTGTTTGGCGGTCTCGGCGGCCAGTGCGGCGTGGAATTGCCCGGTGTCGAATGCCGCCGGCACGGCCGGGATTTCGCCGGTGCGGCGGCCCCCGTCGACGGTGAGCGAGGACGGGACCAGCACGATGGCGCGCACGCCGCCGTAATCGGATTCGGCGAGCCGCACCGAGATGCCGTTGCGGACCGCCAGCTGCGCCACCACGAACATGCCGAGGCGGGAATCCTCCGAGAGCGTGTTGACGCCGAAATCCGGTGGGTTGCGCAGCATATCGTTGATGCGGGCGAGTTCGGCCTCCTGCATGCCCATGCCCTGATCGACGATCTCGATGGCGATGCCCTTACCGACCACATTGCCGCGCACCTCGACCTGCGACTGCGGCGGCGAGAAGTGCGCGGCGTTGTCGACGAGTTCGGCGAGCAGGTGCACGAGGTCGGCGACGGCGCTGCCGGCGACCGCGACCTCGGGCAGTCGAGTGATCTTGACGCGGGTGTAGTCCAGCGCCTCACCCACACCGCTTCGCACAACCTCGATGAGCTGCACCGGGTTTCGCCACTGCCGTCCGGGCTGACCACCCGCGAGGATGATCAGGTTCTCGGCATTGCGGCGTTCACGGGTGGCGAGGTGGTCCAGGCGGAAGAAGATCTCCAGCAGCGCCGGATCCTCCTGCTTGGCCTCGGCCTCGTCGAGCACCTCGAGCTGCCGGTGCACCACCACCTGGCTGCGGTGCGCGATATTGAGGAAGACCGCCTTCACACCCTCGCGGGTGCGGGCCTCGGTGACCGCGGCGGCGACGGCGGCGCTGTGCGCGTGACCGAAAGCCTTTGCCACCTGCCCGATCTCATCGGTGCCGAAGTCCATTTCCGGTGTCTCGGTAGAGACTTCGACGGTCTTGCCCTCGCGCAGCTGCGACATGATCTCGGGTAGTCGCTCATCGGCGAGCAGGAAGGTCTGATTGCGAAGTCGCTTGAGCCGACCGATGATTCGGTTCGCGAGCAGCAGCGCCACCAGGAACGCGGACAGCGATACCAGCAGCATGGCGCCACCGGCGATGGCCGAGTTGCGGGCGTTCTTATCGGCGGCGTCACCGGCCAGGCCGAGCGCGTACCGGCTCTGCGCGTCCCACATGTCCAGCAGCGATTTGTTGACGGCGGTGACCGTATCGCGCCATTCCTGCGGGGTGAAGGTGAGCGGCGCGACCGGTTGCGTGGCACCGGCTTTCACCGGAGCCGCGGTCATGGGATCGATGGCGCGTGCCAGCAGCACATTCTCCATCATGATCAGCTTCTGCCAGTTCGGGTCGTTGACCACCGCCTGGAAGGCGGGCTTGCCCTTACTGCCGTCCGCGCCCGCGAGGACGCCGATATTGACGCGGTACGCGCCGAGCACCCGCGAGAATTCGATGGCCAGATCCGGCGCGAGCGTTCCGTCCCGGAGCAGCACTTCGGCCAATGAGTCTGCCCGCGAAAGCATTTCGGACGCCGAGACGATCTCCAGGGTCGCCGCGGTCTCGATGGCGACTTCCGGATTGGGCGCGGTGGTCTCCACGGCGCGGGTGCCGACGGAGATGAGGTCGAGCAGATGTCCGTAGAAGTTGTAGGCATCGGTCAACGGCAGTGCGTTGCCGTCGATCTGGGTGCGCACGGCCGCGAGCGAGCGGGTCAGGGTGAGGAACCCGCCGACATCGCCGGTGACCTCCTGCGGGCCGAGCGCCTCCATATCCTTGGTGGTGCCCGACATGCCGCGCAGTGCGTTGTCGAGGCGAGTCCTGGCCTGGGTCAGGGCCTTCGGATTGGGTTCGTCACCGGCCAGCTGCGCCAGGGTGAGCTGGCGTTCCAGCTGCACCGAGCTGACCAGCTCCTTGGAAAGAGGAGTGGCGGCCGTCAGTGCGTCCGCCCACTCTCGCGCGTTCTTGCCTTCCACCACCAAGTATCCCGCGCCACCCACACCGATCACGAGCAGCGCGAGGCTCGGAACCAATGCGATGGCGAGAACACGGGTCCGGACCCCGAGTCTCGCTCTGAACATCTGCGCAACGTAACGGGATGAACGTCACATTCGTCAAGCTGATCTCATTGAGCGGGAACAGGATTGACACAGGTTCTCATGCATGCACCGGTATGAAACCCTCACGCCAGGGCGCGCGTGATCAGATATTCGGCGAGGGTGGTCAGCACCTCTTTGCAGGAGCTGCGATCACGCGCGTCGCAGAGCAGGATCGGCACATGTTCGTCCAGGTCCAGCGCATCGCGAATCTCTTCGGGCGAATACACCGGCGCACCCTCGAAACAGTTGACGCCGACGGTGAATCCGATGCCGCGGCGTTCGAAGAAGTCGATCGCGGCGAACGAATTCTCCAGGCGGCGGGTGTCCGCCAGAATCACCGCGCCGAGCGCCCCGCGCGCCAATTCGTCCCACAGGAACCAGAATCTGTCCTGGCCGGGGGTGCCGAACAGGTACAGCACCAGTCCCGCGTCGATGGTGATGCGGCCGAAATCCAGCCCCACCGTGGTGGTGGTCTTACCCTCCACACCGGTGAGATCGTCTATTCCCGCTGAGCGTTCGGTGATGATCTCCTCGGTGCGCAGCGGGGTGATCTCGCTGATCGAACCGACCATGGTGGTCTTGCCGACCCCGAAACCGCCCGCGATCAGGATCTTCACCGATTGCGCCAGCGGGGTGTCCACCTCGAACCCGGTCATGCGGGGGCTCAGCCGAATTCGCCGGAACGACGGGCCGCGGTCGACAGGAACGAACCCACCCGCTGCACGGTCAGGTTCATCTCATAGGCCACCATGCCCAGATTCGCGTCCGCGCCCGCCTGTAGCGCCAGGCAGGCGTTCGCGCCCGCGGCGGTCACGAATAAGACCGCGCGATCGAGTTCGATCACCGCCTGCCGGACGCCGCCGCCGTCGAAACGGTGTCCGGCACTGCGGGAGAGCCCGTACAGCGTGGAGGACATGGCGGAGAAATGTTCGGCGTCCTCGCGCAGCATGCGGGTGGAGCGGCCGAGCAGCAGACCGTCGGTCGAATGAACCACGGCGTGACGCACACCGGCGAGTTTGTCGACGAGATCGTCGAGCAGCCAGTCGAGGTCACCGGCGGGAGAAGTACTCACCGTCGCCTTCCTGTCGATTGTTGTCGGATGGGGGGAGGGTGCCCGGATCGGAGCGACGGCCCTGCCGGGTGCCGTTCTCGATGGCGGACATGAGGTCTCGGGCCTGTTCCGGACTGCGCTCGGGCAATGCGGGCGGCGCACCCGTGCCGGGGCCGACGGCGTCCCGTCCCGGGGTGGTCGGCCCCGGCGCTGGGTCGTGCGCCAATTCCGGTGCGAGGCTTTCCTGCCGGCGGCGCTTGGGCAGCGACGGGCGGGTGTCGTGCGGGCGGCGCGCGTGCCGCCCGATATCGCCCGGACGCGCCGCGTTCGCGCTTCGGGGTCCGTAGGTCGCGTCATGGCTGATGGCACGCGGCCGGTCCGAGCGCGCCTCGTTGGCGTCGTGACCGCTGTCCCGCGCCGAGGGCGCGTCGAGCACCGGGAGTTCGCCGGTGTCCGGGCGGAATTCGGCGCGGCGGGGGATCGGGAGCTGGCCGGAGCTGTAGTCCGGGGAGGGCGTCTCACCGGCGATGAGGGCGGCCGGGATCAGCACGATCGCACGCAGGCCGCCGTAATCGGATTCCGAGAGGCGAACCGAGATACTGTGCCGGGCAGCGAGTTGCGAGACCACGAACAGGCCCAGGCGCGAATCGCTGGAGAAGCTGGTGAGCCCGATACCGGCGGCGGTCGCGAGCAGGGTGTTGATGCGCTCGAGCTCTTCCTCGCCGACGCCGACGCCCTGATCGATGATCTCCAGGGCCACACCGCGGCCCACGGTATTGCCGGTGATCCGCACGTGCGACTGCGGCGGCGAGAAGTGCGCGGCATTGTCGATGAGTTCGGCCAGCAGATGGATGAGATCGCCGACCGCGACGCCGACTATGAAACTCTGCGGCAGCTTGCCGGTGCGGACCCGCTTGTAGTCCACGGTTTCACCGACCGCGCTGCGCACCAATTCCATCAGAGGCACGGGGTTCCGCCATTGGCGACCGGGACGGCCACCGGCGAGGATGACCAGGTTCTCGGCATTGCGGCGTTCGCGGGTGGCGAGATGGTCGAGCAGGAAGAAGGTTTCCAGCAGGACCGGATCCTCCTGCTTGGATTCGGCCTCGTCCAGCAGCTCCAACTGCCGGTGCACCACGATCTGGCTGCGGTGCGCGATATTGAGGAAGACCGCCTTGACGCCCTCGCGGGTGCGCGATTCGGTGACCGCGGCGGAGATGGCGGCGGTGTGCGCATGACTGAAAGCGTCTGCCACCTGGCCGATTTCATCGCCGCCGAATTTCAGTGCGGGAGAGGCGGTATCGATGTCGACCTGTTCACCGTCCGCGAGCCGCCGCATGGTATCGGGGAGTTGATCGTCCGCCAGGGCGATGGTCTCGTCGCGAAGTCGCCGCAGCCGCCGAATGATTCGATTGGCCAGTGCCAGCGCCACCAGGATCGCGCCGAGCGCGGTGACCACCATGGCCGCGCCGGTGAGCAGTGAGTTCCGGGTGGTGTCGGCGGCGGCGTCACCGGCGAGCCGCTGCGCCTCGATGTTCTGCGCCTGCCACAGATCGGCGAGCGCGGTGTTGACCTCGTTCGCCACACCCTCCCACTCGGCGGTGGTCAGCGGCAGCGGGGCGGGTTTGAACGTCGCGCCCTCCGCGCGCGGCACGGCGCGCTGGGTCAGCGATACCTCCATCGCGCCCAGTCGCTGCCAGGCCGCCCCGGAGACAAGGGCTTTCGCGGCGGCGGCCTGCCGCGGGTCGCCGTCGCCGATGAGCCGGTCGACGCGATTGTGATAGAAGCCGAGCAGCCGCAGATATTCATTGGCCAGGTCGTGAGTGAGTCCGCCGCCGCCGTCGATGAGCGCCGCACCCAGCGCGTTCGCCCGGCTCATGGCCTCGAGGCTCTGCAATACCTCACTGGCGGACGCGAGTTCGATGGCGGTGGGCGCGTCCGGGGCGGTCTGCTGGGCGATGCGCACACCGGCGAGCACGAGCTGCGGCATGGAGCTGTAGAAGGCGTCCGCGTCGCCGAGCGCGAGGGTGCCCGCGTCGAGTCCGGCGCGAATCAGGGTGAGCCGCTTGCCAAGATCGGTGAGCGCGGAGGTGGTGTCGCCCATGGCGCGGGGCCCGATGCTGCTCAACCGCGATTGCGCGGGCGCGAGCTGGGTGAGAGCGATATCCAGGCGCTGGCGGGCGGCGGCCAGGGCGTGCAGATCGGTATCGGCTCCGGCGATGCGCCACAGCGTGATTCGGCGCTCGGATTCGAGCGCCTCGATGAGTTCGCGGGTGGGTGCGACACCGTCGCGCATTTCATCGGCCCAGTCCTGGGCGGTGTTGGAGCGGTCCACGAGGTATCCGGTCGCGCCGACGCCGATCACCACCAGCGCCAGACTGGGCACGAGTGCGATGGCCAGAATCCGGGTCCGCACCCCGAGCCGCCTGGTGAGCATTGCCCGAGGGTAGCCATCCGGTGGCCGGAACACCCACGCGAGTCCTTTTGAGCGGGACGGGATTTGACTCGAAGACCGGCCGTCCGGTATGCGATCGCGGACGCGCAGACACCGGAACAATCGTTGAATCCGTTGCGCGAGAGTATTTCTCGCCCACGGTCCGGCCACTCCCGGATCACCACCTGCGCTATGCGATTGGAGCCTGGTGACCAGAGAATAGCCCCGCATTCCCGCGCGTGTAGCCGGTTCGCGGGACCCGGAAATAGTGCCCGTGTCATCCACCCCATGTCAGTTGTCATGACATACGTTCACCGAATCGACAGCTCCGCGTCGGATTCGGGCAACCGCCCAGGGATACGTTCGCCGCGCCCGGGGTACAGCGGGTCGCGCACGGAGACCCCGTGCCGCGAAGGTTGGAGGGAACGAAGTGCAGCACAAGAAACGCGCCTGGCTCGGCGCGGTCGCGGCCATCACCGCCGCGTTCGTGGGCTCGACCCTGGTCGCGGGTTGTGGCTCGGACAAAAAAGCCGACAACGAAGTGCACAACATCATCTACCTGCTCGGCGACGGTATGGGGCGCAGCCACATCACCGCGGCCCGGGAACGCTTCGTCGGCGCCAACGGACGGCTGAACATGGAGCAGCTGCCCTATGTCGGCGCGGTGGCCACCTACGCGGTGGAGCCGAACAGCGATAAGCCCTCGTTGGTGACAGACTCCGCGTCCGCTGCCACCGCCTGGGCGTCGGGCGTCAAGACCTACAACGCCGCCATCGGCGTGGACGCCTACGGCAAATCCGTGCCCACGCTGATGGAGCAGGCCAAGGCGGCCGGTTTCGCCACCGGCAATGTCAGCACCGCCGAGATCACCGACGCCACCCCGGCGGGCATGTTCAGCCATGCGCTGCTGCGCGGCTGCCAGGGACCGACGTTCACCGAGGCCACCTGCCTGCCCAAGAAGTCCGACGGCAGCTACGAGGCCGCACCCGCCGATAAGACGCTGGTGACCCCGATCGCCGAGCAGATCGCGCGCAACGGCACCGCCGACGTCATCTTCGGCGGCGGCCTGGCCCGCTTCGAACCCGATGACCAGAAGTCCTTGACCGACAAGGGTTATCAGGTGCTGGGCAATATGGGCGATCCCGCGCTCAAGGCGCAGACCGCCGACAGCCAGCAGGTCGCCACGGCCGCGGACCTGACCGCGACCAAGAGCGATAAGGTCATCGGCCTGTTCAACCGCGGCAATCTGACGGTCACCGCGGCCCGCAACGCGCTGCCGGACTCGGCACCGCAGAAGCAGGAGCCGACCCTGGCCGCCATGGCGACCAAGGCCATCGACCTGCTGTCGAACCGCAAGGACAGCAAGGGCTTCCTGCTCCAGATCGAGGGCGCGCAGATCGACAAGCGCTCGCACGCCAATGACGCGGCCCAGACTCTCGACGAGATGAAGGCGTTCGACGACGCCGTCGCCGCGGCCATGGACTTCGCCAAGAAGGATAAGCACACCCTGGTCATCGTCACCGCCGACCACGAGTGCGCGGGCTTCAACATCATCGAGAAGAACACCTTCACCAATGCCGAGGCGATCGCTCCGCCCACCAATGTGGATGCGGGCAATACCGCCAACAACTCCCTGCCCTCGCGCGACGGCAAGGAGAACGTGAAGGATCCGGCGCGCTCCAGCGGCCTGATCAACGGTGCGGGCTCGAACGATCCGAAGAACTTCGCCCCGGCGACCTTCCGCACCCCGAATGACAAGCCCGAGGTCAAGGACGGTTCGCCCGAGGCAAGTCTGTGGCTGACCTACCTGTCCGGTAACCACACCGGCGCGGACGTGATGATCTACGCGTACGGTCCGGGCGGTGACGTCTTCGCCGCCAGCCAGGACAACACCGCGCTGTACACCAAGATGCACAAGGCCCTGCTGCCGTGAGCATGAATGGTGTTGCGCGGCGCAAGGGTTCGGCACGGGTCGTGCTGCTCGCGGGACTGCTGCTGACGACCACGCTGGGGACCGCGTGCTCGAATTCGCAGACCGCGAGTGCGCCGGCCACGGTGACAACGCCGTCCTACGCGGCGAAACCCGCTGTGGCGCCCGCCGCTTCGATCACCGCCGGACCGGGCGAGGTGCGTCTCGAACCCGGACCGTTCACCGATCGAATTCAGCTGACCGGCACCCGGCTGGACGGGACCACGGTGCATGGACGGCTGGCCATCACCACCGATGTGAGCGATGTGCTCGCCCTCGAGGTGCAGGCGGCGTTCTACGACGCGGCCGGAAAGCTCGTCGGCACGGGGCATTTCGACCATGCCGATGAGGAGGCCATGGGCGGCGGGACGCATATCCCGCACGACGACGGCATCGACTTCACCATTCCGGCTCCGGCGGGGGCGGCGGTTTCCGCCGCGGTGCTGTCGATTCCGGTGCTGGTGAACGAATAGCGCCGGACCGCAACACCACTGGCGAGCCCGCGTGTGCACCGGCGCACGCGGGCTCGCTTGGCAGTTCAGCGAATTCGCGCGCAGCGGAATGGAATCCGGCGCGCGTGACAGCTGCCCGGTGGGCCGCGTTACGGCAGGGCCGGGGGCAACCCGAAGCGCGGGAACAAACGCGGATCCAGGAATACGGTGATCCGCTCGATCGCCGAATCCGACACCGTCAGTACATGAATCGCATGCGCGTGATGGACTCCGTCCGCACCCCGCAGATAACACGCTACGGCCGGTTGGGTATTCGCCGCCGTGCGCACCAGCCGCCATCTGCTCGGATCCGCGCAGGTTTTGGCGGTGAAGAAATCCACCACGTGCGTGCGTCCCGCGAACCACACCAGGGCGGGCGGCATCTCCATCACCGCGTCGTCGCGGAGCAGTTCGGCCAGCGCGCGCATATCGGCATTGCCGAAGGCGTGCATATAGCGGTCGACGGTTGCCCGCTCGTCCGGGCTCAATGACTCCGACATCTGGTCGAGCATCGGGGCGACCTCCTCCAGGTGGGCGTGCGCGCGTTGCAGCGCGCTGTTGACGGCGGCGGGGGAGGTGTCCAGGAGTTCGGCGACCTCGGCCGCCGACCAGGCCAGCACATCGCGCAGGATCAGCACCGCCCGCTGGCGGGCGGGCAGAAATTGCAGCGCCGCGATGAACGCGAGCCGCACACCGCTGCGCGCCGCCACCACCGTGGCCGGATCATCGGCCGAATTGCCCAGCAGCCCATCGGGAATGGGCTCCAGCCACGGAACCTCCGGATGCCGGGGCGGAGAGGTGTCCAATACGGGGCTCGGACCCGCGAGACCGCTGGGGAGCGCCCGCCTGTCGCGCTGTTCCAGCGCGGTCAGACAGGCATTGGTGGCGATCCGATACAGCCATGTGCGCAGGGACGCCCGCCGCTCGTCGAACCGGTCCGCGGCCCTCCAGGCCCGCAACATGGTCTCCTGCACCAGATCCTCGGCCTCGTGGATCGAACCGAGCATGCGGTAGCAGTGCGCGAGCAGTTCCGGGCGGAATGGTGCGGTGCGGGTCGCGAATTCGGCGCTGACCGTCATGGGAGTCGAACCTACCGACGATTCGGGGGCCCGAGCGGCCGGAGCGGTCATGCGGTGGTCCCGGTGCGCGTGACGGATGCGTGCGCGCCCACGGCGCTCGCGACGCGAACGGCATCGGCAAGGGCATCGGCATCGGCATCGGCATCGGCATCGGCATCGAGCGGGGTCTTATCGCCCACCGGACCAGCCGCTCCCGTCGAGGAGATCGCATCCGGCGCGGTGGGCGCTCCGGCGGGAATCAGTAGACCCGCCAGCGCCCCGGCCAGCGCGAGCAGCGCACCGGCGATGATCGCGGCGATGAAGCCGTCGGTGAACGCGTGCGCGGACTCGTACCCGCCCACGGCCGCGAAAACCGCTGCGGGGACCGCGATTCCGAACGCGCCGCCGAGTTGGCGCAGTGCGTTGTAGGTTCCGGACGCGGCCCCGACCGCGGAGATGGGAACCGCCCGCAGCACGGCGCTCTGGGCGGAGGGTATGGCCATCGACGCGCCGATACCCGCGATCACGAAGGGTGCGACCAGCATCGCGTACGGCAGGTCGGGACGGGCGATGAGCGCGATCCAGCCGTATCCGATCGTCTGCAACAGCAGGCCGAGCACCACCAGCGGGCGTTCGCCGAACCTGTTGACCTGTTTGCCCGCGACGGGGGCGACGAAGAACAGCGTCACCGTCCACGGCGCGAGGCGCAGACCCGCGCCCAGCGGACCGTATTGCTGTGCCACCTGGAGGAATTGGGTGAAGAAGAACGCGCCGCTGAAGATGGAGGCGGTGAGCAGGAAGCTCGCCGCATTGCCCGCACTGAACGCGCGGGAGGTGAAGAATCGCATCGGGATCAACGGTGCGGTCGTCCGCAGCTCCCAGCGCACGAAGGCGATCAACCCTGCCGCGCCCGCCACGAACGCCGCAATGACTTCGGTACTGCCCCAACCGGATTCATTGCCGCGAATCAGGCCCCATACCGCGCCGAACGCCGCGATGCTCACCAGCGCTATCCCGGCGTAATCCACTCTCCGTGCCTCGCCGAAGCTTTCGGCCAGGCGGGTGCGCACCAGCGGTATCAGCACCGCCCCGATCGGCACATTGATCCAGAAGATCCACTGCCAGGCCAGCCCCTGCACCACCGCACCGCCGGCCAATGGGCCGCCGAGAGTCGCCAATCCCGTTGTGGCGGCGAAGAATCCGAGCGCGCGCGGACGTTGATCCGGCGGGAAGGCGGCCGACAGCAGGGCCACGGCGACCGGCATGACCGCGGCCGCGCCGACGCCCTGCACCGTCCGCGCGGCGATCAGCCAGCCCAGATCGGGCGCCAGCGCGCATCCGGCCGAGGCGACGGTGAACAGCGTCAGCCCCGTCGCCAGTACGCGCCTGCGCCCGTACCGTTCGCCGAGCGCCGCGCCCGCCATCAGCAGTACCGCGAAGCTCAGGTTGTAGGCATTGATGGTCCATTCCAGTGCCCCGATCGAGGCGTGCAGGTCGAGTTGGATGGCGTGCATGGCCGTGGTGACGACCAATGCGTCCAGCACGATCATCAATCCGGTGAGTGAGGTGAGCGCCAGTACCCAGCGCTGACCGACGGTCATTGTCATCGCGTGCAGTCCTTCTCCGAAGGGGTGTCGCGAATACATACCGGCGAGCCCGGCCGGATTCATCGGAGCCGTTAGTGCTTCGTTGGTGGATGCAGAGTCACCGCACCGACTCTTGGTGCAGAACCCACGAACACCAAGAAGGTGAGAAGACAATGACCAGTGCCCCCAAGCCCGCCCTGAAACGTGCCGTGATGGTCGCTTCGGCATTCGCACTCGCCGCCGGCGCGCTCCAGATCGCCGCGGCTCCGGCGTACGCCGTGGCGGGCCCGACCACCAAATACGAGTGCCGCGATCTGCAGACCCCCGGCAAGCTCTTCCCCGGTGACGAAGTGGCGTGCACCGTCACGGTGAGCACCGCCGGAAACGACTCGTTCTCCAATGTCATTGCCGAAGTGACCATTCCGAACGGCACCGTCTACGAATCCGGCGGCAACAAGCTGGGCGGGCAGAAGGTGTCCTTCACCCTGGGCGAGGTCACCAAGAACAAGACCGCGTCGGCGACCATGACCGTCATGGTCGACGGCCAGACGCCGCCGAACACCACTATCTCCAGTGACGCGGTGGTCAAGGGCTTCGCCCCGAACGGCGCGTTCGACACCAGCGCCTCCTCCAACACCCTGGTCGTCGTCTCCGCGGGTGGCGCACAGGGCACACAGTTGGTCGCCAAGACGGATGTGGCCTCGGTCAACACCTTCGGGCGCGCCGAGACCCCCATTTCCGAATTGGTCGACGCCCCGGCCGGAGTCACCCCGAAGATCGAACTGGTGACCAGCTCGGAGCCCAAGAAGAACTACGTCGGCTTCTCGATCATCGACAACGGCCAGAAGATCGCCTGGACCGCACTGTGCACCGCGACCGCACAGGAGAAGACCCAGTCCTTCACCGTGAAGATCTCCGCGCCCGGTCAGGCGTCGGTGGAGGCCAAGACCACGGTTCTGCTCGGCAACAACGTCGCCAACCAGGGCATTGTCCCGCCCGCCAATTGCGCGCCGAAGCCCTGATCCATCTCGCATACGACATTGCCGGTGTGGCTTTCCAAGCCGCACCGGCAATGTCTTCGTGCGTTGCGGGCGAGCGCGATTGCCGACATTCTCGGACGGAAACCCGGCTCGACCGGCCGTATCTCGGACTCAACCGTCACGGGTGCCCGGTAAGGGTAGATTGTGTGTACCCCGAAGTTACCTGTAAGTAGGAGGCGACGATGCCCGTACCGGCAGCCGCAGTGTTCGAACGTCTACGGACGTTCGCGGCCGTGGACACCACCGAGGACCGCGATATTCGCGCGATCACCGAGGTGTTCACCGGAAAGACGCTCGGTACGGTGCCGGTGGGCACGGCCGCCGATGTGACCGCCGCCGTCACCAAAGCGCGTGCCGCACAGGCGGAATGGGCCGCCCGCCCGGTCAAGGACCGAGCCGCGGTCTTCAATCGGTACCGCGATCTGGTGGTGGAGAACCGCGAGTACCTGATGGACGTGGTGCAGGCCGAGACCGGTAAGGCACGCTGGGCCGCACAGGAAGAGATCATGGGCCTGATGATGGCGGCCCGCTATTTCGCCCGTGTCGCACCGCAATTGCTGGCCTCACACAGCGTCCCGGGCGCGTTCCCGGTGCTCAACCGGGCCGCCGTGCGCGCGGTGCCCAAGGGCGTCGTCGGTGTCATCGCACCGTGGAACTATCCGATGCTGCTTTCGATCGGCGATTCGATTCCGGCGCTGCTGGCGGGTAATGGCGTCGTGGTGAAGCCGGACAGCCAGACCCCATATTCCTCGCTGGCCAATGCCGAACTGTTCGCCCGCGCCGGCCTGCCGCGCGATCTGTTCGCCGTGGTCACCGGTCCGGGCACGGTGGTCGGCACCGCCATCGTCGAGGCCTGCGACTACCTCATGTTCACCGGTTCCTCGACCACCGGCCGCACCCTGGCCGAACAGTGCGGTCGCCGCCTGATCGGCTTCTCCGCCGAACTCGGCGGCAAGAACCCGATGATCGTCACCGCGGGCGCGAACCTCGACAAGGCCGCCAAAGCCGCTGTGCGCGCGTGCTTCTCGAACGCCGGTCAGCTCTGTATCTCCATCGAGCGCCTGTACGTCGAACAGTCCGTGGCCGCCGAATTCACCGAGAAGTTCGTCACCGCGGTCAAGGCCGCGAAAGTCGGTGCGGCCTACGACTATTCGGCGGATATCGGCAGCCTCATCTCCGAGGCCCAGCTCGAAACGGTCACCAAGCACGTCGCCGACGCGGTCTCCAAGGGCGCGAAGGTCCTCGCGGGCGGCAACGCCCGGCCGGACCTCGGCCCGCTGTTCTATGAGCCGACCGTACTGGCCGAGGTCACCGACACGATGGAATGCGGCCGCAACGAAACCTTCGGCCCCCTGGTCTCCATCTACCCGGTAGCCGATGTGGAAGAGGCGATCACGCGCGCCAACGACACCGAATACGGCCTCAATGCCAGCGTCTGGGCGGGCAGCAAGGCCGAAGGTGAGCGCATCGCCGAACGCCTGCACGCGGGCACCGTCAATATCGACGAGGGTTACGCCCCCGCCTGGGGCTCCACCGGCGCGCCGATGGGCGGTATGGGCATCTCCGGCGTCGGCCGTCGCCACGGTCCCGACGGGCTGCTCAAGTTCACCGAACCGCAGACGGTCGTGGTCACCCGGTTCCTGAATCTCGATGCGCCGCCGCTCATCTCACAGGACAAGTGGCAGCCGTTCCTGATGGGTGTTGCCCGCGCCATCAAGTACCTGCCCGGCCGCTGATCCGATCCGCCCGCCTGCCCCGGCCCGAAACCACCGGTATGTTTCGGTACGGGGGCGGGCGGCGATGTCCGGCACCCTGTTTCGATTTCAGGAGGGCCAATGACGCTGAGCACGGGGCAGATCGGGCGGCACTATCCCTGCGATCCGGATGCGGAGCGGCCCGGTGGCCGCCTGGATGACGCGATGGATCTGGTCCACGAGCAGATCTCGGGGGCGTGGGAGACCGCGCACGCGATCCTCGAGGAGGAATTGGCGACCGAACCCTTCATCGGGTTGCAGGCGGTGGCCAATGAATTCCTCGGACTCGCGGGGTATTACAGTCTCGCCGATTTCGGCGACGGGAACACACGCATCCGTTCGTACACCGAATCGGCGGCCAACGCACTGGTGGGCCGGTTGCAGGCGGCGCGGCAACCGGCGGGCGGCTCCGCCGTCACCATGATCATCGAGGATGATCAGTACCAGGTCCCGGGCATCGGCGGGCGCCAACCCGGCCCCGCCGCATCGGATTTCGTATCCGCGCTCTCGCTGGGCCTCATCACCCGCGATCCGCGGCTGCTGGCATTTCTGGTGGGCACCGCGGATCGTCCGGGTTTTCCACTGCCGGACGCGCACGACTACGCGACGCTGTGGGCGCTGGGCTGGCAGCAGCTGCACAGCGGTGCGGCCGGTGTCCGGGACACCTTGCGGGCGGCCTGGAGCGCGGCCGCGGACAGTTCGGACGAATACGCCGTACTGTGTGCCGCGCCCGCGATCCGGGCGCTCGACTACGCCGCAACGGGTTCGGCCGCGGAGTTCAACACCGCGATCGCCGAAGCGCTGCAACAGCATCGGAAATTCTGGGGTACGCCCGAACGATGTCTCGCCCCGGTGGGTTTCGTCTCCTGGCATCTGCTCGGACTGGCCGGTTTCGCGGCCGATCGCGGACTGCCGGTGACCGTCGAGTCCGGTTATCTACCGCCCGCGCTGCTCGATCGCGGGTGGACGATTCCATTCGCCGAGGAGATCATCGTGCGCCCCAGGGTGACGCACGACGACCAGGGGCATCCGCTGTACCCGCTCCGGCTCGGTATCGACGGTCTCTGGGAACTGCTGCCGCAGTAGCATTTTCACGAGTGGGCGGAGGCGCGGCCGGCCCGGAGAAACCGGCCGCGCCACCTTTCTCATCCGGTCAGGTCGGCGCCTCGGGGCGGCCTGGGAGCCGCCTCCAACACCGCCGCCTCGGCATCGGTGAACAACCGCGACCGGATGATGAATCGGACCCCCTCGGGGACCTCGAGGGAGAAGCCGCTGCTGCGGCCGGATATCACGTCGACGGTGAGATGGGTGTGCCGCCAGTGCTCGAAATTACCGGCGCTCAACCAGAATGGCGTATCCGGGAAAACTCGGCCGAGCATGACATCGGCCGCGCCGACCCGGAAATCACCCAGCGGATAGCACATGGGCGAACTGCCGTCGCGGCAGCCGCCGGACTGATGGAACAGGACCGGGCCGTGATGGGAGATGAGCACCTGCAGCACATCGGCCGCGGCATCGGTGATGGCCACCCGGGTGACCGAACCCGTCTTCATCTGACTCCTCCAGTGATAGCTCGGATGTCTTCGGAAGCGTTGGGCCTCAAAAGAACCCGAGCTACGGTGACCGGGGTCACTATGACCCCGCCGGGTTGGCACAGGGTTGGCGCGCGGTTGGTGAAAAGTAGGCTGTTCACTGCAACCTCGGCGCAACGATGCGCCAACCCACGGGCGTTCGTGTCCTATTCGCCGGACCGGTCCGCCATGGACCGGTATCGACCAACTACGCGCGTAGTGCGGTGTGCAGCCGGGCCGTGGCCAGCGCGCGGCGACTGTCGCCCGGGGCGAGCAAACGCAGTGCGTGCTCGTGGATTTCGATATCGTCCGGGCAGCGCTGCCCGAATCGCAAGGCATGCTCGGGATTCCGGTCCGCGAGCACGGCGGTGCGCAGACCCACGTCGAGATGTTCGCGCCACTGCACGATGCCGGGAATATCGGAATCCGGTAGCAGCGGACCGCGATACAGCCGCACGGCGGTGGTCAGATCGCCCGCCTCCAGCGCCGCGAGCAATTCGGTGGCGTCACAGGCCAGCGGATCGGTGAGCATATAGCGGCGGTCCGCGATCTGGCCGTCGGTCGCACGGCGCAGGCGCGAGACATCGGCCTTGAGGGTGCTGGGGGAGACGGACCGATCACCGTAGACGGCGGCGTGCAGGCGCTCGGGGGTGTAACCCTCCGGCTCCAGCGCCAGCAGCGTGAGGATCTCCACCTGCCGCGGGCGCATGGGGACCTGCTGGCCCTGCTTGTACAGGCGCGGCACCCCGAGGCATTCCAGCCGGGTGCGCGCCACCGGTCTGGATTGCTCCGTGTGCAAACGGGATTCGATGGCGGTGACCAGGGCCCGCACCGTGGCCAGAATCATCGGATGCGAGCGATCCCAATAGGTCGACAGGTCCAGTACGCCGATTTGACGGCCGTCGGCGGCGCGAATCGGGGCGCAGTAGCAGACCCAGCCGTGCAACGCCTCCACCAGATGCTCGGCCGCCCAGACCGAACTGGGACGGCCGGTGTGCAGCGATAGCGCCACCCCGCTGGTCCCCATGTACGGCTCATCCCAGCAACCGCCGGGCGCGAGGTTCACGGTCTCGGCGCGTCGCCGCACCGCGCGGTCGCCGCAGCTGAACAGCACGGTGCCCTCGTCATCGGTGACGACCGCGATCATTCCGGCGTCCTCGGCGATGGCGCGGATCTCCCCGGCGAGTTCGGTGACCGGGGTGCGCAGCGGCGATTCGGCCCAGCGCGAACCCAATTCGTCCCGATCGGTGGCCGGTGCCACCGCCCGCGCGGGGTCCACGGTGCGCAGCGAGCGCTCCCACGACTCCACCACTTCCTCGCGCAGCACCGGCACCGGCGTACTCGCGGAACTGAGCGCGGGCAGCTGTTGCGTCCCCGTCGCCCACCGCGCCCACACCTTCTCCAACTCCGCACGCTGTTGGAAAATGGCCGGTAGCTGTGTCATCGCGCAAACTCCTCGCGGGCGACTCGGAAATGCGATACCTCATGATGGCGTGCGCGAGCCCCGCCCGTACCCCATTCGGTGGAGTCCGCGCGTTAATTCGATTCGACCGCCTTCGCAGGCTTCGCCGGGCGGTCGCGGGCCGATGCTTGTGATCTTGTTCGGATTCGACTGGTAGACAGTAGGTATGGCGTACCCATTTCGCTTCGGTGTGAACATGATTGCCCCGTCTTCGCGTGCGACCTGGATCGAGAAGTGTCGCCGGGCCGAACAACTCGGCTTCGATGTGATCGGCGTCCCGGACCATCTGGGCCTGGCCGCACCGTTCCCGGCACTCATGCTCGCGGGCGAGGCGACCGAGCGGGTCCGGCTCAACACCTTCGTCCTGAACGCCCCGTTCTACAATCCGGTGCTGCTGGCGCGCGATGTCGCCGGACTCGATCAACTCACCGACGGCCGGGTCGAACTCGGCCTCGGCGCGGGCTACGTCAAGGCCGAATTCGAAGCCGCCGGAATGCCTTTCCCGTCCGCCCGGGAACGGGTCGACCATCTCGAGCGCACCGTCGCCACACTGCGCGGGCTGTTCGCCGATCCGGAGTACACCCCGCGGCCGGTACAGCCCGGCGGGCCCACCCTGCTGCTCGCGGCGTGGGGAGACCGTTCACTGCGCTTTGCCGCCGCGAACGCCGATATCGTCGCCTTCACCGGCGCGGGTGCGAGCGATAACGGCCGCCTGACGCTCGCCGACAGCGCGGCCCTCGCCAAGCGCACCGACTATGTGCGCGACCATCTGGGCGGGCGCTCGGTGGAATTCAATCTGCTGGTGCAGGGCGTCATACGGGACGAAGAGCGTTCCGCCGCAGCCGATTATCTGGCCACGCACCTGCCGTTCGAGTTCGACGGCGAGCTCGATGACCTTCCGGTGCTGCTGCTCGGCACGCCCGCCCAGATCGCCGATACGCTGCGCGAACGCCGGGAAACGTTGGGCTTCAACTACATCACCGTGCTGGAGCCCAATATGGAAAAGCTCGCTCCGGTCATCGAGCTGCTGCGCGGGGAATGATCCGCTCATACGTTTGAGCCCGCCGCGTCGAGGCATTACGTCCGCAAGAAGACGGACTCGGCGAGGAGGAGCAAGATGTCGGGTGCAGTAGTAACCGTGATTGTCATCGTGGTGGTGATCGCCGCGGCAATCGTGATCGCGCTGGCGCTGATGCCACGCATGCGCAGTCGCAAATTGAAGGAGCGGTTCGGGCCGGAGTACGACCGCGCGGTCGAACAGTCGGACAACCGCCGCGACGCCGAACGTGAATTGGTGGAACGGCAGAAGCGGCATCAGCAGTTGCAGCTGCGCGAGCTGACCGACGATGAGAAGCGCCGCTACACCATGCAGTGGGCGCACGTGCAGGAACAGTTCGTCGACGATCCGGCGCACGCGCTGGAGAACGCCGATCGCCTGCTCACCCTGGCGATGGCCGATCGCGGCTATCCGACCGAGGATCCGGACCAGCGGGTCGCGGATCTCTCGGTCGAGCACGCCCAGCCGGTGGATCGTTTCCGCCGCGCGCATCAGATCGCCGGTCAGGCCGGACGCGGGCAGGTGTCCACCGAGGATATGCGCGCCGCGATCGTCGACTACCGGCAGCTCTTCGCGGAACTGGTGGACGGCAACGGATCCCACACCGAATCCGCCGCACCGCATTCCGCACGCGATAACCGATAAGTGAGGTACGAAAAATGAGCACCGACAAAGAGCAAGCGAAACAGGCCGCAGCGCAGGCGAATACGGTGACCGGCAGTGATGCCCGTGTCGCCGGTTCCCCCGACCGGCCCGAGCACACCGGCCGATCCGAGGACGCCCAGCGGGGCACGCCGGAGGCACTCGACCCCCGACGCGATCCGAATTCCCTTGGGGCACAAGCACCGAGTTCGGTTGCGACACAGGCACCGGATGCCCGTCCGGCGCACGCACTGGACCCGGCGGTCCACGGACAGCCGAATCAGAACGTCGAGGCGGATCAGCGACTCCGCGCCGCCCAGCCGCAACCGTCCGCGAGTACGCAGCGCGCACACGAGGCCGGACAGCGGCAGCCGAACGGTGGCCTCGCCACCGATGCGGCCGGACAGCGACCGCACAACGGCGGCCCGGGCACCGACGAGCAGCGGCAGCACGGCGCCGGGCAGAGTGCGCATTCGGTCGACTCGAACCAGCTGCGCGGGCAGTGGCGTGAAGTGCAGACCATGTTCGTCGACGACCCGCGCGATGCGGTGACCCGCGCCGACAAATTGGTCGAGGGCGGCATTCAGGCGCTGGTGGACAGCTTCGCCCAGCGGCGGCACGCGCTCGAACAGCGCTGGCACGAGGAAAAGGGTTCGGACACCGAGGAACTGCGCCAGGCGCTACGCGGGTACCGCGACCTGTTCGATCAGCTGATCACGGCCTCGGCCGGCGGGGCGACGAACATATAGGACTTCTCCTCGATTCGCCGGCTGATCCGCCACTGATCGTCCACCCGGACGAATGAGTCGTGGTACCAGAGCCCGCACAGCATCAAGCGGGGCAGACCGTCCGCACCGGCCACCACCATCGGGTTGTGGCACATGGTGCGGGCGGTCGCCGTATCACCGTCGACCTTGATGGCGGAGTTGGCGATCAAATGCTGGAACGCCGTGAAATTCGGCATGACCGTGGCGAGAAAAGCCTTGGTGGAGGCCACATCTCCGGCCGGTCCGCCCATGGCCGTGTAGTCGATATGGGCGTCGGCGGTGAAGATCTCATCGAGCAGTTCCCACTGCTTGGTGTCCACCGCATGGGAGTACCGGACCATCAGGTCCTCGATCTCCATCCGATCCGAAATCTCCTGCAGGGACAGCATGCGCGCCTCCGGGTAGTGCCTTTTGTACAGCTGGTGTTCGGTGCCCGAGCGTACGGCGCGGTGCGGATTGATCTTGTGGTTTCCGAAAATCAGGACACCGCGACCGTGTAGTCCTTGGCCGCGACGGTACGCGCCACCTTTTGCGGGGCACCACCGATGAGCCCGCGCCAGGGCAGGTACGGCAGCAGCCGCACATTCAGATTGCGGACTTTGATCATCGTCTTGCTACCGGGCGCGTACCACTGGCCCACGCCCTCGGCGAACCGCTGGCAGGCATCCACCATGGGCCGCATCTCCCGCTCGTAGGCGGCGAACGCGATACGGTAATCGCCTGCGGCGGCGGCCAATTCACCCGCGAGCAGATATGCGCCGACCAGCGCGAGGTCCGCGCCCTGACCCGAGAGCGGGGAAGCGCAGTACCCCGCGTCACCGACCAGCGACACCCGTCCCCGGGACCAGGTGTCCATCTTGATCTGCGCCATGGCGTCGAAGTAGAAGTCCGGGGCGTTGTCCAGTTCCGCCAGTAGCCGCGGCACCTCCCAGCCCTGCTCGGCGAAGGTGTCGGTCAGAATGCGCCGCTGGGCGTCACCGTCGCGGAAGTCGTAGGCGAGCTGTTCGGACGCCCACGCGAAAATCGCCTTGGCTTCGGTGTTCTCCCGCGCGCTGTAACTGCCCGCGATCTTGCCCGGGGTGTTGTAGTCCAGTTCCCAGTGATCCAGATTCAGCAGGTTGGGGATGGTGAAGATCGAGATGTAGTAGCCCATATGGCGGACGAAATCCGATTCCGGGCCGAAAACCAGTGCGCGCGTGCGGGAGTGGACGCCGTCGGCGCCGATCACCAGATCGAAGGTGCGGGCGGGGGAGTGCTCGAAGGTGACGTGCACCCCGTCGGCGGTCTCGGTGAGCTCGGCGATGGAATCGCCGAAGAGGTACTCGACATCATCGCGCGTGGCCTCGTACAGCACCCGCGCCAGATCGCCCCGGGCGATCTCGGTATCGCCGCCCGCGCCGACGCCGTTGAACACTGCACTGCTGATACTCGCCTTGACGGTGCCGTCGGCGGCCACATACGAGGTGCCGCGCTTCCCGGTCTGCAGGGCGTGCACCTGCTCCAGCAGTCCCATCCGGCGAATGACCTCGGTGGCGGTGCCGAGCACGTCGATGGCCTGACCGCCGTCGCGCAGGGCCGGGGCCTTTTCCACGATGGTCGGCCGGAAGCCGTACCGCCGCAGCCAGAAGGCGAGAGCGGGACCCGCGATGCTCGCGCCGGAGATGAGGACGTTCTGGTTGGCCAGATTTCGCATGAGCAGAACTGTACAAATGTCTTAGGCAATTGCGCAATACTTTTGTCTCAGGCGTTTGCGCTAGTCTGCTCAGCATGGGAAACCGTGAGGATCTGCTGGCCGGGGCGCGCACCTGCCTGTTCGAGAAGGGCTATGCCCGCACCACCGTCCGCGATATCGCCACCGCCGCGGGCGTGAGCATGGCCGCTATCGGCTACCACTTCGGCTCCAAGGAAGCCCTGCTCACCGCCGCCCTCACCGAGGCGACCCGGGAATGGGGGACCGAACTGGCGCGTGCCCTCGCGGCGACCGATGTCACCGATCCGGACGCACTGCGCCGCTTCGCGACCCGATGGGACGCGGTCCGGGAGTCGATCGCCGATCACCGGGGCGTCTGGGCGGCCACCTTCGACGCGCTCTCACACGCGGATTCCCGCGAGCAGCTGGCCGCGACCATGCCCGAGGCGCGGGCGGGCCTGGCCCGGCTGTTCGGCGGCGTTGCCGACGACGATCGCACCGCCGGGCTGGTGTACCAGGCGCTGCTCATCGGCGTGGCCGCGCAGTATCTGATCGATCCGGAAACCGCGCCCACCGGAAGCGATCTCGCCGATGGTCTGCGCCGCATCACCGGCGTGGACGCGCATCGGTAATCTCATTCGCACGTACACCACGACGGCCTCGACGCGTATTGATCAGTGCCGGACGCACTTTCGTCGACGCGGTCGGCGATACGGCACCGCCGGAAGGCTCATCGACCTGCACATGCGAGGCGGAAGCCCTTCTCACCCTTGATCTCTCGGTGCGAAGGTCATTTCCGCCACACCGGTCCGCGGCACTGCGCGCGGCGCCTGTTCGCGCGATAGAATCGACGAAAGTGGTAGGGCTGATCGGATTTCCGGGTGTGACGACCGGTCCGATGCGGCGGGTGCGGGCCCTTTGACAGCGATGCGGGCCGGGGAGCGACCGCTCTCCGACTCCGCCCGGCGACTCGCGTCACTGACCGATTAGCGGTCGGATCGCCGGTTCTGCCCGAAACGCCGGTATTGTCGGGTCGGCGGGTAAACTGGTTGGGAGATAGGCAGTTTCGATGGAACCAACCGAATTTTTCATGCCGTACGCCCCGGTGGACCTCAATCCGCTGGAGCTGGAGGCAGAAGCGGGTATGTGGGAGTGGCTCGAGAAGTTCGAGCTCGTGCCCACCGAGTTGACGCGGCGGCGGATGGTACGCACCAGACCGGCGCGAATGTACGCACTCTGGTGCCCCAAGGCCGATATCGACGAGCTTACGCTGCTCAGCCAGTACACGGCTTGGGCTTTCGTGGTCGACGATCAGTTCGATATTGAAATCCCCGATCCACAGCGCTGTTTGGAAGCGGTGCGTGCGCTGAACGCGGTATTCGACAGTGCCAGGCAACCTTCCGGCGTACTGGCCGTGGCGTTCGCTGATCTGTGGCGCAGACTGTGCGAGGGCCGCTCACCCGAATGGTGCGAGGCCGTACACGCGGAGATCCGGGACTGGCTCTGGACGTATTACACCGAAAGCGTGGGGCGGCTTTCCGGAAATCTTCCGGATCTGGAGACCTACCGCGCGCATCGCCGAGATGGTGTGGCGCTCTTCGTTTTTCTCGACATCAGCGAGCGCGCCGAGGGGATAGATCTCTGCGCGCCCGCCCGCTACCTTCCGGCCATGCGCAGCCTGCGCGAGGCGGCGGTAGAGCATATGGGCCTGTTCAACGACGTGCTGTCGGTGGCCTCGGACGAGGCCTCGGGCTACCTGTACAACTCGGTACTGTTGGCCGAATATCACCTCGGGCACAACCGGTCCCGGGCGCTCGAGCTCGTCAACACCATGC
Organism: Nocardia sp. NPDC052001; assembly: GCF_040680615.1. Taxonomy (NCBI): domain Bacteria; kingdom Bacillati; phylum Actinomycetota; class Actinomycetes; order Mycobacteriales; family Nocardiaceae; genus Nocardia; species Nocardia sp. NPDC052001. Next base: position 910,047 of record NZ_JBFAXC010000002.1, on the reverse strand, counting down.
TCACCGAGTGCATAGACCGCATGACGGCCGCACTCGAGCAACTTCCGGCCGAACTCGCCGACGCCGGACTCGGCGATCGTGACCGCGCCGACACTTTGGCCACCGCAAACAGTTACACGGTGTACGTTCGGGCGAATTTCGATTACCACTATCAGGCCGCCCGTTATACGAGCGCGCCGGTGGAGGCGCTGGAACACGGCCTGCCACTCACCTGAGCTGCGGCGCAGCCGCCGTTGCCGAAATGAAATCCACAGGCGGTCCCGCGTTTTCACGTTCGGATGGGACGATTGGGATCTTCTATGCATGGCCGCCCAATCACCGCCGGGTGGCTGCGGAGGCCGTGTCCGAGTGAGCGGGGCCGATTATGCGAGCGTCGAAACCGACCAGAACCACAGCGGGACAACGACTCGAGGGCATGCGCCGCTGGGGTCTCACCCGGCCGACCATGATGAAAACCATCGGCCACAGCGAAATACGCCAGCGGCCCGCCGAATACGGCCAACATTCCGATGGCGGCCCGCACGTCGCGGCGCGCAGACAGCTGGCCGCGGCGCGGCTGGCCATCGAACCGGTCCTGCGCGCGGCGGTCGCCTCACTCTCCGAACCCATGGATCGCATGGCCGGATACCACTTCGGCTGGTGTGATGCCGAAGGCGTGGAGATCACCGGACTACAGGGCAAGGCCCTGCGACCCGCCCTCACCTTCGCGGCCGCGGTGGCATGCGGTGGAACCATCGAGAACGCCACCCACGCCGCCGCCGCGGTCGAGCTGCTGCACAACTTCTCCCTGGTGCACGACGACGTCATGGACGAGGACCGTTTCCGGCACGGCCGGCCCACGGTCTGGCGGGTCTGGGGTGAAACCAATGCCACCCTGCTCGGTGACGCGCTACAGGCGCTGGCCCTGGGCGTGCTCTCGGACGGTGTGCCCGAATCGGTGACCGCGGAGGCGGTGATCCGGCTGGCGCGCGCCACCGTCACACTGTGCCGCGGGCAGTACGAGGACTGCGCCTTCGCGGCGCGCTCCTCGGTGACAGTCGATGAATACCTGACCATGGCCGCGGGCAAGACCGGGGCGCTACTGGGCTGCGCGTGCGCGCTCGGCGCGCTGTGCGCCGGGGCGGATCATCGGGTGGTGTCCGCGATGCACACCTTCGGATGTGAATTGGGGCTGGTGTTCCAGCTCGTCGATGACGCCATCGATATCTGGGGTGATCCCGAGGTGACCGGAAAACCCGCGCACAGCGATCTGATTCAGCGCAAGCAGTCGTTCCCGGTGGTCTGCGCCTTGGCTTCCGATACCGGACCGGGCCGGGAGTTCGCGCGTCTCTATCACGCCCGGCAGCCGATGACGGCGCAGCGCGCGGCGCGGGCGGCGAGCCTGATCGAGGAGGCCGGTGGACGGCAGCGCACGCTGGGGCGCGCGGCCACAGCACTGGAATCCGCGCTGGGTGCGCTGCCGCCGGAAATCGCCGCAGCCGATCTGACTGCACTGGCTCATCTGGTGGCCTACCGGGACAAATAGCGGTGAACGAGGCCAAGGCGATTTATGTGTAACCGACGGTTACACATACTTTGGCTCTTACCGAAGAAGGGGGATTCGCCGCACACGACGGGCGGCTGATGGATAGGACCATAGCATCCCGCCCGCCGTGCCGCGGCCCCGCCCCGGAAATTCGCCCTAACCGAATACCCGCGCACCGCCGACATAGGTCTGCTCGACCTTGGCGTCGGCGATCTCGGTGATCGGATGCTCGAACGGATTACGGTCCAGCACAATGAGATCCGCGAGCATGCCGGTGCGCAGACTGCCCGTGTCATCGCGCCGGTTCGCATAGGCAGAACCCGCGGTGTACGCGGCCAGGGCCGTCATCAGGTCCAGGCTCTGCTCGGGCAGCAGCGGCGGCAGCGCCGAACCGGGGGTGATGCGATTGACCGCGGTGTGAATGCCGGACAGCGGATTCAGATCGCTGACCGGCCAGTCGCTGCCCGCCGCCAGCGTGGCTCCCGCCCGCAGCAGATCACCGAACAGGTACTGCCGATCGCGCAGGCCCGCGCCCAGGAACGGCAGGGTCAGGTCATCGAGCTGCGGTTCGTGCGCGGCCCACAGCGGTTGCAGATTGGCGACCGCGCCGAGCCGCTGGAAACGTCCCATATCGTCCGGATGGATCACCTGCAGATGCGCCAGCTGATGTCGATTGCCGCGCGGGCCATTGGCGATCAGCGCGGCCTCGACCGCGTTGAGCGCCTCTCGCACGGCACGGTCGCCGAGCGCGTGGAAGTGCACCTGGAAATCGAGTGCGTCCAGTTCGGTCACATAGCCGCGCAACGCCACCGGATCCACGAAGCTCATGCCCGCGTTGGCGGTACAGCAGCCGCGATGGTCCAGGTAGGGCTCGGTCATGGCGGCGGTGAAGTTCTCGGCGATACCGTCCTGCATGATCTTGACCGTGTCGAGGCGGAAGCGCTCGCTGCCGAACTGCTTGCGGCGCAGCACCATTGCCTCGATCTGGGTGACGTCGCGGTCGCGTTCCCACCACTGCGCCCCGGTGACGCGCGCGGTCAGCAGCCCCTGTTCGGCGGCGCGGGCGAAGGTCGCGGCGGAATCCATATTGCGGTCGTAGCCGCCGACGATCGCCTCCTGCCAGCCCGTGATCCCGAGCGAATGCAGCAGTTCCTGAGCGCACAGCAGTCCGGTCAGCCGGTCCTGCGGGGTGATCTCCGGCAGCACCCGCTCCACCAGTGCCATGGCGGCTTCCTGGAGCATTCCGGTTGGGCCGCCATCGGTTTCGCGTTCGATCCGGCCATTGGCGGGATCGGGGGTCGCGGCGGTGATCCCCGCGAGCTCCAGTGCGCGGGTGTTCGCCCAGGCTCCGTGATGGTCCCGGTTGACCAGATACACCGGCCGGTCCGGGACCAGCGCGTCGAGCTGCTGCCGGGTCGGCTGCCCGCCCGGGAAGCTCTCCATGGACCATCCGCTGCCGGTAATCCATTCGCGCTCAGGATGTTTGGCGGCGTAGGAGGTGATCCGGCGCAGGTACTCGGCCAGGTCGACCGTCCCGCTCAGATCGCAGGCGGCCAGTTCGATACCACCGGCGGCGGCGTGCACGTGCGCGTCTTGGAAGCCGGGCAGCAGTGCGCGCCCGCCCAGTTCGACCACCTCGGTGGCGGGACCGACGGCGGCGCGCACCTCGGCGTGCCCGACCGCGCTGATGCGATCGCCGGTCACCGCCAGCGCGGTCGCCCGGCTGCGGGCGGAATCCATGGTGAGCACCGCGCCGCCGGTGAACACTAGGTCGGCATGGGACATGAAACTGCTCCTGACAGCGCTGGAAGTCGGTTGCGGCTCATAATCAACCAGCGTCCCATCCCGGACCGGACACCGGGTCAGCTGCCCCGGGCCAGGATCGCGAGCAGCAGTTCGGCGCGCACGCGCGCGCTGTCCAGATCGCAGCCGAGCAAACCCTGTGCCGTCGCAATGCGTTTGCGCAGGGTATGACGGTGCACACCGATTGCGGCGGCGGCCGTCTCCCACTGGCCATTGGCCTCGAGATAGGCGCGCAGCGAATACAGCAGATCCGAACCGTGCGCCGCGTCATGATCGATGAGCGGGGTCAGCACGGTATTGGCCAGGGTGTCCAGCACCCGGCGGGTGGAATCGAAGGACAGCAGCGATCTACCGGTGAGCGCGCCGAATTCCGATGGGGCGCTACCGCGTTCGGCGGCCGCCGCGGCCAGGCCGGCGGCATCGGCGGCAACGGTCAGTTCGGCGAGCGGATGTTCACCGCTCAGGCCGAAGCGTACCGAGCGACTCGTGTTCTCGCCCAGATCGGCGGCGAGTTCGCGGGCGAAGGCGACGGCGGCGACTCCGGGCAGCACCACCAGTACTCGGCGCGCGAGCAGATGCAGGAACAGCGGATGACCCGAGCGCACCGCCATGCTCTCGGCCACCGAGCGGATCTCGTCGACCGCGTCCAGGCTGTCGCAGTCGGCGGCGAGGACTCGAATGCGCCCGGCGGCATCGGCGGCCTGCGCCAGATGCGTCCAGGCGGGGGCCAGATCGGATTCGCTGCTCAACAGCAGGCCCAGCACGGTGCTGTTCAGTCGATGCTGGGCCTCCCATAGTCGTGCCGGTTTCTCGAAATCCAAGGCCAGCAACGAATTCGCGTGACCGAGCAGAATCTGATCGACCGCGCTGAGCGGGGCGGAGCTCACCACCACCAGATTGCCGTGCACGCGGCCGCCGACACCGATGCGCTGATGGGTGATCGAGCGGCCCTGATCGATGTGCACGCCGCCCGGATCGGTGGCGATGGCGGTGCGAACCGTATGCAGCAGTTCGTCATCGGGGGTATCGGGGTGCACATCGGTGACCCGGGTTTCCGCGTCCAGCACCAGCACGGTGGCGCGCAGCGCGGTGGCAAGCTCACGCACGATGGCGCGCGCACCCGAACGCACCAGGGCACGGGTCATGCGGGGTTGCGTGCGCGAGGCCCGCAGCAGGGCGTCGTGCTGGAGCTGGGCCGAGCGCGCGGCGATCCGGGTGGCGACGGCGGCGAACGGGGTGGACGGCGCGACCTCGAAAAGCGGCAGCCCGATCTCGTCGGCGGCCTTGATCAGATCCTCGGGAATGGCCGAATGGGTCGGGCCGACGCCGAAACCCACTGCGGCGACGCCTCGTTCATGCAGTCGGCGCAGGTAGGCGACGCGGGCGACGTGGGTCGCGGGTAGCTGTAAGCCGGTGGTGAGGACAAGTTCACCACCGGACAGCCAGGGGAACGGATTCTCCGTTTCGATGGTGAGCACCGACTCGATGGTGCGGCCGATGCCCGCGACGCCGCCGCGCAGCGGAATCTCCAGATCGGGCTGCGCGAGCACCCAGCTCACCGGTACGGACACCCAACCCCTTCCGCCGAATCACCAGAATTACGTATCGCATGAATGCAACGCCATGTGAAAGCAACGCCGTGTGAATCCGAAGCTGTTAATTCTCCGAAGCTGTTAATGCAAGGGTAGGGGAGTGAGTGTACAGAATGTCGAAGACACGTTCCGCGAATAACCATTTCGGCGCGCGGTTACCGGCGAGTCTGGGTTTTTTGTACGAAATTGTGCCGCGCGTGATTGTAGTTACGGCAGCGTAGGTCAGGCCGGTTGCCGGTGCACCACGGCTACCGGAATCTCCCGAGTGGTGTTGCGCCGGTACTCGTCGAACTGGGGCATGACCGCGACCATGCGATCGTACAGCTCCGCCCGCTCCGCGCCGGAGGTGAATTCGGCTTTGCCCGTGTAGGTTTCGGTTCCCAGCTCGACCGTCAGCTCCGGATTCGCGCGCAGATTGTGGTACCAGGCCGGATGCTTGTCCGCGCCGCCGTTGGAGGCGATCAGCACGATCCGGTCACCGTCGGCCACGTACACCAGCGGACTGGTGATGGACCGCCCGGACTTCGCGCCGGTCGTGGTGATGAGCACCAGGCTTTTATTGCCCTCGAACGGCCCGCCTACCTTGCCACCGTTCGCGCGAAATTCCTGGATCACATTTTCATTGAAGGCGTTCATCGCACCCGTCCTGTCGCTGTCGTCGTACGGTCTCCCGGCACCAACCCGGGGTGCGCCGACGAAATTCCGCGCCTACCGAATCTGGGATCCGGACAACACCGTCGCCACCATGCGGCGCACCGCGACGGCGTCCGGCGGTGTGCCGGTGCGGTCGGCGAAGAGCAGATGTCCCGCGCCGATCAGGGTGGGGGCGAGGGCGTCCACATCGGCGTCGGGGGTGAGGCGGCCCAATTCGCGTTCGGCGGTGAGGTATTCGGAGACCATGACGGTCGCGTCCGATAGCAGTGGGACGCCGATCGGGCGGGTGCGGCGCAGCCGGGTGCGTAGTTCGTCGCGGAAGATGATCAGACTCACGATGGCCACCGCGACGGGGCCGAAGACCTTGGTGACGGCATCGGCGAGATTGTCGTCGACGGTGCCCGTGCCCGCGGCGTCACGCAGTTCGGTTGCGTCGCGGGCGAGTTGGGCGATTCGGTCCCGGACCAGTTCGGCGAGGAAATCGTCGAAATCGGAGAAGTGGCGGTGCAGTACGCCTTTCGCGCAGCCCGCCTCATCGGTGACGGCGCGACTGGTCAAACCGCTGGGACCCGCGCGCAGCAGCACGCGTTCGGCGGCGGCGAACAGTTGTTCGCGAACGTCACGGAGGGCTATACCGGTGGGCACCGTAAATCCTTCTCTCACAGGGCGATCGTTGACGAGTGGGCAGGTGCCCACTAGAGTGGGCGCATGCCCACAATACCGCCGGAACCGGTGGTTCCGCGTGCACCGGAGCCGCATACGCATCGCGATGTCGCCGAATCGTTCGGGGTGGACGCCGCACGGTACAACCGGACCCGCCCGCACTATCCCGAGGCCATGATCGGGCAGCTGGCCGCCGCCGGCCCGGGTCCGCGCGTGCTCGATATCGGCTGCGGCACAGGCATATCGGCGCGGCAACTACAGGCCGCTGGATGCGCGGTACTGGGCGTCGAACCCGATGCGCGCATGGCGGAATTCGCGCGCGGTACCGGGGTCGAGGTCGAGGTCGGCACCTTCGAGACCTGGGATCCCGCCGGTCGGGAATTCGATATCGTCACCGCCGGGCAGGCGTGGCATTGGGTCGATCCGGTAATCGGTGCCGCAAAAGCCGCGGACGTGCTGCGCCCGGCGGGCAGGTTCGCCGCGTTCTGGAATGTCGCCGACGCGCCGCCCGAGGTGACGGAGGCTTTCATCACCGCCTATCGGCGAGTGCTACCCGATTCGCCGTTCGATACCGCCGCCATGCGGCGCGGTGCCACCGGCTCCGGCGCGGTCACCGACCGGGCCACCGAGGGGCTGCGTAAGTCGGGCCGGTTCACCGAACCCGAGGTGTGGCGGTTCGAGTGGGAACAGCCTTACACCCGCGCCGAGTACCTGGACCTACTACCGTCCCAGGGCACGCTCACCCAGCTCGCGCCGGAACCGCTGGCGCAGATCCTCGACGGGGTCGGTGCGGCCATCGACGCGCTCGGAGGCCGTGCGGTCGTGCGCTATACGACCGTGGTGGTCACCGCGACGCCCGAGTGAGCGCTATTCGCTGAAGGCGTCACTGTCGAAGCCGTGCGCCTGGGCCACCAGATCGTAGAAAGCCCAGACCCCGCCCCGGTGGTACGAGTCCGGATGCTCCGAACCGCCCAGGAACGGATAGGGCGCGGCTATGTAAACCTCCTCCGACTCGAGCGGTCCGAGGCGACGGCGAATGGCCGAAACATGCTGGGGCTGCAGGATATACGTGATGACATCGGGGTCGAACAGAACCCGATCCACGAAGGCCGACAGATCGTCGAAGGTTCCGTAGACCTTGGTGCCGGGGAAATACGGGTCCAGAATGGCGTATTCGCCGGTACGGGTGCTCATGAGCAGCGCATGACCCAGATCGGTATAGCCGATCACCCGGTCGAAGCGCGGGAACTGCGGTGCCCACGCCGGCATCACCCGATCGAAGTGATGCGGTCCGACGAGTTTGAAAGCAACGCTGGTCACTGGCCATATCCAACCAGAGCGGACGAAACGCTCGGCGGGGGCATCCCGGTAAGGGTCAGTCAGCCTCGTGCACGGCCTCGTAATTCGCCTCGAAGGTGCGCTCGCGGCGGCGTTCGCGCACCTTCCAGACGATCAGGCCCACGATCACCAGTACCGCGACGCCGATGGCGATATCGCGGCCGACGGTCTTGGCGACCCGCTCATAGGAATTGCCCGCGATGAAGCCGAGCACCACGAACGTTGTGCCCCACACGATTCCACCGAACGCGTTGAAGGCGAGGAAGCGGCGGTACGGCATCTTCGAGGTGCCCGCCAGGGCGGGCATCATGGCCCGGAAGAACGCGGTGAAGCGGCCGAGGAAAACCGCCCAGCCACCGCGCCGGGCCAGGAAATCCTGCGCCTGCTCCACCCGCCCGCGATGCTTGTCGAGAATCCGCACGGCCAGCAGTCGCGGACCGACCTTCTTACCGACCTCGTACCCGACGCTGTCGCCCACGATCGCCGCGACCACCACCAGCACGATCATCGCCCAAAGCGCCACGTGCCCTTGACTTGCCGCGACGCCGCCGAGCACCGCGGCGGTCTCCCCGGGCACCACGAATCCGACGAAGATGGCATCCTCGACGAAAACCAGTGCGGTGACTATCAGATAGATCCACACCGGTGCGATGTCCAAGATCCGGTGCAGCAGCGAATTCATGCCGCCACGCTACCCATTGCACCCGTCGCACCGGATATCGAACGCCATACCGGGCTCAGCGCAACGCGGTTCGGGGCTGATGCCGACACCGCCGCCGGTGAGTTCCGAACAGGGTCCGCTATCCAATGCGATCGAGACTTGCTTGGAGTGCACTCCAGCTGATTACCGTTGAGCGCATGAGCAAAGTTTGGTTCATCACCGGGGTCTCACGAGGATTCGGCCGTGAATGGGCGGTGGCGGCGCTGGAGCGCAGGGACAGTGTGGCGGGTACCGCACGCGATTTGAGCACGCTCGATGAGTTGGTCGCGAAGTATCCGGATACCTTCCAGGCGATCCAGCTCGATGTCACCGATCGCGAGGGCGATTTCGCCGCCGTGCGAGCGGCCGCGGATCGGTTCGGGCGGCTCGACGTGGTCGTCAACAATGCGGGGTATGGGCAGTTCGGCATGATCGAGGAACTGTCCGAGGAGGAACTGCGGGCGCAGTTCGAGACGAATGTGTTCGGCGCGCTGTGGGTCACCCAGGCCGCGCTGCCGATTCTGCGGGCGCAGGGGAGCGGGCACATTCTGCAGGTGTCCAGCATCGGCGGTATCGCCGCCTTCCTGAACCTGGGCGCGTATCACGCGTCCAAGTGGGCGCTGGAGGGCTTCTCCCAGTCCCTCGCGCAGGAGGTCGCGCCATTCGGGATTCAGGTAACCCTCATCGAGCCGGGCGGTTTCGGCACCGACTGGGCCGGTGCGTCCGCCAAGCACGCCACGCCGATCGAGGCGTATGAACCCGCTCGTGCGGCGCGGGCGGCTCAGCGAGCGCGCAACCAGCCCGGTGATCCGACGGCCACCGGCGAGGCGATCCTGAAGGTAGTCGACGCCGACAAGCCGCCGCTGCGCATCTTCCTGGGTGAGAACCCGCTCGCCATGGCGACCGCGGAATACGAATCCCGGCTGGCGACCTGGCGCGAATGGCAGCCGGTTTCGGCTGCGGCACAGGGCAACTGAGCCCGGTCAGCGGCGCAGGCCACCGCGCCAGCCGCGCACGGCCAGCAGCACGCCGGCGATGAAGACGATCGGTCCGATGATCGACCAGGTGACGGTGCCGGTCATCGGACTGCCGGAGACCACGCCGAAGCCCTGGAGCGCCCAGAGCCCTCCGGCCAGGGCGAGGATGACACCGAGCGCGACGAGGATGGGGCTGCGCATAGCCGGGCCTTTCGTTGGCACCGCGCGGAAGCGGTTCTCGACACCACCGTAGCCGCCCCGAGTGGGCGCGGCGGCGCACGCGGTGGATAGTGGAGTCGTGCCCGCCGACAAGGCTTCCCAGCCCCCCGATCCAGGCGCACCCGTCGGACGCCGGGTGGTGCTGGGGCTGCTGGCCGCCGGGGCGGCCGGGGTGCTGGGCGGGGCCTCGATTCAACGGGGCCTCGCGGCGGTGCTCGGACCCATCGGCAATCACGATCCGACGGGGCTCATCGGGCTGTTGCCGGTGGGCAATACCTTCCGGTTCTACTCGGTGACCCGCGGCGCGCCGAGACGCGATGAGAGCAACTATCGGCTCGATATCACCGGGCTGGTAGACAACCCGCGCAGTCACACGCTCCCGGAGTTGCGCGCGCGGCCGCAGACCACGCTGGTGCGCGACTTCCAGTGCGTCACCGGCTGGCGGGTGCCCGAAGTCCATTGGCGCGGAGTGCGTTTGGCCGATCTGCTGGACGACGCGGGTGTCAAGAACACGGCGACCGCGGTGCGATTCACCTCCTTCGACGGCACCTATACCGAGAGCCTGACCCTCGATCAAGCCCGGCGCGATGACGTCATCGTCGCCCTGGAAATGATCGACGGACCGGTCAGCCACGATCACGGCGGGCCGGTTCGGCTGTATGTTGCGCCCATGTACGGCTACAAGAGCTGTAAATGGCTCTCCGGAATCGAGCTGACCAGCGACGTCGTTCCCGGCTATTGGGAGCGCCGGGGCTATTCGATCGACGGCTGGGTCGGCGCGTCGAACGGGCGTGATGATGACCCGACCAGCTGAGCTGCACCGCTTCGGGCGGGTCGAACGCTGGGTGCACTGGCTGGTCGCGGTGCTCGTGCTGATCTGCATAGCCACCGCCGCCATCCTGTACAACGGCTCGCTCGCGGTACTGGTGGGCAATCGGCACATCGTCGAATTGGTGCACGTCTATTCGGGTTTCGCGCTGCCCGTGCCGATCCTGCTCGGTCTCGTCTCGCGGGCCTACCGCGCCGATCTGTCCCGGCTGAACCGATTCACCGCCGCGGATCGACTGTGGTTCCGATCCAAGGCGCGCCGACTGTTCGGCACCGATGTCGGGAAATTCAATGCCGGGCAGAAACTCAATGCCGCGCTGAGTGCCGGATCGATCTTCGTCCTGTTCGGCACCGGCATCATCATGTACTTCCCGGACTGGACCCGTCTGGTCTGGCGCACCGGCGCGACCCTCATGCACGACTGGTTCGCGCTGGCGTTCGGCGTTCTCGTGGTCGGACATGTCATGTACGCGCTGCGCGATCGAGAAGCCATGCGCGGCATGCTCACCGGCACCGTCTCGCGGCGGTGGGCCGACCGTGAGCACATGCTGTGGGCCGCCGAGCACGACTCCACCGACGAGACATCCTGAGACCCGGTCACCGGGAACTCCACCCGCTGTGGCCCCCGTCACGGCTAGCTTCGACATAGCCCCGTCGCACGGCGGGGCCGAGGTCGTGAGTTGGTTCGAAAGGTGCGGGCATGTCGCACAAGGTTGTTCAGCGGGTCGAGGAGCTCGCCGCCCAGCTGGCGGCGCACGCCGAGGAGACCGAGCGGGCGGGCAAACTGTCCGAGAAGAGCGTCGCGCTGGTACGCGAGGCCGGGGTGATGCGAATGCTGCAACCCACCGAATTCGGCGGATACGCCGCACATCCCAGGGATTTCGCCGAAGCGGTGATGGCGACCGCCGCGGCCTGCGGCTCCACCGGCTGGGTGTGCGGGGTCGGCGGTGTGCACCCCTGGGAGATGGCGCTGATGGATCGCCGTCTGCAACAGGAGGTTTGGGGCACCGATCCCGATACCTGGATCGCCTCCCCGTACGCACCGCAGGGCGTGGCCACCCCGACCGACGGCGGCTACATTCTGCGCGGCCGCTGGAGCTTCTCCTCCGGCACCGACCACTGCGATTGGATCTTCCTGGGCGCGCTGGTCGGCAACCCCGACGGCACCCCGGTCATGCCCCCGCGCACCCTGCACGTGGTGCTGCCGCGCGCGGACTACACGATCGTCGACGACTCGTGGGATGTCATCGGGCTGTGCGGAACCGGCAGTAAGGATGTCAGCGTCGACGGCGCGTTCATCCCCGACTACCGCACCATCGATTCGGAGGAGGTGGCCTCGGGAACCATTGCCGCCGATCGCGCCGGGCGCACCGAAACCGTGTACCGGCTGCCGTTCTGGGCCATGTTCCCGCTCGGCATCACCGCCGCGGTCATCGGCATCGCCGAGGGCGCGCTGGCGGCGCATCTGGACTATCAGCGCAATCGCATCACCGCGATGGGCACGGCCATCAAGGATGATCCGTATGTGCTGTACGCCATCTCCGAGGCGGCCTCGGAGATCGCCGCCTCGCGTTCGCAACTGCTCGACGGCATCAGCCGCCTCTACGATCTCGCCGACGCGGGCAAGGCCATCGCCTTCGAGGACCGATCGGTGGTGCGCCGCAATCAGGTTCGCTCGGCCTGGCGGGCGGTATCGGCCGTGGACGAGATCTTCGCGCGCTCCGGCGGTAACGCGGTGCGCAAGAACAATGCGCTACAGCGTTTCTGGCGTGACGCGCACGTGGGATTGCAGCACGCCATCCACATTCCGGGATCGATCTACCACTCCGATGCGCTGACCTCGATGGGTGTCGAGCCACAGGGCATGCTGCGCGCACTGATCTGATACGGGTCGTCAGTGCACCAGTGCGGCCTCCCAGGCCCGGTCCTGGAGGTTCGGGGCACGGAGTCGCTCGGGTAGCGATGCGGGTTTGCCCTTGCTCTCGAAGAATTGGCCGCTGCCAACACTTTCCAGGGCCAGGCGGAGGGGCACCCGGGCCGCTCTGTCCGGCCGTGCGCGCTTTTGAACGGCGCGCACGATCGGCCAGATGAAACGCCAGGCGGGGACGGTCTCGGGGGTGAGCTGCCGGACGCCGGGGGTCCAGGCGGTTCCGGGGTTGACCGCATTGATCGATCGATCGTCGGCGGCCTGCCGGGCGAGCGAGAGCATGGCCAGCAGGTTCAATTGTTTGGCTCGGGCGTAGGCACCGATCGCGGTGTAGGTGTCGGGCTCGGTGAACGGGTCGCCCTTGTGCATGAGCAGTGCGCTGGAGACGATCTGCACGATGCGTGCGTTCGGGGTGAGGATGGGCAACAGCGCATCGGTGAGAGTGATCGGGCCGAGGTAGTTGAGCGCCGAGATGACCTCGTGCCCTTCCGAATTCAGCGTTCGATTCGGAAACGCCATACCGCCGACATTGTTCACGAGAATGTCGAGTTCGCCGGTGGTCCGCGCGACCGCCGCGGCCAGTTCGAGGTTTCCGTGCACCGTCGCGTGTTCGGCGGTCAGGAACGTCGCGCCGGTCTGGGCCGCGAACGCCGCACCGCGCGCGGCGTCGCGCCCGGTCACCAGCACCTGCGCGCCCGAGCCGACGAGTCCGATCGCGATCTCGCGGCCGATCCCCTCGGTGCCGCCGGTGACGAGCGCCCTCATGATCGGGCCCGCGGTGAGTTCAAGGACAGAGATGCCATGACAACTCCAAAGAATGAGTGATTCGCAGGTCGAACGCTAACTTCGGCGGGTGGCGGCCCACATCCGCCGCCAGCCGTAATCGGCGGTACGCCGCTGCGCGCAGGTCCCTTCGAATCGACTCGTGCAAACAAAAAGAGCCCTCCCGAAGGAGAGCTCTTTTCTGTGTCGAGAGGGGGACTTGAACCCCCACGCCCAATAAGGGCACTAGCACCTCAAGCTAGCGCGTCTGCCATTCCGCCACCCCGACTCGGTGTGCTCGACAACAGTAGCCGAGGATGTGGGAAAAACAGAAATCGGCTGGTAGCGGGCGGTTTCGGACTACTTCCTGATGAAGATTCCGGCGATGTCGGCGTTCTTGATCGGGGTTTCGCCATTGGCCTGGATCTGGCACAGGGTCTGCACCGAGGCCATGCCGATGTCCACATTGGTGCCGGACGGCTCGTTCTGAGTGTTGGTCTGCTGCTTGATGAACTTGGTGATGGTGATGCGCTGGGTGTCCGCATCCTGCTTGAGGTAGTCGGTGCATTTGGTGTCGCCGCCCTGGTTCACAGCGGTTTTGATCTCGCTGCAGCCGGACATCAGGGTGACGGCGAACGCGGCGGCGGCGAGCCCGGCGGTCCAGCGCATGGTCTTCATCGGTATGTCCCTCGGGGTAGCGCGCGACGGTGTCCGACCGCCGCGATCGACCGCCACTGTAGAACGGCGCGACCATTCGGCAATCCTGGCTGGACCCTGATATTCAATGGATTTGATGTGATTTGCGTCACATTTCACCGCACGTTCGGGGGTATGTGGATGGCATGGTGAGAGGTATGTCCGCTGCTTCCGCTGAAACGATTCGGGTCCTCGGCGCCCGCGAGCACAATCTGCGCAACGTCTCCCTCGACATCCCCAAGAACAAGATCACCGTCTTCACCGGCGTCTCCGGTTCGGGCAAGTCCTCCATCGTGTTCGACACCATCGCCATCGAATCCCAGCGCCAGCTGTACGCCACCTTCCCGGCGTTCATCCTGAACTTCCTGCCGCGCTATGAGCGGCCGCACGCGGAGGCCATCGAGAATCTCACCGCGCCGGTGATCATCGACCAGAAGTCGGTGGGCGGGGGACCGCGCTCGACGGTCGGGACCATGACCGATATCTACGCGCTCATTCGCGCGCTCTTCGCCCGATTCGGTTCGCCGTCCACCGGGCTGGTGTACGACTACTCGTTCAATACACCGCAGGGCATGTGCACCGAATGCGACGGCCTGGGCATGACCATCACCGCCGATCCGGACAAGCTGGTGGACCGATCCAAATCGCTCAACGAAGGAGCGATCCTACTGCCCGGATACGGTGTGGGCAGCGGAGATTGGCAGCTGTACGGCAATTCCGGGCGCTTCAACCTGGATAAGAAGCTCGCCGACTACAGCGATGCGGAATGGCACGATCTGCTGCACGGCAGCGGCGGCAAAGTGGAGCTGACTTTCAACAAGGGCACCTGGAAGGCCAATTACGAAGGGCTGGCCGATAAATTCACGCGATCTCGGGTCAAGCGGGACACCTCGGGGCTCTCGGACAAGACCCGGGAGCAGATTCAGAAGTTCCTCACCGAGGGCGTGTGCCCGGCCTGCCACGGGGCTCGGCTCAATGAGAAGGCGCTCGCGACAAAGATCAACGGCCGCAATATCGCCGACTGGACCGGGTTGCAGATCACCGATCTGATCGAGGTGCTCGGCGAGGTCCAGGATCCGGCGGCGCTGGGGCTGGCCGAAGCCACCCGGATCGCGCTCGGGCGGGTCGCCGATATCGGGCTCGGATATCTGAGCCTGGACCGGCCGACCTCGACGCTCTCGGGCGGTGAGGGCCAGCGATTGAAGATGATCAAACATCTGGGGAGCACGCTGGTCGGGATGACCTACATCTTCGATGAGCCGAGCGTGGGATTGCATCCGCGCGATGTCGGACGGCTCAATCGCATGCTGGAAGCGCTGCGCGACAAGGGCAATACGGTGCTGGTCGTCGAACATGATCCGGATGTCATCCAGATCGCCGATCACATCGTCGATGTCGGGCCGCGCGCCGGAGCGCACGGCGGGGAGATCATGTTCACCGGCAGTTTCGCGGAGCTGCGGGCGGCGCAGACGCTCACCGGGCAGGCGCTGCGGCGGGCGTTCACGGTCAAAGAGGCATTCCGTGCAGCCAATGGTGAACTGCGCGTGGACAATGCGAGCGCGCACAATCTGAAGAACGTCTCCGTCGGGGTTCCGACCGGAATTCTCACCGCCATCACGGGAGTGGCCGGATCGGGGAAGAGCAGTCTGATCCGCGATGAGTTCATGGCGCGCTATCCGGACTCGGTATTCGTCGATCAGTCGGCCATCGCAGCCTCCTCGCGGTCCACACCCGCCACCTACCTGGGTTTGATGGATCCGATTCGCAAGCTCTTCGCCAAGGCCACCGGTAAGCCCGCGAGCCTGTTCAGCTTCAATTCCGATGGCGCGTGCACCGAATGCGGCGGGCGCGGGGTGATCATCACCGAGATCGCGTACATGGATCCGGTGACCACGCATTGCGAATCCTGTGACGGCCGCCGGTTCTCCGAGGAGGTGCTCGGACTCACGCTGCGCGGTAAGTCGATTGCCGATGTGCTGGAGCTCTCGGCCGAGGCCGCCGTCGATTTCTTCTCCGAAAAGGCGCTGAATGCCAAGTTGCGCACCATGAATGCGGTCGGACTCGATTATCTGAGCCTCGGACAGGCCATGAGCACGCTCTCCGGCGGTGAACGCCAGCGCATCAAACTCGCCACCCAATTGCAGAACAGCGGGGCGGTGTACGTCCTGGACGAGCCCACCACCGGACTGCACATGTCCGATGTCGACACGCTGCTGCGGCTGATGGACGGCCTGGTCGAGCGCGGGAATACCGTCGTGGTGATCGAGCACAATCTCGATGTGGTCGCGCACGCCGACTGGGTCATCGACCTGGGTCCGGACGGCGGCAAGAACGGCGGCGAGATCGTATTCACCGGTACCCCGGCCGAATTGCTACGGCATCCGGACTCGCTGACCGGTGCGTACCTGCGGCTCTACAAGGACGGCTCCGCGGTACGCGGAAACTGAGATGCGCTGGCAGTGACTGCCATTCGGCATCGACTGCGCCCCGCCGGATTCGAAGTGGCGGGGCCGCAGTGCTTTCCGGTCAGTATGCGGGGGATTCGGCGTTGATCGCCGCGCGCCAGATGCGGGCTTCGGTGGGATTGCCGCGACGGTCCAGGACGTCGGCCAGCCCTGCCATGGCGCGGGTATTGCCGTGCTCGGCGGCGATGCGCCACCACTGTTCGGATTCGGCGAGCTGGCCCAGGCGCAACAGCACCACGGCCAGGTCGTAGGCGGCGCTCATATTTCCCAAACCGGCTGCCTGTCGCCATAATTCGCAGGCTTTGCGGTCGTCGCCGCGATGGTGCAGGGCCACGCCGAGGTCGTAGAGCGCGCCGGTGTAGCGTCCGGCGTCCGCGGGCGGAATGGGGTCGGGCGGGGTGGGGGCGGTGGCCAGTTCGACCACGAGTTCGGTGAAGTCGGGCGGGCCGACGCCGGTGCTGCAATGCAGCACCAGGCACGATCTCTCGCGGGTGATGAGCATGCCGTAATTGCCGGACCAGGAGACCACCTCGCCGAATTCGTCGACCCAGACCGGGGTCAGCGAGATGGCGGCATCCCTGGAGTCGGGGCGGACGTGCAGTTCGATGCCGCCGGACATGGCGTCGGCCCAGACGTCAACCCCACTCAACTGGCGGCCGTTCAGGAGTACGTGCCCGCTCTCCACGGCCAATCCCATACCCACCCCGCGTACCCCGCGGCGCGGTGCGGCCGAGCGCAGGGTGAGCGTGACGGTGGTGGGGGAGATGCCCACGCTCTGCGAATGCAGCGGGTAGACCTTCGCGCCGTTCCAGGTCAGCGGCTCGGAACTGTCGTATCGGTGCGCCAGCGGTGGTTCATCGGTGGCCCACCCGGCGTACTGATACGAGTTTGTCATCTGCCCCGCCTTTCACCGGTGCGCGTGCGGTGTTCCGGCCCACCGTAATACCGATCCCGGCCGATGAGCGGCGTATTTGCCAGGTGACTTTTTCAGCAAACTTCTGGACAATTGACCGGCGATACGAGACGGTTTCGGCAGGTCGCTCGACGTGTTGAGCCGAAACACGCGGTGTGTCGTACCGGTTGCGGGCCTGGCGTCATGTTTACTCGACGCCGACGTACCAGCGAACGAGTGAAAGGTAAGGACATATGGCTCTGCCCACCATGACCCCCGAACAACGCTCTGAGGCGCTGGCCAAAGCCGCCGCGGTGCGCAAGGCCCGCTCGGAGTTGATCGCGCAGGTCAAGCAGGGATCGGTCAGTCTGGCGGAGGTTCTCAAGCGCGCAGACAAGGAAGACCTGGTCAAGAAGACCAAGGTAGCGGCCGTGATCAAGGCGCTCCCGGGAATCGGCCCCGTCAAGGCGGCCAAGTTGATGGATGAGGCGGAAATCCCGGCCGATCGTCGTATCGGTGGCCTGGGCTCTCGCCAGCGCGCTGCTCTGCTGGAGGCGTTGAGCGCCTGAGTTTCGGGGGGTCGCCGGCCGGGCCGCACATCAGCCCGGCGGCAACCGCTCCCGCCGCTCCGACGTCTCCTCCACCGCGCGATAAACGGGTTGCGACCGGGATGGATGATTTTGTACCGGACCATCGCATCCGATAACCTGGCTGAGCACACCGGTCCGGGTGGCGGAATGGCAGACGCGCTAGCTTGAGGTGCTAGTGCCCGTATTAGGGCGTGGGGGTTCAAGTCCCCCTCCGGACACACCAAGGCGTGAATTCCTGTTGAATGACACAGGGATTCACGCCATTTTTTATCGCTGTGGGGTTCGGAGGTTCAGGTGGAGCAGGTCTTTCAGGTTGATCTGCGCGGAATTGTGGATTTGCTGAGTCACCACCTGTACGGCAGTCCGCGGGTATATGTGCGCGAGTTGCTGCAGAACGCGGTGGACGCGATCACCGCGCGCCGAGCTCTCGAATCGGACGCACCCGCCGTGATACGGATCGAAACACCGGATATCACCGGAGACGGCAGCATTCGGGTGCACGACAGCGGGATCGGGTTGACCGAATCCGAGGTGCACACTTTTCTCGCGACCATCGGCCGCAGCGCCAAACGCGATGAACTCGGGTTCGCCAGGCATGAATTCCTCGGACAGTTCGGCATCGGCCTGCTGTCGTGCTTCATGATCGCCGATCAGGCGCTGGTGGTGACCCGGTCCGCGAAGGGCGGGCCGACCGTGCGCTGGACCGGATACGCCGACGGCCGGTTTCGGGTCGAGACCGTCGAGGACCGCGGCGAGCCCGGCACCACCGTCACCCTGCTGCCGCGATCGGGGATGGAGCAGTGGGCCACCCGCGCCACCGTCGCCGATCTCACGGCCCTGTTCGGTGGTCTGCTCCCGTTCCCGGTGATGGTGGACGGGCAGTCGGGGTCGGATTCCGTATTGCCTTGGCAGGCCAGCCATCCCACCCCGGATGTTCGGCAGGCCGCGCTGGCCGCGTACGCCGAGGACACCTTCGGGTTCACCCCGTTCGCCAGTTTCGACCTGTCCTGCGCCGAGGCCGGGCTCACCGGTGTGGCCTTCGTGCTGCCGCATGCCGCCAATCCGGCCGCGCGCGCCGGACATCGGGTCTATCTCAAACGAATGTTGCTGTCCGAGAACCTCATCGGGTTGCTGCCGGATTGGGCCTTCTTCATCCGCTGTGTGGTGGACACCGGTGAGCTGCGGCCGACGGCCAGCCGCGAGGCGCTCTACGAGGACGATATGCTCGATGCCACTCGCGAGGCGCTCGGTGCGCGGGTTCGGGACTGGCTGGTCGAGCTCGCCACCGCCGATCCCGGCGGACTGGCACGGTTCCTGCAGGTGCACGACATGGGCGTGAAGGCGCTGGCGCTGCACGACGACGATATGCTCCGGCTGGTCGATCGGTGGCTGCCGGTGGAAACCAATGCGGGCCGCATCCCGCTCGCGGAATTCCGCCGCCGCTTCGGCAGCGTGCGCTACACCCCGTCGGTGGAGGAGTTCCGTCAACTCGCGGCGGTATCCAGCGCACAGGGCCTTGGCCTGGTGAACGGCGGCTACTCCTACCTCAGCGAAATCGTGGAGCGATTGCCCGCGATCGATCCCGATATCCGGGTCGCTCGTTTGGATGCCGCCGAACTCGCGACCCATTTCGATCTGGTGGATCCGGCCACCGAACTCGCGCTGCGACCGTTCCTGTCGATCGCGCAGCGCTGCCTGGATCGGCTGGACTGCGAGGTCGCGCTGCGTGGTTTCGATCCGCCGTCGCTGGGTGCGCTGTACCTGCTGGACCGCGATACCGCGCATCGGGCCGAACTGCGGGCCACCCGCGAGGTCGCCGACGAGCTGTGGGCCGATGTACTCGGCGCGTTCGACACCGGCCCGGGTCCGGACCGGCCGCAGCTGCTGCTCAACTACCGCAATCCACTGGTGCGCCGGGTCTGCGGGCTCACCGACCCGGGTCTGGTGACGACGGCGGTGGAGGCGCTCTACAGCCACGCGCTGCTGCTCGGGCAGCATCCGATGCGTCCCGTCGACAGCGCACTGCTGACCAAATCGTTTGTCGGACTGCTCGATTGGGCAGTGCACGATCCGGAGGGGAAAATCTGATGGCGCCCAGCGAGGACGAACTGCGCACGCTACTCACCCAGGCCGACGAACTGCCCGAGGGTGACGGCAAAGACGCCGCGCTGGAACAGATCCTGCGGCACGCCGAGGCCGGTGGCCATTCCATGCTGGCGTTCGAGACGCGCTTGGATCTGGTCAGCGCGTACGCCGGGGGTATGCAGCCGTCGAAGTTGTTCGTACCCTTCGCGCGGTGCCTAGCCGACTACGACAGGAATCCGGCGGAATACCCGGAGTGGGTGGCCTGGCGGTTGCGCTGGTTCTTCAAGTTCGCCGTGCAGGGAATGGTGAATTTTCCGGAGGTGTCCAAGGATCGGGCGCTGGCGGCGCTGGATCAGATGGAGCGGCGTTACAAGTCCGAGGGGCAGAGCCCGAACGCGGTGTACGCGCATCGTCATCGCGTCAGCCTGCATCTGGGTGATCTGACGGCCGCCGAGGACTGGTACGGGCGCTGGTGCACCAGCCCGCGCGACCACAATTCCGACTGCGAGGGCTGCGATCCCAGTCAGAAGGTCGCCTACCTCGCCGGACTCGGACGCGACGGCGAGGCGATCGAGGTGGCCACGCCGGTGCTCGCGGGTGAGCTGACGTGCCGGGAACAACCGCAGACGATCCTCAGCGAGCTGATGCTGCCCTATCTGCGCACCGGACAGTGGGAGCAGGCCCGTAACGCGCATCGCCGGGCCTACCGCATCCTGCGCAACCGGCCGCAGGATCTGGCCACCATGGGCCGGCATCTTGAGTTCTGCGCGCTCTCGGGCAATCATGCCCGCGGCCTGGAAATCCTGGAGCGCCATCTGCCCTGGCTGGATCGTGCGCCGAATCCGCTGGCGGCCATGCAATTCGCCGGATCCGCGGCACTGCTGCTGCGCACGGTCGCCGAGGCCGGGCACGCGGACGCCATGATTCGGCGTCCCGGGCACGCGGATCGGCCCGCCACCGAGCTCACCGCGGGCGCATTGCTCGAGGAGATGCGCGGTCACGCGCTGGCGATCGCCGCACGCTTCGATCAGCGCAACGGCACCGATCGCCAAACCGCTTCGGTGCGTGAGCTGCTCGATCAGAAGCCCGTGGTCGACCAACTGCCGCTGTCGATTTCGGTTCGGCCGGGCCCGGTACTCGACCCGCCCGCCACCGTGGAAGTGCCGAAACTGCCGGTGCTCGAACTTGTCGAACGCCTCGAAGCCGCGCAGGACGCCCAGGCATTGGCCGCGATGGGTCCGCTGTTGCGGCAGCTCGAAGACCACGATCGTGGCGATCCCGTGCTGGCCGGACGGATCGCGACACTTCTTTCGTCCCATGCCGCGAATAGTGGCGAGTACGCGCGCTCGGAAGCATTGCTGCGGCAGGCGGTCGAATTGTTCACCACCGCGGGGGAATCGGAGCGGCGCACGATCGCGGTCTCGCGCCTCGGCGCGAAACTGTGCGGTAGGGGCGATCTGTCCGAGGGCTTGACGCTGCTTCGCGCCGCATACGCGGATCTGGACCGGGTCGCATCCACCAACAGCCGGGTGTGGGTGGTGCTGCGTCTGATCAGCGGACTCGGCGATGCCGTGGATAACGGTCATGATGCCGTCTCCCTCGAGGAGATCGCGGTCCTGCTGGAACAGAGCCGGCAGATCGCGGCGGCATCCGATGATCCGGTGCTGATCGGCGATATCGCCTACGAGCAGATGGAATTCGAGGAGCTTCGACACCGGCACGGGGAGGCACTCGAGGCCGGTGCTCGCGCGCTGGCGGCCTACCGCGCGTCCGGGCCGCCGCTCATGCGGGCGCTCGTCGCGAGCCGGATAGCGGAGGTGCACGCCGGTCGCGGCGACTACGACGCCGGGCTGGTTCTCGTCGAGGAAGCACTGGCCGAGGCGTCGCCGGAGATCCCGGCCGGTGCGCGCGCTCACTTGCACAGACTCCGCGGTCAGCTGCTGCGGCAGGTCGATCGCGACGCCGAAGCGGTCGGCGAACTGCTTGCCGCCCTCACGCTGAGCGACGAACCCGACGAGGCCCCGGCCACGAAATGGGCGCTGGCCGAGGCATATCGCAAGACCGGCCAGCTCATCGACGCCGCCGACGCCGCCGAAGAGGCGATCGCCGGACTCGAGGAGCGGGGTGACCTCCACGCGGCCACCCGCTGCCGGTTCCTGCTCGCCGATCTGCATCGCGCGCTGCGCGAACCCGAGGCGGCGCTGGCGATCTACGACGAAATAATCGAATTTCACAGCGGTACAAGCGATCACGCGGCACTGGGCTACACCCTCGCGCTGACCGCGGATTTCCTCGACGCCCTCGACCGCGACGCCCTGGCCGCCGAGTACTACCGGCGGGCCGCCGAGGCGGCCGAGCTGGCCGAGGATCCACTGCGCGTGTCCTACACCCGCTACAGCGCTGCCCTGTCCTTACATTGGAGCGGCGCGAACGCCGATGCGTTGGCCGCGCTCGACCCGGCCGAACGTGCCATCGCCGCCCTCGCGGCCACCGATCCGGATCCCGAAGTGCTGCACTGGCATACCGCACGATTCGAGCACACTGCCGCGCGCATCCTGTGCCGTGCGGGCCGTCTCGACGAGGCGGTGGCGAGATCGGCAACCGCCGCGGCCCACTTCCGCTCGATCGGCGAGCCCACGAACGCGGCCCGGGTCGATCTCGGCCACGCCCGCATACTGATCGACCTCGACCGCCCGGCCGAGGCGGTGCGCCTGCTCGACGCCACCCTCGCCGAAATCGCCGCCGACGACGACTCCCTCCGCCCCGCCCTGATCGAAGCCCTGGCGCATGCCCGCGCCCAACTCTGAGACGCCCCGACATAGGTATCCGGCGTTCGAAGCGGCCGGAGTCGGCTCGCCGAGCGCTCCGATTCGGTGGCCGCCTAGCCTGGGCGGGTGACGGACAATCTCCTCGGTGAATTCCTGCGGGCGCGGCGGGCGACCGTGCGGCCCGAGGACATCGGGGTGATCTCGTACGGTCGTCGCCGGGTGGCGGGGTTGCGGCGCGAGGAGGTCGCGGCCGCGGCCGGAATGAATCAGGACTATTACACGCGGCTGGAACAGGGGCGGGAGCGGCGGCCGTCGGCGCAGCTGCTCGAGGCGCTGAGTCGCACGCTGCTGCTGAATGCCGAACTGCGCGATCACCTGTTCCGGCTCGCGGGCGTCGCACCGACGGGGCGAGCGGTCGGCACGGTCGCTCCGGTACTACGGGGGATTCTCGAAAGTTATCCGGCCGCACCGGCTTTCGTACTGAATCCGGCGATGGACATACTCGCCGCCAATGCGATGGCCGGCGCGTTCTTCTCGGGTTACGCGCGAATCGACAATCTGGCGCGCATGACATTTCTCGATCCGATCAGCCCCGACTTCTGCGGGGATTGGATCTGGACCTGTCAGGCGATCGTGGCGGGCTTCCGGCAATCGAGCGCACTGTTCCCCGACGACCTCCGGCTGCGCGAGGTGATCGCCGAACTCACCACGGCCAGTGCCGATTTCGCCGAGCTATGAAATTCCTACACCCTGTGCGCCGCCACCACCGACGCCCGCGCGTTCACCCACCCGGAAGCCGGTCCGCTCCGCCTGACCTACCAATCGTTCGATGTGCGCGGTGCGGCCGGTCAGCGCCTCATGCTCTACCAACTCGAACCAGGCCCCGGCGCAGAGTCTCTGACCCGGCTCGCCGCCCACTCCACCTGATTCACCCGGTTCCTGGGTGTCACGCACCCAGGCACACCCGCGACGGCCGCACCTACCATGCATGAGCACTCCGCGAACAGGCTCGCGGCAACCACTCAGCACGCAGGAGACCCCGTGCCGGATACGCGGCAGCACAACCCCCACGCCCGCAACCACTCCCGGTATCGCGCCCTCGCCTCATCGTGCGCGGCCGTGGTGGCCCTGACCGCGGCAGGCGCTGCCACATCGGCGAACGCGCACGCCGACCCCGCATCCTGCCCCACCGCCACCTCCACGACGTTCACCGCACCGACCGTCCCATTCCTGGACTGGGCCGAGAACCTCGGCTACGACGCCCAAGGCAACCTCTGGGTATCCCGCCTCTACCGCAACGAGGTCCAGCGCTACGACACGACTGGCCGCATCACCGCCACCGTCCCCGTCACTTCCCCCGGTGCGATCCGCCTGGGCCCCGACCACCTGCTCTACGTCGTTTACGGCGACAACTCCCTGAACATGGTCCCCGGCGCGCGAAACGGCGGCGTGATCCGCTTCGACCCCGCCGCCCTCACCCCCGAAACCTTCATCGGTGGCCTGACCATGCCCAACGGTGCCGCCTTCGACACCGCGGGCAATCTCTACATCGCCGATACCGCATCGGGCGTGATCCGAGTCCGCCCCGACGCCACCATCGACACCGACTGGACCGCCCAAGCCACCCTATTCGGCGTCAACGGCCTTGCCATACAGGGTGATTCGCTCTACACCACGGTCTACCTCACCCCCCGGGGCCGAATCCTGCAAATCCCGATCACCACCCCCGCCCAGTCCCACACCACCCTCGAACTTCCGCTCGCCGACGACCTCACTTCCGTTCCCGACGGATTCCTCTACATCACGACGACGTCGGGCACCCTCGTGCGCGTAGACCCCACCCAACCCACCACCTGCACACTGCTCAGCACCGGTCCATCGGCCGCGGTGGTTCCAATCCCCGGCACCGCCGATCTGATGGTCACCACCGGATCCGGCGAAATCCTGCGCGTCCATTTGCGGGACTAGCCCCGCACCGTTCGTGGCGAAGTCGGGAACGGGAGAGGACAGTTGAGACGTATCGACGAATTCGTCCTCAGGAGTAGTGCTATGGCGTCTGACAAGCCCTTTGGGATCGATCCGGAAGATTTCGAGCGTGCGCTGCGGGAGGCGGGGGTCGAGATCGGCGGGTTGCTGGGGAAGGCGGGGGAGTTCATCGATAAGGCGGGGGTGAATACGCTGGCGGGGCTTTTGGGGCAGTTCGCGCAGCCGGAGCGGGGGCGGGCGACGAAGGTCGAGGAGGAGACGACCGGGGAGACCGGGAGTGGGGTGTGGGCTATTTACAGCCTCGATGAGGCCGGGGCGGCGTTGGTGGAGCAGGTTTTTCCCAGTGAGCTGGAGGCTTTGCGGGCGCATCGGGACAATACCGATGTGCGGCGGCGGGTGCGGTTTCTGCCGTACGGGGTTCCGGTGACCGCGTTGGATGGGAACTGAGCGCCGCGGGCGTGCTACATAGTTCGGCATGACATTTGCTGCTGATCCGGCCCGATACGACGGGGCCATGCGTTACCGACGGTGCGGACGGTCCGGGTTGGATTTGCCGGTGCTGTCGCTCGGGTTCTGGCATAACTTCGGCGATGACCGGCCGTTCGAGGAGCAGCGGGCAATCGCGTTGCGCGCGTTCGATTCCGGGATCACGCATTTCGATCTGGCCAATAACTATGGACCGCCGTATGGTGCGGCGGAGATCAATGCCGGACGGCTGCTGCGGGAGGATCTCGCGGCGTATCGCGATGAATTGATCATCTCCACCAAGGCCGGCTGGGATATGTGGCCGGGGCCGTACGGGCAGGGCGGCGGGTCCCGCAAATATGTGCTGGCATCGCTCGATCAGTCGCTGACGCGGCTCGGGCTCGATTACGTCGATATCTTCTATTCGCATCGATTCGATCCGGATACGCCGCTGGAAGAAACCGCGCGGGCGCTGGATACCGCTGTGCGGCAAGGGAAAGCGCTCTACGTCGGCATTTCCTCGTACACCGCGCCGAACGCGGCGGCCATGGCGGAGCTGCTGCGGGAGCTGGGAACGCCGCTGCTGATTCATCAGCCGTCGTATTCGATGCTCAATCGGTGGATCGAGACCGAGGGGCTGCTCGATACCGCGGCCGACGCCGGATTCGGCATCATCGGTTTCACCGCACTCGCGCAGGGACTGCTCACCGCCAAGTATCTGGACGGCGTCCCGGCGGGTTCGCGTGCCACACAGGGCAAATCGTTCCAGACCGAATGGCTCACCGATGAGATGATCGGCCGCCTGCGCGGATTGAACGATATCGCCGCCAAACGCGATCAGACGCTGGCGCAGTTGGCCTTGACCTGGGCACTACGCGATCCGCGCGTCACCTCGCTGGTGATCGGCGCATCGTCGACGCAGCAGCTGGATCAGAATGTCGGCGCGCTGGCCGGACCGGAATTGACCGATTCGGAATTGGCGGCGATCGATGCCCTGCTCGATGACGAAGGCACGGTCGATCTGTGGCGCGCGGCCCGCAAGGGCGAGTTGTAAGGGGCCGGAAGCCTTCCCCGTGCGGTGGCCGCTCTCTATGCTCGGCTAATGCTGGACAGTCGACTAGATGCCTTCGCCGATGACGCCCTGGGACATCATGACGCGGTCGGAGCGGCGGCCGCGGTGCGCGCCGGAGTGACCACCGCGGCCGAACTGGCCGCGGCCGCCGCGGCCCGCGCCCGCAAGGTCGATCCGGCGCTGCACGCGATCGCGTACGCGGATTACGAACAGCCGCGCTACGGCGAGAACGAATCCGCCGCACTGTACGGCGTGCCGAGCTTCGTCAAGGACAACACCGATGTGCGCGGTATGCCCAGCAATCACGGGACCACCGCGTTCCGCGCGCGGCCCGCGCGAGCCGACGGCGTGTACACGCGCCAACTCCGCGATACCGGGCTGACGGTGCTGGGCAAATCCCGGCTGCCGGAGTTCGGGTTCAGTGCCACAACCGAATTCATGACCGATGAACCCGCGCGCAACCCGTGGAACACCGAGTATTCGGTGGGCGCGTCCTCCGGCGGCGCGGCCGCGCTGGTGGCGGCGGGCGTGGTGCCGATCGCGCATGCCAATGACGGCGGCGGTTCGATTCGCATCCCGGCGGCGTGCGCCGGATTGGTGGGGCTGAAGCCGAGCCGAGGCCGGCATGTGGACGGCGATATGGCGCGCATAATGCCGATCAACCTGGTCTCCGAGGGTGTGCTCACCCGCACGGTGCGCGATACGGCCGCGTATGTGGCCGCGGCGGAAGACTATCGGCGCAATCCGGCGCTGCCGCCGATCGGAGCGGTGCTGGGTCCGGCGCGGCGGCGGCTGCGCATCGGGCTGGTGACCGAGACGCTGATGGGCGAGCCCATCGACGCCGAGACGCGGACGGCGGTGGAATACACCGCGGCGCTGCTGGAGCATGCGGGACATCAGGTCGAGCCGGTGCGATTGCCGGTCACGCGCGGCTGGGCCGACGATTTCGTGCAATTGTGGGCGCTACTGGCCGATTTGATCGGCACCGCGGGCAAGCTGACCTTCGACCTGTCCTTCGACACCGCCGAATTCGATGGGCTCACCCGCGGTTTGCGGGCACATCACCGCGCGCATCTGTATCGCACGCCCGCGGCGCTGTGGCGGCTGCGCGGTACCGCGGACACCGCGGCCCGGATGTTCGCCAAACACGAACTGATACTCTCCCCGGTGCTCTGCCACACCACGCCGAAGATCGGTTACCTCAGTCCCACACTGGATTTCGATGAACTGCTGACGCGGTTGATGAACTACGTCGGGTTCACCCCGATCAACAATGTGGCGGGCACACCGGCGATTTCGCTGCCGATGGGCATGACCGGTGCGGGCATGCCCATCGGTGTGCAATTGTCCGCGGCCTACGGTGATGAACGGACGCTGCTGGAATCGGCGTTCGAACTCGAAGCGGCGCACCGTTTTCCGTCGATCGCGGGACGGCGTCCTACAGCTTGACGATATGCGAGGTGCCCGGCGCCGAGGTGTAGTCGTCGGAATCGTCGTCATAGTCGGTGCCGGTGACGCTCTGCAGCAGGCTCGCCACGATGCCCAGGATCAGCATGACGATGAGCAGCACCTGCCCGGCGCGCGAGAGCAGCAGTGGCCGCGTTGGGGACTGCTGTGGCACCGACGGCACCCACTCCGCACTCGCATCGGCCGGAACACCGGTCTGATCGCCGAATACGCCCTTGAGGTAGGCGGGGGTGAGCAGATACGTGTAGGCCTGCGTGCGCAATTCGGCCCGCAGCACCGCACTGGTCGCCTCGAAGACCGGCCGCGGCATACGCCCGGTGATGAGCACGATCAGCCACAGTACGAACGACACCACCGCCCAGCCGCCGGTGAGCCAGCTGGCGAAGATGAGGATCGGGAAGGCCAGGATCAGCCGGAACAGCACCGCCAGCCGATTCAGCGGTGTCGGCGCCGGAAACAGCACGCGCACAGGATAATCCGGCGGATTCCAGGCGAACGGCGGATACGCGTCGACCAGCAGCATGCCGTACGCGTAGACCCGCGTGCTGTAGGAGAAGTAGCCGCGCAGGAAATCGCCGCACCATTCCGGCAGTCGCCCGGTGAACAGCGCGCCGAACCAGCCGCAGACCACCACCACGAACGCGGCGATGCCCAGCACCCACAGCGCGATCAGCTGTGGAATGACCAGCAATGCGCGCAGCAGCACCGTCCAGCGCCGATGCTGTTCCGGCGGAAAGACATCCAGCTCCACCAGCGTCTCACCGCCCTGCCACCCCTGGCTGCCCGGTGGTTGCTGCCACTCCGCGCCGCCGGAGGGCCACGGTTCACCCATCGTCATGTGATCACACCCGCTTTCGGATTCGAGCCGTACGCAGTCGAGCCCGAATGTAGTCCGGAACGGGAGAATTGCCCGATAACGCGCCGATGTGACGGCGACTACCGGTCGGGCGGCACTCGCGGCGAACTTATCGGGTCGGACGAGTCGTGCGCGCTTTCTCGATATCGCCGAGAATTCGCTCTGTGATAGCTGTCAGGTTCCAGCTCGCATCGATGCGGGTCTCGGTGGTGAATCCAAGCGGTTGCCAGCCGTGATACCACTCGGCGAGCGAACTCTCCGGCACCTCGGCGGCCAGCGGGCGGCTCGCATGCCGGACCAGGGTCTCCTCGAAGGTGAGGTCGAATCCGTAGAACAGGCTCGCCGGGGCGGATCGAGCCAGGCGTTCGAGCATGTTCTCGTAGCGGCGGGTGTCCAGAATGCCTTCGACAATGGTCACCAGACCGCGAGCCAGCGCGAACCGCGCGATGTGCTCGATCAGATCGACATTGATCCGCCCGGGTTCGTCCGGCTCCCAGGTCATTTGACGGCGCACCACATCCTGCGGCACCACAACGCAGCTGCCGCGTTCCATCGAATGCTGCAAAGTCCGTGCGGTGGTGGACTTCCCGGACGCCGAATTGCCGCGCAGCACCACCAGCACCGCGCGGCTCGCACTGTCGCCTACGACCCCGACCACACTGTCGCCCGCGACCTCGACCACACTGTCGCCCGCGACCGGGGCCGCTCCGCCGTCTCCATTCGTCATCGCCCTCACCGTATCCGGCGGCACGATCGGCGATATCAGGAGGCGACGGGCACGATGCGACCGTCGGCGGTGTGCACGTGAATGAGCGGATGTTCACCGTTGCGGGTGCGGACCAGGGCGAAGGCCAAACCGTTGGACGCGATCGGGGCCGTGTAACTGTCGATGGTGGATATGACCGTCAGGCTGGTGGCATCGGCCGCGGCGGTACCCAGCACCGCCGACCAACTGGTTTCGGCGGGTTTGCCATTCGGGTCCGGATGCGCGACCCGGCTACGGCTCATGCGTAGTAATGGGCGATGGTCCAGCGTGCGGGCGGGCCGCGCGCGGGAGACCGGGCGCGGGGTGCCCGAGACCATCGCCGGGGTTATCCATTCATCGTCACGATGTTCGACGATGACGATGACGCGGAAATCCCGGCTCTCCAGCAGCACCGCGGCCGCGCCGTCGCCGTGTTCGATGAGCGCCACCGGCTCGAAGCCCTGGTCGAGTGCGGCCAGCCGTGGCGGCGGCCGCCGCCACGGCGGGATGCGGAGGTATGGAAGTCATTGGGGCTGCCCCCTTCACCTCGGATCGAACCACGAATTCTAGGCAGCGGCGGCGGGCGCGGCCACTCATACGCGCTAAGTGAAATGAACACGCAGCCTGATGGTTTCGCGGACACATTCCGGCGCTGTTCCTCTTCATCACCGGACACCCGGTGGAATTGGATGCGCTCGCCCCGATCACCGCCGAGGAATACACGCACGGGCTGACCCGCCGCAATCGGATCTTCCGCGAACGCGTCATCCAGACCATGCTGCTGGTGGTGCGGCCGCTGCCCGCGAGCGTGGCCGAGAAGCTACGGGTGTTCGCCGACGCGCTGGGCGTGGACGACGACATGATCTCGGTGGCACGCAAATACGCCGATGGCGCGGAGGATCTGGCGGCGGTCGACTTCTCCCGCAACGGTTATCTCGGCGGGCTGGGCGCGGGACGCCAGTTGAATTCCGCCCGGGTGGCCGCGGAATCCGAAGCGCGCCCGTATGTTCCGTGGGAGCCCGATCCGACGCGCGACTGATCAGGCCGAGCCGAGCAGGCCGAGCATGCCGGAAACCGCTGCGGACCAGGTGAATTGCTCGGCTCGGGTGCGGGCGGCGCGGCGGCGTTCGAGCAGTGGGCGGGACAGCACGTCGGTGACGGCGTGTGCGAAGGCGGTGGGGTGGTCGGCGGCGACGGCCCCGCAGTCGGCGGTGACGATATCGGCGAGGGCGGAGGAGCGGCTGGCCACCACCGGGGTGCCGGCGGCGAGGGCTTCCAGGGCGGCCAGGCCGAAGGTTTCGTGCGGGCCGGGGGCGAGGGAGACATCGGCGGTGGCCAGCAGGGTCGCCAATTCGGTTCGGTCATTGATGAATCCGGTGAAATGCACGGCCGACAGGCCGTCGCGCAGCGGTGTCAGGGTGCGGGCGCGGCGCTCGAGAGCTTCGCGGCGCGGGCCGTCCCCGGCGACGATGAGGCGTACGTCCACACCCTCGCGGCGCAGCCGGGCCACCGCCTCGATACTGCGATCCACGCGTTTCTCGACCGAGAGCCGGCCGCAGTGCACGAGCAGCGGATAGTCCTGTGCGCCCAGATCGGTGCGCAATCGGATATCGCAGCGCGACGGGGTGAACATATCCAGATCCACCCCGAGCGGCACCAATTCCACATTCGGGGCGTCGATGCGCTCGAATTCCTCGCGCGCGAATTGTGTTGTGCAGACGACGATGTCGTAGTTCTCGGCGGTGCGCCGATTGGCCGCGTCCGCCGCCCGCCGTGCTGCCGGGCCCGGCAGCACCTGCCCGAGCAGGCGATCCAGCCGCTCATGCGAGATCATCACCCCCGCCACATCGCGCCGCCGCGCCCAGCGCCCGAATCCCCGCAGTGTCAACCGATCCGACACCTCGAGCACATCGGGCCGCAACCCGGACAGCACATCGGCCACCCGCCGCGGATGCGCCGCCCGATATCCGCCCGTCCACGGAATCGCGGGCGCGGGCACCGTGATTCGCCACACCCCCGACGGCAACAATTCCTCGCCACGCCGTGGCCCCGGCACGATCAGCACCACCTCGTGCCCCGCCGCCACATACCCCTCACCCAGATGATGCAGTGCGGTGCGCAGCCCACCCGACCGCGGCCCATAGAAGTTCGCCAGCTGCACGATGCGCACGTCGCTGATCGTGCAGGGCAACGGGTTACCCGCGGCACCCCACCGACCAACGCCACATGAACACCCGCCGAAGACCCCGCGAACCCCCACCCCGACCCGCCACACCCGCGTCACCACCCGCTCGCCAACCAGGCCATCGGGCACCTCTAACGCCAACTACCGACCGGGTCCTCGGGCACACCGGGACACCCGTCTGCCAGCCAGGTGATTGGCGTCGAACTCCGGGCCGGTGCCTTCCCGCACACCGGTGTGGTGGCGAGACCGACCGATCCACCGGACGATTCGCCACGATCTGCCCGGATCTCGGGGCTGGTGCGTTGCGGTGTCGAATGGGCCACCCACTGGTCTGGCCGCTTGACCTGTTGACCAGGCGGATCTACGTTCGGGGCATGGTAATCAGGCGGATCGATCGGCGTACGGTGCCCGATACCGTGTTCGAGCAACTCGTGGACGAGGTGCTGGACGGGGAATTGGCACCGGGGGCGGCATTGCCCGCCGAGCGAGCGCTGGCCGAGGCGCTGGGGGTGTCGCGGCCTACCGTGCGGGAGGCATTGCAGCGGTTGGCGCATACCGGGTTGGTGGAGGTGCGCCAGGGTGGGTCGACGACGGTGCGCGACTACCGACGGCACGCGGGGATGGATATGTTGCCGCGACTGCTGGTGCGGCAGGGCGAAATCGATCCGGCGGTGATCCGCTCGATCCTGGAGACCCGCCTCGTCCTGGGCCGCGAGGTGGCCGGACTCGCGGCCGAGCGGGCCGGGGCGCGACTGACCGCGGAGCTGGGTGCGGCCCTGGAAGCACTTGCGGCGCAGCCTGATCCGATCACGCAGCAGATTACCGCCATGGCTTTCTGGGATCACCTGGTCGATGCGGCCGACTCGATCGTCTTCCGCCTGCTCTACAACGACCTGCGCGCGGTGTACGAACCCGCACTCGCCGCCCTGGCCGGATTGATGGCCGCCGAGGTGAGTCAGGTCGAGCGCTATCGGGCCGTCGCGGACGCTGTTATCGCGGGTGACGGGGCGACCGCGCGAGCGACGGCGGAATCCCTGCTGTCCTTGGCCGCACAGCAATTCGACACGGTGCTGGGCCAGGTCCGCACCCCATAACGGTGAGCGGCTGACGGTCGCACGCCGCCATCGAGTTTCCGGTCGCCCAGCGGCGACGCGTCCCACTCACCTTTCGCCGACCCTCCGCTACCGCCACCGCCCGGGCAGGGCGGTTGGGATAGGCCACAGCCACTGTTGCCTAATTCGCCCGCCTAGATATAGTGGTCTGACCACTTGGCCATCTGGCCAAGATCGAATCTCTGCGAACAGGCGGGATGCATATGACGCCCCTCGAGGAGGCGGTACGGGACACGGCCGCTGATGGCGATATGCCCGGGTCGGCGACGGCGCAGGCGTTGATCGAGTCGGCTCGGGCCGCGCAGCCCGGGTGGGGTGCGCTCGGAGTCGAGGGGCGGGTGCGGGCGCTGGCCGGGCTGCCGGGGCTGTTGCTGGCGGAGCTGGACCGGATCGCGGAGGTGATCAGCTCGGAGAACGGGAAGCCTCGAGTGGAAGCCATTGCGCACGAGGCGGTTCCGGCTATCGCGCTGACCCGGCATCATCTGGAGAGCGCGGTCGCGACGCTGGGACCGGCGAAGATCACCTCGGCCAGCGCGCCGCATCGCACGGGAGTGCGGCTGCATCATCCGTACGGGGTCGTGGTGGCCATCGCGCCGTGGAATCTGCCGTTCCTGATTCCGTTCAGCCAGGTGTTGCCCGCGCTGATCGCGGGGAACGCGGTGATCCTCAAGCCGTCCGAGCTGACCCCGAAGGTGGCGGCGGTGCTGGTGGAGGTGATCGGGCGGTGCGGACTGCCGGACGGGGTGCTTCAGCTCGCGATCGGTGACGGGTCGCTGGGCGCGGAACTGGTGGCGGCCGGACCGGACAAGGTGCTGTTCACCGGTTCGGTAACCACCGGCCGCAAGGTGATGGCCGCCGCCGCGCATTTCCCGATTCCGGTCGGGCTCGAATTGGGTGGGGTGGACGCGGCGGTCGTGCTCGATGACGCGGATCTGGAGTTCACCACCTCCGCGGTGGCCTGGGGCGCGACATTCAATGGCGGACAGGCGTGTTGCTCGATCGAGCGGGTGCTGGTGCATCGCGATCTGCACGACGCGTTCGTGGTGCGGCTGCGGGACAAACTGCGGCGTATCGATACCGGGCGTGACCTCGCGCCCGCCATTGATCAACGGCAGCAGAATATTTGGCGGCAGCACGTGGACACTGCGCAGGAGGCCGGGCTCACCGTCGACGGCGGGACCGTCCTGCCGGGCCGCCGCTACGCACCCACCGTCATCACGGGCTCCGCGGTGACCGCATCACAGGTGTGGCAGCAGGAGACCTTCGGCCCGGTGGTCGCCGTCGCCGCCTTCGATACCGATGAGCAGGCGATCGAGCTGCACAACGCGACCGACTACGGCCTGACCGCCAGCGTCTTCTCCGCCGACACCGCGCGCGCCCGAGCCCTGGGCGCACACCTGCGCGCGGGTTCGGTGGCGATCAATGATGTTGCCGCCACCATGTATTCGACCCCCGAATTCCCCTGGGGCGGTGTCGCCCGCTCCGGTTTCGGGCGCTCACACGGCACCGATGCCCTGCTGGACGCGGCCTGGGTGCAGATCGTGGAGTCCCCGCGCGGTCCGGCCTTCGGCCCCAAACGCCCCTGGTGGTATCCGTACGGCGTCGAACTGGAGGACGCCATGCGCGCCCTCGCCACGACGTTCGCCGAACCCCGGCCCATCGCCCGGCTGCGCGGTTACGGCCGCGCCGGGCAGCAGCTGCTCGGCATGCTCAGCCGCACACCGAAACTCTGAGGGACACCGCATGATTGCCACCGAACAGAACGCGCCGCGGCTGCGGCCCGGCGCCGATCACGTCGAATCCTGGTTCATCCGGGCCAATGACCCGCGGTCACCGCGCGCGGTGTGGATCAAGGCCACCGTGCTCACCGGTATGGACGGCACCGCCCTGGCACAGGCGTGGTGCAGCGTGTTCGACGGTGACCGGACCCGCGCCTGGTGCACCGACATTCCGCTGGATACAGCGCGATTCGAGGAGAACGCGCTCGGCCAGGCGATCACGGCGGGACCACTGCGCATGCAGTTGACCGGTCGCGGCGGGGATTCCCAGGGGACCCTGGCCGACGACGCCTCGACCATCACCTGGGATCTCGAATTCACCCGGGTTCCGGTGCTCGGGGCACCGCTGTCCATGCTGCCCTCGGATCGATTGCTGGACACCGGCTTTCCCAAGAACAAGCTGGTGACCCCGTTTCCGGTCGCCACCGTCACCGGATATCTGGATTGGGACGGCGAACGCTGGGATCTGCACGGCTGGCACGGTATGCAGGGCCACAACTGGGGTGCCGAGCACAGTCCCGAATACGCTTGGGGCCACAGCGTTTTCACCGAGACCGGCACCGATGCCCCGTTCGCGGTCATGGAGGGTGCGTCCGGTCGAACCCGCATCGGCGGCAAGGTGTCCCCGCTGCTGTCCATGCTGGTGATCCGCCGCGGCGACCAGGAATACCGTTTCGACCGCATCGCCGACCTGTGGCGGCAGCGCCCGCACCTGGACTTCCCGCGGTGGACACTGCGCATGCGCGGCCGCGACGGCACCGCCGAGGTGCGCATGCACGCCGATCCCGCGCAGATGGTGTGCCTGGCCTACCGCAATCCGGCGCGTGCCACCAGCTACTGCCTCAATTCCAAGACCGCCGCGGTATCGGTGCATGTGGCCCCGGTCAACGGCAATGCCTTCGAATTGCGCAGCGTTCACGGCGGCGCATTGGAATTCCTTGCCCCGCAGCCGGTTCCGGCCGTGCAACCCATCGTCTGAGCGAAAGTCCCGAACCATGCCTTTGACCTTCTTCGAGACCATGCGCGGCGAACTGCGGGACGCCGACGGTCAACCGCATCACGTCGCCATGGATCTGCGCTGTGAATCGGGGCGGGCGCTGGGCTTCGTCACCAATGGCCGCTCCCGACTGACCGGCACCATTCGCGCCCTGCCCTGGGTGGACGGCGCGGCCGTGACGGGCACCCTGGTGGCGCTGCCGGTGACCAAGCGGCTGATGGCCTACGAGGTGAGCTTCCACGACGATGACGGGCGCGCGTGGCGGCTCAGCGGGCGCAAGGATGTGCGCTGGCTGCGCCGCGCGCACGCGAGCTTGACCAACCTCGATGCCACGCTGTGGTGTGAGGATAACGAAATCGCTGCGGGGCGAATGCAATTCTTCGCCAATGACTATCCGAGCTTCCTGCGTTCGTTCCAGCCGTGGACTTCCCTGCGCGATGATCTGCCGGACGGCGGTAAACCCACCGGCGTCCTGACCGACGCGCAGCGCGCGACACTGCGCGCGGTCGCCGCCGTCCTCATCGAACCGGGTGGCGCGGTGCCGCCGGTGGACGCGGGCACGGTCGATCGCGTCGATGAGTACATCGGCAATATGACCCCGATCATGCAATCGGGCCTGCGGCTGGCGCTGCGCGGCCTGGACACCGCCGCCCGCGCCCGATATCGGCACGGACTGGCCGCTTTGGGGGAGACCGAGCGAGGACAGTTCATCGAGGCCGCGCGCAAGCATCCGGCCCTGCAACATGCCGTGGCGGCGGTCGAAACACCCGTGCGGATAGCGCATTTCAGCGATCGCCGGTACCTCGACGCCATCGGCGCGCCGAGCTATCGGGAGCCGGTGCTCGAACGCGCACCCGGCTGGCTGACGAATATGACCACTCCCGACGCGCTCCCGAGCCGGGATCTCATCGAATGCGATGTGGTGGTGATCGGCACCGGTGCGGGCGGCGCGGCGGTGGCGGCCCGGCTCACCGAACAGGGCCTCGGCGTGGTCATGGTCGAGGAGGGCGATTACGCGCGCCGCGCCGAATTCCGCGGCGAACTGCACGATCGCACCCAGAAGTATTGGCGCGACGGTGGATACAACCTCGCGCTCGGTAATTCGGTGCTCGGGGTGAGCACCGGACGCCTGGTCGGCGGCACCACCGCCATCAATTCCGGCACCGCCTTCCGCACCCCGGACGCGGTGCTGCGGGAATGGCTCGACGCGGGTTTCCCGGGCGACTTCGAACCCGAGATCTTCCGTTCCTACCTGGACGAGGTGGCGACCGAACTCGGTATCGCCCACGCCGATTCGCGCTATCTGGGCCGGGTCGCGGACATCATCGGCAAGGGTGCGGACGCGCTCGGGGCCGCGCACGGCCCGCTGCCGCGCAATGCGGCAGGCTGCGACGGTCAGGGCCAATGCGTGTACGGCTGTCCCACCGATGCCAAGCGCAGCAGCAATGTGAGCTGGGTGCCGCGCGCCCTGGAGGCCGGTGCGCAGCTGTACACCAATCTGACGGTCACCCGGATTCTGCTCAATGACCGGCAGGCGGTCGGCGTACTCGCCGAAGGCCAGGACAGCCATGGCGCACCGCGCACGCTCGAGATCCGGTCCCGCGCGGTGGTGGTCGCCACCGGCACGCTCATGACGCCGCTGCTGTTGCGCCGCAATGGCATCGACCTGCCCGCCTTGGGCCGCAACCTGTCCGTGCATCCCTCACTCGGCGCGGTCGCGATGATGTCCACCCCGGGCACACCGTGGACCGGTATTCCGCAGGGCTATCACGTCACCGGCCTGGGTGATCCGCTGTGCACCTTCGAAGGGGTGTCCATCCCACCGCAATTCGCGGCCGGGGTGCTGCCGTTCCACGGCGCGCGGCTCACCGAATGGATGAACCGCTGGGCGTACACCGAGCAGTTCGGGGCGATGGTCCGCGATACCGGCAGCGGCAGTGTGCAACACGGCCCCGGCGGGCGAACCCTGTTGCGCTACACCGTGACTCCGCGCGTTCAGGCCGCCCTGCAGCATGCCTGTGCGGGCTTGGCCGAACTGTTCCTGCACGGCGGTGCGGAGGCGGTGGCGCTGCCGATCGCGGGTATGCCACCCATTCGGACGCTGGAGCAGGCTCGCGCGGTCGCCGAAACATCGCTCACACCACGGCAATTCCGCATGATGGGCCCGCATCCCCTGGGCACCGCCAGAATGGGCCGCGATGCCCGCACCGCGGTCGTCGACTTCGAGAATCGGGTCTTCGGCACCAGGGGCCTCTACATCGCCGACGGATCGGTGGTGCCCACCTCACTGGGGGTCAACCCACAGGTCACGATCATGGCCATGGCATTGCGCGCCGCGGACGCGATCGCCGCCGAACTACGCTGAACACCAATGATTCTCGCGTGCCCGCCCTGATCGCCGGGCGGGCCGTTGAAACTCGCATCGGCCCGGGCCTCGGATCGAGAGGGCACTCACGCACTCGAGGACATCCCCGTTCACCCGCAGCCCTGGGCGATTCCGGCTCGTGCCGGGGGCTGGCGCGGTGGCGGCGATCTTGGTACACCTTGGGGGCGAGACCGGAGTGATCCGGGTCATTCGGGGACAAGGGGAGTCATGGTGGACGCCAAAGCCGAACTGGAGCGGGAATTGGGCGGGCCACTGGCCGCGCTCGAACTGCTCACCGAGGCCGAAACCGCCGATCTGCTGGAGGTTTTCCGGCAGGCACAGCGCACCGAGACCGCGGATATGGTCGCCGCGGTCGACAAGACCGTCGGCGCGCTACCGTGGCCGCTGAGCACGGCGGCCAAGAAGATCATGTTCGGGAACAAGCTCGGATGAGCGATCTGGTCACCCGCGCGCAGATCACCCTGCTGTCGCGGACATTGCACGTGCCCGAGGAGCGCCTGGCGCATCTCGAGCGATTGGGCGCGCAACACCTGCACGAATTGCAGGAGGCGCTGGCGAAAGTCATGTTCGCCCAGCACAATCAGACCTTCTCCCGGCTGAGCATGCTGGTGCCGGTGATTCCGCTGAGCATTTCGCTGCCGCTGGTGCAGCGCCTGGTACCCGCCCTCATCGCCGGGCGCGCGGCCGGAGCGATCGGCGTGGACCATCCGCGCAAGGCCGCCGAGGCGCTCGCCATTCTCACCCCCGGCTACGCCGCCGACGGTGCGCCGTACATGGATCCGCACGCGGTCGGTCAGCTCGCCGATATCGCGCCGCCCGAACCGGTGGTGCGGATCGTGAACGAGATCCTGCGCCGCCGCGACTATGTGACGGCCGGACCGTTCCTGGCCTATGCCACACCGGCATTGATCGCGGCGGTCGAGAAGGGCACCCATGATGACGAGGGCCTGATCCGTTCGGCCGCCTACGCCTACTCGGGCGAGAGCATCTCCACGGTGGTGCGGCATCTGCTCAACGGCATCGAAAAGCGAATACCCCGGCTGGTGCACACCATCCTGAACGGCTCCGACGAATTGCGGCTCGCGGCGGTCTCGGTGTTCTCGCGCTGCGACGCCGATGTCATCGTGGGTATTGGCGACATTCTGTTCGATGAGGGTTCGACGGAGAACATCGCCACGCTCATTCGCGTCTTCGTCAGCGCCGGGGTGGTGCCCGAAACCCTGCGGTTCGTCGGACAGCTCAGCCCGTCGGCCCTGGATCAGCTGGCCGCCAATCCGGCTGTCGCCGAAGCCGACTCCATCGACGCGTTCACCGCGGCGATAGACGGCAGCACCGAGGCCGCCCAATGGCGCGGACTGCTGGAGGTGGCCGATCGTGCCGAGCCCGTCGCCGCGCGCCGAATCGGGGCGAACCTGTCCCGCTTCGAGCCCGCGGTGCTGGCGCGACTACCCGAGGTTCTCGCGGAGGCGGAGCTGTGGCCGACGCTCCTGCGGGTGCTGGCGGTCGCCGAACCGGACGCGCAGTCCCGGATCGGTGAGGTGTGGTCCGCGCTGGATGATCCCGAACGGAGCGAGCTGGAGCAGCGCGTCACCGATCTGGGCCTGAGCGAACAACTTTCGGCCCTCACCGCCACTTTGCGGATCACCCACTGATTCGGCCGATGAACTCGGCCCCACCGCGGTGTGCGGCGGAGCCGAGTTCACGATCATCGGCGAATCAGCCCGTGTTCGCGGCCGCCCGCACCGACGTCGGCAGGTACCACGCGGCGCTGTGATCACGTGCGGTGGCGCTCAGCGCAATTCCTCGATGGTGCGGGCGAAGGCCAGGTTGCCGTGTCCGGCCCGGACCTGGCGATCCACCAGGGCGGCAATCGGTTCCAGCAGGTCCGGGGCGATCCCGGCATCCTTGCTGGCACGCACGATGGCATCGAGCGCCGACTTCTGGAAGGCGAGGTGCTGAACCTCCGCCGCGTACGTGCCCGCATCGATGGCCGCGCCGTAGGCGGGAAGTCCCTGCACCATGGCGGACAGGAACGGCACCGCCCGTGCCGCGAATTCGGTGGCGGTCAGACCGCCCGTGCCCGCCATCGCCGCACCGTGGAAGAACCCAGCGAACATCTGATACATGCTCGCCAGCAATGCGAAATCATTGAGCGCCGCCGCACCGGCATCGTCGCCGAAGTACTCGGCGGAGCCCATCAGTTCGAGCACGCCGCGATTCGTGTCGAATACCTCGCGCCCGCCGCTGTAGAAGATCGCCGAACCCGGGGTGCCGATCATGGACGGAATCGCCATGATGCCGCCATCGAGGAAGTCGATGCCGTGCCGTGCCGCCCACTGCGCCAGTTCGCGTGATTCCTCGGGTGCGGTGCTGGTCAGGTTGACCCACTGCCGTCCGGTGAGCCGCGCGGCGACCGGATCGAGCTGTTCGTGCACCGAGGCGTGATCGAGCAGCACGCTGATGATCAGACCGTCACCGCTGATCGCCTCGGCCACCGACCCGGCGCGCACCGCACCGGCATCGACCAGGTCGATATCCTTGCCCGCGGACCGATTCCACACCGTGGTCGGCACCCCGGCTTTCACGAATGCCGCCGCCAGCGCCTGACCCATCGCGCCCAGGCCGAGCACGATCACCGGGGTGTGCTGATTGTTCGTCATCGGGACTACTCCTTCGATTCCGGCTGAAGTGATCGGCGCGCGCTGGAATCGAGATTGCCCGCGGTGACGTTGGGCAACAAGTACGCACTATTTTCTCGGACACGCACCGAAAGGTGTGCATCCAGCTAGCGAGGACGGGGCATGAGCGAAAAGAGATCGGGGCCATACTTCTGCGGTATCGACGCCGCCATGGATGTCATCGGCGGCAAATGGAAAGTCCTGATCCTGTGGGAGCTGCACGAGCACGGCGTCCGCCGCTTCGGTGAACTGCGCAGGGGACTGCCCGGCGTCTCGGAGAAAATGCTCGGCCAGCATCTGCGCGAGCTCGCGGAGGACGGCATCATCCACCGCGAGCTGTACCCGGAAATCCCGCCCCGCGTGGACTATTCGCTCACCGAGGAGGGCGTGGCCCTGAACACCGCCCTGAACGCACTGGGTGCGTGGGGCTCACGCCGCATCACCCGCATCGGCGCGACCCGCGTCCACGCACCCCAGCTCGGTGCGGATCACCCGGCGCTGGCTTAGCTACGCATCTCGCTCGGCGGGCCCGAACCAGCGGCTCAGCGCGTCCTGCAACCCGGCTACGTCGGAGGTGTCGGCCGCCCAGGCGACGACGCCGTCCGGTCGTGCCAGCAGCGCGGAAACGCTTTGGGGCTGAGCGGGTTTGGCGGTGACGACCCGCACCCGGTGCGGCCATGCGGCGGCCACCTCGCGGAGTGCGGGGGAGTCGTTCAGGTCGAGGAGGACCCCGGTGCCGTCGGCGAAATATTCGCCGAGCCGGGTGCCGTCGGCCAGTTCCAGATCGGGCGCGACCGCGCCGACCATGGGATGCGTACCGCCCAGGTCGTAGCGGTGCAGGACGCCGGAGATGCGTTTGAAAATCTCGGTGGCCCCGTCGCGGGTACCGAGTAGATCGGTCATGACCGCGCGCAGGGCGCGGCTGCGCGGATCGGTGCGCATGACCGCGATCTGCGCGCGGGTCCACTCCAGTACCCAGGCGCCGATCGGATGGCGTTCGGTCGTGTAAGTGTCGAGCAGATCCGCCGGGGCCCAGCCGCGGACCACGGCCGCGAGCTTCCAGCCCAGGTTGAGGGCATCGCCGATACCGAGGTTCAGGCCCTGGCCGCCGAAGGGTGAATGTACGTGCGCGGCATCGCCCGCCAGCAGGACCCGCCCCTTGCGGTAGTCGGGGACCTGGCGGGTGTTATCGGTGAAGCGAGTCGCCGAAATGACCTTGGTGATATGGATTTCCACGCCGGTGACCTTGCGGAAGCTCTGCTCCAGCTCTGCGGCGGTGATGGGTACGTCGCGGTCGGCGGGCGGGCCGTCGAGTTCGACGGTCAGGAACCGGCCCGGGGTGGGACCGTAGACGTAGATGCCGACGGGGGTGTCATGCCAGCCGGGCCGAACCTGTTCTGCGCCGGTCATTTCCACCACGGCCTGCCGGCCGGTGATCTCCGGGTCCACGCCCGGGAAGTCGAAGCCCGCGAGCTTGCGCACGATGCTGCGGCCGCCGTCGCAGCCGACCAGCCAGCCCGCGCGCACGGTGCGATCACCGGTGTTCACGGTGACGCCGATACCGTCGTCCTCGAATCCGCTCACCGCTACTTCACGCCGGATCTCCACGCCCAGCTCGGTCGCGCGGCGCGCGAGAATCGTTTCGATGCCCTGCTGGGAGATGAACCAGGCCGCTGCGGCCGGGCCCGCGTTCGCGAAGACCGGATCGTCGAGATCGATTGCGCCGCCGTCGAGTTGGATGCCCGCGAAGTGTCCGGGCACGAAGCGTTTCCCGGCGGGCGGCTCCCCGATCCCGGCGCTGCGCCGGAACGCGGCGAATTGGGCCATGGTGGCCTCATGCTGTTCCATCAGCTCGGGCAGGAATCCGCGCCGGTACAGGGCCTGCGCGGTGGGCACGTTGATCGCGCCCGCCTTCAGGGTCGGATCCATCTCGGCGAGCCGCTCCAGCACCAGCACATCCACGCCCGCCAGTCGCAACTCGCACGCCAGCATGAGCCCGACCGGTCCGGCTCCGACAATCACCACATCGCGTGTCTCGTTCATGAGAACCACTGTGCCGAGCCGCGATTACCGCGCCCTTGCGCTGTCTTGCGTACCGCTTGCGCCCGGATGAGAGGAGGCTGTGCAGCTCATGCGCGGACGTCGCGCATCGGAAACAACGCGGGTCGCGCACCGAATGGCGCGCGACCCGGAGGCGGTTGACGCGCCGTGCCGACGGCGCGGGGCGGCAGCGGACCGACTCAGCCCCAGCCGCGCGAATCCTGTTTGAGCGCGGTATCGATGGCCAGGCCCGAGGCCACCACCATGGACAGCAGCGGCTGCGGCAGCTGTCGGTGAATCTGCACAACATAGTTGTCGGCGGTGGTGAACATGTTCTTGAGCAGGCCCTCCCACGTCTTGGTGATGCGGGCGACCTCCTGACCGGTGTGGTCGTGGATCATGAAGTTCCAGGCGCGCCAGTTCTCTGCACGAATCCCGCCGATTTGCTGACCATTCACCACAAAGGAGAAGTTGATCTTGCCGATCATGTTCTCCTGGATGATCTCCCCGATCGGCGCACCATTGCCGTGCTCGATCACGAAGCGCGACTTGAAAACCTTGGCCGGGCGCGTCACACGCAGCACCGTCTGGCCCTGACCGTCGCGGATCTCCAGCTTGTGCGTCATGAACTGGTCATAGCTGGACATGAAGCGCACGGCCTTCTTGAGCGCGCTCTGCCCGACCTCCACCACCGCACCGATCTGACGGCCCTGCTGGTCGAAAACGGCGTACTCATTGGCCATTTCGATGAGCTTGACCTTCTGGTTCACCACCAGGATCGGCTCGGTGAACACGGTGCCGCCACCGGCCTGGGTCGCGCCGACGCCGGCCTGCTGCTGCACCTGGCGCTGGATCGCGGCGGGATCGTGCGCGCCGCCGATATCGAATTCCAGGGCGTGCGCGTCACTGGGCTGCTGGTACTGCCGCTGACCGTATTGCCCCTGGTGCGGCTGCTGACCGTACTGCTGACCAGAATACTGCTGTCCCTGCTGGGCATACTGCTGCCCCTGCGACTGCTGACCTTGCTGGGCGTACTGCTGGCCCTGCGGCTGCTGACCCTGTTGGGCGTACTGCTGGCCCTGCTTGGCGTAGCCCTGCTGATCCGGCTGTCCGTACTGCTGTTGGCTACCCGTTTGCTGGCTCTGCTGCGGTTGCGCCTGCTGCTGCGGTTGCGCCGATTGTTGCTGCGGCTGGGTGTGATTGGTCCATTGACTACCGTCCCACCAGCGCAAAACGGTGGATCCTGGACTCTCGGGGTACCACCCCGCGGGATGACTCATGGCCGCATCCTAACGGGGCTCTGTGAGTCTGCACTGTTTGCGGTTTTCGTCGTATCTGCCCGCCTATGATGGGCGGTCGAACACGGCGGGTCCGGACACGGACACCGCAGGACGGGGAAACATGTCTGCCACAGTCGATTTCGCCTATGGCGGAAGACCCGCGACCCGGTGCGGCCTATGACCGATCTGGTCACCCGCGCCCAGCTGGTGCTCCTGGCAAGGACCCTGCACGTCCCGGTCGAACGCGTCGAACATCTGGAGCGACTCGGCGCGCACCGGCTCAACGAACTGCAGCAGCGCATGTCCGGGGCGCTGTTCGACCAGCACACACCGGTTTTCGAGCGGATCAGCTCGCTGGTGCCGATCATTCCGCTCAGCATTTCACTGCCCATTGTGCAGCGCATGGTGCCGCCCACCATGACCGGGCGCGCGGCGGGGGCCGTCGGCGTCCAGCATCCACGCAAGGCCGTGGACGCGCTGCTGCGGCTCAGCACCGAATACGCCGCCGACTGCGCACCGTATCTGGATCCGCGCACCGTGGGACAGCTCGCCGATGACGCACCCACCGAACCGGTGATAGCGATCGTCAATGAACTGCTGCGGCGGCGCGACTACATCACCGCCGGGCCGTTCCTGGCCTATGCCACACCGGAATTGGTGCGCGCGGTGGAGGAGGGCGTCCCCGATGACGAGGGGCTGATCCGCTCGGCCGCCTACGCCTATTCCGGGGAGAGCATCAGTGCCATTGTGCGGCAACTGCTCTCGGGCCCCGGTGATCGCATTCCGGCGCTGCTCGGCACCGTCATCGACGGTTCCAA
Organism: Nocardia sp. NPDC052001; assembly: GCF_040680615.1. Lineage (NCBI taxonomy): Bacteria > Bacillati > Actinomycetota > Actinomycetes > Mycobacteriales > Nocardiaceae > Nocardia > Nocardia sp. NPDC052001. Next base: position 865,698 of record NZ_JBFAXC010000002.1, on the reverse strand, counting down.
GGAGTTGCGGCTGGCGGCGCTGTCGATATTCGCGCGCTGCGCTCCCGATGTCATCGCCGCGGTCGGCGATATCCTCTTCGAGGTCGCGCCGCCCTCGGCCATCGCGGATCTGCTCACCAGCTTCCTGGCCGCGGGCGCCACCGATGACCTGCTGCGTTTCGCCGGACAATTGAGCCCGCAGGCGCTGACCAAACTCGCGTTCAACCCGGTCGTCGCCGAATCCGCCGAAACCTTGGTGGCCGCCCTCGACGGCAGCAGTGAACTGGCACTGTGGCGCGGCGTCCTGGAACCGCTGGCCCGCACACCCGCCGAGGTGCGCCGCCGCGCGGGCACCCAGCTCGCCGAACTCGATGCCTCGACGCTGATCATGCTGCCCGCCATCGCCCAGGCCGCCCGCCTCTGGGCACCCCTGCTGTGGGTGCTGGCCGCCACCGACGTCGACGTGCAGGCTCGCATCGGCGAACTCTGGGCCTCCGCCACCCGCCTGGACCCAGAGATTCTCGAGCGCCGTATCGCCGATCAGCGCCTGGAATCACTGCTGGCGACTCTGACCATGACCCTGCGTGTATTGCGCTGACCTCTCGGCACAGTGCCCGGCGCGGGGAAAGGGTTGGGCGAGGGCTGATTTCAATCGCGCCCGATACACCTCACCTGCGCGGCGCGGGGTCCGAGACGATGGTGCGCGGCGGCGGGGGTGTGCGGAGATGGTAGGAAAGGGGACGTGTCCGAAACTGGCGAACTTCGCACGTCCCGCGCCGTCTCGGAGGTGGTGGACCTGGTCAGCACGCTGATCCGGTTCGACACCTCCAATACCGGCGAACTCGAGACCACCAAGGGTGAGCGCGAATGCGCGCAATGGGTGGCCGATCAACTGCATCAGGCGGGCTACACCACCGAGTACGTGGAATCCGGCGCGCCCGGGCGCGGCAATGTGTTCGCCCGGTTGCAGGGCGCGGACTCGAGCCGCGGCGCGCTCATGATGCACGGGCACCTCGATGTGGTGCCCGCACAGGCCGAGGACTGGAGCGTGCACCCGTTCTCCGGCGCGATCCGCGACGGCTATGTGTGGGGTCGCGGGGCCATCGATATGAAGGATATGGTCGGCATGATGCTGGCCGTGGCCCGGCAGTTCAAGATCGAGGGCACGGTGCCGCCGCGCGATATCGTGTTCGCCTTCCTGGCCGATGAGGAGAACGGCGGGCGCTGGGGTTCACAGTGGCTGGCCGATAATCGGCCCGATCTGTTCGCCGGGGTCACCGAGGCGGTCGGCGAGGTCGGCGGATTCTCGCTCACCGTACCGCGCCCCGATGGCACCGAACGGCGGTTGTACCTGGTCGAGACCGCGGAGAAGGGTCTGGGCTGGATGCGGTTGCGCGCCAAGGCGCGCGCGGGACACGGCTCGTTCCTGCACGAGGACAACGCGGTCACCATTCTGGCGCAGGCGGTGGCGCGCCTGGGCACGCATACCTTCCCGCTGGTGGTCTCGGATTCGGTGGCCGAATTCCTGGCCGCGGTCGCCGAGGAGTCCGGTCTGCAATTCGATCCGGCCAGTCCGGATATCGAAGGCCAGCTCGCCAAGCTCGGCACCATCTCGCGCATTATCGGTGCGACACTGCGGGATACGGCCAATCCGACCATGTTGCAGGCGGGCTACAAGGCCAATGTCATTCCGCAGACCGCCGAGGCCGTGGTCGACTGCCGCGTGGTGCCGGGCCGGCAGGCCGAGTTCGAGAAGGAGGTCGACGCGCTCATCGGCCCCGATGTCGAACGCGAGTGGATCACCAAACTCGACTCGTACGAAACGACTTTCGACGGTCACCTGGTCGACGCCATGAACGCCGCCATCCTCGCGCACGACCCGCAGGGCCGCACTGTGCCCTACATGCTCTCCGGCGGCACCGATGCGAAAGCGTTCGCGCGCTTGGGAATTCGCTGCTTCGGCTTCGCACCGCTGCAATTGCCGCCGGACCTGGATTTCAGCGCGCTGTTCCACGGCGTGGACGAGCGCGTCCCGGTGGCGGCGCTGGAATTCGGTGCGAGCGTGCTGGAACACTTCCTCCTGAACTGCTGATCAGCCCCGCGATCGAAAGGACGGCCCGTGCCCGACTACTCCTACAATCCCTACGCTCCGCTGCCGCAACTGCCCGAATTCACCGTCACCTCCGGCGATATCACCGAGGGTGAGCCGCTGCACCTGGATCAGGTCAGCGCGCTGGGCGGTGCGGGCGGCAAGGACATCTCCCCGCAGCTGAGCTGGTCCGGATTCCCCGCGGAGACCAAGAGTTTCACCGTCACCGTGTACGACCCGGACGCGCCCACCGCCTCGGGCTTCTGGCACTGGGTGGTCGCCAATATCCCCGCGACCACCACCAGCCTGGAGACCGGACAGGGCAGCAAAGGCGGCAGCCTGCCCGAGGGCGCGGTCGTACTGCGCAATGACGCGGGCCTGCACGAGTACACCGGCGCGTTCCCGCCCGCCGGGCACGGCCCGCACCGGTACTTCGTGGTGGTGCACGCGGTCGGAGTGGACAAGCTCGAGGTCGATGAGAGCGCCTCGCCCGCCTACCTGGGGTTCAACCTGTTCCTCAACGCCATCGGGCGCGCGACCCTGATCGGCACGCACGAGCAGAAGTAGTAGCGCGACGGTATTCGACTGTGGCCCCAGGCGATTCGTCCGGGGCCACAGCTTTCCGTATATGTAGAGCAGATTCAGGGGTTCGGGTTCGACAATGCCGCCAGGGCTTGGATTCCGGCGGTGAGATCCTCGGCGGTGGGGGTGTTGTCCGGGTCGATGAGAGCCTGGACCAGCAGGCCGCCGATGAGGGTCTGCACGATCGCGCCGATGCGAGGGTCGTTATCGCCCAAGGCTTCCGAGAGTCCTACGCGGGCGCGGATCTGCGCGGCGCCGATTTCGGTGCGCAACTCGGGGGAGTGCAGGGCCTGGGCCATGCTCTCGACATTGGCCGACCACAGCGCGCGATCGGTGCCGAAGGATTCGATGAGCTTGCGCCAGAAGGTGTTCAGGCGTTCGGCCGCGTCCAGCTCCGCATCATCGGGCAGGGAGGTCAGCACCCGCGTCACCGATTCGCCCGTGGATTCCAGCATCGCCTGATTGAGCAGCTGGTCGCGGGTGCCGAAGTGGTAGTTGATGGCGGCCAGGTTGGTGCCGGAGGCGGCCACGATATCGCGCACGGTGGTGCGCGCCAGGCCGCGTTCGGCCAGGCACTTCTTGGCTCCGGCGAGCAGATCTTCTCGGGTTCCCACGATGCGCAGCCTAGCAGCGCGTTTGTGACAATCGTTTCAAACACCTGTTTGTGACAAATGTTTGAAACGTGTGTATGGTCGATTTCGCCAGGTCCACCGCAGGAAAGCCGGAAGCACATGACCACACAGCGCCCACTGTCCCCGTTCGAGATCGGCTACTTCGGCGAGAACACGCATCTGGGCAGCGTGCCCATCGGCGGTATGCCGCTGTTCATCGGCAGCACCGTGCGCGGGGAGATCGATCCCGCGGCATTGCGTGCGACGCTCACCGAACTCGCCACCCTGCATCCTCTGCTGCGCGCCCGAGTTGTCGGCGGCGGCGACGGGGTGCGGCGCTTCGAACTCGATGACAACTTCCAGCCGAGCGTCACGATCACCGCGGGTGGCGCGCAGGCGTATCGAACCCTGGTGAATACCCGGCAGGAGTGGGGCACAGGGCTTTTCCGTGCGGAACTACTGTGTGAAGGCGAGTTCACGCGGGTTGTATTGGTGCTGCATCACGGCATCTCCGACGGCCGCTCGGTATTCCCGCTCTTGGACGAGATGTGGCGGCGCTACACCGCACGGGTGACGGGATCGCCACTGCCGCAACCGGAATGGAACTACGAGTTGCCCGCCGGGGTCGACACCCAACTGGCGGCGCTGATCAGCGATGCCGAGGTCGACGCGTTCGTGGCCATGATGCGCGCGGGCGCGATGGCCATGGATCCGGCGGCCGCCCCGGTGCATCTGCCGATCGACGGGCAGGCCGGGGGAGATCCGAACGGCAGGCTCGCGGTCCGGCGCATCGAAGTCGATGCCGATCAGACCGCCGCACTGGTGGCGACCGCACGCGCACAGGGGTTTTCGATGAACAGCCTGCTCGCCGGAGCGGCCATGGCGGCGGTGCGGACCGAGTTCGCGCCCGAGGCCGGGACGCTGCCGATGATGTGCGGGCATGCGGTGGATCTGCGCCCGGATCTGGTGCCGGCGGTGCCCGCCTCGACCCTGCTCAATTGCGCGGCCGGTTCCGGAACACCGGTATCGGCGGCCGCGGATGCCGATCCGATCGACCTGGCGCATGCCGTCGCGGCGGGTATGAAGGACTCGGCGCAACTGCGTTTTCCGGCGATGTTCATGCGCGCCTCCCAGCGTGAACTCGACGCGGTGACCGCCGCGCTGTTCAACGCACCGCCCACCCTGGCGCTGTCCAATATCGGCCGGGTACCGGCGCATTCGCTGCCCGCGACACTGGAGTTCGTGCGCGATGAGGTGTTCGCCATGGCCCCGGGCATGCCGCCGAAGATGACCATTTTCACCGTCGGGGGCCGCCTCACGATTCAGGTCGAGTACGACACGGCCGAGCACAGTCATGAGCAGATGCAACGGATCAGCGCGGCGATGACGCTGCAATTGCGGCGAGCGGGAGTGGCCGCCGCACGCGTCTGACATGACTGTGGCCCCGGATGAATCACCCGGGGCCACAGTGCTTTCCAGCTCAGGACAGGTTTACGACATTGTCCGGTGCGGGGGTGGTGTACAGCGCGGCGATATCGGCGGCGTACTTGGTGTTGATCGGGCTGCGCTTGAGTTTGAGGGTCGGGGTGAGTTCGTCACCGCCGGGCTCCCAACCCGCGTCGAGCACGATGAAGCGCTTGATCTGTTCCACCCGTGAGAGTTTGGCGTTGGCGGTGGTGACCGCCGCCTTGATCTCGTCGAGGATCTCCGGGCGCACCGCCAAGGTCTTCAGATCGGCGTCCGGGCTGCCGAGGGCCTTGGCGCGCACCACCGCGGTATCGGGATCGAGCACGATGAGCGCGGCGATGTACGGCTTGGCGTCACCGATCGCCACCACCTGACCGACCAGCGAGGAGGCCGCCTTCACGGTGTTCTCGATATTGGTGGGAGACAGGTTCTTTCCCGCCTCGTTGATGATGAGTTCCTTCTTGCGGTCCACGATGGTGATGTAGCCGTCACCGTCGATGGTGGCCACATCGCCGGTGTGCAGCCAGCCGTCGGCGTCGATGGCCTCGGCGGTCTTATCGGCCATCTTGCGGTAGCCGTGCGTGACGATGGCCCCGCGCAGCAGCAACTCACCGTCCTCCCCGAGGCGAACCTCGGTGTCCTGCATGGGGATTCCCACGGTGCCCGGCTTGGGCTTGTCCAGCGGGGTGTAGGTGCCCACGCCGGAGGTCTCCGACATGCCCCACACCTCGGTGACCACGAAACCCAGTCCGAGCATGTACTCGAGGGTTTCCGGCGGGATGGCCGCCGCACCCGAGGCCGCCACCTTGAGTTCGTCGAATCCCAAGGTGTGCCGCAGTTTCGACAGCACCAGGGCGTCGGCGAGCTTGTGCTGCACATCGAGCAGCAGGCCGCGGCCGTTGCCGGACAGGTCCGCGCGCGCGGCTTCCACGCCGACGCCGATGGCCCAATTCGCCAGGGCCTTCTTCACGCCGCTGGGTTCGGTGGCGAGCTTGGCGTCGATACCGGCCTTGATCTTCTGCCACACCCGCGGCACACCGAAGAACGCGGTGGGGCGAGCGTCGGGCAGGGCGGCGGCGATCTCGCGCGGATCGGGCACTGTGGTCATCTGCACGCCGGTGAACAGGTTGGCGCAGTGACCCGAAATACGGTCCGCCACATGGGCGGCGGGCAGATACGACACCGAGCGGTCATCCAAGCCGACCACGAGCGGGCCGTTGACCAGTCCGACGATCTGGGCGACCACATTGCGATGGGTCAGCTCCACGCCCTTGGACGGGCCGGTGGTGCCGGAGGTGTAGATCAGGGTGGCCAGATCCTCGGCCTTGACCGCGCGCCAGGTGGCGTCGAAGTCGAAATCGGCGGCCGGTGCGGCCTCCACCTCGGCGAGGGTCAGGGTGCCCGCGGCCGAACCCTCCACCAGCACAATGTGTTCGATCTCCACACCGGCTCCGCGCACCGCGTCCAGGAACGCTGGTTCGGTGATGACGACCTTGTTCTCGGCATTGGTGAACAGATGCGCGATCTGCTCGGGCGAGCTGGTGTTGTAGATCGAGAACGGCGTCGCACCCAGGTGCAGCGCCGCGGTGTCGACCAGATTGAACTCCGGCCGGTTGGTCAGCATGATCCCGACGGTGTCGCCGTGCCCGACGCCCAGCCCCGCCAGTCCGGCGGCAATGCCGCGCACCCGCTCCCCGTACTCTCGCCAGCTGATCTCAGTGGTTCCCCCCACCGTCCTGATCGCGATCTGCTCCGGACGCAATGTCAGCGTCTCCTGAAACGCCTCCGGAATCGTGTAGACCGTTTTGCCCGATTTGTGCGGATAGCCGATGTCTGTCGTCATAACCCTTTTCCGATTGCCTCTCGCTTACACCGCCACACGCGCACCCATCCGACCTGCGCGAACCCGACGTCCCGAGAGAACACCCACCGATCACGCGATGGCCGCACGCTCATCTGTGGCGCGGCTCACTCAGCTTAGCCAGAAAGTCACCGCTGTGTCTCGCGCTACAACCCAGATCCAACAAATCGGACATTTCGGACCGCACCCCAGGCTCCGCGCACCGCCCGCGCCGGCCATCGCCGCCCACCCACCCGCGACCGATGCCCCCGAAACCTCCGCTTGGCCTCCATATACTGCCGCGCCCGCTCACTCCGAGGCTCGGTCAACAGCGGCACGGTCACCACCGCGAACCCCGCCTCCTCCAACGCCGCCACCTTGTCCGGATTGTTCGTCATCAACCGCACCGACCGCAGCCCCAACCCCGACAACGCCCGCGCCGCATGCCCATACGACCGCGAATCGATCGGATGCCCGAGCATCCGATAACTGGTGAACGTATCCACCCCGATCTGCGCCCCCAGCCCCAGCGCTTTTCCGATGAGATCGGACCTGCGCCCGGTCCGCTCCAGATAGACGAGCACGCCGTGCCCTTCGGCTTGAATCATGTCTATGGCCAGATCGAGCTTGGGACCGCAATCGCAGTCATCGGACCGCAGCGCATCGCCGTACAAACAGCGCGAGTGGATCCGCACCAAACACCCCGAACCAGGACTTCCGAAGACCAGCACATGCCCGAGGATCGAGAGTGGGTCATCGCGTGCGCCGTCATCACGGAGTTCCATCACTTGCACGCGCAGTTCCCGACCCTTGCGCGCGAGCGAATGTGCTGTCGCCTGAAGCTCTTCCACGACCACCCCGGCTCATCTGCGGACCTTCGGCCATTATCTCCGAAGCATGCCCAGGCACCGCAGCATCGCGCGGACCCGAAACCTGGCGTTGGCGTTGGCGGGGTGATTCAGAATGAAGGTGGTGATCATCAGCAGGTGGCTGGTGATCACCAGTTCACGTATATCCAGTGCCCACGCGCCGACGACGCTGAGGGTCGTGACGGCCACACCCAGGCGTTTCGCCCAAATGCCACAGACCCACGCCCACCGCGGCGGAAGCGCATGCCCACGGTGAACGCGCTTCTCTTCCAGATACTTTCGTGATCGGACACTGCGCGGGACGGTGCGCAACGGCACCCGGTCGACCTCGATTCGATGTTCGGTCAGGGCCGACTCTTTATCAGGGTTGTTAGTCAGCAGGCGTATCGACTTCAATTCGAGATCGTCGAGCAGGGATTGCGCGACATGGTCGAATCGCCGCAGATCGTCCGGATACCCGAGTTCGTGATAGGCGTCGAAAGTGGTTATTCCCAGCGACTGGGTCAGCCGCAGACCCATCGCCTTGACCTCGAGTCCGGCTCCGCGCCCCTCCTGCTCGAGATAGAAGAGCACACCCGAGCCCTCCCGCTGGATGGCATCCATCGACTTACTCAGTTCCGGACCGCAGTCGCAGTCATCCGATTGCAGCGCATCGCCGTACAGGCAGCGCGAATGGATCCGTACCAAGGGGTTGATGCTGCGCTCGGCGTCACCGACGATGATGGCTTTGCCGCCGCCGTCACCGGGAACATCCAGCACTCGCACCGTCATCTCCGCGCCCTTGCGCGTCATCCGGTGCCGGGTGCGCTCGATCTGTTCCCAATCGACTTTCATCTCGGGTAGAGCAGCGTGTCCGGCGAGGTTGGCCGCGCACGGGGTGGCGACATCGATCCGACCCGACAAATCGCCCACATCAACGCTCACATGACCGCCTTGTCTGCATCCAGGAGCGGAAAGTCCGCCACACCGACTGTCTTTCGCCCAGTAGTAGTCGGCTGGGCCCGGAGTCCGTGGACACGACGATGCCTCCCGCCATCGTGATGCGGGAGGCACAGGAGTGGTCCATGTACCGGCGCCGAAGGCGCCGATCACGGCTCGGACGACACGGTACAGGCAGGCAGGGCCACTCGCATCCGAATGGCAATCAATCCGTCAGCACGTGTCGCCCCGAAGCCCCACCGCACGCGAAACCGTTACCGCACAGCCCCGGTGGACCCGAAGACATGGAGCATGGCGCTCGACCGGACCGAATGCCCCGGCGATTGCCGAACAGAAATTCATGCCAGCAGCTATTGCCGAGCTACTGACGATCGCGCAGCCCGCGCAATCGCAACCTCCAGCGGGGGTAGGTCGGAAGGTGGTGGCCGTATTGTCTTTTCGCTTCGAGATAAAGGCGCGCGCGTTCGCTGCGCGGCGGGGTATGCAAGGGCACCTGCGTCACCACCAACCCAGCCGCCCGTGCCGCGGCCGTTTTCTCCGGATTATTGGTAAGCAGTCGCAAGGAGCGGAGGCCGAACTCGAGCAGCGCCGCTACGGCGTGCTCATAGGTGCGCGAATCGGGCGGTAAGCCGAGCGCACGATAGCTGGCATAGGTGTTGTCACCGGTCCGTTCACCGTGCTGATAGGCCCGCGCCTTCGCGATCAGACCCGCACCCCTGCCCTCCTGCTCCAGGTAGATCAGAACACCGGCGTCCGCGTCCTGGATCAAGTCCAGCGCCATTTCGAGTTCGCTGCCACAATCGCAATCGTCGGACCGGAGCACTTCTCCATGCAGACAGCGTGAATGAATGCGAACCAGGCAATTGTCGAGCAGATCGGGACCGATGACGGACGCCGACCCGAACCTGCCATGCGGCCCAATCTCCCAGTCCCGCACCAACATCGGGTGACGCTTGCGGATTACATAGCGCTGCGCGCCCACCGGGGTCAGCAGGATCGGGCCGATATCGTCTGGCGGCATCGCTTGCTCCCAACACCGGCGCGACCCGGTCGAGTTGCGAGCAGCCTGGCGAGTGCTCCGCTCTCATCAGTTGCGGTTGGGCCGACCCGGCTCCTCACCAATCACATTGAGTCCATTCAGGTTACCGCTGTCGAAGTATGAGTCGATTTCCGAGACGGACGGCATCGATTCCGGAATATCGAGTACCGGATCACGTGCGGAGATCGCCGCGGTCGCCCATTGGAAGTCGACGTTCTCGGCAGGGCGCTTCATCATGGTGAGGCGGTAGATCAGGGCGGCAGAGAAAGCCGAGGACGACCCCGCCGAACTGTCGCGTGATCGAGGATGCGCCACACGTAGTTCGTCGTTCATCGTTCGCACGGTGCATCCGGAGCCGTCGACGATACACACCGCCCCGACCCCACGCCGCAACAACCGATCGGTGGAGTCCACGCACGTACTACCGGGCCAGGTCGAAGCGATTTCCTCCGAATTTCCCACCAGATAGTCAACTGATCCGAGGTGTCGATGCAGATGACCAGGAAGCACAGTGGGCGGTGACGCGCTCACGACCAACCACGGGCGCGGTGTAGCGAGTTCGACGATCGCCATGACCTGCGCCACGACATCGATCGGCTGCTCGAATGTCACGACCGTGGCATCCGACCCCGTCAAGGCTTCACGAATTGCGGTACTGCTCAAGTCGACCGCGGTCAGCGCCAACCTGCCCTGCCTGAAGGCAATGGACGTGGACTCTCCGGTCAGCAGGGCGATCACCGTCGCTATCGGCGTGCGCGCCCCGGCAATGACCTTGAGAAGGCTGGTGTCGACGCCTTCGCGCTCGAGGTAGTCCTCGATCGTGCGGCCGTCCCCATCTGCTCCGATCGCCGCGATCAGCCGGGAATCAAGACCCAGGCGAGCAAGTGCGACAGCACGATTGAGACCCTTTCCACCCGGATGACGCCGGAAGTCTCCCCATGCGGAGGCCCCGAATTCGGGCATCGCTTCGACCACGTTGATCTGATCGATGGCCGCATCGCCGAGGATGGTCACCGTCGCGCGGGTAACCTCCGACTCATCGTGTCCGGCATCGGCTTTGACCATACCGACGACATCCAGATCGGAACCCATCGTCAATAGCTCGGCGAGCGCGGTGAACGCTTGCTCCTCCGGCGCGTCCCGCAGCGCGCGCACACTGGGCGCGGACGGCGGCTCCAGAACATCGAGAGCGCCATGCAGCGCGTACCACTCCTGAATCAGATAGCCGCGGCGCTCGCCGAGATCGGGTCCGTAAAGCTGTGCGAGATCAAGACCATCCGGGGGGTGCTCACCGAACAGCCCGAGGACCAACTCCGCGTCGACTATCAGTCGTTGCGTAGGCGGTAGTCTGCGGGCGATATGGCCGACGACCTTCGGCAGCGCCACCTCCCTGGACTGTGACCGCAAGCGCGCATAGCTCCGGCTCAGGTGGATGTACCTGCGCACGACGCTGAGCTCGAACAGGACGGTCGCATCGATTTCGGTGCTGGCCAGCCGATCCGCGTTCAAACCGGATCTGGTGCGCAGGCGGGTGAGAATCCCGCGCACCGCGACCATGACCAGGTCCTGGGGAGCCGACTCGGAGTCGGTGCGGCGCTGGGGGTTGTTCCTTGTCATTCGTCCTCCACGTACCGGAGGTCAGGTTTATTGAACAGAAGAACCGTCAATTCCCTTGGTGCATCGGCAATTGCCGGGATCGGTCGGCAAATGCCATTCTCAGTCTAGGCGAAAGAAAGCCTGCACCAGACGGTTTGGGAGGTCTCGGTGTTGGGAGTGATTCCACTGATTTGGCGGTTTCGGCGGGGGACGCGGGCGGCGGCCGGCGAGCCCGAGACGGAGCAGGACGGTGAAGTCGCTGTGCGGTAGGCGGATTCGCCGATTCAGCACAGACCCCACCCTGTTCCGCCGTCGCCCGCTCGATCCGTGTACCTAAAATTCGTTGGCAGCGACAGCACCGGCTGATCATCGCGATGCGATCAGCCGGTCTCGGGCATTCCGGAAAACGGATCCCGCGGCGGCGGCGCTTCACCTTTGGAGAACCGTCGTGATGTACGAGAGCAGTCGATCGATCACCAGTAGCGCGTGCCCCGAATGGGCGCGGCGGCGCAACGATCGGGCCGAGCCCGCGTGGGAGTTGAGTTGGTGGCCCGAGCGGTTGTTCACGCTGGAGCAGGCGCAGGCCGGGATGGAGCTCGCGGAATTGTGTAGTTCGCCCGAAGAGCCGGGGGCTCGGGCGGAGGTTCTTGCGAGGGAACTGGGAACCAGCGTGAAACACGTCATGGCGGTGCTGCATCAGCGGATGATGGAGCGGGGGAGACCGTGACGATCTACTACTCCGACTGGCAGATGACCAGTGACCTCACCGGCGAGGCAGCGCATCGGGTGGCCGATGGCTGGGAGTTGGACTGGCGGTTGACTTGGTTGCCGCATCGATTGGTCGCGCGGGCAGGCATTGGCCGGGATGGAGTTGGCGGAGATCTTTTCCGGGCAGCACTATCGCCGCGATGTGATTCTGGCGGCGCGGGCGATCGTCAACGCGGACGAATTGGGCATGCCGGTGGAAGAGGTACAGCAGGTATTGCAGGGGAGGAGAGAACACTGAATTTCCCGACAGAACGGGCGGCGTTGGGAAATGGTGAAATACCGACCGCCCGGTGTTCGATGAGGATGCAAACAGCTCAGGGAGGACCCAGCAGTGACAATCGATATCAGCCATCGGGAGATGACGAGCGACATCACCCCCGAATTCGCACGACGCGCCCGCGATGAGGACGCGTGGTCGCTGAGCTGGTTACCGGAACAGCGATTGACCCGCGCACAAGCGCACGCGGGAATGGAATTGGACGAAATCCTGTCCGATCCGGAGATCGTTTTCGATGACGCCGCCCATTCCGAAGCCGCCGAGCGCGCGTCCCGGCTCGGCATTCTGGTCGAGCACGCGGTGGTCATGCTCGCCCAGCGCATGGCCGAACGCATGCATCACGACACCCTGGTCCCGTACGAGACCGATGCCGCACTGCCCGAACCGTTCCTGCGCGGCTGGTATGTGGGAACACTGCCGCCGGGCACGCTGGCCCCCGCCGCCTCCGGCGCGCGCTCACAGCACCTGTGGGCCTGACGACGTACGCGCACGACGTCCCGGCGTCCTGACCCGGAGCGCGTCGCCGCACCGAAAGTCGTTGCCACCGAAGGCTGTTGCCGAAAGTCATTGCGCCGACTGCAAAGTCGCAGTCAGCGCAAGAAACCCACTCAGGCGCGAGCGGTATGCCCCGCGCCCACGGCCTGCCCCAGGCTGGAGTATCCGTGCGCGCGCAGTTTGACCGCGAGCCCGCGGTGTATGCGCCGCGCCCAGAACGGCCCGCCGTAGATGAATCCGGTGTAGCCCTGCAACAGGGTGGCGCCCGCGAGAATCCGCTCCCACGCCTGTTCGGCGGTCTCGATACCGCCGACCGAGATCAGCACCAGCTGATCGCCGACCCGCGCGTACAACCGGCGCAGCACCTCGAGCGAGCGATCGGCCACCGGCGGACCGGACAGCCCGCCCGCACCCAGCGCCGCCACCGCATCGGCGGGAGTGTTGAGCCCGTCGCGGCGAATCGTGGTGTTGGTGGCCACGATTCCGGCCAGCCCCAACTCCACGGCCAGATCGGCGACCGCGTCGATATCCTCATCGGACAGATCCGGCGCGATCTTGACCAGCACCGGCACCGACACCGTATCGAGCACCGCCTGCAACAGCGGCCGCAGCGATGCCACCGCCTGCAGATCGCGCAGACCGGGCGTATTGGGCGAACTCACGTTCACCACAACGAAATCCGCGAGCGGCCCGAGCAGGCGCGCACTGCTGGCGTAATCGGCGGCGGCGTCGGCGGCCTCGACCACCTTGGTCTTGCCGATATTCGCCCCGATCGGAATCCCGCCCGCACGCCGCCGCGACAGATGCGCAGCCGCCTGTGCCGCACCGTGATTGTTGAAACCCATCCGATTGATCAGCGCCCGGTCCGCGGGCAACCGGAACAGGCGCGGCGCGGGATTGCCCGGCTGCGCCTGTGCGGTCACGGTGCCGATCTCGGCGTAGCCGAAGCCCAGCGGCCCCCACGCGTCGGCGCCCTCGGCATCCTTGTCGAACCCGGCGGCCAGCCCGAGCGGGGCCGGGAAATCGATCCCGAACGCGCGCGTGGCCAGCACCGGATCATCGGCGACAAGCAGTTTCGAGGTGATCCAGCGGCCCGGGGCGAACCGGGTGGCCAGTTTGATCGCACCGAATGCGAGATGATGAATACGCTCCGGGGGGAGCAGGAACATCACCTTCAACAGCAGGGCGTACAGGCGCTCAGACATGCGGGTTACATCACCGCCTCGGGTGTCGGGGATAGCAGGGAACTCTTGCGGCGGCGCAGCAGCACGCGACGGCTGCCGTCGGTGTAGGCGCGCACCCGCGACAACTCCCAGCCGCCGTATTCGGCCTGAATGGCCAGGCGCATGGAGGCGGTCACGCGATTCATTTCCGGGGGTAGTCGCAACGGCACGTATTCGTACTCGTCGCTGGTTTCCTCCCAGCCGGCCGGTAGTGCGCGCGAATTATGCGCTGATCGTGAGGCCCGAGCCATCACTGCCCTCTCTTCCGCTGGTCCGCGCTGATCCGCTGCAGACCGTCACCGGTCGCGGATCCCACGAACAGGTCACCGGTGCGAGCGTCGACGGTCACCGTATTGGGCTGGCGCACCGTCGGGTAGCGCCCCACCTCTACCGGTATACCCGTCGACAGGTCGTAACCGACGACTTGGTTACTGCCTGTCAGCGTCACCCACACGGTCTCGGACCGCTGATCGTAGGCGAGTGCGTAGGGCGAAGAGCCTACCGGGAAACGCTGGCGCAGGACCAAAGGATCGGCGGTGTAGACCAGCAGTTCTGCTCCGGCGGTGTCGGTGACGATGCGCCGGCCGAAGTGATCGCCGATCAGATTCGTGGCTCCGTCACCGGTGCGCAGGGTCAATCCGAGGCGTTTGTCGGGCAGGTTCAGCTCGGTCAGCGCGCTCTGGCGGCGGTCCAGCACCACGATGGTGTCGGTGCTGGTGTCGATGGCATCGGCCGAGGCCAGGCCCGAAATGCTCTCGCGCACAGCGCCATCGGGGGCCAGGATGAGCACCTTGCCCTTGGCGAGCCCGGCGACCAGATCACCGTCGGCGCGCAGCGCGACCGAGCGCACGTCCCCGTCCACGGCGATCTCGGTGACCTTGGCGGTGGCCGCGTCGAGGCGAAGTACCTTGCCGGGCACCGCGATCAGGATTTCCCCGGGCTTACCGGCGGCCAGCGCGGCGGCCGGACCGGGCAGCGGCACCGCGCGGGTTCCGCTCTTGTCGATGAGCGAGAGCGCCTTTCCCGCATCGGAGAGCACGGCCAGGATTCCGGTGGACGGTTCGGCCAGCAGCGCTGCGACCGCGGCGAACGGGGTCACCTCACCGGTCGGCGCGGCGGCGGCCACGGGAGCCGCGGCGGGCGTGGCGGGTTCGATGGTGGGTTTGTCGCCACCGTCGTCGCTGGAGGAACATCCGGCCAGCAGGGTCAGCACGGCCGCACCCGCGAGGGCCGACTCGATCCAGCCGCGACGGCGCATGCAGCGAACTCCTTACCTGACCGACAAAACGTATGCGTGCTCTCCAATATGACCATGTTGCCCGACCACGCCCGGTGGGCGGGGTCTTGGTTCACGGCGCGCCGTCATGCGCTACATGACGGGGCACACATTTCGCGGGCGCGCGGCATACGCGCCGAGTCATATGACGTGACATGGGGTTTGGGAGAGCGTGTCGGGGGCAACGGTTACCGTGGAAGGTAATAGTGGGCGCTGGCAGGGGAGATTCGTTGGTAACCGACCACACCTCGGGCATACCGGAGCCCGGTTTCGCCGTCGAGGACATCACCGTGGGTCGGTACGCGCACGGGTTCGGCGTCACCGGTGACGGGCGCTCGTTCGCGTTCCGTACGGTGCGGTCCACACTCACCCTGGAGATCTACCGCCCCGACCTCGATACCGATGTGCCCGCCGCCGAGGATGTGGTGGCCGTGGCCGTGGCCCGGGTCACCGATATCGATCTCGACGATGAGCGCAGCATCATCGCCCTGGTCCGCGATCTCATCCCCGAAGCGGTCCCGGTGCCCGCGGTGCAGCCCCTGGAAGCCGGCACGGTCCGAGCGCTCTTGGGCCGCCTCGGCGCGGTACTCGACGGAATCTGAGACCCGCGCGCCCGGACGCGGTCATGAGCTCGGACACTCGGCCGCGCACATGTGACGCGCGAGTCAGGTTCCACAGGTTCGCATGATTGACTGTGGGCAAGTAACCGCAGTTCGAGCATGAGGAAGTTGATGGCTTTTCGACGACCGGCCGCAGCAGCACTGATCATCACCGTCCTCGGCCTCACCGTCAGCGCGTGCGGCGGCTCCGATGACGAATCGTCGGTGGCGGCGGCGCGCTCCTCGGCCTATGCCGCACTGAGCTCGTCCTCCCAGGCCGCGGCCGTCTCGAGCGCGAACCGGCCGCCGCTGCCGACCGCCGCCGAACTGGACGCGCAGATCAAGGCGGCATTGGATCCGGCACTGCCCGATGCCGATCGCACCGCCCTGATCGAGGACGGTGAGGCGTTCAAGGACGCCATTCCGGATATGTACAAAGCGCTGCAGGACAATCCGCGCGCGGTGTACGGGGTCAAGGATCCGGTGTTCGACAATCATGACGGCACCCTGACCGCGACGCTGAGCTTGGACAAGGACGGCACCGGCTCCAATGTGCGCACCACGGTGGTGCATTTCGTGAACAAGGACGGGCGCTGGAAGATCTCGCGCACCGATCTGTGCGGCATTCTGCGCTCGGCCGACTATCGCACCGCGGCCTGCGGCTGATGGTCGGTAAGACCGGAGAGCGCGCACCCCGGATCATGATCGGCACAGCACCGGTGCACTCTCCGCTCGCGCTGCGGTGGGGGCGTTTGGTGTACCGGCACCGGTATCTGGTATTCGCGGTATTCGGGTTGATCGTGCTCGCGTCGGGGTTCTACGGCCGCGATCTGGGTGATCACCTGACCCAGGAGGGCTGGTTCGACGAATCCAGTGAATCCGTCGCCGCCTCCAAACTCGCCGATTCCACCTTCGGGCGCGATACCGACAGCGATCTGATCGTGGTCTACACCGCCCCGCCCGGGCACACCCTCGATGACGAACCGATGCGCTCGGCGGTCACCGATGAGCTGAATCGATTGCGCGCCAAACATTCCGAGCAGATCCTCAAGATCGACTCGTATTGGGACGGCGCGCTCATGGGTCAGTTCGCCGACGCCTCGCGCACGCACGCCTTCGCCAGTATCGGATTGCGCGGTGACGGCGGCACCGACACGGTCAACAACTACATGGCCGTGAAGAACGAATTCCACGCCGGCGCACCGGGTTCCGGACCGGGCGGCACCACCGTGCAACTGGCGGGTATGCAACCGGTGGTCGAGGGCATCAACACCGGCATGCAGAACGATATCCATCGCGCGGAGCTGATCGCGCTGCCGATCGTGGCGATCCTGCTGTACTTCGTCTTCGGCGGCGTGGTGGGCGCGCTGTTGCCGGTGCTCATCGGCGGGATGACGATTCTGGGCACCCAGGGCATCATGCGCATGCTCACCGATCACATCCAGGTGAACGTCTTCGCCTCGGCCGTGGTCACCTTGGTGAGTCTGGGCCTGGCGATCGACTACGGCTTGTTCGCGGTCACCCGATTCCGGGAGGAGCTGGCCGCCGGGCGCACCGTGGAGGAGGCGACCGCGCGCACCGTGGCCACCGCCGGGCGCACGGTGCTGTTCTCGGCGGCGATCATCGCGGTGAGTTTGGGCGCGCTGTTCATCTACCCGAACGGGGTGCTGCGCTCGGTGCCGCTCGGCGGTATCAGCGCGGTGCTGCTGGCGGCGGTGCTGTCGGTGACCGCGCTGCCCGCGATGTTGAGCATCGTGGGGCGGCGCATCGATCTGTGGGGCTGGCATCGCCTGGCGAGCATTCGCACCGCCGAGCAGATCGACGCCGGATTCTTCTCGCGCCTGGCCACTTTCGCGATGCGCAAACCGTGGCTGGTGATCGCGCCGATCGTGCTCATGCTGCTGGCGTTGATCCTGCCGTTCCGCGGCATCGAGTTCGGCGGGCTCAGCGAACGCTATCTGGCCTCGGACAATCCGGCCCGGGTCGCCCAGCAGGATTTCGATCGCATGTTCCCGCAGTTCCGCACCGAACCGCTCAAACTTGTGGTGGTGGGCGCGAATCCGCAGCAGCTCAGCGATATTCGCTATGCGGCCAATCAGGTCAGCGCCGCGCATATGACCGGGCCGTTCGATCCGGTCGCACCGACCAAGGACGCGGTGACGGTGCTGGGCAGTGGGCTGGCCGATAAGCGGGACGCCGATACGGTGATGTCGGCATTGCGCGGGATCGACACACCGCCCGGGGTGCAGGTCATGGTCGCCGGGGTGCCCGCGCTCGAACGCGACAGCATTCTCGGATTGATCAAGGGGCTGCCGCTGCTGGCGGCGATTCTGATCAGCGCGGCGCTGGCGCTGATGTACGCGGCGTTCCGGTCGCTGGTGCTGGCGATCAAAGCCGTGGTGATGAGCGCACTCTCGCTCGGTGCGACCCTGGGCATCCTGACCTGGATCTTCGTCGAGGGGCACGGGGCGGGGCTGTTCGATTTCACGCCCGGACCGCTCATGTTCGCGGTGCTGGTGTTGATCGTGACGGTGCTGTTCGGGCTGTCCACCGACTATGAGGTGTTCCTGCAATCGCGCATGGCCGAGGCGCGTGCGGACGGCGCGGAACCGGCCGAGGCCATCCGGTACGGCATCGCGCACACGGGCGGCGTGATCACCTCGGCCGCGGCTATTCTCATCGTG
This sequence comes from Nocardia sp. NPDC052001, assembly GCF_040680615.1. NCBI lineage: Bacteria > Bacillati > Actinomycetota > Actinomycetes > Mycobacteriales > Nocardiaceae > Nocardia > Nocardia sp. NPDC052001. The sequence continues at coordinate 847,365 of NZ_JBFAXC010000002.1, read as the reverse complement.
GTGACCGGCGCCTTCGGCTTCTCCGATCTGGTGCTGATGAAGTACATCGCGTACGGCATGATCGCGGCATTGCTGTTGGACGCCACGGTGATTCGTATGCTGCTCACCCCGGCTGTGCTGAAACTGGTGTGGCGTTGAGTGTGGTCAAGGGCGCGAACCTGCTGCTGATGTTCCTGCTGGAACTGTGTGTGCTGGGTGCGGCCATCGCGTGGGGTTTCAGCCTCGATGTGCCGACGATCGTGCGCGTGGTGGCCGCGTTCGGCGCGGTCGCGGTGTTCGTTGCGGTGTGGGCGGTATTCGGTGCCGCCCATGATGCCCGGATTCCGGTGCGTGGCTGGAAGCGCGCGGTGCTGGAGATCGTGTGGTTCGGGGCGGCCGGTGTGCTGCTGGGCTTCGCCTGGCATCCGATCGCCGGGCTGGTGCTGTTCCTGCTGTGGCTGGGCAACGCCGGGCTGCGACTGCTGTGGGGTCAGGTGTACGCGGGCGGCGCGGAAGCACCGCGACCGCCCGCCGGAGCATAGGAATCCCTGCGGAACCGAGAGCGGTTCCGCAGGGATTCTCGCTATACGCCGAAAGGTGCCGCGTAGCGGATGATTCCGCGCGGCAGCTCCGAACCGTCCAGGCTCATGACCATCAGGGCCTCATCGGGGACCTCGACGCCCATGGCGATGCCGTACTTGGAGGCGCGGTCGAAACCGAACCTCGGGTAGTACTCGGGATGTCCGAGCACGGTGACGAATCGTTCACCGCGCGTTGCGGCTTCGCGCAATACCGCGCGAATGAGCGCGCCGCCCGCACCGCTGCGCTGATACTCCGGCAGGACGGCCACCGGCGCCAGGCACACCGCCTCGGTATCGCCGATGTGGTTGCGGGTCAACAGGATATGCGCGATCGGGGTATCGGTGTCGTCGGTGGCGACCAGGGACAGTCCGTCGATCCAGGCGGAGTCGGTACGCAGTTGGTCGACCAGTTCGGCCTCGGCGGGGGTGTCGAAGGCCGCGGCGTTGATGGCGTGCACGCGGGCGATGTCCGCGCTGTTTTCGGTACGGATGGTCCAGGAGTGGCGTGTGCTCATGGGGCACAGACCCTTTCGTGTACGAGGAACCGCCGCGCGTCAGGCGCGAGCGGGATGGCGGGAACGGGTCAGGCCGTCGCCGCGGGGGATGCGGTGATCCGGCTGGCGGCAACGGCCATGCGCGCGGTCATCAACATCACTCCCTGGTTCTCGTGGCACACGAAGGTGCGGAATTCGGACGCCGCTCAGCCTAACAGAAGCTGGGCGACCGTCCAGCTAATTCGAGGCGAGTGTCACCACAGGCGGCGCGCCCGCAGGCCCGCGATACCGATCGCCAGATCGGCGGCGATTTCGAAGAGGGCGGCGAACCAGGAGAAGCCGTTCACCTTGGCGCTGGCGGGCGGGTTGATGAAGCTGTCGCTGAAGGGGCCGAACCAGTCGGGGAACACGTGTACCAGGGTGAAGCCGATGGCGCTGGCGAAGCCGATGCCGATCGCGAAGAGCGGGGCCCAGCGGTGGCCGGTGAAGACCAGGGCGATGGTGATCAGCGCGATCGCCGATTGCGTGAAGCCCAGGACCATGACGGTCATCGAGACGGTGTTCATGCCGCGGCGCAGGTGGTCCGCGCCGTGGGTCGCCAGTGCCACCGCGAATATGACGGTGGCCCAGCGTAATTGGAGGGAGGTGGCGACGGGGGCAGATGTTTCGAGCATGGCGACATCCAGGGGTGCGATGGTGCGCGGCCGAGTAGTACTACTTATCGTAGTATTTCCGGGCGGTGCTGTCGCCGGTTTCGGGTAAGTCGCGTTGATCCGTGGTCAGGGCTTCCCGCGCACCGGCAGCACCAGTTGTGCACCGGTGGCCGGATGGTCGAACACGTCGACCGGATGCTTGTAGACGCGGGTGAGCAGTTCGGTGGTCAGCACCTCGCGGGGCGGGCCGTCGGCGGCGATGCGACCGGAGTCCAGGACCGCGACCCGGTCGGCGTAGGCGGCGGCGACACCGAGATCGTGCAGCACGACCACGACGGCCGCTCCGGCGGTGGCTCGTTCGCGCGCCAGGTGCAGGACCTGTTCCTGATGACCCAGATCCAGCGCGGCCGTGGGCTCGTCCAGCAGCAGTGTCGCGGTGTCCTGGGCCAGCACGCGGGCCAGGGCGACGCGGGCGCGTTCACCACCGGACAGGGCCGGGAAGGGCCGTCCGGCAAGGTGTTTCACATCGGTGGCGGCCAAGGCGTCGGCGATGTACCGCTCATCGGCGTCCTGACGGTCGGTGCGCGCCCAGGGCGCGCGGCCCATGGCGACGACTTCGCGTGCGGTGAACGGGAATCCGACGGTGTGGTTCTGCGGGAGTACCGCGCGGCGGCGAGCCATATCCAGGTGCGCCCAGTCGCCGAGTGGTTTGCCGTCGAGTTCGACGGTGCCCTCGGTCGGGTCGAGTTCACCCGCGAGCGCGGCCAGCAGCGTGGATTTGCCCGCGCCGTTGGGACCGACCAGGGCCACGATCTGCCCGGCGATGACCTCGAAATCGACACCGTCCAGGACGCGGTTGCCGCCGTTGCGGACCAGTCCGACCCCGCGAGCGCGCAGGGTGACCGCGCCGATTTTCGGGGTCTCGGGCAGCTCGTGGGTGCGCGCGAAAACCCCGGTGATGCTTCGCAATACGGTGCTCACGCCCAGCCTCCCGAACGGGCGCGGGTACGCCGCAGCAGCCAGAAGAAGAACGGCCCGCCCACCAGCGAGGTGAGCATGCCCAGCGGCAGATCCGCGTTGTGCACCAGGGCGCGCGAACCGATATCGGCCGCCACCAGCACCACCGCGCCCACGATCGCCGAGAGCGGGATGAGCACGCGATGGCCGGGACCGACGAGCATGCGCACCAGATGCGGCACGATCAATCCGACGAACAGGATGATGCCGGTGAACGCCACCCCCGCGGTGGCCAGCACCGCGACCACCACGATCACATTGCGGCGCAGGCGTTCCACGTCCACGCCCAGATGCCGGGCGGCGGATTCACCCAGGGCCAGCAGATCCAGGCGCGGGGCCATCAGGATCGCGGCGGCCACGCCGAGCGCGGTCAGCGGCGCGACCACGTACACCGATTCCCAGGTGGCCCCGTTGAGACTGCCCATCTGCCAGAACACGATCTGATCGCGCGCCGCCGGTGAGGCGCTGAACAGCAGGAACGAGATCAGTCCGCCCGCGAAGGCGTTGATGGCCACACCGGTCAGCACCAGCGTCACCACTTCGGTGCGCCCGTTCGACCGCGAGAGCACATACACCAGCAGCGTGGTGAGCAGTCCGGCCACGAACGCGCCCGCCGCCACCGACCAGGACGCCACGAACGCCCCGCCGACCACGATGACCGTGCCCGCACCGACCGCCGCACCCGCCGAGACACCGATGACGCCGGGTTCGGCCAGCGGATTGGCGAACACACCCTGCAACAGCGCACCGGCGGTGGCCAATGCCGCACCGACGAGCATGGCCATCACCACGCGCGGGAATCGCACTTCCCACAACGTGACATCGCCCGCGGGATGTTCGGGCATCGGACCCCAGTCCAGCCCGATGCGATGCAGGAAGCTGCCCGCGACTTCCAGGGGTGTCGTGGGCACCTGTCCCACGGCCGCGGAGATCAACGCCAGCAGCACCAGCGCGAGCAGCGATCCGGCGAAGATGAGCGTGGTGCGCGAGGTCGAACTCCGCCGCGACTTGCCGTGTCCGCCTATCGAATCCACTTCGGCGTTCAAATCCGGCACCGACCGCACATCGGCATCGCGCGCGGCGGGTCCCGATCCGAAACCGTTGGCGTGCGCCTCGGTTCGAGGTGTGGCGGCTGATTCGCGCTCGCCCGAGGCGTTCCCGGTCGTCTCGGCCTCGGCGGCCGGGCCGGAACCGGTCGCGGAATCCGGTGCTGGGACAGCCTCATTCGAGGGGTCGGGGGAGTGCGCCGGGGGCACGGTTCTGTCCTGTGCGTCGGGGTGAGCGGGGTTGGTCATGCCGTCTTTTCGCCGTAGACGGCCTTGACCAGGGCGGCGACGACGCGGCCGGTGTTGGGTCCGAAGCTCAGGACGACCGCGTCGGACATGTCGACCACGCGCTTGTTCTTTCCGGCGGGGGTTTGGGCGATGCCGGGGACCTTGGCCAGGCCGTCGATGCCGCCGACCGAGGCCAGCCCGTCGGTCATGACGATGAGCACGTCGGGGGCGGCCGCGATGAGGGCTTCGCTGGTGATCGGGATGAACGGTTCCTTGATGCCCGAGGCGGTGCCGGCGTCCGTCGCGCCCAGGGACGCGATGAGCGAGTCCGCGCCCGATCCGGGTCCGGCGATCATGGTGATGGCGGTGCTGCGCAGGTACAGGAACGCGATACGCGGTTTCGTATCCTGCGCCGGGACCGTCGCGGTGGCCGCGGCGATTTCATCCTTGGTGCGCTGGGCGAGTTTGCGCCCGGCCTCGGGGACGCCGAGCGCATCGGCCACGGCCTGGATCTGCGGGCCCACCCCGTCGATGGTGCGCTGCGGATCCAGGTACACCGTGGTGATGCCCAGTGCTTTGAGCTGATCGCGCATGACCGGGGTGGCGCTGGTGCTGTCGGTGAGCAGCACCGAAGGCCGCAGTGCGGCAATGGCTTCCACGTTCATCGAGCCCGAACCGCCCGCGACGTTGGCGACGTCCTTGACCGCGGGGAAGTCCGCGGAGGTGGAGCGGCCCACCAGTTTCGAGCCCATGCCGAGCGCGTACACGGTCTGGGCGAAGGTGCCCGAACGATCGACCGCGATGATGCGGCTGGAGTCGGTGACGGTCACCTCACCGCCGTCGTAGCTGTGCACGGTGACCGGCAGGGTCGGGGTGGGTTCGGGGCCGATCGGCACCGGGTTGGCATCACCGACGGTCGCGGTGGCCGGTCCCTGTTGACCGGCCGCCGGCGTATTCGATGTGCTGGTGCAGGCGGTGGCGCCGATGAGCAGACCGGCACCGAGCACGGCGGCGACGGTGCGCATCAGGACCGCTGATCGGGCATTCGCGAGACACCTCATGCAGGTAAGGCTAGCCATCGCTCATTTCCAGCGCTCATTCGGTGCGCGCACTGACATCGCCGAGTGCGGCGGTGATGGCGCGCGGCAGCTCCAGGGTCTCGGCGGCGAGCACACCGGTGAGCTGGCCGATATCGCGGGCGCCCACGACCATGCTCGCCACACCGGGCTGATCGCGAATCCACGCCAGCGCCACCGCCAATGGCGAGGTGCCCAGCCCGTCCGCGGCGGTCACCACCGCATCGACCACGCGCACCGCGCGATCGTCGAGGCTGGCGTTGATCTCCGCCGCGGTGGCCTCGTCCGCGCCGCGTGAATCCGCGGGCACGCCGTCGCGGTATTTGCCGGTCAGGATGCCTCCGGCCAGTGGCGCGGTGGCGATGATGCCGAGGCCGTGATGCTGTGCGGCGGGAACGAATTCGTGTTCCACACCGCGCGCGAGCAGCGAGTACGGGGTTTGCGCGGCGGTCAGCGGCGCGGCCGCGGCCAGGGTGGCCAGCTGCCAGCCGTCATAGCCGCGCACACCGGCGTAGCGCACGCGTCCGGTGCGGACGGCGTATTCGAGGGTGCCCGCGACCTCTTCCAGGGGTGTGTGCGGATCCCAGGCGGCCACGGTCCACAGGTCCAGGTGATCGGTGCCCAGCACGCGCAGGGTCTGATCGAGCTGGCGCATCATGGTGCGGCGCGAGGCGTCCACGCTCCAGCGAATGGTGGCGGGTCCGGCGGCCGGATCGGTATGCACCGCACGCTGTCCCGAGCACACGCTCAACACCAGATCCTCGCGCCCGATCTCGGCGAGCAGGGGTCCCAGGATGCGTTGCGCGGCACCGTCGCAGTACGCGGGGGAGGTGTCCACCAGGGTGCCGCCCGCTTCGGCGAAGGCGGCCAATTGCGCTGCCGCGTCCTCGGCGTCGGTCTCCCGGCCCCAGGTGTGGGTGGCCAGTCCGAGCCGGGAAACTCGGAGCCCGCTGCGCCCCACCGTCCGCTGTTCCATCACCGCGCATGCACTTTCGTCACACGCGTCAGCCTAAGCGCACATGTCCCGTCCGCCCCGCTATGCCTCGCCGGGCCGTGCGCGTATCGATTCGGCCGCGATGTCGCGCGGTCACCGCGCCCAATCGCGCAATCCCCCTCTGGACCACCATGTTTGCGTGTTCGGGACGTGCCGGTGCGCACGGTGAGACCCGCGGTTCCGGCGCACGCGCGGTGTCGGTCCGGACCCCCGTGCGGTGGTTCCGCGCCCGGTTGGGTGCTTCCGCTGACGGGTGTTGTCCCGCGCCCTGTAGGGTCACCGGCGGTATTCGCGGCGAATGCGTCGCGCGTGGGCGAATTGTCCACCGGCAGCCGACGATTCGGGACTGGAGGATGTGCGTGGGCGAGTCGATGACGTGGGTGCAGGCCCTGATATTGGGTCTGGTGCAGGGCTTGACGGAGTTTCTGCCGATTTCGTCCTCGGCGCACATGCGCATCGTGTCGGCGGTCTTCTTCGGCGATGACGCGGGCGCGTCCTTCACCGCGGTCACCCAATTGGGCACCGAGGCCGCGGTGCTGGTGTATTTCGCCAAGGACATCTGGCGCATTCTGGTGGCCTGGTTCACCACCATCTCGTGGAAGATCACCGGACGCGAACCCGCGCGGGTGCCGCTGCACGATCAGCCCACCACCGTGCTGCCGGTCTATCGCGACGATGTGCCCGGCGGGTATGTGCTGGATCCGGATTCGCAGCGCGATCTGGACTACCGCATCGGCTGGTATGTGATCATCGCCACCATCCCGATCGGTGTGATCGGATTCCTGCTCAAGGACCAAATCCGTACCGGCGCAAGGAATCTGTGGCTGGTCTCGACCATGCTGATCCTGTTCGCACTGGTGATCGCCGCCGCGGAGTACTACGGCGAGAAGCGCCGCCCGATCGAACAGCTCACCACCCGCGACGGCCTGATCATGGGCTTCGCGCAATGCCTGGCGCTCATTCCGGGCGTGTCGCGTTCGGGTGCGACGTCCTCGGCGGGTCTGTTCATCGGCCTGACTCGTGAAGCCGCCGTGCGCTTCTCATTCCTGCTCGCGATTCCCGCGGTGCTGGCCTCGGGCCTGTTCTCGCTGCCGGACGCCTTCGAACCCGCCGGTGAGGGCCTCAACGCCTCGGGCATGCAGATCCTGGTCGCCACGGTCATCTCCTTCCTGGTCGGCTACGCCTCGGTGGCATGGCTGCTGCGGTTCGTGACCAAGCACTCGCTGGACTGGTTCGTCGGCTACCGCATCATCCTGGGCCTGACGGTGATGGCGCTGCTGGCGACCGGCGTCGTCAGCGCGACCTAACACGTAGGCTGTCCCGGTGACGGTGATCCTGTTGCGGCACGGCGTCTCCACGTCGAACATTGCCCGCACCCTGGCCGGCCGCAGCGCCGGCGTCGATCTCACCGACCGCGGGCGCGAGCAGGCGCATACGGTCGCACAGCGACTGGCGTCGCTGCCCATCGAGCACATCGTGACCTCACCGCTGCTGCGCTGTCAGCGCACCGTCGCCCCGCTGGCGGACAAGCTCGGGATCGAGGCCGAACCCGATGAGCGCCTGCTGGAAGTGGATTACGGCGACTGGACCGGGCGGCCGTTGAGCGAGCTGGTGAACGAGCCGCTGTGGAAGGTGGTGCAGCGGCACGCCTCGGGCGCGGTGTTCCCCTCGGGTGAGGGTTTGGCGCAGGTTCAGTTCCGCGCGGTTTCCGCTGTGCGCGAACACGACCGGATTCTGGGAGAGAAACACGGCGGCGATGTGTTGTGGGTGGCGTGCACCCATGGGGATGTGATCAAGTCGCTGCTGGCGGACGCGTTCGGAATTCACCTGGACGGTTTCCAGCGCATCGTGGTCGAACCGGCCTCGATCAGTGTGATCCGCTACAGTCCGACCGCCCCGTACGTGTGGCGGCTCAATGACACCGGCTCGGATCTGTCCGCCTTGGCGGCGATTTCGCCGCAAACCGGCGGCGAATCCAGATCGGGACCGGTGCCCGGCGGTGAAACGGGCAATACCGGTAGTACGGATAATGGGGTAGCGGAGCGCCCCGATTCTTAGTGGTGAGTGAGCTTTGGAGGAGGTGCCATGGGCCGAGCAATCCATATTTTCCGCACCCCCGATCGATTCATCGCCGGCACCGTCGGCGAGCCGGGTGACCGCGCCTTCTACCTGCAGGCCGTGCAGGAGCCGCGCGTGGTCAGCGTGCTGCTGGAGAAGCAGCAGGTGAAAGTGCTGGCCGATCGGATGGGGCTGCTATTGGACGAGGTGGCGCGCCGCTTCGGCACCCCGGTGCCCCCGCAACCGGCCGATGTGGCCGATATCGCACCGCTGGCGACCCCGATAGAAGCCGAATTCCGGGTTGGCACCATGGGTTTGGGCTGGGACGCGGACGCGAACGCGGTGGTGGTGGAGCTGTTGGCGATCACCGAGACCGAGGTCGACGAATCGGTGGTGCTCGATGACACCGAGGAGGGCCCGGACGCGGTGCGGGTATTCCTGACCCCGGTGCAGGCGCGTGAATTCGCGTTGCGTTCCACGCGGGTGATCGCGGCGGGCCGTCCGCCGTGTCCGCTGTGTCAGGAACCGTTGTCCCCGACCGGGCATATGTGTGTGCGCACCAACGGGTACAAGCGCGGCGAGATCTTCGGCGCCACCAGCGAGCCAGAAGAGGATTGACGTGTCGAACGACCCGCTGCGCACCGCCGAGCTGACGGTGATCGGGCAGGTCACCACCGCCAGCAATGTGACGCTGGTGTGCGAGGCCGAGCAGGACGAGCACCAGGTGCTGCGCGTGGTGTACAAACCGGTGCGCGGGGAACGACCGCTGTGGGACTTCCCCGACGGCACCCTCGCCCAGCGTGAGGTCGCCTCGTACGCGGTGTCGGAGGCGTTGGGCTGGGGCGTGATTCCCGAAACCGTGCTGCGCGAGGGCCCGTACGGGATCGGCATGGTGCAGCGCTGGATCGATATCGTCGACGAGGGTCCGGATCTGGTGGATCTGGTGCCCGTGGGGCAGATTCCGGATGGATTCCGGGAGGTGTTGCGGGCGCTGGATCCGTCCGGGCATCCGGTATCGCTGGTGCACGCGGCAGACCCGCGGCTATTGCGCATGGCGGTGCTCGATGTGCTGATCAACAATGCCGATCGCAAGGGCGGTCATGTGCTGGCCGGGGTCGATGGCCGGGTGTACGGGGTCGATCACGGCATCTGCCTCAATGCCGAACCCAAACTGCGCACGGTGCTATGGGGTTGGGCCGGTGAGCCGATCGAGGACGAATTGCTCACCGACATCACGGTTTTGGTCAAAGCGCTGCCGGGCGAGCTGGGTGCCCGGCTCGCCGAGCTGATCACCGATACCGAAATCGAGGCCCTCGAGGCCCGCGCGCGGGAGTTGCTCGAGCATCCGGTGCTGCCGCTGCCGTCGAGCCAGCGACCCATACCCTGGCCCGCATTCTGATCACGCTGAGTCCGTGACAACGCGAAAAACGTTGCCTGCATCATGATTTCAACCATTGACGGGTGCGCGGGCGTAATTAAAGTGCAGGTCGAGCGGTGCATCACCGCGGGGGTGCGGGTACCGGTGAGCGGGGGCGCGCGGGTTGGACGCCCGTCACACAGTTAACCTCGATTCATGCAGTCCTGGTCCGATACCGCTGTCCCGACCGTCCCCGGATCCGGACCGGCGTTACGTTTGTTCGACACCGCCGATCGGCAGGTGCGCCCGGTCACCCCCGGCCCCACCGCCACCATGTATGTCTGCGGGATCACCCCCTATGACGCCACCCACCTCGGGCACGCCGCCACCTACCTGACCTTCGATCTGGTCAACCGGCTCTGGCGCGATGCCGGACATGAGGTGCATTACGTGCAGAACGTCACCGATGTGGATGATCCGCTGTTCGAGCGGGCCGCACGCGACGGTATCGACTGGCGTGAGCTGGGCACCCGCGAGATCAATCTGTTCCGCGAGGATATGGAAGCGCTGCGCGTGGTGCCGCCCGCGCACTACATCGGCGCGATCGAATCGGTGCAGGAGGTCGTCGAACTCGTCGACAAGCTGCTGGCGTCGGGTGCGGCGTATGTGGTCGATGACGCGCAGTATCCGGATATCTACTTCCGGCACGATGCCACCGATCAGTTCGGCTACGAGTCCGGCTATGACCGGGCCACCATGGAGAAGCTGTTCGCCGAACGCGGCGGCGATCCGGATCGCCCCGGTAAGCGCGATCCCATCGACGCGCTGCTGTGGCGGGCCGAGCGCGAGGGTGAGCCGTCCTGGCCCGCTCCGTTCGGTGCGGGCCGACCGGGCTGGCATATCGAGTGTGCGGCGATCGCGCTCAATCGTATCGGCACCGAATTCGATATTCAGGGCGGCGGCAGCGATCTGATCTACCCGCATCACGAATACTCCACCGCGCATGCCGAAGCGCTGGTCAAGGGGCGTCGTTTCGCCCGCCACTACGTGCATGCCGGTCTGATCGGCCTCGATGGCGAGAAGATGTCCAAATCGCGCGGCAATCTGGTGTTCGTGTCCAAGCTGCGCCGCTCGGGCACCGATCCGGCCGCCATTCGGCTGGGCTTGTTCTCCGGGCATTACCGTCAGGACCGCGAATGGTCCGATGCGGTGCTCGCCGAAGCACTCTCGCGCCTGGACCGCTGGCGCTCGGCGGTCGCGCTGGCGTCGGGTCCCGATGCCGCGGACACCATCGCGCGCCTGCGCCAGCACCTCGCCGATGATCTGGATACCCCCAAAGCCCTTGCCGCGGTGGACAGCTGGGCGCAGCAGGCATTGAACTACGGCGGTCCCGACGCGGACGCTCCCGGGGCGATCCGGGCCGCGGTGGACGCGTTGCTCGGCATCAGCCTGTAGCGGAAATACCGGCGGGGTTCGAATCGCACTGCGCGACAACGACAATCGCCACGCATTCCGGCAATCGCCCTATCGAGAATCGCCCACGGCCCATGCGGCGGTGGGCGATTCTCGTTTCGCCGACCACGAGCCGCGAAGGTGCTGCCGCGCTCCCGAGGCCGGGCACCCCTCCCGCTCAGCGCCGGTTGGCGATACGGTGAGGCTTTAATGCTCTCATCCTCAATGAGGAGGTTCGACGGTGACTTCGGTGCCCGGGTTCGACAAATTCCGTGCGGTGCGTAAACAGCTGCGCGCGGGCGGTGATCTGCTGGGGGCCGTGCGCCGGGATCCGCGCATCGTGCGTGATCTGGTGGCGGGATTGACCGGGCAGCAGGCGGCGCCGGAACCGGTGGATCTCGGGGAGCGCACGCCACCCGCGGGGTTGAGCGAGTTCGTGCGGACCGCGCACGCCCAGCAGGGCCTGGATGTCGACGCGGGCACGGCACTGGCGTATCTGGTGGATCTGCACCGGATTCCGGAGTGGGTCACCTTCCACGCGGGCTGGCGCGGTGACGCCCCCGGGCAGGCCGAAGCCGGTGTGGAATACGGGCAGGTCGCCAAGTTCATGGGCATTCCCGCCGATCTGCGCTGGACCGTGGCAGCCGTCGACGAGACGGGCCTGCACTTGCGAGGTACCGGCCCGCAGGGGTTGACCCTCGGATTGTGGATCACGGTGACCCCCGCCGGAGCCGGGTCGACGGTGTATCTGGATGCGGGACTGGCCGGACAGCCGATCGAAGGCCCCCTGGGTGGGACGGTGGCGCGCAGTCTCGGTGACGCACTGGCCGAGTCGCTCACCGGACTGCCCGTGGCGATCGCGGCCGCCGGACCCGCGTCGCGTCCGGCTCGGAAGGCCGTGCGGCACAAGGCGTCCGGTGTGGTGCTCGCGCCGACGACGCCCGTGCTGGTGGGTGTGGGCCAGATCGTGAATCGCACCCCCGACCCCGGCTATGTCGATCCGTCCGAGTTGGCGGTGCGGGCGCTGCGCGCCGCGGCCACCGATGCCGGTGCCGGGGACGCACTGCTGGCGCGCGCGGACGCGGTGTACTCGGTGTCCCCGACCTCGTGGCAGTACCGGGATCTGGGTGCGCTGATCGCCGATGCGGTGGGCGCGGGCACGGTGGAAACGGTGCAGTCGAGCCCGTTCGGTGGTGACGGCGGACAGTTGGTGCTCAATGAGGCGGCCGCGGCGATCGCGGCGGGCGAGTATGACGTGGTGCTGGTGACCGGAGCCGAGGCCGGTGCCACCCAGGCCGCGGCCCAGCGTGCGGGCATCGAGGTGGATTGGCCGGTGCAGGACGCCACGGTGCGGCCCACGCGCACGGTCGGTATCGACAAGCCCGCGAACAACGCACCCGAGACCGAGTCCGGACTACTGGCTCCGATCAATATGTACGCGCTGATCGAATCGGCGAACCGGCATCGCCTGGGCCGAACCCCGGCCGAGCACGCGCAGGCGGTGGCCGAGTTGTGGTCGCGACTGTCGGCGGTGGCGGCGGGCAATCCGAACGCCTGGCAGCCGCAGGAATTCACCCCTGCCGAGATCGCCACGGCCACCGAAGCCAATCGCATGATCTCCGCGCCGTACACCAAGCTCGAATGCGCGAACCTGACCGTCGATATGGCCAGCGGCATCATCATGTGCAGTGCCGCGGCCGCCGAAGCCGCCGGTATCCCGCAGGACAAGTGGGTGTTCCTGCACGCGGGCGCGTCGGGCAGCGATGAATGGTTCGTCTCCGAACGCACCGAACTGGCCGCCTCCCCGGCCATTCGCGCCCTGGGCGCGGCAGTGTTCGACCACACCGGCATTCGCCCCGAGGATCTGGCCCATATCGACCTGTACGCGTGCTTCCCGGTCGCGGTGCAGATCGCCGCCCGCGAGCTGGGCCTGCCCTCCGACGATCCCAAGCGTCCGCTGTCGGTGACCGGCGGGCTGACCTTCGGCGGCGGCCCGGGCAACAATTACGGCGGCCACGCGGTCGCGACCCTGGTCCAGCGCCTGCGCGCCGAACCCGACTCCTTCGGCCTGTCCACGTCTTTGGGCTGGTATCTGACCAAACACGCGCTCGGCGTCTACTCCGCGACCCCACCCACCTCGGCCTACCGCCATCTGACCCCGGTGATCGAGCATCCGCCCAAGCGTCGCGCCCGCACCGGTTACGACGGCCCCGCCGTGGTCGAGGCCTACACCCTGCCCTATGACCGCGACGGCCACCCCGAAGCCGCGATCCTGAGCCTGCTCACCCCCGAGGGTGATCGAGTCCTGTTGCGCAGCACCGATTCCGCCCTACTCACCGCGCTGAGCGGCGAGGGGACCGCACCCGATGACCGCACCACCACCACCGGCTCGGCAGTGGACACTCCCGCCGGTGCGGCCGAATCGGTTGCTGTGGGCGCGGGTACCGATTCCGGCCAGGACGCGGTGACCACCGAACAGGCCGCTCCCGGGTTCCCGGCCGATGGTGATCTGCTCGGGTTGCCGGTGACGGTGACCGGGGATCTGGTGCGGGTCGATGGCACCGAGCGGGTCGAATTGCCCGCCGCGCCACCGGCTCCGGTATTGATCGAGCGCCGCGGGCACGTGATGATCATTACGATCAATCGGCCCAGGGTGCGCAATGCGATCGATCTGGCGACCGCGCTGGGGCTCGAGCGAGCGATCGACGCCTATGAGGCGGATCCGAACGCGCGGATCGCGATTCTGACCGGTGCGGGTGGATATTTCAGTGCCGGAATGGATCTCAAGGCCGCCGCGCGCGGTGAGGTGCCGGTGACCGAGAAGCGCGGCATTCTCGGGATCGTATCGACGCCGCCGCGCAAACCGTTGATCGCGGCGGTGGAGGGTCCGGCGCTCGCGGGCGGATGCGAGCTGGCGTTGTCGGCGGATCTGATTGTGGCGGCGCAGGATTCGACATTCGGCATTCCGGAGGTCAAACGCGGTCTGGTGGCCGTGGGCGGCGGTGTACTGCGCCTGTCACAGCGGCTGCCGCGCGCGATCGCCATGGAGTTGACCTTGACCGGTGATCCGATCACCGCCACCCGGGCGGCCGAGCTGGGATTGATCAATCAGGTCGCCGCACCCGGAAAAGCCCTGGACGTGGCGCTGGAGTTGGCCGAGCGGATCGCGGTGAACGCCCCGCTGAGCATCGACGCCGGTAAGCAGATCATCGATCAGGCCCCGGATTGGTCCACCGCCGAGGCGTTCTCGCGCCAGGGTCAGGTGGCCGCTGCCGCGCTCTCGTCCGAGGATGCCGGTGAGGGTATGCGCGCGTTCGTGGAGAAGCGTCCCCCGGTGTGGCGGGGCCGCTGAGCGGGATTTTCCCGCCGATTTCACCGTTCGGTATGCCCGGGGTGGAATATGTTGTGGCACAACCGCACTCGCCGATCGGGCGGGTGCGTGCGCGCGCCGGGTCGCGGCGCGCGCCTTCGGCCCCATCCGCTGCCGCGGGTGGGGCCGCGCTCGAAGAGAGGTACCTATGACATCGGCTGACACCGGTGAGTCCGCGCTGGAGTTGCGGCGGGACGGTTTATTGCTCTCGGCACGGCAGTTCGGGGAGGCCGACGCACCGCTGGTGATGCTGCTGCACGGTTTCCCGGATTCCCCGCACAGCTGGGACGGGTTGATCCCGCTGCTGGTCGATTCCGGTTTCCAGGTGCTGACGCCGTGGCTGCGCGGCTACACCCCCGAGTCGGCGCGCCGTCATGCCCGCTATGACCTGATGGCGGTCGCGGACGATATCGCGGCCTGGCATCGTGCCCTGGGCGGCCCGCCGACGCATCTGGTGGGCCATGACTGGGGCGCTTTCGCGGCGATGGTCCTGTCCAAACGCCAACCCCGCCAATGGCTTTCCCTGACCCAGCTGGCGATCCCGCCGTTCGGCGCGGGTTTCCCGCCGGCCGCGGCGCGGCAGCTGCCCCGGCAAACCGTGATGTCGTCCTATATCCCGGTGATGCAGTCCGGTGCCTCGCATCGTCTGCTGACCCGTCACGACGCGGCGTTCGTGCGGCGGCTGTGGCGGCGCTGGTCTCCGGGCTGGGATTTCACCGAGGCCGAGTTCGCGCCCACCGCAACGGTTTTCACCGATCCGGCGACCGCGCACGCGGCGACCCGCTACTACCGTTCGCTGTTCACCGTGCATCGCGCCCCCACGCGCCGGTTCCATCGGGTGCTGATGGCGGCTCCCGCACCGATTCCGACGCTGGCCCTGTCCGGTGCGCGCGATGGCTGTATGTCCCCGCCGATGCAGTTGGCGTTGGCGCGCAGTGCGGGGGTCGATGCCGCTCAGATACCGGACGCGGGTCATTTCCTGCATGCCGAACAACCCGTCGCGGTGGCCGAACACCTGCTGCGGCATCTGCACGCCACTTCACGCTGAACCGTCGGCCGCTGCTGAACCGTCCGGGCACCGAACCTCATACCGGCAGTGCCCGTCCGATCCGATGCGGTTGCGGCCGTGCCGGATCGGCGAGGGCCGCTTCGAGCAGCTGCTGGAAGGTGGGGCATTGCATATGGGTGGGCGCGGAGCAGTCCGCGGCGTGGCGCAGACTCTCACTCAGGGTGCTCAGGCGTGCGATGGTGCGGTCGAGTTCATCGGCTTTGGCCGCGAGCATGGCGCGATCGAGGTGTGGGTCGCCGTCGGGGGTGAACATGCGCCCGATTTCGTCGAGGCTGAAGCCGGCGGCGCGTCCCATGCCGATGAGGGCGAGCTGGCGCAGCACGCTGGGCGCGAACATGCGGCGTTGTCCGCGCCGGCCGGTGGAGGTGATGAGATTGCGTTCCTCGTAGTAGCGCAGGGTCGAGGCGGGTATGCCCGAGCGGGTGACGACCTCACCGATATCGAGATCCACGCCGGTGCTGGGGTTCATGGCTTGACCTCTAGTCGACTTGAACTGACACAGTGAGTCTGTACCGCAGATCCCGGTGAGTAAAGGAGATCCCCATGGCGAGCGCACCGCAGGCCGATGAGCAGAGCACCCGCTGGAACGGCCCGTCCGGGCACGCGTGGGTGCAGTGGCAGGAGCTGCTGGATCAGGTGATGAAACCGCTCGAGGAGTTGCTGGTGCGGCCGGTGGTCGCCGGATCGGGGGCGCGGATACTCGATGTGGGGTGCGGGGCGGGTGCGACCACCATCGCGGCGGCGCGGCGTATGGGTGCGTCCGGCAGGTGTACCGGGGTCGATATCTCCGAGCCGATGATCGCCGCGGCGAAGGCACGCGGGGCGGAGTCGGGTGCGCGCGTGGACTTTCTGCTCGCCGACGCCCAGACCCACGATTTCGAACCGGCGTCGTTCGATCTGATCCTGTCCCGGTTCGGGGTGATGTTCTTCCCCGATCCGGTGGCCGCGTTCACGAATTTGCGCTCGGCTACTCGCGCGGGTGGCGCACTGCGGTTCCTGGCGTGGCGCGGTACCCAGGACAATCCGTTCATGACGACCGCCGAACGCGCGGCCGCCCCGCTGCTGCCGAATCTGCCGCCGCGCGTGGCGAATCAGCCGGGCCAGTTCGGTTTCGCCGATCCGGAGTTCGTGCGCGGGGTGCTCGACAAGAGCGGGTGGGCCGATATCTCGGTGCGCCCGGCCGATGTGCGGTGCGCGATGCCCGAGGAGTCACTGGTCGGGTATTTCACCCAGTTCGGTCCGGTGGGTCAGGTGCTGCCCGAGGCCGATGACTCCACTCGCGCCAAGGTGATCGAGGTGGTGCGGGCGGCGTTCGAGCCGTTCGTGGACGGCGATCAGGTGCGCTATACCTCCGCGTGCTGGATGGTCGACGCTCGCGCGTGATGAATCCTGGTGCCGCGCAGTAGTATTCGCACCTGATGCGCCGGGCCGTGGTGGAACCGCACCGGGCCGTTCAGGGTGCGGTCAGGGGTTGGTCAGTGCGGTGACCGCCCCGGCGAACATGACGCTTTTGATCGCCCCGAGCGTGCTCTGATCCTTGGCTCCGAGCGGGGTGAGCACGGCCACCGCCGCGTCGAGGACTTCGGTCTCGGGCGCGGTGGCGTCGATGAGTTCGTATTCCACGGCCTCGGGCGCGGGAAAACGACGCCCGGTGGTCATGGACGCGATCGCCGAGCGCGGGGTGAGCTTGCCTTGGATGAGCGCGGCCATGCCCTTGGTGAACGGGATGCGGATATCGGCTTCGGGGAAGCAGAAGTAGCCGCGGTCGGCGCGCATAATCCGGAAGTCGTGGGCGATGGCGAGCATGGCTCCCGCGCCGAAGGCGTGTCCGGGCAGTGCGGCGGCGGTGGGCAGCGGGAAGGTGAGCACGCGTGCGAGCAGTGCCTGCACCTGTGCCACATACCAATCCGCACGTTCACCATTGGCCGAGAGCCATTCCAGGTCCAGGCCGTTGGAGTAGAACTTGCCGCCGCCGGTGGTGATGAGCGCGCGCGAGCCGTCGGTCAGCACGGTGTCCAGGGCGGCGTTGATCGCCTCGAGGCGTTCGGGGTGAAGCGGTTCTCCTCGCCGCCGAGGTCCAGGACGGCGATCTTGTCGCGGTGGGTGAGGGTGGCGCTCATGAGGGTTCCTTCGGATCGGTATCGCGGTGTGGTTGTCGTGGTGCGGGTCCGACCGCGAGGACCGCGCGCACGGCGGCGCGCAGATGTTCGCGGGCGGTGGGGTCGGCGAGCCGGTCGCGGCGCAGCAGGATGGCGGTGGGCAGATCGACCAGACAGGTGGTGATGGCGTCGACGGCGCGCGCGTCCTTGCGGCCCCACAGGTCCAGGGCCAGGCGTTTCATCAAGTCGATGAGGGAGCGTTCGAGTCCGCCGAGCTCGTCGGCGATCTCGGCGGGCAGCTCATCGCCGAGCAGATCCCCGCGCCGCACGGTCAACAGCAGGCGGGAGGATTCGGGAAAGCGTTGCGCGAACACCGCGGGCGCGTCCGCGGCGGCCACCACGGCTTCGACTCCGCCGCCGTCGTGGGCGTCGATGAGTTCGAGCTGGACGGCTCCGAAGCGTCGGGCGGCGCGAATCCAGGTGCGCCCCAACAGTTCCGAGCGTGAACCGAAGGTGTGATAGATGGCCCCGTTCGATACCCCGGTGGCGGTGGCGACGGCGCGAATGGTGACCGCGGCGGCCCCGCCGTCGGCGGCCAGGGCTTCGGCGGCGTCGAGGACGGTGCCGGGGTCGTGGGTACGTGGGCGGGGCATAGTCGAAACATAACAGAGCAAGCGCTCTGTTACGAGTGTGGTGTGTGGCACCCGTCCGAAGACGGGTGCTTCACCTGCGGGAATGCCTCTTACGCGGGCGCGGATGCCTGTTCGGTGCTCGGTTCGTGGACGTCGGCGTCGCGTTCGGGGGCGTACATGCGCTCGATATCGGCGGCGTATTTGTCCGCGATCGGAGTGCGGCGCAGTTTCATGGTCAAGGTGATCTCGTCCCCGCCGGGCTCCCAGAACACGGGCAGGATCACGAACCGTTTGATCTGCTCCACGCGGGACAGATGCGTGTTCCCGGCTGCGACTCCGCGCGCGATCTCGGCGATCACCTCCGGATGCGCGGCCAGTGACGCCGCCGACGCATCGGTCAGATTATGTTGTGCCGCATACGGTTCGGCCGATTCGGCGTCCAGAACGATGAGTGCGGTGTTGTAGGGCCGCCGGTCGCCGATGGTGGCCAGGGCTCCGATGAGCGGGGTGGCGGCTTTGATGGTGTTCTCGATATTGGCCGGGGACATGTTCTTGCCGCCGGAGTTGATGATGAGTTCCTTCTTGCGGTCCACCACCCGCAGATAGCCGTCCGCGTCCTGGGTGACGATATCGCCGGTGGCGAGCCAGCCGTCCTGTAGAGCGTCGGCGGTTTTGCCGGGTTCACTGCGGTATTCGCGCATGACCAGGGGCCCGCGCACCAGGAATTCGCCGTCCTCGGCGATTTTCGATTCGAGTCCGGGCAGCAGTTTGCCCACGGTGCCCAGACGGGCTTGGGCGGGCGGGCTGACGCTGGCCACACAGGTCAGCTCGGACATGCCCCACACTTCGGAGATGGGGATGCCGAGCCCGAAGAAGAAGCCGAGTGTTTCCGCCGGAATCGGCGCGGCCCCCGACAGCGCCCATTTGAGTTGATCCAGGCCGAGTTTGGCGCGCAATGCCGACAGCACCAGTTCATCGGCCTTGGCCCATTCGGCGGCTTGCACGTCATCGAGCGGTACGCCCGCCAATTGCGCCTGGGCTTTGCGGTCGGCGACCTCGAGCGCCCACGCCAGCGCGGCCTTGCGCGCGGGATCGGTTTCCCCCGCGACCGCGAATTCCACTCCCGCCTTGAGCTTTTCCCACACCCGCGGTACCGCGCCCCAAATGGTGGGCCGCACATCGACCAGCGCGGCACCCAGTAGCGCGCGATCGGGCACCGCGGTGATCTGACTGCCGAAGTATTCGTGCAGATACAGCCCCGTCACCCGGTCGGCCATATGCGCGCTCGGCAGATACGAGGTGATGCGGTCCCCGAATTCCACGGGCATCACCGAGGCGTACGCCTGGCATTCGAAACTCAGGTTGGCGTGCGAGATCTCGACACCTTTGGGGTTGCCGGTGGTGCCCGAGGTGTAGCACAGGGTCACGATGTCCTCGCCGGTGACGGCCTGCCAGGTGGCGTCGAAGTCGAAGTCCGAGCGCGCGAGCGAAGTCAGTTGCGCCACCGACAACGTGCCGGGCACCGCGCGATCCACGCACACGATCGTCTCTATCGGCACCCCCGAGGCCCGGATGCGATCCACGTATTGCGCTTCGCAGATGACGATCCGATTCCCGGCATTGGTGAACACGTAGTTCAACTGTTGCGCGGTGAGGGTGTTGTACACCGAGAACGAGGTCGCGCCCGCGTGCTGCGCGCCCACTTCCAGGGGATAGAACTCGACCCGGTTGGCCATCATCAGGGCCACGGTGTCCCCGCGCCCGACCCCGAGTGCGGCCAGACCCCCGGCGACCGCGCGCACCTGTGCGGCGTATTCGCCCCAGGTCAGCGACTGCTCCCCGCCGATCGAGCGCACCGCGATGGCGTCGGGGTCGATGGCTGCGGTCGCCTGGAATGCCGCCGGGGCCGTAATCATTTCTGCCATAACACTTCTCGATCCACTCACCTGCCTGCTCTCTCAGACAGTAGAGGGTGACCGTGGGGCGCGCAGGAGGTTTGCGCGCATCGCCGCCGGGCGGTGACCGTCCTAAGGGAGCGTTAGGAAACCCCGTCGTGGCTTCTGCGGGCGTGTGTCGCGGGCCACAGTAGGGGCGGGATGCGATGAGGCTCCCAGAGAAGGAGTATCCGGTGACCGACATCAAACCCGGCGGGGAGCGACGGGTCGTGGCCAATGTGTTGCGCGGCTCGATCGGCAATCTGGTCGAATGGTACGACTGGTATGTCTATGCGGCGTTCAGCGTGTATTTCGCGAAATCGTTCTTCCCCGACGGGGATCCGACCGCGCAATTGCTGTCCACCGCCGCGGTGTTCGCGGTCGGGTTCCTCATGCGCCCGATCGGCGGCTGGGCGCTGGGCCGGTACGCGGATCGGTTCGGGCGGCGCGCGGCGCTGACCCTGTCGGTGACGGTGATGGCGGCGGGTTCGCTGATCATCGCCGCGACCCCTTCGTACGCGACGATCGGATTGGCCGCACCGGTCATTCTGCTGCTGGCGCGACTGTTGCAGGGGTTGTCGGTCGGCGGTGAGTACGCCACCAGCGCCACCTATCTGTCCGAGGTCGCCTCGGCGGGTAAACGCGGGTTCTATTCGAGCTTCCAATACGTGACCCTCGTCGCCGGGCAATTGACCGCACTGGGTGTGCAGTTGGTGCTGTTGCAGTTCCTGTCCTCGGCGCAAATGTATTCGTGGGGCTGGCGTATCCCATTCCTGATCGGTGCGTTCGGTGCGATCGTGGTGATGCTGCTGCGCCGCGGTATGGACGAGTCCGAATCATTCCGTGCCGAATCGGCTGCGCCGCAAGCCACATCGAATCGCGGATCGCTGCGGGTGCTGTTGCGGTATCCGCGAGAGTGCCTGCTGGTGGTGGGATTGACCCTGGGTGGCACGGTCGCGTTCTACACGTACACCACCTATATGCAGAAATACATGGTCAATACCTCGGGTATCTCCAAACCGACGGCGGCGTGGATCAATTTCGCGGCGCTGCTGGTGTTCGTGGTGTTGCAGCCGATCGCGGGCGCGCTCTCGGATCGCATCGGCCGACGCAAACTGCTGATCACCTTCGGTGTGCTGGGCACCCTGGGCACGGTGCCGTTGATGACGCTGCTGGGCGATACCCGCAATCCGTTCGCCGCGTTCGCGTTGATGCTGTCCGCGCTGGTCATCATCACCGGCTACACCTCGATCAACGCGATCGTCAAAGCCGAACTGTTCCCGACGCGTATTCGCGCACTCGGGGTCGGATTGCCGTATGCGCTCACGGTCGCGATTTTCGGTGGCACGGCGGAAATGATCGCGCTGGCGTTGAAGAAGGCCGGGCATGAGTCGCTGTACTTCTGGTACGTGTCCGCATGCGTGCTCATCTCGCTGATCACCTATTTCTTCATGCGCGAAACCTCCGCGGCCTCCACCATCGATGCCGAGGACAACAACGCCGCGGCGGCCGAGCCCGCTGCGAAGCTGACCCCCGCACGCTGAGTTCCCCGGTCACCGGGCTCGCGCCGAGCCCGGTGACTTTCGCGTTCCCGTAGCACTGAAAGAATCCGGTCCATGCGCCTTGCGGTAGTCGAAGATGACGACGGGGTCGGTGACGCCCTGGTGGAGGCGTTCACCGCGCGCGGGTTGCAGGCGACCCGGATGCGCCGGGGTGCGGATCTGCTGACCGCGCATCGCGGATATGACGCGATCATTCTCGATTTGGGGCTGCCCGACGCGGACGGGCTCACGGTGCTGCGGCAATTGCGGGAAGTGAGCGCGGTACCGGTGGTGATCCTGACCGCCCGTAATGACGAACGTTCCATCGTGCGCGGATTACGCGGCGGCGCGGACGATTACGTGGTCAAACCGGCGCGCATTTCCGAATTGCTGGCGCGCATCGAGAATGTGACCCGCCGCGCCGGTGCGGTGACCACACCACCGCGGCGCGTAGTCGAATCCGGGGACGTGCGGGTGGATCTGGGTGCGCGGCGGGTCGAAGTCGCGGGCGTCGATATCGGGTTGACGCCCAAGGAGTTCGAACTGGTGGAAGCACTGGTGGAGCGACCCGGTGCGGCGGTGAGCCGTCAGCAGTTGATGGATCGTATCTGGGGCGATGCGTTCGTGGCGGTCTCGCGCTCACTCGATGTGCATATGACCGGATTGCGCGCCAAACTCGATCGGCCCGGCCTGATCACCACCATTCGCGGCTACGGCTACCGCTGGGGTGAGTAGGAGTGCCCTTCCCCTTACGCACGGTGCGGCGGTGAGTAGCTGATGCGCCGCCGCCTGCTGATCGCGTTGACCGTGTTCGCCACCGTCGCGGTGCTCGCGTTCGCGATCCCGCTATGCCTGACCGCGGCCACCAGTCGCACCCAGGAATTGATCCTGGGCCGCACGGGCGACGCGGACCGCCTGGCCGCGCTCGCGGTGACCGCCGCCGCCACCGGCGACAATCGCGCCCTGACCATGGAGGTGGATCGCTATCACGACCTGTACGGCGAACCGGTGCTGGTGGTCGACGGGCGCGGCACCCCGATCGTGAATGCCGGTGTGAACCAGCATGACCCGGTCGTGGCGACGGCATTGAGCGCCGCACGCCGCAATCAGCGCACCGCCACCGTGCAACGCCTGACCCCGTGGTCGAACACCGGCCTGCTCATCGCCCGCCCCGTCGGCAGCGACACCCACGTGGACGGCGCGGTCCTGATCGAAGCCTCCACCGCCACCGCCCGCACCGATATCACCCGTGTCTGGGCGATCGTCGCGGTCGGTGGTCTGGCGGCCATGGCCCTGTTCACCGCGCTGGCCCTGATGCTCTCGCGCTGGGTCCTGCGCCCGCTGGCCGGACTCTCCGGATCGGTCGCCGAACTCACCGCCACCCTGCCCAAACCGCGCACCGCCACCCCCGTCACCCGCCATCACGGCGGCCCACCCGAACTCCGCGCGGTCGCCGAATCCTTCGACACCATGGCCCTGGCGGTCCGCGATTCGGCCCGCGCCCAGCGCCGCCTCGTCGACGATACCGCCCACGCCATGCGAAACCCGCTGGCCGCGTTGACCATTCGCCTGGATTCCCTCGAACCCGGCGTCTCGGAGACAGCACTGCCCACCTTGCACGGCGCGACCCGCGAGGTAGAGCGCCTCACCGCACTGCTGGACGGCCTGCTCGATCTCGCTGTCGCCGAGGGCACCGATTTCGACCCTACCCGCACCCGCACCACCGACCACTGCGACGCCGACACCGTCATCGAGGATCGAATCGACGCCTGGCACACCGCTTTCGCACGCGCGGGCAGCACGCTGCACCGCATGTCCTCCGACTGCGCGGGCCAGAGCGTGACCATCTCAGCGGTCGGCACCGCCGCGACAGCCGGGACGCACTCGCAGGAGCTCGCCGCGACGAGCCACCCATCGGACATCGCCCACAACACTGATGACCTGCTCAACCGCACGTCACGATGCGATGCCGAACCGCGGCACGCGACCACCCGGGCGGGTTCCGCGTGGCAACCCACCGATATCGCGGTGTCGGCGGATGTGCTGGCGCAGATTCTCGATGTGGCGCTGAGCAATTCCTGCCGGTACGCGGGTGCGGGCGCGACCACATGCCTGAGCGTCGGTACCGAGCCGGGGTGGGTGACGATCACCGTCTCCGATGACGGGGTCGGTGTGCCCGCTACCGAACTCGAGGAGTTGACCACTCGGTTCTTCCGGGGGTCGTCCGCCGACGGGATAGGCGGTTCGGGTCTGGGGCTGCCGATCGCGGCCGCACTGACCACGTCCCGGCATGGGACTCTGACGGTACGACCGGTGGAACCGCACGGCCTGTCGGTCATCGTGCGCCTGCCCGCACCGGAGCCACGATGACCAGAGAGCCCGCGGTATTACCTTGTCGTACACCCTGTTTCGCTGGCGGTCAGCGATGATCGGGCGGCGCGGATTCTTGCGCGGCGCGGGTGCGCTCACTGCCGGGGCCGTACTGTCCGGCACGCTCGGGGGATGCGCGAGCGATGAGACAACCGTGCGCATGGCGGCGGGGGAGTCGGGTGGGTTCTATTACGCCTTCGCGCAGTTGCTTTCGCGGACCGCGGCGGGGTCCGGAGTGCGGATCGAGGTGGTGAGCACCGCCGGGTCGGTCGACAATTTGGGGCTACTGGCGCGCGGGGGAGCAGAGGTGGGGTTGGTGCTGGCCGATTCGGTGGCCGACAGCGCCGATCCGCCGCCTGCGATCGGGCGCGTATACGAGAACTATCTCCAGGTGGCCGTGGCCACGGACGGGCCGATTCGAAGCGCGGGCGATCTGCGAGGCGCGCGAATCAATGTGGGTGCCACCGGGTCCGGGGCCGCTCATACCGGGGAGAAATTGCTGTCGGCGGCCGGTTTGAGCCCGGCCGAGGTGACCGCGACGCATCTGCCGCTGGCCGAGGCCGTCACGGCATTGCGTCAGGGGCGCATCGACGCACTGCTGTGGGCGGGCGGGGTGCCCACGCCGGCGCTGGCCGATCCCGGGGTGCGAGTGCTGGATCTGGGGTCGCTGACCGAGCCGATGCGCGAACGGTTCGGATACCTGTACGACCCGGTGCTGATTCCGGCGGGCACCTATCCCGGCTCACCCGCCGTGCACACCATCGGGGTGGCGAATCTGCTGGTGGCCGCGCCCGCCCTGGCCGACTCGACCGCGCGAGCGCTCACCGAAGCGCTGCTCGCGCACGCCGATTCGCTGGTTCCCGCCGAAGCCGCGGGTACCCAGTTCCTGGACGCCCGGTCCCTGATCGGTACCGGCACGGTGCCGCTGCATCCGGGCGCGGCAGCCGCCTACCGCCGCCACCACGGATGACCCCGCACCCGCACTTGCCCTACCCGTATGCGCGGTAGGGCGCGAATCGGGACACGACTGACATCACGACGAACGGCACGACTTCGAGTACGACATTGGCTCCGCCCGAGTGTTGGCTCCGCGCGAGCTGTGCCACCACGTGGTCGAGATAGTTGTTCCTGGCTGCCATGGGCGCACGTTACCGTCGCAAACCGCTGCGGCCCAGCGATTTTCGTGCCGCTACGACAGACGCGCACCCAGGAGCGCGAGCTGTAACCGGTTGGCGGTCCCGGTCTTGTTCAGCAGATTGGTGATGTGGGTTTTGACGGTGGTGACACCGACATGCAGACGCACCGCGATCTCGGCATTGCCCAATCCGTCCGCCAGCAGTGCCAGCACTTCGGTTTCGCGCGGCGTGAGACCCGATAGGGGGTTCGGGCCATTCAGCGGTGACGTGAGCGACTCGGGTGCGGTGCGCGCCCGCACGGCGGCGTCCACCACGCGCTGCAAAATCTCAGGGGTGAAGGCTTGCTCACCGGCCGCGGCCCGATGGATGCCCGCCAGCAGTTCCGCCGGTGAGGCATCCTTGACCAGGAATCCGGCGGCACCGGCCGCGAGCGCGGGATACAGGTGGTCGTCATCGTCGAAGGTGGTCAGCACCAGCACGCGGGTGGCGGGCCGGGCAGCGAGAATGGCGGCGGTGGCTCGGATGCCATCCATCCCGGGCATCCGCAAATCCATCAGCACCACCTCGGGTGCGAGCTGTTCGGCCAACCGGATGGCCTCCCGCCCGGTGGCGGCCTCACCCACGACCTCGAGCGCGGGATCGGTATGGCACAGCATGCGCAGCCCGGCCCGCACCAACTGCTGATCATCGACGATCAGGACGCGCACACTCATGCGGGCACCCGCGCTCCCAGGGGCAAGCGCGCACGGAGCCGCCACCCCGGATGCGCGGGCGCGGCCTCGAATTCGCCACCGAGCAACTCCACGCGTTCGCGCAATCCCACCAACCCCAATCCCCGGCCGTCCGTCTCACCGGGCAGCGCATCGGCGGCGACGATCATTCCCGAACCGTGCGACGACAGCGCCGGTGCACCCGAGCTCGCGAGATGCCGGGTGTGCCCGCTCGCCCGTCCGGAACCATGCGGCCGCCGGGAACCGTTGTCGCGCAACACGAACACCACTTCGTCCTCGTCCGCGTCGATACGCAGATCCGCGGTGACATCGGTGCCCGCGTGCGCGGCGATATTGGCGATACCCTCCTGGGTCAGGCGCAGCAGCGTCAGCGCGGACACCGCGTCGATCTCACCGGCACGCTCATCGATCACACAGTCCACGGTGATACCCAGCGCGCGGGCGCGTTCGGCGACCGCACGCACGGTGACCGGCAGATCGGCGGGGGAGAGGAATGCCTCACCCGTCATATCCGGATCCCGCAGGATCGACACCAGGCGGCGCAGATCGGCCAGGGTTTCGCGGCCACTGGCATGGATCTCGTCCAGCACCTGCAACACCGGCGCGGGTGCGTCGGGCAGCGCGTGCCGGGCCACACCCACCCGCAACACCGTCGAGGACACATGATGGGCGATCAGATCGTGCAGTTCGCGCGCGATGGCGGTGCGTTCGAGCGCGCGTGCGGCCGCGACCTCACTATCGCGCCGCCGCGCCACTTCCACCGCCACCCGGCGAGCCTCGACCGCGGATCGGTGTGCGGCACGCAGCAATCCACCCAGCAGCAACGGTGCCCCCGCCATCACCACCGCGCGATACCCATTGGCCGCGAACTCACCACTGGGATGCAGCAGGTACACCGCCGCCAGCACGACGGCCCCGAGGTAGGGCTGCCACCCATCGCGGCGCGCCGCCAATTCGGTCAGCGCGATACCCGCACCCACCTTGGCGACCAGCGGTCCGGTGGAACCGAATTCGAACCCGGCCAGCAACAGCGCAGAGGTCACCAATGCCGTGGCCAGCGGCCAGCGCACCCCTACGGCGGTGACAGCGACCGCCAGTAACGCGATGACCCAATCGATTCCATTCGGCGCGGCGGACAGGAACACCAGACAGCCCAGCGCGGGAATCAACAGCACCACGGCACGCACCGGTATGGCGCGCGGATCGAACCATGAGTCGACACCGTGCGCCCGTGCTTGATCCATCACAGCGATCATTGTGCGCGAATCGCGTCGAACCCGATTCCTCCGATCGGAGGAGACGACTCATCCTCATGGCCGACGGACAGGCTCGCGGACGGATTCGCGCGCGCCCCACATTCGCCAGGATCGAAGCCATGACACGTGAGACCGGCCTCGACACGAACCCTACCTTCGGCCAGGACGACGACAGCGCCTCCGCGACAACGGCATCCGCACAGGCATCGGACTCGACCGCACGCCCCGGCCCCAGTCGTCGCCGCATGCTCGGCGGTCTGGCCTCCGGACTGCTGGCGGGCGGTGCGGCCGGACTCGCCGGTGGTATCGCACTCGGCGCGAATTCGAATGCGCCGCAATACACTCCGGCCGCGCGACAGCGATTCACCGATAAGACCGTGCTCATCACCGGTGCGACCTCCGGGATCGGCGCGGCCGCCGCGCACCTGTTCGCCGCCGAGGGCGCGCGCGTGGCGTTCTGCGGACGCCGGGAGGATCGCGGGCGCGCGGTGGAGCGCGAAATCCGTTCCGCCGGTGGGGAAGCCACCTACTTCCGGGCCGATGTCCGCGACGAAGCCCAGGTGCGTGATTTCGTGGACGCCACGGTCCACAGGTACGGCGGGTTGAATGTGGCGTTCAACAATGCCGGGGTCACCATTCAGAAGAAGCTGCACGAATACTCCGCCGAGGAGTTCGATCAGGTCCTGCACACCAATCTGCGCGGCACCTTCCTGGCCATCAAATATCAGGTGCCGCATCTGATTCGGGCGGGCGGCGGCACCATCGTGGTGACCTCCTCGAGCAATGCCATCGCCACCGATGCCGCCCGCGGCGCGTACACCGCGAGCAAGCGTGGTCTGGCCGGGCTGGTGCAGGCGGCGGCCCTGGATTACGCGGCGGACAATATTCGTATCAATACATTGATTCCCGGTACCACCGATACCGAGCTGGTACGGCGTGCGGCGGGTATGGAGGCGATACCGGATGACGCGTGGCAGGTGTTCATGAAACAGTGGGCCAAATCCAATATTCCGGGCTTGGGCAGGCTCGGCTCTCCGGCGGAGATCGCCGCGTTCGCGTTGACCCTGGCCTCGGATGAGCACCCGTACCTCACGGGGGCGCAATTGGTCATCGACGGCGGTAAAACCGCACACGCTTAGGGTCCAGCCACCCTACCCCATTACGTCACTGTGACGTATTGTACTGTGCGGGAACGGATCCCGAGGGGAGTGGAATCGGGAAGAACCGTCACAGTGACGTATTCACCGGAGATCACCGAACTCACCCCGATTGGCCATTTCGGTGCGAACAGGAAATTATCCGGCGAATCACGGATTGGCCGGAAATAAAATTACAGCAGCGGTTTACGCCGTCCACGACGACCAACCGCGTACCGACGGCAACCCGCAGGGCAGGGCCGGAAAATCTGCCCGGCAGGGGCAAAAGCCGTCAAAACGCTTGTCGCACAAGATCATTAAGCCCGTCACCCGCCGCCGTAAAACCACCGATAATCAACATTATGTCAAGTTATGTATTATGGGGTGGCTCCCCGCCAGACCTCACCGACGCCAATAGTTGTCCGGCCCAGCCTGTTTCACCGCGGCCTCGGCCGCCGGGTCCAGCCACTGCTTGACCGAGATATCGGTAGCCAGGTTGATGTAGAGGGCCGTGGACTTGAAAACGTAGCGATGCGACAGTGAACCCCAGTTGGTGCGCACCGCCGAACCCGCGTCACTGTCGCACAGCGCAGAACCCGGCCCCTCGTTCGGGCACCAGATGGTCCAGTCCTGCGGTTGCCCCTTCATGGTGGTGTACAGCGCGGTCGCATCCGCGGCGGTCGCGAACGCGAACACGTTGATCGAGACCAGGATTCGATTCGACTGATCGATATAGGACCCCGCGACCTGTTTGGTGCACTGATATTTGGTGAGGATCTGCTTCACGTTCTGCGACATGCCCTTGGTGACACAGTCCCGTACTCCCCCGGCCCGCCGCGTGTATTCCACATTCTTGGCGTCCCGGAAGCGTTTGGGCAGCAACCCGTCCTCGGTGAACGGGGTCTTATCGGTGCCCGCGGCATCCAGGGACGCCGGATCGAACACCAGGGTGGTCGTCACCACGGGTGCCGCGGCGGGTGCGGCCGCCTCGGTCGCTTCGGGCTCCCCCGACCGGACCGCGATCACCCCGATGACCGCGAGCAGTCCGGCCACCGCCAGCAGGATGCCCGCGATCCGGCCGCCCGGACTGCGCTGCGGACGCGGAAAAGCGCCCACCGGCAACGGTTTCAGGGTCGGGGCGGGCCGATCCACCACATCGAGCATTTCCATGCGGTACGCACCGCCGTCGGAGGTCAGGAAGGCCGCCTTCAACGCGATCAGCCACTCCTCCGGCGTGGGTTTGTGTTCGGGCGCGGCGGTGTCGGCGCGATCGAACAGCATGCGCAGGCGCAGGTCGAGATCCTCGGGAATGCCGGGGGCCAGGAACAGTCCGCAGCGGATGATATTGGCCAGGGCGAGCCTGCCCGCGAACTCCGCATCCCCGAGGGCGGGCCGCAGTCCGTCGCAGTCGATCAGCTGGGCGCGGGGTTCGGTGCGACTCCAGGCCAGTTGCGGTTCGGCGATGCCGGGGAGCGCGAGATAGCGTTCCTCGAGGACGAGGAAGATATCGCAGACCCGGATCAGCACCCCGACGCGGAAGTACGCGGCGGCCGGGTGCTCCCCCACCAGCTGGTCGAGGGTGCGGGGTGTGCCGTCCTCGCGCAGGAATTCGTCCGGTATCAGCGGCCGGATCACCCCGGCCAGGGCGTGGTCGCGCATGATCAGATCGATGGGCCAGTTGATCGAGGTCGCCGCCCAGTCCCGGGAGCCGGGTTCGTCCTCGGCGGCGAGCACGATCTCCCGGCCCAGCAGCAGGGCCTGTTCGGCGAAGCCGATACTGTCCGGATCGGTGATCGGTTCCGCGTATTTCCGATAGATGCGGTCGCGGCCCTGCTGGTCGCGGCAGCGGAACAGTTCGCCGTCGATTCCGATGGCGCCGAGCGCTATCTCGTACTTCTCACCGGATTCCCCGGTCACCGAATATTCCGACACAGAAGCACCCCTCTGCTCCGGCGGCCCCTGCACCGCCCTACTACGGCGGTTTCGAACTGTGCCATACCCGTCAAACCGGCACAATCGGACGAATCATATTGCCGGACTTGACGAGTGAACTACTCCGGCCGCTGCGGCCACGCGATGTCGGCCATGAGCCCGTAATGGTCGCTCGCGATGGGGCCGGTGAGCGAATCGTGGAAGGCGAAGTCGGTGTACAGGATTCGGCCCGCACCGCCCGGGCGCAGGAACGGATCCCCCACCAGGATGTAGTCGATGCGCTGCGGCGGCACGTTCAGGAACCGCGCCTGCGGATTGGTGAGCGGATCGAGGGTGTACCCCGGCTCGGTGGGCCGCAGCGTCGACCACGCGTCCACGTAATAGGTGCTCCGGCCCTCGATGACGGCATTGGCCCCCAGATACCGCATCTCATCCGATTGCGGCTTGGCGTTGAAATCACCGCACAGAATGGCGGGCATGGGAGTGGCCGGATCCCGGGTGGCCTTGATGGCGTCATCGATGGCCAGCACCTGCCGCACCCGGTGGTACGCCTGCGCCGGCGGCGGGGCCAGATGGGTACTGAAGACATCGATTCCGGCGGTGTGCGCGTGCAGCAGCTCGGCCTGCATCCGCCAGGAGGGATGCGAATCCGCCGGGTTCTCGTCCAGGGGCAGCGCGAACACCTGATGGTTGTCGATCGGCCAGCGGCTCAGGATCGCCGAGCCGAACAGCAGGCTGCGATCGGCCCAGGCTTCCTCGGGCAGCGGATACCCGCCGAAGCACCAGTGCCAGCGCCCGGGTGCGGCGTTATCGGCCAGCCAGCCCGCGGTATTGGTGCCGGGTTCGGTCTCCCAGACCTCCTGCAGGCACACCACATCGGGGTTCAGGCGGTCGAGCCAGGCCAGGATCTCGACCCGTCGTTTATCCCAGTGCGGTTCCAGCAGTGAGCCCATATTGAGCTGCGCCACCCGCAATACCTTGCCCTGCGACATACATTTCCTCACTCGCCCAAGGGATTCCAGCAACTGTAACGTGTTCTACTCTGGCGGGGTGGACATCACCTACGAGAACACCCGCCGCGAGATCAGCACCGACCAGGGCACCCTGCGCTACCACGAAGCCGGCGACGGCCCACCCCTGCTACTGCTCCACGGATCCGGCATCGGAGTCTCCGGCTGGCGCAATTATCGCGGAAACCTCGCCGTCTTCGCCGAACACTTCCACTGCTACGTCCTGGAATTCCCCGGATTCGGCATCAGCGATCCCGTCCCCGGCGCACACCCGGTGCTCTCGGCCGTCGACTCGGTCATCCGCTTCATGGACGCACTGGGCATCGACAACGCCGCACTCATCGGCAATTCGATGGGCGGGGTCGTCGCGGTCAACGTCGCCGTCAAACACCCCGCGCGCATCAACAAGATCATCTCCATCGGTGGCGTCGGCACCGGCGTCTTCAGCGCCAACCCCAGCGAAGGCACCCGCCTCCTCCAGGAATTCGCCGACAACCCCAGCCGCGACGGACTCACCCGCTGGCTCAACTGCATGGTGTACGACCCCAAAACCGTCACCGCCGACATCATCGACGAACGCTGGGCAACCGCCGCCAATCCCGACTCACATCAGGCCCTCA
Organism: Nocardia sp. NPDC052001; assembly: GCF_040680615.1. NCBI lineage: Bacteria > Bacillati > Actinomycetota > Actinomycetes > Mycobacteriales > Nocardiaceae > Nocardia > Nocardia sp. NPDC052001. Next base: position 815,594 of record NZ_JBFAXC010000002.1, on the reverse strand, counting down.
AAGCCATGTACGGCTCCGAAGCCTTTGCGCTACAACAACAATTCCTCGCCAACGCACCCACCCCGCCCTACTGGGCCATGCTCCACAAGGTCACCTGCCCCACCCTGCTCGCCTGGGGCAAGGACGACCGGCAATGCCCACCCGATATGGCCATGATGCCGCTGCGCCTCATCCCCGACAGCGAACTCCACATCTTCCCCAAATGCGGACACTGGGTCATGATCGAAGCCAAACAGGCCTTCGAACGCACCAGCCTCGAATTCCTGCGACGCTGACCACCACCGGACGGTGCGGGCCGCCACGACCCGCACCCCGGCCGAACTACCAGACCAGCGTCTCGTGCGGCGTACGCACCCGCGCGAAGAACCGCTTACCGATCTGCTCACCGTCATGGTTGTAGCTGTTCAACAACGCCACCAACTCATCGGCCAACCGCTTCAACTCCGGACTCACACCCTCCGAGCCCACCCACTCCCCGGGCACACCCTCGATCGTGATCACAATCGCGTTCTCCGCGGGCGAACTCACCACCGAATAGGTGATCCCCCGCGGCGCATCCCTGATCACATCGTGCAACGCGGGCTCATCCGGACCCGGACCACCCACATGCGGCGCGTCATCGAACACCACCCGCACGAAAGCCAGATCGTCCCGAATCATCTCCGCGATCGACTCCAGATCCGCATGCCTGCCCACCCGCTCGTAGCGGATACCGTAGGAACGATCATCCGTGGCCGCATACGAATTCGACTTGGACAGAATGCGATCCAGCATCCGCTGAGCCGCCGCCCGCTCCCCCGCACCCGTCGACGGATGCTCGATCAACGCTCGCAGATGCGCGACCCGCGACATATCAGCGCTGACCGAACACGGTCGTCTGACACTCGTTCAGCAACGCCACGAACTCTCTCGCCTCCCCATCATCCAGTACCGCCCACACCGGAGCGATCAACTCATCGGTCAAAGCCTCGGCCTGCATCCAACGCCCCTTCAACTCTGGAGTGATATCACCGAACGGCTCCGGCCAGCCGTACAAACGCGCCTGATCCGGACCAGAACTCAACGGCGAACCCGCGATCAACACCGCATCACGCGGCGCCAAACCACTCGCGCGCACCGCCATCAAATGCAACCCACCACGCAACTCACGCAGCGCCACGATCAAATGCAGAATCCGCGCCGGCGCATCCTCCGCCTGCGGTAGCGCCCGCCACCCGGCGAACAACACCACACCCGCCGAATCCGCCGCGGACACCACCCGGTCCAACAACTCCGCCAGCCGATCCGCGCCCTCGAACGACGCCAACTTGCGCCGCCCGAAATCCTGAGCCGCCTGAAGATACCCCCGCGCGGCCTTCGCAGCCGGTACCCCCGCCGTCGAGTCCCACGCTGCCCGAATCGAATCCGCCGGAAAGAAGCCGAACGCCGCGGTCACCACATCCGCGGGCACATCCCCCAGCACACCCCCGCGCCCCCGCGTATACGCGGGCATGAAACCCGGAACACCCACCTCCGCGGCGAAGGCCTTCGCCTCCCGGGAGAACATGAACCCCCCGCCGATCTGCTGAATCTGATCCTTCACCGCGGACGCTACCGACATGTCCGTTCCTCTCTGAGCGGAAAGCGCAATCCACCCGACCATATTTCACCGGTCGCGCACCCCCGCCGCAGCCCCCGTCACACCGCCAAACAATCACCGCTGCACGCACATTCGAAAATCGCTACCCTGGGCGGGCAACGAAAGGTGTTGCCAGCATGACCGAACCCCGCCGTACCGTCATCGCCTCCGAGGTACGGGAAATCCTCAACTACTTCGGCAAATGCCCACTCTGCGGCTATCCCGCGCGCGCCTCCACCTACACCGCGCAATTCTCCGACGGCAGCACCGAGGAACAGATAGTCGCCACCTGCGGCCTACCCTGCGGCTGGAACGGACCGGCGGACCTCAGCACCATGACCAGCAGCGCACCCGTACACCGCACCAGCCCCAAAGCCCTGCCGCCCAACACCTGAACTGTCCTGTCGCCCAACACATGAACGCAAGACCAACAACATGAACTAATCTCTACAGGTGCTAGGACATTCACACGCAACCAGTGGTGCGCTCGCTTGGTCAGCGGCCGCCGCGGCGTTACCCCTGACCGTATTGACTTACCCCGCAATGCAATCCGGGAACATCCGGGTGGTAGACCTGGTGATGGGCACCTTCCTCACCGCGGGCGCGGCCCTGCTGCCCGACGCCGACCACCCCTCAGGCACCATTTCCCATGTACTGGGCCCGGTTTCGCATTACGCCTGCAAAGGCATCTCGTGGATATCCGGCGGACACCGCCACGGCACGCACTCCTTCGCATTCGTCGCCCTCGTCACCTACGGCACCTGGGCCGGAGAACACTGGCTCGGACGGTATTTCACTCTCTCGCTCGTCTTCTTCCTGCTCGCCCTCGCCGTACGCGCCCTCAACCTCGCCCCCACCGGCGACAAACCTCAAGCCTGGGGCACCGTCGTAATCCTCGCCGCCTGCGGCACATTCGCCATCGACCACTTCATCAGCGATAAACCCGCCTGGCTGCCCTTCTCCGTCGGCCTCGGCGCCTTCGCCCACCTGATCGGCGACTGCCTCACCGATCGCGGCTGCCGCCTGCTCTGGCCGCTCAAGATCCGCACCCGGCTACCGCTCATCGACCGCACCGGCAACAAGATCGAGACCCTCGTGGTGGTCCCGATCTTCGCGCTCGGCACCCTCGCACTGCTCTGGTACACCATCACCCACCAGCCCTGAGCACGCTCGTATGATCGCCTGAACGACCACCACACGGCAGAGGGAGCCAGGGATGAGCGATCGGGAAGAACTCGACTGGGAACTGTTCGGCATCGCCGGACGCGAACTAGCCCAGGAAATCGCCGACGACGGCTTCGAACCCGACCTCATCCTCTCTATCGCCCGCGGCGGGCTCTTCGTCGCCGGCTCCCTCGGCTACGCCCTCGACGTCAAGAACCTGCACGTGATGAACGTCGAGTTCTACACCGGTGTCGACCAGCGCCTGGACCTGCCCGTCATGCTGCCTCCGGTACCCAGCGTCGTCGACCTCACCGGCGCCAAAGTGCTTGTCGCGGACGATGTCGCCGATACCGGCGCGACGCTCAAACTCGTCCGCGACTTCTGCCAGGACCACGTCGCCGAGGTCCGCTGCGCGGTCATCTACCAGAAGCCCCGCTCCGAGGTCGACTGCGAATACGTGTGGAAGCACACCGACCGCTGGATCAACTTCCCCTGGTCGGTACAGCCGCCCGTGGTACAGCGCGAAGTCCGCGTCCTCGACGCCTGACCCCGCACAGCACGACGCCCCGGATTCGACTCTCGAATTCCGGGGCGTTCTCCGTACAGCGGAAAAGTGTCAGACCAGCTCGGCCGAGTAGATGGTGACGGCCTCGACCGGCACATCCTGATGGCCGGCCTTGGAACCGGTGCGCACACCCTCGATAGCGTCGACGACGGCATTGCCCTCGACGACCTTGCCGAAAACGGTGTAGCCCCAGCCATCCTGGCCCGGGTAGTTCAGGAAATCGTTGTTCTTGGAGTTGAGGAAGAACTGCGCGCTGGCCGAATGCGGATCCATGGTGCGCGCCATGGCGATCGTGTACTTGTCGTTCTTGAGACCGTTGTTCGCCTCGTTCTCCACCTTGTTCGGGGCGGGCTTCTGCTGCATATCAGCGGTGAAACCGCCACCCTGCACCATGAAGCCCGGGATCACCCGGTGGAAGATCGTATCGGTGTAGTGGCCCGCCTTGACGTAGTCGACGAAGTTCGCGACGGTCTTCGGCGCCTTGGCCTCGTCGAGTTCCAGGGTGATATCCCCGGCGGAGGTCTTCAGGAGCACTTTGGTCATGGCGACCATCGTATGGGAGAGCCGAACCGGTCAACCGCCCGGCATCCTCTGCTGCGGTTCAACGTGATTGGTGCGCAGGTGAGGTTCCGTTGGCCTGGAGTTCACGTCGATCTTCGGGAATCGAAAACCAGTGCGTAGATGCGCATATTTCCATTATCTAATCGCCACACCTATCCCGGCGACGCCGAGGTCACGCCTCGTACAGCTCCAGCGGCAGATCATCCGGATCGAAGAAGAACCCGAACCGCTTCCCCGTGTACTCGTCCACCCGCACCTCTTCGACCACCACTCCCCTGCCGGCCAGCTCCGCCAGCGCCTCCCCCACATCGGCCACCGCGAACGCCAGATGCCGCAGGCCGATCGCCTCGGGCCGCGAGGGCCGCGGCGGGGCATCCGGGAAGGTGAACAACTCCAGCTGTCCCCCGTCGGGCAGCGCGAGATCCAGCTTGTGCGAACGCCTTTCGGCCCGATAGTGCTCCCCCACCACCTTCAGCCCGAGCACGTCGACGTAGAAGGTCTTCGACCTCTCATAGTCCGACGCGATCACCGCGACATGATGAATCCGCTGCAGCTGCACACGCCCGACCGTATCCGACCCGACCGACAATCCACCGCACCCCGCGCGGCGGCAACCCCCCTTTTGAAGGCAGCTTTTTCCTTATGGTTCTTTGCTCCTACCGGACCCCGACGCACCGAGGATACACATGCGTAGATGCGCATATTTCCATGTTTGTATGAACAATATGAGCAAAGTGACAGTGCGAGGCCAGGATTCGAGGCTTGAAGACCGCGCTATCAGCCGTTATTGCGCCAGCGCAGCGGCCGCGGCCGCCAAGGCCATCCCCCGGTAGGAGTCGCCGTAGAGCACCACGTGCACCAGGAGCGGGTGCAGCTGATGCAGTGGAATGCGTTGGCGCCAGCCGGAAGCCAGGGGTGTGCGTTCGTGGTAGGCCGCCACGATGCGATCGAGGTAGGGGGCGCCGAAGAGGGCGAGCATGGCCAGATCGGTCTCGCGATGACCGCCGTGCGCGGCCGGATCGATGAGCAGGGCGCGATCGGCGGTCCAGAGCAGATTGCCCGACCACAGGTCACCGTGAATGCGACTGGGCGGCTCCGCCGGACCTGCCAGGTCGGCTATGCGGCGTATGACCTGCTCGATCGAGCGGATTCCGGCGCGGCCCAGATACCGTTGGGCCGCAGGCAGATACGGGGCGAGACGGTGTTCGGCGTACCAGCTCCCCCACTCCCCCGTGCTCGGTGAGTTGTCCAGTGGGAGCGTGGCGATGTAGCCGGGCCAGGGTGCGCCGTAAGCGGGCGCGGATTCCGCGTGCAGCTCCGCGAGATCGTGGCCGAATTTCTCGGCGACGGGCGCGGAGGCGGATTCGGCTGCCAGCCAAGGCAATACGAGCATTCGGTCGTCTGCGGCGAGGACCGGGGGTACGAGATTCGCATCGCCGTCGGCGAGCCAGCGCAGGCTTGATGCCTCCGCGGTGAGCGGGCTCGGCGTCGAATCTCCGTCATGCGCTGCGGACGCGATATCGCGGGGCAGGTCCGACGCTCGGGCCTGCGCCGCTGACTCCGTGTCTTCGTGCGCGTCACGGGGCTCTCGCATGGCCTTGACGAATACCTCGCGCCCATCTGCCAGATCGGCTCGGAACAGCGTCCAATCGTGGCTGCGGCCCACGGGTTCCAGGTGCGCGACCGGGGCATCCGTCAGCTGGGTCAGGTGCGCGGTCACGTCCATGGAATTCGATTCTGACCGATGCGCCACGGTTGAGAGGGTTAGTCGGCGGGGATGGCGATCCGTGCGCGCAGCAGGGCGGCGGTGGCGGCGTCGGCGGGGAAGAAGGCTTCGATGGCGAGTTCGGCGACGGTCACGTTCATGGGGGTGCCGAATACCGTGGTGACGCTGATGAAGGCGAGGTCGTGTCCGTCGTAGCGGAAGCGCATGGGTACCACGGCCTGATCGGGTTCGGGGAGTCCGGGGGCTTCCTCGCCGCCGGGGTAGCCGCGCAGTTCGGCCAGGAGTGCGATGAGGTCGGGTGCGCCGCTGACGTCGATCTGGCGTTGCAGGCGTTCGAAGAGGTGGCCGCGCCATTCGGCGAGGTTGGTGATGCGGGGTGCGAGGCCGTCGGGGTGCAGGCTCAGGCGTAGGGCGTTGACCGGTGGTGCGAGCAGGCTCGGGTCGACGCCTTCGAGGAAGAGTGCGATGCCCGCGTTGGCGTCGACCATGTTCCAGCCGGCGTCGACGGCGAGTGCGGGATGGGGTTCGTGGCCGGTGAGGATCTGGCGGATGGCGTCGCGTACGGGTGCCATGGCGGGTGCGTCCAGTTCGGGTTCGTGGTAGACGGGTGCGTATCCGGCGGCGAGCAGCATTCGATTGCGTTCGCGCAGTGGGATTTCCAGTTCATCGGACAGGTGCAGGATCATCTGCCGGCTGGGGGTGGCGCGGCCGGTTTCGATGAAGCTCAGGTGCCGGGTGGAGGTTTCGGCCCGGCCCGCCAATTCGAGTTGGCTGAGCCGCCGGGTGACCCGCCAGTGCCGCAGCAGGTCCCCGGCAGTTTGTGTACGCATGTCTCGATCGTACGAATCTGGCGGCGGCACAACCATTACCCGTCAGGTAATGGTTGTGGACTGACCGATGCCGGGGTGCGCGAGGTTCCGTGACAGCGGTTTCGGCGGTTCCTACCGTGGGGGCTGGAAGCCGCCGATTTCCTGTTCGAGGAGTTCGGCCAGGCGCAGTGGTGTGTGGTCTTCGTACATGGGGCCGATGAGTTGCACACCCACCGGCAGGCCCTCGGGTGAGCGGCCCGCCGGTATGGCGGTGGCGGGCAGGCCGGGCATGGTCGCCACGCCCGCCCAGGCGAGTTGGTTGTGGAATGGGTGCGCGGTGCCGTCGATGTCGATGAGGCGCTCCCCCAGGCTGTGTTCGTGGTCGTGCGGGAAGGCGGGGGTCGGGGTGATCGGGCAGAGCACGATGTCGTATTCGGTGAAGAGTTCCCGCCATTGCCGCCGGTGTTGTTCGCGGAGGTTGTCGGCTCGGATCCAGTCGCGGTGGGTGAAGGCGGGGCCGCGCAGCCAGGCGGTGTCGTATCCCCGGTTGGTGGGGTCGAGTTGGGCGGCTTGGGCGCGGATCTGTTCGTAGCGTTCGAGGGGGAAGCCCGCGGCGGCGAAGGAGGTGAGCAGTTCGACGTAGAGGATCGCGGCTTCGGTGAGGTCGGGCAGGAGTGGGCTGTGCCGGTCCACGCGGGCTCCGTTGCGGGTGAGGGTTTCGGCGACTTCGTTGAGGGCGGTGCGCACGGCTGATCCGGTCGGGATGAGCGGATGGTCTTCGATGATCAGCACCCGGTAGTCGGCGAGCCGGTCGTGGCGTGCGGGCGGCAGCGCCAATCGGTATGCGATGCCGAGGGTTTGCGGGTCGGGTCCGGCCATGATGTCCAGGAGCAGGGTGAGGTCGCGGGCGGTGCGCGCCATGGGTCCGACAACGGCGAGGTCGTGCGGGGTGGGCAGGGCGGGTGCGTGCGGTGGCACCATGCCCCGGGTGGAGGCGAGGCCGAGGGTGGGTTTGTGCGCGTAGACGCCGCAGAAGTGGGCGGGGGTGCGCAGGGATCCGGCGATATCGGAGCCGAGGGACAGTGCGCCGAATCCGGCGGCGAGCGCGGCGGCCGATCCGCCGGAGGAGCCGCCCGAGGTGCGGGCGTGATCCCACGGATTGTTGGTGACGCCGTAGATGTCGTTGAAGGTCTGGATGTCCTGGAGCATGTACGGCACGTTGGTTTTCCCGAGGATGACCGCGCCGGCGGCGGTGATGCGGGCGACCTGTTCGGCGTCGTCGGCGGGCACGAAGTCGCGATTCTCGGGCATGCCCCAGGTGGTGGGCAGTCCTGCCATGTTGTAGGACTCTTTGACCGTGACGGGGATGCCGAGCAGTGGGCCGTCTTCGCCGCGCGCTCGGGCTTGGTCGGCGCGCTGTGCAGCGGCGCGGGCGCGGTCGAAGTCGGGGACGCAGAGGGCGTTGATCGCTTTGTCGTCGCGCTCGATTCGGGCGATGGCTTCTTCGGTGAGTTCGAGGGAGGTCACCTCGCCACCGCGCAAAGCGGTGGCGAGTTCTTCGGCCGAGAGATAGCTGCGTTCCATGACCGCGACGCTACCGAGGGTCGTTTTCAGCCACGAAATATCAATTTGCGCAACGGGTTCCACGGCCCGAAATCGGTTATGCGGAGTCTTCGGCGGGCAGTGTTTCGGCGGGGGCGGCCAGGTAGGTGAGCAGGCCGGGGCGGCGGGGGTCGAGAACGATGGTCTGCTTCTTGATGTGCCGGGTGACCGCGGGGGTGAGGAAGTAGCGGGGCCAGCTGGTGCGGGCTATCGCGATGCGCAGGCGGTGGCCGGTGCGCAGCAGGGCTTCTGTGGGGGTGATATCGATGTCGAGGTCATGTGGCACACCGGGTTTCACCGGCAGGATGGTGTCGGCGGTGAGGGGGTGCGCGGGGTGCAGGAGTTCGCCGTTGCGGTAGTCGCTGGCGGTGTCGTCGATGGCGCGGCGGGTGGAGCGCAGGGCACCGCGCGCGATGACGGCCGAGGTGCCGTCGGGGGCGACATCGCAGACGGTGACGGCCCAGAAGGCGTCGGTGCCGCTCGCCATGACGCGCAGGTGCAGGTTCAACGGTCCCGAGAGCACGTGATCGGTGTCGAATGCCGCACCGGTGAAGGTGACGGCGGCGGCTTCGTGGCCGCGGTCGTCCACGGCCCAGTGATCGCCGAGCAGGGTGGGCAGGCCCATCAGAATCCAGCTGCTGGTTTGGGAGGCGATGCCGGGGCGCTTGCGGGGCAAGGGGATTCGCCCCGGGAGTCGATCGGGTTCGGTGCGCAGGGAGCCGTCGACGGCGGCGTGCGGGGCCGTACCGCTGGGTTCGGCGGACAGGTAGCGGCGGTGCACGGTGGCCCGCGGGTGCGGAAAGGCATCACGGCTGATCCAGCCGCCGCCGAGCTGGCGGACGGTGACGGGTCCGTAGTCGTCTATACCGTTGTCGATGCCTTTGACCCAGCGGTCGAAGAAGGCGCATTGCAGTTCGTCGAGGCGTTGCGGGTGGTCGGCGGAGCCGAATCCGGTGCCGGGGCCGACGTGATAGCTGTCCTCGACCACGAGTTGGGCCGCGCCGGGCGGTAATTGGAGGCGCTGATAGAGCGCGGGCGCGGAGCGGACGAAGACGTCATGCCAGCCCGCGTGGATCCAGGTGGCGGCGGCGAAGTTCTCCAGGTTGGGGCGGCGGCCGTCGGCGTCGGCGTCGTAGAAGTGCTGATGGTGCCTATCCGAGAGCAGGGCTCCGGCGATATCGGAGCCCCGGGTGAAGGGGCTGGCGAGCCGGTCGCGCAGGAATCGGCCGGTGGCACCGGTCTTCACGAGTCCGGGCACCGAGGGCAGCCATTTCATACCGTTGACGGCGGCGATCCAGGCCAGGTTGAAGGTGGATTGGGTGCCGCCGGTGAGCATGATGTCGCGGGTGGGGTCTTCCGAACCGACCAGTGCGAATACGGCTTTGAGCCCGTCGGGGCGGTGTCCGGCGGTTTGCAGGGCGGTGATGGCGAGGTAGGAGATGCCGGTCATGGCGAGGTCGCCGTCGCACCAGGGTTGGCGGCGCACCCAGTCCAGGACTTCGAGGTGGTCCTGTTGTTCGCGTTCGGACATGAGTTGCAGTCGGCCGGTGGAGGTTCCGGTGCCGCGCACGTCGACCGCGACGTGGACGTAGCCGCGGGAGATGAGGGTTCGGTTGGCGCGCACGGCTTCCAGGGCTCCCCCGCCGAGGGCGCGCAGCATTTCCCGGCCGCCCGCACGCCCGTGTGCGGAGGGCGGGACGGCACGGTAGATGAGCGGGCCGAGCGCGGAGACGGCGTTGATGAGCGGGTTGGCCCGGGTCACCAGGGTTTTGTTGTAGGGGCTCAGGGTGATGACCGCGGGCAGGGCGGAGGTGACCGCTTCCCCGTGCCGGTCCGCCGGGCGGGTGATGTCGGCGGAGAGAATCGTGCCGTCGCTCAGGCGGATTCCCACGCCGCGCTCGATCCGGATGCGCGGGTACAGGGCGGGACCGAGCTTGAAGCGCGCGTTGGGCGGCAGGGGCGCACCGCTCGCGGGCAGCGCGGTCGACAGATTCCGGGGATGCGCCATGGTCGGCTCCTTTGCCGATGCGGCCCGCCACCACGCGAGCACGTTGTCTCAGACAGTAGCTCCCGAACGGTGGTGCTGTCATTGGGCCGAACGCTCCGAAACACGGCCCGCCACTTGTGCATTCCGCCAAACGCGACTACAGCGCGCGAATCACCCGGGCCGGATTGCCCGCCGCGAATACCTTCTCGGGCAGGTCGCGGGTCACCACGCTGCCCGCGCCCACCACCGTGTTCGCGCCGATGGTGACACCCGGGCAGACGATCACTCCGCCGCCCATCCAGACATTGTCGCCAATGGTGATGGGGGCGGCGGTTTCCCAGCGTTGCCGGCGCAGTTCGTGATCCTCCATGGGGTGCAGGGCGGTCAGCAGTTGGGCGCGCGGGCCGATGGAGACGTCATCGCCGATGGTGACGGGGGCGCAATCGAGGATGATGGCGTCGTAGTTGAGGAAGCTGTTGGAGCCCAAGCGGATCAGATGCCCGTAATCGCATTGGAAGCGCGGCATGATCCAGGAGCCCTCGCCTATGGACCCGAGCAGTTCGGTCAGCAGGGTGTAGCGCCGCCGGTCCTCCCCCGCCGCCGTGGCATTGAAGGTGTCGAGCAGCTCTTGGCAGTGGCGGCGCTCGGCGATCAGTTCGGGATCGTTATCGCGGTAGAGCTCACCGCGCAGCATGCGGTCTTTGTGTTCACCCACGACATCCATCCCTACCGCAGTCAGCGTCCGGGGACCGCGCGGTACGGTCGGACACGACGGGAGCTGTGTCCGAGTGCACTGGCGGAGGTGCGGCGTGGTCGCTTCGAATGTCGACGAATACATCGCGGGATTCCCGGCCGAGACGCGGGAGGTGCTCGAACGGGTGCGGGCGACCATACGGGAGGCGCTGCCCGAGGGCACCGAGGTGATCAGCTATCAGATTCCGGCCCTGCGGGTGGACTCGAAGGTCGTGGTGTTCTTCGCCGGGTGGAAGAAGCACATCAGCGTGTACCCGGTGCCCGTCGGGGACACCGCCTACGCGCGCGCGATCGAGCCGTATCAGACCGGCCGGGGCACGCTGAAGTTCTTGCTGGACAAGCCGATTCCGTATGAGTTGATCGGGCAGACCGCCGCGCTGCTGCATGCCGAGCGCGGCGGTCACTGAACCGGATCAGCGAGCCCGCGCGCGGGACAGGTTCCAGCCGCGCCAGGAATCGTTGTCGATTCCGGAGCGAATCGCGTCGGCGATCTTGTCGCGCTGCGCGGCGGGCAGGCGGTCCACCGCGGGCAGTGCGTCGGCGGACAGGCCGCTCAGATATCCGCTGTCCAGGCGATGTGAGGACTCCCAGCGATCGATATTGCGGTCGGCGATGAAACGCTCGGGATTCACCACCGCCAGCGCCAGCAGGGTGAGCGCGGCCGCACCGATCGCCGCGCGCGGCACCCACTCCCGCGACAGCCGCACCAGGCTCGCCAGCACCAGGATGTAGATCAGCGCGATCCAGAGTTCGAACACCTCCACCAGCACACGCAGCACGGTGAAGCCGTACGCCTGCTGATAGGTCCACATGCGATGCAGCGCCGAAGCCACGATCACCATGGTCAGTACGCTCACCGCGGACACCGCCACGCGCAGCCACAACCGGTCGCTCGGCGTGCGCTGTGCGGCGGTGCGCTGCACGATCGCGATCACCCCGAGGGTGAGCAGGCTGACGATCGACAATTGCCAGAAGCCATTGCGCGCGTATTCGGCGTAGGTGAGATCGGCGGTGCGCTGCACGTAGCCGTCCCCACCGAACAACACCGCCAACTGGGTGCCGACGAACACCGCGAACAGCACCGTCAGCGCGCCGAGCGGCAGACCCCATTCGGCTTTGGAGAAGCGTCGGACACCTTGCGCGCCAACGGTATCGGGACCGGAGAGCAGATCATCGAGCACCTCACCGGCCACCGAATCGCCCCGCGCGGCAGGCGGCGGTCCCGCCAGCAGGTACAGCGCGCCCGCCACGCCCAGCCCCGCTAGCACGAACAAGAACCCCCACGACCACACATCGGCCGGATCGAGCGAAGGGATCAGACCCGAGACCAATCGCGCGAAGACCGCGTCCGCTCCCGCCAGCAATGGCACGAACACCACCAGCAGTCCGAGCGTGACCAGCACCGACCAGCCCGCCCGGCGACTCCCCGCGCGCCGTGCGGACTCCCGCCGGCCCGCCCATCGATACAGCCACGGCAGTGCGGTCAATGCCCCGTACGGGACAGCCAGCACATCGAAGATCGTCCCGTAGGCCGTGCGCCGCCCCACCACCGCGAGCGATGCCGCCATCGCCGCGCCCAGCAGGCACAGCACGAACAACCAGTTCGCCGCCCGGAACGTCCCGACCGCCACCAGCAACACAGCCAGCAGCACCCACCACATACGAGCCGACCGCAACACCCGATCCGCCGGCCATCCGCCGATCACGGGCATCCGGCTCCATATCCCGGCAGGCTGCGGCGAGTCCCCGTGCGAGACGCCGGGATTCTCCTGCGACACTCCCCGGTTCGCAGCATCTCCGACACTCTCGCGCGACGCTCCGGAGCTGGCGTGTCCGGAATTCTGTTGCGGCGCAGCAGTGTTCGCGGCACCGCCGGACGCACCCGTCGGATCGACAGCAGCAGCGTTCGTGGCACCGCCGGACGCACCCGTCGGATCGGCACTCGAATCCGGTACCGCGGCACGCGCCTCCGATGCCGTATTCGACACCGACTCTCGCGCATCGGGACTGGCCTCCTCCGCGGCCGCCTCTCGCCGTGCCCGCCGATCCACCGCGTACACCGCACCACCGGATGCGAGCACCGCGAACAGCCATCCGATCCCGGGCCGATCCAGCGGCACACACACCGCCGCGGCCACGCCCGCCCCCGCAATCGCGGTGAACGTCCCGCGCGGCATCGGAATCACCGCGGACCTGGGCGGCCGCTGCACCGGCGGAACACGCCGCGGATACAACAGCGCCTCGGTTCCGGACATACCCCACGACGCTCCCGGAGCAGCGCCCATCTCACCCGCCACGGGAATCCGCCATCCGGGCGCGGCGGCCGCCGCATCCCAATAGGTCCCCGGATCCACCGCAGGAACGGCCCCCGGGTGCGCAGTGTGCGACGGCCGACCCCACGCGGCCGTGTCCCCTTGCGCAAACCCCTTCGAGCCTGCGGACACGAAATCGGAGACGGGCGCGACCGAATCCGGCGCGGTGGGCACGGGATTCGGGGTCGGAACGGCGGACGGTTTGGGCCGGGCCCAGTTCGAGTTCACCGGCGGTGCACCAGCATTGGCAGGCCGCGCATCCGTTCCACCGTCCGCGCCCTCCCGATCGCCCTCGGTGGGTACGGCCCCGGGAACCGCTCCTGCGGCTGCCTCGGCACCGGAGTCCGGGGTGGCCGGATCGGCGTCTGCCGGTTCACTCATGTCGCCGATGCTCTGTGGTTCAGGGTGCTCCGCTGACGGAACATCGGCGGGGGCATCGGTATTCGCGCCAGATGACTCGGCATTCGCGCCAGGTGACGCGAATGGGGCGGTGGCGGGAGGCGCAGACGCGGCGGTGTTGGCAGACGCGGGTGGAGTGTCGGCGGGATCCGGGGTCGGGTCGGCGGGGGTGGGTTTGTCTGGCATTCGGGTGCCTCCGATGGGCGTGCGGTACCCGCCCGGGCACCGTGGGTGATCCGGGTGGGTGGTGAATGGAGTTGGGTGGAAACGGTGTGCGGGTGGGTCGGATGGGCGCGGCCGGAGGTGCCGGGTGGCGCGGTGGGTCAGGGGTTGGGGAGGGTGAGGCGGATGCGGGAGCCGGGGGGCGCGACGGCGATGGTGCCGCCGTGCAGTTCGACTATCCAGCGGGCGATGGCCAGGCCCAGGCCGGTGCCGCCGCCGTTGGTGCGTCCGCCGCGGGTGAAGCGTTCGAAGGCGCGGGCGCGGTCGGCGGGCGGGATGCCCGGGCCGTCGTCCTCGACCTCGATGACGGTGTGATCGCGCAGGGCGTGGGCGGTGACGCGGACCTCGCCGTGGGCCGGACCGTGCCGGGTGGCGTTGTCCAGCAGGTTGAGCAGGACCTGGTGCAGGCGGGCGCGATCGGCGTGCACGGTCAGGCCGGGGGTGGCGGCGATGGTGAAGCGGACGGGCCGGTCCACCGCGGCGGCCATGACCTCGGCTTCGGCGACAACGTCTTTCAGCAGCGGTTCGAGGGGTAGCGCTTCGCGATCCAGGGAGACCGCGCCCGCTTCGACGCTCGACAGCGCGAGCAGTTCGGTGACCAGCAGGCTCAGGCGTTCGGTCTGAGCCAGGGCGGTACGCAGCGTCTCCGGATCCGGTTCGGCGACCCCGTCCACCAGGTTCTCCAGCACCACACCCAAAGCCGTTATGGGAGTGCGCAATTCATGGGAGACATTGGCGATGAAATCGCGGCGCTGCTGATCGGCGGCGGCCAGATCGGCGGCCATCTGATTGAACGCCTCCGCCAGCTGCCCCACCTCATCACGGGAGGTGGCGCGCACCCGGCGCGAATAATCGCCCTGCGCCATGCGTTTGGCGGCCGCGGTCATCTGCCGCAGCGGCAGCGTCATCCCGTGCGCGAGCACCTGGGACAGCACCAGCGCCAGCAGCATGGAGGCCACCGTGGTCTTGGGTGGCAGCCAGCCGATGCGCAGTGCGAAGAACGCGAACGCCACCGCACCCGAGCACACCATCACGATGGCGAGTTTGAGTTTGATCGAGCGCATGCGATCCAGTGGCCGCGGTAATCGCGCCGATAACCAGTCCGCGCGCTCACGCATGGTCGTACCGCTGTCCATCACACCTCCCCCTGTTCGCGCGGCGTCGACCGCCGCACCGCGCACCCCCCGTGCCCGGATCATCGTGCCTCGAGCGCGTAACCGACGCCGTGCACGGTACGAATCAGATCCGAGCCGAGCTTGCGGCGCAAGGCTTTTATGTGACTGTCTACCGCGCGGGTGCCGGACGCGTCGGGCCAGCCCCAGATTTCCGAGAGCAGCCGATCGCGGGCCAGCACCGCGCGCGGGCGGCGCGCCAGATGCACGAGCAGCTCGAATTCCAGTGGTGTGAGCTGGGTTTCGGCCTCGGCCCGCCATACGCGACGCTGATCGGTATCGATGCGCAGATCACCGACGACGATGGTGGCCCCCGGGGTGGCGGTGCGCTCCACCCGGCGCAGCAGGGCGTGAATGCGCGCGGTGAGCACGCGCAGCGAGAACGGTTTGGTCAGATAGTCGTCCGCGCCGACCCCGAGCCCGATCAGCACATCGGTCTCATCGGTGCGGGCGGTGAGCATGAGCACCGGCACGGGCCGATGCGCCTGAATCCGACGGCACACCTCGAGCCCGTCGAAGCCGGGCAGCATCACATCGAGCACCACCAGATCCGGCAGCAGTGATGCCGCGGCGGCCACCGCGGCCGGACCGTCATGCGCCAGCTCCACAGTGAACCCCTCGGCGCGCAGCCGGGCCGCGATCGATTCGGCGATGGTCGGCTCATCCTCGACCACGAGAATCCGCCGCGCACTGCCCTGCTGGATCGATTCCATGGAGGTGACATTAGGCAGTGCGCGTGGAGATGGTTCGCACCGCTTGTGAAGATCCTGTGGAGACCCCCGTCACCGGCCGCGCGAGCGGGGCGAACCGGGCATCGGAAAGTCCGGCCTGGACACCGGTTCTGATACGACCGGTCGTAGTATGACCGGGTGCACTCACCGACGGATCACACCGCGCGCCTGCGCGGCGCTGCCGTCGGGGCCGCCTCGGGAGCCGTCGCCCTCTTCGCGCACGGGCTCGGCGGCGGAACCACCGCGCCCGCGGGCTCCGCGCTGGCACTGCTGTTCGCGGCCTGCGCGCTGATCGGGGTGATCGTGGCCTCGGTGCGACCGCGCTACGGGCTCACCTCGCTGATGGGGATGCTGGCCGCCGGGCAGGGTATCGGGCATATCGCACTGTCGATGTCACCCGGGCATCACCATCACGCGGCATCTCCGAGCATGCTGACCGCGCATCTGATCGCGATCCCGGTCGGGGCCATGGCGATTCGCGCCGCCGAAGCCGGTATGCGACGCGCGGTCACCAGCGTGCGGCGATTCATTCTCACCCTCGGTCTCGCACCCGTACCGGCGGAGCGGACCGCACGCACCACCTCCACAGATGAGCGAGCCACTGTCCGGCTGCTGCTGGTGAGTCCCGGAATCGCGCGGCGCGGGCCACCCGCGCGGGCGCGTCTTCTCTCTCACCTCGCCCCGGCGTAGCAGCATTCTTCGCGGGCGCATCATGCGGTGTTCCGGCATCGTGCGCCTGCGCACCCCGCAGCACCCGCCCACGGGTAGCCGACCGTCGTTCCGACCGTTCGCGCCCCCGGGTAGGCCGTTCGCACAACCGCTTTCGGTGTTCGCACGTTTCGGGTCGAATCTTCCGCCGCTTTCTCATCGAACGGAGTATTTGGTGTCCGTATCTGCCGCAGGCCGCGCGCCGCGTATCGCCCGCCGCCTCACCGCCATCGCCGCCATCTCGGCCCTGGCCGTTTTCCCCGTCGCCTGTTCCTCCGATTCCGGATCGAGCACCTCCACCGGTAAGGCCGCGGACAAGGTGACCATCAAGGATCAGTGGATCAAGGCCGCCGACAGCGGTATGTCCGCCGCGTTCGGCACCCTCGAGAATTCCAGTGATCACCCCGTCCAGCTGGTGGCCGCGTCCAGTCCGGCCTCGGCGCGGGTGGAGATCCACGAGGTCGTCGCCGATGCCGCCGGTGGCGATAAGACCATGCGCCCCAAGGAAGGCGGGCTCGCCATCCCCGCGCACGGATCGGCCACGCTAAAGCCCGGCGCGGAACATCTGATGTTCATGGATTTGAAGCAGCCGCTGCGCACCGGTTCGGACACCGCCATCACCCTGGTGTTCTCCGATGGCTCCAGCACCACCGTCACCGCGCAGGTGCGTGATTTCGCCGGCGGTAAGGAGAATTACGCACCCGCCTCCGGCGACAACTCCGCGCACGGTGGCTGAGCGGGCACAGCCGCCGCACCCGTCCCGCGTGACCCGGCGGCGTTTACTCGGCGGCGGGGCCGCGGTGGCGGGTGTCGCGGGCGCGGCCGGCATCGGCTGGGGCGCGGCCTCGGCCACCCATCGCGAACACGATCGCGATCCCGGACTCGAGACGGTGCCGTTCCACGGCCAGCATCAGGCCGGAATCGCCACGGACGCACCGGCTTCGGCCGCGTTCGTGGGCTTCGACCTGAACCCGGGGCTCGATCGCGAGGACATTATCGGACTGCTGAAGATCTGGACCGATGACGCGGCCCGGCTCACCCAGGGCATTCCGGCGCTCGCCGATACCGAACCGGAATTGGCGCAACGCCCGGCGCGGCTGACCGTGACGGTCGGCTTCGGGCCGGAACTGTTCACCGTGGCCGGACTCGACGCCGAACGACCGGCCTGGCTGAAACAGTTGCCACCGTTCAAGATCGATCAATTGGATCCGGCGTACACCGGCGCGGACCTGCTGTTGCAGATCTGCGCCGAGGAGCCGACCACGGTCGCGCACGCGGTGCGGGTGCTGTCCAAACATGTGAAATCGCTGGTGCGGGTGCGCTGGGTGCAGCGCGGGTTCCGCAACGCCCCCAAGGGGCAGACCATGCGCAATCTCATGGGCCAGGTGGACGGGACGGTCAATATCGCCCCGGGCACAGTCGATTTCGATCGGCTCATCTGGGATGACGGGGCCGCGCGACCGTGGCTGGCGGGCGGCACCTCCCTGGTGCTGCGCCGCATCGCCATGAAGCTCGACACCTGGGATGAACTCGATGCCGACGGGCGGGCCATCACCATGGGGCGGCGCGACAGCAACGGCGCACCGCTCACCGGGACCACCGAATTCGACGAACCCGATTTCGCCAAGGTGGACCAGTACGGCATTCCGGTGATCCCGCCGTCCTCGCATATCGCTCGCGCGCATCACGCGCACGACACCGAGCGATTCCTGCGCCGCGGCTACAACTACGACGATGCACCCGCCCCCGGGCAGGTGTCGAATTCGGGATTGTTGTTCGCGGCCTTCCAACGCGATGTCGACGCCCAGTATCTGCCGGTACAGGCCCGCCTCGCGGAGTTCGACGCCCTGAACCAATGGACCACACCCGTCGGTTCGGCCGTCTTCGTCATCCCGCCCGGCGTGCCCGCACCGGGCGGATACCTCGGCCAGCAGCTCTTCGACGCCGCCGCGCGGCAACGCTGACCCGGTCGGCCGGACCGCACTGAGGGGCGGTCCGGCCGCATGGTCAGCATCCGATTGGCAATCGCAAGTCGAGGACGCGGCGTACGCTCAGCTGACCAGCAATACCGTGCCGGAAGGTCGCGTCATGTCAGCCGATGACAGTGTGTTCACGGGGGTCGTGGCGAAGTTCTACGAGACCTATCTGGTGCCATTGATATTCGAGCCGTACGCATTGCCCGCCGTGCGACTGCTTTCCGCACCGGATATCTCCGAGGTATTGGAGATCGCGGCGGGCACCGGTGTGGTCACCCGGGCGCTGGCACGCGAATTGGCGGCCGGAACAGCCATTGTGGCAACCGATCTCAATCAGGCCATGCTGGACCAGGCCGCGGCGATCGGCACCGCGCGACCGGTCCGATGGCAGCGGGCCGATGCCCAGGCACTCCCCTTTCCGGATGCGAGTTTCGATGCGGTGGTGTGCCAATTCGGTGCGATGTTCTTTCCCGACCGGACCGGGGCGTACGCCGAAGCGCGCCGGGTACTGCGGCCGGGCGGACAGTTCGTCTTCAGCACCTGGGATCGCATCGAGGTCAATGAATTCGCCGATACGGTCATCACCGCGATGGCGTCGATATTCCCGGAGGATCCACCGCGATTTCTCGCACGCACACCGCACGGGTATCACGAAATATCCGCCATCACCGCGGATTTGGCGCGAGCGGGATTCACCGATCCGCGCATCGGCACGGTCACCGCGCGCAGTCGGGCCGAATCGGCGCGCATTCCGGCCCTGGCCTACTGTCACGGCACTCCACTGCGCGATGAGATCGAAGCCCGGGGCGAGCTGGATGTCGCGACCGCGGCGGCCGAGCGCGCGTTGACCGAGCGATTCGGGACCGGTGTGGTGGACGGGATGATCCGGGCGCATCTCATCAGCGTTGGCCGGTAATTCGCTGTTCTAGGGTGAGCGCATGACCGTGTTGCGTTCGATCGCGCTGTTCGCACTGGCCGCCGTCGCCGAAATCGGTGGGGGCTGGCTCATTTGGCAGGGGGTGCGGGAGCATCGCGGGTGGGCGTGGATGGGGGCGGGGGTTATCGCGCTGGGGTGCTACGGGTTTGTGGCGACGCTGCAACCGGATGCGAATTTCGGGCGGATTCTGGCGGCCTACGGCGGAGTGTTCGTGGCCGGATCACTGCTGTGGGCCATGGTTTTGGACGGATTCCGGCCGGACCGCTGGGATGTGATCGGCGCGCTGGTGTGCCTGGTGGGTGTCGCGGTCATCATGTATGCGCCACGCTCCACGTGAAACAACCGTTGACCTGCGCGCATTCGTGCATTTCGTGCAAAATCGCAGTCTGCGAAGGACATTCGGGTTTCGCGCCGGTCAGCGCGATGCCGAGGATCGTTTCACGCGAATGCGTTCAGCGCGTTGATGATCCGATGAGCAGATCGATGAGGGTGCGCGCGGTCGGAATCGCGGAGTCGTCGCCGAGCCGGGCGGCGGTATTGGCCGCGGACACCAGCGCGTCGAACTGGAAGGCGAGGGCGTGCGGATCGTGCCCGAGCGCGTAGCCCTGCTCCTGCGCGCGACCGATCTCCTTCTCCAACAGGGCGAACCAGTCCGCGCGATCGGCGGCGAGCGCATCGCGCACCGGGCCCGGGCGACTGTCGAATTCCGAGAGTCCGGCTACCCGGAAGCAACCGCCCGGCAGCACCGGTTCACCGATGTAGACGAACCAGTTGTCCAGTAGTGCGCGCAGGCGGTCGATACCCCCGGGGACCGAGAGCGCGGACCGCACCACATGATCGATGAATACCTCGCGGGCGGATTCGACCGCGGCCAGTTGCAGATTCTCCTTGGTGCCGAACAGCGTCGCCACACCGCTCTTGCTCACCCCGAGATCGGTGGCGAGCCGCCCGAGACTCAACCCGGTCAGCCCCTCCACGGAGGCGACATCGGCGGCGTGCCGGGCGATGGAGGCGCGGGCGCGCGCTCCCTTCAGCAGGCGCTGATCGGAAATCTGCTGTTCAGCGGGGTGCACGGGCTCATCCATTCTTCCAGTCTCGCACTAACTCTTGCTTAAACGCACGATCGGTCGTACTTTTCAACAATACGAACGATCGTGCGTAAAGTTTTGATCCCGCCTCTCGGAAGCACTCCCATGACAGAGACCTCCGCGCGACACTCCCCCGCGCCACCGGAATCCGGCCGATCCCCGTCACCCGCCGTCACCACCGCACCCGCCGACCGCTCCAGCCGCCGCGCCCTACTGGTGGCCTGCGGTGCGGCTTTCATTGCCTTCCTCGACCTTTCGGTCGTGAACATCGCCTTCCCCGCGATCGGACGCGACTATCCCGGCACCGCACCGGCCACCCTCACCTGGGTGGTCAGCGGCTACGCGGTCGCCTTCGCCGCACTGCTCACCCCCGCCGGACGACTCGCCGATTCCCTCGGCCGCGGACGCGTATTCCTCGGCGCGCTGGCCGGATTCGCACTCACCTCCCTGCTGTGCGCACTCGCACCCGGTGCCGAATGGCTCATCACCGGACGCTTCCTGCAGGGCGCGACCGCGGCATTCCTCATCCCCGCCGGACTGGGATTGGTGCTCAGCGCCACCCCGCCCGCCCGCATCGGCATGGCCATGGCGGCCTGGACCGCCGCGGGCGGATTCGCCGCCACCGTCGGACCCGCGGTCGGCGGTGCGCTCGTGGACTGGTTCGGCTGGCGTTCGGTCTTCGTCATCAATGTGCCGATCGCGCTGGCGCTCATCGCCTTTGGACTGACACTCACCACGAACGAAGAACGTCACCGTGACGGGCTGCCCGATCTGCTCGGCACCGCCGCCACCGGACTCGGCATCGGCGCGGTCGTGGCCGCGGTCACCCAGGGCCAGCAGTGGGGCTGGGCCGATGCGCGCACCCTGGCCGCCGGAATCGGCGGACTCGTCCTGCTGGGTGTGGCGCTGTGGCGTTCCCGCCGGCATCCGCGCCCGGCCATCGCCGTGACACTGTGGCGCAGTCACCGCTACGCGCTCGTCAATGCCGTCGCGTTCGTCTTCGGCGCGGCCATGTTCGCCTGGCTGCTGGCCGGACCGCTCTGGCTGGACAGCATCTGGCACTACTCGGTGCTCAAATCCGCCGGGGTCATGACGGTCGGGGCCATCGCCTCGATGGTGACGGCCGTGATCGCCGGGCGCGCACCCGAATCCATCCAGCGCTGGCTGGGTGTGCTCGGCGCGGTGCTGTTCGCCGCGTCCGCGTTCTACATGTGCACCGATATCTTCGATGCCACACCCGCACTCTGGAAGGGCTGGATACCCGCCGGAATCCTGGGCGGCGGCGGAGTCGGCATGGTCATCACGGTACTGGGCACCGCCGCCGCGAGATCGCTACCGCCGCAACGCTTCGCGGCCGGGGTCGGCATGAATCTGACCGCCCGCCAATCCGGCGGCGCACTCGGGGTCGCGGTACTGGCCGCCATCTTCGCCGCCCGCCCGGACGATCCGATCGCCGCCTTCCACACCCTGTTCGCGGTCTGCGGGGTCATCGCCCTGATCGCCGCCGCACTCGCCGCCCTGCCCGCCCGCACCGAGGAAGTGAACCTGTGAGCGCCAACGATATTCGCAGCGTGGACACCGATATTCGTCGCGTGCGTGACGACAATCGCGGCGCGGACACCCGCACCCCGCGCACTCGGATCGGGTTCGACGATCCCTATCTGCTCACCGATCCCACCGCGCGCGAATTGTTCGCGGTAGTGCCGTGGCGGCGGTTCGCGGTCATCGGCGATTCCACCGCGGCGGGCACCGGCGATCCGTCTCCTGGCCACGAAAACGTGTCCTGGGCCGATCGTCTGGCGCGGTGGTTCCGGTCGGCGCATCCGGACACCGAGTACCTCAATACCGGCCAGGTGGGCGCGACCATTCCCGAGGTCCGCGCCGAACAGCTCGGCGCGCTGCGCGCCTTCGGCCCGGATCTGGTGCACATCACCTGCGGCGGCAATGACCTCATGCGCCGCGACGGCGATGTCGGCGCGGTCGAACGCGATCTCGACGCACTGTGCGCCGAGGCCGCCGCGACCGGTGCGCGCCTGTCGATGTTCACCCTGGCTGACGCCTTCACCGGGCCATTGCGCCCGCTGCGCCCGCGTTTCGCCGGGTTCGCCGAGAGTGTGCGGCGGGTGGCGGCCCGCCATGACGCCATCCTCACCGAGTTCTGGCAGCATCCCGCCCGGCTGCGCCAGGACTGGCTCAGCGCCGACAGCATTCACCTGACCATGGCCGGTCAGGCCGTCGTCGCCGCCGAACTGGCGAAATCGTTTGCCCGCCACGCCGACTCGAGGCACGGCGGCGAATAGGTCATCGCGCGGGCGTCATCGGAGGGCCCGCGTCATATCGAAAAGCCCCGGTCACCGCACAATTCGGTGCCGGGGCACTTCGGGGTCAGTGCCAGAGCGCGGCGATGAAGACGTTCAGAATCGCCAGCCCACCCGCGGCATGGGTCATCCACGGCACCGCCTTACCGCGTTTGGCATCGGCGCGGCCCATCTCCGCGAACGCCGCGACCAGAACGGCCACAACGAGTTTGGTGATGATCTTCGGCATATTCGGATCCTTGCCGAGCGAATCGATCGACTCGGCCAGTCCGACCAGGATCACGCCGGTGATGAGCTGTGCGCGCGCACCCCACACCATCAATTCCGACACTCGGGGCTGCGAGGCGACATATCCGCCGACCACCGCCGCCATCCCGAGCAGATGGGACACAACCACCAGGTTGTAGACAACGTCCATGGCTGTACACGCTAATGGATCGGCTCACGTCAACGACAGCCGGTAGTACCGAAAAGCGCCAGCTGATCGGGTACGGCACAGGTTTTGCCACCCCGTCGGCCGGGTAGTCCTCCTCCAGTGGCTCTCCGTGCTGTACCGGGAGAGCCCTCAATGTGTGAGCAGTGACGCTTAGGGAGAACGCAGGTGGCGGTTGTACTCGTGCTGCGGGCACGCGGACTGGGTGATCTACTCACCGCGGTCCCCGCATTGCGCGCACTACGCCGGGCCCGGCCCGAGGACCACATCGCACTGGCCGCACCCCATCGACTCAAACCCATCGTCGACCTCATCGCCTCCATCGACGAAATGATCCCGACCGCCGATCCCGCCGGAATCCGCTGGGACGGAGCACCGCCCGCACTCGCGGTGAATCTGGACGGAGCGGGCGCGGACAGCATCACCGAGGTGACCCGCGTACACGCCGATCGCGTACTGACCTATCGGAACCCGGCCTTCCCGGAGGTGGCCGGACCCGACTGGCAGATCGATATGCACGATGTGGACCGCTGGTGCCATCTGCTCGAATCCGCGGGGATCAGCGCCGACCGCCGCAATCTCGGATTGGTGCCGCCGGTGGCGGGTACCAGCCATCGCGATTGCGTGGTCGTGCACATCGGTGCGGGAGCCGCGGCGCGGCGCTGGCCACCGGATCGATTCGCGGCCGTGGTGCGGCATCTGCTGGTGCAGGATCGCGATGTGGTGCTCACCGGCGATGAGACCGAACGCGATATCGCCCTCGGGGTGGCGGCGCGCGCCGGACTGCCCATCACCCATGTGCTCGCGGGCCAGCAGAACCTCATCGAACTCGCCGCGACGGTCGCCGAGGCCGCGCTGGTGGTGTGCGGGGATACCGGAGTCGCCCATCTGGCAACGGCTTTCGGCACCCGGACGGTCCTGCTGTTCGGGCCGACACCGCCCAGTCGCAGTGGACCGCCGCCGCATCTGCTGGGCAGGCATGCGGTGCTGTGGGCCGGACAGGTCGGCGATCCGGACGCGTCCACCATCGATCCCGGACTGTTGAAGATCAATGTGCCCGAGGTCGTCAACGCCATCGACAAGCAACTGCGCAAACGGCCGTGGCCCGGCACCGGACTGGATCGGCGGGCGCAGCAGGCCTATCGGCGCGTGGGCTGAACACTCCCCAGACAAGGAGAGCGCTTCTATATAGGGAAGCGCATCAGGTGTCCGCGATATCGGCGCGCGCACTGGACAGCGCCGCCGAATACGCCGCGATGGCACTGGGCCAGAACTGTTCGAGATAGTCACGGGCATCGGCCAGACCACGCGGGTCCAGGGTGTACAGGCGGCGCGTGCCCTCGGGCTGTGCCATCACCAGCCGGGCCTCGCGCAGCACCTTGAGATGTTGAGATACCGCCGAGCTACTGACCCCGACCAGGTCGGCGAGCTCACCGACCGATCTCGGCCCCTGCGGTAGCGCCTCGAAGACCGCGCGCCGGGTAGGGTCGGCCAGTGCGCTCAGCACTCTCACTCCGTTAGCGGGCACTTAAATAGAGTGCCCGGCGAAGTTGATCAGGTCAATACACGCTGAAACGCCCGATACCGAGGTCATAACGAAATTACCGCCGTGTCGTTATCTACCCGTGACAATCGACCTGGCGTTTTGTACCAACGTGACGGTAGTAACAGGGTTTGTGGACCGGTTATTACCTCCCATACGTTCGATGCATGCCCGTAACCGTTCCGTTATCTCGAAGCCTCATGAGGGCCAGCCGGTACCGGACGGCCGCAACTCGTGCAGTGGCCGTCTCCGCAGTCGTCTGTGCCTCCGTGAGTGCGCTGGCCGCCGCAGACCCGAACACCGATACCCCCGACGGCAATGCCTCGGTTATCGCCGCTGCCGCCCCGCAGAACGCGAAGTTCACCGCCTTCACCCCGTACGAAGCCCAGATGCCGCAGTTCGTGCCGCCGGAGGTCACCGACTTCCTGCGCAACCTCGGCGTCGAGCAGGCTCGTCCCAAAACCGTCCGTCCCGTGGCAGGTCCGCTGACCTCCGGGTTCGGGGTGCGCTGGGGTGCCATGCACGCCGGTATCGACTTCGGCGACGGCTTCGGCTCGCCGATTCGCGCCGTCACCGACGGCACCGTCATCGAGGCAGGCCCCGCGTCCGGTTTCGGCCTGTGGGTGCGGGTACAGCAGGATGACGGCACCATCGGCGTCTACGGCCATATGCAGGACATCCTGGTCAATGTCGGCCAGCAGGTGCGCGCGGGCGATGAGATCGCCACCGTCGGCAGCCGCGGCTACTCCACCGGACCGCATCTGCACTACGAGGTGCACACCTCCCCGGGCGCTGCCATCGATCCGCTGCCCTGGCTCGCGGGCCGCGGCATGGATGTCGGCACCGCGACCGACTGAGCGGCACAGCGAAATAGCAACGCCGAGAATCGATGAGGGGTTCTCGGCGTTTCTAGTACCCGGGTATTACGTGCGAACCCCACCGCCGGGGGACGCCCGGTGCGGAACGGCGCTCATAGCGTCACCGATATGACCACCAGCGTCGCCGAAATCCGCACCGCCGCTCCCGCTTCCAGCCCGCGGCCGTGGCATCGCCCCCTGCTCGCCATGACCGTCGTCATGTCCGCGCTGGCGCTATTCGCGCTGTGCGCCATGGCATTCGACGATCGGATGCTGCTGCACGAATCGGTATGGCTCAAACCGCTCAAATTCGCGGTCGCGTTCGTCGCGTACTCGATCACCCTGGCGTGGTTGCTGCGCTTCCCGCATCGCGGGCAGCGGCTCACCTGGTGGATGGGAACGATCTTCGCCGTCACCGGAATCCTCGATGTCGGATTCATCGTGATGCAGGCCGCGCGCGGCACCTTCAGCCATTTCAATACCGAAACCGATGCCTTCAACACCATCGGGCAGCAGATCTTCATGACCGGTGTGCCCGGACTGTTCCTGGCGAATCTGGTGATCGCGGTGACGCTGAGCTGGCAGCGGGTCACCGATCGGCCCGTCAGTCGTGCCATCCACGCCGGGCTCGCGCTCGCGGTGGCCGGTATGGGCGTGGCGTACATGATGGGCTTCAGCGGTAAACAGGAATCCACCGACGCCTACGGCAAGCCGATCGAACTCTCGGCGGGGCACACCTTCGAGAACGGACAGCCGCCGGTGCGCGACGGTGTCGGAAGCATGCCGATCACGCATTGGAGCACCGTCGGCGGCGATCTGCGCATCGCGCACTTCCTGGGCCTGCACGCGATTCAGATACTGATCGTGGCCGCGCTGCTGCTGGCCCGGCTGGCCCCGCGCACCCGCTGGCTGCGCACCGAACGCGCTCGCGCCGATCTGATCTGGGTGTTCGCCCTGACCTACGCGGGACTGTTCGGCGTCATCGCCTGGCAGGCGCTGCGCGGTCAGGCACTCATCCATCCCGATTCCGCGACCCTGCTCGGCTTCGGAATCACCGCCGCGGTACTGCTACTGGGGACCGCCCTGGTCTACGCGATCCACGGCCGCGCCACCGCACCGGTGGTCAGCGCAGCCGCTCGGCATCGCGCGTCAGTTTCACCAATATCGCGGTGAGCTCGGACAGTTCGATGGAGTCGGCCCCCTCCTCGACGGCGGTGGCCACATCCTCGGCGGCACAGCGCGCGGCGAACCAGCGATCGGACAGATCGCCTACCTCCTGCGCGCTGAGCACCACCGAATCCTCGGGAATCCCGCTCCCCTTCAGGCTGTTCCGCGCCTCATAGGCGCGCTGCCTGCATGATTGCCGGCAATACCGCCGACGCCGCCCCACCTCCGAATCGGCGATCTCCCTCCCACACCACTGGCAGGACAGTTGCCGCTTGGGGGCGCGATGATCTGAGGTAGGAGTACGCGTCACGCAGCACACGATAGCCGGATCGATCACCCGTACCGCGGCAACACCACAACCCACCTCCTCTTTTTCCACCGGATCACGCCCGTGTGCGCAGTCCGGGATGCTCGAGCACCGCGCGCCATGCCGCCGAAAGCGGAAGTGCCGCACCCGGTTCTGCGGGCACGATGGTGACCCCGCTCTCGGCGAGGGTGCGCAGGGCCCGCCGAATCGGCAGGAAGTTCAACTGCCCTCGACTCGAATATGGAACGGCCACAACGGGTTTCCCATCCCCGACGGCTTCGATGAGCAGACCGAGCGCGAGCGTGTCCGAAATGCCCACCGCCCATTTGGCTATCGAATTACCGGTCAGCGGAGCCGCGATCATGGCGTCCGCGGGCGGTAGCAGATCCGGTGTCCCCGGTTCCTTGTATTCGCTGCGCACGGGCCATCCGGTCGCGGCCGCGAGGGCGTCGGGATCGATGAACTTTCTCCCCGATGGGGAGGCGATCACACAGACTTCCCACCCCTCGCCCCGCGCCATATCCACCAGGGCCGCAACCTCGCCCGCCCGCGAGGAGCCGGTGACGATCGCGTACAGCACCGGTGCACCTTGATCATTCATATGACCAGCATGAGCCACCGGGCACGCGGCTATGGGACGAGCACGAGCTTGCCGGGCCCGTGGCCGTTGATCCCGTCGCGATGGGCCTGCGCCGCCTCGGTCAGGGGGTACACGGCGTCGATCAGAATGCGCAGTTCGCCCGCACGCGCCGCCAACTCCGCGCGCGCGGCATTGCGGACAGCGAACCCCGCGTCCTGACCCGGGCCGTAACCCAGTGCCTTGATACCGGCTTCGATATGACGATCCGACGCCGCGATCGAGGCAATGCGCCGCGGATCGGCGACCACCGCCAGCGAGACATCCAGGGCCTCGTCGCCTCCCGCGCAGTCGATGGCGGCGGTGATGGGCCCGGGCGCGACGGCCCGCACACGATCCAGCAGTCCGGGTCCGTAGGCCACCGGTATGGCCCCGAGGCCAAGCAGCAGTTCATGATTCGCGGTGCTCGCGGTGGCGATGACGATCGCGCCCGCGGCCACGGCCAACTGCACGACCAGCGATCCGACGCCGCCCGAACCGCCGTGCACGAGCACGGTGTCGCCCGGGCCGACACCGGCCGCGTGCAGTGTGTGCATTGCCGTGGTGCCGGTGAGCATCAATGCCCCGGCTTCGGTCCAGCCCAGTTCGGCGGGCTTGGGGATCAGCGAGTTCACCGGTGCGGTGACGTAATCGGCGTAGGCGGCGGTGACGGGATAGACGATCACCTCCGCGCCGACCTCGATATCGCGCACGTCCGCACCGATCGCGGTGACCACGCCCGCGCATTCGAGTCCGAGCCGGGGCAGCTCCTCGGCGAGCCCGGCGGCGTCCTTCTCGTCCTCGTCCACCTCGTGGAAAGCGCCGCTGTAGAGCTTCCAGTCGATGGGGTTGACCCCCGCCGCCCGCACTCGCACGACGACGCCGTCCGCGTCGGGCAGCGGTACCGGGGTCTCGACGACCTCGAGCACGTCCGGCAATCCGTATCCGGTCGGCCGTACGGACCGGGCTACGGTGTCCATTCTCTGATCTCTGCTCATGAACTCAGTCTCGAATCCGAGTGGCATGATGTCTACTGCATACTTCGCAGTCCATGATTGCGTTGAACGCAATCCACCCTCGGCGCATGGCATGTGACACGCCGTGGCGAAAGCGTCGCCGACGGGCGAGTAGAATGGCAGGGTTCTCCCCCCACGGGAACCGAAGCCCGCGCCCCTGCGTTAACTGTGCAGAAGCGTTGACATGAAGTTTTGAACGTTGCCGATAGGCGAGAAGGGACCGCACCCATGGCAGATCGCGTACTCCGGGGCAGTCGACTTGGAGCGGTGAGCTACGAGACCGACCGCGACCACGACCTGGCGCCCCGTCGGATGGCGCGGTACAAGACGGAGAACGGCGAGGAATTCGATGTTCCGTTCGCCGATGACGCCGAGATTCCCCCGACCTGGTTGTGCCGCAACGGCCAGGAGGGTGTGCTCATGGAGGGCACCACACAGGAGCCCAAGAAGGTGAAGCCGCCGCGCACGCACTGGGACATGCTGCTGGAGCGTCGCAGCAAGGAGGAGCTGGAAGAGCTCCTGCAGGAGCGGATGGATCTGATCAAGAGCCGTCGCCGCGCCTGATCCGCGGTAAATACTCCGCGCTACGAAAGTGGCCGAGCCCCCCTCCCATTCGGGAGGGGGGCTCGCCTGTTATATCTTACCGGCCCGCCACCCTTGGCGGGCCGAATTGGTTGCTACTCAGTGGCTGGCGACCTTGCGATACTGCAACAGCGCCAACGGAACCGCGATCGCGAGGATGCCGATCGAGCACAGCGACGCGTACATGATGCAGTGGTCGGCGGGCCAGCCCTGGGCGGGAGTGAATCCCGGGGGCGAGCCGTTGCCGAAGAGTTTGCGCCCGGCCGCCGAGACCGCGGTGATGGGATTCCAGGCGGCGACGGTGCGCAGCGGACCGGGCAGGGTCTCCCCGGAGATGAAGGCCGAGGAGATGAATGTCAGTGGGAACAGCCAGATCAGGCCCGCGCTCTGCGCCACCTCCACGCTCGGTGACATGAGTCCGGTCAGCGCCCCAACCCAGGACATGGCGAACGCGAACAGCAGGATGACCGCGAAAGCCAAGACGGCGTTGATGACTCCGTCATTGATGCGCCAGCCCACCGCGTACCCGCAGCCCACCATGACCGCCAGGGCCAGGATATTGACCACGAGATCGGAGAGCGTGCGGCCCATCAGCACCGCCAGCCGGGACATGGGCAGGGTGCGCATCCGGTCGATAATGCCCTTGTGCAGGTCGTTGGCCAGGCCGACGGTGGTGAACGCGGCATTGAATGCCACTGTCTGGGTGAAGATTCCGGCCAGCAGGAATTCGCGGTACTGACCGCCGCCCAGGGACGCGCCGAAGATGTACGCGAACAGGAAGACGAACATGAGCGGCTGGATCGTGGCGGTGACCAGCAGGGTGGGCACGCGCAGGATGGTCAGCAGATTGCGGTAGGCGACGATGGCGCTGTCCCGAATCGCCCTGGGCAGCAATAGGAGCGCGGTGTTGTCCGTGCTCGGCGGCTTGTTCGGCGCCGGGGCTTCGGCGGTGGTGGTCACGACAGAATCTCCTCTTGCACGGTATCGGTGCTGCGGGCGGAGGTTTTGCGCTCCGCGGATTTGCCGGTGAGGGAAAGGAATACGTCGTCGAGGCTGGGCCGGTGCACATCGGCGTCCAGGATGCAGACGCCCGCGTCGTCCAGGCGGCGCAGTGCCTCGACCATGGTGCGGGTGCCGTCGCCGACCACGACGGTGACCTGATCCATGGCGGCGTCCGCACTGGGTTCGCCGATTCCGACCTGCGCCAGAATCTGTTTGGCGGGTGTGGGGTCCTGTCCGGCCGCCAGGGTGACGGTGAGTTTGTCACCGCCGATGGAGGTCTTGAGTTCATCGGCGGACCCGCGCGCGATCACCCGGCCGCGGTCGATGACGGTGATGCGGTCGGCGAGCAGATCGGCTTCCTCGAGGTACTGGGTGGTGAGCAGCACCGTGGTGCCGTCGTCCACCAGATCGCCGATGACGCGCCACATATCAAGGCGCCCACGGGGATCCAGTCCGGTGGTGGGTTCGTCGAGCACGACCACGGGCGGTTTGCACACCAGTGCGCCCGCCAGGTCGAGTCGCCGGGCCATACCGCCGGAGTAGGTGCCCGCACGCCGCCCAGCCGCGTGTTCGAGGCCGAGCGCGGCGAGCAGTTCGGTGGCACGCTGGGCGGATTCCTTATGGCTCATGCCGTACAGCCGCGCCACCATGCGCAGGTTCTCGAAGCCGGACAGGTTGGCGTCGATCGCCGCGTACTGGCCGGACAGCCCGAGCCGGGTGCGGGCGCGCGCCGGATTCTTGAGCACGTCCACCCCGGCCACCCACACCTTGCCCGAACTCGGGGCTAGCAGGGTGGTGACGATGCGGACCGTGGTGGTCTTGCCCGCGCCATTGGGTCCGAGCAGGCCCATCACGGTGCCGGACGGGATTTCCAGATCGATCCCGTCCAGCACCCGGACCTTGCCGTAGTACTTGATCAGTCCTTCCACTTCGACCGCGAGACTCATCGGCTCCCCTCCCGCTCGGTGCGGGCGGCGTTGGCGGCCAGATGATCCCGCAGAACCGGTCCGATGACCGCCAGGGATTCGGGCGTGGTCATGCCCGAGTGGCGGCAGCGCACCAGTTGATCGTGTACGACTCCGGTGACGTGCGGTTCCCAGGCTGCGGCGTTGCGGTCCGGGTCGGAGCGGTTGATCTCGTCATCGGCGGCGGTGAAGAAGAGCAGATCGCCGATGAATACGCGGGGTTCGAAGCCGTGTGCGAGGACCGCGCCATTGGCATAGCCGTTGTAGAGACGTTCGAGATGGTCGACGGTGAGCGCGGCGAACGGTCCGGGGCGGTTGCGCAGGAATTCCGCGGCCTCCTGGAGTGTCATGCGCGGGTCGACATCGGTGTCGCCGCCGAGCAGGTCACTGCCGAATTCGCCGATGATGTCGGCGACGCCGGGCACCGCTTCCTCGAGCCACTGATCGGACAGCTGGTAGCTGTCCATGAGCGCGAGCGTTGCCACCTCATCGCCGGTTTCCTGCAGCCGCACCGCGATCTCGTGCGCCAGCAGACCACCGAGCGACCAGCCGAGCAGATGGTACGGGCCGTGCGGCTGTACCGACTTCATGTGTGCCACATAGTAATTCGCGGCTTCACCGATGGTGGTGTGGTCATCGCCGCCGGTGACGTGCGGTGCCTGCAACCCGTAGACCGGGCGGTCGGCGGGCAGCTGGGCGAGCAGTCCGGCGAAGCACCAGGCCAGACCGATGGCCGGGTGCACGCAGAACAGCGGGGCCGCACTGGTTTCGGTCATGGGACGCAGCGGCAGCACCGGTTGCAGTGCGGCCGCCAGGGCCGCACCGGCGTCACCGTCGGCATCGACGAGACGCCGGGCAATGGCGGCCGGGGTGGATTCGCCGAACATGGCCTGCACGGGCAGGTCCACCCCGGCGGCGCGCAGCTGTCCGACCACCTTGGTGGCCAGCAGTGAGTTGCCGCCGAGTTCGAAGAAGCCGTCGTCGACGCCGACCTGTTCCACGCCCAGCACATCGGCGAAGGCGGCGCACAGTGCCGCTTCGGTCGGGGTGGTGGGCGCGCGGTAGCCCTCGCGGGCGGCGAACACCGGTTCGGGCAGCGCTGCCCGATCCAGTTTGCCGACCGGTGAGAGCGGCACCCGGTCCAGCAACATGATCGATTGCGGGACCATGTAATTGGGCACCAGTTCGGCCACGTGCGCGGTGAGCTCGTCGATGCTCGGCGAGGTGCCGTTACGCGGTTTCACATAGGCGACCAGCGCGGTCGAGCCCGCCGGTGTCCGATGTCCGATGGTGGTGGCGAACTCCACGGCGGCATGCCGGGCCAGCGCCGCGTCGATCTCGCCGAGTTCGATGCGGAAGCCGCGGATCTTGACCTGGTGGTCGGTGCGCCCGACGTACTCCAGATCCCCTGCGCGCCCGTTCTTCTCGACCCAGCGCACCAGGTCGCCGGTGCGGTACATGCGCTCGCCCGGTTTGCCGAACGGATTGGCCACGAAGCGCTGTGCGGTGAGCCCGGGCCGCCGCAGATAGCCGCGCGCCAAAGCCGCACCGGCCAACTGCAATTCACCGGTGACGCCGGCGGGCACCGGGTGCAGGCGGCTGTCCAGGACGGTCGCGCCGACACCGCGGATGGGTCCGCCGATGGTGATGTGCCCGTTCGGGCGCATGGGCTGGGACATCAGCGTGACAATGGTGGTCTCGGTGGGCCCGTACACGTTGTAGAGCTTGCGGCCCGGTGACCAGCGGGTCACCAGATCCGGTGGCAGCGACTCACCGCCGACGAGCACATGCCGCAGCGAGGTGACGCCGATGGGATCGACGGTGCCCAGCGCCGAGGTGGTGATGAAGGCGTGCGTAATGCCCTCGTCGATGAACACCCGGCCCAGATCCGCGCCGCCCACCACGCCGGGCGGGCTGATCACCAGGGTCGCCGCACCGCCGAGCGCGAAGAGCAGATCGAGCATGGCGGCGTCGAAACTCGGTGTGGCGAAGTGCAATATCCGGCAGCCCGGTCCGACCTCGAACCGCTGTGCGGTCTCGGCGGCGAAGTTGGACAGACCGCCGTGCGTCACCACGACGCCCTTGGGGACGCCGGTGGAGCCGGAGGTGTAGATGACGTACGCCGGATTGTCCATGCGCAGCGGTGAGACGCGCTCGTCATCGCGGATGGGCGCGTCCGAGGAGGCCAGCACCCGACGCCGGAACGACGGCGCGTCCAGGACGGTCCAGTTCGCGCCCTCGGGCATGCGCTCGCGGTGCGCGGAGAGCGTAATGCCGATGGCCGCACCGGAATCGAGCAGCATATGGCTGATGCGCTGTTCCGGATAGTTGGGATCGACCGGTACGAACGCGGCTCCGGCCTTGGCGATGGCCAGGGTGACGGCCACCGATTCCGCGGAGCGCGGAATGCCCATGGCGACCAGGGTTTCCGGGCCGACGCCGTAGCCGATGAGCACCCGGGCGAGCCGGTTGGTCCAGCGGTCCAGAGCGTCGTAGGAGATCTGGGTGCCCGCCGCGCGCACGGCGATGGCCTGCCGGTTGAGGTTGGCCGCGGCCTCGAACACCTCCGGGAAGGTGATCGGCAGACCGGGCTCCGCACCGCGCACCGGGGCCAGCGCCGACCATTCGCCGGAGTCCAGGAGTTCCAGATCCCCCACGGCCAGTGCCGGATTCGCGGCGGCCGCGCCGAGCATGCGCACGAACCGGTCCGCGAGTCGCTGTGCGGTGCCCTCGTCGAAGAGGTCGGCCGCGTAGTTGACCGAGACGGTGATGCCGTCGGGTTCGCGGCGCGGGGTCCAGGCTTCGGTGAGGGTGAATTGCAGATCGAATTTGGCGATGCCGGGATCGGCGTCGTCGTTCTCGATGCGCAGACCGGGCAGTTCCAGCACGCGCACGGGCTGGTTCTGCACCGACAGCATGACCTGGAACATGGGGTGATGCGCCTGGGTGCGCACCGGATTGAGCACCTCGACGAGCCGTTCGAACGGTACGTCGGCGTGCGCGAAGGCTTCCAGATCGGTATCGCGGACCGCGCGCAGCAGATCGCCGAAGGCCGCGCCGCCGGTGACCCCGGTGCGCAACACCAGTGTGCCGACGAACATGCCGACCATGCGATCCAGTGCCGGATGTCCGCGCCCGGCGATGGGTGTGCCGACGGTGATGTCGTCCGCGGCGGTGACCCGGTGCAGCAGGGCGACCAGTGCGGCGTGCAGCACCATGAACATGGTGACGCCGTGTTCGGCTGCCAGGGACTGCAATTCGCGATGGGTGAAGGCGTCCAGGGTGCATTCGACGGTGCCGCCGCGATAGCTGGGCACCGGCGGGCGCGACCGGTCGGCCGGTACCGACAGCAGTTCGGGAATGCCGTCGAGGGCGCGCCGCCAGTAGTCGAGCTGGCGGCTGATCACCGAATCGGGATCGCCTTCGACGCCGAGCACATCCTGCTGCCACAGCGTGTAATCGGCGTACTGGATGGGCAATTCGGCCCAGTCCGGTTCGCCGCCGCCCGCGTACGCCCGGTAGGCGGTGGCCACATCGGCCGCGAGCGGTTGCAGTGACCAGCCGTCCATGGCGATGTGGTGCACCACCATGACCAGGACGTGTTCGGATGGTTCGGCCCGGTTGCCGCCGGTGGCGCCGGTCAGGCGCAACAGTGTGGCGCGCAGCGGAACCTGGGTGCCGAGGTCGAATCCGGCGGCGGTGACCCGGCGGATCTCATCGGGCACCTCCTGCGGTTTGACCGCGCGCAGCGGCAGCGAGACCGCGGCGTCGGCGGGTTCGAGCACCTGCTGGCAGGGTTCGCCGTCGATCTCGGGGAAGACCGTGCGCAGCGTCTCATGCCTGCGTTGCACCGCGTGCAAAGCCGCGCGCAACGCCTGTACGTTCAGGTCGCCGTGCAGGCGCAGCGCGACCGGAATGTTGTACGCGCCCAGCGCTTCTCCCTGATCCCCGGAGGCGTTGAACTTCTCCAGGAACCACAGCCGCCGCTGCGCGGCCGAGAGCGGAATCTGCGCGGGGCGGGTGCGCCGGCGCGGTTCCAGGCGGGCGTCGGCGGTGCTCGGACCGGAGTCCAATGCGGCGGCGAGCCCGGCCACGGTGGGTGCGGCGAAAACGGTCCGCACCTCCAGCCGGACACCGGTGGCGGTGGCCAGGCGCGCCACCAATTGGGTGGCGAGCAGCGAGTTTCCGCCGATTTCGAAGAAGCTGTCGTCCGCGCCGAGGTTGTCCGCGCCGACCAGATCGCTCATCACCTGGGCGACCAGGCGTTCGGTATCGGTCTCCGGATCGCGGGAGACCAGTGCGACCACGGCCCGGGGTTGCGGCAGTGCGTCGCGATCGAGTTTGCCGACCGGGGTCAGCGGAATGCGGTCCAGCGGGGTCAGGCTGCTCGGCACCATATGCGCGGGCAGGTGTTCGGCACAGTGCGCCCGCAGCTGATCCAGATCGATAGTGGCCGGATCGACGGGCAGTACGAAGGACACGATGCGCCTGGTACCCGCGATATCGCGAACCTCGGTGTGCGCGAAGTGGATTCCCGGGTGTGCGGTGAGCACGGCGTCGATCTCGCCGAGCTCGATGCGGAAACCGCGCACCTTGACCTGATGGTCACTGCGGCCCAGGTAGTTCAGTTCACCATCGGCGGTCCAGCGCACCACGTCACCGGTGCGGTACATGCGCGCGCCTTCGGGACCGTACGGATCGGCGATGAACCGGGCGGCGGTGAGGTCATAGCGGTCGACATAGCCGCGCGCGGAACCCTGTCCGCCGATGTACAACTCACCGGGAACGCCGACGGGCACCGGGCGGAGTCGCTCATCGAGGACGAGTGCCCGCGCACCGCGCACCAGGGATCCGATGGTGACGGGTTCCCCGACGACCATGGGCCCGGCGATGGTGACCACGACGGTGGTCTCGGTGGGTCCGTACCCGTTGAACATGGCGCGACCGGGCGCCCAGCGGGCCACTAATTCCGGCCCGCACGCCTCGCCGCCGACCATGACCGAGCGCAGATGCGGCAGCGCCCAGCGGTCCCGGTCGATGGTGGACAGTGCCGCCGGGGTCATGAAGGTGTGGCTGATCTCCTCTTCCTCCATGAGCGCGGCCAATTCGTCGCCGCCGTAGATATCGGCGGGCACGATGACCATGGTCGCGCCGGAGCCGACCGCCAGCAGCAGATCGAAGATGGCGGCGTCGAAGCTCGGTGAGGAGAAGTGCATGGTGCGGGCCTCGCGGTCCACTCGCATGCGGTCGCGGATCTCATCGGCGAAATTGGACAGGCCGCCGTGGGTCACCGCCACGCCCTTGGGTTTTCCGGTGGAGCCGGAGGTGTAGATGACGTAGGCGAGGTCCGCGGTCCACAGCGTGGTGGTGCGGTCGGCGTCGGTGATGGGTCCGTCGTCGAGTACTTCCAGATCGTCGAGCAGTTCGGGATCGTCGAGCAGCATCCAGGACATGGCGTGATCGCCCGCGGCCGCGTGCAGCCGGTCGGCGTGTTCGGTCATGCTGATGCCGACCCGGCAGCCGGAATCGGTGAGCATATGCCGCACGCGGTCCGCCGGATAGTTGGGGTCGACCGGGACGAACGCCGCCCCCGACTTCGCGACGGCCAGCACCGACAGCACCGATTCGGCGGAGCGGGTCAGGCCCAGGGCCACCCGGTCGCCCGGGCCGATGCCCTGCTGAATGAGCGCGCGTGCCAGGCGATTCGAGTAGACGTCGGATTCGAGATAGGTGAGCGCGGTGTCACCGAAGCGCAGGAATTCGCGGTCCGCGTTCAGGTGTGCGGTGGCGGCGAAGTACGCGGCCAGACTGCACTGCGGCTCGGGCGCGGGTCCCCAGGCGGGGGTGAGCAATTCGCGTTCGGCGTCGGTGCGGGCGTCGATGGCGCGCACCCGGATCCGCGGGTCGGCGGTGACGGCCTCGAACACCCGGAGCAGGCGGTCGGTGAGGATCTGCACCGACTGCTGATCGAAAAGCTCCGCCGCGTAGACGAATTCGTAGATCCGGTCCTCGGCGGTGCGATCGCCGGGCAGCACCCGCAGTTCGAGATCGAACTTGGCGAGCGCGATATCGAGTTCCTCGGCCTGCAATGCCAGACCCGGCAATTGCAGGGCGGGCAACGGTGTGTCCTGCACGGTCAGCGCGACCTGCAAGACCGGGCGGCTGCCGCCCGCACCGGTGCCGAGCTCCTCGATGACGCGTTCGAACGGCACCTCGGCATTGGCCATGGCCGCGAGTTCGGTATCGCGATCGGCCTGCAGCAGTTCGGCGAAGGTGCGATCCGGATCCACATCCGAGCGCAGCACCAGGGTGTTGACGAACATGCCGACGAGCTCGTCCAGGCGGGTGTCGGTGCGACCGGCCACCGGGGTGCCGATGACGATGTCCCGGCCGCCGGTGACCACGCGCAGCAGCACCGCGAGGCTGGAGCGCAGCACCATGAACATGCTGACGCCATGGCCGCGCGCGAGGTCGGTGAGCCGGTGCTGCAGGTCTTCCGGCACCTCGAACCGCACCACGCCGGAGCGCTGGGTGGGTTCGGCGGGCCGGGCCCGGTCGTAGGGCAGCGGCATTTCCTCGGGCAGATCCGCCAGCGCGCCCCGCCAGTAGGCGAGCTGGGTGGCGGCGGTGCTCTCCGGATCGGATTCCAGGCCCAGGCATTCGCGCTGCCACAGGCTGAAATCGCTGTACTGCACCGGAAGTGGCGTCCAGGCCGGTGCGACCCCGCCGTGCCGGGCGGCGTACGCGATGGCCAGGTCCCGGGTGAGCGGGCCCAGCGACCAACCGTCGGCGGCGATGTGATGCAGCACGATGCCGAGCAGATGCCGTCGATTCCCGGTGCGCAGCAAGGTGATTCGGAGCGGGATGTCCCGGGTGAGGTCGAAGCCGCGGCGGGCGAGCGAGCGCAGTGCGGTGCGCGCGCCGACGTCATCGGTGTCGATGGGGTCCAGCACCGGCAGGCACTGGGCGGTCTCCTGCAGCACCTGGTGTGCGCCGTGTTCGTCCTCGGGGAAGACGGTGCGCAGCACCTCGTGCCGCTCGACCAGATCCGCCAGGGCCGCGCGCAGCGCGGGCACATCCGGATCGCCGTCGATTCGCAGCACGAACGCGATGTTGTAGGCACTGGATTCGGGGGAATATCTATTGAGGAACCACAGTCGCTGCTGCGGCAACGACAGTGGTATGCGCTCCGGGCGCGGGGCATGCACAGCCAGCGCCGCCCGCTGCGTCCGGGGCGCTTCCTGCAATCGGGCGGCCACGCCCGCGACGGTGGGCGCTTCGAAGATGGCGCGCACCGGCAGTTCCACACCGAATTCGGTGTGCAGGGCCGCGGTGAGCCGGGTGGCGAGCAGTGAGTTGCCGCCGACCTCGAAGAAATTGTCTTCCGCGCCTTGGATTTCGGTGCCGAGTACGGTGCCGAAGACGGCGGCGACCTGCAGTTCCATCTCGGTTTCCGGGGCGCGCGAGGGTGCGCCCGCGGCGAAATCGGGTGCGGGCAGCGCCTTGCGGTCGAGTTTGCCGGACGGGGTGACCGGCAGATTCTCCAGCAGGGTCAAGGCCGAGGGCACCATATAGCCGGGCAGCCGGCCCCGCGCGGTCGCCATGACGGCCGCGATATCGACCTCGGTCGCGGCGGTGAGATAGGAGACCAGGCGCGGGATACCGCGTTCGTCATTGTGGACGACGGTGAGCGCGAAGGTGATTCCCTCGTGCGCCAGCAGCACATGGTCGATCTCGCGCAGTTCGATGCGGAAGCCGCGGATCTTGATCTGATCGTCCGCGCGGCCCAGGAAGCGCAGCTGCCCGCTGTTGTCCGCGACCACGAGATCGCCGGTGCGGTACATGCGCTCACCGCGTCGCCCGTGCGGATTGGCCGGGAACGACTGCGCGGTGAGCCCGTGCCGGCCGAGATAACCGCGGGCCAGGCCGGGACCGGACAGGTACAGCTCCCCCGCCACCCCCGGCGGCACCGGATGCAGGCGGCCGTCGAGCACGAACAGACGCATACCGCGCACCGGAAGGCCAATGGGCACGGGCTGACCCGCGATCATCGGACCGGTGGCGGTCGCGGCGACCGTGGCCTCGGACGGACCGTACATATTGTGCATCCGGCGCACGGGCAGTGCTTCCGGTCGCGCCTCGGGATCGGTCCAGATTCGCACCAGATCCTCGGGGCAGGCCTCACCGCCGACGATGACCGCCTCGAGATCGGGCAGATCCCGCGAGGGCACGGTGCCCAGCGCCGCCGGGGTGACGAAGGCGTGCGTCACCCGCTCCTCGCGCAGCAGCGCCGCGAGTTCGATACCGCCGTAGATACCGGCGGGCGCGACCACGATGGTGGCTCCGGCCGCGAAACCGAGCAGCAGTTCCAGTACCGAGGCGTCGAAGCTGGGTGAGGAGAAGTGCAGTGTGCGTGCGGAATCGGTGACGCGGAACAGATGCATCTGCTCATGCGCCAGCGAGGCGATGCCCGCATTGGTGACGACCACGGCCTTGGGCTTACCGGTCGATCCCGAGGTGTAGATGAGGTAGGCGGGTCCGGCGGTGCGCAGCGGGTGATGCCGGTCGGCGTCGGTGAGCGGGGTGAGCGGGAACTGTTCGCATTCGGCGGCGAGTTCGGGCGAGCCGATCAGCAGCCAGTCGACGTAGCTCTTGCGATGCCGCCCACGGTTACCCGGCCAATCGGGCATTTCGCCGCGACGGTCGGGACTGGTGATGCCGAGCATGGCCCCGGAATCGGCGAGCATATGCGCGATGCGATCGGCGGGATAGTCCGGATCGATCGGCACATACGCGGCACCGGTTTTGGCGACCGACCAGACCGCGAGCACACAGTCCAGGCTGCGCGGCAGCGCGACGGCCACCACCACTTCGGGGCCGGCGCCGTGTTCGATGAGCACGCGCGCCAGGCGATTCGAGCGCTCGTCGAGTTCGCGATAGCTGGTGTCCTGCCCCAGGTACCGCACCGCGACCGCGTCGGGCACCCGTTCGGCGGTATCGGTGAGCAGGCGCGCCAGGGTGCTGGCGGGTTCGGCGGGCGACCCCATGATGGGCACCAGTTTGGCGATCTCGCGGGCGTCCAGCATGGGCAGATCGCCCACTGGGACGGCCGGATCGGCGACGGCGGCGGTGAGTACCGCGCCGAAGCGGCGGGCGATGGCCTCGACCGTGGCGTGGTCGAAAACATCCGCGGCATAACCGAATTCGGCGGTGAGCGGCATTTCCTCGGCCGCGGTGCCGAGCGGTTCGTGCACGGTGAGCTGCAGATCGAACTTGGCGACGTCGACCGCCATGGGCAGCACCTCGGCGGTCACCCCGGGCAGATCGAACTTCAGCTCGGGGGTGCTGTCGTAGGACAGCATGACCTGGAAGAGCGGATGCCGGGCCGCGGAGCGTTCCGGGTTGACCACCTCGACGAGGCGTTCGAACGGTACGTCGGCATTGGCGAAGGCATTGAGATCGGTATCGCGGACCTCGGCGAGCATGCGATCGAAGCCGGCGGCCGGATCGACCCGGGTGCGCAGCACCAGCGTGTTGACGAACATGCCGACGAGCTCGTCCAGGGCCGGATCACTGCGCCCGGCGATGGGTGTGCCGATGGCGATATCGGTCGTATTGCACAGGCGCGCGAGCACGGCCGCGAGCGCCGCGTGCAACACCATGAAGGTGCTGACGCCGCGTTCGGCCGCGACGGCGGCGAGCCTGCGGCGGGTGTCGACCGGAATGCTGAACTCCACCCGGCCGCCATCGGTGGAGCGCTGCCGCGGCCGCGGGCGATCCAGCGGCAGATCGAGCTGATCGGGCAGATCCGAGAGCGCGGCGCGCCAGTAGGCGAGCTGTTTGGACAGCGCACTGGCGGGATCGGCCTCATCGCCGAGCAATTCGCGCTGCCAGAGCGCGAAGTCCGCGTACTGCACGGGAAGTGGCGTCCAGTCCGGTGCGACCCCGGTGCTGCGGGCGGCGACCGCGCTCATGATGTCGCGGGTCAGCGGTGCGATGGACCAGCCGTCACCGCTGATGTGGTGCAGCACCATGAGGAAGACGTGCCGGTCCGGTCCGGTCTCGTAGAGTGCGACCCGCACGGGGGCCTGGCTGCGCAGATCGAAGCCGTAGCCCGCGAATTCGGTGGCGAGGGTGAGGACATCGCCCGCAGTGGCGTCGATCGGGTCCAGGGTGAGCGGGATCTCGGCGGCCGGATGCACCACCT
Organism: Nocardia sp. NPDC052001; assembly: GCF_040680615.1. NCBI lineage: Bacteria > Bacillati > Actinomycetota > Actinomycetes > Mycobacteriales > Nocardiaceae > Nocardia > Nocardia sp. NPDC052001. The sequence goes on along the minus strand of NZ_JBFAXC010000002.1, from coordinate 774,251 downwards.
GGCCCGGGCCTTCCGGACTGTCCGGGAAGGTGGTGCGCAGGCTTTCATGGCGTTCGAGCACATCGAGCAGACCCGCGCGCAGTGCCGAAATGTCCAGTGGCCCGGTCAAAGCCACGGCCAGGGGCATGTTGTAGGCGGCGGCGTGTTCGGCGAAGCGGTTCAGGATCCACAGCCGCTGCTGGGCCAGGGACAGCGGAATGTGCTCGGGCCGCTGTGCCGCACCGAGTTTCGGTGAGGAGGTCTCGGCCGCGAGCCCCTCCACGCGCGCGGCGAGCGTGCCGACCGTGGAGGATTCGAACAGATCGCGAATGGTGAGTCCCGCGCCGAGCACATTGTTGACGCGCGCGATGGCCCGGGCGGCGCTGAGCGAATTGCCGCCGAGGTCGAAGAAATTGTCGCCGACGCCGATCTCGTCGATGCCGAGCACCTCGGCGAAGATGGCGATGAGCTGATGTTCGAGTTCGGTGCGCGGTCCGGCGCTGGGCCGGGCGGCACGACGCGGGGCGCTGCCCGGATCGGGCAGCGCCTTGCGGTCGACCTTGCCATTGGCATTGAGCGGTAGTTCGTCGAGCACCAGCAGCACCGGCGGCACCATATAGCCGGGCAGGATCCGGCGCAGACCGGCGAGCAGTTCGGCCGAATCGAGCGGTGCGGTGCCGGGTGCGGCGACCGCGTACGCGGCCAGTTCATCGCCGCCGCGACCGCGGCGTGCGACGCAGACCGCGCGCGCGACCCGCTTATCGGACAGCAGTGCCGCTTCGATCTCGCCGAGTTCGATGCGCAGGCCGCGAATCTTGACCTGGAAATCGCTGCGGCCCAGGTATTCCAGCACTCCGGTGCGACCGCCGCGCCAGCGCACCAGATCACCAGTGCGGTACATGCGGGTGCCGGGGGTGAACGGGTTGGCCACGAAACGATCGGCGCTCAATCCGGGGCGGCCGAGGTAGCCGCGCGCCAGCTGGACACCGGCGAGGTAGAGCTCGCCGACGACGCCGGGGGCCACCGGCTGCAAACGCGCGTCCAGAACATAGGTGCGGGTGTTCCACACCGGTGCGCCGATCGGCACATCGGTTGCGCCGGGCGTGCAATGCCAGGCGGTGACGTCGACGGCGGCCTCGGTGGGTCCGTACAGATTGTGCAATTGCGGTGCGCCCGAACCGGTGCCGAGCGCGGTGTGGAATTCGGCGACGGTGGCGGCGGGCAGTGCCTCACCGGAGCAGAACACCCTGGTCAGCCCGGTGCAGCCCGTGACATCGGTATCGGTGAGGAAGACCGACAGCATGGACGGTACGAAATGGGCCGTCGTCACGCCCTTGTCAGCGATGATCCGGGCCAGATAGCCCGGATCGCGATGTCCGTCGGGTGCGGCGATGAGCAGTCTCGCGCCGATCTGCAACGGCCAGAAGAACTCCCACACCGAGACATCGAAGGTGGCGGGGGTCTTCTGCAGCACCACATCGGAGCTGTCCAGCGGGTACGCGTGCTGCATCCAGCGCAGCCGGTTCACGATGGCGGCGTGTGAGATGCCCACGCCCTTGGGCTTACCGGTGGAGCCGGAGGTGAACAGCACGTACGCCAGATGTTCGGCGCGCAGCGGGGCGGTGCGGTCGGCATCGGTGACGGGCCGCGCGCCATGCGCGGACAGGTCGGCGGTGTCGATATCGAATCGGGTTGCCGCATCGGGCAATTCGACCGTGTCCCGGGAGGCGGTGAGCACGCAGAGCGGATGCGCCTGTTCGACGATCTGCTCGATGCGATCGACCGGATGATCCGGATCGAGCGGCAGGTACGCCGCACCGGCCTTGACGATGGCGTACATGCCGATGAGCAGGTCGAGGCTGCGGCGAATGGCCAGGCCGACAACGGTATCGGGTCCGGCGCCGCGCGCGATGAGTTCACGGGCCAGGCGATTGGCGCGCTCGTCGAAGGCGGCGTAGGTGAGCGTCTCGCCCTCGAAGTCCAGGGCGATCCGGCCCGGGCACATGGCGGCCCGATCGGCGAAGAGCCCGGCCAGGGTGCCCTCCTGACGCGCGACCTGGGTCGAATTCCATTCGTGCAGAACGCGTTCGCGTTCGAAATCGGTCAGGGCGGGCATATCGCCGACGGCGGTCTGCGGATCGGCGCGCAGGAACCTGGCCAGATAATCGAGGAACCGGCCGTGGTGCATGGTCAGTTCGCCATCGCTGTACAGGCGCGGATTGGCCTCGAAGTCGATGTGGATGCGATTGCCGACGCCGTTGTACAGGTTGATGGACAGATCCTCGACCGGCCCGGTGGAGAGCACATTGAGCGAGCCCACCAGACTGCCGAACTTCAGCTCACTGTGGAACAGCATGAGATTGACCATGGGGCCGAAGAATCCGCGGGCGTCGCGGGCGTATCCGCTGTCGCGGCGAATGTCATCGCTGCGGTAGCGCTGATGCCGCAGCGCGCCGGTGATCTGCAATTCGACCGCGCGCACGGTATCGGCGACGGTTTCCGGGCCGGTGAAGCGCACCCGCACCGGCACCACATTGGACACCACGCCCGCCGAGCGGCGCAGTGCGACGGTGGTGCGCGCGGAGACCGGAAGGCTCAGCACCACATCCTGATTGCCGGTGACCGCGCGCACGTAACCGGCGAGCGCGGCGACGAAGAGCGCGGACGGGTTGGAGCCGAACGTGGTCGCCGCCTCCTGCACCGCGAGTTCCACCTCGGGGGCCAGCACCGCGGTGGCGCAGCGGCGGCCCGCGTCCGAACCGGCCGCCAGCACATTGGCATTGGAGAGCGTGATGGGTTCGCTGACGCCGTCGAGCTGTTCGCGCCAATAGTCCGCGTCATTGCGGGAGCGGCTGGTCTCGCGGTAGCGATTCTCATCGGCGTAGATGGTGGCCAGCGGGGTGGCGCGGGAGACGACCGGTTCGGTCTGGTTCTCCAGGGCCGAGTAGATCTCGGCGGTGCGGGTGGTGGCGTTCATGGCCCCGTACCCGTCGATGACGATGTGATGCCCGCGGGTGTACCAGAGGTATTCCGAATCCCCGGTCCGCAGCACCACATTGATGGTGAGCGGATCGTTCTCGATATCGATGACCGAGCTGGCGTGATCGTTCATCCACGCCAGGGCCGCCGCCCGCGGATCCGGTTCCTCGCGCATATCGATGCGCCCCCAGCCCGGCCGCCGGGTGTGGTCGATCACCTGGTGCGGCACCCCGTCGATCTCCAGCAGCCGCACATGGCCCACCTCGGTCTCCGAGCCGAACCGCTCGATGGCGTACAGCAGGCGGCCGACATCCAGATCACCGTGGATCTCCACATATTGCGCGATGGTGAGGGGGATGTCGGGCCGGACATGTTGCGCGTACCAGAGGGCCGATTGCGCGGGAGACAACGCGAAAGGTTGAGCCGAGAATTCACCCGAAGAACATTGGTCGACACGATCGGTGGCCAATGAACTCATCAATCACTCCTTCTGCCGCTGTAAGACGCAACTCCCCGAACCCCCGTGCCCCGTCTCTTCGGCTTTCGCGCACGCGCGAGCCTTAGGACGTGATCCACGCCCTATGATTCGGAGCACCTCCCCGACCGGATTGGGGATGATCTCGAGTTGCCCGGCAACGAACGGCGTTGGCGGAGCGCATATTTAGACAGCTACCTCAAAGCAAACCTCGCGATTTTCGCGTTACTCGCAAAAGGAACCGTAGTAAATTCGGGCAAATCGGCCGGTTCGACGGCCTCAGCTACATATCGGCGAATAGTGATCGCCGCAGCGGGACAGCCCTCGTCGCACGTGCCCGCAGTGAATTATTCGGCCGGAAGGGTGCCGGCCACCGCATCAGGATCCGCCGGAGTCGCAGTGGTGGTGCGCCGACGAGTGACGGCCGCCACAGTTGCGGCCGCGGCCAGGATACACAAGATTCGTTCCGGCGCGGGACCTATCCGGGAGGCGAGTGTCGTGTTCGTGCGCAGCGGCAGGGTCGCCACCAGAGCGGCCGGAACGAACTGCTCAGTCTGCTGTTGGATGGCGCCGTCGGCGGTGATCATGGCGCTCACCCCGGTGGTCACCGAAACCACCACGGCGCGACCGTGCTCCACCGCGCGAATGCGCGACATGGCGAGCTGCTGATAGGTCATCTCGCTCTTACCGAAGGTGGCGTTATTGGACGGCACCGTGAGAATCTGCGCACCGGCGCGCACCGCGTCCTCGAAGGCGCGATCGAAGGCGACCTCGTAGCAGGTGGCCACGCCGATGGCGACGGGCGCGCCGCCGCTCGCGGGTGGTACGTGCACCACGCCGTCACCGTTGCCCGGCACGAAATAGCCCGCACGGTCGGCGTATTCGGAGAAATGCCGGAAGAAGCTCCGATAGGGCAGGTATTCGCCGAACGGCTGGATGATCTTCTTGTCGTGCCGCTCCCCCGGACCGCCGTCCGCGGTCCACACGATCACCGAATTGGTGGTGGTGCGATCGTCATTGACGAGCACCGCGCCAACCAGGATGGGGGCCTTGATATCTCGCGACGCCTGCGTGATCTCGGCATAGGCGTCGGAATTGCGCAGCGGGTCGATATCGGAGGAATTCTCCGGCCAGATAACCACATCCGGCTGCGCGGCCTGCCCGGCCGCGACGGCCTTGGCGAGCTCTTCGGTGCGCTTGACGTGATTGTCGAGAACCGCGCGACGCTGGGAATTGAAGTCCAATCCCAACCGCGGCACGCTGCCCTGGATGGCGGCGACCGTGATCGGCCGGTTGCCGTCCTCCGGGCGGGGCAGCGCGGTCCGGAGGATCACTCCGGTGAGGGGAACTATAGCCACAAGCATTGCCGCAGCAACAATTCGGTTCCAGGATATGAGACGCCAACGCCCCGATCTGGGACGATTCGGACGCGCTTGCGGCGTGTCCGTGCTACGCGCTAACTCGATGCCCCACACCGCCGCGGCGGCCAGTCCGGCACCCGTGAGCGCCACCGCGAAACTCACCAGCGGTGCGCCGCCGAGCATGGCGTACGGCAGATACCAGCCGTCGGCCTGTCCGAAAGCCAGTCTCCCCCAGGGGAACCCACCGAACGGAAAACTCGACCGCCCCCATTCGGTGAGCGACCACGCGGTGGCGACCCACAGCGGCCAGCCCGGCAACCGCCCGACCAGTCGCACCAGCATTCCGAACAATCCGACATACACCGAGAGCGCCGTCGAAAGTCCGATCCACGGTACCGGTCCGACATAGATTCCGGTCCACGGGAGCAACGGCAGGAAAAACGCCATCCCGGCGAGGAATCCATACCCGAAACCCCCACGCGGACGGCCGTTTCCGCGCACGGTCAGAATCAGGATCGCGATTCCCACCGGAGCGAGGAACCACAGCGTGCGAGGCGGGAAACTCGCGAACAGCAACAGTCCGGCGATCACCGCCGCGACCATGCGCGCCGGCACCGGATACGCCCGCAGCAAACCGCCCGCCCGGGCCGCTATACCGCGCCCCGCGGCATCGCTCTCCGCGTGATCATCGCCCTCGACAATCGACTTGCTCACGACGCCAATACCTTTCGATCCCGCACCGCACCCCGAAACGTCTTTCCCGATGGGATGCGGATCGCACGCCCGAGATATGGCCTGCCGGTTCGGAATTCATGCCGACCGTACGCGATGTCGAGCGGCGGGCGGTGCACCAGGTCGCGACGCGGGCGGGCCTTCGCCATATCATCGGCCACTGTCGTGCGCGCAGCGCCTTCCGCCGGCCCGTCAGACCGCATGAATTGTGGTCCCGCGGTGCACGGTGGCCAGGCAGCGGGGCAGGGTCGCGTCCGGGGTCAGGGGCGGGAGGCCGGGGACGCGGGAGCGGGGGTCGGTGGACCAGCGCTGGACGGTGTCAGCGGCCGCGGCGACGACCAATTCGTCCGCTTCCCACACCGCGTACGAGGCGGGTGAGCCGGGGACCAGGGTTCCGGCGACGCCGTCACGGACGCCGCCCGCGCGCCAGGCGCCGCGGGTCGCGGCGGCGAAGGCGGCGCGCGGGGAGATCTGGTGGCCGGGGGTGCGGTGGTTGACCGCCGCGCGCAGCGCTTCCCACGGGCTCAGGGCGGTGACCGGGGCATCCGAGCCGATGGCGAGGGAGATGCCCGCGGCAGCCATGGCGGAGAACGGGTTCAGGGTGGCGGCGCGGTCCGCGCCCAGACGGGCGGCGTACATACCGTCCGTGCCGCCCCACGCGGCGTCGAAAGCCGGTTGGACGCTGGCGATTACACCCCAGGCGGCCAATTTGGCGATCTGCTCGGCGTCGACCATTTCGGCGTGTTCGATGCGGTGTCCGCGTGCGGCGAATGCGGGGCCGCCGACCTGGGTGACGACCTGTTCGAAGCCCGCGACGACCGCGTCCATGGCGGCATCGCCGATGACGTGGAAGCCGGATTGGATCCCGGCCTCGGTGCACGCGAGGACATGGGCGGCAATGGCTTCCGCGTCGAGGTAGGAGGTGCCGACGGTGTCCCGATCGGCGTACGGGTCGCGCAGCCACGCGGTGTGCGAGCCGATGGAACCGTCCACGAACAGGTCACCGCCGAGCGCGTGCACGCCCAGTTCCTTGATCAGGGTGCGGGCCTCGTCGGCGGTGCGCACGGCCTGACCCCAATACGCGCGCACCTCCACGCCGTGGTCGAAGGCGAGCAGTTCGCGCACATCGGTCTCACCGGAGATATCGGGTCCGGCGCATTCGTGAACGGCGGCAATGCCATTGGCGGCGGCGTGATCCAGCGCGGCGCGGCGGGCGGCATCGCGCTGCGCGGGTTCCAACGCGCCGAGCGCGGCGCGGCGCACCAGGTGATGCGCTTCGGCGCGCAGCGGTTCACCCCGGGTGAAGCCGGGCGTTCCGGTCAGCGCGGGCACGGCGTCCAGCAGTGCGGTGGAGGCGACGGCCGAATGCGCGTCCACCCGAGCCAGATACACGATGCGCCCCGGCGCGGCGGCGTCGATCTCCTCGAGAGTGGGCGGGCGGCCTTCGGCCCAGGTGGTGTCGTCCCAGCCATCGCCGAGCACCGGTCCGGCGGGGTGCGCGGCGGCGTGCGCGCGCAGCAGTTCCAGGCATTCGGTGAGCGAACGCGCCTGTGCCAGATCGAGTCCGGTGAGTTTGAGTCCCAGCGCGGTGGTGTGCACGTGCGGGTCGACGAACGCGGGTGCGACGAACGCGCCGCCGAGGTCGACGATCTCGGCGTCCGGGTGCAGTGCCCGTCCGGTGCGGTCCGCGCCGACCCACACCACGGTGCCGTCGGTGACGGCCATGGCGGTGGCGTCGGGATTACTGGAGCTGTAGATGCGACCGCCGACAAGCAACTGGGTACTCACGGGTTTCCAGTCTGCCGCACGCGCGGTGTGCACTCGCAACCGCACTCCACCCACCGGACGTACGTCACATCTCGCCCGGCGCTCACGGTGATTCGGACTCGCGCGTGCTGTGCGGGACGCGACATTATTCGGAGGGTTGCGCCTTGGCCGCGAGTTCGGTGATGGCGGCCGCGACCTCGGCGGGATGGGTGAAGGGCAGTTTGTGATCGCCCTCGAGCCAGCGCACCTCGATACTCGGCACCGCGGCATGCAGGATTTCCCCGCCTTCACGCCAGGTCTTGTTGATCCGGGCGGCCTGCGCGTCCCTGCCCTGCGAAGTATGTGTGGCCAGCAGCATGGTCACCGGGCAGTCCAGGGTGCGGTAGGTGTCCAGCAATTTCTGCCGACGCTGATCGACCTCGATGGTGAGATCGGCGAACGCCTTGCCCGGCATGGCGTATCCGTGCGCGCTCATGCGCACCAGCAGCATGGCGAGTTTGGTGCCGAGGCTGTTGAAGGATTCGCGGGTCTTCTTGGGATCGTCGATGAGCGATGCCTGGATGGGGGCCGCGCCGTCCAGCAGCACCAGTCCGGCGATCTGGCCCGGATGCGCGGCGGCGTATTCGACCGCAAGGTCCGCGCCGAGGGACCAGCCGATCAGTATCGGCTGTTCCACATCCAGCGCCCGCAGCACCGCGTCCACATCGGATTCGAAGTCCGCGAACCTGTAAGACTCTGCGGTGGAAGCTTTTCCGTGCCCGCGCAGGTCGAAAGTGATGCTCTCGTATCCGTGCAGTTCCGAGACGACCTGCTTCCACGCGACCTGGGTCGCGCCCGCGCCGTTGAGGAAGACGAGCGCGGGACCCGCCCCGGACCGCGTCACCGGCAGGGTGACCGCGCCATTGCGCACGGTGGTCTCGCTGGACATCGCTATCGGCCCTTCGACTATGCGGGTCTGAACGGCGTTCAGCCTACGGTCAGCGCGGGTCGATCATGCGGCGGGCATCGCCCTGGCCGTCGTCGTAGTACTCGGTGACCACGGTGGCGTCGATGACCTCACCGTCGGGATCGATCACCACATTGCGGTAGCCGTACGGGCCGACCGCGGTGGCGACCCGGGCCAGGCGGCGCGCGGCGAACGCGGCCACCACCGGGCGGATCAGGAAACGGGTGAACGGCACCAGCGCGACCAGGCCGATCAGCGAGGTGAGCAGACCGGGCACGAACATCAGCACCGCGCCGACCGTGACCAGTGCGCCGTCGGCGACGGCGGTGCTCGGGTCCAGTTCACCGCGTGAGGCGCGGCGGAAGTTCTCGAAGACGCGGCGGCCCTGCGAGCGAACCAGGATCAGGCCCGCGGCCGAACCCGCGATGAGCAGCAGAATGGTCGGGAACACGCCGATGAGGTGACCGAACAGAATGAGCGTGGCGATCTCGGCGATGAAGTACGCGGCGAACAATAGTGCGGGCATTAGGCGATCCTTTCGGCGATCTACTTCCCTCAACGGTTCGCGCTGCGAATTCTCTCCCGATGCGTCCGGATTCACATTCGGCTATCAGGGTGTATGCGGTAATGCCAGGTGCCGAGCGGGTCAGGCGTTGCCCGGCCGGACCAGTCCGGTTTCGTAGGCCAGTACCACCGCCTGCACGCGATCGCGCAGGTTGAGCTTGGTGAGCACGCGCCCGACATGGGTTTTGACGGTCGCCTCGGACAGGAACAGGGCCCCGGCGATCTCGGCATTGGAACGTCCGACGGCGATGTGTTCGAGCACCTCGCGTTCGCGGGCGGTGAGCACATCGAGGATGGCGGGATCGCGCCCGGCGGCGGGATCGTCGGCGATGAGACGGTCCAGCAGGCGTTTGGTGACCTTCGGTGACACCACGGCGTCCCCGGCGGCGACACTGCGAATGGCCGAGATGAGGTCCTCGGGCGGGGTGTCCTTCAACAGGAATCCGCTGGCCCCGGCGCGCAGCGCGCCCAGCGCATGCTCGTCGAGATCGAAGGTGGTCATGACCAGAACGCGGCTGCCACAACCGGATTCGATGATTTTGCCGGTGGCGGTGACACCGTCGGTGATGGGCATGCGCACATCCATGAGCACCACATCGGGGCGCAGTTCGGCGGTGCGGGAGATGGCGGCGGCCCCGTTATCGGCCTCCCCCACCACCTCGATATCCGGGTGGGCGCCCAGCACCATCTTCAAGCCCGCGCGCATGAGTTCCTGGTCGTCCACGACGAGAACGGTGATCGGCACATCATCCAATCTATCGGTACGACGGCCGGACCGGCCCCGGCGGCTAGTCCGGGACGGCCCGGTACAGCGGGATCGTGGCGTGCACGGCCCAGCCGCCATTGCCGGTGCGGCCGACGGTGAGGGTGCCGCCGAGCACCGCGATGCGTTCGCGCATACCCACCAGGCCGAGCCCGCTGCCGGGAATCAGGCTCGCGGGGGCGGTGATCCGGGTGGGCAGGGATTCACCGCATTTGCCGTGCGCGCGGGCGCTGGGCGCACCGCCGGAATCGACGATATCGAGCAGGACATCGTTCTCGGCGCGTTCGATGCGGACTTCGGCGCGCGGATCGGGACCGGCGTGCCGCAGGGTATTGGTGAGCGATTCCTGCACGATGCGGTGGATGCCGAGGCTGACTTCCGGTGTGACGGTATCGATTTCGCCGCACAGCTCCAGGGAGACATCGAGTCCGGTATCGCGCATCATGCGCACGACTTTGGCGATGCCCGCGGTGCCGTGCTGCGGAAGTTCTTCCGGCGCATGCTCGATGCGCAGCAGCTCCACGGTGCGCCGCAGCTCGCGCAGCGCGTCGCGGCCGGTTCCGGCGATGGTGGTCATGGCCTTCTCGGCCAGATCGGGGTTGTCCCGCAACGCGAATCGCGCACCGTCGGCCTGCACGATGATCACGCTCACCGCGTGCGCGACCACATCGTGCAGTTCACGAGCGATGCGCGTGCGCTCGGCGGCGACGGCATCGTGCGCACGCCTTTCCTTGTCATAGTCGGCAACCGCCAACCGCGCGGCCACCTCGGCGTCATAGGCGTGCCGCGCCCCCACGAATTCGGCGAAGGTCCAGCACAGCGCGTAATACAGCGCCGTGAACGCCAGATCACCGCCCTCGGGATTGCCGATCAGCAGAAAAGAAAGCGTGCTGTCGAAGACCAGCAACCCCAGATACCAGAGTCCTTCGCGGCGGCCCACATACGCGACCAGCGTGTACAGCATGACCCCGAGCCCCAGCAGCGCCGGATGCACCGACGAATCATCCCCGGCCCAATGCGTGATCGTGGTACTCGTGGAGATCAACACCAATACCAGCGCCGCCCCGCGCGGATAGGTCCGCCGGAAAATGATCGGCACCACCAACAGCACACCCAGCACCAGGTAGGCGACCTTATTCCTGGCCTCCCCCACCGCCAGCACATCCAAGGTCAACAGCAACAGGGCCAGTATGGAATCGGAGATGAGTGGCTTCCCTCGCAGCCACAAGCTGAACCGGCGCACCCCCACACCCTAGAGGTAGTCGGTTTGCTCGCGGTTCACGAAGTCTGGTTGGGTCGCGGGGTGGGTGTTGCGGACTGGGCGGTTTTGCTGACGGCGGCTACCGCCGCGGGGTGGGTCGATGCCGTGGTCGGCGGCGGGGGTTTGATCGTCTTGCCTACGCTGTTCGTGGTGCTGCCCGGGCTCGCGCCGCAAACCGCGTTGGGCACCAATAAGATTGCCGCGTTCTCCGGCACCACGGCCGCGGTGATCACCTTCGCCCGCAAGGTGCCGATGCGCTGGAAGCTGCTGATTCCCGGCGCGGTCATCGCCGCCATCGCGGCGGCGTGCGGGTCGGCACTGGTCGCCCTGATCGACCGCAAATACTTCATCCCGATCGTCATGGTGGTGCTGATCGGCGTCGCCATCTTCGTCACCATTCGCCCGTCCGTGGGCGTCACCATGGCCACCCATCCCCCCACCCGTCGCAAAACCCTGCTGGTCGTGGGCCTGGCCGCCGGTCTCATCGGCCTCTACGACGGTGTCCTCGGCCCGGGCACCGGCACCTTCCTCATCATCACCTTCGCCACCCTGCTCGGCACCGAGTTCGTCCGCGCCGCCGCCATGGCCAAGGTCATCAACTGCGGCTCCAACCTCGGCTCCCTGATCTTCCTGGCCGCCACCGGCCACGTCCTCTGGGCACTGGGCCTGTCCATGGCCGTCGCGAATGTGGCGGGCTCCATCGTGGGTTCGCGCATGGCCCTGGCCAAGGGCGCGGGCTTCGTCCGCATCGTCCTACTGGTCGTCGTCGTAGCCATGGTGATCCGCCTGGGCTGGCAGCAATTCGGCTGATCCCCGTCGTGCCGCGGAGGCACGACGGGGCCGGGGTCAGACGTAGGCGTTTTCGCGGACTCGTAGGTCGCCGGCCGGTTCGGGGTCCGGGTCGGATGCGGAAGAGTTGCCGCGCCAAGAGGATTCGCCGCCGGAGTCGGGGGTGGATTCGGGGGTGACGCAGGAGCCGGTGGGCAGGTGGTGCACCGGGTCGGGGGTGACGCGGCGGAGCATGGCGGCGCCGAGGTGGCGGACCGGGAGGTCGGTGCGGCGCACGGGTTCCGTGGTCACGTAGGACGGGCGGGGGTCTTCGGTGCGGGGCGCGGGGGTCTGGTCTACGCGCGGGGCGGCCGTCATGGCGTGCGAATGGCTGGCGTCCGGATCGGCGCTGGCTATCGCGGCGGGGGGCGGGGCGGAGAGCCAGGGGGCCAGGACTTTCGAGGTGGTTTCCTGGATTTTGCGTTGCAGCTCATCGGGATCGCTGATGGCGCTGGTTTGGAACAGGACCGTCAGGGCGCCGGAGACCGCGCCGACGACCGCGCCCACCAGGGCGGCCGCGCCGACCTCGTCGAGTTCGTCGGGGAAGGCGGTGCGGAGTTGGCGGGCTATTTCCTGTTGCGCCGAGAGCTGGGCGTAGGCGGCGCGACCCGAGACGGCGGGAACGGTGCGCGAGACCTGGGCTCGCACAACGGCTATACGGGCGGCGAGAGTATCGCCGAGGTGCTCGCCGGGGTTATCGCCGGCCGCGCGTAAGGCACGTAGCAACACCTCGACGGGGCGTTCGTCGGGACGGCGGGCGGCGATGGCGCGGGCGGCCGCGCTCACCCGATCGTCGGGTTCGGGAAAGAGGAGTTCCTCTTTGCTGGCGAAGTAATTGAAGAACGTCCGGGTGCCGACTTCGGCGGCGGCGGCGATATCGGCGACGGTGGTCGCCTCATAACCTCTGCTTTCGAACAATTCGACGGCGGCCTCGTAGAGGGCACGGCGGGTGCGTTCTCGTTTGCGGTCGCGGAGCGCTGATGGCGGCACGCGGGCAGACGCTACGCCATTGCGACCGAAAAACCCGGTATGTACTGGGCTTGTCGCCCGCGTTTCATGCTGTGCTTCTTCACACTCCGTGCATTCTTGCAGCGTGTGCAGGTTTGCACGGTGTGAACTTCATTGTGTCCCAGTGTGTTGTTGAAGCGCCGGTACGCGACCCTCTAGCGTGGTGCGGGTGAGCATCGCAACCAAGGTCGTGGATCCCGAGTTCCGCGCGCTGCCGCTGACCGCGCTCGCCGATGCCGCTCTGACGGCGGCGCGAGCGGCCGGGGCGGAGTATGCGGACCTGCGGGTGCATCGACTCACGCAGCAGAGCATCCGGTTACGCGACGGGCGCGTCGAATCCGTGCGCGACAGTACCGATCTCGGTTTCGCGGTGCGCGTGATCGTCGACGGCACGTGGGGATTCGCCTCGCACGCGGATCTCACCCCGGAGTCGGCGGTACAGGTGGCGCGGCGCGCCGTGACGGTTGCCAGCACATTGCGGGGACTGAATCGCGAGCGTGTCGAGCTCGCCGATGAGCCGCGGTATGACGGCGTGGAATACGTCTCCGAATACGATATCGATCCGTTCGCGGTGCCGACACCGGACAAAGTCGCACTGCTGCTGGACTATTCGGAGCGGCTCAAAGCAGCCGACGGCGTGGATCACGTGACGGCGAATGTGCTGCAGGTGAAGGAGCAGACCTTCTACGCCGACACCTTCGGCTCGCGCATCACCCAGCAGCGTGTGCGCCTGCACCCGGAGATCGAGGCCATCACCGTCGATCCGTCGGCGGGCGTATTCGAAACCATGCGCACCCTCGCCGCCCCGGCGGGTCGCGGCTGGGAGTACGTCACCGGCGCGGACGGAACCTGGGACTGGAACGGCGAACTCGCGCAGATCCCCGGATGGCTGGCCGAGAAGGTCAAGGCCCCGACCGTCACCGCCGGACCCACCGATCTGGTCATCGACCCCACCAATCTGTGGCTGACCATTCACGAATCCATCGGCCACGCCACCGAATACGACCGCGCCATCGGCTACGAATCCGCCTATGCGGGAACCTCCTTCGCCACCCCCGACAAACTCGGCACGCTGAAATACGGCACCCCGATCATGCACGTCACCGGTGACCGCACCCAGCGGCACGGTCTGGCCAGCGTCGGCTGGGATGACGAGGGCGTCGCCGGACAGCAATGGGATCTGGTGCGCGAGGGCACCCTGGTCGGCTATCAACTCGACCGCGTCTTCGCACCCCGCCTGGGCCTGGAGCGATCGAACGGCTGCTCGTACGCCGATTCGGCACACCATGTTCCGATCCAGCGCATGGCGAACGTCTCCCTGCAACCCGATCCCGAACGCGATACCACCACCGCCGAACTCATCTCCCGCGTCGAGAACGGCATCTATATCGTCGGCGACAAATCCTGGTCGATCGATATGCAGCGCTACAACTTCCAATTCACCGGCCAGCGTTTCTTCCGCATCCGCGACGGCGAACTCGCCGGACAGCTGCGCGATGTCGCGTATCAGGCCACCACCACCGACTTCTGGGGTTCGATGGAAGCGGTCGGCGGCCCCTCCACCTGGGTGCTGGGCGGTGCGTTCAATTGCGGCAAGGCCCAGCCCGGTCAGGTGGCGGCGGTCTCGCACGGTTGCCCGTCGGTGCTGGTGCGCGGGGTCAATATTCTCAATACCCGCGCCGAAGCCGGACAGTAGGAAAGGACCGACACGGTGAGTGTGCTCCCCGCCCCCGAGGTCGTCGAACGCGCGCTGCGGTCCTCGCGCGCCGATGAGGCCATGGTGATCGTCACCGACGCGCATGAGGCGTCGCTGCGCTGGGCCGGAAACTCCATGACCACCAATGGTTCCTCGATAGCGCGGGACTGGGCGGTGGTCTCGATCTTCCGCGATGACGCCGGTGCGCGCGTCGGCAGCGTGAGTTCCACGAGTGTGGACCCGGCCGATATCGAGGCCGTGGTGCGCGCCAGCGAGGAGGCCGCGCGCACCGCCGAACCCGCGCGCGATGCCATGCCGCTGCTGGATCCGCAGATCGTGGATCACGCGACCCTCGATGCCATGCTGGATTGGGAGGGTGAACCCGGCAGCACCGATATCTCGGTCTTCGCCGAACTGGCCCGCGATCTCGCACCCGGTTTCGACGGCAGCGATCAGCTGTACGGATTCGCGCATCATCAATTACATTCCACCTGGCTGGGTACCTCGGCCGGGATTCGGCGGCGCTGGGTGCAGCCGACCGGATCGGTGGAGATCAACGGCAAACGCGGCGCCGGAGCGGATTTGGCGAGCGCGTGGGTCGGTGCGGGCACCACCGATTTCGCGGATGTGGATGTGCCCGGCCTGCTCGCCGAGCTGTCCCGCCGCCTGGATTGGAGCAAGCGGCGGGTGGACCTGCCCGCCGGGCGCTACGAAACCCTGCTGCCGCCATCGGCCGTCGCGGATCTGATGATCTATATGGCGTGGACCATGGAGGGCCGCGGCGCACACGAGGGCCATACCGCGTTCTCCCGCGCGGGCGGCACCCGAATCGGGGAGCGGCTCACCGATATTCCGCTCACCCTGTATTCGGATCCGAGCGCGGCCGGGCTGGAGTATCGGCCGTTCGTCGCGACCCCCGCGTCCTCGGAATCGCTGTCGGTGTTCGATAACGGGCTCACCGCGCAGCGCGCGAACTGGGTGCGCAAGGGCGTCATCGAGAATCTGGTGTATCCGCGCGCCACCGCGGCCGAATTCGATGCCACCGTCACGGTTCCCGGCGAGAACCTGCTCATGACGGGCGGCGGGGACGCGTCCCTCGCGGATATGATCGCGCGCACCGAACGCGGGCTGCTGCTGACCTGCCTGTGGTACATCCGCGAGGTGGATCCGGCGACACTGCTGCTCACCGGACTCACCCGCGACGGGGTGTACCTGGTCGAGAACGGTGAGGTCACCGCCGCGGTCAATAACTTCCGCTTCAACGAATCACCCTTGGATCTGCTGCGCCGGGTCAGTGAAGCGGGCCGCAGCGAGATCACCCTGCCGCGCGAATGGAAGGACTGGTTCACCCGGACCTCCATGCCCGCCTTGCGAATTCCCGATTTCCACATGTCCTCGGTGAGCCAGGCGACCTAGCCGGTGACGGCTGTGTTCGGCGCGGGTCGGCGACCCGCGCCGTATTCGGTCCGGACGACGGTCCGCTCCCCGGTTACCCATTGGTGCGCTTCGAATTTCGAGCCGATCCACCAGTCGCTCCCCGCTGATCGCGACACGCCACGGCGCGGGTGACGCGCCCAGCGAACACGCCGCAGACGGCGAACACACGCCAAATCGGCTCCGCCACGCAATGATTCCTTCTGCTAGCTATCCGGCTGTACCGGCATTACCTCTTCCAGCGTTCGCACCAGAAGGACCGAACCATGAGCACCTCGACCGTTATCTCCAAGGACGGCACCGTCATCGCCTACGACAAGATCGGCGGCGGCCCGGCCGTCGTCCTGGTCGACGGCGCGTTCTGCCACCGGGGCATGGGGCCCAGCACCCCGGTGGCCAAGGAGCTTTCGGACAGCTACACCGTGTACACCTATGACCGGCGCGGACGCGGTGCGAGCGGGGACACCCCGCCGTACGACCCGCAGCGCGAGATCGAGGATCTCGCCACGGTGGCCGCCGAAGCCGGTGCGCCCGTGAGCATTTGCGCCTTCGCCTCCGGCGTGCCGCTCGCCCTGGAGGCGGTGCGGCACGGATTGGCGGTCGACAAACTCGGGCTCTATGAATTCCCCCTGGTCACCGATGATTCCCGCACGCCGATCCCGGCCGACTACCAGCAGCGCCTGATCGATCTCATCGCCGCCGAAAAACGCGGCGCGGCAATCAGATACTTCATGCGCGCCGCCATCGGAGCGCCCGCCCCGGTGACGGCGGTCTTCCCCCTCATGCCCGGCTGGTCCGGACTCACCAAGACCGCGCATACGCTGCCGTACGACGCCCGTTTCCTGGCCGACGCCCTGGACGGCAAACCCATCCCCGCCGATCGCTACGACTACATCACCGCCCCCACCGCCGTGTTCGCGGGCTCCAAGAGCCCGCAGTGGATCAGGCACGGCAATACCGCACTGGCGCAGGCCATTCCGGGCGCGTACTACGCCGAACTGCCCGGTCAGACCCGCCAGGTCAAGGCCAGGCTGTTCACGCCCACGTTGAAGACGTTCTTCGCGGCCAGGCCGTCCCGCTGACGATCCCGAGCCGGTTCCACACCGGCACAGCGGGTTTCGGACCGGATCGGAGCCGGTGATCCGCACCCCGCGCGCTGATCACCGGTTCCGATCAGCCTGCCGCGCGAGTGGCAGTGGCCAGTGCGGTCCATTCGAGGATGGTGTCCGCCACCAGCTTCGGATCGTCGTACATGGGGACGTGGCCGACATCGGGCAGCGTGCGCCAGGTCGCGGACGGCGCGTAGCGACGCCAGTTCGGGGCGTAGCGGTCGTACGGGAGGATGCGATCGCTACCGCTCCAGGCGATCAGTACCGGCAGATCCAGCGGACCGTAGGGCTCGTATTCCGTCGCGATAATGCTCGGGAAATCCTCGATCGCGGTGCATTGCAAGGCGTTTCGAGCGGCCAGAATCGCATGCTCGGCGCTGACCCGATCGCCGTGCTCGCATACGATGCGCATGGCCTCGCGACGCAGTGCGGGCACCCGCATCACCACCGGCAACAGCGGTGCGCCCAGCCGCTGCCGACGGCGCATGGCGCGGAATATGCCCGGCACCCGGGTCTCGGTGGTCGACCACGCTCCGGCCGGGGACAGCGCGACCACACTGCGCGCCCGGCCCCGGCGCGCCAGCTCCATGGCCAACCAGCCGCCCAGGGAGTTTCCCGCGATATGCGCCGTCTCGAATCCGGCATCGTCCATGGCCTTTTCGAGCCAATCCGTGCCCTTCGCGATCGTGTACGGGCGCGGCCAGCCGGGAACATCGATCATTCCGGCGTGCCCGGGAAGGGTGGGCGCGAACACATCGTGATGTTCGAACAGCAAGGGCGCGACCGTATCCCAGCAATGCCAACTGCTGGTGCCGCCGTGCAACAGCAGTAGCGGTTCCCCCTGCCCGCCTCGCAACGCGGTCGTCGAATGGGTATCGGGGTTCGTCGGCATTGACGAGTCCTTTCTACGGTGGATCGAGCAGGGCCAGGCGCATGAGCTGACCGAGTGAGCGTGCGGAGTGCTCCGGGGTGTCCCCGGGCTGGATCATGTGGCTGAACAGCAGCCGGACCAGGCTGTTGACGAAGAATTCCAGGTCGATATCGGTGCGCAGCAGGGGTTTCCAATGCTGTTCCACATTGGCCAGCGCCAGCTGGGTCGCGGCGGCCAGGTACGGCCCGGAGCGAATGGTCACCAGCGAGAGCATTTCGTCGGGAGCCTCGGGCGCGGCGCCCAGCACCACCGCCGAGAGTGGATCCTGGGCCTGGGTACGCAGCAGGAATTCGGCGACCGCGGTGATGGCGGCGACCGGATCGGCGCGATGCTCCTCGAACACCGCGGCCGCACCGGTCAGGTAGCGCGAGGTGTTCTCCCAGGAAATGGCCTCCAGCACAGCCGCTTTGGAGCCGAATTCGTTGAACACGGTGCGCCTGCTCACCCCGGCGCGGGTGGCGATATCGGCCATCCGAACCGCGTTCCAGCCGGTGCTGCCCGCCAATTCCATGGCGGCGTCGATGATGCGCTGCCGGGCCAGCGCACGGGAGGCCGCGCGCAGGGAGGGTGTCTCGCTGCTGTTCACGGCGTACATCCTTCCCTGTCCACATGATCACGCCTTCCTTCACCCGCCGGTTGACAGTCGCACTCCACGCATTGAATAGTTGCACTCTGTTGTTCTCAGAGTGCACGCACCGCACTCGACTGTCAACAAGATGCACGTTAAGGAGGTTCCGTGTCGCTGCCCGCCGACCTGGCCGACCGCCTGACGATCCCGCTCATAGCCGCACCGATGACCGGTGTCTCCGGTCCGGAGCTGGTCGCCGCAGCCTGCCGGAACGGGGTGATCGGAGCCTTTCCGACGCATAACGCGGCCGATTCCGAGGAACTGGACGACTGGCTCACCCGTTTGCGCGCGCTCCCGGCCGACGCCGCCCCGATCGCGCCCAATCTGGTGGTGCACCGCACCAACGCACGCCTGACCGCCGATCTGGACCGGCTGCGCGCACATCGGCCCAAAACCCTGGACTTCGTGGAGTCGCTCCCGCTCAACGCCTCCGGCAAGGTCGATAAGAAGGCGCTGCGCGCACCGTACTGGTCCGGTCGGGACCGCCAGGTCAACTGACCGCGGCCGCCAATCGACTCCGATCACATTGCGCTACCGGCGAACAGGATGCCGAGACGCTCGCGCGCGGGCATCCTGGGAGCAGGCAACGTAATCATGTAATCGGGTGGTGATGACCATGGCCGACGACTCAACTCTCTCCCCGACCGCCAGTTCGGACGGAACCGGGCAACCGGACTTCGACGCGACGGGTTCGAGCGCACCCCGGGCAGCGAACAAGGGGGCCGCCCCGAACACGGGACGATTGGGCGGCGCGGGCAATTCGGCCGACGGCATCGGCACGAATGCCGAGACCGGCGCGGCCAATAGCTCCGGCGCGGCCGCTGACAATGGCGCGGCCGCCAGCTCGGACGCGACCGCACACGAACGCGCAGCCCTCAGCGCGGGCGCTGCCACCGACAAAGGCGGAACCGCCGATGCCGATGCGGTGGCGGAAGCCGCCGCGCTGGACGCGTATTCGCGCACGGTGATCAGCGTGGCGCAGGCGGTGACCCCGCATGTGGCGAGCGTGCAGACCCGGCGCGGTGGCGGATCCGCCGTGGTTTACACCGATAACGGGTATCTGCTCACCAATGCGCACGTGGTGGGCTCGGCCAAGAACGGGGTGGTCGTCTTCGCCGACGGCGTGGAATCCCGCTTCGATGTGGTCGGGGTGGATCCGCTCTCGGATCTGGCGGTGCTGCGCGCTCGCGGTGGCGCACCCGCGGCCGTATCGATGGGTGACGCCGACAATCTCGTGGTCGGGCAGCTCGTGGTGGCGGTCGGCAGCCCGCTCGGCCTGGCCGGATCGGTGACGGCGGGCGTGGTCAGCGCGCTGGGTCGCTCGGTACCGGTCGGCAATGGACGAGCCGCGCGGGTCATCGAGGATGTGATCCAAACCGATGCCGCCCTGAATCCGGGCAATTCCGGTGGCGCACTGGCGGATTCGGCGGGCCGGGTGGTGGGCATCAATACCGCCGTGGCCGGAATCGGCCTGGGCCTGGCCATTCCGATCAATGTGACCACCCGCCGCATCATCACCACCCTGCAGCACGAGGGCAAGGTACGCCGCGCCTACCTGGGCATTGTCGGCGTACCCGCACCGCTACCGGAGGCCGTCGCCGAGCGCACCGGCCAGAACGCCGGTCTGCGCATCGTGGAGATGGTGCGCGGCGGCCCCGCCGAACGCGCCGGATTGCGGCGCGGCGATCTGGTACTCAGTGTGGCCCGCCGCGAAGTGCGTGACGCACAGGGCATTCAACGCCAGCTCTTCGGTGATGCCATCGGCCGCACCCTGCCGGTCACGGTGCTGCGCAACGGCGCGATGGTCGACGTGATCGCCGTGCCGGTCGAATTGACCGTGGACTGAATCGGATTCGGACGGGCGGACCGCCGTCAGCCGATCCGGTCGGCGGCCTGGGCCTAGGAGGCGGTGCGCCGCGCCGATTCCACGACGGCGGGCTGCCAGTTATCGGCCAGTTCCTCCAGCGAGATGCCGAGGGCGCGGCTCAGAGCGACCACGGTGCCGAAGGCGGGGGTGGGCATGCGACCCGATTCGATCTTGCGCAGCGTCTCCGGGGAGATGCCCGCGTCGACGGCCACCTCGACCAGATCCCGGTCGCCGCGTGCGGAGCGCAGCGCCGAACCGAGCCGCCGACCGGCTTCTACCTGGGCGGGGGTCAAAGGGAGTCGTACCATGCTCGCCACCTTACGGTTGGTATAAAAATACCGCAACCCGCTATGGTCGGTATTAAAATACCAATCCGGAGGTTGTCATGGTGGAACTCAAATCCGCGGCGGAGATCGATCGCATGCGGGTAACCGGCGAATTCGTCGCGAACGTCCTGTCCGAACTACATGAGCGCGCACGACCGGGGGTGAATCTGCTCGATCTGGAAGCCCATGTGCGCGAACGCATTCGAGAACGCGGTGCGGTGTCCTGCTACTGGGACTACTCACCCTCGTTCGGGCGCGGCCCATTCCGCAATACCGTCTGCCTGTCGGTGAACGACGCGGTGCTGCACGGACTTCCGTTCGACTACACCCTCGCCGACGGTGATGTGCTGACGGCGGACCTCGCGGTCGGCATAGACGGCTGGGTCGCCGACTCCGCCGTCACGACCATCGTCGGCACCCCGGACGCGGCCGACGCCCGCCTGGTCCGCGCCACCGAGGAGGCCCTCGACGCCGCGATATCCGTTGCGCTGCCGGGCAATCGGATCGGCGATATCTCCGCCGCCATCGGCGGTGTCGCCGAGTCCTACGGCTATCCGGTGAACACCGAATTCGGCGGCCACGGCCTGGGCCGCACCATGCACGAGGATCCGCACATCCCCAATACCGGTCGTGCGGGCCGCGGCTTCATCCTGCGCCCGGGCCTGACCATCGCCATCGAACCGTGGTTCGCCCGCACCACCGATCGGATCGTCACCGATCCGGACGGCTGGACCATTCGCTCGGCCGACGGCTCCCGCACCGCGCATTCCGAACACACCATCGCCATTACCGAATCGGGCCCGCGCATCCTCACCGTCGCCGCCTGACACCCGCCCGGTCCAGCGCCTTTTCGCTGGACCGACGGGGTGTCGCGCGGTTGGGCGGGCAACCGGACAATATTCTCAGCGCAATGAGGACCCGGGTGCTCGTCGGAACGCTCGCCGCCACCATAATTCTGGTGGCCGCCCATGCCCCGATCGCCGTCGCGGCTCCGGTGGGCACGCTCGAGGACACCGTCGATACCGACGGGGACGGGCTGCCGGACAATTGGGAGAAATACGGGCTGGACGCCGACGGTGACGGTGTCGCCGAGGTGGATCTGCCCGGTATGGGCGCGGACCCGAATCACAAGGACATCTTCGTCGAGATGGACTACATGACGGGCAAGGAGCCCTCGGACGCGGTGCTGGACCGGATCACCCAGGTGTTCGCGACCAGTCCGGTCACCAATCCGGATAAGAAGACCGGCATCGGCATCCATCTCGATCTCGGCACCCGGGGTGCGCCGATTCCGCCGCCGCGCCAACCGGCGCGCGATGCCGATACCGGTTCGGCGAACTCGCCGGCCTCGGGCTCATCCGGATCGGCCGTGTCGCCCGGTCCATTGACACCGAAAAGCGCACCGCCACAAGGTAAATACGATCTCGGCGGCGGAAATCAGGTCCCCGCCGCCGAGGACCTCAACCCCATGCTCGCCGGACTGCGACAGTTGAAGGATCAGTACTTCGCGCCGGAACGACAGCATGTCTTCCACTACATGGTCTGGGTCAACGGCTATGACGGCGGCTGTTCCAGCGGTAATTCACCGCAGCTGCCCGGTGACACCTTCATCGTCGCCTTCAGTCCGGCGGCGGTGTGCAGTTGGGGACCGACCCCCACCGACGATGAACTCGTCGGCACCTTCGTGCACGAGCTCGGCCATAATCTGGGCCTGCAGCACGGCGGTCATGACGGGGTCAATTTCAAGCCCAATTACCTGAGCGTGCTGAACTATTCGTTCCAGACCGGCGGTGTCCCGCGCGGTGACGGCACCAACTATTTCGGCTACTCCGCACTCGCGCTGCCGGATCTGAACGAGGACCACCTGGACGAATCACTGGGCCTGGGCGAGGGGGCCGCCGGGTGGCGCACCTCCTACTACTGCCAGAAGTGGGCGCAGTGGATGGTCACCACCCAGCAGACCGCGGATAAGCGCATCGACTGGAACTGCGACGGCATCTTCGGCCCGGCACCGGTCGCCACCTCGATCAACAAGGACGAGGTGCGCGGTGTGCTCACCACCCAGAACGATTGGACCGCACTGGTGTACAACGGCGGCCTGATCGGTTCGGCGATCAAATATCAGGGCCAGGTCGCACCCGGTCCGGCCGAACTCGACAGCACCACGGCCAAGGAGATCGCCGAGCACCGCCGCCCGCGCTAAGCCTCCGCGCGGCGGGAGCCGCCGAGCAATCCGGCCCCGATACCGGATACGGCGAGGTGTATGTCCGGAATCCGTTGCAGATGCGGTGTCGAGGCGATGTCATTGACCATGATCTGCGCGGCCTGCACCCGAATGCGGGCCGTGACCGGATCCAGCTCCGGATGCGAGCGGCGCAGCAGATGCACCCATTCGGTGATGTACGCGCGCTGCGACAGCCGCGCCCGCTCCCGCTCCACCTCGGGCAGATATTCGGCCTCGGAGACGAGAGTCCGGATGAGATAGGGGTTTTCGAACGCGAATTCGCTGTAGCTGCCCAGCAATCGCACCAGTCCGTCACCGGGATCCGAGGCGGTGGACAGCGCGCGATGCATACCCATGCGCAGCCATTCGTCGCCGCGCACCATCGCGGCGGCCAGAATATCGGTCTTGCCCGGAAAGTGGTTGTACACACTGGGTCCGGCGATGCCGACCGCCGCGCCGATATCGTCGACGCTGACCCCGGCGAAACCGCGTTCGGCGAACAGTCTGACCGATTCGGTGAGAATCGCCTCGCGCCGCGAATTGGCAGCCAGCGCAACCGAATCCGCGCGCCCCGCACGCAGGACCGGTACCGGGGCGTCGACCACGACCGCGATGAGTTCGCGCAGTAGCGCGGTGAATTCGGGCTCCGGCAGCGAAAGGCTATGGAACGAAATGCTGTCCGCGACCGCCAGGGCACACCAGGCCAGGAGATCGGCCTGGGCGGCATCGAGTTCGGGCCGTCGCCGCCGCAGCACCTCGGCGAGCTTCACACCGATGCGCCGGGCATCGGCGCGGAACTCCGCGCGATCGGCCGCCGACAGATGCCGGGCCTCGCGCTGCCACAGCACCCCGACCTCGCGATGGGCGAGCGCGAACGCCGCGAGTACACCCGCGATATCGTGCGGCGGCTCCCCCATCTCGTCGATGGCGGCATCGACCTTGGCGAGCGCCCCGCCGATAACCGTGGCGAGCAGCCCCTGCTTACCCCGGAAATGCCGGTACAGCGCGGACGGCCCGATGGCGACCGCCTCGGCCACCTCGCTCATGCCGATATTCTGATATCCCTTGCGGTAGAACAGATCCGCCGCCGCCGACACGATCAGCTCACGCCGGTTCGCCGGCCGGGTGCCACGGGCCGGACGGACCACGTCCGGCCCGTTCACCATTGCATCACTCCTTCAGGACACCGCTCGGCGGCGATGTGCGCGTGCTGCGAATCCTAGATGTTGAACCCGCCGCCGCAGACCAGGGTCTGCCCGCTGACGTAGTTCGATTCCGGAATGCAGAACAGGTACACCGCACCGGCGGCCTCGGCGGGCGTGCCACCGCGACCCAGTGGGACCATCTGCTCCATGGCCGAGAGCAGTCCGGGATTCACCCCGACCTTGATCTCCTTACCCTGCACATCGATGGTGCCGTCGCCGCCCGCGGGCGTTTCGGTGAGGCGGGTCTTGATCACGCCGAACGCCACCGAGTTCACGGTGACGTTGTAGCGGCCCCACTCCTTGGAGATCGCCTTGGTCAGACCGTTGACCCCGGCCTTGGCCGAGGAGTAGTTCGCCTGTCCGGCATTGCCGCCGGTGCCCGCGAGGCTGGAGATATTGACGACCTTGCGGCACGGCACGGGCTCACCCGCGGCCTTGGCCTTCTTGACCGCCGCCGCGATCACCGGCTGGGCGGCGCGCAGAATCCGGAACGGGGCCTTGAGGTGTACGTCGAGAATGGCGTCCCACTGTTCATCGGTCATCTTCTGGATGACCGAATCCCAGGTGTATCCGGCATTGTTCACGATGATGTCGAGTCCGCCGTAGGTGTCCACGGCGGTCTGCACGAAACGCTCGGCGAACCCTTCCTCGGTGACGCTCCCGGTGCACGCCACGGCCGCCCCGCCCGCGGCCTCGATCGCGGCGACGGTCTCCTTGGCGGGTTCGGCGTCGAGATCGTTCACCACGACGCGTGCGCCCTCGGAGGCGAGTTTCAGCGCGATCTCGCGGCCGATACCGCGCCCCGAGCCGGAGACAATGGCGACCTTGCCATCAAGAGTTCCCATGGGAGACAAAACCTTTCGATTGGTGGTGGAAGTCAGAGGGCGACGACGGCGTCGCCGGTCAGGGTGACGGTGCCGTCGTCCAGCGTGACGACGAGTTCGACGGTAGCGCGCCGTTCCCCGTCGACCGCATCGATGGCGACGACCCGGCCGGTGGCGGTGGGCTTGCCCAGTACCGGGGTGATGGCGGCGAATCGCACACCGTAGGACCGGATCGACGATTGCGCGACCCAGCCGGTGAGCAATCGGCCGAGATAGGCCATGGACAGCATGCCGTGCGCGAAAACATCGTCCAGCCCAGCGGATTTCGCCACATCGAGATCGATGTGCATCGGGTTGTGATCGCCCGACGCGCCCGCGAACAGGGCCAATGTGGTGCGCGAGATGGGCCGGATCCTCAGGGGCGGCAGTTCGGTGCCGACCCCGACGGGTTG
Source organism: Nocardia sp. NPDC052001 (assembly GCF_040680615.1). Taxonomy (NCBI): domain Bacteria; kingdom Bacillati; phylum Actinomycetota; class Actinomycetes; order Mycobacteriales; family Nocardiaceae; genus Nocardia; species Nocardia sp. NPDC052001. Next base: position 748,892 of record NZ_JBFAXC010000002.1, on the reverse strand, counting down.
CGTGAGGGTCATTTGCCTACTCCCGGATTGCGAACCACGATAACCGATTTCAGCTCGGCGACGGCCGCACCGTCGGCCCGGGTGACTGCGGTTTCCTTGACGATGAATTCGAGCGCGCCACCCTTCTTGCTGTACACATCGGTGATGCGCGGCGTAGCGGTCAGCACGTCACCGGCCACCGCCGCCGAGTGATAGACGAACGACTGCTCACCGTGCAGGACGAAGCGCAGATCCACGCCCGCCGCCGCCAAAAAGGTGAAGGGGTCCGGGTTTTCGAGTTCGATGGAGAACAGGAAGGTCGGCGGTGCGGGCAGATCGCGATAGCCCGCCGCCTGCGCGGCGTCGAGATCGGTGTAGACCGGATCGGTCTCGCCGATCGCTTTGGCGAAGAACCGCAGCCGACCGGCGTCGATGGTCAAAGTCGTTGCGGGCAGCTCGGTTCCGATGATCGCGGGATCGACGGCCATCTCAGCTCACCTTCTCGTACAGGGTCACCACGGCCGCGCCGCCGAGGCCGATATTGTGCTGCAGCGCCAATCGCACATCGCCCTCGACCTGTCGCGCCTGCGCCTGGCCGCGCAACTGCCACACCAGTTCCGCGCACTGCGCCAGCCCGGTCGCGCCGAGCGGATGCCCCTTGGACAGCAGCCCGCCGGAGGGATTGGTGACCACGCGGCCGCCGTAGGTGTTGTCGCCGTCATTGACGAACTTCTCCGCCGTCCCCTCCGCGGTGAGACCGATCGCCTCGTAGGTGAGCAGTTCATTGGCGGTGAAACAGTCGTGCAGTTCGACCACGCGCAGATCCTCGGGCGAAACCCCGGATGCCTCGTACACCTGCTGTGCGGCGGCCTTGGACATGTCGTAGCCGACGATCTTGGTCATATCGTGCTCGGTGAAGGTCGACGAGAAGTCCGTCGCCATCGCCTGCGCCCGGATGATCACCGAGGCGTCGATATCGTTGGCGCGGGCGAACTCCTCGCTGACGATGACCGCGGCGGCCGCACCGCAGGTCGGCGGGCAGCACTGCAATCGGGTCAGCGGACCGTAGATATGCGGGGACGCCAGCACCTCCTGCACCGTCACCGGATCCCGGAACACCGCGAACGGATTGTTCGCCGCGTGCCGGCGGGATTTCACCGAGATCTTGGCGAAGGTCTCCGGCGAGGTGCCGTACTTGTCCGCGTACTGCCGGCCCGCACCGCCGAACATCTGTGCGGCGAAAGGAGATTCGTCGCGTTCCTGAATCTGATCCATGACCGCGTCGAAGCGTGCGAACGGGCTCGGCCGATCGGTGTATCCCATCGCGAGCGCACCGCGCTGCATCTGTTCGAATCCGACCGCCAGCACCGCGTCGGCCGCGCCGGACTCCACGGCCTGGCGCGCCAGATACAGCGCCGAGGATCCGGTGGAGCAGTTGTTGTTCACGTTGATCACCGGGATCCCGGTCTGCCCGAGCCCGTAGACCACGGCTTGTCCGCAGGTCGAGTCGCCGTACACATATCCGGCGTACGCCTGTTGGATCCTGGCGTACTCCACCCCGGCGTCGAGCAGGGCGGCCTGTGCCGCCTTCGTGCCCATGACGTCATAGGTCTCACTGCGACTTGGCGTGGTGAACGGGATCATCCCGACACCGGCCACGACGGCGCGTCTACTCATGCCATTCCCATTCCGTTGACTAACGCTGATTCACTTAGTGAATACCGTCGGCAAGACAACAGTCAAGGAGAAGTTCTTCCGCACCGAACATGATCGGGCGGCACTAGAGACGATTCACATCTCAGCGATCGAGGAGTGCGATGAGTTCGGCCCTGGTCGCGGGCCACGCATCCCGGCGCGGTTGCGCGGGACGCGGCTGGATCGTCTGGGTGAGCGCGAGTCCGCGCATGGCGTCGAGCGCCACCGCGATGCGATGGGTCCATTCGGCCCGCGGAAGATGTTCGGGGGCAACATCATCGGCGATCGCCGCGAAGGCCGCTGACAGCGCCGGTTCGAACGGGGCCAGCGCGGCATAGAGCTCCGCATCGTCCACCGCCGCGATCCACACCTTCACCCATACCGCGAACAATTCGCTGGTGAACGCGGTCCACAGCACATCGAGCAGGGCCGGGGTGCGCTCCTGCGGCCGGGCCGCGATCGCCGCGGCGGCCGCCGCGTGCAGCTCCGCCGCCATGCGCCGCCCGACCTCGTCGAGCGCGGTGGTGATCAGGTCGATCCGCACCGGGAAATGGTGTGCGATCGCCCCGAATCCCGCAATGCCATCACCGATGCCCTGTTCACCGAACTGATCCGGCAACTCGAATCGATCGCCGCGGATTCGAGCGTGCGAGCGGTCGTGGTGACCGGAGCGAACGGAACATTCAGCGCCGGTGGCGATTTCGAGACGATCGGCGATCTCGGCCGCACCTCCGAACAGCAGGTGGCGGAGAATCTCGCGCGCACCATGTGTGCCGCCGAACGGCTCTGGGCACTGCCGCAGCCGACCATCGCCGCCGTCGACGGTGCGGCCGTCGGGGCGGGGATGGCACTCGCGCTGGCCTGCGATATCCGGGTCGCCTCACCCGGGGCGATACTGCTGCCGTCGTTCATTCGCATGGGTCTGCTGCCCGATACCGGGGCGAGTTGGCTCCTGCCGCGCCTCATCGGCGCGGGCCCGGCCTTGCAGATGTTGCTCGCGGGCCGACCGGTCGGTGCTGAGCACGCCCAAAAGATGGGGCTGGTCGCGCAGGTGACGGCGGATCCCTTACAGACGGCGCTGGAACTCGCGGCGCTGCTGACCCGGCAGCCCGCTGCCGCCGCGGCGACCAAACGGCTACTGCGCGCGGCCGCCGAAACCGATCTGGCGACCGCCATCGACCTCGAGGCGGTGGAGCAGGCCGCGGCCTTCCATCGCGGCGAGTTCGCGGCCACCTTCGACGCCTGGCGTACCACCCGCGTCGCCGACTGACCGATCACCCTGTCGAACACGCCAGTTCAACCGATGAAGGACGAAAGACCATGCCCGCGATTCGATGTGGACAGACCACCCGCGACTACGACGATCTACGACTGCGCGCCGCACAGCTGGCGAACTGCGTCCGTGGCCCCAATCCCCCACGCGGGCACCACAGTCGATGATCTACACCTCCGGCACGACCGGACGGCCCAAGGGCATCGTGCGCGCCCAACTTCACCTACCACGGCAATCCGGCCAAGCGCGCCGCCATGGAACGCGACGGCTACCTCGATATCGGCGATATCGGCTATCTCGACACCGACGGCTACCTGTACCTCGATGACCGCAGCACCGACATGATCATCTCCGGTGGCGTCAATATCTATCCCGCCGAGATCGAAGCCTGTCTGCTCGAACTCCCCGGTGTCCGCGACGCCGCCGTCTTCGGCATCCCCGATGCCGACCTGGGCGAATCCATAGCCGCGCAGCCGACCCCGTAGGTCGGTGACGATCCGGAGTTCGCCGGACACGATCGCCCGGCCCGCCTCGGACAGCTCCACTCGGCCTATCCGCGCGGCACCGGATAGGCTGCGGGCGTGGATAACCCGTTCGGCCCGGTAGGGACCGCCAAGTATGTCCTGTTGACCACCTTCAAGAAGGACGGCACCCCGGTCGGGACGCCGCTGTGGGCGGCCCTCGATAACGGCCGCCTCTATGTCTGGACGGTCACCGACAGCTGGAAGGTCAAGCGCATTCGCCGAAATCCGCAGGTCACCGTGCAGGCGTGCGATGTGCGCGGTAAGCCGAACGGTGACATCGTCAGCGGTAAGGCGACCATCCTCGATGACGCGGGCAGCGATCGCGTGCGCGGTCTGGTCAAGCGTCGCTACGGTCTGCAGGGTCATCTCGTGGTCACCGGCAGCACGCTGCGCCGGGGTAAGACCGGCACCGTCGGCATCGAAATCATCGCCGAGGGCTGATAAACCACGGTCGGACCGCCGGGCCGGTGATCCGGTCCGGCGGTCCGCCATGCGCACGGCTCGGTGCTGCCCCGCGCACAGCCGTGCTCACCTCATGGTTGCTGGCCGGCGATGATCGCCCCGAGCAGGCCGCCGACACCGCAGCCCACGATCGCGCCGACGAGGAAGAACCACACGCCGATCACCGCGCCGACCACACAGCCGATCAGCGCCCCGGCCACGATGGATCCGACATTGGAGATATTCTGTAGCGCGACCGGATCGGCTGCGGGCGTGGCGATATCGGCCGCGTTCTCCGGACGCATGGTCAATGTCGTTCCGGCGGCGTCGATTTCGGGGATAACGTTGAGCGCCCGGTCGGCGGCCTGATAGGTCAGCGGTAGCGAGGCGATGGTCTCACCGCCGGGCCCGAGCACATTGACTGTGCCACCGGCCATTTCGAACCTGCCACCGGTGAGCGTGGTGGTGACCGCGGAGTGATCGGGCGCCAGGGCAGTGGTGTACTCGACCCCTCGATCGACACCACTGACACCGGGTTGCGCGACCGCGGGTTCACCGTGCGCGGTGACCGTGGCTATACAGACCGCGGCGATGGAGAAGAGGGTTGTTGCGGCGAATTTGGCTATTCTCATGATGATTACCCGTATTCGAAGAGCCGATTCACCGCATTACCTAGAAAGCGTATTCCGGGGGGCACACGGCGAATCGGGGAATCCACATCCAATTATTCATCCCAATAGCGTGATTGGAGTTCCCGGCGCCTCCCCGAGACTGACGCCGGGACGATTCTTATCGTCCCCTCAGACTTGCCACGAGGATAGGGCAGGTGCCGGGGTTGTCCGCCGATGTCCTATGCGTCCTACCCCGACTCGCCGCGAAATGCGGAATTCCCTTATTCCAGTTCGCCTTCGGTTTCCAGATAGACCTCGCGCAGTCGCTCCAGGGTATCGGCTTCCGGCTGCTCCCAGAGCTTTCGCTCGGCGGCTTCCAGCAACCGCTCCGCAATGCCGTGCAGCGCCCACGGATTCGACTGCTCCATGAACTTGCGATTCACATCGTCGAATACATAGGATTCCGCGAGCTTTTCGTACATCCAGTCCGCGACCACATTCGTGGTGGCGTCATAGCCGAAGAGATAGTCGACGGTCGCCGCCATTTCGAACGCACCCTTGTAACCGTGCCGGCGCATCGCCTCGAGCCAGCGCGGATTCACCACGCGCGCCCGGAATACCCGCGCGGTCTCCTCGGAGAGCGTGCGGGTGCGCACCGCATCGGGACGGGTGCTGTCGCCGATATAGGCTTCCGGGTTCTTACCGGTGAGCGCGCGCACTGCGGCGACCATACCGCCGTGATACTGGAAGTAGTCGTCGGAGTCGGCGATATCGTGTTCGCGGGTGTCGGTGTTCTTGGCCGCCACCGCGATTCGGCGATACGCGATGCGCATATCGTCGGCCGCCGGAACGCCGTCCAGCTCGCGGCCGTACGCGAAACCGCCCCAGGCCGTGTACACCTGGGCCAGATCGTCATCGGTGCGCCAGCTCTTGGAATCGATGAGCTGCAACAGACCCGCACCGTAGGTGCCCGGCTTGGAACCGAAGAGGCGGGTGGTGGCGCGGCGCTCATCGCCATGTTCGGCCAGATCCGACTGGGCATGCGCGCGAACGTAATTCGACTCCGCGGGCTCATCCAGCCCGGCCGCCAGGCGCACCGCGTCGTCGAGCAGGGCGAGCACATGCGGGAACGCGTCGCGGAAGAAGCCGCTGATGCGCACGGTCACATCGATGCGCGGACGGCCCAGTTCCTCCAGCCCGATGGCCTCCAGCTTGGTGACCCGGCGGCTGGCCTCATCCCAGACCGGCCGCACACCCAGCAGTGCGAACACCTCGGCGATATCGTCGCCGGAGGTGCGCATGGCCGAGGTGCCCCAGACCGAAAGGCCAACGGAGCGTGGGTATTCGCCGTGATCGGCCAGGTAGCGGGCCAGCAGCGATTCCGCCATGGCCTGCCCGGTCTCCCAGGCCAGCCGGGACGGCACGGCCTTGGGATCGACGGAGTAGAAGTTGCGCCCGGTGGGCAGCACATTGATGAGCCCGCGCAGCGGCGAACCACTCGGCCCGGCCGGAATGAAGCCGCCGTTCAGCGCGTGCAGAATGCGCGCGATCTCGACGCCGGTCTGCCGCAGACGCGGAACCACCTCTGTCGCAGCGAATCCCAGCACCCGGCGCACCGCGTCACGTGGCGATTCCACGGTCGCATCCGAACCGCCCCGCGGCGCAGCGGATACCGCCACCGCGGACTCGCTCGCCTCGGGGATCAGCTCCTCGGTGACGGCGTCGATCGCCTGCACGTCCCAGTCGACCTCCTGCATGGCCGAGACCAGTTCGCGCGCAAGGGTTTCGAACTTGTCGACGCGCTCGCGAGATTCATCGCCCGCCTCGCTCAGGCCCAGCGCCTCGCGCAGGCCCGGCACATTGGTCTCGCCGCCCCAGAGCTGGCGGGCGCGCAGCATGGCCAGCACCAGATCGACCTCGGCCTCACCGGCCGGTGCCTGGCCGAGAATGTGCAGGCCGTCGCGGATCTGCACATCCTTGATCTCGCACAGCCAGCCGTCGACGTGCAGCAGCATGTCATCGAAGACATCCTCGTCCGGCCGTTCGGCCAGTCCGAGGTCGTGGTCCATCTTGGCCGCGCGCATGAGCGTCCAGATCTGCTGCCGGATGGCGGGGAGCTTGGCCGGATCCAGGGTGGAGATATTGGCGTGCTCGTCGAGCAGCTGTTCCAAACGCGAGATATCGCCGTAGGTTTCGGCGCGTGCCATCGGCGGGATCAGATGGTCGACCAGGGTGGCGTGGGCGCGGCGCTTGGCCTGGGTGCCCTCGCCCGGATCGTTCACCAGGAACGGGTAGATCAGCGGCAGATCGCCGAGCGCGGCATCGGTACCGCAGGAGGCGGACATGCCCAGGGTCTTACCGGGCAGCCATTCCAGGTTGCCGTGCTTGCCCAGATGCACCATGGCGTCGGCGGCGAAACCGTCCGGGGCGGCCAGCCAGCGGTAGGCGGCCAGATAGTGGTGCGAGGGCGGCAGATCCGGATCGTGGTAGATGGCGACCGGGTTCTCACCGAAACCGCGCGGCGGCTGCACGATGATCACCACATTGCCGAATCGCATTGCGGCGATGACGATCTCGCCCTTGGGATCGGCGGAGCGGTCCACGTACAACTCGCCGGGAGCCGCGCCCCACGCCTCTTCCACGCCCTCGCGCAGATCCGCGGGCAGCTCGGCGAACCACGCACCGTAGGTGTCGGCCCCGATGCGAATCGGGTTGCCCTCCAGCTGTTCCGCGGTCAGCCAGTCCGGATCCTGGCCGCCGGCGGCGATGAGCGCGTGGATCAGCGCGTCGCCGTTGCCTTCCTCCAGGCCCGGGATCTCGCCCGGTTCACCGAGGTAGTAACCGGCGGAACGCAATTCGTTCAGCAGGCGCAACGCACTGGCCGGGGTGTCCAGGCCGACCGCGTTGCCGATGCGGGCGTGCTTGGTCGGGTACGCCGACAGCACGATCGCAATATGCTTGTCGGAGTTGGGAATATGGCGCAGTCGCGCGTACCGCACCGCGATGCCCGCCACCCGCGCGGCCCGCTCCGGATCCGGTACATAGGTGGAGAGCCCGTCGGCGTCGAACTCCTTGAACGAGAACGGCACCGTGATGATGCGCCCGTCGAATTCCGGCACCGCCACCTGGGTGGCGACATCCAGCGGGGAGAGCCCGTCGTCATTGGCCTCCCACTGCGCGCGCCCGCTGGTGAGGCAGAGCCCCTGCAGGATCGGCACATCCAGATCGGCGAGCGCGCCCACATCCCAGGCTTCGTCATCGCCACCGGCGGACGCGGTGGCGGGCTTGGTGCCACCGGCGGCGAGCACGGTCACCACCAAGGCGTCGGCCGTGCGCAGGGCGGCGAGCAGATCCGGCTCGGCCGTGCGCAGTGAGGCGCAGTACACCGGCAGCGCGCGAGCGCCCTTGTCCTCGATGGCCGAGCACAGTGCGTCGATATAGCCGGTGTTCCCGGCCAGATGCTGTGCCCGGTAGTACACGACGGCGACCGTCGGCGCACCCTCGGCAACCGGTCGCGAATCCCGTTCCAGCTCACCCCAGCTGGGCAGTTCCACCGGCGGTTCGAAGCCGTGCCCGGTGAGCAGGACGGTGTCGGACAGGAAGTTGTGCAGCTGCAGCAGGTTCGCGGGCCCACCGGCGGCGAGATAGTTGTGCGCGTCGGCGGCGACACCGCCGGGCACGGTCGAGCACTCCATCAGCTCGGCGTCGGGGGCGATCTCACCACCGAGGGCGACCAGCGGAATCCCGCTGGCGCGCACCGTGTCCAGACCCTCCTCCCAGGCCCGCTTACCGCCGAGAATGCGCACGATCACCAGATCCGCGCCGTCGAGCAGGCCGGGCAGATCCTCGGGCAGGATGCGCGCCGGATTGGCGAGCCGATACGCGGCGCCGCTGGCGCGCGCGCTCAGCAGATCGGTATCGGACGTGGACAGCAGCAGAATCACAGTGTTTTCAGCCTTCCTCGGGTGACGCGCCCAGCACGGTGTGGCGCTCGACGGGAAGGTCTGACTGTCACAGTGGCGCGACCGCACCGGAATTGCACCGGTTTCTTCTCATCCGACGAGCTCGCCGATGCTATCGCGCCCGGATCACAGTGCGGCAAAGCCCGGTCCGCCATACTGTTCCGCTATCACCGCCACGCGTACGCTGCCGGTATGCCAATCACACCGGGATGGGTCAGGCGGAACCGCTTTGCTGCCTGGTCAGGATACTTTTGCACACTGGTTGCGTTCGCAACGCTGGCAATGGCTTTGACCGCCGCCGGCAGTGGCCACACGCAGTACGCGATGCTCGCGGGCATCATCTGCGCGGGCACCATCCTGTTCGGGATCACGTTGATCACCACCACGGTGCGACGCGATCACCAGGACCACCACAATGTCCCCAATCTCCTCCAGGACACCTGGGAACTCTCCCCCGCGTTCGCGACTCGCCGGGGCGCACCGAAATCCATCGAACCCCACCAGGCGGGCTGACCGCCCGTCCCGACACCCGCTCACCGCGGCTGGCGACGAATCGGCCTCGCTGACAACGTGCCCGATCTCGCCGCCGCGGTGAGCGTGTCATGTCCGCACCTGGGCACGGCGGGTGTCGTCGGCCGCCTGTTCCGCTCGTCGTAGGCTGGTGGGGTCATGAGCCGAACAGATCCCGACTCCTGCCCGGGAGTGTTGCGCCTGCACGATGCCGCCGACGGGCCACTCGCGCGGATTCGCGTACCCGGCGGACAGCTCACGCCGGAACAGATGCAGACCCTGGCCGAGGCCGCGCGCGAATTGGCCGACGGCAATATCGAACTCACCTCGCGCGGCAATGTGCAATTGCGGCAGGTCCGCGATGCGGCCGCGCTGGAGGAACGGCTCAGCGCGGCGGGGCTGCTGCCCAGCGCCTCGCATGAGCGGGTTCGCAATATCATCGCCTCGCCGTTGGCCGGACGCGTCGGCGGCTGGGCGGATGTGCATCCGCTGGTACCGGTGCTCGATGCCGGATTGCGAGCCGATGCGCGCTTGGCGGAACTGCCGGGGCGCGTGTTGTTCACCCTCGATGACGGTCGCGGCGATGTGAGCGGGCTCGGCGGGGATATCGGCGTGCACGCGGTCGACGAGGACAGCTTCGCGCTGCTGCTCGCGGGGGCGGACAGCGGGATTCGGGTGACCGCCGGCGATGCGGTCGAGCTGATGCTCGCCGCCGCGCACGGATTCCTCGAACTGCGTGACGGTCAGTGGCGAGTGCACGAGATCCCCGACGGTGTCACCCGGTTGACCGAACACCTGCACAGCAACCGGCCCGGCTTGGAAACCGGCACCCCGGGCGTGGAAGTGACCGGCCACCATGACATTCCGATCGGCTGGCTGACCCAGGCCGATAATCGCGTCGCCCTCGGTGCGGGCGTGCGACTGGGCTCACTGCCCGCGCGCACCGCCGAATTCATCGCCGCGATCGAACACCCGATCCTGGTCACGCCGTGGCGCAGTCTGATCATCGCCGACCTCGACGAATGGACCGCCGAACAGGTGGTGCGGGTGCTCGCCCCGATGGGCCTGATCTTCGACGCCAGCTCCCCCTGGCTGCTGGCCAGTGCCTGCGCGGGCGCGCCCGGCTGCGCGAAATCGCTCACCGATGTGCGCGCCGACGTCGCCGAGGCCGTCGAGTCCGGGCGCGTAGTCCCCTCCGGCGCACCGCAATTCGCGCGGGAGGGTCTCGACGCCGAGGAGGTCGTCGCCTCCGGGCGCCAGCACTGGTCCGGCTGTGATCGTCGCTGCGGCCGACCGCGCGGCGCGGTCACCGATGTCATCGCCACCCCCGACGGCTACCGCATCGACCCCGCTGACTGAGATCCGCTCGCACGTCCCGCCTTCGCTCCGGCCGCGTCGGTATCCAGGGCCGGTCCGATATCGGCGACCAGGGCGGCGGCGGTCCCGGCAAGCAGCCGGTGGCATCCCGGCCGATTCGGCCGACAATGGATTGTTCGGGAACTTCGGATTGTTGATCGCCGCATAGGGAGCGCGCAGGAGGTCGGCATGACTGTTTCGAAGATGAGCGATGACGAGATCGCCGCCATGTCCGATCATGAGCGGCGCGAGCTCATCGCACGATTACAACCCGCCGGGCGCGGACTGCCACGGCCCGAGGTGGTGCGGATTCACCGCCGCATCCGCCTCACGCTCATGGTCGGCGGCTCACTGATCCTGATCCCCTGGATCGTGTATCTCGCCATGACCCTGCCCGCCGACTATCACGCCCGCAATTGGTCGCTGACCTGGATCGGCTTCGACGTACTGCTGGTGATCATGATGAGCGCCACCGCCTACCTGGGCTGGAAACGCCGGGTCTTCCTCGTGCTGCCCGCCTTCGCCACCGGCATGCTGCTGCTGGTGGATGCCTGGTTCGATATCGTGACCGCCGCGCCCGGCGACATCTGGGTGTCGGTGGGCACGGCGCTCATCGGCGAGATTCCACTGGCGATCCTGCAGATCACGGGTGCGCTCATGCTGTTGCGGTTCCTGGTGATCGCGCACCCGCTGAACAATCCGGCGGTCAGTCCGTGGAAGGCCGGACTGCCGTTCTGACCGAATGCTGTTCCAGGGTGCAGCATTTCACGCTGCCACCCGCCTTGAGCAGTTCGGACAGCTCGATGCCGACGGGTTCATAACCGCGCGCCCGCAGCTGTTCCGACAGTGCGACGGCCTTCTCGCTCAGGAACACGTGGTAGCCGTCGCAGACTCCGTTGAGGCCAAGGACATTCGCGTCCTCCTCGGTGGCGATGATGGCATCGGGATACATTCCGGCGAGCAGGCGCGCGCTCTCACCGCTGAAGGCGGCCGGATAGTAGGCGATGGTGTCATCGAGGACCATGAGCGCGGTATCAAGGTGATAGAACCGCGGATCGATCAATTCCAATGAGATGACCGGCAATTCGAAGAATTCCTGCACCTCTTCGTGCGCGGCGCGGGAGCTGCGAAAACCGGTGCCCGCCAAGATCTTATCGTGGGCGATGGCGAAATCGCCCTCCCCCTCATTGGTTTCGCGCGCGGCGCTGACCCGCGCGAACCGCTGTGCGGAGAGCCAATCGTGATAGGCCGGGCCCTCGGCCGCGCGTTCGGGATTGGCGAAGCGGGCCGACAGCGCCCGATCCCCGATCACCAGACCGCCATTGGCGGCGAACACCATATCCGGCAGTGCGGGCACGCCGTCGATCACATCCACCGTGTGACCGTGCCGTTCGAAAGTGGCGCGCAGGTTCTCCCATTGCGCGAGCGCCAGGGCCCGGTCGACCGGGGCCGTGGTGTCCATCCAGGGATTGATCGCGTAGTAGACGTCGAAATGATCGGGTCGGCACATCAGATACCGGCGCGGGGTGGGGCGGCGGGCGCCCATGGGTTCCGGCGCGCGGAGCGTGGCTGCGGAGGTCAACGAAGCTCCTTCATGACTTGCGCGTACAAGCAGTGATCACGAAGTTAAATGGCGTACCGTTGCGTCAGAAATAGCGAATCGTTGCGCAAATTCCATGGATTGCGGCGATTCGTTGCGTCGGAGCGAAAGGCGGACCGATGGACGAGATCGATCGGCGCATTCTGGCCCACCTGCTCAAACAGGCCCGCGCCTCGTTCCAGGAGATCGGCGCGATCGTCGGACTCTCCGCACCCGCGGTCAAACGCCGGGTGGACAAGATGGTCGCGGCCGGGCAGATCACCGGCTTCACCGCACTGGTCAATCCGGCCGCGCTGGGCTGGCGCACCGAGGCGTACGTCGAGGTCTACTACCGCGACAACATCTCCCCGGCCGAACTCCGCCGCAGCCTCGAACCCATCCCGCAGGTCATCGGCATCTGGACCATCGCCGGGGAAGCCGATGCGCTGGTGCACGTCATGGCCACCGATATGGCCGAAATCGAAGTCACCGTGGAACGTATCCGCGAGAACGCCCGCGTCGGCCGCACCCGCAGCAGCATCGTCATGTCCCGGCTACTGGAACGCCCGCGCACCTGAGTCGAACACCGGCGCAAGGACGCGGGCGGGCACGCCTTAGGGTGAACCCCATGTCCGACGTGCGTACCAGCTACCTCACCGACGGGGCCGAGATCTATCGGCGCTCGTTCGCCACGATTCGCGCCGAAGCGGATCTGGCGCGCTTCCCGGCGGATATTTCGCAGGTCGTGGTGCGGATGATTCACGCCTGCGGGCAGGTGGATCTGGCGGCGGACGTGGACTTCAGCAATGACGTGGTGAACCGGGCGCGGACCGCCATGCGGGCGGGTGCGCCCATCCTGTGCGATGCGAATATGGTCGCGTCCGGGGTGACACGTAAGCGGCTGCCCGCCGATAACGAGGTGCTGTGCCTGCTCGGCGATCCGCGCGTGCCGGGACTCGCGGCGGAGCTGGGCAACACCAGATCGGTTGCGGCGCTGGAACTCCTGCGCGATCGCATGGACGGGGCCGTAATCGCCATCGGCAACGCGCCGACCGCGCTGTTCCATCTGCTGGACATGCTCGACTCCGGTGCGCCGAAACCCGCGGCCGTGATCGGCATTCCGGTCGGGTTCATCGGCGCGGCCGAATCCAAGCAGGCCCTGGCCGAATACGGGGATATCGAATTCCTCACCGTGCGGGGCCGGCGCGGCGGCAGCGCCATGACCGCCGCGGCCCTCAATGCGATTGCGAGCGAACAAGAATGAGCGGCAAGCTCTGGGGTGTCGGGCTCGGCCCCGGCGATCCGGAATTGGTGACGGTCAAGGCGGCGCGGATCATCGGCGCGGCCGATGTCATCGCCTTCCACAGCGCCAGGCACGGGCGCAGCATCTCGCGCGCCACCGCCGCACCATATATGCGGGCGGGACAGCTCGAGGAACATCTGGTCTACCCGGTCACCACCGAGACCACCGATCATCCCGGCGGCTATCAGGGCGCGATCGACGAGTTCTACGAGAGCGCCGCCGCGCGGCTGGCCGAACACCTGGCCGCCGGGCGCACGGTCGCGCTGCTGGCCGCGGGAGATCCGTTCTTCTACAGCTCTTTCCAGCATATGCACCGCCGCCTGGCGGACCGCTTCGAATCCGAGATCATCCCCGGCGTCACCTCGGTCAGCGCCGCCTCCGCCGCCCTGGGCACACCCCTGGTCGAAGGCGAACAGGTGCTGTCGGTCCTGCCCGGCACCATGCCGGTCGACGAGCTCACCGAACGCCTGCGCACCGCCGACGCGGCCGCCATCATGAAGCTCGGCCGCACCTATCCGAATGTGCGCCAAGCCCTTTCGGATTCCGGTCGCCTCGACGACGCCTACTACGTGGAACGCGCCAGCTCCACCCGCCAGCGCGTGCTGCGCGCCGCCGATGTGGATGAGGCGAGCGTCCCGTATTTCGCCATCACCATCGTCCCCGGCCCCACGCCGCAGACCCGAATCACGCTGACAGATACGGATTCCGGCCTTACTCGGAGCGATCTCGCAGCGAGCGGCATTGCCGCCACCGCCCGATTACATGAGACACCGCGAAGCATTCCGGAAGAGACCGATGCGCTCGGCCCCGGCGCGACTACCGCCGACGACGTCGTTTCGGCGGCGACAGGCTCCGAACCCACTGTCGCGCAGGGCAAACCGCGCGGCGAGGTGGTCGTGGTCGGGCTCGGGCCCGGCGCGGCGGACTGGACCACGCCGGAGGTGACGCGGGCGCTGGCCGAGGCCACCGATATCGTCGGGTACGCGACGTATGTGAATCGGGTGCCCGAGCGGGCGGGGCAGCGGCGGCACTCCAGCGATAACAAGGTCGAATCCGAGCGCGCGGCAATGGCTTTGGATCTGGCCAAGGCCGGGCATAAGGTCGTCGTGGTTTCGGGCGGCGATCCCGGGGTATTCGCCATGGCGGCGGCGGTGGTCGAGGAATCGGCCGATCCGCAGTGGCGTGATGTGCCGGTGCGGGTACTGCCCGGGGTGACCGCGGCCAGTGCGGTGGCGAGCCGGATGGGCGCGCCGCTGGGCCACGATTTCGCCATGCTCTCACTCTCGGATCGGCTCAAGCCGTGGGAGGTGGTGGCCGGGCGGATCGCCGCGGTGGCCGCCGCGGATATGGCGTTCGCCGTCTACAACCCGGCGTCCTCGCAGCGCACCTGGCAGGTGGGCGCCATGCGGGATCTGGTGCTCGAGCATCGCAAGCCCGAGACGCCGGTGGTGATCGGGCGCGATGTGGGCGGTCCGACCGAAACCGTCCGCGTGGTCACCCTGGGCGAATTGGATCCCGCCGAGGTGGATATGCGCACCTTATTGATCATCGGTGCGTCCACCACCACCGTGTTCGACGCGCCCGGAGGACCCCGGGTGTACACGTCCCGACGATACGGGGACTAACATTCCATAGTGGAATGCAGGCTGGAAGGAGTGCAGTGGCAGAGGAAAAGACCCGGCGCCCGCTCAATTCGACGGCCGCATCGCTATTGGGCTTCCTACACCAGGGCGATATGTCCGGTTGGGATCTGGTCGCGCAGGCGCAGGACCGCATCGGCGATTTCTGGACCATCACCCAGAGCCAGGTCTACCGCGAACTGGCGACCATGCATCAGCACGGCCTGGTCGAAAAGGGTGAGGCCGGTGCGCGCGATCGCACCCCGTACCGCATCACCGAGGACGGCCGCGACGCCTTCGCCGAATGGATCGCCCGCGATCCGGGCGCCGAAACCATCCGGGTGCCGCTGCTGCTCACGCTGTCCTTCGGCGAATTCGTCGATCCGGTCCGGCTGGAGCGCATTATCGCGGCCAACCGGCCACTGCACGAACAGCGGCTCTCGGGCTACCTGTCCGGGCATGACGAACAGCAGATGTCGCCCTTCGAACGCGCGACGCTGGATTTCGGCATCCGCTACGAACGCGCGGTGCTGGACTGGTTCGACCGACTCCCGGAACTACTCGACCCGGCCAGCCGACTGTCCTGACCCGGCCTGCCGCAGCCATTCCCAGGCCGCGGCAACGGTTTCCACCCGCCGCGCACCCGCTGGCAGCGGCGGGCGATCGATCATCAGCACCGGCACACCCAGGGCGCGAGCGGCGGTGAGCTTGGCCTCGGTCAACGCTCCCCCGCTGTCCTTGGTCACCATGACCTCGATACGCCGGTCCGCGAGCAGTGCCGTCTCGTCCTCGACGCTGAAAGGCCCACGCGCCAGCAGCAATTCATACCGAACCGGCATCGCACCGTCCGGCGGGTCGATCGCGCGGATCAGAAACCATTGCGCCGATTCGGCGAAGGCGGCCACGCCTTGGCGGCCGATGGTGAGAAAGACCCGATCACCCAGTCCGGCAACGGCTTCGGCCGCGGCACTCACATCCGGGACGCGAATCCACCTGTCCCCCGCCTCTTCCCGCCAGCCCGGACGGCGCACATGCAGCACCGGCAGTCCGGCGTCCGCGGCGGCCTGCGCGGCATTGGCGGTCATCCCCCCGGCGAACGGATGCGTGGCGTCGACAATGGCGTCGATCCCATTGTCCGCCAGCCACTCCCGCAGCCCGTCGGCTCCCCCGAATCCCCCCACGCGGACCGCGCCGACCGGCAGCATCGGTTCGCGCACGCGCCCGGCGAGCGAGGATACGATGTCGAATCCCCGCTCCCCGGAAGCGATAGCGGCGAGTTCCCGGGCTTCCCGAGTCCCGCCCAGAATCAAGATTTTCAGGGTTGTCCCCTCAGGGCTGCGGATCCCGAATCGATCAGCGGCTGCCCACCGACCACCAGCAGGCCGATGATCGCGCCCGGGATCGCGCCGATACCGATGAAGATCAGACCGATGAGCCCACCGATCAATCCGCCGATCGCCGCACGCTGCAATTCGGAGATGAACCAATCCACGCCGCTGATTTCCTTCGCGGACATGACCGGGGTGGCATCCGAGGTGAGCGTCAACTGCCGCCCGTCCTGATCGATCGCGGCCACCAGATCGATCTGCTTACCGGCCACCACACTGGACAAATTCACCCGAGTGAGGACCGCGCCATCCTTGTTCTGCAGCGCCACCGACTTCCCATCGGCGCTCATGCTGAACTGTCCGCCGGTCACCTGGGTAATGATGCCATTTCCGGCCTGCGCCAGATTCACCACATAGTCGACACCCTGCTGGCTGCCCTTCATCTGCGGCAAATCCTGCTGATCCTGTACGGCCGGAGCCGGAGCCGCCGGCGCCGCATATCCGGTGCCCGCCGCGACCGTTGTCGCCGCCGCCGCAATGAACGCCGTCGCCACATACTTCGTGTACTTCATGAATCTCCCAATAGAGCTCTAACAGTCGGATCCGGCAAGAGCCGGATCACCGCTGGCCACCCTACCGCCGACTCGCACACGTTTCATTCTGAATGCTTCGTTGTCCCGGTGAATTCCGGCGTGTACGCACCGCGCCGCCCGGACCCTTTGTTGCGCAGGCGGATACCGCCATCTACTATCGCCGTACGTACGTAGTAGTTAGGTTGCACGCTCCTCATCGGCACGCCCTCCTCCCCGATTCGGAAGACAGGAATGCGACCACCGAACTCCACGCGGACCTACGGTCAGTACTGCGGGCTGGCCCGCGCGCTCGACATCATCGGCGAACGCTGGAATCTGCTGATCGTGCGCGAATTGCTCATCCGCCCAGCGCGATACAGCGATCTACACGCGGCGCTGCCCGGTATCGCGACGAACCTGCTCGCGGAGCGCTTGCGCGGGCTGGAGAGCGCGGGCGTGATCCGGCGCAGCCTCGAACCCGGTGTCAGAGGCGTCAGCTATCGCCTCACCTCTTGGGGTGAAGAACTTCGCGGCACCGTCGATTCGCTGGTGACCTGGAGCGCGCCGCTGATGGCGTCGGGTCCGCAGCACGAGGAGACCTTTCGCACGCATTGGCTGGTGGTGGCCCTGCGCGCCCTGATGCACGACAAACGAACCGAGACGCCGGCCGTCGTGGGCGTGGAGGTCGACGGCACCCTCGTCGCGGTCCGCGTCGATGCGACCGGCACGCACGCGATGCTCGATCCCGAGGAATATCCGGCGACGGTATTCCACGGCGAGCCCGCGACCGTGCTGGGACTCGCTTCGGGGCAGCTCACCGTCCAGCAGGCCGCCGAAATCGGTGAACTGCGCGGGGACACACTCGAACTCGCCGCGGTGTTCAGCAGAGGCTGAACACCGCGCGCGGTCGTCCCACGTGGTGCGAAATCGACTGTGACGCGGGATCCAGCCGCCCGTCGCCGATGCGTGGCGGCGACGGATGTGGGTAAGCGCGAAGTATGCAGCTTTTCGCCATTGTCGCCATCGCGTCACTGCCCCTGGTGGCGGTCCTACTTCTGATGATAAAACCGTCGGACTCGCTCCCACCGGATTCGTCCGATGCCCAGCCGCCCGTACAATCCGCAGCACCGGAATATCCGCGCGGCTGGTATCTCGACGAACTCTCCGGCAAGCCCCGGCTCAAATAACCGCAGCGACCTACAGCGGTTTGACGACCGACCACTGGGTGACCGGAAGCTGCGGACGCCACGCGGTGAATCCGCCGAGTGGTTCGGCACGATAGACCTGGAATTTGCGAAGCGCGCCACCGTATTCGGCGGCCAGCGCGGTCAATAACGCATCGGATTCGACTGTCACGGAATTGGCGACCAGTCGGCCGCCGCGCGATAGCCGATTCCAGCAGGCTTCGAACATTCCCTGCTGGGTCAGTCCGCCGCCCAGGAATATCGCGTCCGGATCAGGCAGCTCCGCAAAGGAATCGGGGGCGGCGCCGTGTACTTCGACGGTGGGAACGCCGAGGGCGGCCGCATTCTCGGCGATCTGCTTGCGACGGCTCTCGACCCGTTCGAAAGTGAGTGCGCGGCAGGCAGGATGGGTGCGGCACCATTCGATGGCGATCGTGCCCGAACCGCCGCCGATATCCCAGAGCAGCTCGCCGGGGGCGGGGGCGAGAGCGGTCAGGGTCAGCGCGCGGATCTCGGACTTGGTGAGCTGGCCATCCCCGGCGTAGACCGCATCCGGGAGACCCGGCAGCCGGGTCAGACGGGTCGCCGCCCGGTCGGAAACACAGTCGATGGCGACGATATTGAGCGGGTCTCCGGCCGCCCGTTGCCAATTCGCGGCGTTCGCGGCGGCCAGCAGTTCCTCCGGGCCGCCGAGCTGCTCCAGCACCGTGAGGCGAGAATCACCGAAACCGTTGCGGGACAGCATCTCCGCCAACCGCGCCGGGGTGTGCTCGTCCTCGCTCAGCACGAGAATCCGGCGGCCGTCGGATAATTCGGGGAGTACGGTCTCCAGGCGGCGGCCGACGACGCTCACCACCGGGGTCTGCGCCAGATTCCAGCCGAGCCGGGCACAGGCCAGCGAGGCCGAGGAGGGCTGCGGCAACACCCGCAGCGCCGCGGCGCCGACCAGCCGCTCCAGGGTCACCCCGATGCCGTAGAACATGGGATCACTACTCGCCAGTACGCAAACCCGCAGGCCCGCATGCTGATTCAGCAGGACGGGCAGGGCGGGAACCAGTGGGGACGGCCAGGCCACGCGCTCGGCCGGGCATTCGGACGCGGGTATCAGGGCCAGTTGACGGGGCGAGCCGAACAGCACCTGGGCGTCGGCGACGGCGCGGCGCGCGGGGCCGCCGAGACCGTCCCAGCCGTCCGCGCCGATACCCGCGACCACGATCGGCCGCTCCGCGGGCCAGGACACCGGGCGGGTCATCGCGGCATCCGCCGCCAGATCGACTGGGGCACAAAGTGCATGGCCATGAACATGAGCTTGATGGTGCGCGGCACGCTCACCACGCGCGAGCGCCGGTACAGCGCGGAGACCACCGCGTCCGCGACCTGATCGGGGGTGCTGGACAGCGGAGCCGGATCCATGCCCGCGGTCATGCGGCCGATGACGAAGCCCGAACGCACCAGCAGCAGGTGAACTCCGGTGCCGTACAACGCATCCTGGAGACCGGTGACGAAACCGTCCAGACCCGCCTTGGCCGAACCGTAGACGTAGTTGGCGCGCCGCGTCCGCACGCCCGCGATCGAGCTGAACGCCACGATCTGCCCATTTCCCTGCGCGCGCAACAGATTCGCCAGACTGGTGAGCACACTCACCTGCGCCACATAGTCGGTCTGCACCACCGCGACCGCATGCGCCGGATCATGTTCCGCGCGCGCCTGATCACCCAGCACACCGAACGCCAGCACCGTCACCCCGAGCGGTCCGTGCTCGGCCGTGACCTTCTCCAACAGCGATTGATGACTCGCGAAATCATCGGCGTCGAACTCCACGCAATGCACCTCGGCCGCCCCCGACCTGCCCATTTCGGCCCGCTGCGGTCCCAGGTCGTCGGCCCGGCGCGCCGCCAGCACCACCACCCGCCCCGGAGCCAGCCGCCGCGCCACTTCGAGCCCGATCTCACTGCGCCCACCCAGCAACAACACGACGCCCGCATCGGCATCCCGCGAACCCATTCCCATGGCGAACAGTCTGCCATTCGCCCCGCCCGCACCGGCGCGCCGAGGTGGCCGACCCGCAACGACCAACACCAGGTCCGGACCCCGTAGGGCGCATCGCGCACGCCGCGCACGGGCATCGGGCGGGGGTTGCTAGCGTTCTGCGCATGCCGACCACGTCAACCAGCCCCGAACTCTCGCCCGCCGCCATCGAATTCGTGACCGAGCGACACCTCGCCACCCTCACCACATTGCGCGCCGACGGGACTCCGCACGTGGTCGCGGTCGGATTCACCTGGGATCCGGAGGCCGGGATCGCGCGCATCATCACCGATGGCGGGTCGATGAAGGTGCGCAATGTGCGGCGCGGCGGCTACGCGGCGGTGAGCCAGGTGGACGGTGCGCGCTGGCTGACCCTGGAGGGTCCGGCGACGGTGCTCGACGCACCCGCCGATGTCGCGGCGGCGGAAGTGCGGTACGCCGGTCGCTACCGCCAGCCGCGCGAGAACCCGACGCGCGTGGTCATCGCCATCGCCGTGCGGCGCGTACTGTCCAGCAGCGGCTTCAAGCCCGGAGCGGCTCAGCGCTGAGACCGGCTTCGACGGGAATCGCCTCGGAAACAACCGAGCTCCGCGAACAGGTCGCGGAGCTCGGTGAAACCTCTTGCGGTACGGCGCTTTACAGGCGGGTGAGGCCGTGCGGGCGCTTGTTCACCGATTCGCAGCCGTCGGCGGTCACGACCACGATGTCCTCGATGCGGGCTCCCCATTCACCGGCGAAGTAGATGCCCGGTTCGATGCTGAAGGCCATACCCTCTTCGAGCACGAGATCATTGCCCGCGACGATGTACGGCTCCTCGTGCACGGACAGGCCGATACCGTGGCCGGTGCGATGCACGAAGTATTCGGCCAGTTCGGCGGCGGCCAGCAGATCGCGGGCGGCGGCATCGACCGATTCGGCGGTGACACCCGGCCGCACCGCGGCGACGGCGGCGGCCTGCGCGCGCTCGAGCACCGCGAACTGTTCGGCGATCTCCTCGGACGGCTCGCCCAGCACATAGGTGCGGGTCGAGTCGGAGAAGTAGCCGGGTTCGACGGGACCGCCGATATCGATGACCACCACGTCACCGTCCTCGATCACGCGATCGGAGACCTCGTGATGCGGGTCCGCGCCATGCGGGCCGCTACCGACGATCACGAACGCGGCGCGGGTATGGCCCTCGGCGATGATGGCGGCGGTGATATCCGCGGCGACCTCGGCCTCGGTGCGCCCGGCGCGCAGGAACTCACCCATCCGGGCGTGCACGCGATCGATGGCCGCGCCCGCGCGACGCAGCGCGTCGATCTCACTGGGGTCCTTGAGCATTCGCAATTCGCGCAGCACCGGCGTGGCCGAGACCGGCAGCGTGCCGAGCCGATCGGTGATCGGCAGCAAATGCAGCGCGGGCATATTGTCATCGACGGCGGTGCGGGCACCGGCATTGAGAATGGACTTCACCAGCCCGTGCGAATCGACGCCGTCCACCCAGTCCACGATCCGCAGACCCAGCTCGGCGACCGCGGACGGCCCCAGCGCCGCCAACTCCAGTTTGGGGATCACCACGGACGGTGTCTCACCCGAGGCGGGCACCACCAGGCAGGTCAACCGCTCGTGCGACTGCGCCCGGGACCCGATCAGATATTGCAGATCCGGCCCGGGGGTGATGAGCAGTGCGTCCAGATGGGCGGCCCGCGTCAGCTCCGCCGCCCGCTCCAGCCGCGCCCCGTAGACGTCCGCTCCGAATCGTGTCTCGTCATGAGAGCTCATAGCCCCCGACGTTACCCGGTACCCCCGACAGCCCGGGCAAGGTCATCGCGGTGGATCCGCGAACACACCGCGTTCGCCTCGAATCATCCACCGCCGCCATCGATTCCGATCACCGTCAATCCTTCGCGCGACTCGGGGCCAGCCATCGCGCAGCTCGACGCAAGCCATCGCACGACCCGAGGCCGGCCATCACTCGGTTCGAAATCAGTCGTCGCACGGTTCATGGTGAGCCGTCACACGGCAGCGTTCCGTGCGCGATGACGGCCACATTCTTCGTCGCGCGACCTGCGTAATCGCCGAGAATCACGACCAATCGGGCAACCCCTGCGCAGACCGCCGTGATCGTCAGCGCATGCTTGGCAAATGAGCCTTTCCGTCTACGCCTATGTTCTCGACGAGAACCGCGCCTGGCAACTGCTCGACCCACCGACACCGGGCGGCGAACTTGCCGGGTTCGAACGCTGGCGTACGACCGTCTGGGGCTCCACCGCCGTGCTGGCCTTGGGCGCGTACTACTTTCCCGTCCTGGCACGCGGCGACCTCACCGTCCTCCCGCACGCGGTCCCGGAATTCCTCGACGAATGCGCGCTGCTCCGTAAGCATCTGGACGCGATCGCGGCACAGGCCGACGACTCACATCCCCGCGAAGTGCACACCGAACGCATCGCCGCGCGCCTGACCCATATCGAAGCCGCCGCGGCACGCGCTCTGGAAGTCGGCGGCGGCGTCCTGATCTGGTAACGGCTTCCGACCACAACGCCGGCCGAGAGCATTCGCCCCAACGGCCATGTCGTGCCGTGCCGCGCGGTGTCGGGGGTGCGCGGTAGCGTTTGGCGTTATGAGCGCTCCCGCCAAAGGTCCCCTGCTGCTGCTCGACGGCGCCAGTCTCTGGTTCCGCGCCTTCTACGCGATTCCGGAGAAGATCACCGCGCCGGACGGGCAACCGGTCAACGCGGTGCGCGGGTTCACCGATATGGTCGCGGCGCTGGTCAAACAGCATGCGCCGAGTCGGCTGGTGGTATGCCTGGATCTGGATTGGCGGCCCAAATTCCGGGTCGATCTGATTCCGTCGTACAAGGCGCACCGGGTCGCGGAGGAACAGCCCGCGGACGCCATCGACGCTGTGGCGGAAGAGGTTCCGGACACCTTGACCCCGCAGGTGGACATGATCATGGCCGTGCTGGAAGCCGCCGGAATCGCGACCGCGGGCGCGGAGGGGCTGGAGGCCGACGATGTGATCGGCACGCTGGCCACGGTGGAGCGCGATAGCGAGGTGATCGTGGTGAGCGGCGATCGCGATCTGCTGCAACTGGTTCGCGATACCCCGGCTCCCCCGGTGCGGGTGTTCTATGTCGGGCGCGGTCTGTCCAAAGCCGAACTCTGGGGCCCCGCCGAGGTTTCGGCGAAATACGGTGTGCCGGAAGAGAACGCGGGCCCGCTGTACGCCGATATGGCGACGCTGCGCGGTGACGCCTCGGACGGTCTGCCCGGTGTCGCGGGCATCGGCGATAAATCCGCCGCCCAGCTCATCTCCAAATTCGGTTCGATCGAATCGCTGCGCGCCGCGGCCGCCGATCCGGACTCCGATATGGCCAAGGGCGTGCGCGCCAAACTCGTTGCCGCGGAAGACTATTTGAAGGCGGCCGCACCCGTCGTGCGGGTGGTCCAGGACGCCACGGTCGAGTTCTCCCGCCCGGACCTACTCCCCCGTGAACCCGCGAATGCCGAAGAGCTGCAAGCCCTCGCGGTCGCGTACAACGCCGAGAGCCCGGTCAAACGCCTCATCACGGCCATGGCCAAGCGCTGAGGCATGCTGCCCGGCCGATGGCCGGGTTACGGCTCACATCGGCCAGGTCTCCGGCTTACCGTTCAGATCGGTGATCACGGCCTGCCGAAAACGATTGCCCTGCACATCGGTCAGCGTGATGTGCGTGGGCCCGGTGGCGACACCACCCTGCGCGCAATTGGGTACGCAGGTCCGCCGGGACTGGGTGCCGTCGCCCTCGGCGGTATTCGGTCCCCAACTGGACCAGTTGATGTCCTTGACCCACAGCCCGCCGTCACCGCAGGCGAGCAGGACGTTCGAGGGCCGCTGCACCGCTTGATCGGCGGTGCGGGTGCAGTCGTAGACCACCGGATCGGGTCCCGCGGCATTGACCACGGCGGCGGGGGCGAAGGCGGCGGCCAGCGCCGCGATCGACGTCACGGTCCAACCGGCTTTGCGCGCAGCGTTTTTCATCATCACGCCCCCCACACTCCTATCGGCTAACACGATCTTGTGGCCACTGTACTCCCGATATCCATCCCATTCACCCCGGACAGCCCCTTCCAGCGCATTCACCGCAACCGCCCCCGGAAACGACGAAACCCGGGGCGAAACGATCTCGCCCCGGGTTGTCAACGCCTATCGCAGCAGATCAGCTGGGACGACCCACCTCATAGGTGCCGTCATCCTTGGTGACCTTGATGGTGACCTTCTTGGCCTCACCGCCCACCTTGAGCGAGCAGTCGAAGGTCTTGTCGACCTCGACCTTCTGGCCGGACGGGCAGCTCACATCCTGGACATCCTCGATGCCGTAGGAATCCTTGAGCACCTTCTGCACACCGGTGGCCACGGCCTTGTTGTCGAGCTGATCCTTGGCGGTCAGCACCACCACGCCGGCGACGATGGCGCCGAGCACCACCAGGACCGCCAGCGCGATACCGATGATCAGACCGGTCTTCTTCTTTGTCGCGGGCTGCGGCTGCGGCCACTGCTGACCACCGGGCTGGGACTGATCCCAGCCGGGCTGCCCGGGCTGACCCTGTTGCGGCCACTGCGGCTGGCTCCCCGCCCACTGCTGACCGGGCTGCGGCTGCTGACCCCACTCCTGACCGCCGGTGGCGGGCTGCTGCGGCTGACCCTGCTGCGGCCACTGCGGCTGACTCTGCCCCCACTGCTGACCGGGCTGCGGCTGCTGCGGCTGGCTCTGCGCCCACGGCTGCTGCTGATCACCCCAATTCGTGGTCGGCTGCGCGGGCTGCCCACCCCAGTTCTGACCCGGAGCGCCGCCGGGCTGCGGCTGACCGCCGCCCCACTGCTGCGTCGGATCGTTGCGTCCCTCCCCAGTGCCTGGGGCGTCGTTCGGTCCGTACGGGCCGCTCATTTGCTTGCCTCCACTCGCAATCCGATGTACACACGCTAGCCCCCCGAGCGGGAACACGCTCGTGAACCCACCGCGGTCGGTACGTCTGTAAAGAATCAAAGCACAGTCACATTCGCTACGCGGCGTCCACCGCGACGACACCCCGCCGAATAGCCTTGACCGCCTTGGCCGCCGTGGCCGCGACCTCCACATCGTCGGCGGTGTTGTGGATCTGATCCAGCATGTCGATGACCTGCCGGCACCAGCGCACGAAATCGCCCGCCGAGAGCGGATTTCCGCGATCGCCACTGGCCAGCAGGGCGTCGGCGAGGTCATCGCCGCGCGCCCAGGAATGCATACCCGTGACGAAACCCAGATCGGGTTCGCGGGTGGGCGAGAGCCGATGTTTGGCCTCATCCGCACGCAGCTGCGACCACACCCCGATGGTGGCGTCCACGGCCCGCCGGATCGGGGCGGTCGGCCCCGAAGCGCCGAGATAGCCGCCCTCCTGGCGGGATTCGAACACCAGGATCGATACCACCGCCGCCAATTCGGCCGGGCCGAGGCCGCGCCACAGCCCCTGCCGCAGACTTTCGGCAACAACGAGATCGGCCTCGGCGTAGATACGCGCGAGCCGCCTGCCGTCGGCGGTCACCTCACCGTCTTCCACGTATCCGCGTTCGGCGAGCAATGCCAGAATCCGATCGAAGGTGCGCGCCAGCGAATTGGTCGTCGACGCCACCTGCTGACGCAGCGATTCGGTCTCACGCGCGAGCCGGTTATAGCGTTCGCCGATGCGCGCCAACTGTTCTCGATCCGGCCGTGCGTGCGCCGGATGGTTGCGCAGGGCCCGCCGCAGCGACTGCAATTCGTGATCGTCCGCGGCCTTGGACTTCTTGCCCGTGCGACCGCGCCCCGGCACCACGATGCCGGTACTGCGCAGTGCCGACGCCAGATCGCGCCGCACCCGCGCGGTGCGATGGTCCACATGCCGCGGCAACCGCAGATGACCCAGCGATTGCGCGGGTGTCGGGAAGTCCGCGGCCGAGACCCGGCCCGCCCACTTGTCCTCGGTGAGCACCAGCGGACGCGGATCACCCGGTGTCGCATCGGCTTCCAGAATCACCGCGAGCCCCTGGCGCCGACCCGCGGGAATGGCCACCACATCACCGCGCCGCAGCGCCGCCAGCGCGTTCACCGCCGCCGACCGCCGATCGGTGCGGCCCTGATTCTCGATCTGGCGTTCCCGGCCCCGAATGCGTTCGCGCAGTTGGATGTATTCGAGGAAATCGTCATCGCCGAGTTGCGAGCGCAGCTTGCGCATGGCCGATTCGTTCTTGTCGATACCGCGCACCAGCCCCACCACCGAACGGTCGGCCTGGAACTGCGCGAACGAGCGCTCCAGCAGCGCCCGCGAGTTCTCCGCCCCCATCCGATCCACCAGATTGATGGACATGTTGTACCCGGGCCGGAACGAGCTCTTGAGCGGATACGTTCGGGTGGAAGCCAATCCGGCCACCGCGCTGGTGTCCACATCCGGATTCCACATGACCACAGCGTGGCCCTCGACATCGATACCGCGCCGCCCGGCGCGACCGGTGAGCTGGGTGTACTCACCCGGGGTCAACTCCGCGTGCGTCTCACCGTTGAACTTCATCAGGCGTTCGAGCACCACCGTGCGCGCGGGCATATTGATGCCCAGAGCCAGTGTCTCGGTGGCGAATACGGCCCGCACCAGACCGTGCACGAACAGATCCTCGACGGTATGCCGGAAGGCGGGCAGCATGCCCGCGTGATGCGCCGCGAATCCCCGGTGCAGTCCCTCGCGCCATTCCCAGTAGCCGAGCACCTCGAGATCACCGCGCGGTAGATCGCCGGTGTGCTTCTCGATGATCGCGTCGACCTCCTCGCGATCCTCATCGCGCGAGAGGTCCAGCCGCGAGCGCACGCATTGGGCAAGCGCCCCATCGCATCCCGCGCGGCTGAAGATGAACGTGATGGCCGGGAGCAGCCCCTCGTCATCGAGTTTGGCGATCACCTCGGGCCGGGGCACCGGCCGGAAGAACCGGCGCGGTCCACCGCGCCCGCGCCCGCCGGGCATACCGAAGTTGTCCATCCGGTCCGCAGCTTCGCGCTGTTTGATGAAGCGCACCAGATCCTCGTCGACCAGGACCTTCTGATCGCTGGATCGGGAGTCGAAGAGATCGAACATGCGCCGCCCGACCATGACGTGCTGGGACAGCGGCACCGGCCGGGTCTCGTCCACGATGACCGCGGTATCCCCGCGCACGGTTTCCATCCACGCGCCGAACTCCTCGGCATTGCTGACCGTGGCGGACAGGCACGCCAGGCGCACCTCGGGCGACAGGTGCAGGATGACCTCCTCCCACACCGCGCCGCGGAACCGGTCCGCCAGATAGTGCACCTCGTCCATCACCACGTACGAGAGCCCTTGCAGCGCATCCGAACTCGCGTACAGCATGTTCCGCAGCACCTCGGTGGTCATCACCACGACCGAGGCGTGCGGATTGATGGACTGGTCACCGGTGAGCAGACCCACCGATTCGCGCCCGTAGCGGGCGGTCAGATCGGCGAATTTCTGGTTCGACAGCGCCTTGATCGGCGTGGTGTAGAAACACTTCCCGCCCGAGGCCAGCGCCAGATGCACCGCGAATTCACCGACCACGGTCTTACCCGCACCGGTGGGCGCGCAGACGAGCACACTGTGCCCGCCCGCGAGCGCCTCACAGGACTGCCGCTGGAACGGATCCAGCTCGAATTTCAGCTCGGCGGCGAATGCCGCCAATTCGCCAGTAAGCGACCTTGATGTCACCGTCAGAGGGTATCGGAGTAATCCGACACGCTTCGCGTTGTTTTCTCCGGCGTGGCCGCGGCGACCGGTTCGGGAGTCTCCACGGGGGTTGCCGCATCGATGCCGCCGCCGCTGTCCCCGAGCGGTGATGCCTCGTCATCGGACAGGTTGTTCCAGTTCTCGGCATTGCGCGCCTTGCGCTTATCGTTGATGCGCGCGATCTGCACCGCGATCTCGAACAGCACGGTCAGCGCCAGCGCGAGCGCCAGCATGGAGAAAGGGTCCTGCGGTGTCACGATGGCCGCGAACACGAACAGGCCGAAGATCAAGCCGCGCCGCCACTTGGTGAGGCGCTCATAGGTGAGCACGCCCAGGAAGTTCAGGCCCACGATCAACAGCGGCGTCTCGAAGCTCACGCCGAAGATGATCAGCAGCTTGATGATGAACCCGAAATACAGCGAACCGCTCAGCGCGGTGATCTGGGTGTTGTTGCCGATGGTGAGCAGAAAGCTCAAGGCGTGCGCCACAATCCAGTACGCCAGCACCGCGCCCGCGACGAACAGCGTCGCACCCGCGGTGACGAACGAGATCGCGTACTTGCGCTCCTTGGCGTACAGCCCGGGCGTCACGAACGCCCACAGCTGATACAGCCAGAACGGGCTGGCCATGACCACACCCGCGGTCGCGCCCACCTGCAATCGCAGCATGAACTGTTCGAACGGCGCGGTCGCCAGCAGGCGGCACGCCCCATCGGGGCTGATATTGGCGCGGGAGGACGCGGGCAGTTCACAGTACGGCCCGGTCAGCACATCACCGAGGCTCTCGATCCCGAGGAACGAGTGCGAGTACCAGAAGAATCCCAGCAGTGTGGTGACCGAGATGGCCGCCAGTGCGACGAGCAATCGATAACGGAGCTCGGCCAGATGCTCCACGAGGGACATGGTGCCCTCGGGATTGGTCCGGCGTTTGCTGCGGCGCGGATCGAACGGAATGCGCATGTGTGTGTGACTGCCTCGCGGTGAGTGAACGCCCCGGACCTGGACAACGCTCGACCCGGGGTGAGCTGATCACTCAACCCCGGGGACGGATGATGTCAGACCTGGGGCTTCTCGACGTTCACGGGCTGCGCGACGGCAGCGGGCTGAACCGGCTGCGCGGCGGGAAGCTGCTGCGGGGCGGCCGCCTCGGGGGCGGTCTCGGCCGGCTTATTGGCCTCGGTCTGCATCTGGCTGACTTCGCTCTTGAAGATCCGCATGGATCGGCCGAGGCTGCGCGCGGCGTCGGGCATCCGCTTCGAGCCGAAGAACAGCAGGAAGACCAGTGCGACGATCAGCAAGTGCCACGGGCTGATGCTGCCCATAATTCCAACCTCCAAAGACTGTGGTGTTTCAGATGCTACCGGACATGCATATGCCCGGGTTTTTCGTCAAGAGTCCGAATGGGTCACTGCGCTCAACTCCGCCAGCAACTCCGGCCCGGACCAGGTGCGTCGGTCACCGTTCTCGGCGGCCGCTATCAATTCGATGAGCCGCGCGTTGACCGGTGTCGGCAAACCGACCATGGTTCCGAGGGTCACGATTTCACCACAGAGCCAAGCGATTTCGGTTTTGCGACCCGCCGCTAGGTCATCGGCCATGGATGAGCGGGCCATCGGATCGATGGCGAGCACCCGCCCGGCAACCCGGCGGAAGACCCCGTCGGGGGCGGTCAGCAGGCGCGCCATGAGCTCGGGCGGCAGCGGGGTGAGCCGGGCCGGGCGAATCCGCGCGCGCGACATCACCGCGAGCGCCTCCTGCTGGGTCAGGGCCAGGCAGCGACGGTAATCGCGAGTGCCCAGTTCCTCCCGCAGCGGGCGGCCGGACAGCGCGTTGATGGGATTGTTCAGATTCAGCAGCAGTTTGGCCCACTGCACGGACAGCAGGTCCGGATACCGCTTCACGCCGAGCCCGGATTCGTGCAGCACGGGCGCGAAACGGTTCAGCACGGCGTCATCGGCGATGGCGACCCCGCCCGCGGTACCGCGATGGAAGCGGCCGTTCTCGCGGTGCACGACATTGAACATGACCATGCCCGCCAGCACCACGCACGCGGGCAGCACCTCCCGGATGACCGCGTCATTGCCGATGCCGTTCTGCAGGCTGATCACCACGGTGCCGGGCTTGACCAGGCCGGACAGCTCGCGCGCGGCCTTCTCGGTATCGGCGGACTTGACGGTGATGAGCACCAGATCGGCGTCGGCCGCCGCGGCCGGATCGGTCGCGGTCCGGAACGCGGACGCCTCGACGCGCTGGTCCAGTCCGTCCAGATCGGTGAGCCGCAGCCCGGACGCGCTGATCTCGTCGAGCAGGCGAGGCCGTCCGATGAACGTGACATCCGCGCCCGCACCGGCGAGCTTGCCGCCGACGAAAATGCCGATACTGCCCGCGCCCAGCACCATCACGCGCGGCGCGGAGCCCGGCGGTGTCATGTTCGGGACGGTCACGCCGGACCGACCTCCTCTAACCCGGTCAATTGCAGTTCGGTCGAATTGTCCTGGACCAGAGCCGAATACGCGGCCAGCGCGGTGCCGGAGCGTTCGCGCACCGCGGTCACCAGTTCGGGCGGGCCCAGCACGGTGACCCCGGAGCCGAAGCCGAGCAGCAGCCGGGCCATCCAGTCCAGGGTGGCGAAGCGCATGGTGGCCTCGACATTGCCGTCCGGATGTACCGCGACCCGATGCATCGGATACTGATCCAGGACCCACGAGTAGTCGGCGTGAATCAGCAGGCGCGCCAGCGGAACCGCCGGATCGTCGACGAAGAGGTCCAGTGCCGAGGTTTCGTCGGCGGCGGCCTCGGCGGGCGGGCGCGCCGGTTCGTCGAGTTCGGCGGCCTCCTCGATGCGATCGAGGCGGAACAGGCGGACGCCCTCGGCTTCGCGGCACCAGGCCTGCAGATAGCTGTTGTTGTCCACCAGGACAATACGAATCGGGTCCACGGTTCGTTCAGACACGACATCGCGACTGGCCGAGTAATAGACCATCCGCACCGCGTGACTGTTGGCGAGCGCGGACCGCACCGTCGCCACCGATGGGGCCTCGGCCGGGGTGGTCGGGGCCTCGAATTCGATACCGGAGATGGCGGATTCGATCTTCGCGATGGCCGAATGCGCCGCGCTGGGATCTACCATGCCGGGCAGATCCGCGATCGAGCGCAGTGCCACCAGCAGTGCGGTCGCCTCCAGCGAGGTCAGCCGCAGCGGGCGATCGATACCGGCGGAGAAGGTGACCTCGATGCTCTCCTCGGAGAACGACAGATCGATCAGATCACCCGGGCCGTACCCCGGAAGTCCGCACATCCACAGCTGATTCAGATCACTCATCAGCTGTTTGGTGGTGACGCCGAGTTCGGCGGCGGCCTCCGCGGCGCTGATGCCCGGATTGGCCTGGAAGTACGGGACCATATTCAGCAGCCGGGACAGCCGCACCGAAAGCCTGCTCGCGGCAACGGCATTGGCACGGCGATCGCGGGCCCCGGTGGAGACGCGCGCGCCGTCCGTGGCACCCGATGCGGGTTTGCGCGGATTGCCACCGTCGCTCATGCCGAGACCTCCGTCCGTTCCAGCACCGACTCGAGCCGGGCGATCACATTGTGGCGCAGCTCTTCCGGCGCGAGCACCAGCGCGTCCGCGCCGAGACCGGTGATGAGCCGGGCCAGCCAATCGCGGGAACGGATGGGCACCTCCACGATCGAGCCCTTGCGGCCGCCGAGCTCACGCTCCTCCATGGTCGCGCCGAGCCTGCGGATCTCCTGACCGCGGCCGTCCGCGACCCAGACCGTGGCCGAACCGGTAATCGGGGCCTGCCCGGTGACCTCGGCGACCAGCGCGCGCAGATCCACATCCGCGGGCTTGTGCACGACGTCCTCGGGGCCGTACGCGGTGATCGCCTCACCGATACGAGAGATGCGGAACACTCGCGGTGCGTTGCGAGCATTGTCATAGCCCGCGAGGTACCACCGGCCGTGATGGGTGACCACACCCCAGGGCTGCACATCGCGTTCGATGGGTTCGCCGTGCGATTGCCGATGCAGGAATCGCACCGCACGGCCCGCGTCGATGGCGGCCAGCAGTTTGCCCAGTACGGGTTCGGAACCGCGGGTGCGCGCCGGGACCGCGGGCACCGACGCGACACCGGCGTCGGGCTCCAGGTGGATGCCCGCGGCGCGCAGCTTGAGCAGCCCGCCCTCGGCCGCCGCGGCCAGTTCCGGGGACTCCCACAGCTGCACCGCGACCGCGACCGCGGCGGATTCGGCGCTGGTCAGATCGATATCGGGTAGCTCATAGGCATCCCGATTGATGCGGTAGCCCTCGGCGCCGGAATACCGGCTGATGGGCCCGATTTCGAGGGGGATGCCCAGATCGCGCAGCTCGTTCTTGTCGCGCTCGAACATGCGGCTGAAGGCCTCGTCGCTCGCCGACTCCTCATAACCCGCGACAGAGTCCCGAATCCGCTCGGCGGTCAGGAACTGACGGGTGGACAGCAGCGCGATAACCAGATTCATCAACCGCTCGACCTTGGATATCGCCACCCGTTAGAGAGTAGTGTGCCCGCGCGACGCGCGTAGCACGGCTCTACCCTTTTTGCCCTCCGCTTCGCTCCGGGCTGGTCCGCGGCCCGGGAAGTCCCACTTCTTCCCTCCCTCCGCTCAGTCCAGAAGCGGGACGGCCGCGAACCCTGTTGGGTTCGCGGCCGTTTCGAATCGATCTTTACGCTGCGTGCATCTACATCGAGGCGATGAGCCGGTCGACGCGCTCATCCACCGAGCGGAACGGGTCCTTGCAGAGCACCGTGCGCTGGGCTTGATCATTGAGCTTGAGGTGCACCCAGTCGACCGTGAAATCCCGGCCGGCTTCCTGTGCGGCGGTGATGAAATCGCCACGCAGTTTGGCACGCGTGGTCTGCGGCGGGGTGTTGACCGCCGCGTCGACCGCCTCGTCCTCGGTGATGCGCTTGGCCAAACCCTTGCGCTGCAACAGGTCGAAGACGCCGCGGCCGCGCTTGATGTCGTGATAGGCCAGATCCAGCTGGGCGATCTTGGGATCGGACAGCTCCATGCTGTAGCGATCCTGATAGCGCTGGAACAGCTTGCGCTTGATGACCCAGTCGATCTCGGTGTCCACCTTGGCGAAATCCTGCGCCTCGACGGCGTCGAGGGTGCGGCCCCAGAGGTCCACCACCGCGTCCACCTGCGGATCGCGATCGCGATTGCGCAGATGTTCGACGGCGCGGGCGTAGTACTCGCGCTGGATCTCCAGGGCGCTGGCCTGCCGGCCGCCCGCCAAGCGCACGGGGCGCTTACCGGTGGGATCGTGCGACACCTCACGGATAGCCCGAATCGGGTTGTCCAGAGCGAAGTCTCGGAAGGCGACGCCCGCCTCGATCATCTCCAGGACCAGCGAGGCGGTGCCGACCTTGAGCATGGTGCTCGGCTCGGCCATATTCGAATCGCCGACGATCACGTGCAGGCGGCGGTACTTCTCGGCATCGGCGTGCGGCTCGTCACGGGTGTTGATGATGGGCCGCGACCGCGTGGTTGCCGAGGAGACGCCCTCCCAGATGTGCTCCGCGCGCTGTGAGAGGCAGAACGTGGCGGCCTTGGGCGTCTGCAGCACCTTGCCCGCACCGCAGATCAGCTGGCGGGTCACCAGGAACGGCAGCAGCACATCGGAGATGCGGGAGAACTCGCCCGCACGCACCACGAGGAAGTTCTCATGGCAGCCGTAGGAGTTGCCCGCGGAGTCGGTGTTGTTCTTGAACAGGTAGATGTCGCCGCCGATACCTTCTTCGGCGAGACGCTGTTCGGCGTCGATGAGCAGATCCTCCAGGACCCGTTCACCGGCGCGGTCATGAGTGACCAGCTGCACCAAGCTGTCGCACTCGGCCGTCGCGTACTCCGGATGGGAACCGACATCGAGGTAGAGCCGGGCGCCATTACGAAGGAACACGTTGGAACTACGGCCCCAGGAAACCACCCGGCGGAAGAGATACCGGGCCACCTCGTCAGGACTCAACCGACGGTGACCGTGAAAGGTGCACGTCACCCCGAATTCGGTTTCGATCCCCATGATTCGTCGCTGCACCCTATCGACATTACAGCGATGTAGTGCCCGATAAGGGCGGTGTGGCAGACCCGATGCAAACGTATTCACAACGATTTAGCACGGGATGCAACGCCGCACCCCCTGTAGGCAGCGAAAAGGCAAGTCCCCTTTGCACTCTGCTGTGCAGAGTGCAAACACTCGCAGGTCCCGAGTGCAACGTGGCGGGGGGGTGAAAATGCGAAACCGGGCCGCGAACAATAGGTTCGCGGCCCGGTTTCGGGGCGGGAGAATATCGCCCGGAATCGCCGGGCGCGCACTTGTCGTGTGCGGCCGGGGATTTCGGCGAAATTCTAGGCCTGGGACGGATCTCCGGACGAGGGCCTGTCGGCCTCGGCCGCCGCCGCGGCGCTCTGCGCCTTACCGGTGATCAGTTCCTGTAGTGCGGCCCCGGTGATGCGGCGGAAAGCCCGTCGCGGCCGGGACTGTTCGAGCGTGGCGACCTCCAGCGAGGCCGACGCGGCCGGCTTCTTGTCCTTGTCCGCGCCCTCGGGTGCGGACTTGGCCAGGGCCTGCATCGCCACCGTGACAGCGGAGTGCAGGTCCAGACCGGGCTGGTAGGACGCCTTGAGCGCGGTGACGATGGGCTCGGTATTGCCGCCCATGACCACGAATTCGCGCTCGTCGACGATGGATCCGTCGAAGTTGATGCGGTACAGCACCGAACTCGGCGTCGCATCCGGGTAGCCGACCTCGGCCACGCAGATCTCGACCTCGAACGGTTTGAGCTGATCGGTGAAGATGGTGCCCAGGCTCTGCGCGTACAGGTTGGCCAGGAAGCGGCCGGTGACATCGCGCCGGTCGAACTGGTAACCACGCAGATCAGCCTGCAGAATGCCACCGCGGCGCAGGCTTTCGAACTCGTTGTACTTGCCGACGGCGGCGAAACCGACGCGGTCGTACAGCTCGCTCACCTTGTGCAGTGTGGCCGAGGGGTTCTCGGCCACGAACACCACACCCTTGTCGTACACCAGCACGATGACGCTTCGCCCGCGTGCGATGCCCTTGCGCGCGAGTTCGGTCTTATCGCGCATGATCTGTTCGGCGGACGCGTAATACGGCAGTGTCATGCTCGCGCACTCCCCTCTTCGTCCGCGCGTTCGGCCACGATCTCGCGGGTGATCTCGGCCAGCCGTCCCTCCGACACCTCAACGGAGCCTTCGGAATCGATGACGATCGCCGTCGGATAGATGCCCCGCAGGGTGTCGGGGCCGCCGGTGGCGGTGTCGTCGTCGGCGGCGTCGAACAGGGATTCCACGGCGATGCTCAATGCCGCGTCCTGATCGATGCCCCGGCGATAGGTCTTCTTCAGCGACGATTTGGCGAACAGCGAGCCGGAACCGACCGCGGTGTAACCGAATCGCTCCTCGCTGCGGCCGCCGACCACGTCGTAGGAGATGATGCGGCCGGACTTATCCGGATCGGACTGATCCGGGTCGAAGCCGACCAGCAGCGGCACCACCGCGAGACCCTGCAGGGCCGCGGGGAGGTTGTCGCGCACCATCTTCGAGAGTTTGTTGGCCTTGCCGTCGAAGGTGAGGGGGACGCCCTCGATCTTCTCGTAGTACTCGAGCTCCACCGCGAACAGCCGGATCATTTCGATGGCCATACCCGCGGTGCCCGCGATACCGGCCGCCGAGAAGGTGTCGGTGATGTACACCTTCTCGATGTCCCGGCTGGCCAGCAGGTTGCCCTGGGTGGCCCGGCGGTCGCCCGCGATCAGCACACCGCCGCGGTAGCTGACCGCGACGATGGTGGTGCCGTGCGGTGCGATATCGGAGGGCGCACCCGTATTCGAGAGCGCTCCGTCACCCCGGAAGCTGTTGCCGGGCAACAGTTCCGGAGCGTGCATCCGCAAGTATTCGGAGAAGGAGGAGAGGGCGTTCCCCATCTGGAGACGCAGTGGGTCGCCTTGGGTCACTGGCCGCCCTTCTGAACGTATGCGCGCACGAAGTCCTCGGCATTCTCCTCGAGGACGTCGTCGATCTCATCGAGCAGGTCGTCGGTCTCCTCAGCCAGTTTCTCCCGGCGCTCCTGCCCCGCAGCACCGTCCCCGACGGGGCCCTCATCCTCGTCGCCACCACCGGCGCGCTTGGTCTGCTCTTGTGCCATAGCAGCCGACCTCCTCTGTGATCATCGGCGAGCACCGGAGAAAATCCGATGCCCGTAGCGTCAACACTACCCAGCGGCGGCGACAACGTGCCGGATTAACCGCATTGACGTCGCTTCGCGATCT
The DNA here is from genome assembly GCF_040680615.1 of Nocardia sp. NPDC052001. Taxonomy (NCBI): domain Bacteria; kingdom Bacillati; phylum Actinomycetota; class Actinomycetes; order Mycobacteriales; family Nocardiaceae; genus Nocardia; species Nocardia sp. NPDC052001. The sequence goes on along the minus strand of NZ_JBFAXC010000002.1, from coordinate 712,853 downwards.
TCCGGAAGCCTGCCGCCGCCTCTTGTTTTCACCCTCAGTGGGTGAGCTGTTGCACCAACTCGGCCGCGGTCTCGACACCGTCCAGCAACTTGCCCACATGGGCTTTGGTACCGCGGCGGGGTTCCAGGGTCGGGATGCGGACCAGGGAATCGCCGCCGAGGTCGAAGATGACCGAGTCCCAGCTGGCGGCGGCGATATCGGCGCCGAAGCGGCGCAGGCATTCGCCGCGGAAGTAGGCGCGGGTGTCGGTAGGCGGATTGGTCATGGCGTCGAGGATCTGCTGTTCGGACACCAAGCGCTGCATGGAACCTCGGGCCACCAGGCGGTTGTAGAGACCCTTGTCCAGGCGCACGTCCGAGTACTGCAGGTCGACCAGGTGCAGTTTGGGGGCCGCCCAGGTCAGGCCCTCGCGCTTGCGCATGCCTTCCAGCAGACGGAGTTTGGCGGTCCAGTCGAGCAGGTCCGCGGTTTCCATGGGGTCGCGCTCGAGCAGGTCGAGCACATGCGCCCATTTGGTGAGCAGATCCTGCACGCGGGCGTCGTCGATGCCCTGGCGGTAGACGAACTTCTCCACGCGGTCGAGGTAAATGCGTTGCAGCGCAAGCCCGGTCAGCTCGCGGCCGTCGGCGAGCGCGACCGTGGCGCGCAGCGTCGGATCATGGCTGATGGTGTGCACGGCGGTGACCGGACGGGCCAGCTGGAGGTCCGAGAGGTCCTCGCCCGCCTCGATCATGTCGAGCACCAGCGCCGAGGTGCCGACCTTGAGGTAGGTGGCCCATTCGGACAGGTTCGCGTCACCGATGATGACGTGCAGGCGACGGTACTTGTCCGCATCGGCGTGCGGTTCGTCACGGGTGTTGATGATGCCGCGCTTGAGCGTGGTCTCCAGGCCGACCTCGACCTCGATGTAGTCCGCGCGCTGGGACAGCTGGAATCCGGCGGTATCACCGTTCTGGCCGATGCCCACGCGGCCGGAACCGCAGATCACCTGGCGGGATACGAAGAACGGGGTGAGGCCCACGATGATCTGGTTGAACGGGGTCTCACGGCTCATGAGGTAGTTCTCATGGGTGCCGTAGGAGGCGCCCTTACCGTCGGTGTTGTTCTTGTACAGCTGCATGCGGGGCGCGCCCGGCACGCTGGAGGCGAAGCGGGCGGCGGCCTCCATGACCCGCTCACCGGCCTTGTCCCAGATCACCGCGTCCAGCGGGTCGGTGACCTCGGGGGCGGAGTATTCGGGGTGCGCGTGGTCGACGTAGAGCCGTGCGCCATTGGTGAGGATCATATTCGCCGCGCCGACCTCGTCGGCGTCGATGACGGGTGCGGGGCCGTTGAGCCGGCCGAGGTCGAATCCGCGTGCGTCGCGCAGCGGTGATTCCACCTCGTAATCCCAGCGGGTGCGTTTGGCGCGCGGCACGCCTTCGGCTGCGGCATAGGCGAGAACCGCCTGGGTCGACGTGAGAATCGGGTTGGCCGACGGCTCCGAAGGCGTCGAAATGCCGTACTCGACCTCGATTCCGATGATGCGCTGCATGTGGTCGAGCCTAGGCGACGCGGGCGCGGATGGGGCGCGACCGGGTCGGGCTCGGGTCTCGGGGTTGGTCATTCGTGCGGCGTATCCGGCATCGTCCTCCCGGGTGATCCGCCGCTACCGGCGCGGACGACACAATGTCAGACATGGTCGAACCGGTCACCTCCCCGCGATCGGAACGCCCGATCACCGCCGCGAGCGAGTCGAATCCCGTTCCGGCGGAACGTGATACCACGGCGACGGCACCGTCCCCGCGGCGATCCGCGCGACTGCCCGCCCTGGATGTGCTGCGCGGCATCGCGATTCTGGGCACCCTCGGCACCAATATCTGGATCTTCTCCAATGGTTCGGGGCTGCTTGGTTATGTCGCGCACCTGGACGAGCCGGACGGTATCTGGCTGTGGGCCGAGCGGTTCCTCCAGCAATTGGCGCAGGGCAAGTTCCTGGGTCTGCTCACCATCATGTTCGGTATCGGGCTCGCGATTCAGCAGGGTTCCGCGGTGCGCGGCGGGCGCGCGTGGCCGGGCAAGTATCCGTGGCGGGCGGCCCTGCTGTGCCTGGACGGTCTGCTGAACTTCCTGCTGGTCGCCGAATTCGATGTGCTCATGGGCTATGCCGTGACCGGCCTGGTGGTGGCGTTCGTGCTGGCCACCGGCCCGCGTGCCCAGCGCCGCTGGCTGATCATCGCGGCGGGCATTCACACCCTCATGCTCACCGTCATCGTGGCGGGCATCGTGCTGGCCGCCGGTCAGCAGGAGTCGTCCACGCCCGAACCGCTGGACCCCAATCCCTACGCGGACGGCTCCTTCTGGGATCTGGTGCTGTTCCGTATCGACCACGCGCTGATCTTCCGGCTGGAACCGCTCTTCATCTTCCCCATGTCGATCGCCCTGTTCCTGCTGGGCGCGCGCCTGTTCCGAGCCGGGGTATTCGAACCGGAGGGTGCCCGAATCCGCAAGCGCCTCATGATCATCGGAGCGGTCGCGACCCCGCTGGATTTCGTGATCGGCATGGTCGGCGGCGATCTGATCCTGCTGACCCGCTACGGCCTGGCGCCCTTCGTATCGATGGGCATCCTCGGCCTGGTCGCCCACGTCTACGCCCGCCGCACCGCCCCCGCCTTCGTCGGCCGCCGCTTCGCCGAGGTGGGACGAATGGCCTTGAGCTGCTACATCTTACAAAACCTGCTCGCCGGATTCCTCTGCTACGGCTGGGGTTTGGGCCTGGCCACCCTGGTCTCCCCCGCCGCCCGCGTGCCCTTCACCCTCGGCATCTACCTGCTGGTCTCGGCCTGCATGCTGGTCTTCGCCCACACCTGGCTGCGCCGCTTCGACCGCGGCCCGGTCGAGTGGCTATGGAACGCCAGCTACCGCGCCCTGGCGGAGCGCGGTAGCGGCACCACTCGCACCGCCTAGGCGCCGGTGATGTTCCGGCCGGTCCCGGGCACGAGATCTAACACGACGCTTCGGGATTCCCGGGTGAAGGATCACCATTTGCCCGAGACGTATCTCAGCACGCGAATCAAGCCGCAGTCACCGGCACGGCGTCGAACCAGCGGGCCAGCGCGGACCGCAATCCGCCGAGGTCGGCGGTATCGAGGTTCGGAGCGTCGGTCGCCCACGCCACATAGGTATCCGGACGCAGCAGAAGTGCGGCGGCGGGCGGATCCTCGGTGCGGCCGTGCACGATCTCGATCCGATCGGCGTATGGCCTCAGCGCCTCGGCGAATGAGCCGGTTACGGTGAGGTCGAGCAGCAATGGCTGTGCGGCCCTGCTCAATTCGGCTACGCGAGACCGGCCCGCGGCGGTGTCCAGGTCGAGGTCGGGGGCGGGCGCGCCGACCAGCGGATGCGGGTCCGGTACGCCCATGTCGTAGCGAACGTCCGACCCCGAGATCAGGTCGGCGATCCGCTGCACGGTGGCCGCATCGGTGAGCAGTTCGGCGAAAACCGCGCGCATGGCGGTGATATCCGCGCCCGGCGCGAGCAGCGCGGCCTGCGTCTGCGACTGCGCCACCGCACGGTCGGCGGCAATGCGCCGCTCGGTGTCGTAGGTGTCCAGGAGACCTTGCGGCGCTTGGCCTTTGATCTCGGCGGCGAGTTTCCAGCCGAGGTTCATGGCGTCTTGCAGACCCAGATTGAGGCCGGGACCGCCGCCGAATACCAGCACATGCGCGGCATCACCGGCGAGGACAACGCGGCGGTCCCGGAATTGTGCGGCGACCCTGGTGTTTCCGCCGAGCTGGCGGCGCAGGGCGTGCGGTCCGGGTCCGGTCGCGGGACCGAGTTCGATCTCCGCGCCCAGCACGTACGCGATGCTGGCCTGCATCTCCGCCAGGGTCATCGGCCCCTCCTGTGCCGGGCGATCCCATTCGGTGGTGCTGAACAGCGGTGTCCGGCCGGGGAACGGCGCGTAGGCCAGTCCGCCACGTTCGGTGCGAATCGGCAGGAAGGGGCGAATCTCGCCGTAGCCGGGGACGCGCAGCGCCCCGGTGGCGGGATCCACCAGGTCCGGGGAGATGGTGGCGTGCGCGGTGCGGGTGGTGGCGCGGTCGTAACTGACTCCGGGAAAGTCGATTCCGGACCGCTTGCGAACCACGCTGTGCCCGCCGTCCGCGCCGACCAGGTATCGGGCGCGCAGCCGGACCGTCTCCCCCGCCGTCGAAACATCCACGGTGACAGCGTCTTCGTCCTGCGAGATGCCGGTGATCTCAGCACCCCAGCGGATTTCCGCGCCGAGTTCGAGCGCCCGATCTCGCAGTACCGCCGCGAGTTCGGGCTGGGGTACCGCCATGTTGTAGACGGGACTGCGCTCGAGCAGGCTCAAATCCAAAGGGAGAGCGGCGAACATGAAGTAGGCGGAATTGGGTTGCGGCCGTCCGGGCGGTCCGCCGAGACGCTCGTACAGGCCGCGCCTATCCATCATCGGCACCACCTGTCCGACCAGACCGTTGGCTTTGGCTTCGGAACTGGGTTCGGTGAGCCGTTCGAGCACCAGCGGGCGGATACCAGCCAGGGCGAGTTCGCTCGCCAGCATCAGGCCGACTGGGCCCGCTCCGGCGATGATGACGTCGTGGGTCATGACTTCTCCTGCGAGACAGCGTTTCTCAGTTAGGCACCGGCAGGCCCGCGGCCAGCCGGTCGAGCGCTTCGCGCAGCAGATCCATGAGCGGTTGCGGCGGATCGGCGCGCTGACTGTGATCGATGGCGGCGCTGATGGCGGCCGAGACCGCCGCGGCGACCAGACTCGGATACAGGTCCCGGGCGGGATCGGTGCCGGTGCGGGCGGCCACCGCGGCCGTAAGCGTCTGCTGCGCGGTCGCATTGGCTTCGAGAATGGCCACCTGCACGGCGGGTGTGCCGAGCATGATGCGAATGCCGTCCACCCAGTGCCGGTCGGTGGTGGTCGCGGCGGTGACGGTCTCGCCGAGTCCGAAGCGGTCCAGGACGGCGGCTGTCATTGCCTCCCACAGGGTTTCACCGTCCGGGCGGGCGGCGAATTCCTCGGCGACCTGTTCCATGCGTTCCAGATGCCGGGACGCCACGGCCTCGGCCTTACTGGAGAAGTAGTTGCGGAAGGTGCGCACCGAGACATTGGCCGCGGCGGCGATGTCCTCCACCGTCACGTTGTCCCAGCCGCGTTCCACGCCCAGGCGAATGGTGGCCAGGCTCAGGGCGAGCCGGGTTTCCCGCTTCTTGCGCTCACGCAATCCATCGCTCACCTGTCCCAGCGTACAGATATTTGCCGTCGCGGCAATATTTCCAAATCGGCAAAATTATTCGAGGCAGCCACGACCCCTGACAGCCGAGCGATGAATATCAGCCGAGCTGGGCGGCTTCCCGGCGCGCCACCAATTCGGCGACGACGGTGTCCCGGGTCATCGGCACCTCGAGGCTGCGCGCATTGCCCTCGAGCAGCGCGAGGACCGATTCGGTGAGGATGCCCTCGACCTGCTCGGAGGTGAGCACACCGTCCGCGCGCCAGCTGTTGACCACGCCGTCCACGAAGCCGACCATGCCGAAAGCGGTGGGGCGGGCGCGGTTCGGATCGAGTCCGAAGCCGCCGAGGATATCGGCGAACAGGTCCGCCAATTGCGCGCCGATGCGATCACGCGCTCCGGCCAGCGCCCCCGAGGACTGCCCGTGCGGATCACCGGCGGCCAGGAAGCGGTGCAGATTCGGATGCCGCACAACCCAACCGACGTAGGTGCCGACCGCGCCGCGCACCGCATCGCGCACGGTGCCGTCGGGTCGCAGGCGCGGAAGCAGTTCGGCCAGTAGCGAATCCAGAATGTGCCGGCGAATCGCCTCGTCGAGATCGGCGCGGCCGTCGAAGTGCCGGTAGACGACCGGGCGCGGCACCTTGAGGCGATCGGCGATCTGCTGCACCGAGATCTCCACGCCGTTGTCCTCGATGACACCGAGGGCGGCGTCGAGCATATCGGCGCGGCGGCGGGCCTTGTGTCCGCTCCAGCGGGTGCTGCGGCCGTCGCTCGACGGGGTATGAGTGCTGGTTCCGGTCACTCGGCCCACGATACCCACCTGCTTATTGACCGATACACCGTGTACCACTAATCTGAGTGTAACAGCGTGTATCAGTAATTTCAGTCAGGATGCTGCCATGAGCAACGACGCCATCGCTTCCCCCGACAAGACACTGCTCCCTCGCGATTCCTTCGCTCAGCGACTGCTCACGGGGCATGTGAAGAAGTTCTACGATCCGGTCGTCGATATCGACTGGGACGCACCCCTGGACCCGGACAAACTCTTCCTGCCGCCCGGGGTGGTCTCGCTCTTCGGCACGCCGCTGTGGGATGCGATGGATCATGAACAGCGCCGCGAACTCTCGCGCCAGGAACTGGCCAATGTGCTCTCCGTCGGCATCTGGTTCGAGAACCTGCTCAATCGACTGCTGTTGCGCGAGCTCATGTCCGGCGATCCGCGGTCCCGGCATTCGCACTACACGCTCACCGAGATGGGCGATGAATGCCGGCACATGATGATGTTCGGCAAGCTCATCGACCGGGTGGAGGCGAAGCCGTACTGGCCCAATCGCTATGAGCGCCTGACCATCAGCGCACTGCAGATCTTCCTGCGCGGTTCCATGGTGTGGGTGGGCGCGCTGGTCGGCGAGGAGATCTTCGACGCCATTCAGCGCCAGACCCTGGACGATCCGGAATTGCAGCCGGTCGTGGCGCGCGCCATGCGGATTCACGTCACCGAGGAGGCGCGCCACATCGGTTTCGCCCGGGATGCTTTGGCGCGCATGGTCCCCGAGATGTCGCGGGCCGAACTGGCGTACACCAGACTGTGCGTCGCGATCGCCGCACCGCTGTTCGTGCACCTGATGACGAACTGGCATATGTACGTCCGCGCCGGAATCGAGGACGGTCGCGGCGCACGGCGGATGGCCCGCGCCAATCCGCATGCCAAGCGCGCCCTGGGCGTCGGAGCCGCGAATCTCGGTGCGTTCCTGGACAAGCAGGGCCTGATCGGCCCGATCGGCAAGCGCATCTGGCAGCGCCAGGGGCTGCTGTGAGGCGGGCACGGCGGGCGGTGGCACCGGATATCGACTATCCGGATCCCGCTCCCGCACCGGAGTATTCGGGTCCGGCGCTCTTGGACGCGCCGGGCGCGGAGGTCGCCGTCACGGTCAGCCTGAACGGCCACCTCGATCCGATCGACGGCAATTTCCATTGGTACGGAAGGGTTTCCGCGCCCGAGGGCGTCGAACTACCCGATCCCGGACGCGGTCAGGTCTTCCTCACACTGCCGGGTGGGACACCCGCGCGCGGTGTGCTCCAGGAGCGTGACCCGTGGGGCAATCTGCGCATCGTCGGACTCGGTGAGCCGCCATTCCCATTGGAGCAGGCCGAGATTCACCGCCGCTAGCCGGACAGGCCGATGAGATCGGCCATCAGTTCCACGGCGTAGTCGAAGAAGGGCCCGGCGGGATCCATACTGCCGACCAGTTGCCCGGTGAGTTCGAAGCCGACCGCGCCGTAGAGCTGCGTCCACGCCACCACCGTGCGCGCCACGCCCTCGGGCGGCAATCCCGGTGCGATCTGCGCGGCGATCTCGGAGCATTGCGCGGTGAGCTCGGCGGACATCTCGCCCTCGCCGTCCGCCAAAGTGCCTGCCCGCCAGGCGTTCACGACGATTCCCAGCGCCGCGACCGGCACCCGGGACGCGGGTCCGATGGTGTCCTGCGGCGCTTGATACCCCGGCACCGGCGACCCGTACAGCAGCGCGTATTCGTGCGGATGCCCGATGGCCCAGTGCCGCACCGCCGCCGCCGCGGCCCGCCACTGCGCGCGCGGGGTGTCCCCGGTCGCGACCGCGTTCTCCACCGCCTCGCCGACGGCGTTGTACGCCTCGATGATCAGCGCGGTGAGCAGTTCGTCCCGACTCGGGAAGTACCGGTACAGCGCCGAGGACACCATGCCGAGTTCGCGGGCGATGGCACGCAGCGACAGCGCGGCCGCGCCGGAGTCGGCGAGCTGACGGCGCGCCGCATCGGTGATCTCGCGAGTGATCTCGGCTCGTGCCCGTTCACGGGCGGTACGTGGGGCGCTCATACGAATAGTGTGCCACGTTTCGGAGCAGATGAATGAAATGAGAGCACTGCTCTTGACAGCGCGGCGACCGGCGGCGCACACTGATCACATCAGAGAGCGCCGCTCTCGAATATCAGAAGGAAGTCAGCCATGAGCGACCTCGCAACCCGGTACCTGTCCCCCACCGGCCTGGACCCGATCATGAACCGCATCGCCAACACCCTGCCCAAACTGGGCATCAGCGTGGCGGGTTCACGACTGCTCGCGGTGCGCGGGCGCAAGAGCGGCGAATGGCGCACCACGATGGTCAATCTGCTGGTCGTCGACGGACAGCGCTATCTGGTCGCACCGCGCGGCCACACCCAGTGGGTCCGGAATCTGCGCGTCTCCGGTAATGGCGAACTGCGGCTGGGCCGCAAGACCGAGACCTTCACCGCACGGGAGCTCCCCGATGCCGAGAAGCTCCCCGTCCTGCACGCCTACCTGGATCGCTGGGGCTGGGAAGTGGGCCGGTTCTTCGAGGGCGTGACCAAGAACTCCTCCGATGCCGAATTGGCCGCCATCGCACCGGGATTCCCGGTTTTCGCGCTCTCGTGACGAATCGTCGCGCCGCTCAGCGCAATTCGTCGAGCGCTTCGGCGCTGCGGGCGAGAATGGCGCGACCGTCGGCGGTCAGTACGATCGGCCGCTGGATGAGTCGCGGATGGGTGGCGAGGGCTTCGATCCAGCGGTCCCGCTCGGCGGGCGTGCGATCCCAGGAGGCCACCCCGAGTTCCCTGGCCTCGGGTTCGGCGGTGCGGGTGATATCCCACGGTTCGAGCCCGAGTTTGCCCAGTACGGAATCGATTTCGGCGACGCTCGGCGGATCGTCGAGGTAGCGGCGCTCGACGTACTCGACGCCGGTGTCATCGAGCGTCGCCTTGGCCGTGCGGCTCTTCGAGCATTTGGGGTTGTGCCAGATCTCGGTTGCCATACCGGGCAGCCTAATTCGGGCCGATCACAGCCAGTCCACGACCCACGGGTACGGGCGCATCCAGTACAGCGCCGATTCGGGCAGCGGTCCGCCCCAGCGCTGTTCGGCTTGGCCGAGTTCCCACAGGTATTCGGGGGCGGGCTCACCCTCGTGAATCTCGAACAGGTGCCGCCGCCAGGTATTGAGCATGGCGGGCACGACCTGCGGATCGGTGCCGAAGGCCCAGTTCACGCAGCGGCCCATGAGGGTGTCGACGGCGTGATTGGCGGCATTCGGATCGCCGGTGCTGAGCGAGTGCAGGAAGGCCGCGACCAGGTTGTAGGCCATGGCGTCGTGCACCGAGGTCTGACCGTTCTCCAGCGCCCAGACGCCGAGGTAGGTCGGCCCCTGCTCATCGATCCATACCGCGTGCGCCTCACCGACCCGATTGTCGAAGATGAGCGCCATCAGCAGACCGAGCACGGCCTTACCGGCGATCAGCGGATCGGGTGTGCCGGTGGCGATGGCATCGTCGATGAGCGCGCGATACGCGGTGGCGGCGATACCCGGCCGCTGCGCCTCGAGCAACGCGTCGGCGGCCTCACCGCCCGCGAGCTGATCCGCCGGAGGCTGTTTCGGCCCGGTGACCGATTCCATCCCATCCCCGGAGATGTTCAGCAGTTCGGTCTGCGCCACCTCACCCAGCGGCGGCCCGAGCGGCACCGACAGATCGATGGGCGGGGGCGCGTCGAACGGCTCCGCGCCGAAGGGCGGCGGGGCGAGGAAATCCGGATCGACCGGAGCCGGGCCGAACGGCCCCGGAACCGGCGACTCCGGGCCGAGCGGCGGCTGCGCGAAAGGAGCCGAGCCGAGCGGAGGCTGACCGAGCGGATCCGAGCCCAACGGGGACTGCCCGAGCGGATCCGAGCCGAATGACGGCTGTCCGAGCGGGTCCGGTCCGGGCGGCGGCGCGAATGGATCCTGGCCGAGGGGCACGTCCGGCCGCTGCGGGGCCGGAGCGGCATTCTCCACCGCGGCGGAGCTGTTCAGGTATCCCAGTGCCTCGCGGGCGAATTCGTTGTCGTGCGCGAGCAGCCAGTCGCGGCCGGCGCGCAGGGTGTCGATGAGGTGGCCGCCGACCTCGTGTTCGATGGCGGCGCAGATGGCGTAGTAGCCGTAGGCCCGGTATTCGTCGTAACCGTCGCCCTCGGCGACCAGGAGCTGGGCGTACCGGCTTGCCAGATCATGTCTTTCGATATCGCCGAGCAGGGTGCACGCGGTCATGGCGGCCATCAGGACCTCGCCGTGATCGCCGTGGCTGCGGCGCAGATCGATGCAGCGGTCGGCCATGAGCACCGCGCTGTCGGCGCGGCCGAGCTGGGTGGCGGCCTCCACGCCCATGGAGTACATGGTCGCCAGGGTCGCGGGCGGTATATCGGCCGGGAACCGCGCCGGGCCGTTCTCGGCGATGCGCAGTGCCTGGTCGTATTCGCCCGCGGCGAACGCGGACCGGAAGGTGTACGACACCACCCAGCCGTAATCCTTGGGGTCCGGCGGTGACAGCAGCGCATTGTCGAACGCCGTCAGCCGGGCGAGCGCTTCGGGCGCGCGGCCGGACTCCAGCATGCCGCTCGCCTCGTTCATCACCTCGACGAACGCATTTCGATCCATGGCCTCTTCGCCTTCCCGCCTTCTTCAGGTCCGGATCGTATGGGGCGCCACCGGACTCGCGCGGGCAGTGAGGGAAACGTCATAGTTTGAGGGACGCGGGCATGAAAGGCTACCCGGCGACCCGCTCCGGTCGCCGGGAATGCTCCTCCCCCGGCACTCAACTACGTTCCCCCACAACATTTTCCGCCGCGCTTACGCCGACGGCACCACCCCCTGATCGGGCTCACAACCGAATATCCGGTGGTGCGGGGATGATTCGCCGCCGCACCACCGAATACTTCAGCACTCAGCCCGGCACCTTGTCCAGGAATCCGTGCACCCGTTCGATCTTCCCGCCGGAGATGGTGATCACATCGAATCCGATGACGATCGGCTCCTGCGCTCCGGGCGCGTTCAGGGTCCAGGTGAAGCGGGCGATATCGTGGTGGCCGTCCACGGCGCCGAGTCCGAATTCCAGCCCGGCGAACTGTTCCTGGGCTCCGGCCACCATCTCCGCGACGGCCGCGGTGCCGACCAGGGACACCAGCGGATCGGTGAAAATCACGCCGGGGGTGTACAACTCGTCGATGAGCGCCAGGCGCTTATCGGCATCCTTCTCGTTCCAGCTGTCGATGTACCGCTGTGCGATGTTCTCGTATTCGCTCATGTACCGAGCTTGTTCGCTGAGCTGCGCGGAAGCGATTACGCGTCAGGTAAAACCTGCCGGCGCGCGGCGGTGCCGATCAGGATCTGCCCTCGAAGTGGGCGTAGCCGACCCTCACCGAATCCGGCGTGGCCCGCCTGTCCACCTCATACGTCGAAGTAGAGGTCGAATTCGTAGGGGTGCGGGCGGACGTTGATTTCGGCGATCTCACTATCGCGTTTGATGCGGATCCAGGTTTCGATGAGGTCCTCGGTGAAAACGCCGCCGTGGGTGAGGTATTCGTGATCGGCTTCGAGGCGGTCGATGACGGCGTCGAGGCTGGCGGGGGTTTGGGTTACCTCGGCGGATTCCTCGGGGGTGAGTTCGTAGAGGTCTTTGTCGACGGGGAGGGCGGGTTCGGTTTTATTTGCTATGCCGTCTAGTCCGGCCATCATCATGGCGGCGAAGGCGAGGTATGGATTGCCGGAGGAGTCGGGGCAGCGGAATTCGAGGCGTTTGGCGGCGGCACTGGTTCCGGTGACCGGGATGCGCACGGCGGCCGAGCGATTGCGCTGGCTGTACACCAGATTCACCGGGGCCTCGTAGCCGGGGACCAGGCGCTTATAGGAATTCACCGTGGGGTTGGTCCAGGCCAGCAATGACGGGGCGTGATGCAGCAGGCCGCCGATGTAATGCCGGGCCAGATCCGAGAGGCCCGCATAGCCCGCCTCATCGTAGAACAGCGGTGCGCCGTCCTTCCAGAGGGATTGGTGCACATGCATTCCCGAACCATTGTCACCGAACAGCGGTTTCGGCATGAAGGTGACGGTTTTGCCGTGCTCCCACGCGGTGTTCTTGATGATGTACTTGTAGAGCTGGAGGTCATCGGCGGCGGCCAGCAAGGTATTGAAGCGGTAATTGATCTCCGCCTGCCCGCCGGTGCCGACCTCGTGATGCCCCTTCTCCAGATCGAATCCGGCGCGCATCAGTTTGGTGCACATCTGATCTCGCAGGTCGACGTCGGCGTCATAGGGCGCGACGGGGAAGTATCCGCCCTTGGGGCGCACCTTGTAGCCGCGGTTGAGGGATCCGTCCGGATTGTGTTTCGCGCCGCTGTTCCAGCCGCCCGAGACCGAATCCACCTCGTAGAAGGCGCCATTCATCTTGGTCTGGTAGCGCACCGAATCGAAGATGTAGAACTCGGCTTCGGGCCCGAAGTACGCGGTATCGGCGATTCCGGTGCTGCGCAGGTAATCCTCGGCCTTGCGCGCCACATTGCGCGGATCGCGACTGTACGCCTGCCGGGTGTGCGGATCGTGCACGAAGCAGTTGATATTGAGAGTTTTCGCGCCGCGGAACGAATCCAGTTGTGCGGTGCCGAGATCCGGCAGCAACAGCATGTCCGATTCATGGATGGCCTGGAAGCCGCGCACCGACGAACCGTCGAACGCGATGCCCTCCTGCACCAGATCGGGCCCGAACATCGTTGCGGGAATGGAGAAATGCTGTTGTACGCCGGGCACATCGCAGAAGCGGATATCGACGTATTCGACGGCTTCGGCGCGGATGAATTCCTGTACGCCGGGTGCGGTGGGGGTGATCACTGCGGGCTCCTAGTACAGCCGCACCGCTACCCGATCGGACGGCCCGGTCTGGGTCCGGCGGTCCTACGGCTGTAAAAACCATACGTCGCATGCCGACCGGCCATCCCATTCCGGCTCCCCCGGCAGACAATTTGTTCACGTGCACAAACCGCGCGCCGCTTGTCTTCGTGATTGCCACTGGTATCGCACCGCCTTTGTGCGGTGTGCTGGATGGCAATCCGAGAGAGGTAGGTTCGTGAGTTCATCAAAGGTGACGACGGTGCGGCCGCGCACGCTGTGTGAGGCGTTCCAGGCCAATGTCGCGGCCAATCCGGACGCGATCGCGCTGCGCACGCTCGGCGGGGCCGTGACCATCACCTGGCGCGAGTACGGCGAGCGGGTGCGGAGCATTGCCGCGGGCCTGACGGGATTGGGTATCGGCCCCGGTGACACGGTCGCGATCATGCTGACCAATCGCCCGGAGTTCCATCTCTGCGATACCGCGGTCCTGCACACCGGTGCGACGCCGTTCTCGGTGTACAACACCAATCCGGTGGATCTGCTGGCCTATCAGTTCGGCAACGCGGGCAATCGCGCCGTCATCTGCGAGCGCCAGTTCGCACCGCAGATCCTGGCCGCGGTGGAGAAGGCCGCCGCACAGGGCAATACGGTCGAGCATGTGATCTGCGTGGACGAAGCGCCGGACGGCACCCTGGCGCTGGCCGCGGTCGAAGCCGCCCCGGCCGCCGATTTCGATTTCGAGAAGGCTTGGCGCGCGGTCGATCCCGAGAATCTGCTGACCATCGTCTACACCTCGGGCACCACCGGCCCGCCCAAGGGCGTGGAGCTCACGCATACCAACTTCCTCGAAAACGCGCGCGTGGTCGACGAATTCGGTGGTGGCGGACCCGAGGACAAAGTGGTCTCGTATCTGCCGGACGCGCACGCCGCCAATCGCTGGTTCGCGCACTATCTGGCCATGATCAGCGGCAGCGAGATCACCACCTGCCCCGATCTCAAGCAGGTCGCCGAGGCCCTGGCCGAGGTGCATCCGTCGGTCTTCCTGGGAGTGCCCCGGGTGTGGGTGAAAGTCAAAGCGGCACTGGAGGATCGCTTCGCCGCCGAACCCAGCGCGGTGCGCCGGGCACTGGTGGACTGGGCGATTCGCACCGGCCGGGCCCGCGCTCGCGCGATCTCGGACGGTCGCCCGCTGAGCCCGCTGGCGACGCTGCGATACCGCCTCGCCGATCGGTTGGTGCTGGCCACCATTCGAGAACGCCTGGGGCTGGACAAGGTTCGGGTCGCCGTCACCGGCTCCGCGCCGATTCCCCCCGATACCCACGAGTTCTTCCTGGGCCTGGGTCTGCCGTTGTGCGAGGGGTACGGCATGACCGAGTGCACGGCGGGAGCGACCGTGGGCCGCCCGGAGCGCATCAAGATCGGCACGGTCGGCACCGCGCTGCCCGGCGCCGAGGTCAAGATCGCCGAGGACGGTGAGGTGCTGGTGCGCGGTCGCATGGTCATGCGCGGCTACCGCAACGCCCCCGATAAGACCGCCGAGACCATCGACGCCGACGGCTGGCTGCACACCGGCGATATCGGTGAACTCGACAGCGAGGGTTTCCTCAAGATCGTCGATCGCAAGAAGGAACTCATCATCAACGCGGCGGGCAAGAATATGTCGCCGACCAATATCGAGAACACCATCACCGAGAACACCCCGCTCGCGGGTGCGGTCGCGGTGATCGGTGAGGCGCGCTCCTACAACACCGCGCTGATCTGCCTCGATCCGGATCTGGCCGCCGCCTTCGCCGAGCGGCACCAGCTAACCGACCGTAGTATCGCGGCCATGGCACAGGACCCGATCGTTCGCAAAGCCCTCCAGGAGGGTGTCGATGCGGCGAATGCCAAGCTCTCCCGGGTGGAGCAGATCAAGAAGTTCGCGGTGCTGCCGGATGTGTGGCTCCCGGGCAGCGACTGCCTCACGGCCACCGGAAAACTGAGGCGCAAACCGATAGCTACCGCCTATGCGGCTACTATCGACTCGCTGTACGCGTAGTAGGAGAGTCATGCAAGCGCGAATCCGGGACCGTGCGCTGGAAGAGCTGTATCGGCGCGCGGTCGCGGCGCGGGAGGTATTCCCCGCCGCGCTGCCGCCGTACCGCACCCTGCCGCAACCCTTGGTGGCCAGCGGTTTCGAACGCGGCACCAAGCTCAATGTGGATCTGTTCTTCGATTTCCTGCGCACCGGGATCACCCCCGGCGAGGAGGACACCCGCGAAGTCGTGGAGATCGCGCTGGGCCGGGTCCGCGACGGCGAACCCCTCGAGGAAGTGCTCGGCCGCTATCGGATCGGCGCGGAATTCATCTGGTCGCATATGCTCGCCGCGGTCGAGGGACCCGAGCGGGAACTGCTCACCGAGGCCGCGCTGCCGCTGCTGCATTACATCACCACGCTCACCGCGCGCATCGCCACCGCCTGTGTGCATCGGGCGCACGATCCGCGCTGGGAACTGCTCGAGCGCCGGCGGGCCATCGCCGACGCACTGCTCACCGGACGCGATCCGATCGAATGGGCCGATGAACCGGCCATCGCGGTGCCGGACGCGTTCCTGATCGCGGTGTTCCGGCTCAGCTCGGCCCGGATCGCCGATACCAGCGATCTGCGCCATCGCATCGAGGCCATTCCCGGAGTGTTCCTGCGCCTGGACAGTGGCGGCTGGACCGCGCTGCTTCCCCTGCATCCGGGTGATGACGGTTCCGCGACCATCGCCGCGCTCAGTGCCCGGCTGCTCCCCACGCAGGAGCATCAGACCCAGCGCAGCGCGACCCGCCGCCCCGAGCAGTCCCCGCTCGCAGCGGCGAATCACCCCGCACCGCAACCCGATTCAGCCCATCAGGCCAATCACGCCGCACCCTTCTGGGTCGGCGTCACGGTGGCGTCCACCCGCGACGCCGTGCCGGAGCTGTTCGCCGAAGCCCGCATGCTCGCCGAACTGGGCCGCTGCCTGGAACGGCCGCAAACCCTATGCCGCCGTAGCGATCTCATGTTCGAGTACACGGTCGCCGCGGGCGGTTCCGCGCGGGTGGGCCTGGCGGCGGTGCTGCTCCCCCTCGATCCGCAGCCCCTGCTCGCGGAAACCCTGGAGGTCTTCGTCGACAGCGGTTTCAATCAGCTGGCCACCGCGCGCCTGCTGAATATCCACCGCAATACGGTCACCTATCGGCTGGCCCGCATTCACGAATTGACGGGTCTGGATCCGCACCGGCCCACCGATGCCATGACCCTGTCCGCGGCCCGGATCGCGCGCCGCCTCGAATCCGCCGCCTTCGCACCGTAATTCCCTCCCGATCTTGGTCCAGTGCACAATGGCGCCGGGCGGAGTCTTGGGGATTGGCGGTGTCCGAGGGTGGGGACTGTGCGGTGTGCTGAACTCCGACGACGAGGTCACCGGGCGGGATGGGCCGCCGCGACGGCCTCCTGACCATCCGCAGAGGTAGATCGTTGAGTAACAAGTCACGGTGGCCGCGTTGCCGCCGTCTGGTTCCCCTGGCCGTGGCGGGCTTCTCCGCGTTCGCCGTGACGGTGTCCAGCAGCACCTTCGCGGGGGCGGTGCCCAGCAGCGGGCCGGTGCCGAACGCGCCGGTGAATTTCGGCCTGCCCGCCGACTACGAGCCGACGCCCGCCGCATATGGCGTGAGTTATGAACTGGGACATGTGGTTCCGCTCTCGGACGGTACGCAGTTGCAGGCCGAGGTGCGCTATCCGACCGATCCGGCGACCGGTCAGCGCGCGGCCGGGGATTTCCCGGTGGTGGTCAACTTCACCACCTACGGCGCGGTCACCAGCGCGCTGACCGCGGCGCTCACCAGCGTCATCGACGAACTGCACATCGCGCTGCCGGACCAGATCAAAGACGTCCGGCGCGTGATCAATCAGGCCACCAGCGCACAGGACATGCTGGTGCGGCACGGTTATATCGAGGTGATCGCGGATGTGCGCGGCACCGGCGGGTCGACCGGCGCGTGGAATCCGGCGTCCCGGCAGGATGGCATCGACGGGGTGCAGCTGGTGGATTGGGCGGCCAAGCTGCCCGGGTCCAACGGCAAGGTCGGCATGTACGGGTATTCGTTCCCGGCGCTGAGCGCCCTGCGTACCGCCGAGGCGGTCGGCCCGGACTCACCGCTCAAAGCCATTGTGCCCATGGCGATGCCGAACAATATCTTCAACGAGGTGCTCGGCCACGACGGCATGATGAGCCCGATCCTGCTCACCGCCATCTCGCTCATGGTGCCGTATCTGAGTCTGATGGGACCGTTCCTGACCGCGGTGGTATCCCCGCAGACCTTCGTGAAATCGCTGGTGGATCACCTCCAGGCGCTGGTGTCCTCGGACAGCACCATCAAACTGCTGCTGGAGGCGTACGCGGGCGGGCCGCTCGCCTATGACACCTCGTGGTGGCAGGAGCGCCGGTTCGAGACCGATCTGCACAATCTGGTCGACAACGGCATCGCCATGTATCAGGTGGGCGGGCTCTGGGACCTCTACCAGGAGGGGCCGTTCCGCAATTACTCGCAGCTGCAGAATCTTTCGGCCGGACGCGATCAGTTCGCGCCCATGGCGGGAGACCAGCAGGCCGACGGCCGCTACCAATTGCTCATGGGCCCTTGGTATCACGTGGGGCTGGGCGTCGGCCCGGGCTCGCGCCTGAACACCGATATGATCACCCTGGCCTGGTTCGACCGCTGGCTCAAGGATATTCCGAACGGAGTCGAGAACACCGACAGGCCGCTGCACGTCATCGATCCGGGCAACAATGCCGCCGATACCGCGCACTACCCGTTCGATCAGGCCACCGTGGTACGGCGTTACTTCGACGCCGGTCGGCTGACCGAGCAGGCTCCCACCGGCACGGACGGCGCGGATCGAATCGACTACTCCGGTATCGACAATCTGTGCAATCGACAGAGTCTGGGCCAGTACACCGCGGGGCTGCTGGACTTCGTCTTCCGCGTCTTCACCGCATACAACCCGTGCACCGAGCAGGTTCTGGAACCCACCGCGGGCCTGAAGTACACGGCCGATCCGGTGTCCGAGCCGACCGTGCTGGCCGGGCCGTCGAGTGTGAGCCTGTACGCCTCCTCCACCGGCACCGATGCCGCCTTCCAGGTGTGGCTCGACGATGTGGCCCCGGACGGTTCGGCCGTGAACATCACCGGCGGTTCACAATTGGCGAGCCAGCGCATCCTGAACGAGGACAAGACCTGGCGCACGCCGGACGGCACCGTCTACGCGCCCGAACATGTGCTGCTGCGGGAGAATCAACGGCTGCTCACACCGGGCGAGGTGGTGCAGGTCGATATCAAGCTGCGCCCCACGTTCTATCGCCTGGAGCCGGGGCATGCGCTGCGCCTGCGGATTTCGACCGGTACATTCCCCTCGACGATGCCGATTCCGACGGATCTGCCGCGTCTGCTGGGAACGTCTCAGCAGGTGCAGCGGAATTCGGTGTGGCCGTCGAGTCTGGTGTTGCCGCTCGCGCCCGCGGGGTCGCTCACGCACTGAGTCCGCGGGGTCCGAATCCACCGGCCCGGGTGGCCGGGGGCGGGTGGTACGGCTGGTCGCCGCCGCCGTACCACCCTGCAACGCTCCGCGTCCGCGCATTGACAGCGCTGCCGACGCCCGCCAAGCTGGAGTCGAATCACCTGTCTGAGACAGAGGAGGCGGCAGTGGCGCTGCAAACCCGGACCGTGACCAATGGCGAGATCGATATCGCCGTGTACGAACAGGGTGTGCCCGATGGGCCGGCCATCGTGCTGGTGCACGGCTGGCCCGATTCACATCGACTGTGGGACAACGTCCTTCCGCATCTCATCGACCGATTCCGGGTGGTCACCTACGATTCGCGCGGGCACGGGCGCAGTACGAATCCCAAGGACCACCGGGCTTTCCGGATACCGGAACTCGCCACCGACTTCTTCGCGGTGATCGACGCGGTCAGCCCGGACGCGCCGGTACACGTCCTGGCTCACGACTGGGGTTCGGTGACCGTATGGGACGCGGTATGCGAACCCGGGGCCCAGGCCCGCATCGCCTCGTTCACCTCGGTGTCCGGGCCGAATCTCGATCACGCCGGTCACTGGGCGCGCGGCCGCTTCACCCGGCCGACCCCCGGAAATCTCGCCGCTCCCCTGGCCCAATTGGCCTCGATCGCCTATCAATTCGCGTTCATGGCACCGGTGACCCCCGCGCTGGTCCGGTTCGGTCTGCGGGACCGGGTATTCCGCGCGGGGCTGCGTCTGGCACAGGGCACCCCCGCCGAACAGGTCACCCTGGGTGACACCTTCACCGCGGACGCCGCCAATGGACTCCAGATCTATCGCGCCAATCTCGTTGTGGCGAAGCTGTTCTCGGCACGCGAGCGGCGAACCACGGTTCCGGTGCAGCTCATTGTCGCCCAGTACGATCCGGCGGTGCGCCCGGCGGTGTTCGACGATGAGGATCGGTGGACCGATCGGCTGTGGCGGCGGGATCTGAAAGCCGGTCACTGGGTGCCGTATTCACATCCGGGGGTGCTGGCGCGGGCCACCATCCAGCTCATCGACGCCGTATCCGGTGCCGAGCCCGCACGGGAATTGCGCCGCGCCGAGGTCGGTCGCGACCGCCGCCCGTTCGAGGATCAACTCGTCGTGGTCACCGGCGCGGGGTCGGGAATCGGCCGCGAGACCGCGCTCGCCTTCGCCCGCGCCGGGGCCGAGGTGGTGGTCTCGGATATCGACGCCGACGCCGCCAAGGAGACCGCCGCGCTGATCGCCGAATTCGACGGCGCGGCATACCCGTACGCCCTGGACGTCTCCGATGAGGCCGCTGTTCAGGCACACGCGGACGAGGTGGCGTCGGTGCACGGCGTCCCCGATGTGGTGGTGAACAATGCCGGGGTCGGCCAGGCCGCGCCGTTCCTGCGCACGCCCAGCGAGAGTTTCAAACGGGTGCTGGATATCAACCTGTTCGGCGTGGTGCACGGTTCGCGGGCCTTCGGACATCTGATGGCCGAACGCGGGCTCGGCGGTCATATCGTGAATGTCTCCAGCATGGCCGCGTACACCCCGCAGCAGGGCTTCAGCGCGTACTCGACCAGCAAGTCGGCCGTCTTCACCTTCTCGGACTGCCTGCGCGCCGAACTGGCCAAGGACGGTATCGGGGTCACCACCATCTGCCCGGGCATCGTGCACACCAATATCGTTCGCACCACCGAGTTCTCGGGTGTCTCGGCGGATCAGCAGGATGCCAGGCAGCGATTGTTCGACACCCTGTACCGGATGCGCAGTTATCCGCCCGCCAAGGTGGCGGCGGCGATTGTCCGTGCCGTCCAACGCAATAGCGCGGTCGTCCCCGTCACCCCGGAAGCGTGGGTCACCTACTACGGCACCCGCTTGACCCCGCCGAGCCTCATGCGCTTCGGCATGGCCCGCGCCAGCCTGACGCGATAGCGGCCCCGGTGCGGCGGCGGAACCGGCCCCGCCGCACCGGTATTCGCATCCAGCACCAGCAGCTCGCCCGGCCGTGCGCGCGACACGCAGATCAGCATGTCGCCCTGTGCCCGCTGCGCGTCATTGAGCACGGTATCGCAGTGCTCGACGGTTCCGGCGAGCACCCGCACCTTGCAGGTGGTGCAGAAGCCCTGACGGCACGAATATGGCACCGCCGGATCCGCCTCGGCCAGCACCGCGAGCACCGTGCGATCGGCGGGCACCTCGAAAACCCTGCCGCGCCTGCCCCATTGCACGCTGAACGCCCGCCCGTCGAAACTCGGCGGCGGCGCGAACCGCTCATGATGCAGCTCCACCCCGGGCGCACGCGCCACCCGCGCGGCCACCACCTCGAGCAGCGCGGGTGGACCGCACACGTACACGGCGAGCCCCGGCTCCACGGACGGCACCAGCACCTCCGCGGTCGGCAACCCTGCCTCATCATCCGTACGCACGGTGACCCTGCCGCCGTAACAGGCGATTTCATCGAGGAACGGCAACGCCACCCGATGCCGGCCGGTATACAGCAGCGACCACTCCGCACCGGCCCGATCGGCCGCGCGGATCATGCCCAGCATCGGCGTGATCCCGATGCCACCCGCTATGAACCGTATTCGGCGAGGTGACTCGGGCGGCGAACCATGGCCCGCCAGGGGCCCATTGCCGTCCGGGCAGACCGGTCTCCTAATTGTCCCAGACAATCACATGATTGACCCGTACCGCACCTGAAATCGTCACCCGGAATAACCCATTGCCACCCCAACCGGTCAAATCCGCCGCTGTCCGGCCTACCCCCGGAGATCGACCGCATGACACACTGAGACACCCGATCTTGGGAGGTCCTCGATGCTCGAACCGCGCCAGGGTGGTCTCCGGCGACTCCGTCGTCGCACCGAACCGGAGACGACCGGTCAGCCGCCGACCCGCGCCGCCGTCCGAAATACCAAGATCGTCACGCTGCCGGTGGCCTATGCGGCCCGGCGCGCGAGCGGACTCGGGCGACGCGCGCTCGGAGCGCCCAAACGCGAGGTCGAAATCGATATCCAGGCCCGCACCGCCCAGCACATGTTCGAGGTCCTCGGCGAGCTCAAGGGCTGCGCGGCGAAATTCGGCCAGGTGCTCGCCCTCTACGAGATGGCGCTGCCGCCGGAATTGGGCGCACCCTACGGCGAGGCGCTGAGCCGCCTGCAGGACTCGGCCCCGGCCATGCTGCCCGGTGCGGTGAATCAGGCCATGGCGGACAATATGGGTCCGAATTGGCGGGATCATTTCGCCGACTTCACCCTCCGCGCCTGTGCGGCCGCCTCCGTGGGGCAGGTGCATCGCGCTGTCTGGCACGATGGCCGCCCCGTCGCGGTCAAGCTCATGTATCCGGGTGCGCGCGAATCGGTGCAGTCCGATCTGCGGCAGATTCGCCAACTCGCGCCACTGGCAACGGTTTTCGTACCCGGGGCCGATACCAGGGCCTTGGCCGAGGCGTTCGCGGAATGCATCAGCGAAGAGCTGGACTACGCCAAAGAGGCTGACACCCAGCGGATTTTCGCCGAGGCGTACGCCGATGACCCGGATTTCGTGGTCCCGCGCGTGGTGCATCAGGAGAACGATGTGCTGGTCACCGAATGGCTGGACGGGATTCCGCTGCCGCGCATCATCGCCTCGGGCGCACAGCAGGAGAAGAACCGGATCGGCCTGCTGATGCTGCGCTTCGTCACCTCCTGTGTCGGGCGGACCGGGTTGATCTACTCCGATCCGCATCCGGGCAATTTCCGGGTGCTGCGCGACGGCCGCCTGGGCGTGGTGGATTTCGGCGCGTGCCCGCCGATTCCGTCCGGATTCCAGCATGTGGTCGCCGATATCGCCGATGCGGCGTTCAACGGGAAGAACGCGCATGTGGAGGCCGCACTGCGCACACACGGTTTCGTCGCCCCCGATCGCGAGCTCGATATCGTGGCGCTGCGCACCCTGGCCGAGCCGATCCGGGAGCTGTTCTTCCCGCATACCGTGCGCCTGACCACGAAATGGTTGCGCGGGCAGGTCCGCCGGACCATCGAGCCGAGCCTGTCGAATGTGGGCAGGCAGCTCACCGCACCGCCCGCGTACACCCCGATCGGGCGCACGATTCTGGCCACCGTCGGCGTACTGGCTCAGCTCGGGGCCGAGGGGCCGCTGCGCGATGAATTGTTCGCGGCGCTGCCCGGACTGCGGACCGCGATGGAACGGTTCAATCTCGGCGAGGGTATGGCGGGGCGGGCGGTGCGGCCGGTTACAGATGCATCCAATTCGGCCACACCTGTGTCCACGATTTCTTGAGGCCGGTGCACTTCCAGATCGTCACGTTCTGGGTATTGCCCGGGAAGCCGATGCGGGTGTCGACCTTGCCCACCGGATCGACGTGTTCGAACTGGTAGCGCAGCACCGCCTCGTAGCCGCCGACGGCGATCACCGCGCTGGCGTCATCGGGTGGGGTGCCGAAGTATCCGAAGCCGCGGCTGGGACTGTAGATGGGCGGTAGGTCGTGGCGGCCGAGCTCATCCAATGCGCTTGCCTGCCAATAGGTATCGGCGAGGATGATGGCTCTGACGCGCTCCTGCTGGGTCAGGCCCGCGTAGACCCGCTCGACCTCATCGGTGAGTTCATGCCAGCCGAATGATCCGTACACGCCGATATTGATGGCGGCCTCGGCGTCATCGGCGGGCGGATGCACATCGGCGGCGGGCCGCCACGGGGTGGAGTACAGCACGAATGCCGTTGCGCCCAGCGTCAATACGGTCACCACGGCGATGAGCGCGCGCCGCGTCTCGACCCGCATGCGCTCGGCGGTGGTGACCACGCCGACCGCGCCCGCGGCGATCAGCACCCCGTACATTCCGGCGGCGTAGTAGATCCGCCCGCCGGTGATCAGGAACGCCAGGTACAGCAGGATCAGGGTCGCGCCCAGAAATCGGTAGCGCCGCAACGACTCCCACACCAGCAGCACCCACACCCCGAATACCAGCAGCACCGCGCCGAGGAAGCCCGCCAGGCTCACCGACATGGGCAGGAACATGAGCCGTCCGCCCAGAATGTCCTGTTCATTGCCGATCACCCGGCCCATCTCCAATTGCGGCCAGTCGTGGTGCGCCTGCCACAGCAGTTCGGGAATCGTCGCGGCGACCACGATCGCGCCGCCCAGCCACAGCAGCGGGCGACGCACCAGATCGCGCGGCCCGAAGACCAGACTGCTCGCGGCCACGGCCAGCCAGAAGAAGGGGATCAGCCATTTGACCTGCATGTCCACCGCGGTGACCAGGGCCGCGGCCAGCAGCAGGCGGTCATCGCGGGTGCGCACCCAGCGCACCACCAGCCAAGTGATGATCACCCATAACGCGGTGTCGACCGCGTTGGTGGTGAGCATGGTGCCCTGCAGCAGCAGGAACGGTGAGGTGGCATAACCGGCGGCGGCCAATGCCTGCGCCCAGCGTCCGCCACCGAATTCGCGAGCGAGCAAGGCGCACAGGACGATCGCGGTCACCGTCAACGCCACCGCGGGCAGGCGCAGCACGAAATAGGAGCCCGGCGCGATGGTGTCCATGAGGCGCGCCAGCAGCGGCAGCACCGGTCCCTGATCCGCGTAACCGAATGAAGGCCGTCGTCCGGCGGCCAGGAAATACAGTTCGTCGCCGAAGTAGCCGTACCGCGTCGCGGCGAGTAGCAACACCACAGCAGCCGGTACCGCGACGGCCGCGATCGCCGTCCACGCGATGATCGGACGATCCGGTTCCAGCCGGTGCCGACCGGAGGAATTCGGCTGGGCCGGACTATTCACCACCTCGGTCAACAGCATGCTCCTGCCCGGTGAAGTACTGCTCGACCTGATGACGACGGGACATCAGCAAATCTACAGCTTCACTTCGGGCGAGAGCGCTTACGACAGCAGGGGAAGACCGGGGCGGCCCGGACGGCGTCCGCGACCGTTCGGCTATTCCGCCAGCCGAGCCTGCACGTAGTACTCCACCGACAGCGCGGTCAGCACCTGGCGCACCCCGATCGGGGCCCAGGCCGCCGACGAGTCCTGCCTCAGCACCGGATCGGTGAGGGTGATCACGCGCCCCCGGGTCTCGAATTCGAATCTGCCCGCCGCCCGAATGTTCTTCAGCCAGTCCACCTTCGGTCCGTAGGTGAGCGCGATCCGGTAGCCGCCGTCGCGCCGGAACACCATCACCGGCGACCGGTACACCCGCCCCGATTTGCGCCCGGTATGGATGACGATCCCGTATCCCGGTGCGATCCGGGCCATTACACCGAGTACGGGATTGCTGATCCGGCGATTGACGCGCGCGAGCGCCTGGGGCAGCGGCATGGGTCTCGTCCTCTCCGACGAAATCGATTGCGCCCCAGACGCTACGCGCCCAGCACCCCCTCCGCGTCCCGGATCTTGCCCCGATATGGCTAGTCTGCTCCCGATGCCGCCGCCGACCCCCGGCGGCACGGAAGGGAACCGCCATGCCGGAGATGATCGCGGTATACGACGCCGCGGGCCGCGAGATCGGCGCCGAGGATCGCGCCGTCGTCTACGCCGAAGGTCTCTGGCACGCCAGTGCGGGCGTCCTGGTCCGCTCCCTGGACGGCACCCGCGTCTACGTCCACCGCCGCACCGACACCAAATCCGTCTTCGCCGGTATGCACGACTGCCTCGCCGGCGGCGTGCTGGACCCCGGCGAGGATCCCGCCGCAGCCGCCATCCGCGAACTGGGCGAAGAACTCGGCATCCATCTCACCCCCGCCGACCCCCGCCCCACTCCCCTGATCACCTCATCCTGGGACGGCGAATGGGCCGGAATCCCCATGCGCTGTCACCTGTTCGCCTACGAGGTCCACTCCGACGGCCCCTTCACCCATCAACCCTCCGAGGTAGCCGATGCCTGGTGGTGGACCGATACCGAACTCCGCACCCACCTGGCCGACCCCGCCTGGCCCTTCGTCCCCGACACCCGCACCCTCATCCCCCACCTGCTGCGCTAGCGGCATGGTCCGGACATGAGGACGGCCCCTTACGAATCCCGCGCGATTCGTAAGGGGCCGTTCGCGTTTCCGCGAGTTACTGGCCGGTGCTGCCGGTGAACAGACCCTGGAGGGTCTTGATCAGTACCTGGGCCAGGAAATCCGAGGCGGATCCGGACACGCGTTACTCCTCATCTATGAAATGACATGTCGACATGTGAAGCATGCACGATTCACTTTGGTTGGTGAATGATTTTCGAGAGAAAAGCATCGCCTGTCGACGGGCGCACCAAGTAGAACCTGTTCCAGCTGGGGTTATTTGAGAACAGGCGAAGAGTGATGTATCTCACAAGATCTAGCCGGAGGAGGCCGACGAACCGGCCCAGGCGGCGAAGGCACCGGGATTGCGGGTTTGCAGCAGGACGCGGCCCGGGCCGACGAAGTCGAAGACGAAACCCTCGCCGGATTTGAGGGATTGCAAGGAGCGGCCGGAGACTGCGCGGCGGATGGTGAAGTTCATGGCGAGGTCGTACGCGACGACGTGGCCGGTATCGATGGTGACCGGTTCGCCGGGAGCCAGGTCGATGACGTCGATGGCGCCGAAGACGCCCAGCACCACCTCGCCGTCGCCGTGCGCGCGCAGGCCGAAACCGCCCTCACCGCCGAAGAGATTGGCCAGGCCACCCCATTTGGCCTCGACGGTGACCCCGTGCGAATTGGCGATCCAGCCGCCGCGGCTGATGAAGTACGGGCGGTCCTGGGTGATGGAGAGCGAGAGCATGTCACCGGGGAGCGCGGGCGCGACATCGACCCAGCCGCCCGCGGCGGGCGCGGTGAAAGTGGACACGAAGAACGATTCGCCCGCGAGCACCGACCGCTTGAGTCCGGCGATGATGCCGCCTTCGGCCTTGGCGGCCAAGGTAACTCCGGCGGAGTGCGCCACCATGGCGCCGCTCTCGACCCGCATGGGCTCACCGCCCGCGAGGAAGCAGCGGGCGATGGTCGACGACGGATTGTGCCGCAGTTGAACCTTCATGTGCGCCAAGTTAGCAGCGAAAACCCGGGGCAGGGGTGTGATCCCGGCGCGTTGGCGCGAGCAGTCCGGTGAACCACCCCCGCGCACGGCCGGGAGATGGAATGATGCCGACCGCATAGTCCGATCACTATGCGGTCCGAAGCGCAATCCGCGAATGAAGGAGATCCCGACCGGTGAATACCGAACCGCACGCGCAGCCCGTCGACGGCGATACCGCCCGGCAGCCCCGCCGTATCCGCCTCGAACGCAAGGCGCTTCGGCGGGTCGGCCTGCTCGGGCTGACCATCGCGGTCGCCCTGCTGGTCACCGGACGGGCCCAGGCCGCCCCCGCGCCGCGGTTCGAGACCGCCCCCGGCTGCTCCCCCGCCGCGAGCGGACAGCCGAACGGTTTGCAGTGGCAGAGCGAACCGGGCATGACCATCGACCAGAACGCCGCGTACACCGCGGATCTGGCGACCAACTGCGGCACGGTCACCGTCGCCCTGGACGCCGCCCGCGCACCGCATACGGTGAATTCCTTCGTATTCCTGGCCCAGCAGCAGTATTTCGATCACACCACCTGCCACCGCCTGACCACCCAGGGCATTTTCGTACTGCAGTGCGGTGATCCGACGGCCACCGGCACCGGCGGTCCGGGCTACAAGTTCACCGATGAGAACCTCGCGGGCGCAACCTATCCCGCGGGCACGCTCGCGATGGCCAACTCCGGACCGAACACCAATGGCAGCCAGTTCTTCCTGGTGTACAAGGATTCTCAGCTGCCCCCGAACTACACCCCGTTCGGCAAGGTCACCGGCGGCCTGGACGTGCTGCAGAACATCGCGGCCGCCGGTGTGGCGGACGGATCCGGCGACGGTGCACCCGCCGCCGGAGTCACCCTCGACACCGTCTCCGCGAACCGGAACTGACCGGATTCACCCCAGCCGCAACATAGTCGGCCACTCGCGCGACCACGGTGCGCGCGGGTGGTCGCAGCGCCGGAGGGTGATATCGCGGGTGACGCCCGGAATCCCCAGTCGCGCATCGGCTCTGCCGATATCGCTGACCTGCTCGCACCGCGAGCGCGGTTCACCGCCGTCACCGCCGACCCAGATCACCGTGGTGGCATCATCCGGCGGGGTGCCGAAGTAACCGAACCCTCGATTGGGACTGTAAACGGGCGGCAGTCCATGCTTGGCCCGATCCAGGTCCAATGCGCTTGCCTGCCAGTAGGAATCGGTGATGATCACCGCACGCTCCCGCTCCGGCGCGGGCAGCGCCTGATAGGCGGCCTCGGTCGCCTGCGCCAGGTCCTCCCAGCCGAACCGGCCGTATACGCTCAGGCTCATCCACGCATCCTGTTCGGACGCAGCGGGTTTCACCTTCGATTCCGGTTGCAGCGGCAGCGTCAGCGCGAGGACCGCCACCGACACCACCGCCAGCGCGCCACCCACCCAGCGCCGCCACCCGGCGATACCGTGGCGAGTGGCGAAGACCGCACCGGCCGCCATCACCGCGGCGTAGCAGCCGACCACGTAATACGCACGGCCGCCGGTGATCACGAAGGCGATGGTCAGCAGCACCGGCACCAGCCCGAGGAACCGGTAGGGCCGCAGCTCGGGCATGCGCAGCAGCGCCACGATGCCGCCCAGCAGCAATACCGCGCCCAGTACGCCCGCCGAGGCGAGGGCCATGGGCACGAACATCGCGCGCCCGCCGATATCGGCCTGTTCGGATGCCACCTGCGCACCCATGCCCAGCTGCGGCCAGCCGTGCCGGGCCTGCCAGATCAGGCTGGGCACCATGGTCATCGCGACACCGGCCGCACCCGCCCACAGCACCGGGCGGCGCAGCAGCTCGCGCGGCCCGAAACAGAGCACCCCGATGGCGATCGCGCCCCACAGGAACGGCACCAGCCATTTCACCTGCAGATCCAGTGCGGTCACCACTGCCGCCCACAGCAGCAGACTGTCCTGCCGAGTGCGCACCCAGCGGATCACCAGCCAGCTGATGAACACCCAGAACGCGGTGTCGATGCTGTTGGTGGACAACTGGGTTCCCTGCACCAGCAAAAACGGCGAGGTGAGATAGGCCAGGGCGGTGAGCACCTGCGCCGCGCGGGAGCCGCCGAGTTCACGGGCGATCAGCGCGCTCACCACCAGGGCCGCCACGGTGAGCAGCACCGACGGAAGCCGCAGCGCCACCATCGATCCCGGTGCGAGCAGATCCATGAACCAGGCGATGGCGGGCACCAGCGGCCCCTGATCGGCGTAGCTCAGCGCGAGCCGATGCCCGGCCGAGACGAAATACAGTTCATCGCCGAAGAATCCGTACTGGCCCAGGGTGGCCAGTAGCGCCAGCGCGCCGATCGCGGCGATGGCGCTCACCCAGCCGAGCGCGAACGGCGGTAACTCATCCGCCGAATCCTGCCGTGTCACTTCGATATCCAGTGTTCTTGTCATTACTCCCCCGGTTTGCCCGTAGCCAGATCGAAAATGCGGCACACGTGTGCCGCGTACGCACGCGCGTCGAAATCCGGTTCATTGATGACCCGCCCGCCGGTGCCGTCGATGGCATCGCGAATGGATTTCGCCATCAGAATCGGATCGAAGTCCCCGAACTCGCCCTCGCGCTGCCCTTCTCGCAGCATGTCCGCGATGGGCCGCAGGATCTCCCGCGCGCTCTCCACGTTCACGAACCGCGATTTGCCCTCGGCGTCACGCAGATTGAGCACCACATCGGTCATGGCGGCCACATAGCGCTTATTGGCGGCGATGAACTCCAGATTGGATTCGATGTACGCCAGTACCTTGCCACGCCAGCCCGGCGCGGCACCGATGATCGGGGTCATGTACTCCGCCCCGGAGACGTACAGCTGGATGACCAGCTGCGTCATCAGATCGTCCTTACCGTCGAAGTGGTAGGAGATGACGCCCTTCGAGATTCCGGCGTGTTTGGCGATCCGAGCCAGTGAGGCATTGCCGTAACCGAATTCGGAGATCACCTCGACGGCCGCGGCGATGATCTGCCGTCGCCGCGCCTCCTCGATGAACGACCTCGGCTGACCGTCTGGCTCATTTTCTGACCGCACGGCCAAATTTTATGACAGACGGTCAACCTAGGGGAAGCCCCAGAAAACAGGGGTGCCCGCCGCCCCGGGCGCGAAGCGCGGGACGACGGGCACGATCAAGCCGGTGAGCTGGTTATTTACCGCCCTCGGTCAGGGTCACTGGCTGTGCGGTGTACCCGCTGCCGGTCACATCCAGGCCCTGCGACTTCAGCAGATCGAGGGCCTTGGTGGCGTATTCGGTCGTATAGGCGTCCGCGTCCGGATCCTTGGTGAGCACGGTCGCTCCCTCCTGATTGCGGGCGGTCTTGGCGATCGATACCGTCCGATCCCATGCGGCCTTGTCCATCAGGCCAATACCGTTGGGCGAGGGCCAGATGAGTTTGTTGACCTCGGTGATCTGCCACTGCTGATGGCTCGCGCCGAGCGTGGACCCGGCGGCGACGGTGATATCGCGGCATTTATCGACATTGTCGCGGCAGAACGCCCAGCCCTTGAGCGAGGCGGCGATGAACTTCACCGTCTGATCGGCGTATTTGGTGTCCTTCAGCTTGGACGTATTGGCCCAGATGGCGTCCTGCAACATGGCCACGCCCTGATCATTCCAGTCCAGGGCGGCGAAATCGTCCGCGGTGTAGAGCTTTCCGGTCGCCGGGTTCTTGGTTTCCAGCAGCTGCGCGTACTCGTTGTACGACATCGCCTGTGCCGCATCGATATCGTGCGCGAGGAAGGCGTTCATATCGAACTGCTGCTGCACGAGTTTGACGTCCTTGGCCGGATCGATACCGACCTTGGTCATCCCCGCGAAGAGCTCGAACTCATTGCCGTAGCCCCAGTTTCCGACCTTCTTACCGCGCAGATCCGCCGGAGCGTTGATGCCCGCGTTCTTGAACGACACCTGTTTGGTGCCCGAGCGCTGGAAGATCTGCGCCACATCGGTGATGCCCGCCCCGGCCTCGCGCGACGCCAGCGCCTTGGGCACCCACGCGATGGCATAGTCGGCCTGCCCCTGTGCCAGCACGGTCTGCGGCACGATATCGGTTCCGCCGTCGAGGATTTCGACGTCCAGACCCTGTTCCTTGTAGAAACCCTGGTCGACCGCCGCCAGATACCCGGCGAACTGTCCCTGTTTGAACCACTGCAGTTGCAGCTTCACTTTGGTCAGGCCGTCGGAGGTGGTGGTGCTGTCGGTGGTGCTGCACGCCGTCAGCGCTGCCAAGCCCAGCGCCGCGACGGCCAGACAGGCCCGGAATCGGTATTTGTGTGCGGTACTTCTCATTCGGATCTCCAGAGGGTGGTGCGGGGTCGGCGGGTGAGTTGTTCGAGCAGCAGGACCGCGGCCAGGAAGAGCAGGCCGAGCACCATGGCGGCGACCACATAGGCCCAGGCGCGGGGGTACGCGGTATTGGCCGCGGCCGAGGTGATCCGGCTGCCCAATCCGTGCTGCAGACCGCCGAAGTATTCGGCGATGATGGCGGCGATCACCGCGCCCGGTGCCGCGATGCGCAGGCCGGTGAACAGATGCGGCAGCGCGGCGGGCAATCGCACGGTGCGGGTGATCTGCCAGCCGGTGGCGGCGTAGGCGGTCATGAGGTCGTGCTGTACACGCGGGACCTGACGCAATCCCCGTGCGGTGCTGACGAATACGGGGAAGAACACCACGATGGCGGCGACCAGCCGGCGCGGTAGATCGGTGGTGGTCGAGTACATGGAGTTCAGCAGCGGGGCCAGCGCCACGATGGGCACGGCCGCGGCACCGGCGGCGAGTGCGCCGAGCAGTCCGCCCACCACCTCGAAGCGCACCGCCAGCATGGCGGCGGCGATTCCGAACCAGCTCCCGACGATCAGGCCGATGAGCGCATTGGTTCCGGTCGCGGTGGCGGCCTTGACGATCGCGTCGAAATTGCCGGTGAAGGCATCGGCGATCGCGGACGGTGACGGCAGCAGGAAGGATGGCACCCCGGCCGCGACGGTCAGCACCTGCCAGAGCACGAGAATGGTGATGCCGAAGAGCACCGGCGGCAGCGCGGTTCTGAGCAGTCGAGTCACCGGATATCCCGTCCCGGGGTGTCCTGCGGATCGGTGCCGTGACCCTCGTGCAACGCGGCGCGCACGGCCGCGACCGAGGCGAAGAAGGCGTCGCTGGAGCGCACATCGGTGTCGGTATCGCGATCCCAGCCGCCGGTATCGAGGACGGCGGTGATGCGTCCGGGCCGCGGTGTCATGACCACCACGCGATCGGAGAGGAAGACCGCTTCGGGAATCGAGTGCGTCACGAAAATGACCGCCGCGCCGGTCTCTTCGGCGATGCGCAGCAGTTCGCCCTGCATGCGCTCGCGCGTCATCTCGTCGAGCGCGCCGAACGGTTCGTCCATGAGCAGTAGTGGTGGTTTGCGAGCCAATGCCCGGGCGATGGCGACGCGCTGCTGCATACCGCCGGACAGTTCGGCCGGATAGCGGCGCGCGAAGTCGGTGAGCCCGGTGATCTCCAGCAGTTCGGCGCTGCGGGCGCGCCGCTCGCGTTTGCCGATTCCGTGCAATTGCAGTGGGAGCTCGACGTTTTCCTGCACGGTCCGCCAGTCCAGCAGGCCCGCTTGCTGGAAGGCGATGCCGTAGTCCTGGTCCAGGCGCGCCTGCCGCGCTGTCTTACCGTGCACCACAACGGTTCCCGAACTGGGTTGTTCGAGATCGGCGACAATGCGCAGCAGTGTGGATTTACCGCATCCGGAAGGTCCGATGAGCGAGACGAATTCGCCCGCGGCGACGGTCAGGCTCACCTGTTCGAGCGCGGTCACCGCTCCGGCGGTGAAGATCTTCCCGACCGCGTCCAATTCCACGGCGGGCACGGAATCCGTTGTGGTCGATGTTTTTTCGGATAGCGAGGGTTCGACGGTCAACGGGTATCTCCTGAAGAATGACCTGGTCTGCTGTAGCGGCGCAGGGCGAACTCGGCCAGCCCCACCAGCGCGGTGAGCACCACCCCGAGCAGCGCCGCCGCGATGACCGCCGCGTAGAGCCGGGCCGCATTACCGGTGGACTGCTGCGAGAAAACGATGATCTGGCGGCCGATACCGCCCGCGGTGCCGGTGGATATCTCGGCCACCACCACCCCGATCACGGCGGCGGCCGCGCCCAATCGGAGTGCGGGCAGCAGATACGGGACGGCGGCGGGCAGGCGCAGATGCAGCAGTGTGCGCCACCATCCGGCCGCGCAGCTGTGCAGCAGTTCGACCGAAGCCCTGGCGGGCGACTGCAAGCCGCGCAGCATGCCGATGGCGACGGGGAAGAACACCAGGTACGCGGCGATCACGACGATGCTCATCCACGGTTTCCAGGGCTGGCCCGCGATGACCACCCGCCCGCCCCAGCCCGCGACCAGTGGTGCGAGCGCAATGAGCGGAACCGTCTGGGAGACGATCACATACGGCAGTAGTCCGCGCTCGATGACCGAGAACCGCTGCATGAGCACCGCCAGCGCGATACCGACCACGGTGCCCAGCACGAGCGCCAGCAGTGCCAGGCCGAGGGTGAATCCGGCGGTGTGCAGCAGGGTCGCGCCGACCGACCGCTTACCGTCCTTCTCCCCCAGTACGGTGAGCACCGCCCATACATGCGGCAGTGCGCCGTCCGAAGTGCGCGGCAGTATCCGCTGATCCCCGATGCTGACACCGTTCTCCGGCACCAGCGTTTTCACCAATTCCCATGCGGCGAGCAGCAATACGAACGCGGCGACCGGATACCCGAGCGCGCGCAGCGTTGCCGCTCCGCGCACCGGGGCACGCCGTCGCATGGGCCGGACGACCGCGGCGGGTTCGAGCGCGGCCGCCGCGGTCAGCGTCGATGAATCGGTCATGCGCTGGTCGCCGTCACGGGATGGGCCAGGCGTGGTAGCACTGATTCGCCATAGGCCTCGAGTGTCGAGGTCTTGGCATCGTGTTGCAGGTACACCGCGAACTGGTCGACGCCGAGGGCTTCCAGCTCGCGGAGCCGCGCCAGGTGTTCATCGGGTGTGCCGAGGACGCAGAAGCGGTCCACGATGGCATCGGGGACGAAGTCCGCGTGTGTGTTTCCCGCTCGGCCGTGCTGGTTGTAGTCGTAACCCTGCCGCCCCGCGATGTATTCGGTCAGCGCGGCCGGAATCTCGCTGTCGGCACCGTATTTGGCGACGATATCGGCGACGTGATTGCCGACCATGCCGCCGAACCAACGGCATTGCTCCCGGGCGTGTTTCAGCCCGGCCTCGGTGCCATCGGTGATGTACGCGGGTGCCGCGACACAGATGGTCACCTCGTTCGGATCGCGCCCCGCGCGCTCGGCCGCCGCCCGCACCCGCGCGATGGTCCACGCGGTGATATCCGGATCGGCGAGCTGGAGGATGAAGCCGTCGGCCACCTCGCCGGTGAGATCCAGTGCGCGCGGGCCATATCCGGCCACCCACACCGGCAGGCGGGAATCGCCCGCCCACGGCAGTCGCACCGTGGTGTCACCGATGGTGACCTCACGACCATTGCCGAGTTCCCTGATGACACCGATGGATTCGCGCAGCGTCGCCAGATTCGACGGCCGCCCGCCCAGGGTGCGCACCGCCGAATCACCGCGTCCGATACCGCAGATGGTGCGATTGCCGAACATCTCGTTGAGGGTGGCGAAGGTCGAGGCGGTGACCGTCCAATCCCGGGTGGCCGGATTGGTCACCATCGGCCCGACCACGACTTTGCGGGTCACGGCCAGGATTTGGCTGTAGATGACGTACGGCTCCTGCCACAGCAGATGCGAATCGAATGTCCACACGTGCGAGAACCCGTGCGTCTCGGCCACTCTCGCGAGTTCGACCACCCGTGACGCGGGCGGCGTGCATTGCAGCACCACTCCGATATCCATCCCGCACACTCCCTTCGCGTCAGATGAGGTTCTGTGACAGTGCGCGTTTGACGAACCGGCCGTGTCCGGCCGCACCCAGGTACTGCCCGCCGTCGACGATCACCCGG
This sequence comes from Nocardia sp. NPDC052001, assembly GCF_040680615.1. Lineage (NCBI taxonomy): Bacteria > Bacillati > Actinomycetota > Actinomycetes > Mycobacteriales > Nocardiaceae > Nocardia > Nocardia sp. NPDC052001. The sequence goes on along the minus strand of NZ_JBFAXC010000002.1, from coordinate 678,358 downwards.
CCACGCGAGAGCACCGTGTCCACATGCCCGTCGATCTCGAAGCCCTCGTAGGCGGAGTAATCCATATTCATGTGATGGGTCTTGTCCACCCCGATGCTGGTGTGCCCGTTGGGGTCGTAGATCACCACATCCGCGTCCGCGCCGGGGCTGATGATGCCCTTGCGCGGGTACATGCCGAACATGCGCGCGGGTGTGGTGCAGCAGATCTCCACCCACTTCTCCAGCGAGATGCGACCGTCCTTGACGCCCTGGAACATCAGATCCATTCGATGTTCGACACCGCCGATGCCATTGGGGATCTTGCTGAAATCGCCGAGCCCCAGCTCTTTCTGGCCCTTCATACAGAACGGGCAGTGATCGGTGGCGACATTGGCGACGTCACCGGTGCGGATATACCGCCACAGCTCGTCCTGATGCCCTTCCTCCCGGGAGCGCAGCGGGGTCGAGCACACCCATTTCGCGCCCTCGAAACCCGGTGCGCCCAACTGCTCTTCGAGTGAGAGGTAGAGGTATTGCGGACAGGTCTCACCGAAGACGTTCTGCCCCTTACCGCGTGCGGTCGCGATCTGTTCCAGGGCCTGTTTCGCCGAGACGTGCACCACGTACAGCGGCGCACCGGTCACATTCGCCAGCATGATGGCGCGGTGGGTGGCCTCCTCCTCCAATTGCCAAGGGCGACTGGTGCCGTGGAAGTACGGTGCGGTGTCACCGCGCGCGATCGACTGTTCGACGAGCACATCGATGGCGATGCCGTTCTCCGCGTGCATCATCAGCACCGCGCCCAGCTCACCGGCGGTCTGCATGGCGCGCAGGATCTGCCCGTCATCGGAGTAGAAGACGCCCGGATACGCCATGAACAGTTTGAAACTGGTGACGCCCTCGGACACCAATTCGCTCATGCCCTTGAGGGATTCGGCATTGACGTCACCGATGATCTGGTGGAAGCCGTAGTCGATGGCGCACTGCCCGGCGGCCTTCCGATGCCACAGCGCGAGACTGTCCTGAACGCGCTCACCGGGTTTCTGGATGGCGAAGTCCACGAAGGTGGTGGTGCCGCCCCAGGCGGCGGCGCGACTGCCGGTCTCGAAGGTGTCCGAGGCTTCGGTGCCGCCGAACGGCATCTGCATATGCGTATGCGCGTCCACGCCACCGGGAATCACGTATTTGCCGGTGGCGTCGATCACCGTATCGGAGGCGGCGGCCAGATCGGTCCCGAGCGCCGTACTGCCCGGTTGTACAACAGCCGCAATGGTTTCCCCGTCGATGAGTACGTCGAGGAGTTGGGAACCGGTGGGCGACACCACCGTTCCGCCGTGAATGAATGTGCGCGTCATCAGGGGTTCACCAGCGGTCCGTAGGCGTCCGGGCGGCGGTCGCGGTAGAAGGCCCAGCGATCGCGCACCACTTTGATCAGATCCATATCGAGATCGCGCACCACCAGTTCCGGGCTGGTGTCCGAGGCGACCTCACCGACGAATTTGCCTTCCGGATCGACGAAATAGCTGGTGCCGTAGAAATCGTCATCGCCGAGTTCCTCGATGCCGACCCGGTTGATCGCGCCGATGTAGTACTCGTTGGCCACCGCCGAGGCGGGCTGTTCCAGCTTCCAGAGATAACTCGACAGTCCGCGCGAGGTGGCCGAGGGATTGAATACGATCTCCGCGCCCGCCAGGCCCAGCGCCCGCCAGCCCTCCGGGAAGTGCCGGTCGTAGCAGATGTAGACGCCGACCTTGCCGACCGCGGTATCGAAGACGGGCCAGCCGGAATTGCCGGGGCGGAAGTAGAACTTCTCCCAGAAGCCCTTGACCTGCGGAATATGGTGCTTGCGGTATTTGCCGAGGTAGCTGCCGTCGGCATCGATGACGGCGGCGGTGTTGTACAGCAGTCCCGACTGCTCCTGCTCGTACACCGGCAGCACCATCACCATGCCCAGCTCGCGCGCCAGCGCGGCGAACCGGTCCACCGTGGGGCCGGGCACGGATTCGGCGTAGTCGTAGAACTTGGCATCCTGGACCTGGCAGAAATACGGCCCGTAGAACAGCTCCTGGAAGCAGATCACCTTCGCCCCGGCCGCAGCGGCCTGCCGCGCATAGTCCTCATGCGCCTTGATCATGGACTCTTTGTCGCCGGTCCAGTTCGTCTGGACCAGCGCAGCTCGAACGATTGCCATACTTTGTGATACTGCACCCGAAACGAATTTCGTTGTGTTACATGTTGACGGAAACAGTTTCGTGACCGTAAATCTTGCGGACCGCACCCGTCACCCGGCATGCGTCAACGCAGAATGAAAGCGTGACAACGGAACTCGGCCCCACGGTCCCGGACGACGCGCCCAGCGCCGATCCGGCCCCGGCCGGTCCGGCGGCCATCGAATTCCTGTCGGGGGTGCACGACCGCACCGCCGCGGGCATCGCCGCCGCCGTCAGCCGCCGTATTCGGTCCGGCGCGCTGGCGCCGGGCACCCGGCTGCCCACGGTTCGCGAGGTCTCCCGGGTGCTGAAGGTCTCCCCCGCCACGGTCACTCAGGCCTGGCGCGCCCTGGCCGCGGCGGGGGCCATTCGCGCGCGCGGACGCGCCGGGACCTTCGTCGCCGCCCTGCCGCAGCCGGTGCCGGTCACCGCCGCAGGCCGCTATCAGCGCCTGCATTCACACTCGGACAACAACTTTCGCATCGACCTCTCGCGCGGTGTCCCCGATCCGGCGCTACTGCCCGACCTGACGGCGGCCCTGCGCGCCCTGGGCGGCGAGGACGCCATCGATGATCTCTCCGCCACCTACCTGGGCGAGGCCGTGCTGCCCGAACTGGAAGCCACGGTGCGCGCCGACTGGCCCATGCGCGCCGAACGCTTCACCGTGCTGGACGGGGCCTTGGACGCCATCGACCGCCTGCTCACCGCCCACATTCACCTCGGCGACGCGGTACTGGTCGAGAACCCGTGCTTCCCGCCCTTCCTCGACCTGCTCTCCCGCATCGGCGCACGCCCCATCCCCCTCCGCATGGATGAATCCGGTCCGCTGCCCGCCGATCTCGCCGAATCCCTCCCCCGCCACTCCCCCGTGGCGCTGCTACTCCAGCCCCGAGCCCAAAACCCGACCGGCGCTTCCCTTTCCGCGACCCGGGTCCGCGAACTCGCGGACATCCTCACCGCGTCCCCCCTGCTGATCATCGAGGACGATCACTCGGACGGCATCGCCCACACCCCCATCCGCTCGCTCGGCAGCCGCCTACCCGCCCACACCGTCCACATCCGCTCCTACTCCAAATCACACGGCGCGGACCTGCGCCTCGCGGTCGCGGGCGGCCCCGCCGCCTACCTCGACCCCATCATCGAACGCCGCATGCTCGGCCCCGGCTGGACCAGCCGCCTCCTGCAGCGCGTCCTGCTCCACATGCTCACCGACGACACCGCCCGCACCACCGTGGCCACCGCCCGCACCACCTACCGCACCCGAGCCACCGCCCTGCGCAAAGCCCTGCACCGCCACCACCTCCCGGTCACCCGAGGCGACGGCATCAACCTCTGGCTCCCCGTCACCGACGAGAACGCCGCCATGATCTCCCTCGCCGCCGCCGGCATCAAAGCCGCCCCCGGCGGCCCCTTCGAGGTGACCGACCACCCCGACACCGACCACCTCCGCCTCACCATCGCCACCCTGCATGACAGCGAAATCGCTGATTTGGCAGCGCATTTGGCCTTGGCGGCAGCGGCAGCACCGGCCTACCGGCGCATCCGCCGGATATGAGTATCAGGCCTGCAACGCGGCCAGGATGGCGGGGCGGGCTTTCCAGAGTTCGGCTTCCCAGTACTTCCAGGTGTGGATGCCGGAGGCGGGGAAGTCGAAGGTGGCGGGGATGCCGAGGGAATTCAGGCGGGCCTGGAAGGATCTGGTGTTGACCAGGGCTACCGCTTCGATGCCCATGCTGACTCCGGTGTCGAAGACCTGAGCCACGCTCGCGGGGCGGTCGTCGGGGCCGGGCAGGGCGCTGCCCGCGGAGATGTACATGGGGAGGTTCTTCAGCTGGGGTGCGAAGACGAAGGGGTCCATGCGCAGCCAGGCGGGGCTCCAGGGGGCGGCCATGGCGTCGATATTGTATGCGCCCCAGCGCAATACGGCGACGCGAACGGCTTCGCGCATACCGGGGGCGGAGATGTTCAGGGCTCCGGAGAAGGTTCCGGCGAATTTGAACTGGTCACGGTGGAAGGCGGCAAGCATGAGTGCCGCGCCGCCGCTCATGGACAGGCCGACCACGGCGTTATTGGTGCGCGAGACGCCGTAGCCGGCGAGGAAATCGGGAAGTTCCTTGGTGAGGAACGTTTCCCAGCGGTACGTGTACTTCTGGCCGTTGGTATTGCTGGCCGAGGCCCAATCGGTGTAGAAGCTGGACTGGCCGCCGACCGGCATCACCAGGGTGACATCGTCGTCGCCGAACTGTTGCAGGGCATTGGTTTCGAAGGACCAGGCGTTGCGATCGTCCCGGGCCGCCATACCGTCGAGCAGATACAGCGCCGAGCCGCCACCGCGTTTGGCCCACTGCACCTGCACCTTGACCGGGCCCATACTCGACGGAACCATCAGTTCCACGAAGCCACCGGCGGGCGCGCGATGCACCGGACCTGATATCGGTGCGGCCGATGCCGTCGGCGGGGCGGCCACCGCGGCCGCGAGCGGAATGGCAAGAGCCGCCGCGCTCATCGCGAGCAGGCGTGCGGAATCGAAACGCATCAGGACTTTCCCCTCCAGGTGCCCATCATCCAGTCATGCAGCCAAATACGCTGCACACCAGCAGAACTCGTTCACTCGACAATCCCCCGACGGTCGAGGTAGACCGTATGCGATACCTCGGGTTATGACAACACGAACATCACGATGCAACGTTCGCCGGGGCGCGCACGATGGATGATCGACGCCGTATGGCATTCGAATTCGATGGAGGGGTAGTGCAGACAAGCGTTCGAAACATCACCCGCCTCGCCGCCACCGCGGCCGCGACCGGAACGGCCCTGGCCTTCGGTGCGGGCGTGGCGGCGGCCGATGACTGGCCGCAGCAGCAGCCGAACAGCCCGATCTACGTGATCGAGACCAAGAACTTCCTGACACCCACCGATATCGGGTACTGGAATCCGCTCGATTCCAGCCCCCGGCTCACCTCCCCGTACGGCACCAGCACGCGCATCGTGTGCACCGGATTCCACGGCGTGTCCACGGGCTGCTGGCAGGCCGACGCGGACGGCAACCCGCACAAGCTGATCGCGCTGCCGTTCAACTTCCCGTCCTTCACCGGATCGGGCGCGCCGGGCGGCGGCGCCAGCCATTACGTCTACCCGGGGTTCATTCCGGGCAGCGGTTAGGCCACCGCCAGCACCTCGTCGCGGGCGAGCAGATCGGCGTAGAAACCGTTGCTCGCCAGCAGTTCCGCGTGCGTACCGCGCTCCACCACGCGACCGTGGTCGAGTACCACGATCTGATCGGCATTGCGGATGGTGGAGAGCCGGTGCGCGATGGTGATCGTCGTGCGGCCCTGCGACAGCGCGTCGATGGCGGCCTGGACCTCGCGTTCGGTGCGGGTGTCCAGGGCGCTGGTGGCCTCGTCCAGCACCAGGATCGGCGGATTGCGCAGGATGGCGCGCGCCACCGCCAGGCGCTGTTTCTCACCGCCGGAGAAGCGGTAACCGCGCTCGCCGACCTTGGTGTCGTAGCCGTCGGGCAGCGAAGCGATGTGCTCGTGGATCTGGGCGGCGCGCGCGGCGGCGTACAGTTCCTCGTCCGTCGCATCGGGTTTGGCGAAGCGCAGATTCTCCGCGACCGAGGCGTGGAACAGGTAGGTCTCCTGGGAGACCACGCCGACGGTGGCGGACAGATCCGCGAAACTCAAGTCCCGCACATCGATTCCATCGACGGTGACCGCACCCGTGCTCGCGTCGTACAGCCGCGCGGCCAGATAGCCGAGAGTCGTCTTGCCCGAACCGGTTTCGCCGACGATCGCCAGGCTGGTCCCGGCGGGAACGTTGATATCGATATCGTTCAGCACATTCCGATCGGCGGGATCGTAGGCGAACCCGACCCGATCGAACCGCACCGCGCCGGTCACGCCCGCGGCGGGCAGCGCCACCGGATGCTCCGGTTCGGCGATGTCCGGTCGCAGATCCAGATATTCGAAGATCCGCCCGAACAGCGCCAGCGAACTCTGTACCTCGACACCGGTGGACAGGAGCATGACCGCGGGCCGCAGCAGTCCGGCCTGCAGGGTGGTGAATGCCACCAGCGTGCCGATGGACACCAGCGGATGTCCCGCCGCGACAGTCAATCCCGCCCCCCAGTAGACGACCGCGGGCATGGCGGCCATCACGATGGTGATGGTGGACTGCCGCCACCGACCGGCCATATTGGAGCGAATCTCCAAGTCCACCAGGCCCCGTGACTCACGGGAGAAATCATCGACCAGTGCGGGCGAGCGACCCATGGTGCGGCCCAACAGGATTCCGCTCACCGACAGCGATTCCTCGACGATCGCGGACATGCCGACCAGCTGCTTCTGCCGCTCCCCGGTGATGCGGCGGCGCTCGGAACCGACCTTGCGACTGATCCATACGAAGAACGGCAGCATGAGCAGCGATACCAGGGTGAGCCGCCAGTCCAGCGCGAACATGGCGATCACGGCGGCGAACACCGAGGTGAAATTGGAGATCAGCGAGGTCGCGGTCGAGGTGACCGTCGATTGCATCCCGCCGATGTCATTGGCGATCCGCGACTGCACCTCACCGGTGCGGGTCGCGGTGAAGAACGCGAGCGGCATGGACTGCAACCGCGAGTAGACCGCGGTCCGCAGATCATGCATGACCCGCTGGCCGACCGCGGTCGACAGATAGGTCTGCCAGACGCCGAACACGGCGGTGAGCGCCGCGACGGCGATCATGCCCGCCGCCAGCGCGGTCAGCAGTCCGGTGCGCCCCTGCGGCAGCGCGGTGTCGATGACCCCGCGCACCATGAACGGCGAGGCCAGTCCCACGATCGAGGACAGGCCGACCAGCACGCCGACGATGGCGAGCCGGGAACGATAGGGATGGAACAGCCGGAGTATCCGGCGGAGTTCGGATCGGGCAGCCATAGGCGCCTCCTTCCAACGGGAATCTCTCCCCATAACTGAGCTAGGCTCACAATTATTCCACATGACAGTGAGCTATGCTCAGCAATATGGAGAAGGTATCCGAAGGCGACCTGCCCGACCTGTTCCTGCGCACCGCCAAACGCATCCGGCACAGTCAGATGGCCAACCTCGCCCCCCTGGGCCTGACACCCGCCCAGGCTCGCGCGCTGCGCACCCTGAGCCGCGCGGCCGAACCCCTGCGCATGTCCGACCTCGCCGAGCGCCTGGGCATCGTCCCCCGCTCCGCCACCACCGTCGTGGACGCCCTGGAAGCCGCGGGCCTGCTCACCCGCACCCCCGACCCCACCAACCGCCGCGCCACCCTCGTAGAACTCACCGACGCGGGCCGCACCCTGCTCACCCGCATGTCCGAGGCCCGCGTCCAAGCCGCCCGCGACCTCTTCTCAACCCTCTCCCCCGACCGCCGCGAAACCCTGCGCGACATCCTCGCCGAACTCGACACCGCGAATTCGATATCGCGCGAACAGAATTAGATCGGCGCGTCCCGCCACCAGCGATCGAGAAGGTCCTGACCCGAGGTACCGCCGTAGGCCACCAGGCGGCAGAACCGGTGCGCCGCATCGTCGAACGAAACCGCCACCGTTCCTGCCGGATCACCGGCCGGACTCGGCATATCACCCCAGCGCACCTGTCCGCTCGCGGAGCCACGCCGCCATGCCTGATCACCGACCCCCGTCGCCTTGGAGTCCAGTTCCGGGGCATCCATCGCACTGCGATCTGCATTGCAGCGCACGGTCAGTAGATACACCGGATTCTTGTTGCCGCTGCAGGACAACAGATTCGAGCCGGTCGCCGGAACGCCGATGTCGGCCGGACGGCTATCGGAATCCAATGCGGCACAGTGAATCGATTGATAACCGGCACTTTCCGGCGCGGACGGCAACAGCGCCGGAAAGGCTTGCGCGATATAGGAATAGCCGCCCCACAGCGACACCGTATCCGCCACGCCGCTCGTCGCGCCGGTGGTCGCGAGTGCGGCAGTCCCGCCACCGGATACCCGATCGGACGAGATCGCCAACGCCACAACGGCTCCCAGTACGGCGACCGACAGCACCGCCCCGACGGCGAGACCGCGCCGACCACGAATCCCCCACCACGGCGACGTGATCGCGGTCCGATCCTGACCGCCACCGGCCGATCCGCCATACCGTCGGACGACCGGCTCATCCATGCCCAATGCCGCGGCGGCAGCGGCGGCCAGGGCACCGCAACTCCGATAGCGGTGCTCGGGCCGCTTGGCCAGGGCGCGGGCGATGACATCGTCGATCGCCTGCGGCAGTGCCGGATTCAGCGCGGTGGGCCGCGGCGGCGGATCCATCAGGTGTGCGTGCATGACCGCGACCGCGGACGGGCGCGGGAAGGGTTTCGCACCGGTCAGCAGTTCGTAGAGCGTGCAGCCGAGCGCGTACACATCGGTGCGCGCATCGATCGCGGCCGCGGCCAGCTGTTCCGGAGCCGCGTACGCCAGCGTGGCGAGCACCGTCCCGGTCTCGGTGAGCACCGTGCCGCCCGCACCGCGACCGATGCCGAAATCGGTGACGAGCACCCGATCCGGTTGTCCTGGACGAGATTCCACCAGTAGGTTCGCCGGTTTCACGTCTCGATGCACTACACCCGCGCGATGCGCCTCATCCAGTCCCGATGCCGCCTGCTTGACAATACGCAGCGCTCGTTCCGGTTCGAGCGCGCCCCGGCGCAGCAGGGCGGCGGCATCGGTTCCGTCGATGAGCTGCATGGCGATCCACAACCGCCCCTCCGCCACCCCACGATCATGGACGGCGACGATATTCGGGTGATTCAGGCGCGCGGTCAGATCCGCTTCGCGCGCGAATCTGGCCCGGAACTCGACATCGTCACCGTGTTCGGCCGACAACACCTTGAGCGCGTCCACTCGCGGCAGGCGCGGATGCCGGGCCGCGTAGACGGTTCCCATGCCGCCACCGCCCAGTACCCGCTCTATCCGGTAGTCGCCGAATACCGAGCCCGGACGCAACTCCACCACCGTCGAACCTCATCCCCTCACAGCGGCACATCGCGCCACCAGCGATCCACCAGTTCCTGCCCGTTCGCCCCGCCGAAAGCCGACAGATAGCAGAAGTTCCGCGCCGGATCGTCGAATCCGACCTCCAGCGAACCCATATCCGAATCGTCGATCGACTCGTTCCCCCAGACGATTCGGCCGCTGTCCGCGCCGCGCTGCCAACGGGTGTCGCCGAGCTGCACCTGTCCCAGGTATCCGCGCAGCGAGGTCGGCGTGCGACTGGTATTGCAAATCACCGCCAGGGTATTGAGCGGATTCTTATCGCCCCGGCAGAATATTCTGGCCAGCGTCTCGGGCCGGACATTCGGATCGAGCATCTTCCACTCCTTGTCCACAACCTGGCACCGAATCCCCTGATATCCACCGGCCACGGGGCTCACGGGCAGCAATTTCGGAAACGCCGCCACGATGAACGCGTACGCACCCCAGGTCAGCCCCGCCTGACCCGACGAGGTCACGGTCGGGACGGGACTCGCTGCCGTGGTCGGCGCGGCGGCACTCGGGCGCGAATGCGCTGTGCGCCCGGCGAATCCGAACCAACCCACACCCGCCAGCGCCAGCGCGACGACCACGGCCAGGACCACCGGCGCTCGGATCGCGCGCCGTCGACGCGGCCGATCGATTGCCGGGACCTGCGCGGGGAGGGGCGCCACAGCGGCACCGACATTCGGCGTATCGAAGGCCGCCGCGGCCGCCGCCGCCAGTTCCCCGCATGAGCGATACCGGGAATCTGGACGCTTGGCCAGGGCACAGGCGATCACTTCGTCGAGTGCGGCCGGGAGAGCGGGATTGTGCGCGCTCGGGCGGGGCGGCGGATCGGTCAGATGCGCCCGCATGATCCGCACGACATCCGCGTGCGGATACGGCTTGGCACCGGTCAGCAGCTCGAACAGGGTGCAGCCCAGCGCGTACACGTCCGCCCGATGATCCCGGGCAACCCCGGTGAACTGTTCGGGTGCGGCGTAGGCGAGGGTCACCAGGATCGTTCCGGTATCGGTCAGGACGGTGGACTCCGCGGCCGTACCGGCAATCCCGAAATCGGTGACGTAGACCCGTGGCGGACCGTCCGGGCGTGACTCCAACAGTATGTTCGCCGGTTTCACGTCCCGATGCAGCACCCCGGCTCGATGCGCCTCGTCCAGTCCGCGGGCGGCGTCGGTGACGATACGCACCGCCGATTCCGGAGTGATACCGCCCGGATGGCGGGCGATGAGTTGCGCGGCATCCTCACCATCGACGAATTGCATTGCGATCCATTGCGAATCGTCCTCGACCCCGCGGTCCCGGATCGCGACGATATTCGGGTGGTCGAGCCGCGCCAGCACATCGGCTTCCCGCGCGAATCTGGCGCGGAACTCCGGTTCATCGCCCGCGGCAAGCACTTTGAGCGCATCGGCGCGCGGCAGTCGCGGATGTTCGGCCAGGTACACCACGCCCATGCCGCCGCTGCCGAGCATACGGATTATCCGGTATCCCGCGAAAACCGTTCCCGCACTCAGTATTCGCACCATGGCGCTAGTCGCCCCTCGCCAGCAGACCGTACTGTGCCGCGACTCGCTGTAGCGTGTTCGTCCGCTCGGCACCCGACAGCACCGCGATATAGCGGCCGTAGAGAACACGGCAGGTGAATCTGGCGGTGTCCATCGGAGGCTTGTCGGACGCCTGCTTGCACTGCGCATCCGCCAGCCCGATAGGGCCCGGTATGACATCGGCCGCCACATCGGTGCGCACCGCCCGGGCGTACGCGGACCGGGCGGACTTCACATCGGTGAATCGGATGAGCGCGGTCGTTCCGGTGAGCGCGAACGCATCTCGCTTGCTCTGCGCCGCGTCCGTGACCATCCCCCCGTCCGCGGTGCGCTTGAACGACAGGTAGGTGGCGCGCGGCCCGAAAACGATGCCCACCGGATTCAACCCGCCCTGCCAGCCCGCGATCCGCTGCGTGGTCGTCATGGCCACCGCCGGATACGTCCAGCGCCGGGGTGCTTCCGGCACCATGCGCGCGAGCATGCCGTCCCGGTCCAGCGCGAGCTGGGTCAGACGCTCCGGCGGGGTGGCGACGAACTCTCGCAGGCGCGGCAACTGCGCGTTGAAAGCCTTGTGCGCCAAGTCCGTCAGGGCGCCCAGATCGGTGGTGGTATGTGCCACGAGCAGACTGATCACGTACGAACCCTCTGCCAGCGTCGCCGCCAGCGTGGGTGCGGTGGGACGCCAATGACCGTACGCGCCAGGATGATCCGGGATGCTCACCGCCACGTTCTCGGCGCTCACCGCCGCGTCCGCGGCATCGATTTCCCGGGCGGCCCGCCGCGCCGCCTCGGCATCGCCGAAGCGCAGCACCACCGCGACCAGTTGGCGCATCCCGCCGACCCGCACCGCGCCCGTCGCCGAATCGCGATCGCGCGCGCCCGTCGCCACACCGGCCACCATGCCCTCACGCTCCAGTACCGGACGCACCGCGTCCGACAGCAGCACCGTGGCCGTCGCCGGAGTCGGCAGCGGTACCACACTGTCACCCTCGAGCAGAACGTTCAGGGCCGGATCGGCTTCGACCGGATCGAGCAGAGCCTCACCGAGCCGCACGGATTCCAGTACCCGGCCATAGCGCTCGGCGTCGTTCACCGGAGTCGCCAGCGGAACGCTGCCGTAGCGACCCATATCCAGCGCCGCCAGGTCGACATGTTCGGGTTCCGGCTTCCCCGAAACGGTGCAGCCCACCGTCAGCACCATGAGTGCGACGGCGAACAGCACACGGACGTGACCGCTCCGCACGGTCGTCCCCCTCACAGCGGCGCATCCCGCCACCAGCGATCGCGCAGTTCCGCGCCGCCGGTCCCGCCCACCACCTGTATCCGGCAGAAGTTCCGATACGAATCCTCGAACAGCACCTCGAGGAAACCGATCGGCTGCCCCAGCGGATGCGAGATGAAGATCTCCGAATCCAGGCTGTGCCCCCAGAACACATGCCCCTTGCCGGAGGACCGCTGCCAGGATTCATCGCCCTCGACGGTGTCGAGCAGCGGACCGGGCAGAATCGCCTTTCGATCGGTCCGGCACACCACATCGACGCCCTCCACCGGATCACGATTGCCGAGACACACCATTCGCACCTCGGCGACCGTGGTGAAGAGTGAGATCTGGTGATCGCCCTCATCCATGGGCTGGCAGATGGACAATTCCTGATAGCCCGCGCCGATCTGCGAGGGCGGGAGCAATCGGGGAAACAGCTCGGCGATATACCCGTACACGCCCCAGCGATCCGGATCGACACTCGCGGGATCGACTGCCAGGAACTTCCGCGCCCCCGCACCGTCGTCCCTGCTCGTGACGAGCGCCGCGGCCACCGCGACGGCGGCGACCAGGGCGATGATCGCGGCACCGAGCAGCCACGGTCGACGCGATCGAGCCGAGGTTCGCACCCTGCCGTAGACGGCATCGCGCGCCGCGGCCGCGAACGCGCCACAGCTCTCGAAGCGATCCCCCGGCTGTTTCGCCATAGCGGTCGCGATCACCCGGTCCAGGGCCTTGGGCAAGGCCGAATCATGCTGCGAGACAAGGGGCGGCGGATCGTGCAGATGCGCGTAGATGATCGCGCCCGCACCCTCCCGCCGGAATGGAACTGTGCCGGTGAGCATCTGGTACAGCGTGCAACCCAGGGCGTACACGTCGGCCCGGCGATCCACCGGATCTCCGGCGAGCTGTTCCGGCGCGGCGTACGCGAGCGTCCCGACCGTGCCGTGTACGGACAGCGTGGCGGAATCGTCTGCGGCGCGGGCGATCCCGAAGTCGGTTACCAGCACCCGCTCCGCGCCACCGTTCGACGGGGCGATCAAGATATTCGCGGGCTTCACATCCCGATGCAGCAGTCCGACACGATGTATCTCGTCGAGCCCCGCCGCCGTCTCGTCCAGAATGCGCAGCGCTCGTTCGATATCGAGCGGACCCTGCCGCAGCAGCCCGGCGAGATCCGTCCCGGCGATATACTGCATGGCGATCCACAGCCGCCCGTCCTGCTCGCCGCGATCGTGAATCGTCACCAGATTCGGATGTTGCAGGCGCGCGGCGATTTCGGCCTCACGAAAGAACCCGGATCGGAAGTTGGCATCGCCGCTGCGTTCGGCGGACAGCACCTTCAGCGCGTCGAACCGATCCAAACGGGGATGCCGGGCGAGGTAGACCGTACCCATCCCGCCGCTGCCGAGCTCCCGCTCGATGACATAGCCGGAAACCACACTGCCCTGGGCGAATTGCACCCGGACCCCTCCCCCGCGACACGCTCTCGCCGACCACAGCGACCGTGGCGGCGTGCCTGCATACGATACGCCGCACGGTACAAACCCGCATGCGATATCGAACCCGCCGGTCCGGAAATACGAAAGGGGCGCGCCACCAATGGTGGCGCGCCCCTGACGATTCCGATCTACAGGTACTGACCCGTATTCGACTCGGTGTCGATGGCGCGGCTGGCGGAGGCGTTCTTGCCCGTCACCAGGGTGCGGATGTAGACGATCCGCTCGCCCTTCTTGCCCGAGATGCGAGCCCAGTCATCGGGATTGGTGGTGTTGGGCAGGTCCTCGTTCTCAGCGAACTCGTCCACGATGGAGTCGTAGAGGTGCTGAATGCGCAGACCCGGGTTGCCCGATTCCAGAACCGATTTGATGGCGTACTTCTTGGAGCGGTCCACGATGTTCTGAATCATGGCGCCGGAGTTGAAGTCCTTGAAGTACAGGACTTCCTTGTCACCGTTGGCGTAGGTGACCTCCAGGAAGCGGTTGTCCTCGCTCTCGGCGTACATCCGGTCCACCACCCGCTCGATCATGGCCTTCACGCACTTGGCGCGCTCACCATCGAATTCGGCGAGATCGTCCGCGTGCAGCGGCAGCGTCTCGGTGAGGTACTTGGAGAAGATGTCCTGTGCCGCTTCGGCATCCGGGCGCTCGATCTTGATCTTCACGTCCAGGCGGCCGGGCCGCAGGATGGCCGGGTCGATCATGTCCTCGCGGTTGGAGGCGCCGATGACGATGACGTTCTCCAGGCCCTCGACGCCGTCGATCTCCGAAAGCAGCTGCGGCACAACGGTGGTCTCCACATCGGAGGAGACACCCGAACCGCGGGTGCGGAAGATCGAATCCATCTCGTCGAAGAACACGATCACGGGGGTGCCCTCGGAGGCCTTCTCCCGAGCCCGCTGGAAGATGATCCGAATATGACGCTCGGTCTCACCGACGAACTTGTTCAGAAGCTCGGGGCCCTTGATGTTCAGGAAGAACGACTTGGCTTCCTTGGCATCCTCACCGCGCGCCTCGGCGATCTTCTTCGCCAGCGAATTCGCCACAGCCTTGGCGATCAACGTCTTACCGCAACCGGGCGGGCCGTAGAGCAGCACACCCTTGGGCGGCCGCAGCGCGTACTCGCGGAACAGATCCTTGTGCAGGAACGGCAATTCCACCGCATCGCGGATCTGCTCGATCTGGCGCCCGAGGCCGCCGATATCGTGGTAATCGACATCGGGCACCTCCTCCAGCACGAGATCCTCGACCTCTGCCTTGGGGATTCGCTCGAAGGCGAAACCGGCCTTGGTATCGACCAGCAGCGAATCACCCGGGCGCAGTTTGCGAATGGGGCGATCCGGATCTTCCATATCGTCCACGTCGACGAGCGCGGAGAGCGGGCCGGACAGCCACACCACTCGCTCCTCGTCGGCATGACCGACAACCAGTGCTCGACGGCCGTCGTCGAGAATCTCGCGCAGCGTGCCGATTTCGCCGATTGATTCGAACTTGCCCGCCTCGACCACGGTCAGTGCCTCGTTGAGACGCACGGTTTGACCGTAGATGAGGGTGTCGGTGTCGATATTCGGCGAGCACGTCAAGCGCATCTTGCGTCCTGAGGTGAACACGTCGACCGTCTGATCGTCATATACACCAAGCAGAACGCCGTAACCGCTCGGTGGCTGACCGAGCCGATCGACTTCCTCACGGAGAGCGACGAGTTGCTGTCGCGCTTCCTTGAGGGTGTCCATGAGTTTGGTGTTGCGAATTGTCAGCGAATCAACGCGCGCTTCCAATTCCCGTGAGCGATCCGGCGAGTCGGCGAGTTGCCTCCGGAGTGCAGCCGCCTCGGCGCGGACGGCCTCGAGTTCCCTCCAGGCCGCCGAGTCCGAATGTTCGTTGGGGCTCATGATGCTGCTCCTCCCAGTCCCGGTCTATCAACGCTACCGGGCGATACTCGTTCTCGCTTTCCGACATGGTTTCGTCGTGATCACATCTAGGCTGCGGCTAGCGGACCGGACGGACATGTTAGCCTGCCCTAACATGTTTCCGGTGAGTTAATCACCGGCCGATCCGAAAGGGTGCCGTTGATGCTCCTTCCCACCAGTCGAACTTCTGGTATGCGCAACGCCTCGCGGACGCTTCGTGTTTCCGTGGCTACCGTTGCGGCGGCCCTCGCCGTTACCGCAACCCTGGCTGGCTGCGGCTCGGATGACAAGACCTCCACCGACTCCGCGGCCACCACCTCGGCCGCGGTGACCAAGGCGGCCACCGCCCCCGC
This sequence comes from Nocardia sp. NPDC052001, assembly GCF_040680615.1. Classification (NCBI taxonomy): domain Bacteria; kingdom Bacillati; phylum Actinomycetota; class Actinomycetes; order Mycobacteriales; family Nocardiaceae; genus Nocardia; species Nocardia sp. NPDC052001. Next base: position 662,597 of record NZ_JBFAXC010000002.1, on the reverse strand, counting down.
ACCCACCGCCGAGCAGCTCCAGGGCGTGCTGACCGCGTTCGCGGATCCGGCGAAACCCGCCGCGGACAAGGCGAAACTCGTTGTCGACGGAGACAAGCGAATCGCGCTCATCGAGACAATGAACCAGGGTCTGGCGCATTACGCGGTGTCTTTCACCGTCGGCGAAATCAAGCAGACCGGCGATAAGGCCGATGCCAAGGTCTCGGTGGTGTCCCCGCACGGCACCATGGCCGATGTACCGATGTCGTTCCAGTACGTGGACGGCACCTGGAAGCTCGCCGATGCCGGCGCGTGCACCATCCTCGGTATGGCGCGCGCCGCCTGTCAGCCGTAAACCCAGCAGTAACCGCTCCGATCGAAAGGCTCGACCGCTCATGCTCGCTCGCTCCGCCCGCATCTGTTTGGCCGCCCTCGGCGCGAGTCTCGCGCTCGTCTCGGGTGCGGGACTCGCCAACGCCGATTCCCCCGCGCCCTCGCCGGAGGAGTTGCGGTCCACCCTGGAACGCTTCGTCGACCCGAATATCGCCACGGTCGACAAGGAGCAGCTCATGGTGGGCGGCGATCGGCGCGCGAGCAATATCGACACCATGACCTCGAAGCTGGGCAATTACGGCAAGATCGGCTTCGGCGTCTCGAACATCCAGGTCGACGGCGATAACGCCAATGCCTCGGTCGCGGTCATCTCCCCGCACGGCACCATGCCGGGCGTGCCGATGTCCTGGCAGCACACCGCCGCGGGCTGGCAGCTCTCGGAGAGCACCGCCTGCACCATCCTGTCGATGGGCCGCGCCCCCTGCTGATTCGCACGGGGTGAAAACCCGCACGGGCTGAAAAACTCTCGGCCCGGAACACACGAATGTGCCCCCTTTCCAAGCGGAAAGGGGGCACATCGTGTTGAAAAGCATGCGAGGCAGGCCGATTCGCGGTGTCAGCCCTTACCGGCGCGACGCTGCGGCTTGGGCGCGACCACACCGTCGGCGAGGCGGCGGGCAGTCACCAGGAACGCGGTGTGACCCTGCATGCGGTGCTCCGGGCGCACGGCCAGGCCGACCACATGCCAGCCGCGGACCATGGATTCCCAGGCGCGGGGTTCGGTCCAGCATTCCTGGCGGCGCAGATGCTCGACCACCTCGGACATCTGCGTGGTGGTGGCCACATAGACCATCAGCACACCGCCCGGGACCAGCGCCTTGGCGACCGCGTCCAGGGTGTCCCAGGGCTTGAGCATGTCCAGGATGACCCGGTCCACCTGCGGGCCGGAGTACTCGGCGACATCGCCGAGGGTCAGTTCCCAGTTGTCCGGGCGCTCACCGAAGAAACGCTCGACATTGCGGACGGCGTGTTCGGCGTGATCCTCGCGGATCTCCCAGGACACGACCTTGCCCTCCGGGCCGACCGCGCGCAGCAGCGAACAGGTCAGCGCGCCGGAGCCCGCGCCGGCCTCGAGCACGGTCGCGCCGGGGAAGATATCGCCCTCGTGCACGATCTGCGCGGCGTCCTTGGGGTAGATGACCGCCGCGCCGCGCGGCATGGACAGCACATAGTCGGTCAGCAGCGGCCGCAGCGCGAGGTAGGCGGTGTTCTTGGCGGAAGTGACCACACTGCCCTCATCCGCGCCGATCAGATCGTCGTGGGCGATCTCGCCCGCATGCGTGTGGAAGGTGCCGCCCTGCGCCAGGATCACGGTGAACTTGCGTCCCTTGGCGTCGGTCAGCTGCACCCGGTCGCCGATCTGGAAAGGCCCGGTCCGTCTGGCCGTCATGAATCTCCGTTCTGGTTCGACCCCGGCGCATGCCGAAAGTCGCTGCGATTTTGCTGCGTGAATCAGGTTCGCACCTTGTCGGTGCCTGCGTTTAGCCTGCCAGGTATGTCGGTACCCGCGATCACTACCCCGGACTCAGCGGGCGCCCAGCCGCGCAGGCTCGCACTCTCACCTTCGCGCGCAATGGATTTCAAACAGTGCCCACTCAAGTATCGGCTACGTGCGATAGACAAGATCCCGGAGGCCCCCGCCCGGGTCGCGGTGCGCGGCACGCTCGTGCACGCGGTGCTCGAGGCGCTGTTCGGACTGCCCGCGCCCGAACGCGATCTGGCACACGCCGGTGATCTGATCGCGCCCGCCTGGACCCGCCTGCTGGAATCGCGCCCCGAAACCATCGATCTGATAGCCGAAGAGGAACTGCCCGGCTTCCTGGCCGAGGCGTACGACCTGGTGCGGGTCTACTTCAACCTCGAGGATCCCACCGCCTTCGAACCGCAATCGCTCGAGGCGTTCATCGAGACCGATCTGCCCGATGGCACTCCGCTGCGCGGTTTCGTGGATCGAATCGACCGGTCCCCCGATGGATTACTGCACGTCATCGACTACAAGACCGGCCGCTCCCCCAGCCCGGAACGCGAAACCCGGGCGCTGTTCCAGCTCAAGTTCTACGCCCTGGTGCTGATGCGAACCCTCGGCGCGGCCCCGGCCGAACTACGGCTCATGTACCTCGCCGATGAACAAACCCTGAGCTACGAACCCGATGCCGAAGAGTTGCTACGGTTCGAACGTATTGTCTCCGCGCTCTGGCAGGCCATCGAATCCGCCTCCAAGACAGGCGATTTCCCGCCCAGCCGATCCTGGCTCTGCCAGTACTGCGATTTCAAACCGCTGTGCCCGGAGTTCGGCGGCACCCCGCCGCCGTATCCGGCCATCGCCGCTCCCGACACCATCACCGTCCTCACCGAAACGGCCGACTGAGCATCGAACACACCATCGCCCGCCGCGAAAACGCGGCGGGCGAGGCTATTTCGGCTATTCCGCGTTCGCTACTTCGCGCGGACGCGACCGATCAGAACGCTCGGCAGGAGCGAATATCGGTGGCCAGGATGGCCTTCGCACCGAGATCGGCCAGCTTGTCCATGAGCTCGTTGCCATTCTTGCGCGGCACGAGCGCACGGACCGCGACCCACTCCGGATCGCTCAGCGGTGCGATCGTCGGCGACTCGAGACCCGGGGTGATCTCCACGGCCGCGTCGAGCAGCGACTTGGGGCAGTCGTAATCGAGCATGAGGTACTGCTGGGCGAATACCACGCCCTGGATACGCGCCACCAGCTGGTTGCGGGCCCTATTGCGCTGATCCGCGCCCTTGGCCTCGATGAGCACACCTTCGGAGTCGCAGAGCGAATCGCCGAACGCGACCAGGTTGTGCTGACGCAGGGTGCGACCGGAGCCGACCACATCGGCGATGGCATCGGCCACACCGAGCTGAATCGAGATCTCGACCGCGCCGTCGAGGCGAATGACCTCGGCCTCGATGCCGCGCGACTTCAGATCGCTGAGCACCAGATTGGGGTACGAGGTGGCGATGCGCTTGTCGTAGAGATCCTCGACCTTCCATTCGCGGCCCGCGGGGGCGGCGTAGCGGAAGCTGGAGTTGCCGAAGCCCAGGGCCAGGCGCTCCTGTACGGGCGCGCCGGAGTCCAGGGCGAGATCGCGCCCGGTGATGCCGAGATCGAGCTCACCGGAGCCGACGTAGATCGCAATGTCCTTGGGGCGCAGGAAGAAGAACTCGACCTGGTTGGCATTGTCGAGCACGCTCAGATCGCGGGCGTCCTTGCGGCCGCGGTAACCGGCCTCGGCGAGGATGGCGACGGCGGATTCGGACAGCGAGCCCTTATTTGGGACGGCGACGCGAAGCATAGATATTCCTTTCGGGACGGGTGGGGGGACGTGAGGACAGTGGACGCGGGGTTGTCGGCCGCACGGGCTGTGCGGTGAAACGGCGCATCACAGATGTCGGTACACGTCTTCGAGCCGCAGACCGCGGCCCACCATCAGCACCTGAACCCAATAGAGCAGCTGGGAGATCTCCTCCGACAGCGACTCGTCACTCTCATGTTCCGCGGCCAGCCATACTTCGCCGGCCTCCTCCAGTACCTTCTTGCCCTGCGCATGTACACCGGCGTCCAGAGCGGCGACGGTTCCGGACCCCTCGGGGCGGTTTACTGCACGATCCTGTAGCTCGGCGAACAGGGCTTCGAAAGATTTCACGGTAAGTGATTGTCGCAGATCGCCACCCCTGCCCCATGAACCGGCCGGTCCGGGCGGTTCACCCGCACGGCGGGAACCACCCGGACCGGAGCGAATCCCAGGTCAGGCCATGGCGAATCGCAGCAGGGCCTGCATATCGCCCTGCTTCACCTTGCCTTTGCGGTCGAGCACCTCGAGCTGCCAGGCCGGGCCGTTGCGGAAGGCGCGGGCGATGGCATTGGCATTATCCGCGCCGAGCAGCGACGGCCAGATATCGGCGACCTGCTGGGTGCTGCCACCGGTCGCGTCGTAGATCTTGAAGGACACATTGTTGGCCTTCTCGAAGCTGCTGCCCTTCTTGAAGGCGGCCGCGACGAAGATGATGCCGTCGATGGCGGGCGGCACATTGGCGAAGGTGACGTGCACGGTCTCATCGTCACCGGAGGCCGCGCCGGTCTGCTCATCGCCGGTGTGCTGCACCGAACCGTTGCCGAAGGGGTCGAGGGAATCCAGGCCGGCGAACCGCACGGGTTCGCTGCCCTGCATGAGCACCGCGATCAAATCCAGGTCGACGCCTTTTTTGCGCCGAGCGATACCGAGTAGTCCACCACTGCTGCCCGAGGAGGGATCCCAGCTGACCCCGACGCTCATCTTGGTGATGCCGCCGAGATCCGCTGCGCCGTCTTCTTTCTTGAGCGTAATCACGATTGTCACGTTACCGACAAATCAGACAGCAGTGGCGGGCTCCGAACTCATCCGGCCAGCAGCTTCTCCAATTCCGCTGCGGCCGTGCGCAGTTGAGCGGCGAAGTCGTGCATCTGCTGTGCCACGGACTTCGGGGTGGCCAGGTAGAGGTTCCAGCGATCGGGCAGCAGCACGTACGCGATACCGATGCAGGTCGGGCTCGTCGATCCGAAACCGAAGTACTGGATGTTCACCGACGGAGCCGAACTGGTGCTCAGATAGTCATCGCGGGTGATCTTCCAGCCGGGGCTGTCGTAGAACGCCATCGGCTCGGTCGCACCGAGCTGCTCACCGCGCCGCCGCTGAATCCATTCGAGTTCCCACAGGTGCTGTTCGGGTGCCTCCCCGCGCTGGCACTCCTGCGCCCGTCGCACATGCGCGGTGGCGGCCGCCCGCACGGCTTCGCGCTTGCGATCGTCATCGGCGGCCGGATTCTCCATGGCGGCAATGAATTCCAGGATCTCCGGGGTCACCACGCGCATGGCCTCGGTGCGGCCGTTGCGGAACTGCCGGGTCGCGATCGACTCGTAGGTCGCGCCCGTCAGGCCCTTGCTGCGCCGATGCGCGAGCTGATAGCTCAACTGCGCGAAGGCATCCGGGGAAATACCGAGGGTTTTGATATGCCCGGTGCCGAAATCGAAGGACACCGTACTGGTGGCGGTGTCCAGCGCGAACTGCGAGAACGACGCCGCCGCGGCCGAGGTCACCGACCGCTGCGCCGCATCGAGGGTGAACTCGATGGGTTCGGCGGCGGGCAGACCCTGCGGCTGCGCCCCGGATTGCGCGGCGTGGTCGGCGACCGAGGTCTCCAGCAGCGTGTCCACGAACGACAGGATGGTGGTGCCGTCCAGCCCGCAGTGCTCGACATTGATACCGGTCCGGCCGTCGGCGAAGACGATGAACGACACCGCCTTGTCGAACCAGCGATTACCGCTGTCCCCGTGCAGGAGTTGATCGCACGCGTGCAGGGTGTCGCGCGGGCTGAAATCCTCCAGGCAGAGGCAGAACAGCGCGGTTTCGATGGTCTCGAACGCCGCGGCGTTGACCGGCCGCAACTGCTGGTACAGCGGGGCCCAATCCTTGCGCGCCAGGGTGGTGAGGTGTCCGGCCGAGGTGTTCACCGGTGCGCGCCGCGATCCGGCCTTCATGACCCCGAGCAGTCCGGCGGTCAGATCCTCCGGGCTGTACGGCACGCCGTCCGCGCCGAGTACATCCATCCGGAACATGTTGCCGCGGTACAGGACCACGATATGGCGCGCCTGCGACGGCCCCGGCCATTCATCGGTGTACGGCACTCGCACGGTGTCCTGCGGAGCACCCGGAATCCGGGTCTCGGAGAACAGGAACTTGTTCTGCGCCATATTGAGTTTCTGCCCGCGCTGGGTGACCGGCGGGATCTCCTCGGCATCGAGGCGCAGTTTGTAGTTCACCGCCGCGGTGACCAGTGCCGAGGCCCGCTCCGCCTGTCCGGCGGAGGTGGAGGACGCGAGCACGGTGTCATCGCGGAACAGGAAGAAGAAGTTGGCGTTCAACGCGATTCGGTCCCGGCGCCCGAGGTAGCGCGAGGGCCAGAATTCGTCCAGCCAGCTGCCGACGCCGGGTTCGGCGTCGAACCGCTGTAAGTCCGCGTGCAGGGTGCGGGCCGGGCTGTCGGGGCGCAGCAGATCCTCGACGGCCGCCGCGGTGGCGGCGTACTCGTCGCTGGAGAGCAGCGGCGCGGACCAGTGCAGGAAGCGAGTGCAGCTCTCCTCCAAAGTGGGGAGCGGCACCCGCGGCAGCTGATCGTCGTAGGCGAAGGTCCGTTCGCTCAATGCAGGTCCTCGTGGTCGAAGGATAGGTTCGGGCGGGACAGGTGGAGCTGGGCGTAGAGCCAGCCATCGGATTCGTAGCCTTGTGTATCGATTCCATTGGCCGCCAGTGCATTACACACCTGCGCCTGCTCCTCCGGCGAGGCGAACCGGCGTTGCCGGAAGGCGCCGGGCGCGAGTTCGGTGTGATAGCCGAGTGCGGCCAGATGTGCGGCTATCGGATCGAAGGAGAACATGCGCAGCACGAAATGCGCCATCCAGGGCAGCTTTCCACCATGGGCGCGGGCCACCCGCAGCAGGGTGTGCTCGGTGACATAGCCGACGCAGCCGGTGGAGATCACCAGATCGGCGGTCGCCAGGACGCGGCGCTGGGCCTCGGTGGGATCGCCCGCCTCCAGATCCGCGTGCACGGTGTCGTGCAGCAGTCCGGCATTGCGGGCGTAGTCCAGCGCGACACCGGAGGCGTCCATACCCAGGAATCGGACACCGGGTAGCTGATCCTCCTCGGCCAGGCGAGCGCGGTCGCGGGCCAGCAGATCGGGCGGGGTGGGTTCGGCGTAACTGTCGAACAGGTCGGACATGGTGGTGTCCAGGCGCAGCAGGGCCGCGTTCACCCCGTACGAACAGCCGATATCGAGCACGGTCGGGCTCGTGATGCCGGTGGCCGCGTGATGGTCGGCCAGCAGCTGCTGGAAGTGTGGTTTCGCCAGTTCCGGTATCCGATAGTCCAATTCGGACATTCGGGCGTAGTACGCACGAGGGTCGGGGCTCTCATAGATATCGTCGAACGACGCTTTCCCAGTGCTGTGTAAGGAAACCGGCACGTGGTCCTCTTCTCAGTCGAGCAGGCGGTCGCCGCGGACAGCATCGGCCGCGAGATGATCGGGCAGCACGCGCCCGAACAGTTGCCGGGTGCGCTCGGCGGTGCCGATGACGCCCTGGGAATCGCTGTAGGCGAAGATCGCCGAATGCCGCTGCACGGTACCGCCGACGGGCGCGACGCGATGCAGCGAGAACCGCCCCTGGAACAGTTGCAGGTCGCCGGGGCGTAGTTCCAGCCGCCGGATGAGGTGGTCACCGTGACCGGTGAGCACCGCGCGCACATCGTCGAGGTGCTCGGCCTCGCGGGAGCGAATATTCGGGCAATATTCGAACACCCCACCGGCTTCCGGCTCCTGGGTGAGCATGCTGACGGTGAACTCATTGGTGTCGAAATGCCACGGATGCGACATACCGGGCGCAACGACATTGAGGCACAGGCCCGCCAGTGGATCGGTGTACTCGTGCAGCGCGTCCAGGCCGAAACAATCGGCGATGAAACGCTGGAAGCGCGCATCGGTGTAGAGCCGGTGGATGAGCGCCGCGCGCGGGATCAGATCCCTTGCGACGAAGGCGTTTCCACGTCGCAGCACAATGCGGCCGGGATGATCGGCGGGTAGGTCGGCATCGATCGGGATGTTGTAGGCGTTGACGTTCTCGACCGTGTAGTAGGCGTGCGGTGCGAGCGCCACGCCCTCGGTGCGCATGGTCTCGACCTCATCGGGCCGAATGAAACCGCGCAGTACGGTGCAGCCGTCGGCGGCCAACTCGGCGCGCGCGGCCGCCACCGCGGCGTTCCACCCGGCGCCGCCGGGCGAGTCCAGCGGATAGCGGGCGATGTCCACACCGGGGACAGCACTGCCCGCCGGCGCGGCCACCACCACCCCGGCGCCGTCCGTATCGCACACGTCTGCCCTACCCCCTGTCGCAACCATGTCGATCATTCTGGCGGGCAAACCGCCCGACACGCCCGGGATGTACCGGGATTGTGGATATTCACTATTCCTGTGCACCAAGAGTTTTCATGCGCCAATCCGGCGCGCCCGCCGCATCGCGCGCCCGGCCGGTTCCCACTCCCCGGGACCATCTGAAAATGCCGGTGGCCGAATGCTCGGAGATAGCTCAGGATGTCTGATATGTCCTTTGTCAATGGTTCGGTGTCGTATTGGTTCCGTGAACTCGCCCCCGTCGACCCGGGAGCCCCGCTGTCCGGGCACACCCAGGCCGACGTGTGCGTTATCGGAGCCGGATACACCGGATTGTGGACGGCCTACTATCTGAAACAGGCACAACCGGACCTGCGAATCGTGGTGCTGGAGAAGGAATTCGCCGGATACGGCGCGTCCGGCCGCAATGGCGGCTGGGTTGTCGGAGAGATAGCGGGATCGGCGCAGGCGTACGCCCGCGTACACGGCCGCGATGCCGCGGTGCGGTTGCAGCGCACCATGTTCGACACCGTCGACGAGATCGTGCGGGTGGCGGCGGCCGAGGGTATCGACGCCGATGTGATCAAGAGCGGACAGCTGACCGTCGCCCGCAACGACGCACAGCGGGCGCGACTCGGCGACACCCTGGCGCATGCGCGCGAATGGGGTTGGGGCGAGGACGATCTCATGACCGTCGCCGCCGACGACCGAATCCGCATCGCCGGAGCCACCGGGGCACTGTGGACACCGCACTGCGCGCGCGTGCAGCCCGCGAAACTCGCACGCGGACTTGCCGATACGGTGCGAGCGCTCGGGGTGCGGATTCACGAGAACACCACGGTGGAATCCATACGACCGCGCACGGCGTCCAGCTCGGCCGCCGCGATCACCGCGCGCGGCACCGTCACCGCCGACTACGTCATCCGCGCGACCGAGGGCTTCACCGCGACTTTCGCTTCCAGCCATCGCGATTGGCTGCCGATGAACAGTTCGATGATCGTCACCGAACCGCTGCCCGAGGCGATGTGGCGCGAAATCGGCTGGCAGGACAGCGAATTGCTGGGCGATATGGCGCACTACTACATGTACGCCCAGCGCACGGCGGACGGCCGGATCGCCTTCGGCGGACGCGGTAAGCCGTACCGATACGGCAGTCGCATCGATGCGGACGGGCAGACTCGGCAGTGGACCGTGGATGTCCTGCGCGCGATGCTCACCGACTTCTTCCCCGCCACAGCCGAAGTCCCGCTCGCACATGCCTGGTCCGGGGTGCTCGCGGTCCCCCGCGACTGGTGTTCCAGCATCGCCCTCGACCACGACACCGGCCTGGGCTACGCGGGCGGCTACACCGGGCACGGTGTGGCGACCACCAATCTGGCCGGTCGCACCCTGCGAGATCTCCTGCTGCGCAGGGATACCGAGCTCACCGCACTACCGTGGGTGAACTGGCGGGTGCGCCGCTGGGAGCCGGAACCCTTGCGCTGGATCGGAGTACAGCTCATGTACAGCCTCTACCGAGCGGCCGATCACCGCGAAAACCGCCTCGGGCACACCTCGCGCATCGCGCGAATGGCCGATCTCATCTCGGGTCGCTGATACTCCGCCCTGCTCGCGGCCGTCGTCGCGAGCAGGAACGTTCCGCCGGAACCGCACCGGTGCACAGTGAGCCACGCCCGAGTTACATGCTTGGATGCGCATATTTCCATTGACTAATTGTGCAATTGCCACATAGATGCCGATCCAGCACATCTGCAAGCACGATTTACCGTGCACTCCAACGGGTTTCGATCTGTTTGACAGTCCCCGCGATCCGGGTACACCGGTAGTGAGAGGACTTCGCTATGGACTCGAACCGATCCTGGGACACCATCACCACCGCCCTGAACCGGGTATCCGGTCCCGGCCGGCGCGGTGCCGACTGGACCACCTACCTGTGCCCCGTTCACGAGTCCGACGGCCGCCATCACCATCCCTCGCTGGGCGTCGTTTACAACCGGCAGCGCGGGCGCACGGTGGTGCGCTGTTTCGCGGGCTGCCCGGATGAGCAGGTGCTCGAGCGCCTCGGGCTCGGCGTTCGCGATCTCTTCGACACCCCGCGCGCGCCGACCGGAGCGGGCCGATCCCACTCCCCCGCAATGGCTTTGGCCGATCGGGCGCTACAGGAGGCGGGACTGTCCCTCGAAGTCCACAAACGCGATCTCGGACCCCAGTTGGCCCGCCCGAAGGATGTGGCGACCTACCTTTACCGCTGGCCCGACGGTCGCTCGGCGGGATGCGTGGTCCGCGTTCACACCGAGCATCGGAACGGCCGCGCGAAGTCCTTCCGGCAGTATCGCCGTACCGAGAGCGGTTGGACCCCGGGCGGTTTCGCGCACCTGCCCTTCCATCTCCCCGATGTGCTCGACGCGGTCCACTCCGGCCGCGATATCCACATCTGCGAGGGTGAGGCCGACGCGCTCACCGCCACCCACGCCGGTCTCACCGCCACCTGCAATGCCGGTGGCGCACAGGGCTGGCATCCGGATCACGCCACCTGGTTCACCGGCGCGTACCGGGTCTGGATCATCGCCGACCGCGACGCACCGGGTTACCGTCACGCCGCCCGGGTCGCCGAATCCCTGGTCGACCTCGTCCGCGAATTACGCATAGTCCAGGCCCGCGACGGCAAGGATCTCACCGAGCACTGCGATGCGGGCCACCACATTTCCGACCTCGACCCCGTGCCGGTTCTGGACGCCCACTACAGCCTGCGAAGTCACGATCGCTGACCGCACCCGTTATTCCGGTGCGGGGTTCTGCTCGCGGCTGGGTGGCGATTGCCAGGAGGCGGGGACCAGCGCGCTACGAGTCCAACTGGGCCACCAGGGCTTTGGGGGCGATCAGCCGGTACGCGTCCTGCACTATCTCGGCGATCTCGGACCAGTCGACGGGGACGTCCAGGTAGACGCCGAGCCAGCCGCGGTGGCCGACGTACGGCGGTCGGAAGTAGTTGTCCGGTTGTCCGGCGACCAGTTCCTCCTGCACGCCGGGCGGGGCCGCGCACCAGAAGCCGAGGCGGTCGTCGTGATGGTGGTCGGCGAACATGACGAAGGTCTTCTTACCGCGCACGAACCAGGTCGGTTCGCCGTGGCTGAGGCGTTCGGTCACCTCGGGCAGCGCGGTGCACAGCGCCCGCAACGATTCGAGAGGTTCACCCATGGCCGAAGGCTAACCGATCTCTCAGGTCCCGGACTTGTACGAATGGGAACCGCACCGCATCGAACAGCAGGTCTTTCACCTCCGCCTTCCCCCGGCAACGCCGCCGAGCTATTCGGGGGCGAGCGCACGTTCGTAGCGGCCGATCAGATCCTGTAGCGCGGCGGCCAGTTCGGGTGAGTCGACGATCTCGAAATCCACGCCGAGCATGCCCAGGTGGAGGGCGAGCTGTTGCGGATTGTCCGATCCCGGTTCGAAGGCGCAGCGGTTCTCGCCCAGTGTCTCGATATCGACCTGGATCGGGAGGCGTTGGCGCACATGCGAAGCCGGGGCATGCACGATGACGCGGGCGCGGAATCGCCAGACCGCTTCGCCGACCGAGCGTTCCACGCGGGTGGCGATATCGGCGTCCGGCGGGAGCGGGCGCGGGGTGAAGCGCGGGCCGGTCGGCGTGCGCGGATGCACGCGGTCGACGCGGAAGGTGCGCCAATCGTCGCGCTCGCGGTCCCACGCCATCAGATACCAGCGCTGGCGCAGGCTGACCAGGCGATACGGTTCGACCTCGCGGCGGGTGGACGCACCGCCGTGCGATTCGTAGTCGAAGCGCAGGCGTTCGTGATCGCGGCAGGCGGTGGCGATGACGGTCAGCACATCCGGGTCGACCAGCGGACCGCGGGCGGGCACCGGCAGCGTGTGCTGGAAGGCGCTGACCCGATGCCGCAATCGCGAGGGCAGGATCTGCTGCAGTTTTGTCAGCGCGCGCAGCGCCGTCTCGTCGATACCGGCGATGGAACTGCTTGCGGCCGTGCGCAATCCGACGGCAACGGCGACTGCCTCGTCATCATCGAGCAGCAGTGGCGGCAGCGCGCCGCCCGCACCGAGCCGGTAGCCGCCATCCACGCCCGATTTGGCCTCGACCGGATAGCCGAGTTCGCGCAGCCGGTCGACGTCATTGCGGATGGTGCGGGTGGTGACGCGCAGGCGTTCGGCGAGTTCGGGTCCGGTCCAATCGCGCCGGGACTGCAGGAGCGAGAGCAAACGCAGCAGGCGGGCGGAGGTTTCCAACATTTTCCGATGGTATCCGGCGATCGCGGAACGAACCTTTCCGCGATCGTTCCTAATGTTGGTCCCATCGAGTAAGCCACTCCCCTCGAAGGAACGGAAAACCCCTGATGAGCACCGAGATTCGCCCCTTCCGCATCGATATCCCGCAGGCCGAGCTGGACTACCTGCACGACCGCCTGGCGCATGCCCGCTGGGCCGCCGGACTCCCCGGCGTCGGCTGGGAGCGCGGTATCCCGGTGGCGGAACTGAAGGAGCTGGCCGAGTACTGGCGTACCGAATTCGATTGGCGGGCACAGGAAGCGGCGCTCAACTCCTTCCCGCAGTTCACCACCGAGATCGACGGACAGCAGATCCATTTCCTGCATGTGCGCTCGACGCGCCCCGATGCCACTCCCCTGCTCATCACGCACGGTTTCCCCAGCTCGATCGCCGAATTCAGGCATCTGATCGGGCCGCTCACCGAGCCGGAGGAAGGTCCGGCATTCCATGTGGTGGCCCCGTCGCTGCCGGGATATGGCTTCTCCACCCCGCTGTCGGATACCGGCTGGTCCATGGCCCGCACCTCGCGCGCCTGGATCGAGCTGATGAACCGGCTCGGCTATGCCCGCTACGGCGTACACGGCGGTGATATCGGCGGCGGCGTCTCCGGTATGGTCGGCGGTCTCGATCCCGAACATGTGCTCGGCGTACACGTGGTCACCGATCCGCTGACCGCCGCGAATGTCGCCACCTTCCTGCCCGGTGTGGCCGACCGCCTCGATGCCGATGATCCGGTCGACAAGGTGATTCTCGAGCGTATGGACGCCTTCCGCCGCGAGGGTTCGGGCTATCTGGCGATCCAGAACTCACGCCCGCAGACCATCGGCTACGGGCTGGTCGATTCCCCACTGCTGCAATTGGCGTGGATCGCGGAGAAGTTCGAGCAGTGGACCGATCTCCCGATCGATCGCGATCAACTGCTGACCACGGTCAGCCTCTACTGGTTCACCGGCGCCGGTGCCTCCGCCGCGCACACTCTCTACGAACAGGCGCATTCGATGGACTGGGGCTCGGCACCGATCGCACCCCAGGGTTTCGCCATCTTCGGTTCCGATGAGACCGTGCGCCGGGTGGTCCCCGCCCCTGCCGATGCGCACTGGACCGAATTCGAGCGCGGTAAGCATTTCCCGGCCATGGAGGCTCCCGCCGATCTGGCCCGGGACCTGCGAACCTTCTTCGGCCCGCTGCGGTGACACGCCACCGGGCGCGCGGGTGGCCCGCCCTGCCCCGCGCCCGGTTCTGCACTACGCTGACCTCATCGCGACCCGGCATTGCCGCCGCGGACTCTTGGCACCGCAGCCCTTTCGCACTCCCCGCCCCACTCTGATGGATGTCCCGGAGGTTTGCCGATGATGAACCAGCTCACCGATCCGCCGCCGGTGCTGCCCGCACTGGACGACCATCCGATGCTGCGCCCGCTGCCCCCGGTCCCGTCCTCGGGCCATATCTTCGATTTCCCGGGCCGCCTGGGCACCGTCGATATGGATGAGAACCAGGGTTTGCGCATCGACGGCATCGCACGCCATATCCAGGACGCGGGCGTCGACCACCTGGTGCATTGCGGCGCACTGGAATCGCATCCGCACTGGATTGTCCGCCGCACCGTCATCGACGTGATCCGCCCGATCACCTGGCCCGCGAAACTCCGCACCCGCCGCTGGTGTTCGGGCATATCCCCGCGCTGGTGCACCATGCGCGTGCGCATCGACTCCGAATCCGGCGGCCTCATCGAAACCGAGGGCTTCTGGATTCATATGAACAAAGAGACCATGAGCCCGTCACGGGTCGACGACAAATTCTTCGAATTGATGTGCACCACAACCTCGGAACAGCGGCTGCGCTGGCGGCAATGGCTCACCGATCCGCTGCCGCCGATCGCCCCGGCTCATTTTCCACTGCGCCGCACCGATATCGACCACTTCCAGCACGTCACCAATACCGCGTACTGGCATGCCGTGCATGAATTCACTTCCGACACAGCGGATCTCACCGCCGGCCCGCATCGCTTCATCCTCGAATACAACAAACCCATTCGGCACGGCGAGCCCCTCGATATCCATACCCGCCGGACCCCCGACGCACAGACCCTCTGGTTCACCATCGAGGGCGATGTGCGCGCGGTGGCCCAACTGCGTTCTCTCCCACAGATTTCCTGAGCCGATTCGCCGAGCTACGGCAGTGCGGCGAATACCTTGCGGGCGGATTCGGCGATCAAGTCCTCACTGGGCCGGGAGTCGCATCCGTCCCGAACCCCCACCGTCATTCCGGTATCCACCCGATCCTGGGTCACCGGTGAAATCGATCGAACGAGTCACCAATCCACCATAACCAAGATCAATATGGCCGTGCAGGTTCGCCATTGCGCCATTGCCACAGCGTCGCCGGCTCACCGAGGCGGGCGCACGGCACGGCGAGCCACCGCCGCGGTGCCGCCGAGTTCGGCGAGCAATTCGGCCAGCTGGGATCGGACGGCGGCGAGGGCCTCGGTACCGAAACGCTCCGTCAGCCAGCGATCGAGATCCGCGCGAGCGGTGCGCGCGGCCGCGACGGCGGCATGGCCGCGCGCGGTGAGGCGAACACGGCGGATGCGGGCTGCAACAGCACCCCAATATCGATATCGCCGTCCGCTACCACCGCGCCGTCTCCCGATCAGCGGTCGGTGACGAGCTCGCCGAGTTCTTCCACCCCGACGCCGTACATCACGAACTACCGAACGCGCTCTTCCCCCATGGCGTCGTCCGCGATATCGCCGGACTGCGCGCCGCCGCCGAGGCGGGCCGAAAGAATGTGCGCGAGCAGAACTTCGAAGTGCTCAATGCCATCGCCGCGGGCGATCAGGTTGCGCTGGAAGTGCTTTGGGAGGGCACCACGGCGGTGGCCATGGGCGAGCTCCCGGCGGGCCATGTGCTGCGCGCGCATATCGCGACCGTGCTCGAA
The DNA here is from genome assembly GCF_040680615.1 of Nocardia sp. NPDC052001. Classification (NCBI taxonomy): domain Bacteria; kingdom Bacillati; phylum Actinomycetota; class Actinomycetes; order Mycobacteriales; family Nocardiaceae; genus Nocardia; species Nocardia sp. NPDC052001. The sequence continues at coordinate 647,051 of NZ_JBFAXC010000002.1, read as the reverse complement.
TTCCGCGACGGCAAGATCCTCGCCCAGCGCAATTACGACTGCTATGAACCCATCACCGCCGACGCCGGAGCGGCACCGCGGCGCTGAACCCCAGGTCAGCCACCGGAACCCAATGTTCAGATTCGGCGGTCAGCGCGGTGCGCCCGCGGAAATTATGGTGAGCTCATGAGGATTGGATCGCGGCGGCGGGTGTATCTGGCGGCGGAGTACGCGGGGCTGTTCTTCGGCGGGACGACCCTGTACAACGCGGTGGGCCGGGGCAGATCGCCGATTCCGGTACTGCTCGCATTGGCCGCGGGCGCAACGGTTTACCTGCGCCGGTCCTCGGGTTTCGATCGGGACGCGCTGTGGCGCAGTGCGGCCGTGCGCGAGCAGGCGCGGCCGATGGCGGCGCTGGCGGGGGCGAGCGCACTGGCGCTCACCACGGCGGTCGCGGTGCGGCGGCGCGAGGATCTGTTCGATCTGCCCCGCAACAACCCGGCGATCTGGCTGGCGGTCATGGTGCTGTACCCGGCATTGAGCGTGTACCCGCAGGAGTTGATCTTCCGATCATTCCTGTTCCACCGGTACGCACCGGTTTTCGGTGAGGGCCGCGCCATGGTCGCCGCCAGCGCCGCGGCCTTCGGCTACGTGCACATCGTATTCGGCAGCTGGTTCTCGGTCGCCGCGAGCGGGGTGGGCGGCTGGATCTTCGCCGATCGCTATGCGAAGACCCAGTCGCTGTTCACCGCCTCGGTGGAGCATTCGGTGTACGGCATCATGGTTTTCACCGTCGGCCTGGGCCGGTACTTCTATCACGGGGCCGCACCGGCGGCGCGGGTTCAGCTCAACGGGCGATGAGCCCCCGCAGATCCGCCTGCGTCAGACCCACCAGCGAATCCCGGAAGGTGCGCCCGGGAGCCGCGGGAACCGCTATCTCACAGGGGATTACGAGCACCGTGCAGCCCGCGAGAGCGGCGGCCTCGGCGCCGGTGGGCGAATCCTCGATGGCCACCGTATGTTCGGGCGCGACCCCGAGCAGCTCGGCCGCCCGCAGATAGACATCCGGCGACGGCTTACCGTGCGGCACTTCATCGGCGCACACGGTCGCGGCGAAATGGTGCCGTCCCAGGGTGTCCAGGCCGTATTCGGTCAGTGCCCGTTTGGTATTGGTGACCAGCGCCATCGGGATACCCGCCGCGTGCAGCGCACCGAGTACATCCTGTGCGCCCGGCCGCCACGGCACCGGATCCCGGAACAGTTCGATGATCCGGCGTTCGATCCAGGCGTCGGCCTCGGCCAGCGCCTCGGGTGTGGCCGCCACGCCCAATCCGCTGAACATGATGCGCAGCGCGTTCGGGCCGGACGCGCCGATGAGCGCGTGCCGCATCGCATCGTTCATCTCATGACCGAGTTCGCCCGCGAGTTCCCGGACCGCGATATCCCAGAGCTTCTCCGAATCGAGCAGCGTTCCGTCCATATCCCACAACACCGCGTCCAAACGCGTCACCGGAACACCACTCCTGTCATCCACTGCCACTGGCGCTCGCGGAGGCGAGGCGGTGTACAGGTTATCGGGCGATTGGTCTGGACCGAATTCGCGGGTGCGATCCGGTCCAGACCAATCGACTACAACCCCGAGGCCGCGATCAGAATCCGGCCGCCGGTGGAATCGACCTGGATCCACCTGCTCTCGCGATCGACCTGACCGTTCCGCATGGTGTAGGTCAGATTCACCACCGCGCGATTCTCACCGGTGGTGGTGACCCCGCCGACGCTCACCGCGGCGACGCTGCCCCAGAACTGGGAGTACGCGCCGAAACCACCGGTCGAGGCCTGATAGCCGGGCGACAGCATGGACCACGCGCCGCCGACATTGCCGGGCAGCATGCCGTAGTAGCCCTGGATGAACGAGGCCACCGAGGCGGCGGACGGCGGACCCGCGGGGGTCGTGGTCGGCGGTGCGGGGGTCGTCGTACTCGGCTTGGCCGGGGTCGTGGTGGTGCTGGCGGGCGGCGGTGTGGTCGTGCTGGCGGGCGGACGCGTAGTGGTCGGCTGGGCGCCTTGGCTGGGTTCGGTATTCCCGGCACCGCCGTCGGTCGGACCGATGGCGGCCTGCGTGGACGGCGGGGCCGACGGATTCACCGGAGCCACAACCGAAGTGGTTTCGTTGGCGACCGGGGAATTGTCATTGCCGCCGCGGCTCACCGCGTACGCCACCAGCGCGGCCAGCACCAGCGCGCCGACGACGCCGACGGCCACCAGTCCGAGTTGTCGCCAATTCCGTTCCTGCCCACCGGATTTCGGCGTGAACGGTGGTACGGGCGGCACCGGCGTCTCTGGCGAAGTGGAGCGGGCGGACGGCCCACCGGTGGCGATATGCACCGTCGGATCGGTGGCATTGGCCGAAGACTGCCCGGTCGTGGACGTGGCGAGCACCGTGGTGGCGGCCGAAGTGTCCACCGCCACACCACCATTGACCGTGGGCAGCACCTTGGTCTGCTGAATCGGCGCGGTGACCCGCCCGTCGGCGACGGCCTGGAGTCGTTCGGCGGCCTGTTCCATGGTCGGCCGGTCCGCGGCTTCGGCGGCCAGCAGATCCATCAGCACCGGGCCGAGCGCGCCCGCGTGCGCGGGTTCGGGCACCTGCGCCCGCGCCACCGAATGCAATACCGCCAGGGGGTTATCGCCCTCACCGAACGGCGGCATTCCCTCGACGGCCGCGAAAAGCGTTGAGCCCAGCGCGAATACATCCGAAGGCGGCTCCGGATTCTCGCCGCGCGCCACCTCCGGCGATAAGTACGCGGGCGTTCCGGCCAGGAACCCGGTGGAGGTCACCGTCACATCGCCGATGGCGCGCGAGATGCCGAAGTCGGTGATCTTCACCGTCCCGTCATCGGCCACAAGGATATTGGCGGGTTTCACATCGCGATGCACGATCCCGGCCTTGTGCGCGGCCGCGAGCGCCGCCGCCACCTTGGCCCCGATCCGGGCGACCTCGGTGGGCGCGAGATTGCCCTTCTCACGCATGAGCGCGGCCAGCGAGACCGCGTCCACGTATTCCATGACCAGCCAGGGCTGGCCGTCCTCCTCCGCCACATCGAAGACGGTGACCGCGTTCGGGTGATGCAGTCGCGCCGCGATGCGCCCCTCCCGCATCGCGCGCATCTTGGCCTCGATCGCCTGGGACCGGGTGAGCCCGGGACCCAACAGCAACTGCTTGACCGCGACCGTGCGCCGCAGTCGAACATCGGTCGCGCGCCACACGACCCCCATCGCACCGGTGCCGATCGGATCCGTTAGTCGGTACCGCCCCGTGATCAACCGGTCTGAAGTCATGTGGTTGTGCCCCTCCTGCTGGCTTTCGCGCCGAGCCACCCTGCAACGTTGCGCGACGAGCCCGCCGGTAACTCTTCGAAAATCTTAGGCGTTGAAGTACTTCGCTTCCGGGTGCAGAAGTACGAACGCATCCGTCGACTGCTCCGGATGCAGCTGCAGTTCCTCCGAGAGCTCCACTCCGATCCGGCCCGCCTCCAGCAGGTCCACCAGTTTCGCCCGATCTTCCAGGTCGGGGCAGGCGCCGTACCCGAACGAGTACCGTGCGCCACGGTAGCCGAGTTTGAAGTACTCCAGCACATCGGAAGGATCGTCGTCGGCGACGGAATGCCCTTCCAGCACAAGTTCTTCCCGGATGCGGCGATGCCAAAACTCCGCGAGCGCCTCGGTGAGCTGTACACCGATGCCGTGCACCTCGAGGTAGTCGCGGTAGTTATCGCCCGCGAACAGCTCATTGGCGAAGTCCGCGATCGGCTGTCCCATGGTGACCAGCTGGAACGGCAGCACATCGACCTGTCCGTGCTGTACCGCGAGTTCGCGCGAGCGGATGAAATCGGCGATGTTCAGGAACCGGTCGCGCTGCTGACGCGGGAAAGTGAACCGATACCGTTCCGGCGCATCGGGTTTGGGCTCGGTGAGAACAATCACATCGTCGCCCTCGGATACGGCCGGGAAGTAGCCGTACACCACCGCGGCATGCTGGAGCACGCCCTCGGCGATCAACCGGTCCAGCCAATACCGCAGCCGCGGACGGCCTTCGGTCTCCACCAGCTCCTCATAGGAGGGGCCCTCACCGCCACGCTGACCGCGCAGACCCCACTGGCCCAGGAACAGTGCCCGCTCGTCCAGCAGACCCGAGTACTCGGCCACCGAGAGGCCCTTCACCACGCGGCTGCCCCAGAACGGCGGGGTCGGCACCGGCAGGTCCGCGGCCACGTCCGAGCGTGCGGGCACCTCGATCGGCACCTCTTTGGCCTTGCGCTCCTCCGCGATTCGCTTGGAGCGCTCATGCCGAGCCTTGCGCTCGGCGATCTTCGCCGCCTCGGCCAGGGCTTCGGGGCTGTCCGGATCCGGGCCACCGCCGCGCTTACGGGTCATGATCTCGTCCATGAGGTGCAGACCCTCGAAAGCGTCACGGGCGTAGTGCACATCGCCCTCGTAGACGTCGGTGAGATCGTTCTCCACATAGCCGCGGGTCAGCGCCGCACCACCCAGCAGCACCGGGAACTGTTCCGCGACACCGCGGACATTCATCTCCTGCAGGTTCTCCTTCATGACCACCGTCGACTTGACCAGCAGTCCGGACATGCCGACCACATCGGCCTTCTTGTCCACCGCGGCATCCAGGATCGCCGAAATCGGCTGCTTGATACCGAGATTCACGACCTCGTAGCCATTGTTGGACAGGATGATGTCCACCAGGTTCTTACCGATATCGTGCACATCACCCTTGACCGTGGCCAGCACGATGCGACCCTTACCGGAGTCGTCGGTGGCCTCCATATGCGGTTCCAGGTGCGCGACAGCGGTTTTCATCACCTCGGCCGACTGCAGCACGAACGGCAGCTGCATCTGCCCGGAGCCGAACAGCTCACCGACGGTCTTCATGCCCGAGAGCAGGGTCTCATTGATGATCTGCAGCGGCGGAACCTCTTTCATGGCCTCATCGAGGTCCGCGTCCAGGCCGTTGCGCTCACCGTCGACAATGCGGCGGGCCAGGCGTTCGAACAGCGGCAGCTGCGCCAGCTCCTCGGCGCGCGAGGCCTTGGACGAGGCCGCCGAGACGCCTTCGAACATGGCCATCAGCTCTTGCAGCGGGTCATAGTCCTCGGTGCGGCGGTCGTACACCAGATCCAGCGCGACCTTGCGCTGATCCTCGGGAATCCGCGCCATCGGCAGGATCTTCGAGGCGTGCACGATCGCCGAATCCAGTCCGGCCTCGACGCATTCGTTCATGAACACCGAGTTCAGCACCTGGCGCGCGGCCGGGTTCAGGCCGAAGGAGATATTGGAAAGACCCAGCGTGGTCTGCACATTCGGATGCCGCTGCTTCAAAAGCCGGATGGCCTCGATGGTTTCGATGCCATCGCGCCGCGACTCCTCCTGACCGGTGCCCAGGGTGAAGGTCAGCGTATCGACGATGATGTCGGACTCGGCCAGCCCCCAGTTCTCGGTGATATCGGCTATCAATCGCTCGGCGATGGCCACCTTGGTCTCGGCGGTGCGCGCCTGACCGGTCTCGTCGATGGTCAAGGCCACCACGGCCGCACCGTGTTCGGCGACCAGCGCCATGGTCTGCTGGAACCGCGACTCCGGTCCCGCGCCGTCCTCGTAGTTGACCGAGTTGACCGCGCAGCGCCCGCCCAGCTGCTCCAAACCCGCACGCAACACCGGCAATTCGGTGGAGTCCAGCATGATCGGCAGCGTCGAGGCGGTGGCCAGGCGCGAGGCCAGCTCGGTCATATCGACCGCGCCGTCGCGGCCCACGTAGTCCACGCACAGGTCGAGCATGTGCGCGCCGTCGCGAATCTGATCCTTGGCGATATCGAGGCATTTCTGCCAATCCTGCGCCAGCATGGCGTCCCGGAACGCCTTGGAGCCGTTGGCATTGGTGCGCTCACCGATCATCAGCACCGACGAGTCCTGCTCGAACGGCACCGCGGAGTAGATCGAGGACACCGCGGGCTCGTGCACCGGCTGGCGCACCGCAGGGGTCACCGCATGCACCGCTTCGGCGACCTGGCGAATGTGCTCGGGCGTGGTACCGCAGCAGCCGCCCACCAGCGCCAGGCCGAACTCGGAAACGAAGCCGCTCAACGCAACAGCGAGTTCCTCGGGCGTGAGCGGGTATTCCGCGCCGTTCGCCCCGAGCACCGGCAGACCGGCATTGGGCATCACCGATACCGGCAACTGCGCGTGCTTGGACAGATGGCGCAGATGTTCGCTCATCTCGTCCGGGCCGGTGGCGCAGTTCAATCCGATCATGTCGATGCCGAGGTTCTCCAGCGCCGTGAGCGCCGCCCCGATCTCCGAACCGACCAGCATGGTGCCGGTGGTCTCCATGGTCACGTGCGTGATGATCGGAATCTTGCGACCCGCGCGCGCCATGGCGTGATGACTGCCCACGATCGCGGACTTGACCTGCAACAGGTCCTGGCAGGTCTCGATCAGGATGGCGTCCGCGCCACCGTCGAGCATGCCCAGCGCCGCCTCGGCGTAGGCATCGCGCAGTGAGGCGTAGGGCGCGTGACCCAGGGTCGGCAGTTTGGTGCCCGGGCCCATGGACCCGAGCACATAGCGCGGCGTGCCGTCGGCGGACGGACCCATCTCATCGGCGACCTGGCGCGCGATGCGGGTGCCGCGCTCGGATAGATCGCGAATGCGATCGGCGATGTCGTAGTCGGCGAGGTTGGGCAGATTGCAACCGAAGGTATTGGTCTCGACGGCGTCGGCACCGGCCTCGAAATAGGCGCGGTGAATGTGTGCGAGCACGTCAGGGCGGGTTTCGTTGAGAATCTCGTTGCAACCCTCGAGGCCGCGGAAGTCGTCCAGCGTCAGGTCCGCGGCCTGCAACATGGTGCCCATCGCACCGTCGCCGATGACGACACGCCGACTGAGCGTGTCGAGTAGGGTGGTGTCGAACTCGGCGCGGGGGGACACAGACATGTCCTCAAGAGTAGTGGGGAGCACGGACAATCCGGTCCCCGGTGTAGCGCGCCGGGTCGCGAACCCCGCGCGCCGCCCGGCGGGTCGCCCTTCTCACCGCTTTCGCAGGCCACTTCGGCCTTCTCCGCATCGGCTCGCCGACCAGCACGGTTGCGCGTCGCTGGCGCGTCCGGGTGTCCAACCCCCTAAGCTGACCGGGTGAACGCCAGTGAACCCCCGGTGCCACCCGATTCGGACCTGCCTACGCTGCGGGATCCGATCCTCGTCGCCGCCTTCGAAGGGTGGAACGACGCGGCGGATGCGGCGAGCGGAGCCGTCGAGCATCTGGAATTGATCTGGGACGCACAGCCGCTCGCCGAGCTGGACTCCGAGGATTATTACGATTACCAGGTGAACCGGCCCACCGTTCGCCAGGTCGACGGCGTGACCCGGGAAATTCACTGGCCGTCCACCATGCTCTCGGTGTGCTCCCCACCCGGCAGCGATCGCGATGTGGTGCTGCTGCGCGGGGTCGAGCCGAATATGCGCTGGCGTTCGTTCTGCAATGACCTGCTCGAATTCGTGGAGCAGCTCGATGTCTCGACCGTGGTGATCCTGGGCGCACTGCTCGCCGACACCCCGCACACCCGGCCGGTGCCGGTCACCGGTACGGCGTACAGCAAGGAAGCCGCGGAGCGCTTCAATCTGGAGCAGACCCGCTACGAGGGACCGACCGGTATCACCGGGGTGCTGCAGGACGCGTGCGTGCGCGCCGGTGTTCCGGCCATTTCCTTCTGGGCCGCGGTACCGCACTATGTCTCGCAGCCGCCGAATCCCAAGGCGGTCATCGCGCTGCTGCATCGCGTCGAGGATGTGCTCGATGTCGAGGTTCCGCTCGGCGGTCTGCCCGAACAGGCCGAGGAGTGGGAGGGCGCGGTCAACGAGATGACCACGGGCGATGAGGAAATCGCGGAATACGTCCGCTCGCTGGAGGAGCGCGGCGATGCCGAGGTCGATCTCAACGAGGCCATGGCCAAGATCGACGGTGACGCCATCGCCGCGGAATTCGAGAAGTACCTGCGCAGGCGGGGTCGGGGCGGATTCGGTCTCTAGGCGTTAACTTCGGGTTCATTCGGGAGTGGCTTACCGACAGGTAAGCCTACCCTGCCTAGAATGTCCCGAATGAGCTCGCCACGGATTGCCGCGCACCTGAACGGATTCGGCGATCGAACGGCGATCATCGGTGATGACGGCCACGAGCTCAGCTATGCCGAACTAGCCGCGCGAATCTGTGATTTCGCGAACAGACTGCGCGCGGAACAGGTTTCACCCGAGCCCGGTGGCGAATGCCGGGCAACCGAACCGGTCCGGCGGCTCGTCGCCCTGGCCGCCCGCAATGACATCGGTTCGCTGGTGGCCTATCTCGGTGCGCTCGAGGCGGGCTGCGCGGTGCTGCTCACCGGTTCGGTCAGTGACGAAATGCTCCGCGTCTACGACCCGGATATCGTCGTGGAATCGGGCGACGGAGCGATTCCCGAACCGCGCCGGCGGCGAACCGGTTCCGCGCACACCCTGCATCCGGAGCTGGCGCTGCTGCTCAGCACCTCCGGCTCGACAGGCTCCCCCAAGCTGGTGCGGCTCTCCTATCGGAATCTGCTCGCCAATGCGGAATCGATCGCGGAGTATCTCGATATCCGGGAGACCGATCGCGCGGCCACCACCCTGCCGCTGTTCTACTGTTACGGCCTCTCGGTGGTGCACAGCCATCTGCTGCGCGGTGCCAGCCTGCTCATGACGAGCCGCTCGGTACTGGAACCGGAGTTCTGGGATGAGTTCCTATGGCATCGCGCAACGTCTTTCGCGGCTGTGCCCTATACCTTCGATCTGCTCGAACGCGTCGGCTTCGAGCGCATGGCGCTACCACATCTGCGCTATGTCACCCAGGCGGGCGGCAAACTCGACCCCGGCCGGGTGCGGCAGTACGCCCGGATGGGTGCGCGCGCGGGCTGGGATTTCTATGTGATGTACGGCCAGACCGAGGCCACCGCGCGAATGGCCTATCTGCCACCGGGATTGGCGGCCGCCCAGCCCGACTGCATCGGAATCCCCATTCCCGGAGGCTCATTCAGTCTGGAACCGGTCGACGAGGGCGGTGATGAACTCGTCTACCGTGGCCCGAACGTCATGATGGGCTATGCCGAATCGCCCGCCGAACTCGCGCTCGGTCCGCGGCTCACCGAGTTGCGGACCGGGGATCTGGCCTGCCGCACCCCCGAGGGGCTCTATCGGGTGATCGGCCGCCGATCGCGGTTCGCCAAGATCTTCGGATTGCGAATCGATTTGCAGCGCATCGAATCCGGGTTGGCGGCGGCGGGCTATACGGTCTGCTGCACCGATGACGCGGAATCGCTGGTGGTGGCCGTCACGGGTGAGGATGCCGCCGCCGCGGCGCAACTCGCGGCGCAATTGTCCGGTCTGCCGGTCTCCGCGGTGCGGGTGTGCACGGTCGGCGAGATCCCGCGGTTGCCCTCCGGGAAACCGGACTATCCAGCTATTCGGCGCTTACCGGTCGCGCGCAGCAGACCATCAGCGAATGTCCGGACCCTGTTCGCCGATGCGCTCGGACTCGACACCGCCGCAATCACTCCCGAGGCCACCTTCGCCGATCTGGGCGGCGATTCGCTCACCTATGTCGCGCTGTCGGTGAAACTCGATCGGGCGCTGGGACAGCTCCCGGCGAACTGGCAGAGCATGACGGTGGCCGAACTGGAGTCGCTGCCCCGGCGCAAACGGCGGTTCGGCCGATCGCTGGACACCACGAGTCTGTTGCGCGCCGCCGGGATCATCACCGTATTGGGTTCGCATATCGGACTTTTCGTACTGTGGGGTGGGGCGCATGTGATGCTGGCGGTCGCCGGGTTCAACTTCGCCCGGTTCGGTGTGACGCCCGCACCGGCCGCGCAGCGATTGCGCAAAACCCTGCGCACGGTCGCGCTGATCGCCGTACCGACCGGCCTGTGGGTTGCACTCACGCTCGCCTTCACCGATTACTACGGCTGGCAGAACGTGCTGCTGCTCAACAAGATTCTGGGACCGCGGGACAGTCCGACCGCCGGACATCTGTGGTTCGTCGAGGTCGCGGTCTACTTCATGCTCGCGGGCGCGCTACTGCTGCGGCTGCCGCTGGTCGATGCCCTGGAACGGCGGGCGCCGTTCTGGTTCGCCATGGCGGTGCTCGCGGTCGCGCTGATCTTCCGCTACCGGTCCTTCGATCTCTATGCGCCGCACGATATTCCGTTCTCACCGCTGGCGGTGTGGTTCTTCGTGCTCGGCTGGGCGGGCGCGAAGGCCACGTCGGTACGACAGCGGGCGCTGCTGACCGGGGTCGCATTGCTCACCGTGCCCGGATATTTCGGCGAGAGCAATCGCGAACACCTGGTGCTGGCCGGTCTGCTACTGCTGATCTGGGTGCCGTCGGTGCGGGTGCCGGCACTGATCGCGGGCGCGGCCGCGCTGCTCGCCGACTCGTCACTGTTCGCGTATCTCCTGCACTGGCAGGTGTATCCGCTGTTCGGCGAGCATCACATCCTGGCGCTGACGGCGTCGGTGGCAGCCGGAATCGCGGCCGCACAGCTCATGGGCAGGGCCCGGAATGTGACAGCGCGAATAACGGTGCACCACCGGCCGGTTCGCCGGATGCTGGAATCAGTGCTCGACGGCCCAGATCTGCGCGGCCGCCTCATGAGCCAGTTTCGCGATCAGCAGATCGCGCGGAATCGTCTGGCCGGCAAGATGATCGAGTGATGGCACCACCACATGGTGTGCATCAGCACGCTTGAGTTCGGCTGTCAGCTCCGCGAACGCGGTGCCATCGCCGGGGGTCGATTCATGGAACGTGGCCGCGAAGCAGAAACCGGCTGATTGCGCCAGGCTGGTCATAGCGTCTTCGAGCTCATCGCTACGGCCGTCTGCCAAATCGTCACGCACGTACCCATAGATCAACGCTTCCACCCGAACCTCCGTTGGATTGGGGATCGCTGTCCTGAAGTGTGCCCGAAACCAGCATGGTGTATTCGCGAATGCAATTGCAGATGTCAACCCACTGACATCTACATGCCCTATCCGGGTCCATCCAGCGTTAACCAGTGGGATACTACAGAGTGTGTCCGCTGGCGATGATCGACCTGTCTGGGCTGTCCGAATGCGCGCCGAACGCGATGCTCGGGGGTGGTCACAAGCCGATGCCGTGCGCACCATGCGGAGCAAATCGAGCCACAATCTGCCAACCGACAGCACACTTCTGCGCAACTGGCGGCGCTGGGAATCCGGGGAGTCCCGGCCCGATGATTTCTACGCCCCGATAATCGCGGCGGCGTTCGACACCGTCACGGCCGCATTCTTTCCCAAGGCCCGGCCCAATCGCGATGACGAGTTGCTCTCGGCGACCGGGATGGACACCCTCGAGTTCATCGGGCGGCTCCGCATGTCCGATGTCTCCTCGGCGACCTTGGACGCCATTCGCATCACCGCGGATCGGCTGTGTTCGGAGTATCCGTGCGCGGATCCGCATGAACTGCATACCGAGGGCACCGCCTGGCTGCGGCGCATCACCTCGCTGCTGGACGGGCGACTCACGCTGGCACAGCATCGCGAGGTGCTGGTGCTCGCGGGATGGGTTGCCCTACTGGTCGGTTGCGTGGATTACGACCTGGGCTGGCGCACCGCCGCCGAGGCCACCCGCCGGGCCGCGGTATCGCTGGGCCAGGAGGCCGAACACGTCGAAATCATCGGCTGGGGAGCCGAAATGGCGTCCTGGTTCGCGCTCACCCAGGCGAACTATCGTGGGGCGATCGAGACCGCGGAGGCCGCGCACGCGAGCACCGGGCGACTCGGGGTCGGGGTGCAATTGTGCGCGCAGCGCGCCAAGGCGTGGGCCCGGCTGGGTGATCGCCGCGAGGTGGAAGCCGCACTCGCGCAGGGCCGTTCGATACTGGACGGATTGGACCATCCGGCCAATCTGGACAATCACTTCGTCGTCGATCCGCAGAAGTTCGACTTCTACGCCATGGACTGCTGTCGTGTCGCCGGTGACGATCGCCTCGCCGAAAGCTATGCGCGCCAGGTCATCCTGTCCGCCACCCGCCCCGACGGCACCATCCGCAAACCCATGCGGGTCTCCGAGGCGCACCTGACCCTGGCCGTCGTCGCGGTCCGCGACCGCAACCTCGAACTCGCCCTCGACGAGGGTATGCGCGCCTTCACCGGCAAACGCCGCTCCCTACCCTCCCTGATGTGGATCGCCGGTGAGACCGCCCGCGAAATGATCCAGCGCTTCCCGAGCGATCCCCGCACCCGCACCTACCTCGATCAGCTGAGAGCCCTAGCGGCAGGCTGAGGCTGAGTCTCAGTGCCGGCCGCGCGCGTTCGGGGCGAAGGCTGAGTGCCCGCGGCGGGCGTTCGAGGCGAAGGCCGGGTGTGCACGGCGGCGTTCGGGGCGAGCGCCGGGTGTTCCGGTTACGCTCCAGCCCATGGACTTCAGTCTGTGGACCTGCGCTACCCGCGGGCATGAGACCTACGCGCCCGATGAACCCGAGCTAGCCGCCCGACTGCATGTGACAACGCCCGCCGGGGAGTCGTGGCGTTGCCTGCGCTGCGGTGATTTCGTGCCCGGTGAGCCGCGCCGCACGGGTCCGGCCGATAACGCGCCGGAGGTGCCGCGCGGACATCTGCTGCGGGACCGGATCATCATGCGCTTGCTGGCCGCCGAGCGGGTGCTGCGGGCACTGGTGCTGATTCTGGTGGGCGCGGGCGTACTGAAACTACGCGGCTCACAGGAACATTGGCGAGACAAGTGGGGCGAGGAGCTGCCGCTGATCCGCCAGCTGGCCGACCAGATCGGCTGGGACCCGGACCATTCCAAGATCGTGCACTGGATCGATACCGCCTTCACGCTCTCCCCCACCACGCTGACCTGGGTGGCCGTGGGCATATTCGCCTACGCCGCAATCCAACTCACCGAGGCGGTCGGCCTGTGGCTGGTCAAGCGCTGGGGTGAATACTTCGCCGTCATCGCCACCAGCCTCTTCCTGCCGTTCGAAATCTACGAACTCACCGAGAAGGTGACCGTCATCCGCGCGGGCGCCCTGCTCATCAACCTCGCCGCGGTCATCTGGCTGCTCTGGAGCAAGCGCCTGTTCGGCCTCAATGGCGGTGCGAAGGCGTATTACGCCGAACACCACACCGAAAGTCTGCTGACAGTGGAGCGTTCGGCGGTAGCGGCCGACGCCGCCGGGACCACGTAGGGTCCGCGCACACCGGAGGAAGCGATCACCGGGAACTCACGGGCCGAACACGCGCGATCGCGACGGCCGGGTCCCGGTGATCACTCGTGTGGGCCTCGGGTGACTGCGTGCCCCGGATGACCGGGAGCGCGCCGCAGGCGCCGAGTGACCTCCGGCCGGTCCACCGCCGTCATCGGGCGGAAACCGGGTGTGGGCGCGCCGACACCCGCCGCAATGCCAGACCGGTCGGTGGGCGGTACTAACCTTCCTTCGGTGACCGAAGCCGCTGACGGATTGCTGCCCGACCCCGGAGGGGCCGGCGTGGAGGAGTTCGCGCATGCCGAGCGGCTGCGGTTGTTCTCCTTCGCAACGGCTGAGAAGCGGGGCGACTACCTGTGGGTTTTGCGTGCTTTCGATATGGCGCGCGGAGCCTATGTGGTGCTGTTGCACGCGTCCGACGTCGTGGAGACGCTCAATCGTTGCCCCGGTGGGCCGCGGCTGACCCCCACCGAGGTGGGGCCGCTGCTGGAGCAGCTGCATCAGTGGGGGGTGCTGGAGCGCAGCTATGACGGGACGCGGGCGGCGACGCTGGCGGAGTACCGGAATCGGCATTTCGTGTACCAGTTCTCGCAGGCCGGATTTCAGGCATATCGGGCAGTGTCGGAGGTACTGGAAGCGCGGCTCGATGAGGCGTCGCTCTCACGACTGGTGCTGCCCGAATTACTCGCGGATCTGCACACCCTCGCGGAGGCGAATCGAAGCGGCGACGCACCTCGGGTGTACCGGGTGCTGAATCGACTCGATCGGGCACTGTCGGATCTGGCGGATCGGGCGGCGCATTTCTATCTCACGCTCGGTGATCTGGTGCGGACCACCGAGGCCACCCCGGAAGCCTTCCTGGCGCATAAGGACGCGCTGCTGGCACATATGCGCGAGTTCTCCATGGACCTGGCACGGTTCGCGCCCCGGCTGGCCGCGGCCATTCGCGAGGTGGAGGAGACCGGGGCCGAGGAGCTCATCGAACGGGCCGCTCGCTGTGACGAGCGGGTTCTGCTCAATACCGCTGAGCGCGAGGCGGATTGGCGGGCGCGCTGGCAGGGCCTGCGGGCGTGGTTCATCGGTGACGGCACCGAGGGCGGACTCACCGAATGTGAACGGCTGCGCGAGGCGACCATGAGCGCCATCGCCGCGGTGCTGTCGCTGTTGCGGCGGGTCACCGAGACCCGCAAGGGCGGGGTGAGCCGGGAATCGGCGCTGCGTCATCTGGCGGGCTGGTTCACCGCGGCTCCCAGCGCGGATGCCGCGCACGCGCTGTTCGATGCCGTCTTCGGGCTCGGCAGGCCCCGGCATCTGGCCATGCACCACCCCGACGCCGATATCATTCCGGCGATCCGATCCTGGTGGGACGCACCGCCGTTGGAGATCGCCCGCACCCTCGCCGAAACCGGCCGGCCGCCGACGCCCGGCGCTCCGGCACGCCTGCAACGCAATGACGCGGGCATCCGCCGGCTGCGCGAGGCGCAACTCGACGCCCAGCGCGCCCGCTCCCAGGCCGCGCGCTCGCTGGCCGCCGCCGACGTCCACGACCGTGAACTCGACGAACGCGAAACCGAGGTCCTGCTCCGCCTCATCGACGCCGCCTCCACCGCCTGGGTGCCGGTCAGCGGACGCGTCTCGGGCACAACGGGATCCGATAGCGGCGTCACCCTCACCGTCTCCGAGCACGAGGGTTCCACGGTGGTGCGCACCTCGCGCGGGCTCCTGCACCTGAACAACCGCAAACTCCAGGTGCGTGAGACGGCGTCCACGCGCAAGAGCAAAGTCGTGGCCGCGCACGCCGCCAACCGCACATCGACCGGCGGTGGATCAGAGCCCGGTGCCCACACCGCAACCGGTGGCGGCGCGAGTGACGGCTCAGGGGATTCGCAGGCCGTGAACGGTTCCGGGGAGGGAGTGGGCTGATGCATGCGCGGACTATCGATTCGCTGGCGCTGGACAACTATCAGCGGGCGGCTCGGGTGGTGCTGGCGAACCATCTGATCACCCGGAGCTATCCGGATCGGATTGCGCTGCCGTTGATTCGGCGGTGGGCGACCGAGTTGCGCGAGGATCTGGCGGAGCTGTTCGGGTATCGGCTGGAGGTCACCGAATCCACGGCTCGGCTGTTCCCGGTGCTGGACAGCCTCGATGCGGGGCGGCCCGCGCGCACAGCGGCGGATCGGCTGTTCGATCGGCGGCGGTACGCCTATCTGGCGCTGGCACTGGCGGCGCTGGGGCGAGCCGGTGATCAGATTACGCTGTCGGAGTTGGCGGATCAGGTGGCCTCGTACACCGAGCGGGTGGACGGGCTCGATCTGGCGGCGGACCGGGCCGGGGATCGCGACGCGTTCGTCGATGCCGTCGGCTGGCTGGCGGCGCGCGGTGCGGTCACCCTCGCCGACGGTGATGCCGGAGGCTGGGCGAGCGATCCCGAAGCGGGCGAGGCGCTTTACGATATCGACCGATCCGTGGTGTTCGCGCTGTTCCGGCCGCCGCGCGCGCTACAGCATCTGCAGAGCGTGACCGGACTGCTGGGCGAGGAAGCCGGTGGCGGTGATACCCGCTCCCCCGCAATGGCTTTGGCATCGCGTGCGGTGCGGCGGGCGCTGGTGGAGCAGCCGGTCGTCTATGCCGACGATCTGACGGAGCCGCATCGGTCGCTGCTCGCGCAGGAGAAACTCGTGCACGAGGTCGAGCTGGTCACCGGCCTCAAGGCCGAGCGGCGCGCGGAGGGCGTTGCGCTGATCGACAGTTCGGGGCGACTGTCCGATGTGCGGTTCCCGGGTACGGGCACGCTCGCACAGGTCGCGCTGCTGCTGGCCGGTGAGATCGCCGACCTCGTATTGGATCTCGACAATCCCGTCGCGCGCATCCCCCGGCCCGAACGCCCGCGCGCCGACCTGGCGGACCAGCTCGATACCGCCATTCCGGTCACCACGGTATTCGCGCCGCTCGCCGACACCGTGGATATCTTTGCCGCCGAACAGGATTCGGACGACGAGGACGCCGAGCCCGAGATCCCGGACTATCCGTTCATCGAATCGGGCTGGATTCGCGATACCGTGCGCATGCTCACCGGCCGCTACGGCGCGACCTTCGCCGCCCAATGGCAGGCCGATGTCCCGGGACTCACCGTCGAGGTGGTCGGACTGCTGGAGCGACTGCGCCTGATCGAACGGGTCGACACCACCGCATCAGGCTCGCCCGCCTCGGACGACCTCGGTTCCGGCCTGCTCATCCTGCCCGCCCTGGCCCGCTATCGCGGTGCCATCGTCACCATCCGCACCCGCGCGGAAACCGAATTGTTCATCTCACCAACCGATGTCGGCGCGGACAGCACCGCCACGACGCAGCTCGATTCGTCGGGCGCGGGCACCTCCGCGGCTCCGCACCTCGATGGGCCGGAGGAAGACACTCGTGCGGCCGCGGACAATTCCGAGCTTGTCGCTACAGAGAAGGGATCCGGGAGCTGATGGGCGACCTCATTCACGGTGGAGTCCGCTTCGTCCCCAGTCGCGCGGGCATCGTCAACCTGTGGGACTACCGGGATCAGGAGTTCTGTTTCGCCGATGGGCGATTGGTGCTGCGCGGGCCGAACGGGTCGGGTAAGACCAAGGCGCTCGAGGTGCTGTTCCCGTTCGTGCTGGATGGGCGGATCGAACCGCGGCGGTTGAATCCGTTCGCGGGAGAAGAGCGCACCATGAAGTCGAATCTGCTGTACCGCAAGCAGGAGTCGGCGTATTCGTACGTGTGGATGGAGTTCGCGCGCGGCTCCTGGTCCGATCCGGAGACGGTGACCGTCGGCATCGGTATGCGCGCCACCCGCTCCTCGGACAAGGTGACGCGCTGGTACTTCGTCGCCGACGGCCGGGTGGGCGTGGACTTCTCGCTGCTCGGACCCGATGATCGCCCGCTCACCCGCAAACAGCTGGCCGAGCAGATCGGCGGCGACGCCATCGTGGATCGGCCGGTGGAGTATCGCGCCGCCATCGACGCCCGCATGTTCGGGCTCGGGCAGCAGCGGTACGACCAGCTCATCAATCTGATTCTGACGTTGCGCCGCCCGCAGCTGGCCAAGAACCTGGATCCGCGCGGGCTCTCGCAGGCGCTCACCGACGGTTTGCGGCCGCTCGACGAACAGCTGATCCTGGACGCGGCGCGCTCGTTCAGCGATATGGAGGAGGTCGGGCGCACCCTGGAGGGCCTGATCCAGGCCGATTCCGCGACCAAGGCCTTCGTCGGCGTGTACCGCAAATACCTTGCGGTACAGGCGAAGACCGATATCGATCAGGTGCGGGTGCGCCTGGACGCGGTGACGCACGCCAGTACCGCCCTGCACGCGGCCGCCGCGCTGCGCCGGCGCCGGGAAACCGATCGCGCCGCCGCCGAGACCCGCGCCGAGGATTCCGATCGCGCCTATGAGCAGGCGCTCTCCGATCGCGAAACCCTGCAGCGTTCCAGCGCTTACGAGGGCAAACAGCAGCTCGACGATCTCGCCGACGCCGTGCGCCGCCTGGAAACCTCCTCCGGCGTGCACCGCGATAAGGCGCTCAAGGCCCGCCAGACCGTGGATCAGCGCGCTCAGGAATCCGAGCGCGCCACCGCCGCCGTCCAGCACGCCTCCTCCGCGCTGGCTCGCGGTGAGGACGAATTGCGTTCCGCCGCCGAGGAAGCGGGCATCCCCTGGACCTCACTCCCCGAGCAGGCCCGCGCCGATCACCTCACCACCACCGTCCGCAGTCACGCCGAGGAGCGCGACGCCGACGTCCGCGCCGTGCGCCGCGCCCTGACCATGGTCGACGCCGCCGTCACCGAACGCACCCGCGCCGAACGAGCCACCCAGCGCGCCACCGAACTCCGCGAAGCCGCCGCCGCCGAACTCGCCCAGGCCGAGGCCGCGGTAACCCTGGCTCGCTCCAACACCGCCATCTCCCTGCGCGATTGGTGGGACGAGCACCGCGAGGTCTACACCCCCATCCGCGAGGGCCTGTTCGAAGCCCTCAACGACGCCCTCGCCGCCGCGGGCACCGAAAACCCGTCCCCGCAGCGCCACAACGCGGCGGCGGGCATGCTCGGCACGGCGGGCAAGGCCCGCAAACGCAAGGGTGACACCGTCGACCTCGCTGCACCGGACGCGACGAAAGGCTTGTCCGGCCAACGGGACAACGATGCCCTCCACCGAGTCGACGGTGCTTCGGCCACCTCGATTTCGGCCACGGGATCGGGCACGCGCGCCATCCCGGGAACCGCCTTCCACGCCGACACGGAAGACGGCCCGATCCTCGCCACCCCGGCCGAAGTGCTGGCCGAGCGCACCGAACCTCTCACCGAGGAAATTCGCGGCCGCCGCCAGGAAGCCAAGTCGCGTGCCGCACAGGCAAAGGCGCGGGCGGCGGAATTGCGTAGCGAGCGTGAGCAGGTCGCGGCCGAACGTGACGATGCGCCGAAGGCATTCACCGCACGCACGGATGTGCGCGGCGAGCACGCGGGCGCGCCGCTGTGGCGGCTGGTTCGCTTCGCCGATCATGTCGGTCCCGAAGCGGCCGCTGGAATCGAGGCGGCGCTCCAGGCCGCGAACCTGCTGGACGGCTGGGTATGCGCCGATGCCACCCTGCCGCCTCACGCCTCCGACCAATTCCTGGTGCCGCTGCCCAAGGCCCAGCGCCCGAGCGGTCGCACCCTCGCCGATGTGCTTGTGGTGGAGGACGATTCCGACGCCCTCATCGTGCCTCGTCAAACGGTGGCCGATGTGCTGGCCTCCATCGCCCTGCACGAATCGCCGACCACGAGCAAGGCCACAGGCTCGAAGGCCACCAGGGTCACGACCGAGACCACTACTTCCGCAACGGGCGAGAACGCGATCGTAGCGGCTGTCTCGGGCGGCGCTGCCGGACATACCGGCATCTCCTCCCCCGGTGGTGCCGCCGCACTCCCCGCCGCCAATTCGGTTGCCGGATCCGCCGATTCGCTCGCCATTGCCACCGATGGCTGCTTCCGGCAGGGCGTGCAGGTCGGACGGCATGTCAAGGCGGATGCGGAGTTCATCGGGACCACCGCGCGCGCTCGGCGGCGGGAGCTGCGACTGGCGGAGTTGGCCGCGGCCATCGAAGCCGCCGAGGTCGCCGTGCAGGAGGCGCTGGAGCAGGAGGAGGCCGCCACCGCTGAGTTGGGGCGGGTGTCGGCCGCCGCCAAGGCTTTGCCGCGCACGACGGCGGTAACCGGTGCGCTGCGGGCGGTTTCGGAGGCGGCGGGGATGTTGCGGTCGCGGTCCGAGGCGGCGGCGCAGGCGGAGCGGGATCTGGATCAGGCGGTCGGTGAATACGGCGCCGCTGATAAGAAGGTCCGGGCTATCGCGGCCGAGCACAAGGCACCGCGCGATCCGGCCGAGTTGGACGCATTGGCGGCGGCGGTACGGCATTTCGAGAACGCGGGCACCGCGCTGTTGCGGCTGCGCGGGGACTACCAGCGCGAGAACGAACGCTCCCGCGAGGCCGGGGATCGGCTGGACGAGGCCACCGATCTGGCGGAGGCGTTCGCCGAGGAGGCCGAGGCGGCGCGCGGCGGGTACGAGGAGCAGCTGCGCAAACTGGAGACGCTGCGCGAGGCGCTCGGCGCGGGCGCGGCCGATATCGATCGGGAACTGGAGGCCGCGCGCGAGCGCATCGATGCCGCACGCGCGGAACAGAAGTCGGCCCGCAAGGCCGCGCACGAGGCGATCGAGGCCGTCGGCACCGCCGAGGGCGCGCATCGGGCCGCGCACGACACCCTGGGCACCGCGCTGACCGAATTGCTGGCCGATGTCCGGCATTTGGCCCCGTACGCCCGCCCGGACCTGCTGAGCCTGCTGGGCGCGCCGATCGAGAGCCGCTGGCCCAGCAGCGATGCGGCCTGGTCGACCCCCGAACAGCTGCTGTACCGCATCGAGAACGGTGATCCGGAACAGGAGCCCAAGGTGCTCCCGGACGAGGTCGCCGAACTGTTCGAGAACCTCGCCACCGCAACGGCTTCGGTGCGCGCCGGGGAGGCGACCCGCAAGTCCACGCGCAGCGCCGTCACCACCGCGCTGCAGGAGTTCGACGCCGCGCTCACCGCGGCCCGGCAGGATTACCGCCTGCACTGGGACGCGGCGGACGGGCTCACCGTGGTGCAGGTGCACGACGATCACGGCCTGTCGTCGCTGGCGGATTTCGCCGAGCGCATCGGCGGTGCGCGCCGGGATCAGGAATTGCTGCTCACCGATTCCGAGCGACGCATCCTGGAGGACGCGCTGCTCACCGGTCTGGCCCAGCAGATTCACGAACGCACCAGCGACGCACGCGATCTCATCACCCGCATGGGTATGGAGATGAAGCAGCGCCGCATGTCCTCGGGCAATACCATCGGCGTGCACTGGGTGCTGGCCGACAATCTGTCCGAGCCCGCGCGGGCGGTGTGCAAACTGCTCGACCGCGATTCCGCCGAACTGGGCCCGGACGATCTCGCCACCATCCGTGCGCATTTCGCGGCCGAGATCCGGGCCGCGCGCGCGAGCCATCCGGAGCGTTCGTTCCCGGAGATTCTGGCCGCCACGCTGGATTACCGCACCTGGCGGTCGTTCTCGTTCACCATCATCACCTCCGACGGCACCGAGGATCGGCTCACGGTGGCCAGGCACAGCGCGCTGTCCGGCGGTGAGCAGTCGGTATCGCTGCACCTGCCGCTGTTCGCGGCCGCGCACGTCATGCTGGATTCGGCGGATCCGCAGGCCCCGCGCCTGCTGGCGCTGGACGAGGCGTTCGCCGGTGTCGATGACAATGGTAAGAGCGAACTGCTGGGCCTGTCCGTGCAATTCGATCTCGACCTGTTCATGACCGGTTACGACCTGTGGATCACCTACGCGCATGTCCCGGGGTGCTCGCACTACGATCTCGCGCACTCCGCGGCCGAGAACACCGTCAGCGCAACGCTGCTGGTGTGGGACAGCGCCGATCTGCTGGCCGAACACGATGGCACCGATCTGACCGCCGCCCTGGGCTCCCCCAATCGGCGCCGGCTCCCGCACGGTGTGGAAGGCGCGATGGCGCTGCTCTGACGCACGCCGCCCGCGCGCGAATCACGGTCCGCGCGCGGGGCTTACGCGAAGTTCGCTCGTCATGACCGGTTTCGCACGGTTGCGGTGATCGTCACTCGAATCCCGTCCGCGCCGTGTCCAGAGGGCTGGACACGGCTACGGAACCGCCCTTCGGGGGGTGGTCCGAAACACCCCTGGTAAACAACCCGTGCACCACCGGATTACGCGTGTCGCGGCGCGCCACGCCGTAAGGATTGGTGTATCGGCAAATCAACAGTTTCGCCAATGGCGGTGTATCGACTAGAAATGTTTTCCGTGCCGATCCCTATCGAGTTCACCTGTCAGCCATCGAAACTCCCGGGACGGGGGACCCGATGACGATCGAACATCCGCTCGAGGACGAAGTCTCCGTCCTCGCGAAGCGGGTCGAGAAGGCCCGCGGACGCCTGGCCTACCAGTTCGACCCCGCCCTCACCGAAGCGCTCTCGGAGAACGAACTCCAGGCCGAGCGCGAGCTAGCCGAGCGCATTCGCGATGAAGATCGCGCCCAGCGCCTGAAGCAAGTCGAGGCCGCGGCCGCCACGGCTGACCGCGCCCGGCAGACCACCGAAGAAATCGAGAAGGCCGACATTCGGGACTTGCTGATGGCCCGCAAGGCGATTGCCGCGCAGCGGCGCGAATCCAGCCCGCACGCCAAGCTGGCTTCGCTGTACAAGCATCGCGCGTGGTCGCTGCGCGCGCTGGCGGGTGTGGTCGCCGCGGGCATGCTGTGGTCCGCGGTCAACGTGCAGCACAATATCGCTCCCGGTGGCGCGAAGGATCCGCTGTTCTGGTTCAGCTACCTGCTCGAAGGCATGATCAGCGTCTGCCTCGTGATCATCATGATCGGCACCAACAAGGTCGCCGAGTGGGGTGTCATCGACAGCACCAAGCAGGTCGTCGCGGCCGAGATGGCGCTGCTGGGCCTGACGGTCACGCTGAACACCTACCCCTACCTGAAAACCGGTAGCTGGTACGACGTCTCGGTGCACGCCATCGCACCGGTGATGATCGGCGTGGCGCTGCTCATCCACAATGCCGCCAGCGCCCGGTACGGTCTGGCCATCGTCCGCGCCACCGATCAGATCCGGGATCTCCCCGATCCGGCCGAGACGATTCGCCGCACCCTGCCGAGCATGGTGACCTGGCCGACCCGGCCCACCGGGCCCAGCGCCGCCCCGACCATGGCCGCGCCCACCCCGGCGCTGACCGCGGCTCCCGAGGCCGAGGCCGCACAGGTGGTGGAGAGCACCCCGGATCCGGTGCCGGTCAAACCGCAGCCCAAGCCCGCCCCGCGCAAGGAAGAGCGCACCTCGGCCACCAAATCGGCGAAAACCGCCGAGGCCGAGACGCATTCGGACATCAGCGACGGCGGTCCGCCACTGAACGTGTACGACACCGGTCAGTTCCGGATCGCGGAAACCCTCGAACAGGAACTCGCCGAACTCCAGGCCGCCCGCCGTCGCGCTCGCGCCGCGGCCCGCGCCCGCAATGGGGGAACCGACGTCGACTGATACCCGTACGGCACCCGCCACCGCCCGTAGCCAGCGCTGCGGGCGGTATCGGCGGTTTCACGGGTGATCATGCCGCGCCGGGTGATTCGGACGTCAGCGCAGCCGACCGAAGCACCCGGGCGCGATCGGCGCATCGGATCGCGAAGGGGCGAGTTCCCCCTCACGAGTGCTCAGCTCACCCCGGTGAGCCCCGAGAAGTCGCGCAGCACAACGTGATTGCGCGCGGCCAGACTGCCAAGCGCGTGATCGGGATGCAGTCCGAGGTACTGCCTGCGGGTGCGGGTGCTCCACCGTCGCGCCTGTTCCGAGCGCGTCTTGTAGAAGTTGGCCATATAGCCGCCCTCGTAGATCCGCAGCAGCAGGTACCCGCCCGGATACTCCTTGACCGCCGCCACTTCCAGGAATTCGACCGGAATGCCGGAATCGGCTCGGGTGACGCGGTTTCGGTGCGTATGCCCGCTGTGATGCAGGAAGACCCCCGGGGCCGAATGGTAGAGGGCGTGTAGTGCGGCCGCATTCGCCCTGTCGAGCACGAAACCCGGTCCGCCGGGGTTGCTGACCGCCGCGTGCGTCGTCACCGGGTGGTGGCCGAATACGAGCGTCGGCCGATCCGGTTCCGCGTGCAGCAGATCGCGCAGATGCGCCAGTTGCGGGAGGTCCAGGGTGCCCCCGCCGCCGCGCAGCCGCGTGGTGTCCAGCCCCACCAGACGCATTCCGCCCAAAGCGTATTCGCCGAGCTGCTGGTACGGATAGAACACCTCGCCCCAATGGTCCGGTTCGTCCTTGGGCGGCATATCGTGATTGCCGCGGCAGACGAAATAGTCGCGCCCCAGCTCACCCCAGGTGTCGAGTTGCGCGCGCACCGCCTCGGACTGCTCCCGCGTCCCGGAATCGGTCAGATCCCCCGCCGCGATGAGATGGTCCGCGCCCCGGCCGGTTTCGCGTAATTCCTCCAGCACCGCCCGGAGCATGAACTCCGGATAGTGCTCGATATCGATGAGCCCCTCGACCAGTCCGCCCGGCAGCAGTCCGCTGCGCGCCTCACCGTGATGCAGATCGTTCGCCAGCGCGATGGTGCGCAACAACCGTCCCGGCGGCGGCGTCAGCGTGCGGAAGGTGCCCGTCGATTCCGGAGCACCCGAACGCCGCGTCACCAGAGTGCGCGCGGGCACCGCCCGGCAGCTGTCCGAATACGCCTCGAACCGATACTCCCGGCCCGGCTCCAGCCCGGTGATCTCCGCGTAATGGAAAGCGGTGCGCCGAGTTTCGTGCAGGCGCACCGGCAGCGCCCGCAGACTGTCCGCCGGGCCGATCCGCACCTCGGTATCGGCGGGCGCGGGCTGCGACCGTCCCGCCCGATTCCGGCTGCGGGAGGTCCAGGTCAGAATCACGGACGTATCGGTGACGGTGACGACCTCCAGATCCGATACCGTCAGCGAATCGCGTTGTACCCGAGCCCCGTACCCGGCGAAGACCGGGCGCTGTGCCCGCACCGCCACCGCCGCGGCTCCCGTGGCGGCATTGGCCAGCCACAATGTTCGTAATCGCGGATCCAGCACGACCATCTCCGTCCGCCGCCGACTCCTATTACCCGACGGTACGGTTAACGATTGAACGCAGCTATGACCGCACATGACGGGTCAGCCGCCAGCTCAGGACATTTCTCCCGCACCCGCCCCATAACGGCGAATACGCGGTGATCATTCCGGTCCGGAATATCCGGCAAGCCCCCTGACCTGCGCACGAAGGCGCTCGCGAGGGAAAACGCCGGATCTGCGGCGCGCGGCGAATCTACCGTCGACGCAGTCCCAGACGCGTTGCCGCACCGCCGGTTTCGCCCGCCGAAAGGTGATCCCCATGGTGTCCGCCGCCGATCTCCCCGCGCGACCCGAGCCACCGGTACTGCCGGTATGCCTGCTGGTCGATGTCTCCGGTTCCATGTACGGACCGCCGATCGACGCGATGAATCGCATGCTGCCCGGCTTGCGGCACACCGTCCTCGCCGATCCGGTGGCGGGCACCCGGGTGCTGCTGTCCCTGATCGCCTTCGCGTCCGAGGCGCATACCGTACTGCCGCTGACCGAACTGCCGCGAGCGCGCATCCCATTCCTGCAGGCGGGCGGCGCGACCAATTTCCGGGCCGCGTTCCGGCAGGCGCGCACGACCATCACCGAGGGTATTCGCGTCCTGGACACCGGCATTCGCCATCAGCGGCCGGTGGTGTACTTCCTCGGCGACGGCGGCGATACCGGCGAGGATTGGCGACCGGACTGGGAACGGCTGACCGATCCGGCCGACCCCGAGGGAGCCGAGGTGGTGAGCTTCGGGATGGGCGCGGCCGACCGGCAGGCCATCGGCGCGGTCGCCACCCGGCACGCCTTCTTCGCCCGCGACCGCGATCCGGTCGTCGCCACCGGGGACATCCTGGCGGCCGTCGCCGCGAGCATCGTGCTGACCTGCGCGTCCGGCCACGATGCGACACCGGCGCTGACCGTCCCCACGACCACCGGATTGCTATCGCTGCCGGTGGATTCGGCCGTCTGAGGGCACCGCGCGGCATCGGCCCGCGATCCCGGTTCATACTCCTCGGGGCGGCAGAACGCCCGCAGCACAGCACGACAGGGAGTACGCCGCGCATGACCGATGAGACGGGGCCGCTATTCGGCGACGAACTACCGCGTGAGGTATTCGCACAGCAGCTGACCGGTCTCTGGCGGTACGCGGGCAATCCGACCCTGCAGACCGTCGCCGACGCCGCCAACCGGGTCATGCGATCGAGCCGGGGCGAGACCGCCAAACGGCTTACCGTGCAGCGCATCAGCGATTGGCGCAAGGGCCGCAATCTGCCCGCGGTCTTCGAATCGGTGCGGCCGGTGCTGTTCGTGCTCATCGAGATGACCAAGCAGAAATCCGAACCCGTCCCGGCCCAGCTGCTGGATCCTACGCGCTGGCGGCAACTCTGGGTGAGCGCGGTGTCCTGGACGCCCGTCTCGGATTGCCCCTATCGCGGACTGGAGTCCTATCGCACCGAGAACGCCGCACTGTTCTTCGGCCGCGATCGGGTATCGGCCGAACTCGTCGCGCTGGTGCGCAAGACAGGCGATGCGGGCGGCGGAATCGTCATCCTGGTCGGCGCTTCGGGCGCGGGTAAATCCTCGCTGCTCGCCGCCGGACTCATCCCCGGCCTCGGGTCCGAATGGACGATCCGCACCGGAACCCCGAGCGCCCCGCCCGCACCGGCGGACCTCCCGGCCGAGCGCGGCGCACTGATCATCGACCAGTTCGAGGAACTGTTCACCCAGTCCGCCGCCGCGGCCGAACAGCTCGAGTTCATCGAAACCCTCAGCCGCCAGGCCGATTCCGGAACGACCGTGGTGCTCGGACTGCGCGCCGACTTCTTCGCCCGCTGCCTGGAATACCCAGCGCTGGCCGACGCCCTCGGACAGCGCGCCTATGTGCTGGCGCCGATGCGGGCGGCCGAACTCACCGAGGCCATCACCAAACCCGCACGCGCGCACGGACTCAAGATCGAGGGCGGCCTGGTCGAATTGATCAGCGCCGAACTGCTCGGACTCGGCGGTCACGATGGTTCGGGCACCCTGCCGCTGCTGTCCCACGTCATGGCCGTCACCTGGCAACGCGGCGACGGAAATCGGCTCACCCTGGCGAGTTACCGGGCGGCGGGCGGTGTCGCCGGTTCGGTCGCCCAGACCGCGCAGGAGGCGTGGGCCCGGCTGGACGCGGCCGGACAGGAGGCCGCCAAATCCATCCTGCTGCGCCTGGTCACCGTCGGACAGGACACCCGCGATACCCGGCGGCACCTGCCGATCGCCGAATTGCTCACCCACACCGACCATCCCGACGCCGCGGCCGATGCGCTCGAACAGCTCGCCAGTGCCCGGCTCATCACCCTGGACTCCGACACCGCCGCGTTCACCCATGAGATCGTGATCGACGCCTGGCCCGAACTGCGCGGCTGGATCGATGCCGACCGGGACGGGCACCTCATCCGGCAGCGCGCCGAAACCGATGCGGCGGAATGGGTTTCCGCCGGACGCACGCGCGCGCTGCTGTATCGGGGCGATCGGCTCACCCGGGCGCGGGCGCACGGCCGGGCGGTGGCCGGGCAGACCGGCGAATTTCTGGGTGCCGCGATTCGCGCACGGCGACAGCGCATCTGGATGCAGGCCGGACTCGCGGGCACGCTGGCCGTCCTGCTCGTGGCGGCGCTGACCGGTTTCACCAATACCCGAATCGCCAACCGCGAGAAGGACGCCGGATTCTTCGCGAACGTGCTCAGCGAGGCGAGCCGGGTGCAGAGCAGCGATCCGACCCTCTCGGCCGAACTCGCCATCCTGGCCGCCGGGCTGAGACCGGACGATCTCGATGTGGCGTCCCGGCTGATCGGCACCCAGAGCCTGCCCGCCGTCGCCGCGTTCACCGCCGATACCGGACCGGTGTCGATGCTGGCGTACGCGGACGGGGATGTACTCGCGACCGCGGGGGCGGACCGATCCATCCGGCTCTGGAATACCGCGACTCCGGGCGCGGTCACAGCGGCCGGACCTGCGATCACCGATCACACCGGCACCGTGACCGCACTGGCCGCGCTCGGGACACTGCTGATCTCCGGCGGTGACGACCACACCGTGCGCATCCGCGATATCTCCGATCCGGCGCGATCGCGGGTATCTGCCGTCCTCGATACCGGCGCTCCGATCACGGCCCTGGCGCTGGCACACGACGGCCGCACCCTCGCGGTCGCCGATGAGCACGGGGCCGATCTGTACGACCTCACCGATCCCGCCCGCCCCGTACGCCTGCCGATCCGGTTCCCCGTCGACGGCAGGCTGACCACCCTCGGCTTCGTCAGCGATGACCGCACCCTGCTGACCGTCGATCGGGTCACGCCCAACGCCGCCGCGCAGACGCGCACCCTGCGGGCCTGGAATACCGCTCCGGCACAGGGTATTCCGAATAGCGCGGTGCTCGCGCAATCCGCCGATCTGCGGATGATGCCGAGCCCGGCGGGCAATCTCGTCGCCATCGCCGACGATCGCCCCGGCAGCGCGGCGGCGGTCGACAGCGAGGTGCGGCTCATCCGCGTCGACGGCGCCGATCGCACCACGCCGGTCGGCCCATCATTCGCCGCGTCCTCGGCCACCTATCTGCTCGGTATGGCCTTCAGCCCGGATGGGCGCACCCTGGCCACCTTGACCGCCTTCGGCACCGGACTGTGGAACCTCTCCGATCCGGCCCGTCCGGTGGCGCTGGGCCCACTGCTCACCGGCAATGCGGCCGCCTGTCCCCGAATACCGGCCGAACATCGCTGCACCGCGATCCCGGGTGCCCTGCGATTCAGCCATGACGGACGGGTGCTCGCCATCGGATTCGAGGACGGGGCCGTGCAGCAGTGGCTGGTGCCGCCCGCCGTGCTAGGCGGCCAAGCCGGTCAGGTACGACCGGTGATCAGCGCCGACGGCACCCGCATGCTGACCGTCGCGCCCGGTGCGGACGCGCATATCTGGGATACCCACGATCCGGCGGCCGTGCGATTGGCCGGGACCATCCCCACGCCCGATGTCCGGCTACCCGGTCTGGCGGTGACCACGCTGCCCTCGGTCAGCTCCGACGGTAGGTTCGCCGGTCTGGTCATGGACGGCGCGATGACGCTCGTCGATATCTCCGACCCCGCGAAACCGCTTGCGGGATATCGGTTTTCCAACGCCATCGGGCTGGGATTCGCCGTGGACCGGCCGCTGCTGCTCACGATATCGGCGACGCCGCCGAGCTTCCAGGCGTGGAATTACGCCGACCCCGCCCATCCGGTGCCGCTGGGATTGCCCGTGCAGGTGCAGATTTCGCCGAAGGTCGCCTCAACCGGCGTACAGGTGTCGATGACCCGGGACGGTGCGGTGATCGCGGCGCTGACCGACAAGCTGATGCTGTGGGACGCCGATATCCGGAAGCTGGGGCCGCCGCTGGGCGCAACCGGGGCCGACTGGTCCGGTGGCGGTTTGGGGCTCGCGGTCAGTCCCGATCATCGAATCGCCGTCGCGGCGGGCGATTTCGGCCTGGTGCGGCGCTGGGATATCAGCGATCCGGCGAAAATCGAACCGCTGGGCGAACCCTTCCGGGCCAGTGAGATCACCATTACCGCACTGGATCTCAGCGCGGACGGCCGCCTGCTCGCCACCGGCGGCACCGATTCCACCGTCCGGCTCTGGAATTTCGCCGATCCGGCGCATCCGGTGCCCTACGGCCAATCGCTGACCCCGCCGTCGGCCAGCCCCTGGCAGGTCGCCTTCCATCCGAAGGCGAACTACCTGTTCGGCGGCGGCGACAATGGCGCACTGCGGGTCTGGGATCTCGACCCGCGGCACGCCGTCACCCGCCTGTGCGCGCTCCTCGGCTCGCGGATAAACGCCGACCTCGCCGATCACTTTCCCGCACAACGGCTTCCCCGCCTCTGCGCGTGATATCGACTGCGTCCCGGTATTGTTCAGCGACCCGGGATCGGATGGTCGGCCGGGACCACCACCGCCGGCCGCGGCTGGGCGGGAGTGCCCGAGTGCTGGGCGTAGCCGAGCCAGCCGGTGCCCACGAAGATGGCCAGCAGCACGGCGGTGGGGAGTTCGAACAGCAGCCAGCCGGGGGCCATCACCGATTCGCGAGCGGTGGGGTACGGGGTGCGGACCGGATGGGTGAGGCGGTGGGCTCGAACGGGTGGGCGTTGCCTGCCGATGCTGCCGTGCCTCGTATGTTGCTGTTGCCGGACCACCCATTGCCTCCGTAGCTAGAAATGTGCCGAACCCCAGGATGCCGAATCAGCGGCGAGCGCACAGCGGTGAATGAGCGGACAACAGGGTGTCCGGTCTTTTCAGCGCATGCTCGCATTGGGTAGTCGTGCGGGGCAGGACATTCCGGGCACGGTGACCAACTCGAAGTGCCACCACTCATTGTCATAGGTCCTGCACAGGCCCCAGCGGTTGCCATTGTCCTCGAGCCATTGCGCGCCCGCGCGCGGGCCGACATCGATGGCCTGGCCGGAGACGTGCGTGGACTCCTCGGGCGGGAGCACCCACTGGCGGGCCGCCTCCGGACTGCCGTAGGTGCGAATTCCGTCCTCCCACATGGCCTGCTGTTCGGCGGGCGAGCGGTAGCCGGAGGTGATCCAGATGGTCACGCCCTCCTCGCGCGCCTGTGCGGCGGCCGAGGAGTACGCCGAGGCCAGCAGCGGATCCAGGCCCTCGGTTTCGGCGGAGATGGCCGAGGCGGACGGCAGCGGGGGTACGCCGAACACGTTCCCCGGCAGCGGACTCGCGGGCAGATCGATGATCTCCCCGGGCGCGGCGATCGCGGGAGCGGCATGCGCGGACGGCGATGCGGACGGCAGACCCGCGACGAACAGGCCCGCCCCCGCGATCAGCGAGACCGCGGCGGCTCTGCGGGTACCGCGGCTGATTGCCGGATTCGCCCGGTATGCAAGCTTTTCCGGCTCGCATACCGGATTGTCGTCGCGGCGCTCAGCGCGCATACGGCCCTCTTCCTCGTTCAGATTCGTTCCTTGGACCGCTCGCGGACACGCAGCGCGATCGGCTTGGAGGTTTCGGCAAAGAAGTCGTTGCCCTTGTCATCGACCACGATGAAGGCCGGGAAATCCTCGACCTCGATCTTCCAGACGGCTTCCATGCCGAGCTCAGGGTATTCGAGAACTTCGACGGATTTGATGCAGTCGAGGGCGAGTCGCGCCGCGGGTCCGCCGATCGAGCCGAGATAGAAGCCGCCGTGGGCGTTGCACGCCTTGGTGACCTGCGCGGAGCGATTGCCCTTGGCCAGCATGACATGTGAGCCACCCGCGGCCTGGAACTGATCGACGTAGGAGTCCATGCGACCGGCGGTGGTCGGGCCGAACGACCCCGAGGCGTACCCGTCGGGGGTCTTGGCCGGACCGGCGTAGTACACGGCCATATCGCGCATGTACTGCGGCATCGGCTCGCCCGCGTCCAGGCGCTCCTTGATCTTGGCGTGCGCGATATCGCGCGCCACGACCAGCGGGCCGGTCAGCGAAAGCCGGGTCTTCACAGGGTATTTGGACAGTTCGTCGCGGATCTCGGACATCGGCCGGTTCAGGTCGATCTCGACCACGTCACCGCCCAGGATGGCGTCGGTCTGCTCCGGAAGGTACTGCGCCGGTTCCCGCTCGAGCTGCTCCAGGAACACGCCCTCGGGGGTGATCTTGGCCAGCGCCTGGCGATCCGCCGAACAGGACACCGCGATGGCGACCGGCAGCGAGGCGCCGTGCCGGGGCAGGCGGATGACGCGCACGTCATGGCAGAAGTACTTACCGCCGAACTGCGCGCCGATGCCGAAGGACTGGGTCAGCTTGAAGACCTGCTCCTCGAGCTCCAGATCGCGGAAGCCGTGCGCGGACATCGAGCCCTCGGTCGGCATATTGTCCAGATAGTGCGCGGAGGCGTATTTAGCTGTCTTCAAAGCGAATTCGGCGCTGGTGCCGCCGATGACGACCGCCAGGTGGTACGGCGGGCAGGCCGCGGTGCCGAGCGAGCGGATCTTCTCGTCCAGGAATTCCAGCATGCGATCCGGGTTCAGGATCGCCTTGGTCTCCTGGAACAGGAAGGACTTGTTGGCCGAGCCGCCGCCCTTGGCCATGTACAGGAACTTGTACGAGGGCTTGGCGGGATCGCCTGCGGCCGAATACAACTCGACCTGCGCGGGCAGGTTGTTGCCGGTGTTCTTCTCATCCCACATATTGATGGGCGCGAGCTGGGAGTAGCGCAGGTTCAGCTTGGTGTAGGCGTCGAACACACCGCGCGAGATCCACTCCGCGTCATCCGCGCCGGTGAGCACGCCCTCGGACTTCTTGCCCATCACGATGGCGGTGCCGGTGTCCTGGCACATGGGCAGGATCCCGCCCGCGGAGATGTTCACGTTCTTGAGCAGGTCCAGCGCCACGAACCGGTCGTTACCGCTGGACTCCGGATCATCGATGATCTTGCGAAGCTGTGCCAGGTGCGCGGGCCGCAGATAGTGGCTGATGTCATGCATCGCCTCGGCGGTCAGCATGCGCAGCACCTCGGGCTCCACCTGCAGGAAGGTGCGCCCGTTCACCTCGAACGTGCTGACCCCCTCGGTCGTCAGCAACCGATACGGCGTCTCATCGGCACCGATCGGCAGCAGATCCGAATACAGGAAATCAGGCGCGGTCAAGGTTCGCACTCCTCGAGCAGGGCTGGGGGCTGTCCAGCCGACGGTTCAAGCACAGAGACTCTATCCAGCACCCCGACAAGCCCGGCAAGCAGGCGAACCTAAGCCGCTTGGAGGGGCATGGACCAGCGTTCGACGCGCTTCGGCTAACCACCAGTAGACCAATCGCAAGCACGTCTGCAATTGCAGATGCATGAACGAAAACACTGGAAGTGGTACAGAGCACATGCCAGACTCTGGCGGTGCCCAGTCACAACAGACCCCGACAAACTGACCAAACCACCACTCCCACAGAGGCTTTGCCTGAACTACTCGGCAGTTGGTTGCGACGTTTGCGGGATCAGTACGGGAAGACTCAACATGAGGTGGCCGATGCCATCCACTTCGAGCAATCGACAATCAGCCGACTCGAAACAGGCTGGTATCGCACGAATCGCCAGGAGGCGACGGTTCGCGCGCTACTCGAGCTGTATGGCATCGCCGAAAACGACCACAAGAAGTACCTGACCTGGGGCTATCCCGATCAGCGAGGGCCGGACCACAGTCCGAGGCTGGACACCCTCATGGACCTCGAGCCGCTGTGCGAGATTCTCCAATACGAGCAGACCCTGGTCCCGGACCTGCTACAAACCCCCGAATATGCCCGTGCCGCACTCAGTTCCGGACATCTCGACTACACCGACGACGATATCGACCAAATGCTGGACGAACGTCTATGCGCACAACACGCACTCGATTGCACGAAGCCACCGCACCTATGGATGCTCATCGAGAACGTCGTCCTGTGTAGACCACTCGGCGGTAGTGAGATCTGGCGCAAACAGATCGATCACCTGCTGGAGGTCCGGGAACACCCGAACGTCACCTTGCAGATAATCGCCGACCAGGAATGCGGACCCGCATACGTGCGACACCCGTTCACCTGCTTGCGATTCGCGGAGAAGGAACTGCCAGACCTTGTCTGTCTACCGGACCTGGCCGGCACCAAATACCTCAATCGGCCGCATGACACCGAGCGGTATCGACTCTTTCACGCGTTCCTGGCTTCGAAGGCCGCGAGTTCGAACCGGACAGCCCAGCTTCTCACTGCGGCACGGTTGTGAGAGTCCGCAGCGACGTGGACACCGCTCCTGGAAGGCGATTCGATGGCCCCGCAACACAATCCATGGCCGGATCTCGCGGCCCTGACAATCATCACGGCTGCGGTCGTCGCACTAGTGGTCTACGGCAATGCGAACGCAGCGGTGGTCACCGCCGCAGGCGGGCTGATCGCCGGGGTGCTGCGAATCTGGCGCAGTCCGGGCCGACGGTGAAGTCCCCGTCCCCACAACCGTGCGCGGCCCCCGAGTGCGGATTTGTGTGAATCCCGGTGCGGATTGTGCGAATCCGCACAGGTTGCACCTTCAAGTCGGGGGGTGTTACCTGTGATGATGCGCTTGTCGGCGGCGGGGAGGATCTAGCATGGCAGCAGACACCGGGAGTGGAATCGTGACCGAAACCCGTTGGCTCGACGATGTCGAGACGCGTGCGTGGCTGGGATTCGTGTTCACCCGCGACCTCATCGCCGCCGCGGTCGGGCGCGATTCGCTGCGCGAATCCAATCTGACCTATGTCGAATACACGGTACTGGCCCGGCTGGCCGACGCACAGGACCATCGGCGCAGCTTCGCCGAACTGGCCGGGGTGCTGGAATGGTCGCAGAGCAGGCTCTCGCATCAGATCACCCGGATGGAGAAGCGCGGGCTGGTGGCCCGCGAATCGATTCCCGACGATGCCCGGCGCACCGCCGCCGTACTCACCGCCAAGGGCGAGCAGGTACTGGCCGGAGCCGCGCCCGCGCACGTGGAGAGTGTGCGGCGGCACATGATCGATGTCCTGGACAGCGGGCAGCTCACCGCGCTGGCCGATATCTACGACACCTTATTGGCGCACCACCGAAGACCCGATACGAGGAACCCCATCTGAGCGAAAAATACCCGTCGACCGGCGTTTGGTTTGGCACACGGGGGGTAGTGGGTAAGACTAGGCTCGGCACCGGCTTCCGACGGCGGTCGGCACCGAGCGCATGGTCGGCAAACGACCGCCGCGCTAGTTGACTCGAGTGTGTGCACCCCGACCTGGCCTTAGCGAAAGGGGCAGGAGTTTTCATGTCCGACGTGTCCATCAGCCTTTCGGCGGATTCGCAGCCCGCGGGTTCTGTCGACAACCTGCTCCCGCAGCTCGTCGAACACCTGCGGCAGAACCGCACCGAACTGCGCGAGGAGTGGGCCCGTCGCATCACCGATGCCCAGCTGCTGACCGCCATGACCCCGGAGGAGATCTTCTCCGAAGCGACCTCGGTCTACGACAACTACGTCGAGGTGCTCGAGACCGGTAGCGTCGAAGCGCTGCAGGCCTACGCGCGTGATCTGTCCGAACGCATCATCCCGCGAGGCGTCGAAACCGACGAGGTCGTCGGCATCGTGCTGCTGCTTCGAGATGTGCTGGCCCGCAGCCTCTTCGAGAAGTATCAGACCGACTTCGAATTGCTCAAGCGGGTGCTGGACGCGTACGAACCGGCCGCCAACCGCATCGCCAACACCGTGGCCGTGTCCTTCGTGCAGGAGCGCGAGCGCGTTATCCGCCAGCAGCAGGAGGCGATTCGCGAACTCTCCACCCCGGTGTTGCAGGTGCGCGAGCAGCTGCTCATCCTGCCCATCATCGGCGTGCTGGACTCCCAGCGGGCACGCCAGCTCACCGAACAGCTGCTGCGCGCGATTCGCGCCAACCGCGCCAAGGTCGTCGTCATCGATATCACCGGTGTCCCCGCGATCGACTCCACGGTCGCCAACCACCTGGTGCAGACCGTGGACGCGTCCGGCCTGATGGGCGCGAATGTGATCATCACCGGCCTGTCCTCGGAGATCGCGCTCACCCTGGTCACCATCGGCCTGGATCTGTCGAAGATGAACGCGGTCGGCGACCTCCAGGGTGGTATCGAAGAGGCGGAGCGGCTCCTGGGCTACGAAGTGTCGCGTGTCCCCGCTGACCGCGACGGACGGTAACCCGGGACAGGGCTCATGCCGGTACCCATTCTGAAGCAAGGCACCTATCTGATCGCGTCGGTGCAGTCCGCACTCACCGACGCCGATACCGAACGCCTGCAAGACGATCTGATGAAATACGTCAGTAAGTATCGAGCACAGGGCATCATCGTCGATGTCACCGCAATCGACGTAATGGACTCCTTTGCCGCGAGATCACTGCGTACCATCGCCCACATGACCAAGCTGCGCGGCGCGGAGACGGTCATCGTCGGTCTGCAACCCGAGGTCGCTTTCGCGATGGTGCAACTCGGCCTCACCTTCGAAGGTATGCATACCGC
The DNA here is from genome assembly GCF_040680615.1 of Nocardia sp. NPDC052001. Taxonomy (NCBI): domain Bacteria; kingdom Bacillati; phylum Actinomycetota; class Actinomycetes; order Mycobacteriales; family Nocardiaceae; genus Nocardia; species Nocardia sp. NPDC052001. The sequence continues at coordinate 611,576 of NZ_JBFAXC010000002.1, read as the reverse complement.
ACTGGATCTGGAGGAAGGGCTGGCCTGGCTCAACCACAAGATCAGTAATCGGGGCCAGCGAGACGGTCGTGATCGTGGCCGCTGAAGTCATGGTGATCGCGGTGAAGGTGTCCAACGACATCGTGACCGCTCGGCAGGCGGGGCTGGAGCTGGCAAGCACTCTCGGCTTCTCGCTATCCGATCGCACCATGATCGCCACCGCGATCTCCGAAGTGGCGCGCAATATCACCAGTTATGCGGGCACCGGCGAGATCAGGCTCGCGGTCGGCGAACGGGAAGGCCGCCGCTCGATGGTGGTGCAGGCCCAGGATCAGGGTCCGGGAATCATCGATATCGATCGCGCGCTGGAAGACGGCTATTCCACCGGACGTGGTCTGGGACTTGGCCTTCCGGGTGCGCGCCGGCTGATGGACGGCCTCGTCATCACCTCCAAACCCGGGCACGGCACGCTCGTGGAGATGTGGAAGTGGGTGCCGCGGAATGCGTGAGGACGGGTTCATCGGCACGGTCGAATGGGCCGTCGCCGGGCGTGCCCTCCCCGGGCAACGCGTGTCCGGGGACCGCTCCGTCATTCTCGACGCGGGCGGCGGCTCAGTGCTTTTCGCGGTCCTGGACGGACTCGGACACGGTGCGGCGGCGGCGGACGCGGCCGATCGCGCGGCCCAGGTGCTGTCCGAAAACCGCGCCGAGCCTTTGGATGTACTGATTCTGCTGTGTCATCGCGCGATGGCGGACACCCGCGGCGCGGCGGTATCGCTGGCGCTCTTCGACGCCGGTGATCGACTGACCTGGCTGGGTGTCGGCAATGTCGAATCCCGCATTGTCGCGGCGGCTCCCGGCAAACCGGCGATTCGCGCGGCGGCCCTGCTGTCCGGCGGCATCGTCGGCTATCTGCTGCCGCCGAATCTGCAATCGCAGACCGTGCCGATCCGGCCCGGCGATCTACTGCTCATGTCCACCGACGGCATCACCAGCGACTACTCCGACGGAATCGATTTGGCCAAGCCGACTTCCGAGATCACCGCCGATATTCTGGCGCGGCACGCCAAGGACACCGACGACGCGATCGTGCTCGCGGCCCGCCATCGCGGGCATACGGTGCGATCCCTGCACTCACCACCGGAGCACCACGCATGAGTTCGGCGCTGGCGGCCTTCCGCGACGCGTACACCGGTGCGCTGCGGCTGCATCTGCGCGCACCCAATCAGAACACTCTCGCCGAAGGCTATGAACTCGGGCGGCGCGCGCTGGTCGAGGGCGTGAGCATTCTCGACCTCACCGAACACCACTTCCGCATTCTGGAAGAGCAGGGCATGGCCCCGGTCAGCGATGACGAACGCGCCGAGGCCGCACTGGAATTCCTATTGCAGACCATGGCCGCGCTGGACGTGGCCACCCGCGGCTTCCTGGACGGCACCCGCCGGTATGAGCAACAGCGTTCGCGCGCGGACGATCTCGCGGGCCGCGACGCCTTCCGCACCGCGCTGGTGGAATCGCTGCAGGACGGTTTCTTCGTGGTGGACGCGGATGGCACGCTGGTGGAGGTCAATACGGCCTTCGGCGCGCTCACCGGGTACGGCCCCGATGGCGTGCCCTATCCGCTCCCCCATCCGTGGACCGTGGCCGAAGCGCCGCGCTATCCGGACCTGGGCACCGACGCCGCGCGTTTCGTCATGCCGATTCGCCATCGCGACGGCCGCCGCCTCTGGCTGGCCGTCTCCACCAGTTCGCTGGTGAAACCCGAGAACGACGAACGCATTTTCGTCGGCACCATTCGCGATGTGACCGCCGAACATGACGCTCAGGCCCGCGATCAGGCGGTCTCGCGGCTGGCCACCGCGGTCGGCGCGGCTACCAGCGTGGTCGAGGTGCTCACCGTCGGCCTGGAGGAATTGCGCCGGGCGGTCGGCGCGGAATCCGCAGTGGTATCGGTCTGGCCGAATCGCCATACCGGTCCGGAACTCTATGTCTCCGAGGACAATCCGCAGTTGGAGACGGTCGCCGCCGGCGGTATCGCATTGCGGTCCGGTGCGAGCGCGGATCCGATTCCCCTGGGCGGCAGGGAATCCCGGCAGGTACTCGATGCCCGCGCCCGCGCCCTGCTGGATCGGGCGCGACTGCGGCCCGGCCGCACCATGTTCGCGATTCCCGAGGGCGCGTCGAGTTCGGAGGGCATTGTCGCCCCGCTCGGCGAGGCCGGGGATTCGGCGCTGTGGCTGCGATTCGCCACGCCCCGCGCCATCGCCCCCGAGGATTGGGCGCTGTTCTCGCTGCTGGTGGGGCATTTGAGCCTGGCGGTGCAGCGGGCTCGCAACTTCGATCAGGCGCGCTCGACCTCGCTGACGCTGCAGCGCGCCATGCTCGGACCGATCGAATTGCCGCCGCGCTTCTCCGTGCATTACGAACCCGCCCTGCCGCCATTGGAAATCGGCGGCGACTGGTACGACGTGGTGCGCCTGGCGGACGGCACCATGGGCGTGGTGGTCGGCGACTGTGTCGGTCGAGGGCTGTCCGCCGCCGTCGTCATGGGCCAATTGCGCACCGCCGCACGCGCATTGCTGCTACGCGGGGCCGGACCGGCTCAGCTGCTCGCCGAACTGGACACCGTCGCCGCCCGGATTCCCGGCGCCATGTGCACCACCGTATGCGCCGCCATCCTGGATCCCGTGCGCGGTCTGGTGCGCTATTCCAGCGCCGGGCATATGCCACCGGTGCTGGCCGAACCCGGTACGCGCGGAAGGCTTCTCGAAGGCGGGCGGGCGGTACCGCTGGCCACCTTCGACACACCGCGCCGCCCCGAGGCCACCACCGCGCTGGCCCCCGGCTCCACCCTGGTGCTGTTCACCGACGGCCTGGTGGAACAGCGCGGTGTCGATATCGATGATCGCTTCGTCGAGCTCGCCGACGAATTGACCGGCGTCGCTGGACAATTGCCGCGCGAGGTGGCCGATTCGGTGCTGTCGAGGCTACGCCCGGCGGGCGGCTACGACGATGACGTGGCGCTGGTGGTCTATCGCCAGCCGCCCAAACCGCTGCGCCTGGACGTGCCCGCAACCCCGAGCGAATTGTCCCGTATGCGCCGCGAACTCAAATCCTGGCTGGCCGCCGCCGCGATACCGCATGACAGCGCGGGCGATCTCATCGCGGCCGCCAATGAGGCATTGAGCAACAGCATCGAACACGCCTACCTCAACGGAGACTCCGGCCGCGTCGAGCTGACCGCCGAATGTGGGCTCGACGCAGTCACTCTCATCATCACCGATACCGGTATCTGGCGGCCGCAACCGTCGGATCCCGGCCATCGCGGCCGCGGTATCGCCATGATGCGCGCCCTCACCGATGAACTGGAGATCGATCACGCCGGACCCGGCACCCGGGTCCGAATGATCTCCCGTTTGCCCGCAGTCGCTTTCTCGGCGGCCAGTCGCGTGTGAACATGGAAGGCACATATGCGCCATTGCCTTCCTGGCCACGCAGAAACGGTGCGGTAGCTGGGTATTTCGCGATCATCCGGCAACTGAAACGAAATCGATGTCGCAGACGATGCAACATGATTGGACGGATCATGGCAGATTGTTCCAACGTGACCACTAACTCCGGAGACGCGTATCCCCCCGGCGAGACGATGACCACCACGGTCACCGTGCATGACGGCGCCACGGTCCTCGCGGTGATCGGTGAGGTCGACCTGGCGACTGCGCCCGCACTCGAGAACGCGATCGATTCGACACTGTCCGGTAAACCCGGCGCGCTCGTCATCGATCTGTCCGAGGTCAGCTTTCTGGCCTCCGCGGGCATGGCCGCCCTGGTTGCCGCACATCAGCGCGCGGGCGGTACCCGTATCGCCGTCGTCGCCGATGGGCCCGCCACCAGCCGCCAATTGAAGATGACCAATCTGGATCAGGTGTTCGCACTGCATTCCACGCTGGACCAGGCGCTCACCGCACTCACCGAGAACTGAGCTCCGGCACATTCGAGAATCGAGTTCGGGCACAGACGAATCGAGCCCCGCCGCGACGGTCGCGGCGGGGCTCAGCTCTGGTACAGGGTCGGTACGGAATCAGTCGCAGATGGCGCGCAGCTGCTCGATCAGCTTGACCCGATCGGCGGGCGTGGCGGCCAGCGGCACCACATTGAGCGCGGTCACCCCGGCCTCGCGGAACGCGGCCACGCGCTCCTTGACGAAACCGGCCGAACCGATCAGGCACACATCGCGCACCAGATCATCCGGCACCGCCTTGGCGGCCTCATCTTTCTTGCCCTGCAGGAACAGTTCCTGGATGCGATCGGCTTCGGCGCCGTAGCCGTACTTGGTGGCCAGGGTGTGATAGAAGTTCTTACCCTTGGCGCCCATACCGCCGATGTACAGCGCCAGATGCGGCTTCACGAATTCGCGCAGCGGCTCCACGTCATCGCCGATGGCGAGCGCGGGCCCGGCGAACACCTCGAGCTTGCCGAGGGACGGATCACGCTTGGCCAGACCGGCTTTGAGCGAATCGCCCCAGATGTCATCGGCCTTCTCCGGCAGGAAGAAGATCGGCTGCCAGCCCTCGGCGAGTTCGGCGGCGAGCTCCACGTTCTTCGGGCCCAGCGCCGCGAGCAGCACCGGAATGTTTTCGCGCACAGGGTGATTGATCAGCTTGAGCGGCTTGCCCAGCCCGGTGCCCTGCCCCTCGGGCAGCGGGATGTTGTAGTACCTACCCTGGTACTCCAGGCGTTCGCGCTTCCACACCTTGCGGCAGATCTCCAGCGCCTCGCGGGTGCGGCCGATCGGCGCGTCATAGGGCACGCCGTGGAAGCCCTCGATCACCTGCGGGCCGGACGCGCCCAGACCCAGGATGAACCGGCCGTCCGAGACGTAATCCAGACCCGCGGCCGTCATGGCCGTCAGCGTGGGCGTGCGGGTGTACAGCTGCAGAATGCCCGACGCGAGCTGCACCCGTTCGGTCTTGGCGGCCAGATAGCCGAGCGCGCTCACCGCGTCGAACGAGTACGCCTCGGGCACGAAGACGATATCCAGGCCCGCCCGTTCGAGGTCGGCGACCTCGGCGGCTACCTCTTTGAAGCCGTCCGTGTAGTTGATCGATAGACCGATACGCATGACCCGGACCTTACCGATCTGCTCGACGCCCGCTCACACGGGCCGGGTCCGGACGAACCCGGCGGACGGCCCAGCGACGGCCGAGCCACCGCGCACCGGTACCGTTAGCGGCGAATCTCGCTCGATCACACGCACTCTCAAGGAGGCCATTCCTCATGACTCAGGACGCCGAGCGGACCGGCACCAGCTTCGGTGACTCGACCCTGCAGGGCTACCTGGATGAGCTGGCCGCCAAGGTGCCCGCGCCGGGTGGCGGCGCGGTCGCCGCGCTGCACGCCGCGCAGGGAGCCGCGCTGGTCGCCATGGTGGCGCGCTACACCACCCGCGCCAAGGACGCCGAGAACCGGCCGGTCATCGATCGCATCATCGTGGCGGCCGATATCGCCCGTGATCGCGCGCTGGCGCTGGCCGATGCCGATGCCGCCGCCTTCACCGCGGTCGGCGCGGCCTATAAACTGCCCAAGGAGACCGGCGAGGAGCAGGCCGCGCGAGCCGAGGCCATCACCGCCGCCCTGCTGGGCGCGGCGCGGGTACCGGCCGCCGTGGTGGCCGCCGCCGACGAAGTCGTCTCGCTCGCAAGCGAATTGCTGCCCATCGGCAATCCGAACGTGGTCACCGATATCGGCGCGGCCGCCGATGCCGCGCGCGCGGCCGCGGCCAGTTCGCAGCTCAATATCGCCATCAATGTGGCCTCGCTCGACGCCGGGGCGGGCGCGGAGTTCGCTCCGGTGCTCACCCAGATCGAGGAGATCATCGCGCGGGCCGAGGCGCTGCATAACGACGTAGTGCTCTCGATCACCAAATAGCCCCTCGATCAGGCGTTTCCAACTTCCCACGCCGCAAACTAGGTCACGAAGCGGGAACATTTCCGGAAGAATGGGATGATCAGGTCATAGGCTGAGCCTCCAGACCACACCCTTTCGAAGGGATGGACCCATGCGGAAAGCATTGCGCCTTCTGTTCGTCGCATCGACACTCGCGGCAGCAGCCGCATTCGGCTCCGGAGCCGCGGGGGCGGTGGGTGTCTCACCCAATCTCCCGGCGGTGCAGGCGATTACGCCGGGGCCCGGTGAAACGGTCGGGATAGCCGCACCGGTCAGGGTGCGCTTCACCGAACCCGTCGCCGACCGCGCTCGCGCCGAACAGGCTGTGAGCGTGCGCGCCGACACCTCCCTCGCCGGGCACTTCTCCTGGGTAGACGACCGACAGTTGATCTGGACTCCGGCCGCGTACCTGCCCACCTCATCGCCTATCACGGTGTCGGTGGGACGCCTGCACACCCAGTTCGAAACCAACGGCGGCACAACGGCGGACGCGGATATGTCCGCGCACACCTTCACCGTCTCCATCGGCGGGGTACCGGTGCGCACCATGCCGGCCTCGATGGGCAAACCCGGCTGGGAGACCCCGACGGGCACCTTCCCGGTGCTGTCGCACGATCGTTCGGTGACCTTCGATTCGCGCACCATCGGCATTCCGCTGAGCGATCCGCAGGGCTATCTGATTCAAGGTGAATTCGCCGAAAGGCTCACGTGGGGAGGCGTTTACGTACACTCCGCCCCGTGGTCGGTGGATTCACAGGGCAACTCGAACGTCAGCCACGGGTGCATCAACCTCGCACCGGCCGACGCCGAGTGGTACTACGACAATGTCTCGCTCGGCGACCCCGTCACCGTCCACTGGTAGCGAGAACGGCTGGGGGCACCGCCCCCATAGCGTTTCAGCGAGCGGATTCGGCGGCCTGGACCACATGGCGCATGAGCAGCGCGGTGGTGACCGGGCCGACCCCGCCGGGGACCGGGCTCAGAGCCGCTGCCTTGCCGGTGACGGATTCGGCATTCACATCGCCGGTGATTCCGCCGTTCTCATCCTCATTGGTGCCGACGTCGATGACCGTCGCGCCGTCCCGGATGTGCTCGGCGGTGACCAGGCCCGCGCGGCCGACCGCGGCGACGACGATATCGGCGGCCGAGGTCACCGCCGGGAGATCGGCGGTCCGGGAGTGCGCAACCGTGACGGTGGCATTCTCGGCCAGTAGCAGCTGAGCCAGCGGCTTGCCGACGATATTGGAGCGGCCGATCACCGCCACCAAGCGGCCTTCCAGCGGAATGCCGTGGAACTTGGCGAGCTCCACGACCGCCTCGGAAGTGGCGGGCGGAAAGCCCGGCAGGCCGGAGGCGAGCAGGCCCAGCGAGAGCGGGCTGACGCCGTCCACATCCTTGGCCGCGGCGATCGCCAGGCTCACATCATCGAGACCGACGCCCTTGGGCAGCGGGGTCTGCAGCATGATCGCGTCCACGGACGGGTCGGCGGACAGTTCGGTGAGCTTGGCGCGAATCTCCTCGGCGGTCGCCTCGACACCGAGATCGACGTTCTCACAAGTGATTCCATTGCGCTCGGCGGCGCGATTGAGCGACTTCACGTACCAGGCGCTGGCCGGATCGTCATTGGCGATCACCAGTGCCAGGCGAGCCGGGGTCCCGTTCTCGGTGAGCGCGGCGGCGCGAGCCTTGGTGTCGGCATTGATGGCGGCGGCGAGTTCCTTGCCGATGAGCGAAGTCGTGTCCACGGAAGTACACCCTATCGCCCGGGCGATGCCGCCCGGTAACCCGCGCACGCCCGATGGACTCCGCACCCGGGCCGCGGTGCGCGATCACACGCGCGGGCGCGCGTTCGCGACACGCGCGTATTCCCGCCCGTGGTGACCGTCAAACCCACGAAAATCACTTCGGCAAATACCCGACAACGGCCGTGGTCAGCCGTATTGTGTCCCCAATCGGTACCGAGCCACCAGTCAGCAAAGTGAGTAGATAACCCAGCAAGCATGCGTGACCCTCTTTCGGAAAGGTCGACAGCAGTGCAGATCGCCAGGCGTTTTCCTACAGTTCTCGCGGCGGCGGCAGCCGCCCTGACCCTGTTCGGCCCGGGCATCGCCCACGCCGACCCCGGCCCGCTCTACAACTCCGCACAGGACAATTTCACCGACGGTGACGCCGGCGCGGGACTCGCGGACCTGCGGAACCTGCTCGCCGAATCCCCCGATGACGCGCAAGCGCTTGCCCTGCAGGCCATTTGGTCCGATTACACCGGCGATCTGCTCACCCGCGAGGTGGCGCTGAACCGGCTGCAGGGCGTCGACCCGCAGCTCGCGGACCGCACCCGCAACCTCTTCCACGCCATCGGCGCGGCCGTGGGCACGCTGCCCAATCCGATTCCGGCCATCGCCGGACCGAGTACCGGTATCGCCGTGCTGGGCTACGGTCTGCTGCCCGACGGCAGCATGCGGCCCGAACTGGTGAACCGGTTGCAGGCGGCCTGGCTGCAGGCCATCGCCTCGCCCATGTCCCCGATCCTGGTCACCGGCGGCAACCCGCAGAACGGCATCACCGAGGCCGCGGCCATGCAGGGCTGGCTGATCGGCCACGGCATCCCCGCCGCCCGCATCATCGCCGACCACCGCGCGGGCTCGACCGTGCAGAACGCGCTGTACGGCGCGGATATGCTCCGCAAGGCGGGCGCGACCAGCGCGATCGTGGTCACCTCCCCCAATCACATCCGGCGCGCGGTGGCCGATTTCATCGTCGCGGGCATCCCCGTCGTCGGTGCCACCACCTCCCTGGAGCAGCTCGTCTCCCAGCTCCCCCCGCCCGCCAAGAACAGCCAGCGCGGCATCTACCTCGACGCCACCCGCACCATGCTGCTGCCCGTCGAACGCTGATCCCCCGAACTCCACACCGTGCCCGTTTCGACCCGCGTGGGAACCTGGCGGGTCGGAACGGGCACAATTGCGCGGTGAGCACTACCGGAATCGATACCCTTATCGCTCGTCTGCGGACAGCGGGGTGCGTTTTCGCGGAGGATGAGGCGGCGCTGCTGATCGCGGCGGCCACCGATGACGAACAGCTGGAAACGCTGGTCGAACGCCGGATCGCGGGCTTCCCGCTGGAACATCTGCTGGGCTGGGCCGAATTCCGGGGGCTCCGGGTGGCGGTCGCGCCGAATGTGTTCGTGCCGCGGCAGCGCACCGGATTCCTGGTCGAACAGGCAATCGCCCTGGGGCGCGCGATGATTCGAACCGCGAGTGCCGATCGAAACGACGAAACGAAGGATGTCACCCTGAGCAGCAGTGAGCCGATGACCGTACTCGATATGTGCTGCGGCAGTGGCGCATTGGGCATGGCCTTCGCGATCGAGGCTGCGGCCGAAGGCATTCGGGTCGATTTGACCGCGACCGATATCGAGCCCGCTGCCGTGGCGTGCGCGCGAACCAATCTCGCACCGCTCGGCGCACGAGTCGTCGAGGGTGACCTCTTCACGCCCGTGCCGACCGAACTCCGCGGGCGAGTGCGCATCCTGCTGGCGAACACCCCGTACGTGCCGTCCGCGGCCATTGCCTCCATGCCGCCCGAGGCCCGCGATCACGAACCACGCGTGGCCCTGGACGGCGGTGCGGACGGCCTGGACGTGCTGCGCCGCATCGCGGCGGTCGCCACCGACTGGCTGGCCCCGGGCGGACATCTGCTGGTCGAGGAGAGCGAGGCACAGGCTCCGCGCGCCGTTCAGCTCATGCGCGACCACGGTCTGCACGCCCGCATCGCCGAGGATGACGAACTCGGCGCGACCGTGGTCATCGGCACCCGGCCCGCGCTATCGGGCGCGGCCGCATGAGTATTCGCGGGATTCTGTTCGATATCGACGACACGCTCATCGATTATTCGGCGACGGCTCGGGTCGGTTTGCTGCGGCATTTGCGGGCGGAGGATCTGCTGGATTACTTCCTCTCGCCCGAGGAGGCGGTGCTGCTGTGGCGGGCGCTCGAGGAGGAGGAGTATCCGCGATTCCTGGCGGGTGAGCTCACTTTCACCGGGCAGCAGCAGTTGCGGACCAAGCGTTTTCTGTCCCATATCGGGGTGAAGGAGCGGGATCCGGTGGCGTGGTTCGCGCGCTATGCCGCGCGGCGCGATACCGCGTGGGCGGCGTTCCCCGATGTGCCGCCCACGCTGCGCGGGCTGTCCGGGCAGGTCGCGCTCGGGGTGGTGTCCAATTCGTCGCGGGCGCATCAGCAGGGCAAGCTCGAGGCCGTCGGATTGCATGAGCATTTCGGCGATGCGGTGCTGTGCTCGGCGGAATTCGGTGCGGCCAAACCGGATCCGAGCATTTTCCGGGCAGGCTGCGCGATGATCGGCCTGCCGCCGGATCAGGTCGCCTATGTCGGCGATCGCTTCGACACCGACGGTATCGGCGCGCGCGATGCGGGCCTGCGCGCCTACTGGCTCGATCGCACGGCGCGCGGGGTGGCGCATCGCGACGGCGTCACCGTCATCCCGTCGCTATCCGAATTGAGCGCGACCACCTTCGGGCACTTCGACCCGCACTGAGCCGAGCGCGCCGCCGGACATCAGGTCCGGCGGCGCGATATCGTGCCGAAAAGCTATTTGCGGCCGGTGAATTCGTCCATCGAGTGGTAGACGCCGACGGAGTTGAGATAGAAGTCGCGCACCTTGAGCGGGAGCAGCCCGGAGATGGCACGGTTCAGGCGCGAGGTCCAGGGCAGCACCACCAGCGGCGACCCCTTCTTCATTTCCTCCCAAGAGGTGTTCACCACCGCGTCCTGTTCCAGGATCGGGGTGAACAGGAAACCCTTGGCGCCGTCGAACATTCCGGTGTTGATGTAGGTCGGGCAGACCGTGGTCACCTTCACATGCGTATTGCCGGACTGCTCCAGTTCCAGTCGCACCGAATCCGACCAGCCCAGTGCCGCCCACTTGGAACCCGCGTACACGCTCATGCGGGGATTGGCGACCAGCGCCGCAGAGGACGCGATGTTCAGCACGCGCGCGTCGCCGGTGCCGTTGACCATGGCGGGCAGGAATTCCAGCGTGATGTACATGGGCGCAAGGGAATTGATGGCGACGGTCTTCTCGATATCGCCGCGGTTCTCGGTCTCCCAGAAGTATCCGTTGCCGCGCACGATGCCCGCGTTGTTGATGAGCACATCGATATCGCCGACCTCATTGCGCACCGCCGCCCCGGATTCGGCGATGGCGTCACGATCGGATACGTCGACCACATAGTGGTGAATCCGGCTGCCGCCCAACGCCGCCAGTTCGGTGGCGGTCTGCTTGAGCGCCTCGGCGTTGATATCCCACAGCACCACATCGGCGGCCCGTTCGCGCACCGCGCGCTCGGCGAACGATTTGCCCAGGCCCATGGCCGCGCCCGTGATCAGAACCTTCTTGCCCGCAACGTCTTTCATTACCCCGGTACCCCTTTGTCTCGAGTCAGCGAATCACTTCTGGCGCAGCGTCTTCATCACGCCCAGGAAGAGCGTCATGGTCTTGGCCCACACCTGCTCGGACATGCCGGGCAGCGGGGCGATGGGCAGCATGCGCTGCACCGCGATGGTCTGGGTGTCCACGTATTTGAGCAGGCCCTCGGGACCGTGCCGGCGGCCGGTGCCGGAGATGCCGAGCCCGCCGGACGGTGCGGCGACCGAACCCCAAGCGGCGATGAAGCCCTCGTTGACGTTCACCGATCCGGCGTTCACGCGGGCCGCGACCTCGCGCCCGCGCTCGGTATCCCGGCTCCACACACTGGCATTGAGCCCGTACGCGGTGTCATTGGCCTGCGCCACGGCCTCATCGTCACTGGCGACACGGTAGACCGAGACGACCGGGCCGAAGGTCTCCTCGCGGTACACGGTCATGCCCTCGCGCACCTCGGCCAGAATGGTGGGCTCGTAGAAGTACGGGCCAAGTTCCGGGCGGGCCTTACCACCGGCGAGCACCTTCGCGCCCTTGCTCACCGCATCGTCGACATGCGTGCTGACGGTGTCGATCTGACGCGGGAAGGTGAGCGAGCCGATCTCGTAATCGAAATCGAGGGTCTTGCCCAGGCTCAATTCCTTGGTGTTGGCGACGAATTCGGTGATGAACTGGTCATACACCTTGTCGTGCACGTAGATTCGCTCGATCGATTCGCACAGCTGCCCGGCGGAGGCGAAGCAGGCGCGCACCGCGATCTTGGCGGCCTTGGACACATCGGCGTCTTCGAGCACCAAAAGCGGGTTCTTACCGCCCAATTCGAGCGAGTACCCGATGAGCCGCTCCCCCGCCTGCTGGGCGATGGTGCGGCCGGTGGCGCTGGAACCGGTGTAGTCGACGTAGTCGGCGCGCGCGATGACCTCGGGTCCGAGCTTCGCGCCGCGACCCAATACCGCCTGCCACAGACCCTTGGGCAGGCCCGCGCGCTCGGCGATATCGATGGCCCACAGCAGGGTCAGCGCGGTCTGATTGTCCGGGCGGCCGATGACGGCATTACCGGCGAGCAGTGCGGGCAGTGCATCGGAAGCGCCCAGCGCCAGCGGGTAGTTCCACGGCGAGATGACCGCGACCACGCCCTTGGGCCGGTTGCGCACCTCGACCTGGGTGAGTACCGGCATGACGCCGCGCGGTTTGCGGTGTGCCAGTAGGCGTTTGCCCTCGGCGGCGTAGTAGCGGGTGTTCACCGCGACATCGGAGACCTCGTCGAACGCGTGCACACGGGACTTACCGGTCTCGAGCTGCACGATATCGAGGATGGTGTCCTGTTCGGCCAGCACCAGATCGTGAATGCGGCGCAGCAGCGCGGCGCGCTCACCGACCGGCGTCCTGGCCCACTCGGCCTGTGCGGTGCGGGCGGTGGCGAACGCGGTCTCCACATCGGCGATGGAGGACTGCGGCAGATCGGCGATCTTGGCGCCGGTGGCGGGTGCGAACACCTCGACCGAGGGCGCGCCGCCCGCGACAGCGTGCGCGAGCAAGCGCTGCACCAGGTCGAACGGCAGTGCGTCAGCGGCGGCGAGCTGCGGGGCAGTCGACATTGGTCGCCCTCTCGATAGCGCCCGCGGGTCCGGCCGCGGTGCGTGGAAGCAATTTTCTGAACACCTCTGTTAGGTGAACACTAGTGTTAGATTAATGTCCGTGCCACACCCCATGTCAAGCACCTGGAGCAGTCGATGACCTCGGCCACCCCCGCCACCCGCCGCGGCCGCCCGCCGCAAACGGCCCAGCAGGCCGATCAGGTGCGCGCCCGCATCGTGCTGGCCACCGCCGACGTCTTTGCCCAGCACGGTTCGCGCGGTTTGAGTGTGGCCCGAATCATCGAGGCCGCGGGCTTGGCGCGCCCCACCTTCTACCGCTATTTCGCCAATGCGACCGAACCGCTGCACGCGGTGCTGGCCATCTCCAATGACGATCTGGTCGGCGGTATCCGCACCGCGCTCGAACGCACCGAGGAGCCGGTGCAATTGGGCATCAATATGATCGAGGCCTACCTCTACTGGGCCGACGGCCACGGCCCCATGCTCTCGCCGCTGTTCGCCGAACTCCACGATCCGGGCTCCCCCGTCTCCCCGTACCGCGAGCGGGCCATGGACGATATCCGCGCCCTCATCCGCGCCAAATTCGAGAAACTCGGCCGCCCCACCCCCGCCGACCTCGACCTGGACACCTGCCTGCAAACCTGCGAATTCGTCGTCTACCGCATCTCCGCGAACGGTGAACCGACCCCGGAAACCATCGCCGCGGCCCGCCTCACCATGATTCGCAGCTGTCTGGTCACCCTGGGCAGCCGGGAAGACGTCGAATACGCCCTCACGATTCCGGGCCTGTTCGCGGGCTGAGCGTTCCCGCCGAGCGCGTCAGCGCGCGGCGCGCAGCCCATCGCAGATGATGGACACGATCGGCTCGACCACGGTGATATCGCACGACATGGTGCCCGCCAGTAGGGCTTTCACCTCGTCGTAGCCGACGTCGGCGCGCACCGCGCCGGCGCGCTGGGCATGGTCCAGCAGATCCCGCAGGCGGCCGGGCATATCGTGCCCGGCTCGCTGTCCGGCGCTCTCGACGTCGAATCCCGAGCCCGCCAAGGCTTGTGCGAGGCCGCGGTGGGTCGCACCCTCGCGCACGATGGCGGCGAAGTAGGAGAAGAAGGCCGGGCCGGGTTCCTCGGTACGGGCGAGATCGTCGGCCAACTGGACCAGTGCCGCCATGCGATCGATGAGGATCGCCGCGAACAACTCTTCCTTGGTCGGAAAATGCCTGCTGACGGTTCCGGTGCCGACCCCGGCCCGGCGCGCGATCTCATGGACGGGCACCGACAGCCCCTCGGCGGCGAAGACCTCGGCCGCCACCCGCAGCACCGTGTCTCGATTCCGCTGGGCGTCCGCGCGCAGGGGTCGATCGTTTCGCGGGTTTTCCATAGGCGGCACAGGGCCTTTCGCATCGGACGACAAACGGGATGGCCATCCCGTATAGTCCTAACCGGGATGCGCATCCCGATTCTAACGACTCCCTCGTGATCGAAGGCACGGATGAACTCGACGACACCCGGGCAGCGCTTCACCGCCGCCCGCATTCCCGATCAGAGCGGCCGTACGGCCGTCATCACCGGGGCCAATACCGGCCTCGGCTTCGAAACCGCCCGCATGCTCGCCGAACACGGCGCGACCGTGGTGCTGGCCTGTCGCGATCTCGGCAAGGCCGCTGCCGCCGCGGCACGCATCCGGACCGCCGCACCCGGCGCGGAGGTGCGCGTCCAGCACTTGGATCTGGACTCGCTCGCCTCCATTCACGCCGCGGCCGAACAACTCCGGGCCGAGCATGCGCGCATCGACCTGCTGATCAACAATGCGGGCGGTATGCGCACCCGCTACGCGGTCACCGAGGACGGCTTCGAATCGACCTTCGCCACCAACCATCTCGGCCCGTTCGCGTTCACCGGACTGCTGCTCGATCGACTGACCACGACACCGGGATCGCGCATCGTGACGGTCAGCAGCATCGGGCATCGACGCGGCGATATCCATTTCGACGATTTGCAATCCGAGCGCGAATACCGTTACAGCACAGCATATTTCCAGTCCAAACTGGCGAATCTCATGTTCACCTACGAGCTGCAACGCAGGCTCGCGGCGGCGGGCGCGCAGACCATCGCGGTCGCCGCGCATCCCGGTAACGCGCAGACCGAATTCGGCCGCGAACTGCCCCGGATCGCACAGCTTCTGCTGCACCCCGGGGCCCGGGTCATCACCTGGTGGCTGCTCCAGAGCGCGGCCATGGGCGCACTGGCGTCCGTGCGGGCCGCGGTCGATCCCGAGGCGCGCGGCGGGGACTATTTCGGCCCGCCGGGCCGCCTCCAGTTCACCGGTTATCCGGCCAAGGTCGAATCCACCGCGAAATCCCACGATCGAGCAGCCCAACTGCGGCTGTGGGCCGAATCCGAGCGACTCACGAAGGTGATCTATCCATTGGCGCAACGGGTGGATCACTGAGTCGCCGAGCTCGCGCGACACGCTGTCGGAGTACTCGGGGCGACGCGGTGACGCCGAGTTCGTGAATACCTTCCGCCGCCTACGGCATCGATGCCCGAAATGGACCTACCGTGGGGTATGCGTACTTTCGTACATCTGCTGCTCTTCGCCTGTGCCATCGTGATCGCCGTCGGAACATTCGGCCCATTGCTCGGCAGCGTGAACGCGCGCGATGTCCGGCTGGAGGATCTGCGCAATGGCTTCGATGCCGGTAAGACCCTCGATCAGGTCGGCCAGCAATCCGCGTCGTTCTGGTCCTCGCTGGCCGTGGTGCTGCTCGGGGTGGCGGTGGTCGTGCTGATCTCCGCGCTCGTCGGCTCGCGGGCGCTGGGCGGTCTCGGGGTGCTGGCCGGGCTGGCAGCGCTGGGCGTACTCGCCTGGCGACTGTACGACAGCTTCGACCAGCAACTCCGGGACGACTACCGCGATCTGCTGAACGGTAGCTGGGGCCTGTACCTGGTGGGCGGGGGATTGGTGGTGGCGTTCCTGGCGCTGCTGTTCTCCCGTGAGCGCGTCCGCCCGATCGGAGCTCCCGCCGCCCGCTAGGGGTGGCGGGTCACGATGCGGTGGATGAGCCGGGCGGCGGTGCGCGCGGTGCGGTTGTCGATATCCAGGCCGGGGTTGAGTTCGGCGACGTCGACCGCGATCAGCTTGCCGCTCATGGCCACTCGGTCACAGACGCGCTGAATGGTCTCCAGCGGAACGCCGTACGCCGCCGGGGCGCTGACCCCGGGGGCGACGGCGGCCGGGAGCACATCCAGATCGATGGTCAGATACAGCAGATCGACCGCGTCGAGCAGATCGGCGACGAAGGCGTCGACGAGCGCGTAATCGGCTGGGCCGCAACGATCGTCCAGTAGATAGTGCACGTCGAAGCGGTCGGCGGTGTCGAACAGCGCGCGGGTATTGCTCGGCTGGCTGATGCCGAGCACGTCGTAGCGAATGGACGTGCCCGCCGCGTGTTCGGCCTCCAGTATCTGTCGAAAGGGCGTACCGGAACTCGGGGTCGCCTCACCGCGCAGGTCGAAATGCGCGTCCAGATTGAGGATTCCGAGCCGGGTGCCCGTTCCGCGTGCCTGTGCGGCGGACACACCCAGATAGGTCCCGTACGCGACCTCGTGCCCGCCGCCGAGCACGACCGGCAATCGGCCGGAGTCGATGGCCGCGGCGACAGCCCGGCCCAATCGGGCCTGCCCCGATTCGAGGTCGGCATCGGTGACCGCGACCGTTCCGGCGTCCTCGAGCAACACCGGATCATTGAGCGCCATGGATGCCAGCGCGGCGCGCAAGGCATGCGGACCCGCCGCCGCGCCCTGACGGCCCTTATTGCGGCGCACACCCTCATCGCTCGCGAAACCGATGAGGGCACAGCGGCTTTCGGTAGCGGCCGGATCGTACGGCCGGATGGCCTGATGCCACCGCAGATGCTCGGGCGTATCGCCGTCGTTGCGCCCGGTCCACGCGGCGGGCGGGATATCGACCGGAATCTCCGCGCTCATACCGCGACTCCCGGGGTGACGAGCACGCCGTCCTTCCAGACCTCGCGCACCAGCGCCACACCGGGCCGATAGGCCAGGTGCAGGTACGAGGGCGCGTCCAGGGCAATGGCATCGGCGCGGGCACCGATGGTCAGCTGACCGATATCGTTGCGCCGCAATGCCTTCGCACCACCCATGGTCGCCGACCACACGGCTTCCGCAGGAGTCATATGCATTTCGCGCACCGCGAGGGCGATACAGAACGGCAGGCTGGTGGTGTAGCAGGTGCCCGGATTGCAATCCGCGCCCAGTGCCACCGTGACCCCGGCATCGAGCAGCGTCCGCGCGTCCGGATAGGAGTTGCGGGTGCAGAAGTCCGCACCCGGCAGCAGGGTGGCCACCGTGGAACCGCTTGCCAGCGCGTCGATATCGGCCGAGTTCACATAGGTGACGTGATCGACCGAGGCCGCGCCCATCTCCACCGCGAGCCGCACCCCCGGCCCCTGCCCGAGCTGATTACCGTGCACGCGCGGGATGAGCCCGTGCGCCACACCGGCTTTCAGCACCGCCTGGGACTGCTCCTCGGTGAACGCCCCGCGCTCACAGAACACATCGATCCATTTGGCGTGCGGCGCACAGGCTTCGATCATCTCATCGCACACCATGGCCACGTAGTCATCGGCGCGGCCCGCGTATTCCGGCGGCGGCACATGCGCCGCCAGCAGCGTGACCTCATCGGTGAACCGCCCCGCGACCTGTGCGCTGCGCAGTTCATCGCGGGTGGTCTGCCCGTATCCGGTCTTACATTCCACCGTGGTGCTGCCCGAGCGCAGCGCCTCATTGAGCAGCCGCCGCACATTGGCCTCGAGTAGTCCCTCATCGGCGGCGCGGGTGGCCTCGATGGTGGTACGGATACCGCCGGCGGTGTACGGGGTTCCGGTCATGCGGGCCGCGAATTCCTCGGCCCGCTCACCCGCGAACACCAGATGCGAATGGCTTTCCACGAATCCGGGCAGCAGCGCCCGGCCGCCGAGGTCGACGCCGTGATCGGCGGCGGGCGCGTCGGCGCTGTCGCCGACCCACGCCACGCGGCCGTCGGTGAAGGCGATGGCGGCGTCGCGGCGCACGCCCAGCGTCCCCTCGCCGATGGCTGGATCATTGGTGACGAGCGTTCCGATATTCGTGACGACCAGGCTGGTCACGGTCGAATTCCTTTCAGGCTCGGGCCATCTCGGCATCGGGCGGATAGATCATCTGCTCCGGCGGAGTGGCGGTGCGCTTGGCGAGCGGGTAGTAGAGCCCGGCGGTCACCACGATGCCGACGATCCAGGAGATATCCGCGCCGCCGAGCATGTCGGTGACGGGTCCGGTGTAGAACTTGGTCGCCAGGAAGGGAATCTGCACCCCGACGCCGATGAAATAGCACGCCAGCGCGGGGACATTCCACGCCCCGTAGCGACCGGAGGCGTCATAGAGCGCGGGAATGTCGATGCGCTCCTTGGAGATCAGGTAGTAGTCGATCAGATTGATCGCACTCCACGGCGTGAACACCATGAGCAGCGCCAGCACGAAATTCTTGAAATTGGCCAGGAAATCCGCGCTGGCGGCAATGGCGATCAGGGTCGCCACGGTGGTGAAGCCGATGATGTAGAGCCCGCGCGCCAGGGTCGAAATGCGCGAGCGCCCTTCGAAAGCGGTCACCGTGGTGAGAATCGACATGAAACCGCCGTACGCGTTGAGCACGTTCACGGTCAGCTTGCCGGTGACGATCACCAGATAGATGAGCACCGCTACGGCGGCAGGTCCGGCGAGATCACCGATGAAACCGACCTGATCCTTCATGAACGATTTGCTCGCCACCGCGGCGATGAGCGCACCGAAGGTCATGGACCACTGCGAGCCGATCACGGTGCCCGCGAAGGTGGACCAGAAGGTGGCCCGATCACTGGTCGAGCGCGGCAGATAGCGCGAGTAATCGGCCACATACGGTCCGAAGGTGAGCTGCCAGCCCGCGCCCAGCGAGATCGCCAGCAGGAAGGTAGCGGTCTCGAAACCCTTCACCCCGAGCTGCGCGGTGACGTCGTATTCGGCGAACAAACGGATTGCCAGATAGGTGAATCCGACAATGCCCACCACCGTGGCGATACGGCCGACGATATGAATGAGCTTGTAGCCGGTGACCGCGATGAACGCGGTGAGCAGTCCGAAGATCACCATGCCCAATTTCGGGCTGTCGATATGCAGCACCTTGGCCACGGCCTGACCGGCCAATACGGTGCCGGTGGCCGCGAACCCCAGATACATGACGATCGCCAGCAGCAAAGGCAATATCGCACCCCGCACCCCGAATTGCGCCCGGCTCGAAATCATCTGCGGCAGGCCGAGTTTCGGCCCCTGGGCGGAATGCAGCGCCATTACCGCGCCACCGGCGATATTGCCGATGAGCAGGCCGATGATGGCCCAGAGCGCATCCGCTCCGAAAATGACCGCGAGCGCTCCGTCGACAATCGCGGTGATCTGCATATTCGCCCCGAACCACAGGGTGAATTGGCTGCGCGGACTGCCGTGCCGTTCCGCATCGGGAATGACATCGATGGTGTGGCGTTCGGGGGTGAGTACTACCTCGGCGGGACCGTCGTGCGTCATGGTCTCAGCCTTTCCTGCTTGGCGACCGCGGTGGATCAGTGCTGATTCTCGGACATGGGGATGCGGACTCCGCGCGTGCGGGCCGTCTCGATGGCGTGTTCGTATCCGGCGTCGGCGTGCCGGATGACACCCATGCCCGGATCGTTGGTGAGGACGGCCTCGATCTTGCGCGCGGCCAATTCGGTGCCGTCGGCGATGATGACCTGTCCGGCGTGCATGGACCGGCCCATGCCGACGCCGCCGCCGTGATGCAGCGATACCCAGGACGCGCCGGAGGCGGTATTGAGCAGCGCGTTCAGCAGCGGCCAGTCGGCAATGGCGTCCGAACCGTCCTTCATGGCCTCGGTTTCGCGGTACGGCGAGGCCACCGAACCCGAATCCAGATGATCGCGGCCGATGGCGACCGGCGCGGAAAGCTCACCGCTGGCGACCATTTCGTTGAATTTGCGTCCGGCCAGATGCCGTTCGCCGTAACCCAGCCAGCAGATGCGCGCGGGCAGGCCCTCGAAGGCGACCTTCTCCCCCGCCAGGGTGATCCAGCGCTTCAAATGCTCGTTGTCCGGGAACAATTCGAGGATCGCCTTATCGGTGGCGGCGATATCGGCGGGATCGCCCGACAGCGCTGCCCAGCGGAACGGGCCCAGCCCCTCTTCGAACAGCGGGCGAATGTAGGCGGGTACGAAGCCCGGGAAATCGAAGGCGCGATCGAAGCCGCCCTTGCGGGCCTCATCGCGAATGCTGTTGCCGTAGTCGAAGACCTCGACACCGCGATCCAGGAAACCGACCATGGCGCGCACATGCGCGGCCATGGACAGCTGGGCCTGTTCGGTGAACCAGACCGGATCCTTCTCGGACATGGTCTTCATATCGCCGAAGTCGACGCCGATCGGCAGGTACGCGAGCGGATCGTGCGCCGAGGTCTGATCGGTCACGATATCGATGGGGGCCTCGCGTTCGAGCAGCGCCGGAAACACCTCCGCCGCATTGCCTTCCACGCCGATGGACAGCGGCCGCCGGGCATCGCGGGCCTCGATCGCCAATTCCAGGGCGTGGTCGAGGTTATCGGCCTTCACATCCAGATACTTGTGTGCGATACGCCGGTCGATGCGGGTGACATCGCAGTCGACGCAGATGGCCACGCCCTCGTTCATGGTGACGGCCAGCGGCTGCGCACCACCCATACCGCCGAGACCCGCTGTGAGTGTGATGGTTCCGGCGAGGGTGCCGCCGAATCGCTTGCGCGCCACCGCACCGAAGGTCTCATAGGTGCCCTGCAGAATGCCCTGGGTGCCGATGTAGATCCAGGATCCGGCGGTCATCTGCCCGTACATGGTGAGCCCGAGCTCTTCCAGGCGGCGGAATTCCTCCCAGTTCGCCCAGTCGCCAACGAGATTGGAGTTGGCGATCAGTACACGCGGAGCCCATTCGTTGGTGCGGAAGACACCAACCGGCTTCCCCGACTGCACCAGCATGGTCTCGTCGTTGTGCAGCGTCTTCAGCGTGGCGACCATGGCGTCGAAGGCTTCCCAGGACCGCGCCGCGCGGCCCGTGCCGCCGTAGACCACCAGGGCGTCCGGATGTTCGGCCACCTCCGGATCGAGATTGTTCATCAGCATGCGCAGCGCTCCCTCCTGCTGCCAGCCGAGCGTGGTGAGCTCGGGGCCGCGCGGAGCGCGCACGGGTCGGGCCTCGTGGCCCGGGGAGTTGATGTCCATGGGATTCCTCGTCCTCGGCTATTTCGCACCTGCGGCCCGGTGACTCCGTTCGCGCTGGGCCGTGAATGTGTGCTGGATCGCATTCTGCAACAGTTGTATAGTCCTGTCTATACAACTGTCAAAATCGCGGGATCCGGGCCGGTAGGCTGCATGCTCGGAACGTGCACACGGTAGGGAGCGGTACGGGGATGGCAACGGTCGCGGGATCGAACAGCTCGGGCGAGACCTCCCTGGCCACCCTGTTCGCCGAGGCGGGCGGCGATGCCGTGCCCGCGTACGAGCGGATCAAGCAGTTGGTGATCAACCAGGTGCGTTCCGGGCGCTGGACGGAAGGCGATCAACTGCCGTCCGAGCATCAATTCGTGGCGGCGCTCGGACTGTCCCGCATGACGATCAACCGGGCGCTGCGCGAACTCACCGCCGAGGGCTTGATCGTGCGCATGATGGGCGTCGGCACCTTCGTGGCGAGCACCAAGGGTTCCTCACCGCTGTTCGAGGTGCGCAATATCGCCGATGAGATCCAACAGCGCGGGCATAGGCATCGCACCGAGGTAATCCTGGTGCGCGAGGAGAAATTGGACGGCACGCAGCCTTCGCTGCGGGAGTCGCTCGGCCCCAGGGCTTTCCATTCGGTGCTGGTGCATTTCGAGGATGACACCCCGATCCAGGTCGAGGACCGGTACGTCCATCCGGCGCAGGCTCCCGGCTATCTGGAGCAGGATTTCGCCGCCACCACGCCCAATGACTACCTGAGCCGGGTCGCACCGCTGGTGCGCGGTGAGCACGTGGTGGAGGCGGTGCTCGGCAGCGCCGAGGAATGCCGCCTGCTGGGCATCGATCGCAGTGAACCGTGCCTGCTCATTCGCCGGCGCACCTGGTCCGAACAGGGCCTTGTGAGCGTGGCCCGGCTGGTGCATCCGGGCTCACGCAATCGTCTCGAGGGCGTCTTCGGGCGCTGAGACCGCTACCGCGCCTTGGCAGCCCGGGCCGACTCCCCCGCGCGTTCGAAGCGCATATCCGGGTCCGCGATCTTGCCGTAGCGCAGCGTGGGCAGATCGCGCAGATAGTTCTGACGCAATCGCCACGGCACCCGATCACCCTGTTTGGGCAGGTGATCCAGGGCGCGCAGCACATAGCCCGGCTGGAAATCCAGGAACGGCGCGGTGCCGACCGAGGGGTCGCGGATCGGGGTGGCTTTCGCGTAGCCGTTCGAATCCATATAGCGCAGCA
Source organism: Nocardia sp. NPDC052001 (assembly GCF_040680615.1). Classification (NCBI taxonomy): domain Bacteria; kingdom Bacillati; phylum Actinomycetota; class Actinomycetes; order Mycobacteriales; family Nocardiaceae; genus Nocardia; species Nocardia sp. NPDC052001. Next base: position 589,055 of record NZ_JBFAXC010000002.1, on the reverse strand, counting down.
GCCGAACCACGTACTCGCACACCAGATCCGCCTTGAGCGTCCAGGAGGCGTTGGTGTAGCCGATGATGAACGCGAAATTCGGGACGTCGGAGAGCATCATGGCCTTGTACGCCATCGCATTCGGGAGTTCCACTTTCTCCCCGTCCACCGTCAGTTCCAGGCCGCCGAAGGCGATGAGGTTCAAACCCGTTGCGGTGATGATGATATCGGCGTCGAGTTCACGACCGGATTCGAGCTTCAGGCCGGTTTCGGTGAAGGTCTCGATGAGGTCGGTGACCATCTCCAATCTGTCCTGGCGAATGGCGCGGAACAGATCACCGTTGGGCACCAGGCACAGCCGCTGATCCCACGGCTTGTAGCTGGGATTGAAATGCGTCTGGATATCGTAACCGGCTGGGAGCCAACGCTTCTGGAGGCCGAAGATCCACGAGCGCATACGTTTGGGATAGCGCTGCGAGATCTGATACATGGCGGTGCTGAGCGCGACATTCTTGGCCCGGGCCAGACCGTAGGCCGCCCGCGCGGGCAGGATGCGGCGCACCCGGTCGGCGAAGGCATCGCGGGCGGGCATGGAGATGATGTACGACGGTGAGCGCTGCAGCATGACCACATGCGCGCCCTGATCGGCCAGCGCCGGGCCGAGGGTCACCGCGGTCGCGCCGGAACCGATGACCACGACCTTCTTGCCCGCCACCTCGAGCTGTTCGGGCCAGTGCTGCGGATGGACGACCGGACCCGAAAAGCGTTCCATACCGGCGAATTCCGGGGTGTAGCCCTCGTCGTAGCGGTAGTAGCCCGAACAGCTGAACAGGAAATTCGCGGTGATGGTCACCGTTTCGCCATCGTGGTCGGCGGTCACCGTCCAGCGCTCATCGGCGGTCGACCATTCCGCGCGCAGCACCCGATGCCGATACCGAATGTGCTTGTCGATACCCGCCTCCGCGGCGGTATCGCGCACATAGTTCAGAATCGAATCGCCGTCGGCGATGGCCTTGTCCCCGAGCCACGGCCGGAAGCGATAGCCGAGGGTGAACATATCCGAATCGGAGCGAATTCCGGGATAGCGGAACAGATCCCAGGTCCCGCCGATGCCCTCGCGCATCTCCAGAATCGCGTAGGTGCGCCACGGAAACGCGGTCTGCAGATGATGGGCCGCGCCGATTCCGGACAGTCCGGCGCCGACGATGAGCACATCGACGTGCTCGGGAGTGCTGCTCATCGATACTCCTCCGATTCGCAATATGACGGTGCCCGCGCACCCGATTCAGCGTATCCAGCACCGCACCCGCGCAGGGGCGAAGCGCACTACGAACGCGAGAAGAATTCGCCGATGATCCCGGCGACGAGTTCGGGGGCCTGTTTGTCGATGCCGAAATGATCCAGGCCCGGGACGGTGCGGCGCTCGCAGTGCGGCAGGGTTTCCGCGAGCCGGGTGTGGTCGGGATCGGTTCGGCGCTGCGGATCCTTGTCCCCGTCCATGAGCAGCACCTCGGCGGTGATCCCGGCATAGGCGCGATAGGTGTCGTTCAGCCGGATGATCTCGCGATGCTCGCGCAGATTCTCGGCGAGCTGGCTCACCACCATGTCCTTCTCGGGCGCGTTCATGAAGAGCGGCATCATGCGCCGGAACATCCAGCGCGGCACCTTGCGCATATTCTCCGGGCCCATGGCGCGAACGAATTCGACGAAGGCGTCGAAGGGTTTGCCCTGGTCCAGGTATCGCTCATAGGCGGGCATCCAGTCCGAGGGCACCGATCCGGCGATCGAGACGCCCGGTTCGTACAGGGCGAGCTTGCGGATATCCGGATTGTCCCGCGCCGCTTCCAGCGCGATCAGCCCGCCGTAGCTGTGCCCGACGATCAGTCCCGCACCGGTTTTGTCCTGGAGTGCGCGAATATCCTCGCACTCCAGGCTGATTCGATAGTCCGGCCCCTGCGGTCCGCTGTCACCGCGCCCGCGCCGCTCCAGGGTGTGCACGGTGAACCCGGCACCGAGGGCGGCGGCGAAGCGGGCGAAACCGCTCGCCACGGACAGCACGCCCGGGAGCACGATCACCGGCGGCCCGTGGCCCACCGTCAGATACGCGATGCGAGTGCCGTCCGCGGACAACACGGTATCGGCGAACTGTTCGAACCCGGTGTCTGCCATGGCACCCCTCCGGGTTACCAGGCTACGCGCGCAGACCGCTCGCGCGCAGTACCCGGCGGCCGATCGCGGCCCGAATCGATTCGTCGGTGCCCAGCACCCGCACATGTTTGCGGGCGCGAGTTATGGCCGTGTACAGCAACTCTCGGGTGAGCAGCGTCGATTCCGGTCCGGGCAGCACCGCGGTGACGGTGTCGTACTGACTGCCCTGACTGCGGTGGATGGTCATGGCATAGACGGTGGTGACGCCCGGGAACTGGGTGGGGTGCACCAGATACGGTTCGGTGCCGCGCTGTAGCGCCGCGCGCAGCGTGCCGTCGGGCATGCGCACGATGACACCGGTATCGCCGTTGTAGATGCGGGCCTCGTGATCATTGGCGGTGACCAGCAGCGGCTGACCCGGATACCAGTGTCCGGGACCGGGTTCGGTGCTGATGCCCGCGGCGGCCACCCAGCCCGCGGCCATGCGATCCCAGCGTTCCACACCGTATGGACCCTGGCGGTGCGCGCACAGCAGGCGATGCGATTCCAGGGCGGTGAGCGCGGCGGTGGCATCCCCGGCCAGTGCCGCGTCGGTGGCGGCGTGCGCGGCGCGCAGGACGTCCGCGCGCACCTCGGTGTGATCCTCGGGTGTGTGCAGGGACAGTTCGGTGCCGCCCGCGCGCAGCAGATCGAGGGCGGTATCGGCGTCTCCGGCGCGCACGGCCACCGCGAGTTCGGCGATGCGGCCACCGAAGCGGCGGCCCCGGGTGAGGCGCACGATGCCACCGCGCAGGCGTTCCCGTTCGCGGGCGGACAGCGCGTCGGGATGTGCGGCGGTATCGCGCATTTCGCCGCCCAGGATCTTGTCCAGGGCCGGATTCGCCTGTCCGGCAATCGGTCCCGCCACCAGGTCGGCGAGCACAGCGCCAGCGTCGACCGAGGCCAGCTGATCCGGGTCGCCGACCAGCACCAGGCGGGCGTCGGGACGCACCGCGGGCAGCAGGCGGCTCATCATGGTCAGCGAGACCATGGAGGTCTCGTCCACCACGATCACGTCATATGGCAGCCGGTTGAATTCGTGATGCTTGAAGCGGCTCGCGCCGCCGCGCTGCCAGCCGAGCAGGCGATGCAGGGTGGCGGCGGTGAGTTCGGGCAGGCCGATATCGCCCGCCTGTTCACGCACCGATTCCTGTAGGCGCGCAGCGGCTTTACCGGTCGGGGCGGCCAGGGCGATGCGCAGCGCGGGCGCGCCCGGCATCGCTTCCTGATGCGCGACCAGCAGGGCCAGCACGCGGGCGATGGTGTGCGTCTTACCGGTACCTGGGCCGCCGGCGACCACGGTGGTCCACTGGGTCGCGGCCAGGGCCACCGCGAGGCGCTGCCGATCCGGCGGCTCCCCCGGGCCGCCCTCACGCGGGAACAGCCGATCCAGTTCGCGCCGAATGAGTTCCGCGTCCACCATGGGCTGGGTGGTGGAGCGTTCGGTGAGCACCTGCCGGATCGTCTCCTCCTGCCGGTAGTACCGGTCCAGGTAGAGCAGCGGTCCATCCGTGGATCCCGGCGGATCGATGAGGCGTAAGGGTCGCAGCGGTCCGGCCGGGCTGCCGCACACCAGCGGGCTCTTGCGCAGTTCGGCGATCACGGCGTCCACATCGGGCCAGGGCAGGGTGGCCGGATCGATCGAGGACTCTTCGGTCCCTTCGGCATCCACGCCGATCTCGTGCATGCGACGCACCTGGAGACAGACCGAGCCGGACCGCACCGCGCGCACGGCCAGCGCGGTGGCGAACAGCACCAGCGGTGAGTTCTCCTGTCCCAACCGGCCCAGTCGCACCGCGACGTGCACATCGGCCGCGGACAGCACACCGGCGGCATTGAAGATCTGCATCGCGCCGGTTCCGCGCTGCGCCAACTGAATCGAGGTCACGCGATCACCCGCCCTCGCACGATGACAGTATCGATATCGCGGCTCATCGGGCGGCCTCCGGGTCCATGGGTTCACCCGCGAGCAGGCGGGACAGATCCTCCACCAGGGCGGGCGGCGGCATCCAGTCGAAAACGCCCGCGCCGTCCGGAGTGTCGGGGCCGATCATGCCGCGCACGAACAGGTAGCGGATACCGCCGAGGTGCCGGGCCGGATCGTAGCCGGGCAGCCGCCAGCGCAGATACCGGTGCAGGGCAACCGAATACAGGATCGCCTGCAACGGGTAGTGCGAGCGCATCATCTCGGCGGCCATGCGCTCGTGGGTGTAGTGCGCGACGGTGAGGTCGCCGGTGCCCAGGCGGTTGGTCTTGTAGTCGACCACCACGAAACGCGGTCCGGGAATGCGCAATACGGCGTCGATACTGCCGGTGAGGAAGCCACGCAGCGGGGTGTCGTCCAGATGTTCGAGCTGATCCGCGTAGGGGACGAAGACATCGCCGGGCGGGAGGTGCCTGCGCAGCAGTCCGGCGATCTGCGGCACGCTCACCCGGGTGGCGGTGGGCTGATCGCCGCCCGCGAGCGGCAGTTCGAAATCGAGTTCGCTGAGCCGGTCGCGCGCGGAAATCTGTGCCAGCGAACCGAATCCGATGGGCGTGTGCATGACCGCAAGCAGGGCGTGCGCGAGCACTTCGGGATCGGCGTCGAACATCTGCTCGGCGACCGCGTGCGTGCAACGGGCGCGCATCTCGGCGGCCAGATCGACGGCGTCGGTATCGACGTACTCCAGGATCTCGTGCACCAGGGTGCCGAATTCCGCGCCGTAGGGCAGCGTGTTCATGAGTGACGGTGCGGCCGTGGTGAATACGTCCAGGTCGTCGGCGAGCACGCTCGGGGTGGCCGGTTCATCGGCGACGCCGCCGCCGTCGGGCTGATCACCGACCGGCATGGCGTCGTGCGCTCCGGCGGTGAGCGCCGAGTACGAGGTGCGCCGCCAATCCTGATCCAAATGGCGGTGGAAGCGCGCCACGGCCAGATCCGCGGCGGTGGTGGCGGTGTGATCGCGGGGCAGCCGGGCGCGGCGGATCTCATGCACCGGTTCGATGGCGATGACGCCGGGTTCGGCGGTGCTCGCCCATTCCGAGATGCGGCTCAGCACCATCGAATCGGCGGGTACCGCGACCTTGTCCGCCACGGCCGGGCTGCCGGGTTCGCGGCCCAGAATCATGCGGTGCAGGGGTGCGGTCTGGGTGTCGAAGGCGGGCGCCCACCAGGCCACCACCTGTGCGCCCGCGCGGGTCAGCGCCACGTACAGCAGGCGCAGTTCCTCGGCGGCCTCCTCCGCTTCGGCACGCGGTTTGCGCGTGTTGTAGCCGGAGGCTTCCGGACCGCCCACATCCAGCACGCGGCGGCCCTGGTCATCGTGGAAGAGCAGGGTCTGCGGATTGCGGATCTTGGCGGCATCCCATGCGAAAGGCAGGTAGACGACCGGGAATTCGAGTCCTTTGCTGGCGTGCACGGTGGCGATCTGCACGGCCGCCGCGTCCCGGTCCAGGCGGCGGCTGCGATCGGCCACACTGCCCGACGCCGGATCGCGGACCCGATCGGCGAGCCAGCGGGTGAGCGCGCTCAGGCCCAAACCCTCACGCAGCGCGGCATCGTCGAGCAGCTGGGCGATATGGCGCAGATCGGTGAGCTGGCGTTCACCGCCCTCCAATCCGAGCAGGCGCGGCGCGAGTCCGGTTTCCGCGCTCATCTTCTCGAAGACCGCCGCGAATCCCGCGCGGGCGAACAACCGGGCCGAATCGCGCAGTTCGGCACTGAGCCGTCCCACCAGATCCGCACCGCCGGAATCGATCTCATCGGCGGCGAGCCCGAGCAGCGCGGTACCGGCGGCCAGGCGCACCCGGTCGGCGCGATGCGGCTGCTCCAAAGCGTGCAGCACCCACAGCCACTGGGTCGCCGACGGCGTGCCGAAAACGCTCGCACCGCCCGCCAGCACCGAGGCCACCCCGGCGAGTTCGAGTTCCTTGCGCACCAGGTCGAGCTGGTTCCGATTGCGCACCAGCACCGCGATATCGCCCGGGCCGAGCGGCCTTTCACCATCGGCGTCGATGGTGGTGCCGGATTCGAGCAGTCGCACGATATCGGCCGCCACATCGGTGGCCACGCGTTCACGCTGGCGGCCGACGGTCGGATAGCCGGAACGATTGAGCGGTCCGGCACCGGTGCGCGGTAAACACCTGAGTCGGAATGGAATCACCGCTTCGGGCTCCCCGGTCAGCCTGCTGAACGGCCGGGTCGCGGCCACCGTGTGCACGGTGATCTCCTTATGCCCCAGGGCCGCTCCACCGTGCAGATGCTCGAGCGCCGCCAGCAGTCCGGCATCGCTGCGCCGGTTGGTGGTCAGTTCGCGCCGGGAGTCCGCGTGCGCCACCGCATCCAGATAGCTGAGCACTTCCGCGCCCCGGAAGGCGTAGATCGCCTGTTTGGGATCACCGACCAGCACCAGCGTGGTGTGCCCGTGGAAAGCGCGCCGCAGAATGTCCCACTGCAACGGATCGGTGTCCTGGAACTCGTCCACCAGCGCCACCCGGAATCGATCCCGGATGCGCTGACAGGCGCGCGGGCCGTGCTCGGCGTCGGCGAGCACATCGTGCAGCAGCACCAGCAGATCGTCGAAATCGCGCAGTCCCGAAAGCTGTTTGCGCCGTGCGGTTTCCGCGCGCGCCGCCGCCGCGAAGGCGACCCGCTCCCCCGCCGGATCGAGTTCGGACTCGACCTCGGGCACCAGCATGGCGGCCCCGTCGTGCACGGCCGCGGCCGCCAGGCGCTGCGCGTCGGCCGGACTGAACGGCGGCAGCTCACGCGCGTACCGGCTCAGGTACAGATCATCGGCGACGGTGGACACCACCTCGTCGACATTCTCGACCAGCCGGACCCCCGGATCCTGCTCCCCCGCCAGACCCAGCTCATCGAGCATGCGCTGACAGAAACTGTGCGTGGTGGCGATGGTCCCCGCGTCGAAATCCGACAGCGCCGCCAGCAGCCGCTCCCGACGGGCCGCCACCTCCGCCGGATTCGCCTGCGCCAGATGCCGAATCAGCTCATCCCCGGTGGCCTGCGCCCGCTCCGGTTCCGCCAGCGCCGCCGCCACCGAGACGAACCGGTCCCGCGTCCGCTCGCGCAACTCCTGGGTGGCCGCCCGGCTGAACGTCACCAGCAGCAATTCCGAGATATCGACCCCGGCCTCGGCCACGAACCGCACCGCCAGGCCCACGATGGCATAGGTCTTCCCGGTCCCGGCGCTGGCCTCGAGCACCGTGGTCCCCACCGGCAGCGGTCCGGTCAATTGAAAGCCGCTCCCCGAATCCTCCTGCTCACCAACGACATTCGGCACCGGATCGGTGACATTGTCGGCGGCCCAGAGTCCTTCGCTCTGCGACGGCGCCGTATCCGCGTCGACCTCCGTCTCGTCAGCCGTACCGCCGGTCATCGCACCCGAACGCGCGGTGGGCGCGTCGGGGGTGACGTCCGCGCCCAGGGTGAACAGGTCCGCGCCGTCGTCGCCCACCGGATCCGGGTGGGAGTCGCCGCCGGCGGAGTCGTCGCGGTGGCGGGCTCGGGTGACCGCCGGGCGGACGGAAAGGTCCGGGTCGGTGAGCGAGAACAGGTCGTCGGTCATCCGCGCCTTTCGCATTCGGGGCCGGATTGTGGGGCCGGGCGGTGGATCGTCATGGCTGGCCTTGATTCTCGTTGCTGAGCAACGGATTCCAGAGACGGCGCGCCAGTTCACCGAAACGAGTCGGTTCGGCTTCCAGCGCGGTGGGCGCGGTGGTGAGCGATTCGGTCAGCTGATGGAAGCGCGGGGTGGGGCCCAGGACGTAGCGCAGATAGCGGTCGGTGTGTTCGCCGTAGCGGCCGGGACCGTCCTTCCCGCCGTCGAATTCGTGTTCGGCGGCGAGCAGGGCGTCCTCGGCGGAGGAGCCCTGGCAGCGGCGCTCGGCATAGGCCGCCGAGGCCGCGGGTGCGATGGGCAGCGCCTCGGCCAGGCCCTCGTCCCGCAGTGCGGCCAGATCGCGCAGCAGCAGGCGAGCGGCATGCGCATTGGGGGCGACGAGCGTGGATTGCCATGCGGGACGCGACATCTTGCCGCGGCCGATGGTGATGGCCCGCCAGCTCTGATGGTCGCCGGTGGCGGCGAGCGCGAGCAGCCGCACCCAGGCCGCTATCCGGTGTTTGGGTGCGAGCCGGGAGAAGGTGGTGCGCAGCAACGCGTCATCGTGCACATCGGGGACGGTGCCGGTGAGGCGGCGGCCGTCACCCAGATCGACCGCGATATCGACGGTGCGGGAGGGGATTTCGTGTAACGGCTGCGCCACCCGCACCAGGCGGTCGACGGTGTTCTCCACCTCGTCGAGCACGGCCGCGCCGAGCGCGAACGGCGGCAGCGAACCGCGCCGCCATTCGGCCGCGCGCAGGGCGTTGGGGTCCACCCCGGTGAGCCGGGCGGACAGCATGCGTTCACCCATACCCCATTTGGTGAGCCCGTCCAGCTCGATGGGCAGCCGGTCGGCGATCTCCTCCTCGCTCTCGGGGACGCGAATTCCCAAGCGCTGCCACAGGAACGCTCGAATGGGATGTTCGGCGAAGGACACCAGATCGGCCAGTTCCACATCCCCGCGTTCGGTCGCGGGCAGTGCGGCGGCCAGGAACGGCGGGCGCGGGGCGGGCGGTCGCTGGGCCGCGAGCGCACCGGCGAGCGCGACACTGTCGAAGCTGAACGGCTTTTCGGGATCGAAATTGCGACGGTCGAAGGGCTGCAAAGGATGCCGCATGACGACGTGCTCGAGCCCGGCGGGACCGACGTGCGCGCGCACGGTGTCCAGCAGTTCGGCCAGCGGTATCGCGGGCGGCCGATGCGCACCGGTCACCGGATCGGATCCGGTGTGCAGCAGGACGAGTCGCTCCCCCGCCGCCATGATGGCGTCCAGGAGCAGTTGCCGGTCCTCACTGCGCGGATCGCGATCGCCCGGGCAGCGATGCCGCGCCAGCACATCGTCACCGTCCACGCCGCCGGTGCGCGGGAACACCTCGTCATCGAGCCCGAGCAGCACCACCACCCGATGCGGTACCGACCGCATGGGCACCATGGTGCACACGGTCAGCTCACCGGTGCGGAAGTTGGCCCGTGACGGCCGTCCGGCCAGCCTGGCGGCCAGTAGTGCGGCGATATCGGTGAGCCGCAAGGGAATCTGCCCGGCGTGCTCGGTGGCGGCGGCCAATTCCCGGCGCGCCTGCACGCCCTGCCAGCCCTGGGTCAGCGGCACATCGGTGAGCAGATCCAGCGCTCGCCCGAGCACCGAAGCCCATTCCGACGCGGGCCGCGCGGATCCGGCCGGTTCCTCGAGCGTCGGGCCGCGCAGATCCCGCAGGCATACCGCCAGCCGGTCCACGAATTCCGCGAAGCGCCCGGCCAGATCGATGTCATTGCTGTCGACATCGTCCAGCGGCAGCACCAGATCCAGCCAGTCCTCGCTGGATTCACCGGCCGCCACACCCAGCAGAATGCGATCGACCGCCGCGTTGAGCGTGTTCTGCGCGAAATCGCCCAGCCCGAACGCCTGCCGCTGCCGCTGCCCGATCCCCCAGCGCGCCCCGGTCTCGGCGGCCCAATCGCGCAACCGCTCGATATCGTCCTCGTCGAACCCGCAGCGCAGCCGAACCGGTTCCGTCGCAGCCAGATCCAGCACCTCGGTGACGGTGACCCGCCCGTCGGCCAGCTCCAGCAGCGTGGCGATCACATCCAGCAGCGGGTTCACCGCCCGCTGGGCGCGATCGGCCAGCCGCACCCGCAATCCGTGCGCCGGATGCCCCGGCGCCGATCCGTCCAGGGACCACTGTCCGAACGCCGCGCGCACCAGTGGCGCGTAGCTCTCCACATCCGGGCACATGACGATCACATCGCGCGGCTCCAACGTCGGGTCGGCGCTGAACAATCCGAGCAGCGCGTCCCGCAGCACCTCCACCTGCCGAGCCGGACCGTGACAGGAGTGCACCATGATGCTGCCGTCGGCCAGCGCCGGTTCCGGCATGAGCGACCACCGGTCCTGCCGGATGGCGGCCTGCAATTCGGTCAGCAGCGTGCGCGGCGTGATCGGCTCCAGCCGCGAATCGGGCGCACCCGCAAGCGAATCCGGCGTACCGGACGGCTGCGTCCGCGGATCCGCCATTCCCGGCCGGTGCGGCTCCGGGGCGGGGTGGTAGGTGTCGATATGGTCGTAGCCCGCGAGCCGCTGCTGCAATTCCCGCACATCCCGGCCCAATGCCGCGAGCAGCGGATGCCGCACCCGCACACCGGAATTCGGGATCACCTCGGCATCGGCGAGTTTGGTCCACAGCGCCGGGCTCGGATGCACCAGCCACAGGTGCACGCCCCGCCCGGCGGACAGCGCGGACAGCACCTCGAGCTGATCGGTGGTCAATCGGGTCACCCCGAACAGCGAGAGGCGATCGGGCAGTGACACCACGGCCGGATCGGTCCGCAGACGCGCGCAGGCGTCCGAAAGTCGTTCGGCCGGAGAGGGTTCCCCGACCGCCGCGCGCAGTCGCCGCCACAGTTGCGGCTGCCAGAGCAGATCCTCGGGCAGTGGATGCCCGGCCCCGTCGGTATCGGAACCGGCCGCCCAGTCCGTGATCATGCCGGGCCGCTGCATGGCGTAACCCGCGAACAATTCCGCGATCCGCGCCGCCGTCGCATACCGCCGCCCGACCCGATGCCCGCCCGCGTCACCATTGCCGAGATGCCGTGCCAGCACGGCACTCCAGGGTTCGGACAGCACCCCGTCCAGTACCGGCAGCAGCGTCCACACCACGCGCTCACCGGCCCACGGATCATCCTCGGGCACCCAGCCCGTCGCCTCGGCCAGCACCCGCGCCACCAGCGCGGCGGGGTCCGCGAAATCGATATTGGCCGCGACCCCGTCGGCGTGCGCGGCGCTGCCGAGCACCACCCCGAGGCGCTGCTGCAACCAGCGCTCGATGCCCTTGGCCGGAACGGCTACCACTTCCGGGGTGAACGGATCGCCGAGCGGTGCGGCGAGCAGCTCGGCCAGCGCGTCGGCGAGCGTGTCCGCACGCTCGGCCCGGTGAATGTGCACGACCTGTGTTTATACAGTCAGCGAACGACATGCAATCACCGGGTCCCTCGGCTCGCCGGGTGACACCTGCCACACGCCGGAGATTAGCTAGGGCGCGTCACCCCGAAATTCGAGTGTGGTATGCGACAGTGCTTTTCGGGGAGGTCGATTGTGCTGTGAGGAAAGGCTGGTTGCGTCGATGTCTGCGTCGGTGATTCCCATGATCCCGAGGCGCGGGTTCACTGTCCGGCGGGTCGGAGAACGCTGGGAGCTGGTGAATTCCCGCTACTACGGGCGCACCGTGGTACTCGCGTCGTGGCCCCGGGATCAGCATGCCGAGGCATTCGCGCACTGCTATCGCCTCAACGGTCGCAGTGTCGAGGAACTGACCGCCGCATTCCGCTGAACACCCCTTTTCGCACGGCGTGTCCGCCCGCCTTGCGCCGCAAGGCAATCCGGCGCGCCGAAGCGAAATTCGAAACCCGCTGTGACAGCGGGTTTTCCATAGCACAGCCAGTCAATCCACTCAAGACGTGCACATCGGGCATTGTGATGTCTATTGTTTCCCACCGTGCGTTCTCCGATGGCCCGGAACTCCCGTGTGGCCGCCTCCGCTTGCGTCCTCGCCGCCGCTGCCCTGATTCCCGCTGCGCCGGTATTCCTCCCCTCCGCCGCCGCGCGGCCCGTACTCGCGCAGGGCTGCCTGCCGGGATTCGACTGCGATTTGAGTAATCGCATCGCGTCGGTCGACAACTACCTCGCGGGCAGACCCGGTATCACCGGATATGTGGTGCGCGACCGCGTCTCCGGCGGTATCTACCGGAACGCGAACTCGGACAACATGTTCTGGACCGCCTCCACCATCAAACTGGCGATCGCGGAGGATCTGCTGAATCGCGCCCGCACCGGCGCGATCGTGCTGGACCCGGGCGACCGCTCGCTGATGGAGTCCATGCTGGCAACCTCCAACGACAATGCCGCCGACATCCTGTGGAACAAATTCGCAGGTCTGGACCGCATGGCGTTCAACAACGCCTTCCGCGCCAACGGTATGGCCGGGCTCGTTCCCATGCAGCCCAGCACCTCCCTGGAGCAGATGAAACTGTTCCCGGACTGGGGCTTCCAGCAGTGCTCGCCCTCGGATCTGGATCGGCTGATGGACAATGTCCTCACCCGCATGCATCCGGACGATCGCGCCTACCTGGTGGACCGCATGCGCCGCGTCGACACCAATCAGCACTGGGGCGTCTGGGGCGCGGGCGCGGCCATGCAACCCGGTCTCAAGAACGGCTGGTCCGACGAACAAGGCGGCTGGGTGGTCAACTCGGTCGGCTTCGCCGGACCCGGTGAGCGCTACACGCTGGCCATCATGACCGAACAGGGTCCGAACGGTAGCTACACCGACGGATCCGAGACCACCACCCGGGTGGCGCAGCTGCTGTTCGCGGGTCGATGAGCTGAACCGGCGACCATCGCACTACCCTTGACGTGAGAAGTGTCGTAGTTTCACCGTCTGGCTAGGAGCAGGGACTAGATGAACGCCGATAATTCCGTCGCACAGCGCCACCGCGTGGTGGTGATCGGGTCCGGGTTCGGCGGCCTCTTCGCTTGCAAGCACCTGCGGAAGGCCGACGTCGACATCACGCTCATCTCCAAAACCTCCACCCACCTGTTCCAGCCGCTGCTGTACCAGGTGGCCACCGGCATTCTGTCGGTCGGTGAGATCGCGCCCGCCACCCGCATCGTGCTGCGCAAACAGCAGAACGTGCGGGTGATCATGGGTGAGGTCGACGAGATCGACGTCAAGGGCGGGACGGTGACCTCGCGCCTGCTCAACCAAGACACCGTCACCCCCTTCGACAGCCTCATCGTCGCCGCGGGCGCACAGCAGTCGTACTTCGGCAACGATCAGTTCGCGACCTACGCGCCCGGTATGAAGACCATCGACGACGCGCTCGAACTGCGCGCGCGCATCCTGGGCTCGTTCGAAGAGGCCGAACTGGCCAAGGATCAGGAGACCCGCGATCGATTCATGACCTTCGTGGTCGTGGGCGCGGGCCCCACCGGCGTCGAATTGGCCGGGCAGATCGCCGAACTCGCGGACCGCACCCTCGATGGCACCTTCCGCAATATCGATACCCGCGACGCCCGCGTGATCCTGGTCGAGGGCGCGGGCGCGGTGCTCGCGCCGATGGGCCCCAAGCTCGGCGGTAAGGCGCATCAGCGGCTGGAGAAGATGGGCGTGGAGATCCAGCTCAACGCCATCGTCACCAATGTCGACGCGCGCGGGGTCACCATCAAGGACGGCGACGGCACCCGGCGCATCGAATCCGCGTGCAAGGTGTGGTCGGCCGGTGTGCAGGCCAGCGGACTCGGCAAGATCCTGGCCGAGCATTCCGAGGGCACCGAGACGGACCGGGCCGGGCGCGTGATCGTGGAACCCGATCTGACCATCAAGGGCTACCCCAACGTCTTCGTGGTCGGCGACCTGATGTCGGTACCGGGCGTACCCGGACAGGCGCAGGGCGCGATCCAGGGCGGTACCTACGCCGCCAAGGCCATCAAGGCGGGCCTGGCCGGACACGAACCCGCCGAGCGCAAGCCGTTCAAGTACTTCGACAAGGGCTCGATGGCCACGGTGTCGCGGTTCTACGCGGTCTGCCAGGTCGGCAAACTCGAGTTCAGCGGTTTCCTGGCCTGGCTGGCCTGGCTCGGACTGCACCTGTATTACCTGGTCGGTTTCCGCAGCCGGTTCGTCACCGTGCTGGAGTGGTTCACCTCGTTCCTGGGCCGGCATCGCGGGCAGATGGCCGCCACCGAACAGTGGGTGTTCGCGCGCCTGGCGCTCGAGGCGCTCGATAAACCCGAGGATGCGCGCGAGCTCGCCAAGCAGATCGGCGGCGAATCCGCTTCGGAGAACGGCAAATCCGTGGCGAACGCCAAGGACGCGGCCGCCTCGTAACGACACGCTGGCGGTCGCCGATGGCGGCACGCCACGCGGGGATGCCCTGACCGGGCGGCACCGGTACCAATCCGGCATGCAGTCCGGATCCGAATGTCCGACATCTGTCGACATTCGATCGGAAAGGTCATCCATGGGCAAACGCCAACCGGCTGATCAAGTTTCACCGCGCCGCCGCCGTCTCGGGTCGCTTGCCATCGCGGGAGCGCTCCCGCTGGTAGCCGCCCTGTCCACCACCGGAACCGCTGCGGCGGACCCGGTTTCGACCGAGGACAATCAGTCCACGGTGGTGGAGAAGCAGCCCGGCACCGACGCACAGCCCGGTCTCGTTCTCGATTCGCCGTTCGGACAGCTCTCGGTTCCGGTCCCCCCGATGATTTCGGACGAGACCAAGCCCGAGGCCAAGCCGACCGCGGGCCAAGCGGGTTCCTCCGCCGAAGCCGCACCGGTGCTCGAGACCGAGGGCGTAGAAACGGTCACCGCGCCCGCACCCGTCGTCCGGGTAGGCCGCAATTCCTCCACCGGCGTACGCGATATCCCCAATGGCCCCGTCGCGGCGGTGGACATGCAGGGTCTGCGCATGCCGAACCCGGCCCTCGCGGCCGATGTCGCGCCCATCGCGGCGCCGGAAGGCAAGCTGCGTTTCGGCGATACCGTGATCGACATCCCGTCGTTCCTCACCCCCGAGCAGGCCGCTCAGGTCAATGAGCTCTCCGCGGGCGCGGAGGCCAACCTGGCGCGCACGCTCGACTCGGCCGGCTTCGAGCCGAGCCGGTCGGATCGCATCGCCGCGCAGACGGTCGGCACCGCCGCCGTCGGCGCCGCGGTGGGCGTCGGCGTGGCCGCGCCCGCCGAGATCGCCGGTGCGGTCATGGGCGGGTTCATCGGGGCCATGGCGGGCACGCCGTTCGCACCGGCCGGCTGGGTCTTCGGCCCGGCCATCGGCGCGACCGCGGCGGTCTCCCTGATCGCGATTCCCGCGGCCACCGTAGGCGCGAGCATCGGTGCGGCGGTGGGCATGGCCAATGGCGTGCTCGCGCCCGCGACCGGTCCCGCGGCACCGGTGGACCAGCCCGCGGCCTCCGCCGACGATGCCGGAGCAGCTATCAGCGAGTGATAGCCGTTTTGCCGGGGCCGGAATCCATCAACTGGGATTCCGGCCCCGTTCTCGTGAATACGCAAGCAAATAGCTAACTTTCGGCAATGCGGACGTTCTACGCGAGTACGAAATCCGACCAATCCGGTTGACCGACGGGTCCGAATGTCGGGCGTCGATGTTCCCCCGAGCAAGAAAGGTCGTGAATTGGCCGCAGGCAAGCACAGAGCCCTCAACCCGCATCGCAATAAAGTCGGAAACGTGGTGGCGGCGGGCGCCGTTCCGCTAGTCATGGCGATCGTCGGAACCGGAGCCGCGAATGCCGCACCGGTGCAAACTGATCCGGTCGCGCAGCACGATGGCGCGGCTCCCCAGTGGCCCGCCGCCGATGCGCCCAACGTGATGCCGTACGAGGGCCTGCAGATCCCGAGTGACACCAAGAGCTCCATCCAGTGGTCGCGTCAGGCCCCGGACAAGAGCTACCTGGCGCCCGTCGGCGCACTGCACGCACCGATGCCGGTGCCCGCGGTGCCCCCGATCGCCCCGCCCGCCGGTAAGTTCCGGTTCGGCGATGTGATCGTCGACGCGCCGAACTGGATCGATAGCGAACAGGCGATCCAGATCAATGACAACTCCGCTCAGACCGAGGCCAATCTCGCCACGTTCCTCGATTCGATCGGGTTGGAGCGCAGCCGTTCCGACCGCATCGCCGGCCAGACCGTCGGCACCGCGGCCATGGGAGCGGTAGCGGGTGCGAGCGCATCAATGCCGATCGCTCTCACCTCGGCGACCGTCGGCGCGGCCCTGGGCCTCGTGGTCGGACTGCCGTTGTTCCCGGTCGGCCTGGTGGCCGGACCCGCGGCGGGCGCCGCGGCCGGTGCCGCGGTGATCGCACTGCCCGCAGCCGCGGCCGGTGCCGCGGTGGGCGCCGTGGTCGGTGCCGTGAACGCGTTCAACGCTCCACCGCGCGTCGTCGCGAACTGAGTTCGGTTCGCCGACAAGCTTTTCGCGCAACAGTGTGCACGGCGGGAACCAGGGGTGAGGTCTGGTTCCCGCTGTTGCGCGTCGATCCCCATCCAACCGGAAAGAATGGAGTGCCCGCATGTTTCGATTCTTCGGACACCGCATCAGCGCCGACTGGATTTTCGCGCTGCTGAACCTCGACTCGTTCGCCTCGGCACTGCGGCCCTGACGGGCTAGACGCGCAAAAACGTTGCGGTACGGGTGAACAGGGTTCCACCCGCGGCGAGCGGCAGCAATGCCGCTGCCACGCCGGTGAATTCGGCCGGGCGCTCATCCGGGTAGGTCAGAATGCTTTCCAGCGCACGGGGTCCGGACAGCGCGTCATCGGTGCACGCGTCGGCCCCGAGATCCAGGCGATGCCGTAGCAGCGGCACATCACCGATATCGGCATTCAGCTCACCGGACCAGTAGCCGTGATCCTCGCCGATGCGACCGACCTG
This sequence comes from Nocardia sp. NPDC052001, assembly GCF_040680615.1. Taxonomy (NCBI): domain Bacteria; kingdom Bacillati; phylum Actinomycetota; class Actinomycetes; order Mycobacteriales; family Nocardiaceae; genus Nocardia; species Nocardia sp. NPDC052001. The sequence goes on along the minus strand of NZ_JBFAXC010000002.1, from coordinate 572,347 downwards.
CACCCGCTCCCGAAGCCGCAGCCGCGCACCGTCTTCCAGCCGCACGGTGCTGAGCGTCTCATGCTCCGCCCCGCCCGCGACCACGGTCGGCTCCGGATCGAAATCCAGTTCACCGCCCGCCGCCACCTCGACATGCCAGTGCGCGAACGACTTCGGAGTCGCTCTGCCCGGCAGTGCGATGGTGGCCGCCACCGAGCGCACCGACAGGCGCGCGCCCGCGCCCACGGTGATTCGGATATCCACCTCGTCACCGCCCAAAGGCGTTGCGGCCGTGCCGATCAGATGCACCGTATCCGGACCGGTGAGCCGCGCCGCCAGACCGCCCACCGCGTGAATCCGCGGCAGCTCCCCGGCGGCGGCATCGATCCGCAGTTCAGTGCGCACCGGTTGTCCGTTCACCGGCCGCTGTGCCGAACGCGACGCTCAGGGCCCCGGGCGCGGCGACCCCGGGCCCCGCGGCGTCCACGCGCGCAGCGAGGTCAGTGTGTGTGCACGGCACCGGACTTCGCATCCTGTTCCGCGGCCAGGGCCAGCTGTTCGCGCACCCAGGTCAGCACCGGGGTGGCGGCCGGATCCTCGGTGAGGGAGGTGAAGACGAAGGGGCGGCCTTCGCGCACCTTGGTCGAATCACGGTCCATCACACCCAGATCCGCGCCGACCATGGGGGCGAGATCGGTCTTGTTGATGACCAGCAGGTCGGACCAGGTGACACCCGGGCCGCCCTTGCGCGGCACCTTATCGCCGCCCGCGACGTCCACCACGAAGATCTGGGCGTCGATCAGGCCCGAGGAGAAGGTGGCGGTGAGATTGTCGCCGCCCGATTCCACCAGGATCAGATCCAGCGGCGGATTGGCCTCGATGAGGTCATCGATGGCATCGAGGTTCGCGGTGATGTCATCGCGAATGGCGGTGTGCGGGCAGCCGCCGGTCTGCACCGCGGTGATGCGCTCATCCGGGAGCACCGCATTGCGGCGCAGGAAGTCGGCGTCCTCGGTGGTGTAGATGTCATTGGTCAGCACGGCCAGGGACAGCTCATCGCGCAGCTGCCGGCACAGCGCGGCGACCAACGCCGTCTTACCCGAACCGACCGGTCCGCCGACGCCGATCCGCACCGGTTCCCCCGGCGTGCGCTCGCGCTTGGGCCGATCGTGGTGCTCGTGCGGTTCCCCGTCGATGAAATGAGGTGGCATGTAGGTGTGCTCCTTTCCGGGCTTCATCCTGTCGGACGCACGTAAAGCGCTTGTTACCCGGCTCGATTCCGCAGGTCAGGAGGCGAACAATGGCATATCGCGGGCCAGATGACGCTCGGCGAGCACATCCTGGAGCGGATCGGACAGCGCGACCAAACCCTTGGTCGCCGACCGCGCGGTGCGATCGCAGACCTCACCGAGCCTGATGGTGCAGGCCGCCACGGCCGCCGGATCCAGGGCCAGCAATCGCTGCGCCGCCGTGGCCGCACCGGTCATGGTCGTGTAGACCACCACCCCGGCGATCTCCTCCGGTGACGCCCCGCAGACCGCACCGACCACGCCGAACACCGTGGACAGATGCGGGCGCGGGCCCAGTCCGCGCCAATCCGCCTGCGGCCAGACCTGTTTCGCCAGCCGCAGCAATCCGCGACCCTGCGCCCGCGACGCCGTGCGCGCGGACGGCGACGGCGTCCGGGCATCGGCCTCGAGCTCTGCCCGAGCCGGATCCAGCGCACCCGCGCACACCGCCGCGGCCAGCGAGGCCGCCACCGCGCCGGACGTTCGGATACGCCTGCGCAGATACAGCTCCACCGAGGCCACATCGCGCAGCAAACCCGAGGACACCGCCTCCTCCACGCCGCCCGAATGCACATGCCCGCCGATGGGCAGCCGGGAGTCGGCCAGGGTCAATAGCGTGGCCAGACTCATCGCCGCACCTCCGGATATCGCATCGCCCGATCCTAAGCGGCCGGGTTCCGGGCACACGTCTCCGGCTCGATCCGCCGCGTCACGAGAGCCGAGTGCGAGATCGAAGGTCTTGACCTGAACCCCGGTCGAGGTTGCAAGCTTGGGCGCGCGACCAGCTTTCGATCTCCAGGAGTTCTCATGCACGCCATTCGCCTGCACGCCTTCGGCCCCGCCGAGAATCTCGAGTACACCGAAGTGCGGGATCCCGAGCCCGGACCCGGACAGGTGCGCATCGCGGTCGCCGCCTCGGGCGTACACTTCATCGACACCACCATCCGCAAGGGCATGGCGATGGGACCGATCCAACTACCGGAACTGCCCACCATTCCGGGCCGGGAGATCGCGGGCATCGTGGACGCCATCGGATCCGTGGCCGACGAAAACTGGCTCGGACGCAGGGTTGTCGCGCATATCGGCCAGGTCCCCGGCGGCTACGCCGAGTTCGTGGTCACCGAAGTCGAACGGCTACAGCAGATTCCGGCGGAGCTGGATCCGGCCGCGGCCGTCGCGATGATCGGCACCGGCCGAACCACCATGGGCATACTGCAATTCGCCGATATCTCCCCCGAATCGGTTGCGGTGGTGCTGGCCGCGGCGGGCGGTATCGGCACCCTGCTCGTGCAATATCTGAAGAACGCCGGGGCGACCGTGATCGGCCTCGCGGGCGGTCCGGAGAAAGTGGATCTGGTGTCCCGCAACGGAGCCGATCTGGCCGTGGACTATCTGCTCCCCGACTGGCTGGATCGCATCCGAGCCGAATACGGCGACCGCCCCGCCACATTGCTGTTCGACGGCGTGGGCGGTGGTGTCAGCCGCACCGCGATCACCCTGCTGGCCAAGGGCGGCCAGTGGCTGACCTACGGTTTCGCCGCCGGACCGACCGGAATCACCGAAGCGGAACTGACTGACCTGGGCATCACCCCGGTCGCCACGCTCGGCCCGGCAATGTACGAACGAGCCGGAGGCATGCGCGCCCTCGAAGACCGCGCCCTCGCGGAAGCCGCCGCCGGACGCCTGGTCCCCGGCCTGCACCGCTTTCCTCTCGCCCAAGCGGCCGCTGCCCACCGCGCCCTCGAATCCCGGGCCACCACGGGCAAAGTCGTCCTCATCCCTTAGGCCCGAGACCGCGCGTCGGCACGATCAGCCGCCGCCCGCGGGACGACCGCGAGTACCGATTCGCGCCGGCGACGTGCACGGCGATCAGTGGCGAAAGCTGCGCTCCATGAGGCGCTGCGCGGCTCCGCGCCGGAGGTCGGTCCACGCCTGTACGGGTCCGGTCCACCACGGGGAGATCTCGCGTGGGCGGGAGACCACCGCGTGGCAGATGAGGTTGGCGGCCTCATCCGCCGTCAGCCCGGGGACGCCGGTGAAGTCGGTGGGTGCGCTCATTCGGGTGTGCACCAGGGGCATGTAGATGGAGGTGGTCGTCACATCGTCGGCGGCGATTTCGGTTGCGACGGTGCGCAACCAGACATCGAAGGCCGCTTTGGACGCGCCGTAGGCCGCCCAGCGCGGGGCCGGGGGCATGCGCAGACCCCAGGTGGAGATGTTCACGATATGGCCGTGGCGGCGCTCACGCATACTGGGCAGCAGGGCCAGCAGCAGGCGGACCGGGCCGAGGTAGTTGATATCGATGGTGCGGGTGAAATCGTGGAAGCGGTCATAGGATTCGTCGACGGGCCGGCGAATGGATTTGCCCGCGTTATTGATTACGACATCCACGTGACCGTGTTCGGCGAGCAGGGCCGCGCCGAGTTCGGCGGTGGCGTCCATGTCGGTGATATCGGCCCGGTACACATGCGCGATACCGCCGTCCGCGCGGATTTGCGCGGCCACCTTCTCCAGATCATCGAGCGTGCGCGCCACCAGCAGTACGGTCGCGCCCGCGGCCGCGAGTTTGCGGGCCGCGGCCTTGCCGATACCGTGTGACGCGCCGGTGATCAGAATGATCTGACCCGCCACGGCCTCGCGCAACGATTTCTCGCGTGGGCGGGTGGTCGGATAGAACAGCCTGGTCGCGACGCGTTCCGCGAAGGGACGGCCGTTCGATTCGGGCTGCTGCCGGTGGTCCGAGGTCGAGTTCTCACCCACGCCTCGACTCTAACCGCCCGACCGGTCCGCGACCGGAGTTGAGTGGAAATACCCAGGGCGCGAGGCACTTTGCCGTACCAGGATGGAGGCAGTGCACGGGGAGAGGACGGGGATGATGTCGGTACGGGAGCAGCGGGAAGGGCCGCCGGAGCGTATTTCGATAGCGGGCTGGGTCGCCCGAATAATCGCGGTGGTGGTGTTCGTCCCTTTGCGATTGCTGTGGGAGGGCTGCAAATTCGTGGGCCGCGCGATCGTCGCGGCGGCGGAGTTCTGCTTCGACAAGCTCATCGAGCCGCTGGCGAAACTGCTCTGGTACTGGCTGATTCGCCCGGCCTGGGCGTTCTGCAAGGATTTCCTGTGGGGCCTGCTGATCCAGCAGCTGCTCTGGGGCATGATCCTCACCCCGCTCGGCGCGCTGATTCTCGACTTCCTGCTGCGCCCGCTCAAACGGGCGGTGGAGGAATGGCTGTGGCGGCGCATTCTGAAGCCCGGCCTGATCTGGCTGTGGGACAGCGTCATCGAACCGGTCGGCGACTGGATCGGCCGCTGGATTCTGGTGCCTGTCGCCAAAGCCGTGCTGTGGCTGGTCTATTCACTCGGCAAATGGCTGATCGTATGGCCGCTCCACCAGCTGTGGCGCTGGGTGCTGCGCCCGATCCTGCTGGCGCTCTCGGCCGCACTGCTCTTCGGCTGGCGGGTCGCCACCACCATTGTGCGAGTGCTGGTGGTGACGCCCTGCCGCTGGCTGTACCGCACGGTGCTGCGACCGATTCTCGCGGTCTGCGGCACGGCCTGGCGGGCCACGGTGGTCCGCCCGGTCCGCTTCCTCTACCTACGGGTGATCACGCCGATGAACAAGGCCGCGGCCGAACTCATGACTTCACTTTTCGGCCACTGATCACGGCGATCACCGCCATGATCGCGAGCAGGATCGCACCGGCCGTGGTGGCGACGTGCATACCGTGCACGAAGGAATCGCGAGCGGAGTCGATCAGCGCGGTATCGCCATTCGCATGGGTGAGGGTCTCCCCCAGCGTCGATCCGAAGTCACCGCCGGACCGGAAGACCAGCGCCGCAAGCGAACCCAGCAGCGCCAGACCCAGACCGTTGCCGAGTTCGAAACTGGTCTCGGAGATGCCGACCGCGGAACCGGCCCGCTCCGGCGGCACCGCGGCCACCGCTACCTCGGACACCAATGTGAAGGCCATACCGAAACCCGCACCGGCGACCACGGTTCCGGCGATGTACCAGCCGATACCCCCGTTGACGCCGATACCGAGCAACATAAGGTTGCCCGCCGCCGCCATGCTGAGCGCCAGCACGAACGCGGTCCGGGTGCCGAGCAGGCGGCCGATGCGCGCACCGCTCACCGAGCAGACGAACACCACGATCGCCATCGGAATACCCAGCAGCGCCGCTCCCAGAGCGTCGCGCCCGGTCACCGATTGCAGGTACACGCTGGTCAGATAGCTCATACCCGCCAGTGCCAACATGCCGACGGTGCTGGAACCGATTGCGACGGAGAACAATCCATTGCGGAACAGGCTCAAATCCAGCAGTGGTTCGGTCAGATGCCGCTGCCGTCGCACGAACGCGATCAGCAGCAGTACCCCGATGACCCCGATACCGATCACCGGCAGATCGAAGCCCTCGGCCGCGAAATGCTTGACCGCGTACACGATCGGCAGAATGCCGCCGATGGACAGCACCACACTCGGCAGGTCCAGGGGTCCGAGCGCGGCCGAACGATGCTCGGGCAGCAGCAGCGGCCCGAAGACCAGCAGCACCACCAGCACCGGGGTATTGATCAGGAAGACCGAGCCCCACCAGAAGTGGTGCAGCAGTACGCCGCCGATGATCGGCCCGACCGCCGACCCGCCCGCGAAGAACGCGGTCCAGACGCCGATGGCGGTCGCCCGCGCCCGCGCCTCCGGGAACATGGTGGAGATCAGCGCCAGGCTGGACGGCAGCAGGGTCGCGCCGCCGACGCCCATGAGCGCCCGCGCGGCGATGAGCACGCCCGCGCTGGGCGCGAAAGCGGCCAGCACCGAGGCCAATCCGAAGACGGTAGCGCCGACGAGCAGAATATTGCGCCGCCCGATGCGATCGCCGAGATTGCCCATGGTGATGAGCAGGCCCGCGATCATGAAGCCGTAGATATCGAGAATCCAGAGCTGCTGGGTGGCCGAGGGGTCCAGATGTTCGGTCAGGGTGGGCATGGCCAGATACAGCACGGACATGTCCATCGACACCAGCAGTACCGGCAGCAGTAGCACCGCGAGTCCGGCCCACGCGCGGCGCGGCGTGCGTACGACGGGACGCGCGAGAATGCTGGTCATCACCTATCCTCCGAGCTGATCAAGGGGCTTTACGAGAAGAGCGCGCGTACGTCGTACGCGCGGCCGGAGTACAGTGTACGCAGATCCGCGGCGGGAAGGAAAGAATTCATCCGATGACCGAGGCCAAGCTCACCCGGGCGGCGATCGTCGATACCGCCATCACCCTGGCCGACGAGTCCGGAATCGACGCCCTGTCCATGCGCCGGATCGCCGAGCGTATGGGCGCGGGAGCCATGTCGCTGTACCGGCACATCCCCAATAAGGACACGTTGCTCGCGGCCATGACCGATGAGGTCTCGCGCCGCAATCCGTACCCGCCGCCCGGTCAAGAGGTCTGGACCTGGCGCGATCGCGTGCGCATCGCCGCCGAGGTGGATTGGCGGCTGTACCAGGAACATCCGTGGGTGCTGTTCACCTTCGCGGTCCCGCGCTACAACTTCGGCGAGAACAGCCTGGTCGTATTGAGCTGGCTGGTCGAGGGATTCAGTGAACTCGGCGTGAGCACCCGCGAGGCCACCCGCATGTCGCTGGCGGTCTGGAGCTATATCGCCGGGGTCGCGCTCCAACATGTCAGTGCGCGACTGCTCATCGACCGCGATTCCGAAACCGAGGAACGGTCCGGTCTCACCGCGCTTCTGGAGGGTGCGCCGCGCTGGCCCACCCCGCCCGCGCTCACCGATCTGATCGGCACCGGCGAGGACGATCTACTGAACCCGGAACAGCTCCTGGAATCCGGTCTGCGGGCGATCTGCGATGGTTTCGAGGCCAGAGCGCGGCGGTAGCGCGGCGAATCAGCCTGTCCGGCACCATCGGCCGCGATGCATCGAGTGCAATCGTGCGGTCGGCGCGAATCCGCGCCCACCGCTCACCCTTCCACGTCGCCGTCGAGGTAGACCCAGGCCCCGCCATCGCGGCGGAAACGGCTGTGCTCACGCATTTCCCCCGCCGTACCGCCCGATCGATAGTGCGCGCGGAATTCCACGGTGGCCTCGGAATGGAACGGCCCGCCACCGGTCGTGGCGAGGATTTCGAGCCGCTCCCAGCGCAGACCGGGATCGAAATCGACATCGGCGGGGCGGGTCTCCGGATCCCAGCTGCGCAGCAGATACGCCTCGTCCCGCACCGCGAAGGCGCTGTATCGCGAGCGCATCAACTGTTCGGCCGTGGTCGCCGCCGCCTCACCCCGATGCAGGCGCCCACAGCAGTCCGCATAGCTCGCGGGCAGGCCGCAGGGACAGTCCGCGGGGGCGGGACGGGGTTTTCCGCGCTTCGACATCCGAACATTCTGTCAGTAGAAGCTGCGGCCGCCTTGACCGCCGGAGACCGACCACACCTCCACGATCTGCCCGTTCTCGGTGCGCAGGATGTCATTGCCGCTGAGCGCGACCGCGGTGCCGTCCGGGCGGGTGATGCGAGCACCGTAGGGCCGGGCGATCAATCCCGTTCGGGTGTCATCCATTTCGACCACCGGCAGGCCCTGCACCTCGAATTCCAGACCGGGTCGCTCGGCCCGGAAGACCTCGATCTGCTTCGTGAAGGCCGCACGATCGTGGATGTCGTCGTATTCGACCGCACCCGGCTGGGCGTAGCGCAGGGTGAATTCGGGGGCCATGATCTCCCCGGCCAGGGCCAGGTCACCGTTCCACATGGCGGTCCAGCGGTCGAACAGGTCGATGGCGAAGTCACGCATGGTCAAGCTCCTCAATAGTATCTCTGATACGGTCTCGCTGGAACGAACATATAGTCTCAGTGATACGGTGTCAACAGGAACCGAAGGAAAGGGGCTGCGCGATGGCCGAACTCGGCCAGCAGGACCACATCGTGCTGGGATTGATCGCCAGGCATGGACCGCTCACGCCCTATGAACTCAAGGCCAGGGTCGAGGAGAGTGTCGAATACTTCTGGCCCATCCCGCACGCGCAGCTCTATCGCATCCCGCCGCGCCTGGCCGAGCAGGGATTACTGCGCGAGGAGGCCGAGACCGAGGGACGCCGCCGCCGCGTCTTCCATCTCACCGCGGCGGGGCGCGCCGAATTGTCGCGCTGGCTGGGCGATCCGGTGGCCGCCCCGCCCGAGACGCGCGATCCGGCGCAGGTGAAACTGTTCTTCGCCGATCTGGGGCAGCCGGAAGACGTTGTGGCGCTGGCGAATAAGCAGGCGGCCGAACATCGCCGATGGCTGGAGCTCTATCGGAAACTGCACGCCGAGATCGATCCGGCCGATAGCGAGCGGGCGGTCTCGCGGGGACGCATTCTGCAACTCGGCATCAAGCATGAGCGGGCGTACGTCGATTTCTGGGAGGATCTGGCCGCGCATCCGGACGATGCGACGTAGCTAGCTCGGGTAGTCACCCTGCAGCATGATGGCCGCGAGCACGCCGACCGTGAGCGCCAGCAGGGCGATGGGGGCGATCAGAATCGCCAGACCACGCAGGCGTTCTCGGGTGCGGCTCGGATGTTCACTCATGCCATCGAACGTATTGATTCAAAATTCGGCCGACAACCGAGTATTGGCAAATTCTCGGCATATCGGATGAATCTGGCAGGAAACCGCCAGGTCACCCGATAGCCGTGAGCTCAGACACGCTCAGTCCTGATCGACCACCACGGCATAGGCGAAACCGTCCCAGCCCTTACCGCCGACGGTCTGCAGCACGGTGGCGTCCAATCGTGGTTCGGCGGCGAGCAATTCGATGACCTCGCGGCTGGCCCGCACCGCGGCATCGGACGAATCCGCCTTCCCGATACCGCCATTGCGGACCACATTGTCGACGATGACGACCGATCCGAGCCGGGTCAGCTGCAGCGCCCACCGCACATAGTTGGCGTTGTTCACCTTGTCGGCATCGATGAAGACCAGATCGAACGGTTCCGGGTTCTCCCCCGCGAGCACCGGCAGACTGTCCAGGGCCGCGCCGACCCGAATCTCCACGCGGTCACCGACTCCCGCGCGATCGAGGTTCTCCCGCGCCACCTCGGCGTGCTTGGGTTCGTATTCGAGGGTCAGCACCTGACCCTCCTTACCGACCGCGCGCGCCAGCCAGGTGGTGCTGTAGCCACCGAGCGTTCCGATCTCCAGCACTCGGCGGGCCCGCGACGACTTGGCGATGAGGTACAGGAATTTCCCCTGCGGCGGTGACACATCGATGGCGGGCAGCCCGGCGGCGGCGTTCGCGCTCAGGGTCGCGGAATCCCCGTCTCCCACCAGGGTATCCACGAGATAGCGATCAACTTCGGCCCAGTCGGAAGTGGTCATATGGCCAGTCTGCCACGCGTTCCGACCGGGCCGCGGAGATTAATTCGGCCTGATCGCAGCCCTCAGAACAGGAAATACCGCTGTGCCATGGGCAGTTCGGTGGCGGGTTCCTCGGCCCACACCTCACCGTCGATGCGCACGGTGAAGGTATCGGGATCGACCTCGATGCGCGGCATGGCGTCATTGCGCGGCATATCGGACTTACCGCGCCTGCGGACATTGGCCACCGGCACCAGTTTCCGATTCACCCGCAGGCGATCGGCCAGACCGTCCTCGATGGCCTGTTCGGAGACGAAATGCAGCGAGGTACCCGCCGCCACCGCCGGGGACGCGCCGAACATGGGCCGCGGCAGCACCGGCTGCGGGGTCGGAATCGAGGCATTGGCATCGCCCATGGCGGCCCAGGCGATGGTGCCGCCCTTGAGCACCGCGTGCGGGCGCACCCCGAAGAAGGCCGGTTCCCACAGCACCAGATCGGCGAGCTTGCCGACCTCGACCGATCCGATCTCCTGATCGAGACCGTGCGCCACGGCCGGGCAGATCGTGTACTTGGCGACGTACCGCTGCACCCGATTGTTGTCCGCCGCACCATCTCCCGGCAGTGAGCCGCGCCGCCGCTTCATCACGTGCGCGGTCTGCCAGGTGCGCATGACCACCTCGCCGATGCGGCCCATGGCCTGGGCGTCACTACCGATCATGGAGATCGCGCCCATATCGTGCAGCAGATCCTCCGCCGCGATGGTGGAGGGCCGAATCCGGCTCTCCGCGAAGGCCAGATCCTCCGGAATGGAGGGGCTCAGGTGATGGCACACCATGAGCATGTCGAGATGCTCGTCGAGGGTGTTGACCGTATGCGGCCGAGTCGGATTGGTGGAGCTGGGCAGCACATTCGCGTACGCGGCGACGGTGATGATGTCGGGCGCGTGCCCGCCGCCCGCACCCTCGGTGTGATACGAGTGGATGGCCCGCCCGCGAATCGCGGCCAGGGTGTCCTCGACGAATCCGGCCTCGTTCAAGGTGTCCGAATGCAGCGCCACCTGGACGCCCGAGGCGTCGGCGACGGTGAGGCAGGCGTCGATGGCCGCCGGGGTGGTGCCCCAGTCCTCATGCAGTTTGAAACCGGCCGCGCCGCCGCGCAATTGCTCCCACATGGCTTCCTGGCGCACGGTGTTGCCCTTGCCGAGCAGCACGATGTTCACCGGCCAGCCGTCGGTGGCCTCGAGCATGCGGCCCAGATGCCATGCGCCCGGGGTGACGGTGGTGGCCTTGGAACCCTCGGCGGGGCCGGTGCCGCCGCCGACCAGCGTGGTGATGCCGCTGCCGATGGCCTCGTCCAGGATCTGCGGGCAGATGAAGTGCACGTGGCAGTCGATGGCCCCGGCGGTGAGGATGCGGCCGTTGCCCGCGATGATCTCGGTGGAGGGTCCGATCACCAGATCCGGATGCACGCCGGTCATGGTGTCGGGGTTACCGGCCTTGCCGATGGCGCTGATGCGACCGTCGCGAATACCGATGTCGGCCTTGATGATTCCCCAGTGATCGATGATGACCACACCGGTGATGACGGTATCGGGGGTGCCCTCGGCGCGGGTGGCGCGGGCCTGGCCCATGGATTCGCGCAGCACCTTGCCGCCGCCGAAGACGGCCTCGTCACCGGCGAGTCCCGGTCCGCCGCTGCGGTCTTCGGTGATCTCGATGAGAAGGTCGGTGTCCGCCAGGCGGATTCGGTCGCCGGTGGTGGGCCCGAACAGCTGGGCGTAGCGGGCGCGGGAGAGTTCGGCCATCAGGCGTCCAGCTTTCCGGGAGGGGTGAGGCTGATACCGTGCACTTCGCGGGTGCCGCCCAGCGGAACGAGCGAAACACGCTGGCCCAGACCGGGTTCGAAGCGTACGGCGGTACCGGCGGGAATATCGAGGCGGCGGCCGTGCGCGGCCTCGCGATCGAATGCCAGCGCGGAGTTGGCCTGCGGGAAATGCACGTGGCTGCCGACCTGAACCGGCCGGTCACCGGTGTTCACCACATCGACCTCGATGCGATCGGCTCCGGCATTGAGCTCGATAGTGCCTTCGGCACAGAGGAATTCACCAGGAATCATGACTCAGCCGATCGGGTGGTGGACGGTGACGAGCTTGGTGCCGTCCGGGAAGGTCGCCTCGACCTGTACGTCGTGAATCATCTCCGGCACCCCCTCCATGACATCCGCACGCGTGAGCACGGTGCGCCCCGAGGTCATCAATTCGGCGACGCTGCGCCCGTCCCGCGCGCCCTCGAGCACATGATCGACGATGAGCGCCACCGACTCCGGATGGTTCAGCTTGAGTCCGCGAGCCTGCCGCCGCCGGGCCAGCTCGGCCGCATAACTCAGCAGCAGGCGTTCCTGCTCGTGCGGCGACAGTCGCATTCGGGCTCCTCGGCGAACGGCGTGGCGGGTCGTCGGCCATTCTGACATGACCCGCGTTACCTGGATGTTTCGTCCGAGATCAGCCCTATCGCGCCGCGATTCAGCCCTGTGCGGCGAGGTTCTGCAGGCGCACCTGACCGCGCGCCACGGTCCGATCCTGTTCATCGGTGATCACCACGACCCACAGCTGCTGCGACCGCCCGCGATGAATCGGCGTCGCGACCCCGCGCAATACGCCCTCGCGCACCGCCCGCAGGAAGTCGGTGTTGTTGTTGACCCCGACCACGGTCCCGCGATCGCCCAGCCACACGCTGCCCGCGACGCTGGCCAAAGTTTCGATGACGGTGCAGTACACCCCGCCGTTCACGATTCCGGCGGGCTGATGCTGGCTCGGCGTCACAACCCATTCGGCCGCAACCCGATCCGGGCTCATCTCGGTCATCTTCAGCCCGAAGGTGTCGACGAAGGTGCCGGCGGCGAATTGGTTCATCAGCTCGGGAGTCACATCGGCCATGGACTTGATCGAGGAGAAGTCATCGGTCATGACCTCACACTCGCATGTCCGCCCGAAATACGAAGCGGCGGGCTCCCCTTGGATAGGGGAACCCGCCGCGGCAATGGACCGGGGGTCTCGGCAGCCCTCCGGACACTCGCTCGGTCCCAACGCCGATTCCAAGTGTAGGTCAGGCTTACCTAACAAAGCAAGCCCTTCGCCCGGTCCGTCCACTCCGGCGAATCTTGTCATTGACAACTTAACTTCCATTGTGGAATGTTGGCGGTATGCCAAAGATTCCGTGGATCGCGGTCGCCACCCCCGCCACACCCGAGGTGCAGTGCATGGCCTCACGCCTGCAGGTCACATCACTGCGCGATGTGCCCGGCTTCCTGATCGCCTCGATGGCGCTGTGGCGACAGGCCCGCCGCTCGCCCGGAGCGGTCGGCGTGGCCCTGGACGCCGAACTGTTCAAGGGCACGTTCTGGACCTATTCGGCCTGGACCGATAAGGCCGCCATCTACGCCTATGCGGGCGCGGAGCCGCATAGGTCGACCATCGAGCGCAAGCGAAAAGTCATGAAGGACGCCACTTTCACGTTCTTCAGCGCACCGGCCGCCGAATTGCCGATGAGCTGGGACGAGGTCCGCACGCGGATCGCCACACAGGCCGAAGCCGACCGGTCGGCACACCGACCCGAGGAGTAACCGGGAATCGGCGGCGATCGCTGCCACTATTGGCCGGGTGACCGAACTGCTGATCGTGAGCGTGACCGCGCTCCTGATGATCGCCGCCTCGGCCGTAGCGGGTCCCCGGCTCGGGATCGCCTCCCCGCTGGTACTGGTGGCGATCGGTGTCGTGGTGAGTTACCTGCCGATGTTCGCCGGAGCTCATATCGAGCCCGAGTGGATTCTCGAAGGGGTGCTGCCGCCGCTGCTGTACTCCTCGGCGGTCTCCATGCCCGCGATGAACTTCCGGCGCGAATTCGGCGCCATCAGTGGACTTTCCGTGGTGCTGGTGGTGGGCACAGCACTGGCGCTGGGCCTGTTCTTCATGATCGTCATCCCGGATGTGGGCTTCGCGTGGGGTGTGGCGCTGGGCGCGATCATCAGCCCGACCGATGCGGTGGCGACCTCGATCATCAAACAGACCTCGGTCTCCAAACGCGTGGTCGCAATGCTGGACGGGGAGAGTCTGCTCAATGACGCGACCGCGCTGGTACTGCTGCGCACCGCGATCGTCGCCACGGCCGCGACCTTCTCGTTCTGGAGTTCGGTCGGTGAGTTCGTGTACTCGGTGCTGGTGGCCGTCCTGATCGGCTGGTGCGTCGGGCGGCTCAATCTGATGATCCGCAAACGCGTGACGGATTCGACGGTCAATACCGTCATATCCTTCACGGTCCCGTTCATCGCGTCGGTGCCGGCGGAACTGCTGGGCGCATCGGGTCTGGTCGCGGCGGTGGTGGCCGGTCTCATTACGGGAATCCGTGCGCCACGGGATCTTTCGCCGCGCAACCGGCTCTCGGATTCGCAGAATTGGCGCACCATCGAACTCGTGCTCGAGGGCGCGGTCTTCCTGACCATGGGTCTGCAGATCCGCGCCATCGTCGCCAAGGTGCACGACGATCACGGCGGAGTCGGCACGGCCGTGCTGATCGCCGCGGGCGCCCTGATATTGACGCTCGCGGTGCGCGCGGCGTTCGTCGCCCCGCTGCTGCGCGTGCTGTCGAGCAGCGTCCGCCGCGGTGAACAACTGCAGCCCCGGCTGGAGAGCATGCAGGAGAAGATGAGCACCGATGCGGGCAAGCAGGAAATGCTGTCCCGGTCGACCAGCCGGCGCACACTCTCCGAGCACGATATCGACCGCCTCGCCCGGCGGGTCACCAAGGGGCTGGCCAATATCGAGTACTTCCTGCGCGAACCGCTCGGCTCCCGCGAGGGCGCGGCGGTCGTCTGGGCGGGGATGCGCGGCGCGGTGACCGTGGCCGCCGCGCAGACCCTGCCCGAGGACACCCCGCAGCGTTCGGTGCTGGTGCTCATCGCGTTCGCGGTCGCGCTCATGTCACTGGTCGTGCAGGGCGGCACCATCGGGCCGCTGTTGCGGATCCTGCCCGCCGATACCGATCCGGGCGAGTCCGAGGAGCAGACCCAGACCGAACTGACCCGGATCATGGAAATGCTGCGCGAAAGCGCGCAGACTGTCCCCGAACCGCCGCATCTCGACGGCGAGCCCAGCCGGGAGACCTTCGAAACCGCGCGCGACCATCGCCTCGCCGTGATTTCCGCTCAGCGCTCCGCACTGCTGGACGCCCGCGATAACGGCACCTTCGACGCGGATGTGCTCGCGAACGCCCTGGCCAATCTCGACGCCACGGAGATCGCGATCGAGCTGCGCGGCACGCTCACCGGCTGAACGCGCCGAGGGTGTCCGCTGGGACAATCGGGCACCCGGGAGTTTGAACGGCTGGACAAGAACCGCTGGTACGTGGCGTACGACTATCGAATGGTCCACGTTCCAACTGTTCGTAAGGATCTGTTCCCATGAAGAAGAATCTCGTCACCATCGCCGGCACGGGAGTCATCGCCCTGGCCGCGCCCGCGCTCATTCTCGCGGCGGGCACGGGTACCGCGGGCGCGGCGACCGTGACTCCCCCGGCCCCGGCGGCGCAGCAGCAGCCCTCGAATCCGATCGCGAGCGGTGCGGCGGTCGGCGCGGGCATCGGCGCCGGTGTCGGTGCGGTCGGCGGCGGTATTGTTGGCGGGGTCGCCGGGCTGCCGGTGGGTCTGGCCGGAGCCGCGATCGGCGTGCCGATCGGTGCGGCCACGGGCGCTGCCATCGGCGGTGTGGCCGGACTGCCCGCGGTCCCGCTCGAAGGGGTCACCGTTCCGGGTGGCGCCATCACCGGCGGATTGGTCGGCGGCGCACTGGGTTTCGCGGCCGGTGAGGCGGTACCGGTGGCGGTCGGCGCGGGTGTCGGCGCGGCGATCGGTACCGGTGTGGGTGCGGGCATCGGTGCGGCGGTGGGCGCGACGAACCCGAACGCGGTACCGAATGTGGTGCACTGACCGCATCCGCGACGGCTACCCGGGATCGCGAACCGCGATCACCGGAGGCCGCGCCGCAGGCGTAACAGCCGAAGTTCCAACTGCGCCAGCAATATCGCGTCCGCGTCCTGCAGATCCAGTCCGCTGACCTCCTGCACCTTGCGGAGGCGATATCGCAGCGTATTGATGTGCACATGCAGCCGGGCCGCCGCCGCGTCCAGCACGCCGCCCGATTCGAAATACGCGGACAGCGATTCCAGCAGTTGCCCGTTCGTGCCCTGTTCATCGGCCAGCACGCGCAGCGGGCCCGAGAACGGCGGCAGGTCAAGCGAATCCGCGTAATCGGCGAGGCGGCCGAGCAGCATCGGCAGTGCCACATCCGCCA
Organism: Nocardia sp. NPDC052001; assembly: GCF_040680615.1. NCBI lineage: Bacteria > Bacillati > Actinomycetota > Actinomycetes > Mycobacteriales > Nocardiaceae > Nocardia > Nocardia sp. NPDC052001. The sequence goes on along the minus strand of NZ_JBFAXC010000002.1, from coordinate 556,402 downwards.
ATCGCGCACTCGCGGAGCCGGGTTCGCGCAGCATGGCGGTCAGGATCGCATCGGCCTGCGCCCGCGCCACGGCGACCCGCGACACCGCCGCGATCGCGGGGGCGACGGCAATGCGATAGTCGGTGCCGTCAAGCGAGCGGCGCAGGAAATCATCTGCCAGCGAACGAGTTTCGGTGACGGCGGCATCGTCGTCGAGTCCCGGCCAGCCCAGCAGCGCATAGAGCACGCCGTCATTGCGCAGCACCACGCTGGATGGATGGACGGCGCCGAGATAGTGCTCGAAGAGGCTGTCGACTCTCCGCCGATCCGCGATCAGCGAACCGTCTCCCCTGCCCGGTGCAGCGCGCGGATCCTCCGCGCCGATCGCGAGCACCACCAGCGGTCCGGGCGTCAATCCGAGCCGATTCGCCGCGATCACCGCTCCCGGCCCACCCGCGAAGATGGTCTCGCCCAGTTCACGGCGCTGCTGCCGGATGGCCGAGGGCGGATTCATGGTCAGCTGTGCGAGCTGCAATGCCACGATGCGTGTCAGGTACCGCAATTGCCCGGCGGTCTCCGCCGATAGCGGCTCATGCACCACGATCCAGATATAACCGAGAATGACACCGCCGCTGCGCACCGCGATCGCGACCCGGGGCAGCGGCTGACCGTCGATCGAATGCGCGGGCACGAACACCGGATCCGGGGATTTGGCGATTTCGGCGAGCACGCCCTCCTCGGCGAGCAGCCGCACCCAGCCCGGGCGCACCGAACGCACCAGAATCGATTCCACGCGCAGCACGTCGGCCCCCTGCTGCCCGGTCGACCAGGCCAGCACCTCGGAGGATTCGGATTCGATGGTGACCGGTCCGCCGACCAGGGTGCTGATCGAATCCGCCAGTGCGAAAAGCTCATTCGCCGCCGAACCATCGGCGGCGGGCCGCGATCGGACGCGGTCGATGAGCCGCTGGCGCAGACATACCGCCACATCCAGCCATGCCATATCCTCGCGCAGCCACACCACCGCGATATCGGCGGCCAGATCCGCGGCGATCTTCGCGGACGTCCCCTTGACGACCACTCCCGCGACGCCATCGCGTTCGGCGGCGGTGAGCAGGGCGCGCACCCGATCCTCACCGTCCACCCCGACTGCCAGCACCAGCGCGCCTGATTCGAGTGCCACATCGACGGAATCGAATAGCTCGATACTCGTCACCGGCCGATCCGGCGCGCCATTCGCCTCGAGCAGTCGCGCGATTCCGTCGTCCAATCCCTCGACGATGTCCTGGACAGTAGCCACATCATTGCCCATAGCTTTGAAAATAGCCGCCAGCTATTACATTCTGCACTTAATCAGGCAGTGAAAAAGTAGACATCGACTAGCCGGAAGTTCGCTGTTATTCAGGCGTGCATCGGCTCCGATTCCACGGCGTCGCCGACGTAGGCCGACCACAGCCGCCGATAGGGGCCGTCCTGTTTGAGCAGATCGCTATGGCGGCCGGTTTGCAGCAGACGACCCTCGCCGACCACCACGATGAGGTCGGCGGTGGCCGCGGTCGCCAGGCGGTGCGCCACCACGATGGTGGTGCGGCCCGCCGTCAGCACCTCCACCGCGGTCCGGACCCGGGCATCGGTGGCCAGATCCAGCGATGCGGTGGCCTCATCGAGGATGAGAATGTCCGGATCGACCAGTTGGGCCCGGACCAGGGCCAGGAGTTGGCGCTGGCCCGCCGACAGGGCCGCACCGTGCGCGCCGATGGGCTGGCGGTAGCCGTGTTCGAGGGCGGCGATCATCTCGTGCGCGCCGACCGCCCGTGCGGCCCATTCGATTTCGGCCGGGGTGGCATCGGGTTTGCCGTACGCGATGGCGGCGTGCACGGTATCGCCGAACAGGAACGGTTCCTGCGGCACCACACCGAGGCGATGCCGATAGTCACGCAGCCGGTAGTCGCGGATATCGACGCCGTCGACCAGCACCGCGCCGTCGGTGGTGTCGTAGAGCCGCGCGAGCAGTTTCACCAGGGTGGATTTGCCCGCGCCGGTCTCGCCGACCACGGCGACCTGCTGACCGGGCGCGATCCGCAGATCGATACCGGACAGCACCCGGGTTCCGGCGGTGTCGTAGGCGAAACCCACACCGCGGAATTCGATATCGCCCGCGAGCCCTTCGACCGGGCGGGCATCGGGCGCGTCCGGGGTGGCGACCTCCTCGCGCATGAGCACACCGAGGCGCTCCACGCCGATCACCGCCTGCTGATAGCTGTCGAACACCTGCGACAGCTGCTGGATCGGCGCGAACAGCAGATCCACGTACAGCAGGAATGCGATCAAAGTGCCTGCGGTGAGCACACTTTCGCGGACCTGATGCACACCGACCGCAAGCACGGCCGCGGTGGCGATCAATGACATGATCTCGATGAACGGGAAGAACAGCGCCATCAGCGTCTGACTGCGCAGTCGCGCGTTGCGATATCCCCAGGAGCGCCGGTCGAATTCGCGCTGATTCACCGCTTCGCGGCGGTACGCCTGCGTCACCGCGATGGTGTCGACATTCTCCTGTAGATAGGCGTTGGCGGCGCTGACCTGCTCACGCGCCAGGTTGTAGGCGGGCACCGAGGCGCGGCGGAAGGCGATGGTCGCCACCACCAGCACCGGGAGCAGCGGCAGCACCACCGGGGCCAGCCCGGCGTCGATGACGACCAGCGCGACCACGACTCCGGCGATGGTGAGGGTGCTGGTGAGCGCCACCGCGAGACCGGTCTGCAGGAACGTGGACAGACCGTCGACGTCGGTGATCATGCGGGTCATGATGCGCCCGGCCAGTTCTCGTTCGTAGAACTGCAATCCCAGGCGCTGCAATTGCGCGAACACCTTGACCCGCAGGCCGTAGAGCAGCCGCTCCCCCGCGCGCCCGGTGACCCGGACCTGCGCGACCGTGATCGCCCAGTCCACCGCGACCACCACCAGCGCCAGGCTCGCGGCGATCAGCAGGACGCCGCGCGCGTTCTCGAGCACGCCGTGGTCGATGCCGAAGCGCACCAGGAAGGGGATCAGGATCTGTGCCAGGGCGTCCAGGGCGACCAGACCCAGACCGGCCAGCAGCGGCAGCGCGAACGGGCGCAGCAGCCCCGGCAGATTGAAGGAGGTGTCGGGGGTGTGCGAGAAGTGTTCGGGCACTTCGGGCTCCCCGGACAGCGGCGGCAGGCGGTCGATGAGGGCCTGGACATCGCCGCTGGGCGGTGCGCCCGACATCATGCCGCCGCCGACGCCGCCCATCGGCCCGGGCGCGCCCGCGGCGCGCTGGGAGAACGCCTTGGCGATCTGTTCGAGCACCCGGCTCTCGTCGCCGTCGGATTCGGCCTGCGCCCAGAGTCCTTCGGTGGGAACCGATTCCGCATCGGTCGCCAGATCGATGGCGATGCTCGCCGGATCGGGCGGGGTGAACAGGGCGTGGAACAGTTCACCCGAGCGCTGTAGTTCGTGCAGGGTGCCGAGTTCGGCGATGCGGCCGTCATCGAGTACCGCGACGCGATCGGCCAGCGCCAGTGTCGAAATGCGGTGCGCCACCACGATGGTGGTGCGCCGTCGCACCTCGGCGGCGATGCGGGCGAAGATCTGCTCCTCGACCTGGGCGTCGATGGCCGAGGTGGCGTCATCGAGCACCAGGATCGGCGCATCGGTGATCAGTGCGCGCGCGAGTGCGAGGCGCTGGCGCTGTCCGCCCGAAAGCCGCTGTCCGCGTTCACCGATGAGCGTATCGAGGCCCTCGGGCAGCGCGGTCACGAATTCGTCGGCGGCCGCCAATCGCAGTGCGTGCCACACCTGCTCGTCATCCGCCTCGGGGCGGCCGTAGGCGACATTGGCGCGCACCGTATCGGCCATCAGCGCGGTGTCCTCGAACACCATGGCGACCTGGTCGCGCAGTTCCGGCAGTTCCCGAATATCGATGCCGTCCAGCAGGATTCGACCGGCGTCCGGATCGAAGAGCCGGGGCAGCAGCTGCACCAGAATCGATTTGCCGGAGCCCGCCGCGCCCGCGATGGCCACCGTCTCACCCGCCTCGACGATCAGATCCAAGCCGTTCAATACCGGCGGCTGATCCTCGAATCCGAAACGCACATCCTCGAATTCGATGCGCGGCGCGTGGTCGGCCCGTACGGTATCGAGAGCCCTGGTTCCCGCCGCCCCCGTCTCGGCGGGAACCGGTGTCTCGATCACCTCGCGCACCCGATCCAGGGATGCCTTGCCCTGCTGGCTCACCGTGAGCAGCATGGAGAACATGCGAATCGGCGTCACGAATGATCCGAGATAGGTCATGAACGCCAAAAACGTGCCCAGCGTGATGGATTGGTGCAGGGCGAGCAGCCCGCCCACGATCAGCACGAGCGCCTGACCGGCGGCCGGAATCGCCTGCATCAACGGTGTGAAGCGGCTGGTGATCCGGGTGATCCGCAGTCGCGACCGGTACAGATCGCGCGCGGATTCGGCCAGCCCGTCCAGCTCGCGTGATTCCTGTCCGAAGCCCTTCACCACGCGCACCCCGGTCACCGCGGCCTCCACCCGCATGGCCACCTCCGCGGCGCGCGCCTGGGCGTCCCAGTTGGCCGGGAACAGTTCGCGCTGACTGCGTTTGGTGATGAACCACAGCGCCGGGATGACCAGCAGCGCGATCGCGGTCAGCGCCGGGGACATGGTCGCCATCAGCACCAGCGACACCCCGAGTAGTACCGCGTTCCCGGTGACCAGCGGAACCAGTTGCAGGAACATCTGAATCAGCGTCACATCGGTGATGGCGCGGCTCACCACCTGCCCGGTGTACAGCCCGGCCCGCTGCCGCCCGTTCAATCGCAGCAGCGCCGCGAACAGATCGCGGCGCAAATCATGCTGTACGTCCAGCGACAATCGCGAGGACCCCACCCGCCGGGTGTATCCGGCCCCGAACCGCACCACGCCGATCACGAGCAGCAGCGCCACCCACGGCACCACCGATGCCGCACTCGCGGTCAGCGTATCGACCACATGCCGCACGATCAGCGGCAGGATCGCGGTGAGCACCGCGGCGATCACCGACCCGACCGCCGCGGCGACCACCGTCCGCCGGTGCGCGCCGCACCGCCGCAGCAGATACCGAATCCATCCGGTGGCCTCGGAACCGGCCGCCGGGGCCGATTCCGAGGCCGCGGAACCGAAACAGTCTGAGCCCGAACTCATCCGGCGACCACGAGCGCGCCGACGGCGTCGAACTGGTTCACCGGGCGCTCGAGCCCGTAGTGCCCGCGCAGGGTGGTCTCGGTGTACTCGGTGCGGAACAGGCCGCGCCGCTGCAGGATCGGCACCACCTCGTCGACGAAGCGCTCCAGCCCCGAGGGCAGCACCGCGGGCATGATGTTGAAGCCGTCGGCCGCCCCGCGGGTGAACCACTCCTCGATGGTGTCCGCGACCTGTTCGGCGGTACCGGCGAAGGTGTGGTGCCCGCGCCCGCCGCCGAGCCGGGCGATGAGCTGGCGCAGCGTGAGTCGTTCGCGCCGAGCGAGATTCACGATCAGCGTGAACCGGCTCTTGGCCCCCTGGATCTCATCCTCGGTGGGCAGATCGTCGGGCAGTTCACTGTCCAGGTCCAGATCCTCGACCGGAATGCCCCAGGTGCGGGCGAGCTGACGCTTGGCGTATTCGGGCGAGATGAGCCGCTCCAGTTCGGCATCCAATTCCCGCGCGTGTTCCTCGGTATCGCCGATGACGGGCACGATGCCGGGCAGGATCTTGATGGTCTCGGGATCGCGGCCGATCGCGACCGCGCGGCGCTTGAGGTCGGTGTAGAACTCCAATCCGTCCTCGATGGTCTGCTGCGCGGTGAACACCGCTTCGGCGTAGCGGGCGGCGAATTCCTTACCGTCCTCGGAGGATCCGGCCTGGACCAGCACCGGATAGCCCTGCGGCGACCGCGGCAGGTTCAGCGGTCCGGCGACCTTGAAGTACTCACCGTCGTGATCGATCTTGCGGACCCGGTCCGGATCGGTGTGGATGCCCGATTCCTTATCGGCGAGCACCGCGTCATCGGCCCAGCTGTCCCACAGTTTCGTTGCCACATCGACGAATTCGGCGGCCTTGGCGTAGCGCAGCGCGTGATCGGGCACATCGTCGAGGCCGAAATTGCGGGCCGCGTCCGCGCCCGCGGTGGTGACGATATTCCAGCCGACCCGCCCGCCGGACACCCAGTCCACCGAGGCGAATCGGCGTGCCAGGTTGAACGGGGAGTTGTAGCTGGTGGACGCGGTGGCGATGAGCCCGATCCGCGAGGTCTGCACCGCGATCGCGGTGAGCAGCACGGTCGGCTCCAGCTTGCCCGCCGGGCGGCGGCCGGTATCGCCGAACAGCACCGGGCTGTCCGCGAAGAAGATGGAATCGAGTTTGCCGCGTTCGGCGATCTTCGCCAGATTCACGTAGTGGTCGATCTTGGTATTCGCGTTCGGATCGGATTCCGGCAGCCGCCACGAGGCCTCGTGGTGTCCGGTCGACATGAGAAACGCGTTGAGGTGCAACTGCTTCGGGGACATGCGGTTCCTTACTCAGACTCCGGCCGGGACGACGCCCAGCGCGGTCAACAGGGTGCGGCGGTAACGCTGGAATTCGGGCTCGCCCGGATCACGGTGCGCCGGCAGGTCGATGGGCAGATCGACGGTGAGGCGTCCGGCGTCCAGCACCAGTACGCGCTGTGCCAGGGTGATCGCCTCGTCCACGTCATGGGTGACCAGCAGCACGGTCGGGGTGTGCCGCGCGATCAGCTCGCGCAGCAGCTCGTGCATCTTGATGCGGGTGAGCGCGTCCAGCGCGCCGAACGGTTCATCGGCCAGCAGTAGATCGGGCTCGCCGACCAGGGCGCGGGCCAGTGCCACGCGCTGCTGTTCACCGCCGGACAGCTCGGACGGCCAGGCGCGGTCGCGGCCGGTCAGCCCGACCTCGGCCAGCAGGTCGCGGCCCTCCTGGCGGCGGCTGCGCGGTTGTCCGTACAGCACATTGCTCAGTACCCGCTGCCACGGCAGCAGTCGCGAATCCTGGAATACCACCGAGGTTTTCGCGGGCACCCGGAGCGTGCCGGACCCCTCGACATCGCGATCCAGTCCGGCCAGTGCGCGCAGCAGCGTACTCTTACCGGAGCCGCTGCGGCCGAGCAGGGCGACGAACTGACCGGGCGGGATGGTCAGCGAGATATCGTCCAGCACAGTGCGATTCCCGAAGGAGCGCACCAGATCCCGGGTGCGGACGCCTAGTTCGAGATCGTGCGACGCCATGACAGCACCCTGCCTTCGATCAGTCGGATACCGGCATCGGAGATCAATCCGAAGACCCCGTACAGCACCAGGCAGACCAGGATGACATCGGCCTGACCGTAGTTCTGAGCGCTACTCATCATCTTTCCCAATCCGTCTGTGGCATTGACGGATTCGACGACGACCAGAAACAGCCAGGCCGAGGTGACCCCGAGCCGCAGCCCGAGGAAGAAGCCCGGCAGCGAACCCGGGATCACCACGCTGCGAATGAACTGCAACCGCGAAACCCCTTGCACCTCCGAAAGTTCCACGAATCGCTTATCGATGGCGGTGAGCGCGGCATGGGTTTGCAGGTATACCGCGACCACCACCCCCAGAGTGATCACCACGATCTTGAACGTCTCACCGATGCCCAGCCACAGAATCATCAGCGGAATCAGGCCCAGGCTCGGAATGGCGCGCTTGACCTGTAGGGGACCGTCGATCAGCGATTCGCCGAGCCGGGACAGTCCCGCGATCAGCGCCAGCACGGTGCCGATCACAACGCCGACGCCGAGACCGATTCCGGCCCGGGTCAGCGAGGCGAGGGTGTTCTCGACCAGGGTGCCGTCGCGGATCAGATCCCAGCCGGTGCCCAGGACGGTCCACGGCGCGGACAGTTTGCGCTGATCCAGCAGGCCGTAGTAGCTGCCCGCCGACCAAGCGGCGAGCACCACGACCACGCCGAGCAGGCGGGCGAACGGTACCGGTTTACGAAGTCCCAGGCGGCGCAGGCGACGCCGTTCCACGAAGGTCTCGGCGGGCCGGGCGGTGGTGAGCGCCGGGCGCGGCAGTGCGAGTGTCATTGCGACTCCTTGGTCCGGTACTGGGCGGGCACCGCATCGGAGGCGAGCTGTTCGAAACGCCGATCGAAAAGTTGCGCGGCGTCGAACGTCGAACCGAAATAGCCGGAGCGGGTGACCAGGTCGACGGTTTCCTGCTCCCACTTGATGGCGTCATCCCATTTCGCGGGATAAAACGGCTTTTCCACGGTGGTCAGAATTCGTTTGGCGTCGTCCGCCGAAACCTTCTGATCCTTAACGTAATACGCGTCCAGCCACTGGTCCGGATGCTCCCAGGCCCAAATATCGGTGCGCGCCCAGACCTTCACGAATTCGGTGACCGCGGCGAGTTTGGCGGAATCCTGAAGTACCACGGTCGGTGCCCACAGCACGGTCAGCGCGTCCACGGCGGGGGTGTTCACCGCGCGAGCGCCCTGGCTGCCGTACTGGGCGAGGTATTTGGTGGTCGACGGCTCGGCCAGCGGTGCGACATCGATCTGCTTGCCCTGCAACGCGGTCAGGAATTGCGGGCTGTTCAATTCCACGAGCTTCACATCGCTGAGCGGGATACCGGCGGCCTGCAAGGTGCGCAGGATGACCACGCCCTGAGCCTGACCGGGCGAGAATCCGATGCGCTTACCGCGCAGATCGGCGAGGCTGGTGATATTCGAACCGGGCGCGGTCGCAAGCTGATACAGCGGCGTCGAGCGCACCTTGACCCCGACGATCTTCGCGTCGACGCCGGTGGCGTGCGCGTGGATCGGGGGAATTCCGGCATTGGTGGCGACATCGAGCGCACCGCCGCGGAAGGCTTGGATCACATCGGGTCCGGCCTGCACCACGGGCCAGTCGGAGACGGTGAACGACAGCGGATTCGGCTGACCCGACGCCTCCAGGGCGACCCGGGTGGTGTTCACCGAAATGGAAAGTTTGGTGCCGGGCGGCACCGTGGTCGGCAGCGCCGCCGAAAGATCGGTATCGCCGCCCTTGGTGGCGCAACCCGCGACCAATAGTGCGGCGGCCAGGACCAAACCTAGCCCGGGAATAGCAGAGCGCATTGATGACTCCTGATAGAACTGCGTCGGAACGAATTTGAGGAATCCGGGCAGCAATGACAGGAGCGGGTCTCGGACCGGAGCGCGGCGGCAGGATTTCGCATATGAGGACTCTGGCGGAAAGCGTTGCGATCGGGCAACATTCGTTCGACTTAAAATAAGTGCGAATCAAATCCCGACCGGCCGCACCGCCTGTTCGGCGGCGGCCACCACCGCGAGCGGATCGGTGAACAGCCGCTGCAGCACCGCGGCCCCGGCGGCGGTCTCCAGCACCCGGCCGAAGAACGACGATCCCGAGATCACCTCCTCGGGCCGCGCGCAGGCCGAGAACCGGCGCACACCATCCAGATACGCCGCGCGCACGCCCGGCACCCGAATGAGTCCGGGATCCACGATCACCACCGCGTCCGGATCGAGCAGGTCGATCACCACCGCCACCACCCGCGCCAGAATGCGTGCGCGATTCACGAACAGCGTCTGCGCCGCCGGGTCGCCGACCGCCACGGACACCAGATCGGGAACGCCGCGCACGGACAGACCCAGTTCGTGCGCGGCGGCCACCAGCGCGCGATCGGTGCACTGCGCCAATTCGGATTCGGCGGTATCACCCCCGGCCAGCCGGGTGATCGCGCCCGCGGCCGAGCGCGGGCCGTAATGCACCCGCCCGTGCACCGAGAACGCGACGTCGATGACATTGCCCGCGAACAGCACCACGGTGGCCGCGGTGCTGCCCGCATGCCCGAAGAGCTGTTCGGCGTGCACCAGCGCGCGGGTGTGACTGTCCATGGTCACCGGCAGTCCGGTGTGCCCCGAAAGGTATTGCCGCACCTCCACATTGCGCCACGGCAGGGTGCCGTGCTCGATGACCGTTCCGGCCGCGCTGTCCACCCAGCCGCCGATGGCGACGCCCAATCCGATGACGCGCTCGGTCAATTCGGCCCGCAACCGCCGCACCTCGGCGGCAGCGGCGGCCAGAATCACCTCCGGTTCCAGGGTCGCGTGCGGTATGCGATGCGAAAGCCGCACGGTCCCGGCGATATTCAACACCGCGACGGTGCAGTGATCGGCGGCGATATGCACCCCGATCACCACATTGCCCGCGATATCGAGCACCAGCGGCGAATGCGGACGGCCCATTCCGGCCGGTCCGGCCGTCTCCGGCAATTCGATGAGCAGCCCGGCCGCGGTCAGCGCCCGCACCTGCGAGGTCACGGTCGCGGGCGACAATCCGGCCAGCTTCGCGATCGCGCTGCGCGGCGCGGTGCCCTCCTCGAGCACCGCCCGCAGCACCGCTCCCGCACTCTTGTCCCCGCTCACCATCGGCACCTCCACAATCGAGCGATCCACGCCCGTCCTCGAAACCGGCCACCATCTCTCGGACACCGTCGCCGCCGCGTCCGGAAGCGCTCGTGACCCGGCACGACACCGGCGACCGGTTCGTCAGCGCAGCGGGAAGCCCTGTGCCGCAAGCTGATCGCGGAGGCGATCGCGACCCTTGAGTGCGGCGGCCGAGGCCAGCCGGGCCAGCACGCGCTCGGTCCAGGAATGTTCGAGGCGCTGTTCGGAGTAGAACTCGGCGATCCGGGTCTCGTACTCGGCGATATGCGCGCTCTGCGCGTCCGCGTCGTATGCCTCGGCGTGCAGTACGGCGTCCTGCGGCAGGCGCGGCTTCACCCGCGCGCCCTCGCTCGGATCGGGGGTGCCGACCACCAGTCCGACGACCGCGAAAACACCCGGCGGCAAAGCCAATTCGGCGGCCACCTGCTCCGGATGGTTTCGGATCGCGCCGATGTACACGGTGCCCAGGCCCAGCGATTCGGCGGCCACCAATGCGTTCTGCGCGGCCAGCGCCGCGTCCAGGAACGCCACGTAGCTGGACTCCAGGTAGTCCGCGCCCTCCAGCGGGGCGTCGCGCTCGGCGGCCAGTCCGCGCAACCGGGCCAGATCCGCGGTCCACACCAGCAGCACCGGGGCCTGCCGAATGTGTTCCTGATCCCCCGCCAGCGCGGCCAGCCGCGCCTTGCGCTCGGGATCGCGCACCGCGATCACACTCCACGCCTGCAGATTCGAGGAGGTCGGCGCGGATTGCGCGGCCGAGATCAGCAGCCGCAGCGTCTGGTCCGAGATCGGATCGGGCAGATACCGGCGTACCGAGCGATGCTCGTGCAGCACCCGCAGCACCGGATTCCACTGCGCGGGCTCGACCGGGGCGGGGTCTCGGTAGCGCTGGGCCACCACCTGTTCCGGGGACGGGGCGATCTGAGTCATGGCGAGTATCGTCGCCGCGATGACCGTCCGAGTCAGCTATTGACCGCAGCTCGATTCGAACCCACAGCCGGGCCGGGGGCTCACAGCTCCGCGAGCAGCGGGAGCAGCTGCGTGCCCTGCCGTTCGATCTCGGACAGGTACGGGGTGTCGGACAGCACGAAATGCGTGATGCCGAGATCGCGATAGCGCCGCAGGGATTTGGCGACGTCCTGCGCCGAACCGACCAGCCAGGTGGTGCCCGCGCCGCCCCCGCCGAAGCGGCCCGGCGTGGTGTAGAGGTTGTCGTCCAGCACCTCCCCGCGTGCGGCCAGATCGAGCAGGCGCTGCTGCCCGACCGCCGTCTGCCGCCAATTCTGCTGTTCGCCCTGCCTTTCGGCCATCTCCGCCACCTTCGCCTCGGCATCGGCCCAGGCCTGTTCGGTGGTATCGCGCACGAAAGTGGTGACGCGCAAACCGAATTCGAGCGGTGCGTGCTCACGGCCCAGTTCATCGCTCAGCGCGCGCAGTCGTTCGATGCGCTCGCGCACGCCTTCCAGGGGTTCACCCCAGAACAGCTGCACATCGGCTTCGGTCGCGGCGACCCGTTCGGCCGCATCGGACGCGCCGCCGAAGTAGAGCGTGGGATGCGGGCGTCCCTCGCGCGGCGTGATCCGGGGCACCACCGTGGAATTGGTGACCTGGTAGTGCTCACCGCGATAGGTGACGTTCTCTTGCGTCCAGAGCTTGCGCACCAATTGCAGGAATTCCCTGGTGCGCCCGTACCGCAGCGCCTGATCCTCCTCGCTCTCACCGTATGCGGGGAGATTGTCCTTACCGGAGACGATATTGATCCGGACCCGGCCGCCGGAGAGGTGATCGAGCGTCGCGGCGGCGGTGGCGAAATTCGCGGGCCGCCAATAACCGGGGCGGACGGCGATCAGCGGTTCGAACTTCTCGGTGCGCGCGGCCAGCGCGGTGGCGACGGTGAAGGTATCCGGACGCCCCCACCCGGTACCCAGCAGCGCACCCTTCCAGCCGTGCTCCTCCAGCGCCCGCGCCTGCGTGGTCAGCGCGTCCAGACTGTTGTGGCCGATGCCCGCGGTATCCCCGCGATGCCCCGGATCGATCTGATTGGGGATGTACCAAAGGAATTCGACACTCATGGCGGTGATTCAACCCGCGCGCGGACCCACCGCTTAGACATAAATTCCGCGCGATTCCAGATAGCGATCACCACACCCGATACCGCAGGGTCGCCGCGTATCCGTCGACCCGGCTCGCCACCACCGTGAGTCGCAACCGCCACTGTCCCGGCGCGGGCACCCGCACGGACTGCGATACGAAATAGTCCGGCCCGAGCCCGACCGGTTCCACCCGCCGGAACGGCACCTCGATCGGAACGGACGCATCGTCCCCGGTGCTCAACTGCCCGGTCACCTCGAGCACCGTCACCGGCGTCCCCGCCTGATCCCGCAGGCGCACGGTGAATTCCTGCCGCCCCACCTGCGTCCCGTCCACATCGACCACCGCGGTGAGCGGTCCGAGTCGAGCTTGCAATGTGGCCGCAGGATTGTAGGTGTCCCGAGCCGGGGCGACACCGGTGAGCAGCGCGCTGACGATCAGCACCGCTATCTGAATCCCGAATTCCGTGCGGACGAGCCGGCTCCCGCCGTCCCCGCCGGCCACCCGGCGCATGGCCACCGCCGTTCCCAGCGCGACCACCACGAGCCCGACCTTCGCGAGCAACAGCAGCCCCCACGACGTATGCCACAGCGCCGCAAGCGGATACACCGCCCGCCAACTCTGGACCACCCCACTCACGACCACCACCGCGACGGCGGCCGCGGCCACCGGTCCGAAAGCGCGGACCACCCGCAGACGAGCATCGGTGCGCCAAGCCAGCAGCACCAGCACGACACCCCCGACCCACACCGCCATGGCCAGCAGGTGCGCGATCGTGGAAACCAGTGCCAGCCAACGGAATTCACCCGACACCGCATGCCCGGACACCGCCGTCGCCGCGACCGCCACGATCGCACCCACACCGAACAGCCGCTCCCGCACCCGAGCACCGAGCACCATCCGGTGCGGTGATACCGCTCCGACGGTCCCGGTTTCCCCGTCCACCTCACGAATCGCGCCGCGCCCCGCCGACCGCGAACCGCCGATCAGAAGTGCCCAGGAGGCGGCGAACCGCACCACGGCCGCCGCACCGATCACGGTCGCGACGGACTGCGACCACACTCGCGGGTCGGACCAGCCGGTCGCACCCGCGAGCCGACCCGGTGTGGCCGCGAAGATAAGGAGCGCCGTAACCGCCATGGTGGCGGCCCCCACCCACGTCAACTGCCGCGCGACCAGTGTCCGGCCGCCCGGTGGCCAGACCAGCCGGGCCGCGACCGGAATCCCGACGCCCAGTGCGAGACCCGCGTATCCGAGTCCGGTGAGCAGCCGCACCACGGTATCCAGCGCGGCCCGCAACGGATCGGGCGGGGGCGTACTCACGCTGAGATCCGGCGGCACCCCGATCCCGAACACGATCGACCCCGACACCAGATGCCCATCGGCGGACAGCAGCGACCAGCCCAGCAGATACGTGCCATTCGAGAGCCCGGATCGCAAGGGCACCAGAAGGGTTCGGCCGCCGTCGGCAGTGGATAGTCCACCGCCGTCAGCGCGCCGCCCCTCGCTGTCGAGCACGGAGATCGCATCGGCCGCCGCGGTCACCGGTTCGTCGAAGCTGACCGAAAGCCGTTCGGGCGCATGCTCGAGCATCGCCCCGTAGGCCGGATCACTGCCCACCAGCACCGCGTGCGCGGCAGCCGTACCGGCCCCGCTCCACAGTGCGAGAAGGACCAGTCCGAGGAGCGGAACGATCCGAAACGCCTTGCCCGGATTCACTCCTCACGTACTCGCCGCAGTCGCGGTGCGAGGGTCAGTCCGACCGCTGCCACCGCGAGAATCAGCGCCAGTCCGGACAGCCAGCCCGCGACGCCGGAATTCTGTACCGGCGCAGCGGCTTCCGAATGGGTGTGGCCATCGCCGTTCACGGACGTGAGGCGCAGGACGGGGGCGGGCCTATCGGGTTTGGTGCCGTCGGCGGAACGCTCGATCCAGGAGACCGTGGTTCCGTCGCTGTAGGTCTGGATGGCCGGGAACGCCAGTTCGGCGACGTGCGGCAGCGGGCCGATCAGCAGCTTGAATTCGCCGAATTCGCCCGGGCCGATCTGCGCACCGTCCTTGGCGGTGAACACCACCGACGAGACGTAATCGGAGACCTTGTGACCATGCCCGTCATCGACCGGGGTTGTCAGGGTCGCGTGTTTGGCCTCGGCCTGCCAGCCCGGCGTCGGCTGAGTGCGCACGGTGGCGAGTGGATGATCCACCGGCAGCGTCACTTCCACCTTCACCGTCCCCGCCGTGGCGGATTCGGTGGGCACCCGGACGGTGACCACCGCCGACCCACCCGGTGCGGCGTCGGGGGCGGTCACGGTGACGTGCGCCGACGCCACGCCGGGAGCAGTGAGCGAGAGTGCCGCGACGGCCAGCGCGGTCAACGCGTATCTCACGACGCGGTCCCTGCCGCGGCTGCCGGGGTCACGACGTGATCGGCCGACCGGTCCGCATCGGCCGGATGGGTCGAATCTGCTTCTGCGGCTCGGGAAGTCAGCCGTGCGGCATCGACCACGCCGATGATTCGTCCCTCACGCGTGATGACCACCGGGCCGGTCCGCCCATCCAGCCGAGTCACCGCGTCCGCCAGCGGAGCCGTCGTGCCGACCACCGGCAGCGGATCGGACAGGTGCTCGCTCACCGGATCCGTATCGGGTGCCTCGGCCAGCCCGCTCAGTGTGATGCTGCCGAGCAGTTCGGTCGCCACCAGCGGTCCGGATGCGTTGCGCTGCAATACCACCGGCAGCGCCTCGGCCGTGCCGAGCAGTTCCCGCGCCGTCGCGACCGGTGCGCCCGACAGCACCACGGGCACGGCCGCACCATCCAGATTCCCGAGGATCGAGCCGACGGTCGGCCCGGTCACCGGGCCGGTCAGCTCGAAACCGAAGGTGCCCAGCCACTCGTCACTGAAGTATTTAGACAGGTAGGCCCGCCCGGAATCCGGTGCGAGCACCACCACGACATCATCGGGTCCGAGTACACGCGCGGTACGGAGCGCGGCGGCGATCGCCGTCCCGGAGGATCCGCCGAGCAGTAGCCCTTCCTCCCGCGCCAGCCGGTGCAGCACCCGAATCGCCTCGGCGTCGACGACCTGTTCGATACGGTCGACCACATCCACCTGGTACGCCTCCGGCCACAGATCCTCCTCTGTCTCGGGGTGCAGGAAGTGACCGACGGCCTCCACGAACCAGATTCGGCCGTCGCCGCCACCGTACACAGAGGTTTCCGGGTCCGCGCCGATCACCCGCACCGACCCGCCGGATACCTCCTTCAGGAAGCCGCCGGTACCGCTGATGGTGCCGCCGGTGCCGATGCCCGCGACGAAATGCGTTATGCGCCCGTCGGTTTGCGCCCAGATCTCGGGACCGGTGGTGGCGCGGTGCGCGGCGGGATTGGCGGGGTTGTCATATTGCCCGGCGAACCACGCGCCGGGGATCTCCTCCACCAATTTCAGTGCGACACTGCGCAAATGCTCCGGATGCCCGACCGGGCGCAGTCCGGGCGTGATGTGTACTTCGGCACCGTAGGCGCGCAGCAGCGCCTTCTTCTCGGCACTCACCTTGTCCGGCACCACCACGATGGTGCGGTAGCCGCGCGCCGCGGCGACGGCGGCCAGACCGAGCCCGGTATTGCCGGAACTGGCCTCCACCACGGTACCGCCCGGACCCAATTCCCCGGACGCCTCGGCGGCCAGCAGCATGGCGCGCGCCGCGCGATCCTTCACGCTGCCACCGGGATTGAGGTATTCGAGTTTGACGTACACGGTGGCCTGAATGTCATCGGTGACCCGGTTCAGCCGCACCAGCGGCGTATTGCCGATGGCATCGGCGAACGAGTCGTACGTGCCCGCGGTGGCGGCGGATACGGCGGTCATGCGGCGGCCCTGCCTGTCTCGCCGAGCGCGTCGAACAGCACCCGGCGTAGTCGGAGATATTCGGGATGGTCGTGATCACGCGGGCGCGGCAGGTCGATCGCCAAGTCCCGCACCACTTTTCCGGGCCGCGGGGTGAACACCACCACGCGGTCGGCCAAGCGCAGGGCCTCGTCGACATCGTGAGTGACCAGCAGCGCGGTGAAACTGTCGCGCTCCCACAGCCGGGCGATCTCGGTCTGCAGGGTGGCGCGGGTGAGCGCATCCAGTTTGCCGAGCGGCTCATCGAGCAGGAACAGCCGGGGCCGGTTCACCAGCGCCCGCGCCAGCGCGACCCGCTGGGCCATACCGCCGGACAGCTGCGCCGGATAGGAATCGCGAAAACCCTGCAGACCGACCAGTTCCAGTGCGCGATCGACCTGCTCCCGGTCGGTATCGAGCGTGCCGCGCGCCTGCGGCCCCAGCGTCACATTCTGCTCGACGGTGCGCCACGGAAACAGCGTCGGATCCTGGAACATCAAGGCGCGGTGCGGATCCGGCCCGTCGATGGTTTCGCCATCGGCGCGCACCGCACCCCGGGACGGTTTGTCGAGTCCGGCCAGCAGCCGCAACAGCGTCGATTTTCCGCAGCCGGAAGGCCCGAGCAGTGCCACGAACTGCCCCGGCTCGATCCGCAGCGACACATCGGTGAGCACCCGCAACCGCCCGAGCTCCTGCGCCCGGGTCGGCACCGGCGCGGGCCTGCCCAGCACCCGATCCAGCAGACCGCGCTGGCGCGCCCCCGCCACCGCGAATTGATGTGACACGCCGTCGATCTCGACGGCGATCCCGTTCACCATCGCACCAGATCCTTCTCCCAGGCGAGGACGCGATTGCGCACCCGCAGCAGCACCGTGATGGCGGTGGCGCACAGCGCGATCATGATCACGATCGCCGCGTACATGCGCGGATACGCCGCCCAGCCCTTGGTCCACTGGATGTACCAGCCCAGACCGTTCTTCACACCCAACAGTTCCGCCACCGCCAGCGCACCCAGCGAGGCGCACAGGCCCATGAACAGCCCGGTGAAAATGCTCGGCAGCGCGCCCGGTACGGCGACCCGCCAGATCAGGAAGCGATTGGACGCCCCGAGCGTCTGCGCCACATCGAAATAGCCGCGCGCGACACCGGATACGCCCACCCGGGTCAGGAACGACACCGGGAACCAGACACCCAGCGCCACCATGAACAGACTGCCCGCGTAGGTGCTCGGGAACAGAATGAACACCACCGGCAGAATCGTCGCGGGCGGCACCGGACCCAACGCCAGCAATACCGGATGCGCCCAGTACGCAACGGTTTTCGACCATCCCGCGGCGATCCCGGTAGCGAGGCCGCCGATCGCGCCGATCAGGAATCCGGCGATCAGCAGCAACAGCGAATGCCAGGTACAGGACAGCAGCAGCCCACCGTCCTCGGCGAACACCGACAGCATCTGCTGCGGTGAGGCGAAATGCGGTGGTTCCAGCCACCCGGTCTTGGCGGTGCTGTACTCCCACACCAGCGCCCAGAGTGCGAGGACGCCCAGCAGCGGCGTCCAATACCGCAGCCGCACCGTGACGGTACGGCTGCGGTAGGCGATCAACGCCCACAGCGTGAGGGCCGCGGTGATCACCCCGAACAGGATTCCGGCGGGGCGCGGTGCGGCGACCGTCAGCCGATCCGGCACCGCCAGCGTGATCGCCGCCGTCAGCGCCCACAGCGACCACGCCGCGATGAATCCCACTGTCGTTGGATACCGCTGCCGCACGGGAGCTTTCGCATCGCCGGACCCGTTGCCGGGCACAGACACAGCGGCACGGTCCGAGACCGCACCGGTAACCCCCGAATCACCTACCGCGACAGCGGAACCGCTGGACGCGGTGGTCACCATGTCAGACCCAGATCGGCGAATACCTTGTTGGACAGCGCACGCGGATCGGTCTTCTTGTCCAGGTACCCGGTCTTGGCGAATTTCTCGATGCCCGGCTCGATCTCGGGCTTGAACTTGATCGCCGAGGGATTGAATCCGTAGGTCTTCAGTGTCGTCTCGACCAGCGACCGGTCCGCCGCCACATACTTGTTGTCGACCTCGATGCCCGCGGTCTCGGCGACATTCGAGCCGACCCAGCGACTGCCCTCCGCCCACGCGGTCACCAGCGAACGCGCGATATCGGGATCCTCGCGCAGTAGTCGGCCGTTGATCGCCGTCGCACAGCAGAACAATTCACGATTCGCACCCTGCTGATTACTGGTGAGCTCGCGCGCCTGCCCGCGCAACTGCGGCACCAGCGCGACCGGATCGCTGCCCGCGATCGCCTGAATCTCCCCGCGCGCCAGCGCATCCCCGAGCTGATCACCCGGGAACACCCGCCACTGCACATCTTCGGAGGGATTCAATCCGGCATCGAGCAGATCCAGCGAGAAGAACGACATGGAGGAATCGCCGATCGCGCCCACCCCGATCGTCTTACCCCGCAGTTCGGCAACGGTTTTGATGGGACTGGTCGGCGGCACCGCCAGCCGCAGGCAGCCCTCGTGCAGGCCCGCCGCCAGTTTGGCGTCGATGCCCTGTTCGATCGGCTTCAGCCAGGAGAAGAAGATGCCCGGCGCGGCATCGAGCTTCCCGGCCCCCACCGCATCCTTGATCTCATCGGCACCGGTCTTGATGACCTCGACCTTCAACCCGTGCTTGGCGAAAATCCCCTGGTGCAGTGCCGCGTACAGCGGCGCTTCGCAGACGCCGCCGCCGAAACCGATCTTCAGGGCGCGATCCACCGGCCCGGAACCGGGCGTGCGCCGCGTGGTCAACCAGGCCGCCAACCCGCCACCGGCGACCACCGCCGCCGCGATTCCCGCCCCCGCGAACAGCTTTCGCCGCGACAGCGCCGGAGGCTCCAGCTCCCCGGCCGGAGTTAGATCTTCGTCTTCGTCGTTCGGTACCGCGGCACCCTCGGGCCGTATCTGCTCGTCATCGCTCGCCATCGCTTCAAGGTCTCAAAATCGCTTCGCCACGAACAGATTTCGAGTCAGCGCGAGCGCAATGACCCGGACTCGACTTCGGGCCACCATTTCTTCGCGACCTCGGGATGTGAACGTAGCCAGCCGATGAGCGCGTTCTCACCGTAGTGCGCCAGCAGCGGATTGGCGGCATCGGCGCTCACCCCGCGTGCCCGCGCGGCCAATTCGGTGGGCAATTCGAGTGGTTCGACCACGGCGTCCAAGCGCGGACCCAGAAAGAACGGCACCGAATACCGGTCGACCCCGGCGGGCGGACTCACCACACGATGATCGGTGGCGATCAAATATCCCTGCGTCGCGATCTCCAGCATCTCGCCGATATTGAAGACGAAACTGCCCGGCACCGGCGTCACATCGATCCAGCCGTCCGGGCCGCGCACCTGGAGCCCGCCGACCTCGTCCTGTTGCAGGAGCGCCAGATAGCCGTAGTCCTTGTGCGCGCCGACGCCCTGATCATCGCCGGTGGTGTCACGGCCCGGATAGTGAATGATCTTCACGTGCGTGGTGGCCTCCGCATCGAACCAGGCGTCGAAGTAGCCCTCGTCCTGTCCGAGCGCGGCGGCCAAGGCGCGCAATACTTCCCGGCTCACCCGCAATGCCTCGGCCTGCCAGGCCAGGGTGACCGCGCGCAATTCCGGCAGTGCGGGCGGCCACTGATTGGGTCCGATCAAACGCTGCCAGATCGGATCCCCGGGCGCCCCGGACAACGCTGCCCGCTCGGGCCCGATATCGATCTGCTCCCGCCGATCCGGCGCGCCCGCGGTGTATTCGTGCCCGGTCGAGGTGTAGCCCCGGAACTGCGGTGAATGAATATTCTCGATCTCGAGCCGCTGTTCCAGCGGTAGCGCGAAGAACCGCCGCGCCACCTCGAAAATGCCCTCGGTCAATGTCTGCGGCACCCCGTGCCCGATGACGTAGAAGAATCCGACTTCGTGTGCGGCATAGCGCAACTCGTCGAGAAACGCGTCCCGATCCGGCCCGCGGAAACGGGAGATGTCGATGAGCGGTAATCGATCGGTCATCACAGATCCTTCGCGCGGCGGGCCCCGACAGTGCTCCCTTTCGACGCTAACCGCCCGCACCGCGCGGTGACCCACTTGCGCTCACCGTGATCGGTTTCCCGTCGCCGAACTCACCGGGCAGCCCGCTCGAAGCAGCTGCCCGGTATCACCACCTCGCCGCGACCTATCGGACGACGTAACCCCGGCGCACCGGCAGACCGCGATCCTCCAGTGCCGCCAGCATGTCCTGCCCGCGCTGCGCGCCCACCGTGGACGAGGTATTGGCCAGCGCCGGAACATAGGTCGCCGCGCCGACGATCGACTCCGCCACCAGCGACCAGAACCGCCGCACGCCCAATCCGGCGCAGCGCAGCATCGCTTCCTGGATCAGCCGCAGCGCCGGTTCACACCGGTGCGCCAGCCAGACGTACAGCGCGGGTTCGCACGGCAGCGCCACCACACCCGGCTCACCGGTCAGCCGGTCGCCGTCGACCACGCGAATCGTGGTGTCCGCCAGCCCCGCCCAATCGATACCGCCGTCATTGTCGGTATGGATCCACAGGTTCTCCAGGCCCGGATCCCAGGCCCGGCCCTCGGACACCAGCATGGCCATGACCCGGCCGATGACCGCGTGGATGAGCGCGGTGGCCACCACCTCCGCGGCGATCTCGGGATTGCTCATCTCGGCGGCGTGGCGGCGGTACATCATCTCGATCCGGCCTTCGCGTATTCCGTCCGCCAACCGCCACCATCTCCGTTTGCCCTGTTCGGACATGGCGGCGACGGCATACACCCGCGGGTGTTCGGGTTGCAGGCCGCGCAGCCGGGCGCAGGCCCTCCCGAAGGCGATCCGGGAATCGCGAGGCGGGCACACGGTTACGGGCTCGAGCATCGAACCTCCTCTTTCATCGGACTTCCGGCCACTGTGTACGCAACGAGAATTGAAGATAGGTTAGGCTTACCAAGCTAACGAGAGCAATCAATGTGTCAGGAGTAGTTCGTCACCGTGCCCGCCGTAGTCACCATCAGACGGCGACGTCTGTCCGGACTCCTCCTCCTGGCCGCGCTGCTGGTCTGCGCGGTGCTCGCCAGCATCGCGCTCGGCTCACGTTCCCTACCTCTCAGTGCGGTATTCGACGCACTCACCTGTCCGGGCGGGTTACCACTTTCCTGCCCCGCCGACGGAACCGCCGCGCAGATCGTGCGCGAATTGCGGCTCCCCCGAACCGGACTCGCCCTCGTGACCGGGCTGGCATTGGGCATGGCGGGTGCACTCATCCAGGGCTATACCCGAAACCCGCTCGCTGATGCGGGACTGCTCGGAATCAATGCGGGCGCGGCGTTCCTGGCGGCGCTGAGCATTCATCTGTTCGCGCTCACCGCGACCACGCAGTACATCTGGTTCGCGCTGGCGGGTGCGCTGATCGCGGGCATCGTCGTATTCGGGGTGTCCTCGATCGGCGGCGGTAAGGCCAGCCCGCTGAGCCTGGTGCTGGCCGGAGCCGCCGTGACCGCGTTCCTGCAGGCCATGACCAATATCGTTGTGCTGCTGGACGAGAACGCGCTCAATACCTATAGGTACTGGGTCGTCGGCGATGTCGCGGGACATGACGCGGCGGTATTCCAGCAGGTGCTGCCGTTCCTCATCGTGGGCGCGGGCCTGGCGCTGGCCGCCTCACCCGGGCTGAACCTGCTCGGTCTCGGCGATGACGTGGCGCGCGGCCTCGGTGTGAACCTCGCCCGCAATCGGGCATTGGGCCTGGCCGCGGTGGTGCTGCTCGCGGGCGCGGCCACCGCCGCCGTCGGCCCGATCGCCTTCCTCGGCCTGATCGTGCCGCATCTCGCACGCTCGGTCACCGGCCCCGACTACCGCTGGCTGGTGCCGTATTCGGCCCTGCTGGGAGCCATCACCCTGCTGATCGCCGATACCGTGGGCCGCGTGATCGCCCGCCCCGGTGAACTCCAGGCCGGAATCACCCTCACCGTGATCGGCGCACCGTTCTTCATCCTGCTGGTCCGCCGCCGAAAGCTGGTGAGCCTGTGAGCGATCCCACCCACATCGACGGCACACCCACCGAATCCACTCCCGGGCAGGCGGACACGACGGCCGATCACGCCATCGCGGTGAAACCCCATGCCGAACAGGCGAAAACGACACTCGGTCGTGCCATCACGGTGAAAGCCGCTGCCGGACAGTCGAAGGCGGCGCGGGTCGAACCCGAATCCGCGCGGCTGCTGGGCCGGACGCGACCGGCGGTACGCATCGCCGGGTATTCGGCGGTACTGCGAGCGCGGGCACTGCTCACCGCCGCCGTGCTCATCGCGATTCTGCTCACGCTTTTCGCACTCGATATCAGCACCGGCGAATTCCATATTCCACTCGGTCGGGTACTGGATGTGCTGGGCGGCGGCGGATCTCGCGCACAGCGGTTCGTGATTTTCGACTCACGTCTGCCGCGCGCGCTGACCGCCGTGATCGTCGGTGCCGCACTGGGATTGGCGGGCGCGATCACCCAATCCATCCTGCACAATCCCCTCGCGAGCCCGGATATCCTCGGCATCACCTCGGGCGCGAGCTGCGGTGCGGTGCTGATTCTGGCCGGAACCGGCGGCGCGACCACCGGAATCGCTGCGACACTGGGCATTCCGCTCGCCGCGCTCGCGGGTGGTCTGCTGACCGCGGTCGCCATCTATCTGCTCGCCTGGGGCCGCACCAGCACGGGCGATCACGGTGTCATGGGATTTCGCCTGGTGCTCATCGGCATCGGCGTGAATGCCGCACTGCTGTCGGTGGTCAGCTGGCTGCTCACCCGCGCGACCCTGACCGATGCCGCGCACGCGCAGCTGTGGCTCACCGGATCGCTGGATCGCTCGGACTGGTCCACCCTGGTGCCCGCCGGAATCGGTGTGGGCATCACACTGCTAATAGCCGCCGCGTCGAGTCGCACCCTCGCGGCCCTGCGGTTCGGCACCGACACCACTCGTGTTCTGGGCGTTCGCATTCAGACCCAGCAAGCGCTGCTGCTCGGTGCGGGCGTCACGGCGGCCGCGCTCGCGACCGCCGCGGCCGGACCCGTCGGCTTCGTCGGCCTGGCCGCACCGCAGATCGCGCGCCGGTTGCTGCGCACCCCCGGGGAACCCATCGTCGCCTCGACGCTGATCGGCGCGATCGCCGTGGTCGGGGCGGATCTGGTGTCCCGCACCATACTTCCCGTCGATCTGCCGGTCGGGGTTGTGACCGCCGCGGTCGGCGGACCGTTCATGCTGTACTTGCTGGTACGCGCCAATCGGAAGGCGACCCTGTGACGATTCGAAGCGAGACGGTGACCACCGCGCGCGATGTGACGGACTCCCCCACTGCCGCAGTGACTCTCGCCGCCGAGAACATCACCCTGGGGTACGGCGATCGCGTGATCGTCGACGGACTCTCGCTCGATATCACACCCGGTGTGATCACCACGGTCATCGGCCCGAACGGTTGCGGCAAGTCCACCCTGCTGCGCGCACTGGGCCGACTACTCAAACCGCGCGACGGCCGAATCGTCTTGGACGGCAAGGCGATATCGTCCATGAAGACCCGCGATATCGCCCGCATGGTCGGCATGCTGCCGCAGACCCCCGTCGCCCCCGAGGGCCTGACCGTCGCCGATCTCGTCGCGCGCGGCCGTCACCCGCATCAATCCTGGTTGCGGCAGTGGTCCGCAGATGACGAGACCGAGGTCGCCACGGCGCTCGCACAGACCGGTATCGCCGATCTCGCCGACCGCACCCTCGATGAACTCTCCGGCGGTCAACGCCAGCGCGCCTGGATCTCCATGGCGCTGGCGCAGGGCACCGATATCCTGCTGCTGGACGAGCCGACCACCTACCTCGATCTCGCGCACTCCCTCGAGGTGCTCGATCTGGTGGACCGCCTGCACGCCGATTTCGGCCGCACCGTGGTCATGGTGCTGCACGATCTGAACCTGGCCATCCGCTACAGCGATGAGCTCATCGTCATGTGCGCGGGCCGGATCGTGGCGCAGGGCCGCCCGGCCGATATCGTCAATTCCGAGCTGCTGCTCGAGGTTTTCGGTCTGCGCGCCGAAGTTCTGGAGGATCCGGTCTCCGGACGCCCGATGATCGTGCCGATCGGCACCCGGCACGTACATGGCGCCGACGGGCAGGATCCCGCGCCGACCAGCGAGGTATGACCAATACCACACAGCTACCGACCGGTTACGACGACTTGTAGTACGCATTTGTGTCGTTGCCTCCGTAAACTTGTGGGATGGCAGGTCTTGGTGAACTCGAGAAAGCGGTCATGGACCAGTTGTGGTCGGCCGATGAACCCCAAACGGTGCGGCAGGTGCACGAGGCCCTCGCCGAGCGCCGCGAGCTCGCGTACACCACGGTGATGACCGTTCTGCAGCGTCTCGCGAAGAAGAACCTCGTACTACAGCAGCGCGATGACCGCGCGCATCGGTATGCCCCCGTGCACACCCGCGACGAACTCGTCGCCAGTCTCATGGTGGACGCATTGCAGCAGGCCGACGAAGTAGGCTCGCGCCGAGCCGCACTCGTGCACTTCGTGGAACAGGTAGGAGCCGATGAGGCTGCCGCTTTGCGAGACGCACTCGCTAAGCTCGAAGCCACCGAGGCGGCACGCAAGGAGCCGAAAGACTCCAAGTAGCCCCGACCTCGGCCCAGGCCCCCACAACGCAGTGAGCTGAGGAATGGATCTGACAGCGCCGGTATTCGCCGGTCTCGCCCTCTTGTTGGCGGGACCGATCCCGGCGCTGCTCAGCAGAGCCACCTGGCCGTATCGGAGTCCCCGTGCGGCGCTGGTGCTCTGGCAGGCCATCGCTCTCGCCGCCGTCCTGTCCGCCTTCGGTTCCGGGCTCGCCATCGCCAGCCGACTGCTGGTGCCCGGCGGTGACGGACGGCCCACCACCACCCCGAGCAAGGAGATCGCCGCCCTGGGCCTGCCACTGTGGCTCGCCCTGGTGACGGTCTTCGCGCTCACCCTGCTCATCGGGGCGCGGCTGATCTTCTCGGTCATCCGCGTCGGCGTGCATACGCGCCGGCGACGCGCCAAACACCGCATGCTGGTCGATCTGCTCGATCAGGGCGGCGTGGCACGGAAATCCGCGGATATCCGGGTGCTCGCCGCCACCGAACCCATTGCCTACTGCCTGCCCGGGCTGCGCCGCCGCGTCGTGCTCAGCCAGGGCACCGTGACCAATCTTTCCCAAGAGGAGTTGACCGCAATCGTCAGCCATGAGCGCTCGCATCTGCGCGCCCGCCACGACCTGGTGCTGGAGGCATTCACCGCCGCACACGAGGCGTTCCCCCGGGTGGTGCGCTCCAAATCCGCACTCGATTCGGTGAAACTGCTGATCGAATTGCTGGCCGATGATTCCGCGGTCAAGGTCACCGGGCCGACGCCGCTGGCGCGCGCCCTGGTCGCCTGTTCGAATTCGCCCGCGCCGCAGGGTGCGATGGCGGTCGGCGGGCCCACCACCCTGATTCGCATTCAGCGCCTGGCCGGGCCGATCGGCGATATTCGCATCGCGAGCGCGGCATATCTGGCCGCCGCCGCCATCCTCGTGGTCCCGACCCTCGCGGTCGCGATTCCGTGGTTGCAGGAACTGAGCCGATTGCTCAGCCGTGCCTGAGCCGCGGAGCACGACTCCCCAGCAGCACGACGTGGCGGACACCGCGGCTCCCGCGGTACCCCGTTTCGCCTCTTCCGCGGCGGGCGCGCGCCGGTTCGCCGATCTGGGCCTGCCGCCGATGCTGGTACAGGCACTACGGCGCAATGGGATCGATACGCCGTTCCCCATTCAAGCCGCGGTGATCCCGGACATTCTGGCCGGTCACGATGTATTGGGCCGGGCCGCAACGGGTTCCGGTAAGACCCTGGCGTTCGGGCTGCCGATGCTGGTGCGACTGTCCGGCGCCTCGACCGCGCCGCGCCGTCCGCGCGGGTTGATCCTGGTACCCACGCGTGAATTGGCGATCCAGATCGAGACCGCGCTCGATGAGCCGTCGCTGTCCATGGGCCTGCGGCTCGCCATCGCCGTCGGCGGACTGGCCATCAAGGCGCAGGACGAGAAGCTGGGTCGCGGCGTCGATCTGCTCATCGCCACGCCCGGGCGGTTGACCGATTTGATCGGCCGCAAGGCCGTGGATCTCTCGGACGTGCAGGTGCTCACCGTCGACGAGGCCGACCATATGGCCGACCTCGGCTTCCTGCCGCAGCTGACGGCCGTGCTGAATCGTGTTCCCGCCGAATCACAGAAACTGCTGTTCTCGGCGACCCTGGACGAGGCCATCGGCGAGCTGGTGCAGCGGTACCTGCACTCCCCCGTCACCCATACGGTCGCCGAACAGCCCAATGCGAGCGCCCCTGCCGCCGATGCCGTTGCCGCGGAATCGGATTCCGATCTCCCCGATATCGCGCACTACGCCCTGCATGTGCGCCGGATCGAAAAGCGCCCGGTGGTCACCGAAATCGCGGGCCGCAAGGGCCGCACCCTGCTGTTCGTGCGCACCCAGCACGGTGCGGACAAGCTGGCCGGCAAACTGCGCGAGGTCGGTATCGCCGCCGCCGCGCTACACGGCGGTCAGGGCCAGAATCAGCGCACCCGAACCCTCGCCGCGTTCGCGGATGGCAGCTGGCCGGTGCTGGTCGCCACCGATATCGCCGCGCGCGGTATCCATGTCGACGATGTCTCGCTGGTCGTGCACGTCGATCCCCCGGCCGATCCGAAGGACTATCTGCACCGCACCGGCCGCACCGCCCGCGCGGGCGCGTCGGGCACGGTGGTCACCGTCGTCACCCCGGACGATCGTCAGGAAGCCGCCGAATTGGCCCGCCGCGCAGGGGTTTCCGTCACCGATCTGGAAGTGCGGCCCGGCGATCGCCGCCTGGCCGAGATCACCGGGGCGCGCCGCGCCTCCGGCCGACCCATCCACGATCCGGCCACGGTCGCGGCGGCCGCCAAAGCCGCTGCGGCACCGCCGGATCCGGCACCGGAACGCCCCCGCCACCGCATCGATCCGCGCACCGGCGGGCGCAAGCACACCAAGAAGCATAAGCCGAAGTCACGCGGCGGCCGCTGACCGCGCCGACCGGACTTCGCCGAGGTAAAGTCCGCCGCGTGAAATTCATGTTCGGATGCGCCCTTGCCGTCGCCTGCGCGGCGACGGGAATGCCTGTGGCGCAAGCGGTTACCCCTCCCACCTGTGCCGAGACACCCAATGGGTACACGGCGGAGTGGCAGGCCAGTTGGTCGATGTACGAAGCGGGACAGCACAATCCGGCCGAGTCCCGCGCCGCGGTGGTGGTCGATCTGCCGATCACCATCAACGCCCCGCTCGAGCGGGTCTGGTCGGTCTACTCCAACCTGCGCAACGATATCGGCCGCCACCCCTTCCTGAAGGATGTGATCACCCACCGCACCTGCGACGATTCCGGCGTCGAGGTGGTGGATTTCACCGCCCTGGAAGACATTCCGATGGGCCCGGTCACCTTCCCCGGCCACACCCAGGCCGAACAGCGCCTGCACCCCGCCGAGCACTACTACACCTCGGACAGCTGGGACATCCCGAATATCACCACCCACCAGTTGATCACCTTCACCGCGAACGGCGATGGCAGCACCACGGTCAACGAGCACATCACCTTCCTCGCCGATGCGACCCTGATCCAATTCACCGCCGATAACGGGGCTTCATCTCACCGCGCCTACCAGACCGCTCTGAAGCGAGATATCGAAAACGGCACACTCTGAACCCGAATCGCCACGGGCCGCCGCCCCGGACACGATTCGATCGCAGGCCCGACACACCGGCAATCGCAGCCGATTTGCGGGCTCGCAGTGCGCGATTCACCGGTTAGGCAACCATTCGGCAAACATCACCGGGACCCCTCGGGGCGAGAGTCCGACCCAGCTACCAGTCGATGGCGAAGGTCGTCCGCTGCCCCGAGCGGGTCAGGCGCTCATGCGCACAGTCTGCCCGTGAGACGCCGGGGAAGCTCAGCGGCGGCGGGCCCAGCCGCCGCGGGAGCGCCACTGGCCGCCCGACGGGATGCGGGAGCTGAAGCCCGCCAGGTGTAGTGAAAGGGCAAGCAGCCCACCGATGATGAGTAGCTCCACACCGAATGTGGTGCCTCGATTGACGAGTTCCAGTAGTAGCGCGATGGCGAACAGTACTGCGGCTCCGATAGCGAACATATCGTCGCGATACCCAGCCGCAGCCGTTTCGATCGTCCTACCGGGATGCCGATCACGTCAGGTCGGCGGTGCGGCCGGATCACATGTGAGCGAGGCGACAACCGAGTTTCGAGTACACTGGCCTGCTGCATGCGTGACACCAGGTAGCGCGCCAATACCTGACATCGAAGCATGGAACACGACAACCCCACGTCAAACCATGAGGCGGCAAACACCGTGCAGTTCCTCCCCGGGCAGACTCCGCCCTACGACCTGACCTATGACGATGTCTTCCTCGTCCCGAATCGGACGGATGTGGCGTCGCGATTCGATGTCGACCTGTCGTCGAGCGACGGAACCGGCACCACCATTCCCCTCGTGGTCGCGAATATGACCGCCGTCGCCGGCCGCCGCATGGCCGAGACCGTGGCCCGCCGGGGCGGCATCGTGGTGCTGCCGCAGGATCTTCCGATCCAGGCCGCGGCCGACACCATCGCCTTCGTCAAGAGCCGCTCGCTCACCGCCGACACCCCGGTCACCCTGGATCCGGAGGATTCGGTCTCCGACGCGCTGGCGCTGATTCACAAGCGCGCGCACGGCGCGGTGGTGCTCGTCGAGAACAACCGCCCGGTCGGCGTGGTCACCGAGGCCGCGTGCAGCGATGTCGACCGTTTCGCGCGATTGAGCACCGTCGCCGACACCAACTTCGTCAGCGCGCCCGCCGACGCGTCCCCGCGTGAGGTCTTCGACCTGCTCGAGGCCGGTCACTCCAAGCTCGCCGTCCTGGTGAACGCGGACGGCACCCTCGCGGGCGTGATGACCCGCACCGGCACCATTCGCGCGGGCATCTACCAGCCCGCCGTCGACGCCAACGGTCAGTTGCGCATCGCCGCGGCGGTCGGCATCAACGGCGATATCCCTTCCAAGGCAAAGGCTCTCGTCAACGCGGGCGCCGATGTACTGGTGATGGACACCGCGCACGGCCATCAGCAGAAGATGCTGGAGGCGCTGCGCTCGGTGGCCGCCCTGGATCTGGGCGTGCCGCTGGTCGCGGGCAATGTGGTCTCGGCCGCGGGCACCCGCGATCTGATCGAGGCGGGCGCGGACATCATCAAGGTCGGTGTCGGCCCCGGCGCCATGTGCACCACCCGCATGATGACCGGCGTCGGCCGC
This sequence comes from Nocardia sp. NPDC052001, assembly GCF_040680615.1. NCBI lineage: Bacteria > Bacillati > Actinomycetota > Actinomycetes > Mycobacteriales > Nocardiaceae > Nocardia > Nocardia sp. NPDC052001. The sequence continues at coordinate 526,574 of NZ_JBFAXC010000002.1, read as the reverse complement.
CCGCAGTTCTCCGCGGTCGCCGAATGTGCCGCCGCCGCAGCCGAATTCGGTAAGCACGTGTGGGCCGATGGCGGCGTCCGGCATCCGCGCGATGTGGCGCTGGCCCTCGCGGCCGGTGCGGCCAATGTCATGATCGGTTCCTGGTTCGCGGGCACCTACGAGTCGCCCGGCGATATGCGCATCGATCGCGACGGCAACCGCTACAAGGAGAGCTTCGGTATGGCCTCCAAGCGTGCGGTCGCCGCGCGCACCGCCACCGATTCGGCCTTCGACCGCGCCCGCAAGGCCCTGTTCGAGGAGGGCATCTCCTCCTCGCGCATGCGCCTGGACGCCGAACGCCCGGGTGTGGAGGATCTGATCGATCACATCACCTCCGGTGTGCGCAGCTCCTGCACCTACGCGGGCGCGCGCTCCATCGCCGAATTCCATGACCGGGCCGTGCTCGGTGTGCAGTCGGCCGCCGGTTTCGCCGAGGGCCGTCCGCTGCCTTCGGGCTGGTAAACCGGCTCGAATTGGGCAGCCATCCCGGCGGGGACCGCACGGAACCCGCCGGGTTTTCCCATGCCCGGCCAGGTCACGCTGAAGGCGAGCGGGCCAGCCGGTAACATGTCGACCATCGGATCGTGCCGACCCGTCACGATCTACCCCATGCGAAAGGAACCAGTTGTCACCCGCGTCCGAGGGCGCCGTTCAGGAGGGCTCCTCTACCGAGCCGGGTGACAAACCCGGCGCCATCGCTCCCTCAGCCACACAGACGGCCGGGTGGTGCTGACCGTGTCAGCCCTGCTCACCGTTCTCAGCCTGATCGGTTTCATCGCACTGACCGCCGGTACAGCGTTATTCGTTGCCGCGGAATTCTCGCTCACCGCCCTGGAACGCAGCACCGTGGAGGCGCACGCCCGCGACGGCGACCGCCGCGCCCGGCAGGTGCGCCAGGCGCATCGCACGCTCTCGTTCCAACTTTCCGGGGCGCAGCTGGGCATCACCATCACCACTCTGATCACCGGTTATATCGCCGAACCGGTATTGGCGCGGCTGCTGGAACCCATATTCGACGCCTTCGGCCTGGATGCCGGTACCTCGCATGGCATTTCGCTGGCGCTGGCACTGATTCTGGCGACCTCGCTGTCCATGATCTACGGCGAGCTGGTGCCGAAGAACATCGCCATCGCCTCACCGCTGGCCACCGCACGCTGGACCGCGGGGCCGATGATGTGGTTCTCCATGGCATTCCGCTGGCTCATCAATTTCCTCAATGGCGCGGCCAACTGGGCCGTGCGACGCCTGGGCATCGAACCGGCCGAGGAATTGCGTTCGGCGCGTTCCCCGCAGGAATTGGGTTCACTGGTCCGCACTTCCGCATTGCACGGCGCGCTGGATCAGCGCACCGCGCAGGTGGTGGATCGCTCACTGCAATTCGGTGAGCGCAGCGCGGAGGAGCTCATGACCCCGCGCGTGAAGATCGAATCCCTCGATCAGAACTGCACCATCGCCGATCTCATCGAATGTGCCAGTCGCACCGGGTTTTCCCGCTTCCCGGTGATCGACGGTGATCTGGACAACACGCTCGGCGTGGTGCACGTCAAACAGGCGTTCACGCATCCGGCATCGCAGCGCCGGATCATCAAGCTCAAGGACATCTGCCAGCCCGTACCGATCGTGCCCGCCAGCCTGGACGGTGACGAAGTGCTCGAACGCGTGCGCGCGGACGGTATGCAGGTTGCGCTGGTGGTCGACGAATACGGCGGCACCGCCGGCATCGTCACCATGGAGGACCTGATCGAGGAAATCCTCGGCGACGTCCGCGATGAGCATGATGAAGAGGAACTCGATGTGCGCCGCACCTCCACCGGCTGGGACTGCTCCGGGCTGCTGCGCGTCGACGAGGTCTCGCGCACAACGGGTTACGACGCGCCCGACGGCGAATACGAAACCCTCGGCGGTCTGGTGCTGACCCGCCTGGGCCGCATCCCGGTCACCGGCGATGAGGTGCTGCTGCCCGAACCCGGCAACAACCACGCCATGGATCCGCATACCAGCGGCGGCTGGATCGCCAAGGTGGAGCGCATGGACGGCCGTCGCATCGACCGGGTGCTGCTGCGCCCCGTCGACGCCGAGGAACTGGCCGAATGGGAGCTGCGCCATGGGTGATTGGACAGCGGTATTGCTGGCCCTGGGGCTGCTGCTGGGTAACGCGTTCTTCGTCGGCGCGGAATTCGCGTTGATCTCCGCGCGCCGCGATCGCCTGGAAGCGCTTGCCGCACAGGGTAAGCGCAGCGCCAATACGGTGATCGAGGCGGCGCAGAATCTGTCGATGATGCTGGCGGCGGCGCAGCTGGGCATCACCATCTGCTCCATCCTGCTCGGCCGCGTCGGCGAACCCGCTGTGGCGCATCTGCTTTCGAGTGTCTTCGATCTGGTCGGCATGCCCGATTCGCTGCTGCACCCGATTTCGTTCGCGGTGGCGCTGGCGATCGTGGTGGTGCTGCACATCCTGCTCGGCGAGATGATTCCGAAGAATATCGCGCTGGCCGGACCGGAACGCTCCGCGCTGCTGCTGGTTCCGGTGCATCTGATGTGGTTGCGCCTGGCGCGGCCGCTGATCGCGGTCTACAACCTGGCGGCGAATCTGTCGCTGCGGGCGCTGCGCATCGAACCCAAGGATGAACTCGATTCGACGGTGTCCTCGGTGGAATTGGCCGAGATGTTCGGCGAATCGCATTCCGAGGGGCTGCTGGACGAGGAGGAGCACCGCCGCCTGACCCAGGCGCTGGGTTCCAGTGACAGCATCGTCGCCGATGTCATGGTGCCGCTGGACAAGACCCGGTCGGTCCCGCTGCGCGGGGAGGGCACCACGCTCGGCGATATCGAGAACGCGGTGACCGAGACCGGTTTCTCGCGCTATCCGGTGCGCGCCGGTGACGGTTCGCTGGTCGGCTATCTGCATGTCAAGGATGTGCTGGATCTGGTGGCCGATGATCAGGCCGGTCCGTCGACGCCCATCCCGCGCACCGATATCCGCCCGCTGCCCACGGTCAGCACCGGCGCCACCCTCTTCGAGGCCCTGGCTCGGTTGCGCCGCACCAATTCCCATCTGGGCCGGGTGGTGGACAGTCGCGGGAATACCGTCGGCATCGTCGCGCTCGAGGATCTGGTGGAGGAGTTCGTCGGCACCGTCCGCGACGCCACCCACCGCATCGCGGAGTAACCATGCCGGTTGTGCGACAGGAGATTCCGGTGCTCGCGCCCGCCGATTGGCGGGCGCGAGCCGCCACACACCGGGAACGGGTCGAACGGCTGGTCGGCCCGTATCTGGCGCAGCGCGCGGCCGGGACCAAACATCCGGTCATCGACTTCCTGTTCACCTACTACGGCAATAAGCCCGCCCAATTGCGACGCTGGCACCCGGGTTTCGGCATCGGGCTGGCGGATGCCGCCGACTACGCCGAAACCCGGGGCTATCACCTGAATTCGGATATCGCCGCGTACACCGCCGACCCGGCGTTCCTCGAAAAGCGCCGGGACACCATCGAATTCGTCACCCGGCTGCTCTCGGCGACGGCCGCCCGCCCGGCGCAGCTGTCCTGCTTCGGACTGCACGAATGGGCGATGGTGTATCGCACCGATGAGGTCCGCCATCAGCAGGTGCCGTTGCGGCTGGGCACCGCCGGGACGGACGCGGTGGTCGAGTCGATGCAGTTGCGCTGCACGCACTTCGACGCCTTCCGCTTCTTCACCCCCGAAGCGGTACCCCTGAACATAGAACCGCTGACCCGCGCGGATCAGGAACATCGCGAACAGCCCGGCTGCCTGCACGCCAATATGGATTTGTACAAGTGGGGTTTCAAGCTCACCCCGCTGATCGCCTCGGACCTGCTGTTCGACTGCTTCGAATTGGCCTGCGCCGCACGGGAACTCGATATGAAGGCCAGCCCCTACGACCTCTCGGCGTACGACTACGAGCCGATTCGCATCGAAACCCCCTCGGGCCGAGCAGAATACGTGCGCAGGCAAGCGGACATCGCAACCCGCGCCGCTGTACTGCGCGACCGCCTCGCCGACAGCTGCCGAGCGCTCCTCGACTAACGCTGTGCCGGTTCAGTTCTCGCGGGCAGGAGCAACAGATTCAGCAGGCCCGCGGAGACGGCGGCCAATAGGGCTCCATCCACGTAGTGGAATGCCATCGCCCCGAAGTACGTGGGCCCACCCCAGGCATTGACGACGAAGTTGGGGTCCAGACCGCCCAGCACCTGCATACCGCAGCGATAGGGGAAGTACACCAGCATCGCCAGCGGTATCACCGACAGCAACAGACGCGGCAGCGCGGACAGCCGACGAAAGATCGACCGCACCGTCCACGCGAGCCGATGCGCGGCAGTGCTCCCCAAGGGCGCGAGCAGCAGCCGGGGAGACCGAGTACCGCTGCGACGCAACACCATCACCGCCACCAAAGCGGCCAGCACATACAGCACCACATGCGGCCAAAAGGCATCGGTACCCGCCACGTGCACCTCACGCTGCGGCGATCGGCCGAGATAGATCGCACCGCCGGAAACGATCCCCGCCACCAGGGAAGTCCCGGCAACGCACACCGCTGGCCGCGAGAACCTGAACCGGAAGCCGGAAGCCGGTGGGCGCGGCTGGCGCGATGCAGGGCCGACTGCCGCGCTGTACGTGGCGCGGCGGGCGGGGTCGGGATCGGAGGTGTTCATAGCTGTAACTGTCGCGTCTTGACGCGGGTCTTGTCGTCCATCCCGAGCCTGGAATCACTGCCCGGCGCACGGCTGATTCGCGGTGGCGTCTCCACCTCGGGGATGACATCGCGAGGCCGATGCCTGGCCGTCCATCAGCGGATTACCGTCAACACCATGGTGATCACCTCATTACCGCCGGAACGGACCGTGCGAGCGGCCCCGTGGCATCAGCGGCTCATCCCGGCCGGGCGGGCGGATCACACCGGCCCCGATTGGGTCGATTTCGCCATTGCCGCAGCCTGTTTCGCGGCGTTCACGGTGCCGGTGCTGATCACCGGGAACGGTATCGGCTCGCGGACCGCGATCACGCTGTTCGGGCTCGCGGCCGTTCTTCCGCTCGTCGTCCGGCGGCGCTGGCCGGTGGCGGTCACGATCGCGGTGGCGGTGGTGCTGTGCGCCGCCGCGCTGGCCGGTGTTCGGTTCACGCCCTGGGTCAGCAATACCGGTCCGGCTTTCGCGATCGCGGTGCTTACGCTCGCCGACCGCCGATCACGGCGCGAATCTCTGCTCGTCACCGGCCTCGGGCTCGTCGCGATAGCCATCACCGCGCAGTTCGGCCTGAGCTGGCATCCCGATCAGGATCAGGACTTCGTACAGCTGTTCATCGCGATTCCGGCGTGGCTGGCCGGTGACGCGTTGCGCACCCGGCGTGAGTACCGGCGTGATATCGCTGTGCAGCAACAATTTCGGGCCGTGGATTCGGAGCGGCGCATCCGCGCCGAGGAGCGGTTGCGGGTATCGCGCGATGTCCACGATCTGATATCGCACACCCTGAGCATGGTGGCCGTGCGCGCCGGGGTGGCCAGGCTGCTGCTCGACGAACAGCCGGATGAGGCGCGCCGCGCGCTCAGCGCGATCGAAGACGCCAGCCGGTCGGGGCTGACCGAATTGCGGCAGGTCCTGGCGCAATTACGCGAACCGGGGCAGCGGGAGGAGCCGGGCGAACCGGGCCTCACCGAGATCCTCGGCCTTGTCGACGACCTGCGCCAGAGTGTCGCGATCGTGGATTACCGCGTCATCGGGCAGCCCCGCGACTATCCGGCGCTGCTGGAGACGACCGCCTACCGCATCGTTCAGGAAGCGCTCACCAATATCGTCAAACACTCGCGTACCGCCCACGCCGAACTCGAAATCCGGCATACACCAACCGAATTGACCATCACCGTCGCTGACGACGGACCCGCCGCACCACCTACTGGAAACCCATCCACCGGCTCCGGCCTCGGCCTGATCGGCATGCGCGAACGGGTCGCCCTGTTCGGCGGCCATTTCGACTCCGGTCCGCGTCCGCAGGGCGGCTTCGAGATCACCGCGACCTTCCCCGTCGATAATGACCCCCATGCCTGACACCGCCCCGATCCGGGTACTCATCGCCGATGACGAAGCCCTGGTGCGCGCGGGCTTCCGCGTCCTGGTCGACTCCGCACCCGATCTCACCGTGCTCGGCGAGGCGGGCAATGGCGCGGAAGCGGTGCAGCTGACGCGCCGCCTGCGCCCCGATGTGGTGCTGATGGATATCCGCATGCCGATCATGGACGGCCTGGAAGTCATGCGGCATATCGCCGCCGATACCGCGCAGCAGCCGCGCGTGCTCATCGTGACCACCTTCGATCAGGACGAACACGTCTTCCAGGCACTCCGCAGCGGTGCCAGCGGCTTCCTGCTCAAAGACTCACCGCCGGAACAGTTGCTGCACGCGATCCGCGTGGTGGCTAAGGGTGATGCCCTGCTGACACCCAGCATCACCCGCCGCATGATCGACGAATTCGCCCGCCGCCCAACCACTCCCGATCGGCGGCCGGATATCCGCACCGGACTCACCGACCGCGAGTACGAGGTCCTCATTCACGTCGCGTCCGGCCGCACCAATGCCGAGATCGCGAGCACCCTGCACGTCAGCGTCGCGACCGTCAAAACCCATATCGGCCATCTGCTCACCAAACTCGATGCGCGCGATCGCACCCAGCTGGTGGTGCTCGCCTACGAATCCGGAATCGTGGTTCCCGGAGCCTGATTCACGCACCGCCCAGAGCTCGCAGCGCGGATTCTATTGCCGCGAGCCGGTTTCGGGCTTCGTCCGGGGCGATCGGGGTTCGCAGCTCGATGGCCAGTCGACCCTGGAAGGTGGACAGCACATAGGTATTGGGCGGCTTGAACGGTGAGTCCGGGGCCACTCGATGCTCGAACATCATGCTCTGGAAGTCCTCGAACTCGAGTTGCTCAGGTATGCGCGGTGTCGGCACCACTCCCCAGTTGCTGGAGACGATTCCCACCGGCCGTTCGGATGCGGGTACCTGACCGAGTCGCGCGACGGCGGCGGTCATGGTGTCGAAGAAGCGCAGGCCCGCCTGATGTACTTCCCCGCTGTCCAAGCCTTTTCGCAGGTCGTCGGTGACGGCGCGAGCGACCTCGGCGGTATTGCCGAGGTCCCCCGTCGGAGTGAAGTTCACGAAGCCCAGCGGATCGGTGGCCGCCGGATTCGCGACCGGCGGTGAGATTCGATTGCGCAGATCCACCGGATAGCTGTATTCGAACCGCTCCGCGGGCACCCCGCCCTGTTCGGATTCGACTCGCAGAATCAGCGCGGAGACCACGCCGTTGAGCGTCGTCTCCTGTTCGCGCGCGTATGCCAGCAGTCCCGCGGTCACGACCGCGTCCAGGCGACAGCGCGTCGCCGCGACGGTGTACACCCGTGTCGCATCGGGTGTACGAGACGGCCGCACCGGCGCGTCGGGACTCGCCGGCGACGCGGCGGGTTCCGCGATATCGTTGTCCGCCTTGACGATTCCCCTATCGGCGAGCACCTGCTCCAGCGATTCCGGATAATCCCACGGTGTGAGGTCGACCTGCTCCCCGCGCACGGCGGCCGTGTACAGCGACCACAGATCCCCCAGCAATTCGAGCGAGTGATAGCCGTCGGCAATGCTGTGGTGGGTGAACAGGGTGACCGCGGCCCGATCTCCGTCGAGCACCACGTGCAGACCCGACAGCGCATGCTCCTGATCCACGCACGCTCCGGACACCGGCGCGTCGAGGTCTCCCGCGCTCACCACCACCCCGGGTAGCGGTCCGGGCCGGGCCACGATCGCATGCCCCTCGTCCTCCGGTTCCAGCACCGCCGCCAGCACCGGATACCGCTGCCGCAACCCCGCGAACGCCGTGGCGAGTGCGGCGATATCGAGCTCACCGCGCACCCGTACGCGATAACCGATGTAGGCCCCGACCAATGCGAAGACCCGCTCGCTGGGGGCAAGGGAACGGATACGACCAACAGACACACATGCTCCTCGGGGAGTTGGAATGATGAGACGACCGCAGCAGCCACTATTCCGAAATCGGCAGTCTCTCGCCAATTCCCCTGGATTCCAACGCTATTCGCCCGATATGACGGCCGCTCCCGGGCCGGGGAGAACGTCGACGTCCGGTGCGTGCAGGGGTTGTCCGCAGTGCGCGCAGGTGAGATCCACCGCGCTGATCTCACCGCAGGCGTGGTGGCGATAGAGCACCGGCGGCCCCGCTTCACCCGCCAGCCACTTATCGCCCCAGCCGACCATGACCATGAGGACATCGATCAACTCGGTCCCCTTCTCGGTCAGCACATACTCGTAGCGCGGCCGGTTGTCGTACGGGCGACGCTCCAGCACACCGCATTCGACCAGGTGATTCAGCCGCTCGGTCAGCACCTTGCGAGAGATCCCGAGATCGGACTGGATCTGCTCGAACCGACTGAACCCCACCCAGATATCCCGCAGGATCAACGGCGACCACGGCTCACCGATCACATCCAGGGTCCGCGCGATCGAGCAGGCCATCTCACTGAAGTTCGTGCGTTGCATGAAAGAAGTCTACCAATCGGGGTTCCCTAAGGGAACTTAAAGCGCTACGGTTATGGCGTCTCCTAAAGGAACTAACCCCCATCTCCGACACGAGGTACCACCATGACCATCACCCCCGAAATCCGCGCCGCCCTCGACAGCACCCCGGTAGCCCACCTGGCCACCCTCCTCCCCGACGGCTCCCCCCACTCCATCCCCCTCTGGGTAGGCACCCACAACGACCACATAGCCATCCTCACCGGCCCCACCTCCCGCAAAGCCCGCAACCTCCACCGCGACCCCCGAGTAGCCCTCTCCCTCACCCCACCCGACAACCCCTACCAATCGATCATGATCCGCGGCCGCGTAGTGGATTGGCTCGAAGGCGACGAAGCCTGGAACGTCATCGACGCCATCGCCATGAAATACCTCGGCCAGCCCTACTCCCGCGAGGAAGACCGAGTAGTCGCCCTCATCGCCCCCGACCACCAAACCATCGGCTGATTCGCCTGTGGCGCAGCTACTTCGGAGCGGCCGTGGCGGAGCGACCGATCCCGGCGCTCCGCCACGGCCCGAGCATGCCAGGCGGAGAGCGCCATCGAGGCGTGGCGGTTGTCACCCGGTCGGGGTTATTGCCGGGTGGGATGGACGGGGAGTAGGTGTTGGGTATGGGGACAATTCTTGTTACCGGCGGGACCGGGGTGCTGGGGCGGGTAGTCGTCGAGCGGTTGCGGGCGGGCGGGCATGAAGTGCGCGTGCTTTCGCGGCAGTCGGGGGCCGGGACGCATGTGGGGGATCTCGTATCCGGAGCCGGGGTGGGCGCGGCGGCTGCGGGAGTGGATGCGATCGTGCATGCCGCCTCGAATGGCCGCAGGTTCGGGAATCCCGATGTGGCGCAGACGGATACGGTGATTCGGGCTGCCGCCGAGGCGGGAGTGGGGAACCTTGTCTATGTCTCGATTGTGGGAATCGAGCGGATTCCGTTCCGCTACTACCGGAATAAGGTCGCGTGCGAGCGACGGATAGCCGAAAGTGATGTGCCGCATACGATTTTGCGAGCTACCCAGTTTCACGAATTGATCGCCTCGGCGCTGTTCGCCGCAGGGCGGCTGCCGATTGCGCCATTGCCGTTGGATTTCCGATTTCAGCCCGTGTCCGCCGCCGAGGTGGCGGTGCGAACGGCCGAGTTGGCGACCGGAACACCGCTCGGATTCGCTCCGGATTTCGGCGGCCCGGAGGTGCTGACTTTGCGGGAGTTGATTGATATTTGGCGACAGGTTCATGCCCGCCCCCGGGCGGTTCCGATGCCGTTGCCGGGACGCGTCGCGAAGGGATTCCGGGCCGGGTTCAATACCTGTCCCGAGCACACCGATGGGACGCTGAGCTGGGCAGAGTACATCAAGACCGCCGTGCGCGACCCGTACGCCGCCGAGAAGTAGCCCCGCACGCGATCCCGACCCTCGATCCGGCTCGATCGAGCCGGTTTCGAGAACTCGTTCAGGGCGGACCTACCGAGCAGTCAGTTTATGGGTTACGGTTCCGAGACGTAACCGTGACCACACTGCATACCCCTGTGTGCGGGCCGTCACGATGGCAGCTTCTGAGGGAACGGGGGCACCGCGATGAGGCGGTTCTCGGGAATGCGACGGTCCGCAGGGCTTTTCGCGGCGGCGCTATTGGGCGCGGCCATGCTGCCGATGAGTGGGGCATCGGCGGATCTGACGGACGATATCGGCAACGCGGTACAGCAATTCCTCGATGTGGGACGCACCTCGGTACCGCGCGCGGACTGCGGGCCGGATTCATTGCCGGAAAGCGGAATGCAGGGCGATGTGCCCGCCGCGGACCGCAATAGCGGGCGCAGCACGCAGGGGTACCGCTGCAATATCTCGTTCGTCGGCGGATACGTCGGCAAGGGCGCGGGCATCACCTCGACCACCTTCGAACACTGCTCGTACACCGGGTCGATGTTCCCGGGCAATATTCTCGGCCCCGCCCAGGGCGTGCAGGTACTCGATGTCTCGGATCCGGCGAATCCGGTGGTGACCGCCAGCCTGACCGAACCCGCCATGCTGGCGGGCACCTGGGAATCACTCAAGGTCAATACCGAGCGAAAACTATTGGTGGGCACCGGCGTTCCGGTCGGCACCGGTGCGGGCTATCTGTCGGTGTACGACATCTCCGATTGCGCGCATCCGCGCCTGTTGAATCCGGGCGCGGGCACGAATCTGCTCATGCCTATTCCGATCACCACCCACGAGGGCGGCTTCTCCCCGGACGGCCGCACCTATTGGGCCTCGGGCATCGCCCCCGGTTTCGTGAGCGCCGTCGATCTCACCGATCCGGCCAACCCGCACGTGATCTGGCAGGGCCTGACCGGTATCGAGGCGCACGGCTTCGGCATCAGCCCGGACGGCAATCGCATGTACCTCTCGGCGCTGGGCGGATTCACCACCCTCGATATCAGCGCGGTACAGCGGCGCGATCCGAATCCGCAGGTCAACCATATCGGCCGGGTATTCTGGGCGGACGGCTTCGCCACCCAGCACAGCATTCCGGTCACCTATGACGGCAAGCCGTACCTGTTCACCGCCGATGAGGGCGGCGCGGGCGGAGTGAAGCTCATCGATATCTCCGATGACACCAATCCGAAGGTCGCCGCCAAGATCAAGCTGGAGATCAACCTGCTGGAAAACCAGGATTCGGCCATGGCCTCATCCATGGGCGGGTCGGTGTTCTCCTACGACGCGCACTATTGCGCCGCGGACCGGCCCGATAATCCGACCGCCCTGGCCTGCGGCTGGGAGGAGTCCGGGATTCGCGTCTTCGACGTGCGAGATCCGTTCCACGCCAAGGAGATCGCGTACTACAACCCGCCCGCCCACACCGGCCGGAATCTGGAGCTGTGGAATTCCCCGCATGCGCTGGCGTCGATCATCGGGGTGCCCGGACTGCAATTCCCGTCCGCGGCCCGGGCCATTCTCGAGGGCAAATTCGATCCGGCACAGGCGCTTTCGTCGCGCACCGGCATGGTCGCCTTCGGTGACCTGTCCACCGACTGGTGTTTCGCCCCACCGGAATGGCACGGCAGTCAACTGTGGACCACCTGTAATGACAACGGCTTCATGGTGTTGCAGCTCGCCGACGATATCTACACCCCGCCCGCCGATCAGCATTCGATCGTGGGTTCATGATGACCGATCGCCGGGTACGCGTCGCCGTCATGGCCGTGCTGGCCGTGCTGCTGTGCGGCGCGGGAATGCTGCTGCGCCCGCTGGTGATTCCCGATAACGAGTCGGCCCCGGCGGTGCTGAATCCGACCGAGATCGGATTCACCCAGGACATGCTGGCGCATCATCAGCAGGCGCTGGTCATGGTGCAGCGGTTGGACACCGGCGTCGATCCGTCCATTCGGCAACTGGCACAGCAGATCTCCGATACCCAGCGCGTGGAGATCGGCACCCTGCTCGGCTGGTTGCGCCTGGCCAATGCCTCACCGACCAATCCGCATCCGATGTCCTGGATGAGCGCAATGGATATGCCCGCCGGACACGATCACGCGTCCATGGCGAGCAGCGCCGCGACCACCATGCCCGGTATGGCGACCATGCCCGAGCTCGATGCCCTCTCCGCCGCCAAGGGTTCGGACGCGGAATCGCTTTTCCTGCAACTGATGCTGCGTCACCACACCGGCGGCGTCGGCATGGCCAAGGACGCCGATAAGCTCATCGGCTCCGGGCCGGTGAAGGAATCGGCCCGCGCCATGATCACCGAGCAGTCGCAGGAGGCGGGCATCATGACGCTGCTGCTGGCCCAGCGCGGTGTCCAGCCGCTGTCATGAGAGTCCCACTGACCGGACGGAAAGCCTTGACTCGGGCAATGACCCCCTCGGTATGGTCGGCACCATGAGCTTGGCGGGACGGGTAGCACTGGTCACCGGTAGCGGGCGCGGTATCGGCCGCGCCATCGCACTGGCCTTGGCCGAGGACGGCGCGGATGTGGCGGTGAACTACCGCTCCGATGCCGAGTCCGCGGCCGAAACCGTCGCCGCCATCGAGGCTTTGGGCCGGCGCGCCATCGCCGTACAGGCCAGCGTGGATTCGGTCGAGGACGACGAGCGGATGGTGGACCACATCATCGACGAGTTCGGCCATATCGATCTGCTGGTCAACAATGCCGGAATCGCCAGTCGCGGACGGTTCGTCGCCGACACCGATCCGGCCGAAATGCTGCGGGTGCTGTCCACGCACGCGCTCGGGGCGCACCATATCTCGCGACTCGTATTGCCCTCCATGCGATCTCAACCGCGCGGCGACATCATCATGATCTCCAGTGTCGCGGCCACCTCGTACGCGCCCGGCGGCGCGCCGTACACCATGGCGAAGGCCGCCCTGGAGGCGCTCGCGTTCACCCTCGCGAAAGAGGAACGCGCCCACGGCATTCGAGTCAACGTGGTCGCGCCCGGGCTGGTCGACACCGAGATGGGCCGCCGGTTGGTCAAAGCGGTCACCGGCAAGGACGACATTCGCGCCCTGGACGCACACTCCCCCTTCGGCCGGGTCTGCCGCCCCGAGGACATCGCCGATACCGTCCGCTTCCTGGTCTCACCGCGGGCCGAATACCTCACCGGTCAGAAGCTGACCGTCGACGGCGGCGGCGGAAACGTCGGCTGAGCACCGTTCGGCTGTGGAACTTCTCACTCGGTAACCCGGGTGCTGCGCCCCGCCGCCCGGCGTTATCGTCGAGAGGTTGATCGACGACGTGAACGGAAGGGCCTCGGCAGCATGACCATTCCGCTGGATACGCTCACCATTCCCGACCATATCCACGGCTACCCCGAGCTGGCCTTCGGCGGCTATGTGGCGGGCATGCTCGCGGCACGCAGCGCCGCACCCACCGTCCGGGTCGACTTCCGCCGCGCGGTCGGCATCGCCACCCCGGTACTGCTCGCCGCCGAGGATGGGCACGCGAGGCTCACCGCCCCGGACGGCACCCTGCTGGTCGAAGCCGCCCCGGCAGTGCTCGATATCGATGTCCCGCCCACCCCGTCCTGGGCCGAAGCGAAGACTGCGACCGAGACGGCGCTGTCCTCGCCCCACCGGAAAGTCAGCGACTGCTACGGCTGCGGTGTGGCCTGTGCACCGGGCCGGGGCGTACGGCTGTTCGCGTGGGCCGTGCCCGAACGCCGCGTACTGACTGCCGCCTGGACCCCCGATCCCGGGCTCGCCGCCGAAAACGGTGAGCTGACAACGGAATCGGTCTGGTCCGCACTGGATTGCCCGGGCGGGCTCGCGGCCTGGATCTACTCCGGTATGGCACCGGGCGCGTTCACGGCCGCGCTGACCGCGACCCAATTCCAGCCGATCCACGCGGGCGCGGAGTACATCTCCCATGCCTGGCCGATCAGCGGCGAAGGACGTAAACACACTGTCGGCGTAGCGCTTTCGACGCCGGAGGGCGAGCTGTGCGCGGTCGCCGAGGCGCTCTGGATCGAACCGCGCATCGCCCAACCCGACGCCAGCTGGACCTAGGCACCGTCGAGAGGTGTGGATCCCGGCCAAGCACGCCGGGATGACGGGGCCGCTACTCCGGCCAGGCCGAGTTCTCGATTACCTCCACGAAATTTGTGCGGGTGAAACCGGGCGAGAAGCGTTCCAGGACATCGGCTTTGACATTGCCGAAAGTGGTGGCCGGGCGGTCGGCGATACCCTCGGTGAAGGCGGCCAGGATGCGGCGCTTGAAGTCCGGCCGAGGATGCTCGGCCACCACGGCGGCGCGGGCTTCGGCGGGGAGGTCGCCGTAGCCGATGCCGAGGACGTCGTATTCGACACCCGCGGTGACCAGGGCGATTTCCGGGGCCATATGGGCGGGGATCTCCGGGGTGGTGTGCAGTGCGATGGCGGTCCAGACGGTGTCGGCGGCGGATGCGGGGATGCCGTGCGCGAGCAGGAACTCGCGGGCCTGATCCGCGCCGTCGATTTCGAAGCGCTGATCGGTGGTGCGGTATTTCTCGGTGAGCCCGAGGTCGTGGAACATGGCTCCGACGTAGAGCAATTCGGGGTCGTAGGCGAGGCCGCGGCGCTCGCCCTGGAGTGCGCCGAACAGGTAGACGCGGCGGGAGTGGTCGTAGATCAGCGGGGTCGCGACATCACGCACCAGTTCGGTGGCCTCGGTCGCGAGACGGCTGTCGGGGATCTTGATATCGGCGATGCGAGTCATGAATAGAGCATCGGCCGCACACCCACTCCGCCGCCGTGTCCATATGGCCACACACCCCACAGATTTGGCCATTACCATCGAGGTGTGCCGCCTAAGAAGATCGCCATGCTCGCCTACGACGGGGTGCGGCTGCTCGATGTCACCGCCCCGCTCGAAGTGTTCAGCACCGCAATCGAATTGGGCGCGGACTATGAGCTGCGGGTCTTTTCGCCCACCGGGGATCCGGTGACGACCTCGGTCGGAGCCTCCCTGGGTGTCGGCGGTTCATTCGCCGAGGTCACCGATGCGCACACCGTGCTGGTTCCCGGCTCCCCGAGGCTGCCCGCCGCACCCGCCCCGGCCGAATTACTGGATGCCGTAGGCGAACTCGCGGATTCCGATCGGCAGATCGCCTCGATCTGCACGGGCGCGTTCGCCCTGGCCGCCACCGGCCTGCTGGACGGCCGCCGCGCCACCACACATTGGCGGCACGCCGCGACCCTGGCCCGCGCCTATCCCCGCATCACCGTCGAGCCCGATGCCCTGTACGTCCGGGACGGCCGGGTCCTCACCTCGGCGGGCGTGAGCGCGGGCATCGATCTATCCCTGGCCATGGTGGAAGCCGACGCGGGTACCGAATTGGCCCGCGAAGTCGCCCGTGACCTGGTGGTCTTCCTGCAACGCCCGGGCGGACAATCGCAATTCTCCGCCGCCTCGCGGATCGCCCGTCCCCCGCACGATCCGCTGCGGGCGCTACTGGACGACATCGTCGCGGACCCGGCGGCCGATCACGCACTGCCCACGATGGCCGATCACGCGGCACTCAGCGTGCGGCAGCTGACCCGGCTGTTCCGTGAACACCTCGGCACCACCCCGGCCGCCTTCGTGGAGACGGTCCGGCTCGAAGCGGCGCAGGCGCTGTTGGAGGCGGGCGAGTCCGTCACCCAGGCGGCCCGCCGATCCGGCTTGGGCAGCGATGAATCGCTGCGCCGAGCCTTCCTGCGCCATCTGGGAGTCACGCCCTCGGCCTACCGCACCCGATTCCGCACCGCCCAGCCCGAAACACACTGACCCGCAGCGGTTACAGATTCCCGACCGTATGCTCCAGGCGCTGGGCGACCAGTTCCCGCGCCTGCTCACGTAGCGCGGGCCGGAAACCGCTGGGGTACACCGGATCCCCGGGCGCGTAGGTCTTGAGCACCTCTTTGGCGAGGGTGATCTTGTGCACCTCGGTGGGGCCGTCCGCGATCGCCATGACCTGCGCGTAATTCATCATGTCCACGAACGGCAGATCGGTGCTGACGCCGATCGCACCGTGCAGATGCATGGCGCGCTGGGCGATATCGTGCATGACCTTCGGCATCGCGACCTTGATGGCAGCGATGTCATGGCGCACCTTGCGGTAGTCCTGCTCCTGATCGATGCGCCACGCGGTGCGCAGTACCAGCAGCCGGAATTGCTCCATCTCGATCCAGGATTCGGCGATCTTCTCCTGCGTCATCTGCAAGCCGCCGAGCACACCCTTGCGCATGGGCCGCGATACCGCGCGCTCGCACATCATGTCGAATGCCTTGCGCACCATGGCGACCGTGCGCATGGCGTGATGCACGCGGCCGCCACCGAGGCGGGTCTGGGCGACGATGAAGCCGAGCCCCTCGGCACCCAGCAGCGCGTCCGCGGGTACGCGCACATCGGTGAAGCGCAGATGCCCTTCGTTCTCGCTGAAGCCCGGCACGGTGAAGTTCCGCACGATCTCGAGACCGGGAGCGTCCGCGGGCACGATGAACATGGACAGCCGCTTATGCGGTTCGGCCTCGGGATCGGTGACGACCATGACGATGTGGAAGCTGGCGAATTCGGCGGCCGAGTTGAACCACTTCTCACCATTGATGACCCACGAATCACCATCGCGCACAGCGCGGGTCTTGAACGCGGTCGGATCGGAGCCGCCGGTGGGCTCGGTCATGACGTAGCAGGAGCCGATCTCACCGTCGAGCAGCGGCTGGAGGTACTTGGCCTTCTGCTCGGGCGTGCCGAAGTGCGCGAGGATCTCGGCGTTACCGGAATCCGGTGCCTGACAACCGAATACCAGCGGAGCCCACTTCGAGGTGCCGATCACCTCGTTGAGCAGCGCCAGTTTCACCTGACCGTAGCCGGGGCCGCCGAGCTCCGGGCCGAGGTGGCAGGCCCACAGCCCCTGCTCTTTCACCTTCTCCTGCAACGGTTTCATCAGCGCCCGGATCTCCGGGTTCTTGCGGTCGTAGGGCTCCGGGTAGAGCAGATCCAGGGGCTCGACCTCGGCGCGCACGAACTCCGCGACCCAGTCCAGCTTCTTCTGATATTCCGGGTCGGTTCCGAAATCCCAAGCCATGGTCAGCCTTTCATTTGTTGTCGGCCGGTGCCGCGACACCGTCGAAGATGGTGGTGGTGAGAATGTCCGCGATCTGATCGGGGGTGTACTCACCGTCGTCGCGGTACCAGGCGCTGACCATATTCAGCATGGCCACAACGCTTTTGGTGATGACGTGATCGTTGGTGCGGAGCAGGCCCGCCGCGTAACCGTCGTCGACGACGCGCTGCCAGGCGCGCTGGATGCCGTCACGCAATATCTGAAGGTCGGCGGCGCGTTCGCCGGTGAGCGCACCGGCGTCGCGCAGTGCGATGGTGACCTCGTGCCGGTGTTCGACGATGAGCCGCACATGAGTGCGAATCAGGTTGCGCAGCTTGGTGACCGGATCATCGGGGCCGTCCGCGATCGCGACGGCGGCATCCAGCATGAGCTGGGTGTAGCCGCGCCGGATCTGGAAGAGCAATTCCTCCTTGGACCCGATGTGGTAGTACAGCGCACCGCGTTGCACCCCGGCCCGGTCGCCGATCTCGGCCACACCGGTCGCGTGGAACCCCTTTTCCGCGAACAGTTCCATGGCCGCGCGCGTGATCCGCTCCAGGGTCTCCCCCGGATTCACCTCCGAGGCGGGCGGACGGCCGCGACGGCGGACCGGTTCGACGGTCATCGCCAGCCACCGTCCAGAGCCAGTGTGGCCCCGGTCGCGAAAGCCGAAGCGTCGGAGGCGAAGAACAGTGCCGCGCCGACGATATCGGCGGGTGTTCCGATCCGCCGTAGCGCGGTGTGCTCCCCCAGCGCCTCTTTCATCCCGGGCGGCCAGGCTTTGGCGATATCGGTATCGAACGGCCCGCAGCGAATGGTGTTGACCCGCACCGCCGGTCCATAGGTGTGCGCGAGCCCGCCTGACAGTGCCTCCAGACCGGCTTTGGCGGCGGCATAGGGCACGGCCATCGGCTCGGGATGGGTGGCCTCCATCGAGGAGATATTGATGATCGATCCGGCACCGGCGGCCGCCATCCGCGCGCCGATCACCGCCGACAATCGGAACGCGCCCTTGAGATTGGTGCCGATGATCTTGTCGAACATGGCTTCGGTGACCTGATCCAGGCTCGGATACAGCAGCGACATGCCCGCGTTGTTGACCAGCACATCCACCCGCTCGAACTCGGCATAGACCGTGTCCACGAGTGCGTCGCAGTGTTCCCATACGCCCACGTTGCAGGCCACCGGCAGCGCCCGGACCCCGTATTTCTCCCGCACGGCGGTGGCGAGTGCGTCACACGCCTCGACCTTGCGGCTGGCGATCACCACGTCGGCGCCCGCTTCGGCGAAGGCCAGCACCATCTCGCGGCCCAGTCCCCGACTACCGCCGGTGACCACACAAACCTTGCCGGACAAGGGCTTTCCCATGGGCCGCACCTTCGCGTTCGCTCGCGGACATTAATGTTCCGCTCAGTACATTAAATGTACCGGACGATACAATCAAGGTCCCGGCTCGCCCGGAAATCCCAGGCCGCGAACGCCTGCCCCATACCCGCGAGTAACATGACGGGCGTACTTTTTGACCCGGCTTTCTCGAAACGAGGCAGTAGATGACAGAGCGGATTCAGGTCGGCGGGCTCCAGGTCGCGCGCGTTCTTCACGATTTCGTGGAAAACGAGGCTCTTCCCGGTACCGGCGTAGACTCCGCCGCGTTCTGGTCGGGCGCCGAGAGTGTGATCAACACCCTGGCTCCCCGTAACCGTGCTCTGCTGGCAGAACGCGACGACATCCAGGCCAAGATCGACGAGTGGCACCGCGCCAACCCCGGCGCCGGCTACGACAAGGCTGCCTACAAGCAGTTCCTCACCGAGATCGGCTACCTGCGTCCCGAACCGGCCGATTTCCAAATCGGAACCGAGAACGTGGACGCCGAAATCGCCACCCAGGCAGGCCCGCAGCTGGTCGTGCCGGTGATGAACGCCCGCTTCGCCATCAACGCGGCGAACGCGCGCTGGGGCTCGCTGTATGACGCCCTCTACGGCACCGATGCCATCTCCGAGGCCAATGGCGCGGAAAAGGGCAAGGGCTACAACAAGGTTCGCGGTGACAAGGTCATCGAATGGGCCCGCAATTTCCTCGACGACGCGCTGCCGCTGATCACCGGATCGCACCTGGGCACCAGCAAGTACGCCATCGTCGACGGCGAACTCGAGGTCACCCTCGAGGACGGCACCGATATCGGGCTGGCCGACGGTGACGCGCTGGTCGGCTACCTCGGCACCCCCGAGGCCCCGACCTCGCTGCTGTTCAAGCACAACGGGCTGCACATCGAGATCCAGTTCGATCCCGAATCTCCGGTCGGCTCCACCGATGACGCCGGTATCAAGGACGTCGTGCTGGAGTCCGCGGTCACCACCATCATGGACTTCGAGGATTCGGTCGCGGCCGTGGACGCCGAGGACAAGGTCCTGGGCTACCACAACTGGCTGGGCCTGATGAAGGGCGATCTGGCCGAGAAGGTGTCCAAGGGCGGCAAGACCTTCACCCGCACCATGAACCCGGACCGGGTCTACACCGCGCTCGACGGCAGTGACCTTGTGCTGCACGGCCGTTCGCTGCTGTTCGTGCGCAACGTGGGTCATCTGATGACCTCGGACGCCATTCTCGACAAGGACGGCAACGAGGTGCCCGAGGGCATTCTCGACGGCCTGTTCACCGTGCTGATCGCCAAGCACGCGCTCAATGGCGATACCCAGCTGAAGAACACCCGCACCGGCTCGATCTACATCGTGAAGCCGAAGATGCACGGTCCCGACGAGGTCGCCTTCACCAACGACCTGTTCGCGGCCATCGAGGATGTCGTGGACGTGCCGCGCAACACCCTCAAGGTCGGCATCATGGATGAGGAGCGCCGCACCACGGTGAACCTCAAGGCGTGCATCCATGCCGCCAAGGATCGCGTGGTGTTCATCAACACCGGCTTCCTGGACCGCACCGGCGATGAGATCCACACCTCCATGGAGGCCGGGCCGATGGTCCGCAAGGCCGAGATGAAGGCCCAGCAGTGGATCAAGTCCTACGAGGACTGGAATGTCGACACCGGTATCGCCGCGGGCCTGCCCGGTAAGGCGCAGATCGGCAAGGGCATGTGGGCCATGCCCGATCTGATGGCCGATATGCTGGCCCAGAAGATCGTGCACCCCAAGGCCGGCGCCAACACCGCCTGGGTCCCCTCGCCCACCGCCGCCACCCTGCACGCCACCCACTACCACCTGGTGGACGTGTTCAAGCGCCAGTCCGAGATCGCCAAGGGCGGCCCCCGCGCCACCGTCGACGAAATCCTCGAGATCCCGCTCGCCCAGGACACCAACTGGACCGCGGAGGAGAAGCAGCAGGAGCTGGACAACAACTCCCAGGGCATCCTCGGCTACGTGGTGCGCTGGATCGATCAGGGCGTCGGCTGCTCCAAGGTGCCCGACATCAAGGACGTCGGCCTCATGGAAGACCGTGCCACCCTGCGCATTTCGAGCCAGCAGGTCGCCAACTGGCTGCGCCACGGCATCGTCACCGAGGCAGAGGTCATCGCCTCCCTCGAGCGCATGGCCCCCATCGTCGACCAGCAGAACGCCGGCGACTCCTCCTACCACGCCATGGCCGTCGACTTCGAAGCCTCCATCGCCTTCCAAGCCGCCAAGGAACTGGTCCTGGAAGGCACCAAGCAGCCCAACGGCTACACCGAGCCCATCCTGCACCGCCGCCGCCGCCAGGCCAAGGCCCAGAAGTTCCTCTGACGCGTCAGCGAACCGAATAACACAAACCCCCGATCGGCTTGTCCGATCGGGGGTTTCGCTTCTCGCGGGGATGAAGCCGCCGACCAGGAAGAGGACGACGATCCCGCGCTAGGCGATGGTCAGGGCGATCTTGCCCCTGGGGTGGCCGGTGATCAGGTAGTCGATGGCGGCGGGAGCGTCGGGGAGAGCGAAGGTGCGGTCGATGTGTGGGCGCCATGCGCCTGCTGTCGCGAGTTCGGCTACGTCCCTGAGGGTTTCGGGTTTGGGGAGGGATATCAGGCCCGCCAGGCGGTGTTTCACGAATGGGGAGCCTAGTTGGGCTCGGAGGGTGCGGCCGGTGCCGCCGAACCAGGGGCCGCCGCCTTCACCGCCGCCGACCACCAGGGTGCCGGTCGGCGTCAGCAGGGCGCGGAGTTCGGGGAGCGGGCGGTTGCCCGCCATATCGAGGATGTAATCGTAAGTGCCGGTGAGGGATTCGCGTTTGTAGTCGATCACCTTTGCCGCGCCTAGCGAGGTTACGAATTCCGCGGAGTCGCCGCTGCACACCCCGGTGACGTGGGCTCCGAGGTGGCGGGCCAGTTGTACCGCGAGATGGCCGACGCCGCCGCTGGCGCCGATTATCAGTACATTCCAGCCGGATTCGACGCGGCCCACATCGCGGAGACCGATCAGCGCGGTCATACCCGAGATCGGCAGGGTGGCGGCCTCCAGGAAATCCAAGTTCTCGGGCTTGGGCTGGAATTTCGATTCGGCGGCGCAGGCGTATTCGGCGAAGGAGCCGCCGGTGGTACCGAAAACCTCATCGCCGCGCACGAATCGGGTGACATTCGCACCGACCGCCTCGACGACCCCCGAAACATCCCACCCGCGAATCGTTTCCTTGGGCCGCCGCAGGCCCAGCGCCGCCCGCGCGATCAGCGGACGCCCGGTCATGATGTGCCAGACACCGGGGTCGACCCCCGCCGCGTGCACGCGAATCATCACCTCGCCCGGACCCGGTTTCGGGGTTGGGACATCCGCGTAGGCGAGCATATCGACGGTGCCGTAGGCGTGCTGGGTGATGGCCTTCATCAAGATTCTTCTTCCGGGTAATCGAATACATCGTCCAGGGATGCTTGGAACACCCTGGCGATCTGGAATGCCAATTCCAGCGAGGGCGAATACTTGCCCTGCTCAATGGCATTGACGGTTTGACGGGTGACGCCGATCCGATCTGCGAGTTCACCCTGGGTCATCTCGCCGGTCGAAAAGCGCAGCGCGCGAATATTATTGGTGACGCGAGTGGGTTTCACCACGGCCAGTAGCCCCGCCGGTAGGCGATGACCTTGGCGATGGAACCGACCACCGCCGACAGCGTGAAGCCGAGGTAGATCGCGTTCGCGATCCAGAACCGCTCGGCATCGGCCATGGTCAGCAGCAATGCTCCGGCCGCGCCCAGCACCACGAACGCATTGCCGACCAGCGACCCCATGCGGTCGATCTCCCGATCACGCTGATCCTTGCGATCACCGTCGCGCGCGGCGATCGATACGCCGATGGTCGCCACGATCGACACCAGGATCGAGGCCCCGACCGCCCACAGCAGCGGTGCGATGTAACCCACTCGCGCCAGCCCATCGGAATGCGATCGCGTCAATATCACGACCAGGTAGATCAGATACGAGACAACGGCCGCACCCCCGAGGATCCAGGTGCGCTTCTCTTCGAACGGCATACGCTCAGAGTAAAGAAAACACGACACGATGTAAAGAATCTTTTACATCACCCGACCTTCCCAGGAATGTTGGTCACCTCGGGCGTGAAACCGCATGCGGTGCTGTTGGATTGACCTCATGGACAACACTTCGAGGGGCGAAGTCTTCCGCATCGAGGACGCCTCCGGAATCGCCGACCGTCGCATCCGCGATTTCGGCGAATCGGTCGAGCGGGTCGCGGCGGCGGCACAGACCGCCAAGGAGTCACCGACTCCTTTCACCCTCACCGCACTCTCGGTCGATGAGCTGGGCGAACTGGGCGTGCGCCGCATCAGCGTCGGCGGTGGCCTGGCCCGCCTCGGCGCCGACTGGGTGAGCGCCGCCACCGATATCGCTCGCCACGGCACCTTCGCGGGACTGCGCTAGCGAGGCAGATCACCGAATCACCGGAACAAAGACGCGATGCGGGCCGTTATCCAATCAGGCTCCCACAAAAATGAGCCGACAACGGCATGTACGTTGTGCCACCATGAGTTTCGACGATGATCGCTCGGCCTGATCGGCCGTAAGCAGCAGGAAGGAGGAGGCGGCAATGAATCCGGTATTCCCCGAACAGTATTCGAATCCGACGGGAGCGCGAGCTCGACTCGCGGACGATCACTCGCACGGCGAGCACGGCATCAGCCGGAAGATCGACCGCCTCCGGGTGCTCGCGTAAGCACCGTCCTTTTCCTTCCTGTTCTGCCCTCTTCACGAAACATGGTGACTCCCATGCCGTTCCGTCAATCCGAAGACCCGGAGATACACGCCGACAACTGGATACACACCGGTGTGCTGCTGCTCAACGCCTCCTTCGAGGCGCTGACCGAGATCCGCGCCGACCGCGCGGTGGTGCTGCTGTTGAGCGGCGCCGCCGAATCGGTGCAGGACCGGCAGCCGCACTTCCCGATCCGCTCGAAGCAGTTGGAGCTGTTGCTCCCGGAAACCATCCGGCTCAACCGCTACATCTACCTCGAACACCGGATCCTGGTGCATGACGACGACAGCCGAGCCACCCTCGCCGCCATCCTGCGGCGCGACAACTACCGCTGCGGTTACTGCAGCGGCTGGGCGCGCACCGTCGACCACATCCGCCCGCGTTCCAAGGGCGGCCCGAACACCTGGGCCAACCTGATCGCCGCGTGCGGTCCCTGCAACACCACCAAGGCGGACCGGACTCCCGAGGAGGCCGGTATGCCGCTGCTGTGGGAACCCAAGGCCCCCAACGAGATGCAGAAAAGGCAGCGTCAGGTCTGGAAGGACCTGGCCGCCTCGTAAGAAGAAACCATCGCGCGTGATCGGAACGAAAGGAGCACATCCGATGACGAATACCGCAGTTCAGGAGCAGACGCTGGCGGATCTGCTCCCAATTTCCGACTCCGCCAACTACTGGCAGCACGCGGCCTGCAAGGGCGACCCGAACCATGAGGCATGGTTCCCGTTCCCCTCGCAGGACTTCGATTACGCACGCGGCATCTGCGCGGGCTGCCCCATCCGCCGCGAGTGCGGTGAGTTCGCCACCCGCACCGGCCAGTCCGGTGTCTGGGGCGGGCACGAGTACGACCGCGGCACCCGCGTCCGCGACTAGAGCGGATCTTGTGACGGCCATCCCTGCCCTGGTGGGCGGGGGTGGCCGTCCCGCTACATAGACTGAGCGCGTGGGTACTCATCGCGCCGCTGGCGGGTCACGAGGTGTCAGCAGAGGACCGGTTGTCGTAGTGGTAGCGGTGATAGTGCTGGTGCTAGCCGTCGTCGGCTGGATCTGGTTGCAGCAGCGCTCCAAGGATAAGGACAGCGCCGCGGCGTCCTCCTGTGCCGGGGGCGCGGTCACCCTCAATGTGACCGTCGATCCGGATATCGTGGCCCCGGTCAAGACCGCTGCCGAACGGTACAACCAGACCAAGCCCATCGTGCGCGATCACTGCGCCCAGGTGGCGGTGAATCCGCAACCCTCCGCGGCCATGATCGCCGCGTTCACCTCGACAAATCCCTGGGATCCATCGCTGGGCGCACAACCGGCGCTGTGGATTCCGGACTCCTCGCGCTCGATCGAATTGATGCGCGTACCCGGGCTCATCGGCGGCACCCCCGCACCGGTCGCGGTCAGCCCGATCGCGCTGGCGGTTCCGGATCAACTGCGCCAGGCGATGGAGACCGCACAGGTGCACTGGGCGGATCTGGCCAGGCTGCAACAGGGTTCGCTGAGCGATATCGGGCTCACCGCGTGGGGCGGTCTCAAACTGGCCATGCCCGGCGGAGACTCCGCGCTCGCGGTGGCGGCGGCCGTCGGCTCCGGCGTCTCGGGCACCGATCCCCTGGACGAGAACGCGGTGCGTTCGGGACAGGTGATCTCGGCGGTCTCACTGCTGGCCGCGAACGCGCCGTCGGTGAAGGACACCCAGACCGCGCTCGCGGATCTGGCCACCGCCGATCCGTCCGCACCGGTGCACGCCGTCCCGGCCACCGAGCATCAGATTCGAGCGCGTAACGGGCTCAGCGCTTTTCGGCCCTCGGAGAACGGTCCGGTCGCCGATTTCCCGGCGGCGCAGATCACCGGAGCCTGGGTCGATCAGACCCAGAATTCGGTGGCCGGACTCTTCGCCGATTTCCTGCGCGCGCCCGAACAGTCGAAGTTGTTCACCGACAACGGTTTCGGAGCAGCGCCGCCCAATACCGCCACGGTCGCGGCCAAAGCCGTGCTGACCCAGCTGCAACAGATCCTGACGCATCCGGTGCTCGGCGTGAGTTCGACTGTGCTGCTGGATGCTTCGTCCTCCATGAGCACGCTCGACGGTGCGACCACCCGTCTGGCCAATGCCGGTGTCGCCGTGCAATCGACCATGGGCGTCATGCCGCCGGAGTTCGGGCTGGGCGTGTGGGAGTACGCCAAGAGCCTCGACGGTCAGAACCCGTACAAGATACTGACCCCCACCGCACCGCTGACCGATGCCCAGCGCACCGCGATCACCCAATCGCTGAGCACGGTCACCGCCGACGCCTCCAAAACCGATCGCACCTACCCCACCATCGAGGCCGCTTACCGCAACGCGGTGAGCAATTACGCCAAGGCACGCAGCAATACGATTCTGTTGATCACCGACGGTCCGGAGGACGACTCCCCCGTCACCGGCGATCAACTGCTCGCCGATATCGCCGCGGCGGGCGATCCCGCGCATCCGGTGCGGGTGGATGTGATCGTCATCGGCGGTCCCGGCACCCAGACCCTGCAAACCCTGGCCCAGCGCACCGGCGGCACCTATACCAAGGTCGCCTCCAGCAATGATCTGGCATTCGGTACGGCCGTCTCGAAAGCACTGACTACACCCTGACCAGTGCCTATACCCGGCTGTGCGCCTACTGCTCCGGCATGTCGCCACAATGTTGCCGCAACCCGGTGCAAGATCGAAGCAGGTTATGCGTGCTTCATCGACATCGAAGGGGTTCCCATGGCGCACAGCACGGATACGGACACCGGCCATTCGGTTCGGCAGGGTGTCGCGGCAGGCACCTCCATCGCCGCGGGTGTGCTGCTGCTGGTGGTCGGCGTGCTCTCGATCCTCCAAGGCATTTCCGCCGCCGCCTCGGATGATCTGCTGATCGTCGGCACCAACGATTACATCTACAAGTTCAACACCTCGGCCTGGGGCTGGATCCACATCGTCATCGGCGCGATCGTGGTGCTCACCGCCATCGGCCTGCTCACGGGCGCGACCTGGGCCCGGGTGGCGGCCATCATCATCGCGGCGATCTCGATCGTGGAGAACTTCCTGTGGCTGCCGTACTACCCGGCGTGGTCGCTGCTGATCATCGCGCTGGACGTGGTGATCATCTGGGCCATCTCGACCTGGAAGCCAGCCACCAAATAGTCCGAAATACCGTTCGAAAACTCGGCGCCCCATCGCCACTGGCGATGGGGCGCTTTGTTGTCGGTGCCCAGCTCTACTGTGGGTCTGTGAACCGCACTGATCGGCTCTACGCGATCGTCGAGGACCTGCGCGCCATCGCACCGAGATTGCGCACCGCGCGCGAACTCGCCGATCGCTACGAGGTCAGTACCCGGACCATCGAGCGCGATATCAGCGCGCTCCAGCAATCCGGGGTCCCGATCTACGCCGATGTCGGGCGGCGCGGCGGCTACGCCCTCGACAAGCGAATGTCCCTGCCGCCGTTGAATTTCACCGCCGCCGAATCGGTGGCCCTCGCGGTCGCCCTGGAACGCAGCCTCGACAGCCCGTTCGCGAACGCCGGGCGCAGCGCTCTACGCAAGATCCTGGCGGCGATGCCGGAACCCGATGCCGCCTCCGCACGCGAACTGGTCGGCCGCGTCGGACTCATCGAGCGCACCGAAACCGGTATCGCACAGGGCATTCCGCCCCTCGTCGAGGACGCGGTGCGCCTGCGCCGCGTCCTCGAATTCGGCTACTCCGACGCCGCGGGCGCGATCACCCACCGTCGCGTCGAACCCATGCTGCTCCTGCGCAGCAAGAACGGCTGGTGCGTGGTGACCTGGTGCCGGCTGCGCGAGGCCGCCCGCGTCTTCCGCGTCGATCGCATGTCCGACATAACCCTGACCGACGAGCCCATGCCCGCACGCACCCTGGAGAGCTGCGACCTGGATCTGCCCGATCACAAACTCCGCATCATCGCTTTCGGATAGGCCCGGAAACACCGACAGGGGGTTGTCGCCGGGCCGCGAGATCGTAAGCGAGTAAGCCGCCCGACACACATCCACGGAGGATCCATGACCGCCCCCACGCCCAACTCCGTCGCCTGGTTCCAGATCGGCAGCGATCAGCCCGAACAGCTCAAATCCTTCTACGCCGGTCTGTTCGGCTGGAACTACACCTCCGATCCCGACTTCGACGGCAACTACGACCTGGTCAGCTACCCCGGAATCCCGCAACCGCGCGGCGGCATAGCCCGAGTCCACGACAGCTCGGCCAACCACGCCATCTTCTCGGTCCTGGTCACCGACGTCGCCGCCACCATCGCCGCCGCCGAAAACCTCGGCGCAAAAGTCCTGGTCCCCCTCACCACCACCAAGAGCGGCCTGACCTTCGCCGAACTCCGCGACACCGCCGGTAACCACTTCGGCATCTTTACCCCGGCGCAGGCGTAGTCGGCAGAGCGTCGGGCCGGGCATCACACCGGCCCGGCCCGACGCTCGGGTGTTCAGCGTCCGAGTCCCGCGATGAGCAATGCGACCATGTGGCGGGCGTCGTAGTCGGCGTTGCCGCCCGCGCCGACGCAGAGGTTTCCTACGCCTCGCATCAGCTCGAAAGCTCTTACGTCCGATCGGATTTCACCCGCTTCGACGGCGACGGCGAGCAGGTGCTCGCACACGGGGACCAGTCGTTCGATGAAGTAGGCGTGCAGGGTTTGGAAGGCCGAGTCGTCGGACTGTAAGGCTTCGGCAAGACCGTGTTTGGTGACCAGAAAGTCAACGAAAAGATCGATCCAGCCGCGCAACGCCTCGTATGGGGTGGCACTGGTGGCCAGCAGCTCCGGACCGGCCGCGGCGCAGGCTTCGACCTGGTGGCGGTATACGCCGACGATGAGGTCCGCTCGGGTGGGGTAGTGCCGGTAGATGGTGCCGACACCGACGCCGGCTTGGGCGGCGATATCGCGGACCGGCACGTTGACACCGGATGCGATGAAGGCGGCGGCGGCCGCATCCAGCAGGGTTTCCGCATTTCGGCGGGCATCGGCCCGCTTACGTGGCGTCTCGGATCCAGTTTCGGCCACGGCACCTCCTCGAGCGCTCTTGGCAAACGGAACAATGTTCCGTATGTTGGTTTTCGGAACGTTGTTCCGTTTAACGAGGGTAGCGCACCCTCGATTCCATCGCTTCGAGGAGAACCGCATGCAGTACCGCACCTTGGGCAGCACCGGCGTACAGGTCAGCACCCTCGCACTGGGCGCGATGAACTTCGGCAGTATCGGGCGCACCACCCAGGACGACGCCACCGCCATCGTCGACGCGGCGCTGGCAGCCGGGATCAATCTCATCGACACCGCCGACCGGTACAGCGACGGCGAATCCGAAAGACTTGTCGGCCAAGCCATTTCCGGTCGACGCGACGATATCGTGCTGGCCACCAAGGCGACCATGCCCATGGGCGAGGAGCGCAACCATCGCGGCGGCTCCCGCCGCTGGCTCGCCACCGCCCTGGACGATTCCCTGCGCCGCCTGGACGTGGACCATATCGACCTCTACCAAATGCACCGCTGGGACCCGGCCACCAGCGATGAGGAAACCCTCTCGGCCCTCACCGATTTCCAGCGCGCGGGCAAAATCCGCTACTTCGGCTCCTCCACCTTTCCGGCCTACCGCATCGTGCAGGCCCAGTGGGCGGCCCGGGAACATCACCTGACCCGCTATGTCACCGAACAGCCCGGCTACTCGATCCTGCAGCGCGGCATCGAAACCCATGTGCTGCCGGTGACCGAGCAGTACCGCATGGGCGTGCTGGTCTGGAGTCCCCTGGCCTCGGGCTGGCTATCCGGCGCGATCCGCGCGGGCAGCGAAATCACCACCAGCCGTTCGCAATTCATGCCCGATCGCTTCGACACCGGCACCCCCGTCAACCGCGCCAAACTCGATGCGGTCGAACAGCTCGCGAAACTGGCAGACCAGGCCGGTCTGACCCTCATCCAACTGGCGCTGGCCTTCGTCACCACGCACCCCGCCGTGACCAGCGCCATCATCGGCCCCCGCACCCTGGACCACCTGCACTCCCAGCTGGCCGCCGCCGACACCGTCCTATCCCCCGACCTACTCGACGCGATCGACGCGATCGTCCCGCCCGGCACCGACCTCGCCCCCGCCGAAAAGCACGACACCCCACCGGCCCTGCTCGATCCGGCCCTGCGCCGCCGCTGACTCACCGGTCGATATCGGCGAATGGCGTGCACAGACCACCCGCCGAATACCCGGGATATGCCAGCGCCCCACCGGAAAACCGGTGGGGCGCTTCACATATCGACCCGGATCAGTCGGTGTAGGAGTCGATCGGCGGGCAGGAGCAGACCAGGTTACGGTCACCGTACGCGCCGTCGATGCGACGAACCGAGGGCCACACCTTGGCGCGGGCGCTGTGCAGACCCCGCGGGTAGACGGCGGTTTCGCGGCTGTAGGGGTGGTTCCAGTCGCCGACCAGGCATTGCGCGGTGTGCGGGGCCCCGCGCAGCGGGTTGTCCTCGACCGGCCAGACGCCCGCCTCGACCTGATCGATCTCACCCTTGATGGCGATCATGGCCTCGATGAAAGCATCGATCTCTTCGAGGTTTTCGCTCTCGGTGGGCTCCACCATGAGGGTGCCCGCGACCGGGAAGCTCATGGTGGGGGCGTGGAAGCCGTAGTCCGCCAGTCGCTTTGCCACATCGTCGACGGTGACGCCGGTGCGCTTGGTGATCTCGCGCAGATCCAGGATGCACTCGTGCGCGACCATGCCGTTGTCACCGGTGAACAGCACCGGGAAGTGCGGATCCAACCGGCGTGCAATGTAATTCGCCGATGCGATGGCGGTCAGGGTGGCACGGCGCAGGCCGTCCGCGCCCATCATGCGGATATAGGACCAGGTGATCGGCAGGATCGACGCGGAGCCGTACTTGGCGGCCGAGACCGCCTGCGAACCCGCTTCCAGCGGATCACCGGGCAGGTACTGCGCGAGGTGTTC
Source organism: Nocardia sp. NPDC052001 (assembly GCF_040680615.1). NCBI lineage: Bacteria > Bacillati > Actinomycetota > Actinomycetes > Mycobacteriales > Nocardiaceae > Nocardia > Nocardia sp. NPDC052001. Next base: position 496,275 of record NZ_JBFAXC010000002.1, on the reverse strand, counting down.
GCGCACCGCGACCGGGCCGACGCCGGGACCGCCGCCGCCGTGCGGGATGCAGAAGGTCTTGTGCAGGTTCAGGTGGCTGACATCGCCGCCGAAACGGCCCGGACGGGCAACGCCGACAAGGGCATTGAGGTTCGCGCCGTCGACGTACACCTGACCGCCCGCATCGTGCACCATGGCGCACAGTTCGGCGACCTCGTGCTCGTACACGCCGTGCGTGGACGGGTAGGTGATCATGATGCAGGCCAGCCGATCGGCATGGTCGGCGATCTTGGCGCGCAAATCGTCCAGGTCGACGTCACCGTTCGCGCGGGTCTTGACGACCTCCACGCGCATACCGACCATGGCCGCCGATGCCGCATTGGTGCCGTGCGCGCTGGACGGGATCAGGCACGTATCGCGATGCGTATCACCGCGATCGAGGTGGTAGCGCCGAATCGCGAGCAGGCCCGCGTACTCACCCTGGCTACCGGCGTTGGGCTGCAACGACACCCGGTCATACCCGGTGACCGCGGACAGCCAGCCCTCGAGATCCTCGATCAGCCGGATCAGGCCCGGTGCGTCCTCGACGGGCGCGTACGGATGCACCCGATTGAACCCCGGCCAGGTGATGGACTCCATCTCGGCGGCGGCATTGAGCTTCATGGTGCACGAGCCCAGCGGAATCATGCTGCGGTCCAAGGCAATATCCTTGTCCGACAGCGACCGCAGATACCGCATCATGGCGGTCTCGGTCCGGTACCGGGTGAACGCGGGATGCGTCAGCATCTCCGAGGTCCGGTTCTCGATATGCGGGCGCTGCTTACCGTGGAAGAGCGCGCCCTCCGGGCCGACCGGGATCTCCGCGCCGAAGCAGTCCAGCACCGCCACCACGTGCGCGTCGGTGGTCGCCTCATCGCAGGCGATGCCGACATGATCGGCGTCGACCAGGCGCAGGTTGATCCCCGCGCCCTTCGCCTTGGCCACAATGGCTTCCGCACCGCCCGGCACATTCACCAGCACGGTGTCGAAGAAGCTCTGATGCACGACCGCGTCGCCGAGCCCGGCGGCCAGCCACTGCGCATGCCCGTGCACCCGCCGCGCGATGGACTTGAGCCCGTCCGCACCGTGGTACGAGGCGTACATGGCGGCCACGATGGCCAGCAGCACCTGCGCGGTGCAAATGTTGGAGGTCGCCTTCTCCCGGCGAATGTGCTGTTCACGGGTCTGCAGCGCGAGCCGGTAGGCGGTATCGCCGTCCGCGTCCACCGAGACGCCGACCAGACGCCCGGGCAGCTGCCGCGCGTGCGCGGTGCGCACCGCGAGGTATCCCGCATGCGGCCCGCCGAATCCGAGTGGCACACCGAAGCGCTGGCTGGTCCCGAAGCAGGCGTCCGCGCCCTGCTCTCCCGGCGAGGTGAGCAGCGTCGCCGCGAGCAGATCCGCGCCGACCGCGACGAGAGCCCCACGCGCATGGGCGGTTTCGATGACGGCGGTCCAGTCGACGATCTTGCCGGAGGCTCCCGGCTGCTGCGCGATCACGCCGAAGAAGTCACCCTCGGGCAGTTCCCCACCGGACAGATCGGCCTCGACGATCTCGATTCCCAGCGGTTCGGCCCGGGTGAACAGCACGGTCCGGGTCTGTGGGAAGAGATCTGAGTCGATGAGCAGCCGCTGCGATTTGCTCGACCGATTGGCCCGCTGCAACAGCGTCATGGCCTCGGCCGCGGCGGTGGCCTCGTCCAGCATGGACGCGTTGGCCACATCCATCCCGGTCAGATCGGACACCATGGTCTGGAAGTTGAGCAGGGCTTCGAGCCGCCCCTGGCTGATCTCCGGCTGATACGGCGTGTACGCGGTGTACCAGGCCGGATTCTCGATGAGATTGCGCACCAGCACCGGCGGGGTGAGGGTGTCGTAGTACCCCAGCCCGATCATGGTGGTGGCCACCGTATTCGACCCGGCCAGCGCGGCCAGCGCGTCGAGCGCCTCGTGCTCGTTCACCGCGGGCGGCAGTGCGTCCAGGCCATTGGCCCCGTCGCTGTCCAGAATGCTGGCCGGGATGGCCTTGGCGGCGAGTTCGTCCAGCGATTCCACACCGACGGTCGCGAGGATGCGCTCGAGTTCGCCGCTGTCGGGTCCGATATGGCGGTCGGCGAAGGATCGAGTCCAGGTCACGGCTGCTCTCCAAAGGGGTGGGCGGGGGTCGGCCCGGTGGCCGACGCGTCGTCTGCCCTCCCCCTCTGTCGTTGGCGCCTGAGAGATTCGCGGCACAGCCGTTGCGGCCGTACCCCTTTCACCATGGGCGGGTGGCTCGCGACCACCGCTTTCCAGAGGCGCCGAAACTCCGCACGGTCCCTTGTGCCTGAGAGATTGACGGGGAGGTGCTGCTCCTTCGGCGCCCGGGTTCCACCGGTCTTCGAAAAGACCTGCATCCCCGGGACTCTCCCGCACGGCTGCGACGCACTGCCAAGTCTAAGGGGCGGCAAGTTACAGGAATGTTGCCTGGGTCGATTTCACACTCGCGCGCCCCCGAACCGCTATCCGGTCTTGCGATCCATCCGGGCCTTACGACGGGACGAGAGCTCATCTTCCGGCCGCTCGGTGGCGGTGCCCGCCTCGGCGCGTTCGGCCGGGAAACTGGCGATGGCCCCGGTCAACTCGCGCATGGCGCCGCCGACCGCGATACCGAACACGCCCTGCCCACCCTGCAGTAAATCGACGACTTCCTCCGGCGAGGAGCATTCGTACACGGTCGCGCCATCGGAGAACAGGGTGATCCCGGCCAGATCCTCGACACCTCTACTGCGCAGATGGTCCACCGCTATGCGGATATTCTGCAGCGAGATGCCGGCGTCGAGCAGCCGCTTGACGATCTTCAGGACCAGAATGTCCTTGAACGAGTACAGCCGCTGGCTACCGGATCCGGTGGCGCTGCGGATGGACGGCACGACCAGTCCGGTCCGTGCCCAGTAATCGAGCTGCCGATAGGTGATCCCGGCGACCTGGCAGGCGCTGGGAACCCGGTAGCCGACGAGGTCGTCCGGCACCGTGTCATCGGGGAACAGCCCTGGCTGCACCACATCCTGGGTATGCGGTTGGTCTCCCACTGACTACTCCCTTACTGCTGGCCTATCCGGGCTCGTGCCATATTTCGGACACTGCATCGACGATTGGAGCGTGGCCTAACTGTCGAGGCTACTCTCCTGATTGTCCCGGGAGCATCGGCGTCGAACCAAGCGTGACGAGCGGCGTGTTTCTAGACCTTAAGTACAGGTCGAGGTAACGATTCGGCCGCCCCCCGCCTAACTGTCGGTGGCCTTGAAATCATCCGGCGAGACCGACTCCAAGAACTCCTTGAACTTCTCCACCTCGTCCTCGCGCTCATCCGGCATGACGAGCCCGGCTTCCTCGAGCACCGGCTCCTCGGCATAGATGGGACAGCCGACCCGCAACGCGATGGCCACCGAATCCGAGGGCCGCGCGGAGATACGCAGATCGTTCTCGAACACCAGATCAGCGTAGAAGGTGCCCTCCTGCAAATCCACGATCCGCACCTCTTTCAAGGTGTGCCCGAGATCCTTGATGAGGATCTTGATCAGATCGTGGGTGAGCGGACGAATGGGAGTGACACCCTCTTGTTCGAGAACGATCGCGGTCGCCTCGGCCTGCCCGATCCAGATGGGTAGGTACCTGTCGCCGGAAGCCTCGCGGAGCAACAGCACGGGCTGATTCTGTGGCTGTTCGACACGGATGCCGATCACACGCATTTCGCTCATCGCACGCCTCCCATAAACTCAGCCGGCCGCCCGGCCATCGACACAGCGGGGCGAGCCGTATCACCGAGTCTAGGCGAAGATTTCAGCCTCCGAGCGAAGCACGCACCGAGGTCTTCACCAGGCAGGTGTGCAAGGTCAGCGACAGTGCCGCCAACTCTCGCACGGTCTCCTCCGCACGGGCGCGAGCGTCCGCGTCCCGGCTCTTGGCGATGGGCGCGGCGATCTGCGCGACCATGGCCGCCTCCCGGTCCGCGGCCAGTTTGAAGGCACGCAAATGCCTTGCCTCCAAACCGAATTCACTCAGTGCCTTGGCGGTGCGCGCGAGCGTCACCGCGTCGGCGTCGAAATAGCCTGCCGCACCGGGCGTGATGAGATTCGCGCGAATCAGTTCGGTGAGGAACTTCTCGTCGATTCCCGCCTGCTGCAACAGATCCGCCCGCGGAATCCGGATCTCGTGATCGAACCGGAGTTCCTCGGGCGATACCTCACCGGGCACGACGCCGAGCCGCCGTAAGCGGCAATCGCCGTTGGGGCCCAAGGCTTCTCTTGAATCCGACCCAGCCCTGGAATCGGACACAGCTCCCCCACCCGCTCGGACCCGGGCTTCCCGTACTCCGAGCGTCGCGGCGCCGCTGTCGATCGCTTCCAGTTGTTCCTTGATCACCTTGAGCGGCAGATACTGATCCCGCTGCGCCGTGAGCACGAACCGCAGGCGTTCCACGTCGGCGACGTGGAACCTGCGGTACCCCGAAGGAGTGCGCTCCGGACTGATCAATCCCTCCGATTCGAGGAACCGAATCTTCGAGATGGTGATGTCCGGGAAATCCGGACGCAGCAAATCCAGCACGGAGCCTATCGACATGCCCCCGCGCGTCCACTGCGCTGCGCCAGTCATTCCGCTCGGTCCTATAGTGCGCCCGCCGCCGATTCACTCGACGCGGGACGCGGACCGGTGAGGAACACGAGACGGAACTTGCCGATCTGAACCTCATCGCCATTCTGCAGCTCCGAGGAATCCACCGGCTCCCGGTTGACATAGGTGCCGTTCAAGCTGCCCACATCGACGACCTGGAAGGTGTCGTCATCCTGGCGGAACTCCGCGTGCCGACGGCTGACGGTGACATCGTCGAGAAAGATGTCGCTGTCGGGATGACGTCCCGCGGAGGTGGTGGGCTGATCGAGCAGAAACCGCGAACCGGCGTTCGGGCCGCGCTTGACGACCAGCAGAGCCGCACCCGCGGGCAGACCCTCGACTCCTTGCACCGGCTGTTCGCCGGTCTGCTCAGGGCGCGACGTGTCGACCTCGTTCAGGAAATCAGCACGGAACACCGAAGTGGTCTCTGCCGCTGTCTCCTGGTAACCCGGGTCCTTGTTCTCGCTCACCCTTGCTCTCCTCCTCGAACCGAATAATCCATAGCAAGCAGTTGATGCCTTCAGCGGAACTGTTGGCATTGACCGTACCCTGCCCGGGCACACCCGTGCAGGTAGAACTGTGAAGGCTGCTTCAGCCTCCGATAACTCCTTGATAACCTGCGGCATCGAGCAGGTCACCGTATGCGGCATCGAGGGTCTCGGCCGAGTCCAGCTCGAGTTCGAAGATCCAGCCGTCGCCATAGGGATCGGTGTTGAGGGTCTCCGGCTCTGCCGTCAGAATCTCGTTCACCGCAACGACTTTCCCGGCCAGCGGGGCGTAGATGTCCGAAACACTCTTGGTGGACTCCACTTCGGCGATGCTGTCGCCGTTGGCGACGTCTTTGTCGGTGTCGGGCAGCTGCACGAACACGACATCACCGAGCTGCGACTGCGCGTAGTCGGTGATTCCGACCCGCACGCGGGCCGGGCCGGCGATGCGCACCCATTCGTGTTCCTCGGTGTAGCGCAGGTCGTCGGGTAGGTCGCTCACTGGCGGTGTCCTTTCAACGGGCGGTCCTTTCGGGATCGGCGTCGATCCGTTCGCCACACACCCTAATGGCTACTGATCTTCACGCGATGCGGCCGGTATGGCTGGGGCTGCCGTGGTCGGTATCGCACGGGAAACGGCAATGGCCTTGCCCACGTAGAGAATGCCGGTCCAGACGTACACGGCGGTACCCCAGACCAGGAATGCCCCACCGAAGGCACGGCTGAAACCTGCCAGGGGCCAATCCATTTGGCCCGCGAGGGTCCACGGCAGCGCGGACATGAGCGCGAAGGTGGCGGCCTTGCCGAGGTAGATGACTTCGGGCGGGGGCAGCCCGCGACGCTTGTAGATGCCCAAAGTCAGGAACAGGATGCCGTCCCGGGCCACCAGGATGACCACCACCCACCAGGGCAGGATGCCGCGAATCAGCAAGCCCGCCAGGGTCGCCAGCAGATACAGGCGGTCCACCAGCGGGTCCAGGATCGCGCCCAGCTTGGACGATTGATCAAGCAGCCGTGCGAGTTTGCCGTCGAGGAAATCGGTGAAACCGCTGGCCACGAGCAGGGCGAAGGCCCAGCCGTCGGCCTTCTCCACCAGCAACAGCCAGAGGAATACGGGGACGCCGATGAGCCGGATCGCGCTCAGCACGTTCGGGACGGTGAGGATGCGGTCGCTGTACACCGGTTCGGCGTTCCGCTCGGTTGTCACAACCCTGGTCTTACCCCAAAGATCCTCGAGTCTCCAGGCGGGTGGCGTGCGAGTCTTGTTGTTGTATGGTCTCCGCCATACCCGGCGGATGACAGAATGAGTTGATAAGTTTCTCATTTGTTATCCCGGCATGCGAGAGGACAGACCCATGCCCGACTTCGACTACGACGTCGTTGTGATCGGCTCCGGTTTCGGCGGAAGCGTGAGCGCGCTGCGGCTCACCGAGAAGGGTTACCGGGTGGCCGTGCTGGAATCGGGCCGCCGCTGGAACGCCGAGGACATCCCCAAGACCAACTGGAATGTGCGCAAAGCGATCTGGGCTCCGCGCCTGGGCATGACGGGCACCCAGCGCATCAGCGTGCTGGGCAAATGCGCGGTCTTCTCCGCGGCCGGGGTGGGCGGCGGCTCGCTGATCTACGGCAATACCCTCTACGAACCGCTGCCGGAGTTCTACACCGATAAGCAGTGGGCGCACATCACCGACTGGAAGACCGAGCTCGCGCCGTACTACGACCAGGCGCAGCGCATGCTGGGCGTCACGCCGAACCCGCGCATGACGCCCGCCGACGAGGTGATCCGCTCGGTCGCCGAGGATCTCGGGGTCGCCGACACCTTCCACGCCACCAATGTGGGCGTGTTCTTCAATGAGGCCGATCCGGGGACCGAGGTCGAGGATCCGTACTTCGGCGGGGTCGGGCCGCGGCGCAACGGCTGTATTCATTGCGCGCGGTGCTTCACCGGATGCCCGCACAATGCCAAGAACACGACCCCGAAGAACTACCTCTACCTGGCTGAACAGGCCGGTGCCACGGTATTCGCACTGACCGAGGTGACCAAGGTGCGGCCCATCGCGGGCGGCGGGTACGCGGTGGAGACCGCACGTTCGGATCGCTGGGTTCGCAAGGACCGCAAGACCTTCACCGCCGAGCAGGTGGTGTTCGCCGCCGCCGCGCTCGGCACGCAGAAACTGCTGCACAAGATGCGTGACGAGGATGTGCTGCCGGAGCTGTCACCGCGCCTGGGCGAGCTGACCCGATCCAATTCCGAGGCTATCCTCAATGTGGTCAGTCACGGGCGCGATGATTTCGCGCAGGGCGTAGCGATCACCTCCTCGATCCATCCCGAGCCGAACACCCATATCGAGGTGTGCCACTACGGGCACGGGCAGAACGGGCTGTTCCCCATGTCGGTGCCGATCGTGGACGGCGGGGCGTTCCGGTTCCTGCGCTTCCTGCTGGCGATCCTGTTGCATCCGATCGTGTTCGCGCGCAGTCTCAATGCCCGCAATGCCTCGGATAAATCGGTGATCCTGCTGGTCATGCAGTCCCTGGACAATTCGCTGACCTCGTATCGCCGCTGGGGTCAGCTCAAGACCAGACAGGGCACGGGTAAGCCCAATCCGACCTGGATTCCGCTGGCGCACGAGGTGGGCCGGCGGTTCGGCAAGAAGGTCGACGGGGATGTGCACTCGCTGATCATGGATGTGTTCAATATCCCGGCGACCGCGCACTACATCGGCGGCTGCGTGATCGGCGAGGGCCCCGAGGCGGGTGTGGTGGACCCGTATCAGCGGGTCTTCGGATATCCGGGACTGCATATCGCGGACGGGTCGGCGGTGACGGCGAATCTGGGCGTGAATCCGTCGCTGACCATCACCGCGCAGGCCGAGCGGGCAATGGCGTTCTGGCCCAATCGCAATGACGCAGATCCCCGGCCCGAGCTGGGGCAGCCGTACCGCCGGATCAGCCCGGTGCAGCCCAAACAGCCGACCGTGCCCGAGTCCGCCCCGGGCGCGCTGCGGCTGCCGATCTTCCCGGTGGATCCGCCGGTGCCCGCGCACTGACTCCCGGTGACCGGGACCACTGATCGGGTGGTTCCGGTCGTCTCGCGTGCGATCGCGCCCACCGGTAGGTTGGAACGTTGTGTGCTCCAACGTGATCGACTTCCGTACCCCCGTGTCGTCGCAGGAGGTGTGGGATCGCGGCCGGGCGCTGCGCGACCGCACCCCGGTCGAATCGCGGGATCGGGCCGCGGTGTCCGCGTCCCGGCCGGGAGTGCTCGACTTCATCGATGCCAGTAATGCTGGACGTTTGCCACACCTGCTGCCATTGCGCATCGGGCGGATGGCGGCGTCGCCGTATTCGTTCTTCCGGGGGTCCGCCGGGCTCATGGCGGCTGATCTTGCGAGCGGTCCGAGCAGTGGCCTGACGGCACAGCTGTGCGGTGACGCGCATGCGGCGAACTTCGGTCTCTACGGCACCCCGCGCGGTGAAATCGTGATGGATATCAATGATTTCGACGAGACCGCGCCGGGGCCCTGGGAGTGGGACCTCGAGCGTCTGGCCGCCAGTCTGGTGCTCGCGGGCCGCGAAGGCGGGGCGTCGGAAGACGACTGCCTGGCCGCGGCCCGCGATGCCGCCCGGTCGTACCGGCTGGCGGTGGCCGAGCTCGCGACACAGCCGTTCCTGACCTCGTGGACGGCGCTGCCGGATGAATCGGTGATCGCCAAGGCCAGCGCCGATCCGCTGCTGGAGCATTTCCGCAAGGCCGCCAAGAAGGCGCGCAAGAACACCAGCGCCAAGGTGGTGCGCAAGTGGACCGAACATCTCGAGGATCACGTAACCGGTTTCGGCGGTAGGCGATTCGTGGCCGATCCGCCGCTGCTGACCCCGGTCGGGTCCGGGGTCGCCGATGCGGTGATCGACGGGCTGAGCGGATACGTGGGCACGCTGCGCGAGTCGCGGCGCAATCTCATTACCCGATTCACGGTGTCCGACATCGCTTTCCGTATTGTCGGCACCGGAAGTGTGGGCCTGCACAGCTATTTGGCGCTGCTGCACGGCAATGGCGATGAGGTGCTGGTGCTGCAGATCAAACAGGCCGCGCCGTCCGCGCTGACGCCGTATCTGCCGCCCGTGCCCGCCCGGCACGAGGGTGAGCGAATCGTGCAGGGCGCCAGGCATGTTCAGGCCGAGACCGATATCCTGCTGGGCTGGACCACGCTGACCATCGACGGGCGGCAGTTGCCGTTCATCGTGCGGCAGTTCCGGAATCTCAAGGGCGGCATCGATCCCTCGGCCCTGGACGCGGGCCTGCTCGACGATTACGGACGGCTGGCGGGCGCGCTGCTGGCGCGGGCGCACGCGCGCTCGGTGGATCCGCGACTGGTCGCCGGATACCTCGATGACGCCGAGGCGTTCGACGAGGCGGTGGCGGCTTTCGCGGTGCGCTACGCCGATCGGGTCGAGGTCGATCACGGCCAGCTGGTGACCGCGGTGAAGGAAGGGCGATTACCCGCCGAAATGGCCTGACCCGCCGACCGACACACGACAGGCCGCAAATCTGGGCGGCGGGTGCGGAGCGTCCGTACCATTTTCTTGACTGCCGGTATCGATTTCGACGAGAGAGGTGCGGCGCCGATGCTCGTTCGAGTGCAGAATCCCGCTGGCACACATGCGGAGAAGGTTCTGATCGATTGGCTGCGCACCTGGAAGGGCAGCGGCGATCCCAAGGGTGTGGCGACCGTCAATTGCAGCCTGTTCCACGGTGATCGGCTGTATCCGTTCGACGCGGTGATCTGGACGCCGTCCAGCTGCGTGGTCATCGAGGCCGAGGCCCTGGTGGAACGCATGGAGGGTGAGCTCGAGGTTCCGCTCAACGGGCCGTGGCGGGTCGGCGACAAGCTGATCAACTTCGAGGGCAATGACAAGCGCACACCGCTGGACAAATCCCGCGATCACACCTTCGCGCTACAGAATTGGCTGGCCGAGCGCGGGCTGGGGCAGCGCGTGGTGCACGGCGCGGTGCTGGTGGTGCCGCCGCCGGAGTCGAAACTGCGGGTGACCCAGCTCTGGAGCGATCCGAGTTTCGAGGTGCTGGTCGGCGATGATCCCAAGCGGCTGCACGATTATTTCGTCGGGCTGTCCTCGCGCGGGCGGCCGCAGTGGTCGGCCAATGATGTGGCGTGGGCGTTCCGCGGGCTGGGGATTCTGCCGTATCTGCCCGCACCGCAGGAACTTCTGAACGAGGGCTTCCTGGGTCCGGTGGACATCACGCTGTGGCACGGCGGCCCGCAGCAGGCCCAGGCCGAGGCCTATGCCGAGGAGCAGGCGCAATTGGAGGCCGACGCGGCGGCGGCCGGTGGTTCGTTCCGGGTGCCGACGCCGTGGTTCGCGCCGACCCAGCTGTATCCGCGCGAGCACGGGGATATCAATTTCGGCCGCGGGTTCATGCGGGTGATGCTCACCCTGGGCATGATCGTGGCGGTGCTGTGGGTGCTCTGGATGATCATCGCGGGAGTGGTGGCGTACGGCTGAGGTCTTCGTCGGTATCGCCGAGCCGCTCGCCCTGGCGGGCGGCGAACCAGCGCCACGGTAGATAGGCCGCCGTCACCATCGCGATGGCGGCGGCGGTGCCGCCGATGACATCGGTCGGATGGTGATAGCCCATACCCACCATGCCGACCAGTACCGCGGGCAGTACCACGGCCATGATCACCACGATCGTCACCCGCGCCCGCGTCGATTCGCTGATCAGCGCCAGCGCGGTGACCACCGCGACCAGCTGCACCGTGTGACCGCTGGGATAGGCCAGATAGTGGTGCAGGTGCCGGTCCCAGAAGGGCTTGAGCGCGAACGAGTTCACCAGGATGGCGAGTTCGGGTCCGACGATCATGAACCCGGCCGCCCACCAGCGCCGCCGGTACCCGAACCACACCGCCGCACCCAATTGCAGCGGGATGACGATGTAGTTGTTGCTCGGGGCGACCAGCAGCCGGTACAGCCACTGGTGCCCGTCGAAGGACGAGTGGATATGCCCGTCCAGTGAGTTGTCCAGTCCGGTCGGCCCGCCGTCGGCCGGAAAGAATTGCGGCACAACGATGGTCACGATCACGGCCGCGAGGATGAGCGCGGGCAGCGCGGCTTGTCTGGCCAGCGAGTCCAGCCGGTTCGGGGCGAGCGCGATCGATCGGGTCACGCCGCCACGATAGCCGCGAATCGGACTCAGTCCCGCAGCGCGGCTTTCTCCAGCAGTGGGCGGGATCGCGCCGGAGCCCACCAGTTGGCGGTGCCCATCAGCCGCATGAACGCCGGAACCAGCACCATGCGGACCAGAGTGGCGTCCATCAGCACCGCGACAGCCAGACCGAGGCCGAGCATGCGATTCATGGTGACCCCGCTGGTCGCGATACCGAGGAAGATCACGGACATGAGCAGGGCGGCGGCGGTGACGATGCGGCCCGAGCGCGCGATGCCCAGCGCCACCGCATTGTCATTGTCGGCGCGGGTCTTGTCCGAACGCTCCCATTCCTCGGTGAAGCGGGCGAGCAGGAACACCTCGTAGTCCATCGAGAGTCCGAAGGCCACGCAGAACAACAGCACCGGCAGCGTGGCGATGGTGTACCCGGTGGCCAGGGTGCCGAGCCCGCCCAGGTGGCCGTCCTGGAAGATCCAGACCAGCGCGCCGAAGGTCGCCGAGAGCGAGAGGATATTGAGCACCAGGGCTTTGAGCGGGAGCACCACGCTGCCGGTGAGCAGGAGCAGCAGGATGAACGTGGTCAGGGCGATCCAGATGACCGCTTTCGGGAAGCCTTCCTTGATGCCCGCGGCGGAGTCGGCGTTCTGCTGGGCGAGGCCGCCGAACAGGGTGGTGACGCCGGGCGGCTGTTCCACCGCGCGCAAGGCGGTCAATTGTCGTTGTCCCTGAACGGAATACGGGTCGACGCCGGAGGTGACGGTCAGATGCGCACCGCCCTCGTTATCGGTCCCCGCCGGATCGGCGGGACCGGCGACCTTGCCGCCGATGAAGGTGCCCGCCGGTCCGGTGACCGCCTTGACCTCCGAAACCTGGGACAGCGCAGCCGAATACGCGCTCAGATCGCCGATGTGCGCATAGCGGTTCGGCAGCTGGAAGACGATATGCACTGTGCCGGTGGCATTGTCGTCGAAGCGTTCGCGCAGCAGATCGCCGACCTGACGTGATTCCAGTGAGGTGGGCAGTACCCGGTCATCGGGCATACCGAGTTTGAGCCCGAAGATGGGCAGCCCCAGCAGGATCAGCAGGGCCAGCACCGGCAGGGCGCACACCGCGGGCCGTCGCTGCACGATGCGGGCCACCCGATACAGGAAGCTCTCCTGGACCGGACGGGCCTCGCGCAGCGGTTTGCGATTGATGCGTTCGCCGAGCACGGCCAGCAATGCCGGTACCAGGGTCAGGCTCAGCACGATGGACAGCGCCACCACCGCGAGTCCGGCGACCGCGAGCGAGCGCAGGAATGTGGTGGGGAAGAACAGCATTCCGATGAGCGCGATGCCGACCGTGGTGCCGGAGAAGGCGACCGCGCGACCGCCGCGCTGCATGGCCAGGATGAGCGCCTGTTCGCGGTCGCGGCCGTTCGCTATCTCCTCGCGGTAGCGACCGATGATGAGCAGTGAGTAGTCGATGGCCAGCGCCAGGCCGATCGCGGTGGTGATGTTCAGCGCGAACACCGACAGGTCCATGAACAGGGTCACCAGGTACAGCAGTGCGCTGGTGCCCGCGATGGCGGCGATACCGGTGATGAATGGAATGGCCGCCGCCACAGCGCTTCTGAGGAACCAGATGAGCAGCACGATGGTGAGCGGCAGGGCGATGGCCTCGGCGAGGGCGAGGTCGCGCTGGGTCTGTTTACCGGTCTCGGACCACACCATGCCCTGACCGCCCGCGTGAACGGTGATGCCGTCGCGGGCGCCGAGGTATTCGTTCGCGATATCGGCCGCGGCGGCGGGTGCGGTGTTCTCATCGCCGCGCACGCCGGCCACGATCAGGCCGATCTTACCGTCGCGGCTGATCAGGGTGGAGCTCAATTGTGTTTCGGTCCACGGGGATACGGCCTTGACGACCCGGTTGTCGCTCTTCAGTCGCTTGGCGATATCGCTGCCGCGCGCGGTGGCCGCCGGTCCCTGTGCGCCGCCGTCGGATTCGAGGGTCAGCACCAATTGCATTCCGGACATGCCGAAGTTCTGCGCCAGAATGTCCGCCGCCAGCGCGGATTCGGAGTCCGAGGCGACGAAGCCGCCGTTGGTCAGCCGGGCGGCGGCCTGGGATCCCAGTACGCCGCACAGCAGGAACGCGATGCCCACCAGGGCCAGCACCAGTTTCGGTGCGCGGATCGCCGGTGTGATGAGCCTGGTGATCATCGGAGCCCTCCCGCGCGAATCGCGCACCGCGCCATGGTCGTCGACATTGTTCTCCACCCCGTGTCGATAGCTTCTACTACTTCTTGTAGTACAAACTATGCGCCGGGACCGCTCGGCTCGATCGGCATCGAATATGTCACATATCTCAACGAGACACTGCCGCACCATGGTTCATGATGCGGCAGTGCGGGTGTGGCGATTGCTACGGCGCGGGCGATTCGAGCATGGCCGCGCGCAGCATCTTCTCGGGCACGCCGAGACCGTCGATGAGGGTCAAGGCGCTGGGGCGCAGGCGATCCACCAGCTCATTGACCCCGCGCCGGACATTCTTGGCACGTTCCACCGACATGAACCGGTGCATGATGTACCAGGCTTGGTTCTCCTCGATCGAGGTGTAAACGAAGAGGTCGCAGACGGTTTCGGCGAGTTCGCGCGCCTCATCGTCCTCGATGCCCGCGATACCTTCGATGAACGCCTCCAGCACCAGCCGGTCGATATGCGCCGTGCCCGCCGCCAGAATGTGGTCCTGGGCATTGTTGAACGCCTCGAACGGCCCGGTTTCCTTGGCGCGGGCGCGAAGTCGATGCCCGGCGGTGCGGACCAGGTAGTCCTCGCGGTCGGCGAAGAGTTGTAATTGCACCGCGCGGCGGGACAGGTCGGCGTCGTCGACACTCTCCCCGGTGCGGTCACGCAGCCGCTGGATGAGCTGGCGCACGCCCGAGCGTTCCCGCACCTCATCGCGGGCGATGGTGGCGGCGAACCTGACCCAGCCCAGGGCGTCCAGATCGCGGACCTCATCGGAGTAGGCGGTGAGCAGATCCTTCGCGACCAGCTGGGTCAGCACCAGATTGTCGCCCTCGAAGGTGGTGAACACGTCGCTGTCGGCCTTGAGGGTGACGAGCCGGTTCTCGGTGAGATAGCCCGCGCCGCCGCAGGCTTCGCGGCATTCCTGAATGGTGCGGGTGGCGTGCCGGGTCTGGGCGACCTTGAAGCCGGCGGCGCGCTTCTCGAGTGCGCGCTGCGCCCCGGGGGCCAGATCCTGACCGGTCTGCACCAGATGCATGCGGCGCACCAGATCGTTCTGTGCGAATTGCAGTGCGTAGGCGCGGGCGACCAGCGGCAATAGCCGGCGCTGATGGCTGCGGTAGTCCATCAGCACGGTCTCCTCGCCGGTATCGGGATCGGCGAATTGGCGGCGCTGTTCGGCGTAGTGCACCGCGATGCTCAGCGCCACGCGGGCCGCCGCCGCGGCCGCGCCGCCGACGCTGACCCGGCCCCGCACGAGGGTGCCGAGGGTGGTGAAGAAGCGACGGCTGGGGTTGACGATCTCGGAACTGTAGGTACCGTCGGGTGCGACGTCGGCATAGCGATTGAGCAGATTCTCACGCGGAATTCGCACGTGGTCGAACAGGATTCGGCCGTTGTCGACGCCGGGCAGACCGCCTTTGAGACCGTCGTCGGAGGTGGTGACGCCGGGCAGATCAACGCCCGCGTCATCGCGGATCGGCACCAGGAAGCAGTGCACGCCCCTGGTCTCACCGCCGGTCACCAGCTGCGCGAAAACCGCTGCCATGCGGGCGTGTTCGGCGGCGCCGCCGATGTAGTCCTTGCGCGAGGAGGGAGTTGGGCTGTGTACGACGAATTCCTGGGTCGCGGGATCGTAGGTGGCCGTGGTCTCCAGATTGGCCACATCGCTGCCGTGACCGGTTTCGGTCATGGCGAAACAGCCGAGCAATTCCAGGGGCAGCAGTTTCTCGATGTACCGCTGATGCCGTTCGGTGCCGAGGTTGTCGACCGCGCCGCCGAAAAGTCCCCACTGCACACCGCATTTCACCCACAGCGACAGATCGGTGTAGGCGAGCATCTCGAGCGCGGTGACGGCCGCGCCCGGATCGCTGGCGCCACCGGAAATGCGGCCGAAGCCGAGTTCGGCCCATCCGAAGGAGGACACCAGATGCATTTGTTCCAGCACCCGCGCTCGCGCGGATTTGTAATCGAGGTAGGGATCGCCGTAAAGGCGGTCGTCGTCGAGGTGTTCCCGGGCCTTCTCCCGCACATGTCGCCACGAACCATCGAGGGCCGCGCGTAGATGTTCCGCTATCTGATCGCCACCGTTCGCCATAGTTCAAAACACTACTTGCATAGACCTGGTCGACCCGGTGATCTATCGCACCCGTGTACTTTTCTCCTGTGAGCAATGATCTGGCTACCGAACCTCGCGGGGCCGTGGCGGGCCTGCGCGGGCGGTGGCGACTACTGCTGACCAGCGTCGTCGATCGCGCGGTGGCCGACCGCAATGCGATGGCGGACGCGGTTGTCGAGGCGCCCGCGCCGCTGCAGCCGATCGATCTGACCGATGACGCGACGGTCACCCAGGTTTTGGATCTCGCGGAGCGGGTAGGAGAAGTGGTCCTCTCCGCCGGAACGGCGGTTACCGACACCACCGATCAAATCGAATTCATCGCCTCGACCTACGGGCTCTCCAATTGCGATATCGATGTCACCTATAACTCGATTCGTATTTCGGCCGATCGCGGGCCGACCATGCCGCCCGCGAGCACCATGCGCGTTGTGCATTACCGGTCGCTGGATTTCACGCGATTGGCGGCGGTGGATCGGCTCACCCGGCGTATTCGCCGCGAGTTGGTGCCGCCGGAGGAAGCGCTCGAGGCGCTGGACGCCATCACCTCCGCGCCGCATCCGTACAACCGGTGGATCTCCACCTTCGGGTGGGCGTTCATGGCGGCGGGGGTGGCCTTGCTCCTGAACGGCGGACTGCTGATCGCGGCGATCAGTTTCGCGACCACCTGGATGATCGACCGGACCAATCGCCGATTGAACCGGCGGGGTCTGCCCTTCTTCTTCCAGCACATGGTCGGCGGTGCGATAGCCGCATCGCCCGCGGTCCTGGTGTCCACCTTCGCAAGTCATCTCAAACTGGATCCCGCGCTGATCATCGCGGCCGGAATCGCCGTGCTGCTGGCCGGTTTACAGCTCGTCGGCTCGGTCGAGGACGCGATTACCGGCGCGCCCATCACCGCCTCGGCCCGCATGCTCGAGGTGGTCATGATGACCGGCGGCATCATCGCGGGCATCGTGCTCACCCTGCGGGTCGCCGAACTCATGGAGTTCACCGTCCCGACCGTCGATATGTCTCCCGGCCGCGACCTGACCAACCTCCCGGTAAAACTCTTCGCCGGTGCGATCACCTCGCTGGCCTTCGCCCTGGCCTGTTACGCCGAACGCCGCGCCCTCGCGGCAGCGGCCTTCAGCGGCGCGGCCGCGACCGTGGTCTACCTCCTGGTCCAGCACGCGGGCTTCGGCCCCGTCATCTCCTCCGGCGTGGCGGCCGTGGTCGTGGGTCTCGCCGGTGGCCTGCTGGCCCGCCGCGCCCTCACCCCGCCCCTCGTGGTCACCCTGGCGGGCATCACTCCCCTGCTCCCCGGCCTCCGCGTCTACCGCGGCCTCTACGCCCTCCTCAACAACGAACAACTCATCGGCCTCAACCAACTCTTCAGCGCCTTCGCGGTCGGCTGCGCCCTCGCGGCCGGGGTAACCCTCGGCGAATGGTTCGCCCGAGACCTCCGCCGCCCCCGAATCATCACCCGCCTCAACACAATCCGCCGCCCCCGCCTCAAGCCCCGCGTATGACCCCGCTCGCGGTGGGCTACCAGCTGTAATGGGAGGTGACCGCGGGCTGGCCGGTGTAGCCGGGGCCGGAAGTGTCGTCCGCGCCCAGGTAGGTGGCGGGGAAGGTCAGGGATCGGGGGCCTCGGGCAGTGACGCGGTGGTGGCGGCGGTCATAGTCCAGGCCCGCTTCGCGTAAGTGCGCCAGCACCTTTCGGGCGGCCGAGGAACCGTCGGGGTTTCGGATGGAGTGTGGGTCGAAGTGTGCGGTGAGGCGGCCGGTGGGGGTGAGCCAGCTCGCCATGGCGGACAGGAGTGCGAGTTTGTCGCCGATGTAGTGCAGGCCGTGCACGCAGGTGACCAGGTCGGCGGGGCGGTCGGGGTGCCAGTCATGGGCGCTGGCGGTGATCAGGCGCAGGCGATTGGTATGCGGCCGGGTCTGGAAGTAGTCGATCAGGTCGACGCCCAGGAGGGCGATATCGGCGTCGGGGAGGTCGCGGGTGAAGCGCTGTTCGGCCTCCAGTAGCGCCCGGCCCGATCCGCAGCACAGGTCGATCCAGGTGACGGTCGTATCCGGCTGGGCGCGAACAGTTTCGGACAGCAGGTGGAACGGGTCGAAGCCGAGGTCTCGTTCGTAGCTGTTGACTCCCGCCAGGCCGCGAGTGCGATTCATCGAATTGTTGGCGACCACCGAGGATCGTTCCAGCGCTGGGTCATCGAGTAGCTCGGACACCGGATCAGGTAAACACACATTGCCGGACGGAGGTGAATAACAGGTGGTGGGAGCGGGTAATGCGTTGCGGGGCAGGTTAACAGCGGGTGGGGTGGGTGCCGGGGGCGATCTTGCTTGTTACCGTGACGTATGAACCTGTTCGCGCGATGGGGTGATCTGGCCTGCCGCTTGCGGTTTGCTGTCATCGGGATTGTGGCAGCGGCGCTGCTGGCTTTGGGAGGTTACGGGCAAGGGCTCGATGATCATCTGAGTTCGGGGGGCATGTTCGATTCGGGGTCGGAGTCGACCGAGGCTGCCGGGTTGGTGGGGTCGGCGTTCGAGCAGAATCACGATGTCGACGTGGTGTTGCTGTTCACCGCGCCGGAGGGCAAGACCGTCGATGATCCGGACTTCAAGCAGGTGGTCGTCGATCATCTGCGAAGCTTGCCGATAGATCATCCGGATCAGATCGCGAGTATCCGGGGCAGTTACTGGCCGACCGAAACCGGCGGTGTCACACCAGCTCTGGCGACTAAGGATCACACGCGGGCGCTGGCAGCGATCGCATTGCGCGGCACCAACGATACCGAGCTGCTGCAAAGCTATCGAGCGGTCAAGAACGACTTCGGCATTCCGGGTTATGACGTCCAGGTAGGCGGATTGCAACCGGTAGCGGTGACGCTGAGCGATACGGTGGCCGACGATATCCACCGCATGGAGCTGCTGGCGATTCCGCTGGTCGGACTGCTGCTGTTCTTCATCTTCGGCGGTGTGGTAGCGGCCGCACTGCCGCTGGCCATCGGTCTGCTCACAATTTTCGGCGCGTTCGGCGTAGTGCGGTTCATCACCAACTTCACAGAGGTGAATACCTTTGTTTCCCCGGTGGTTTCGATGATCGGGCTGGGGCTGGCGATCGATTACGGGTTGTTCATCGTGAGCCGGTTCCGGGAGGAGCTCGCCGCCGGGTACGACACCCGTTCGGCGGTGCGGCGTTCGGTGATGACGGCTGGGCGCACGGTGGTGTTCTCCGCGACCATGATTGTGGCGAGTCTCGGTGGGCTGCTGCTGTTTCCGCAGGGCTTCCTGAAATCCATCGCGTACGGCGCGATCGCAACGGTGAGCATCGCGGCACTGACCGCGCTCACGGTACTGCCCGCGCTGCTGGCGATTCTGGGTCCGCGCGTGGACGCTTTCGGGCTGGAGCGGTTCCGGCGCACCAAGTCCAAAGCCACACGGGAGAGCGGATTCTGGACGCGCACCACCCGCTGGGTCGTGAAGCATCCGCGCATAGTCGCCGCACCGCTGCTCATCGGCCTGTTCCTGTTGATCCTGCCGATGCGCAATCTGGTCTTCGGCGGCTTCAGCGAAAAGTATCTGCCGCCGGACAATCCGACCCGTGTGGCGCAGGAGCAGATCGACCACTACTTCCCGGTACGCAAATCCGATCCGATCGAGCTGGTGTTCGACTCGGCCAATTCGGCTGCGGTGGGCCCGGTCTGGGATCTGGCGAATAAGGCCCCGGGCCTGGTGGCACCGTTCGACATTCCCACCCGCTCGGCCTCGCAGCCGGATATCTATCGCACCAAGGCCCCGGTCGCCGATATCAACGACGCCGGGCAGACCATCGAATATCTACGGCATATGGAACTCCCGGACGGGATGCGGGTGCTCGTCGGAGGCGTACCCGCACTACAGAAGGACAGCATCGACGCCCTGCTGGCGCGCATGCCCTGGATGATCGCCCTGGTCCTGCTGACCACCACCCTGCTCATGTTCCTGACCTTCGGCTCCCTGGTGTTGCCGATCAAGGCCGCGCTCATGAGCGGCCTCGGCCTCGGCTCCACCCTGGGCATCGTGACGTGGATCTTCGTGGACGGCCACGGCGCGAGCCTGCTGAACTTCACCCCCCAACCCGGCCAGGCCAACATGCTGGTCCTGATCATCGCCATCGTCTACGGCCTGTCCACCGATTACGAGGTATTTCTGGTCTCCCGCATGGTCGAAGCGCGTTCGCGGGGCGCGACCACCGAGGAATCGATCGTCAAGGGCACCGCCCAAACCGGCGGCATCATCACCGCCGCCGCCCTGATCCTGCTGGTGGTCACCGGCGCGTTCGCGTTCTCGGATCTGGTTCTCATGCAGTACATCGCGTACGGCATGATCGCCGCCCTGTTCATCGACGCGACCGTGCTGCGCATGTTCCTGGTTCCGGCGACCATGCGCCTGCTGGGCGATGCCGTCTGGTGGGCACCCAGGTGGATGCAGCGCCTGCAACGCCGAATCGGTTTGGGCGAACCGGTTCTGGAGGATGATCCGCGCCTGACCGATGTCGGGGAGCTGGTGGAGACCGCGCGCTGACACCGTCCCCAGTGGCGGCCGGCATGCGCCCGGGCGAGTCGATAGGGTCTGCACCGTGTCGAATCTCCGCATGCTGGCCGCACTGTGCGGCGCGCTCGCCGTCTTTCCCACAACCATCGTCGGCGCGCACGCCGCGCCCGCCGACGCCCCCGTCCGCCTGCTCGGCGAACAGATCGTGCCGTACGGCCTGACATTCGACGGCACCGTCGTCGGTGGCCTGTCCGGTATCGACTATCGACCGGCCACCGGTGAATACGTGCTGATCAGCGATGACAGGTCGGATGTGAATCCGGCCCGGTTCTACACCGCGCGATTCGAGGTGGGAACCGCGGGCCTGGGCCCGGTGACCTTCACCGGAACACATGCGCTGCGCACCGCCGCCGGTTCCGGCTACGCCCCGAAATCGGTGGACCCGGAGGAGATTCGGGTAGATCCGTGGTCCGGTGACTACTGGTGGACACAGGAGGGCGAGCGCGTCGACGCGACCCTGCAGGACCCGTCCGTGCGGGTGACGCATCCGGATGGCGCGTTCGTCACCGAACAGCCGATCCCCGACAATGAACGGATGCTCCCGGGTTCCGGCCCGCAACGCAATCTCGCCCTGGAGGGCGCGAGCTTCGCCGCGGCCGGTTCACTTTTCGTGACCGCGATGGAAGGCCCACTGCTACAGGATGATCCGGCCTCGGCCCGGTCGCGGTTCACCGTGCAGACCCGATTCGGCCCGATTCTCGCCCAGTACCCGTATCAACTCGAACCACCCTTCGCCGAATCGCGCCCGGAGCCGGGACAGAGCATGAACGGCGTGGCCTCGATCCTGGCCGCCGATCCCATCGATCCGGCGAAATTCCTTGTGCTGGAACGGTCCTTCGCGATGGGTGTCGGCAATAAGATCCGGATCTACGAGGCGGATCTGAGCGCCGCCGACAATGTGCTGAACGCACCGCTGACCACGGCGCGCCCGGCGGCCAAACGCCTGCTGGTGGGTCTGGACGATATCGGCCTGTCCGCGCTCGACAATATCGAGGGCATGACCTGGGGTCCGCGGCTGCCGTCGGGCGAGCGCACGCTGATTCTGGTGAGCGATAACAACTTCAGCGATAAGCAGCTCACCCAGGTGATAGCCCTGGCGGTGCGCTGACCTCAGCCGACCACGCCGATGCTGCGGCCGATATCGGCGAGGGTGGCGTCGAACAACACGTCCGGGTGGGTGATCGGGATGGGGTAGTTGCCGAAGACCTCGAGGGTTACGTGGCCGTAGAGGCGGGCCCAGAATTGGATCATCACGTAGCTGACGCCGAGGTCGAGTTTTTCGGCGGGGAATTTCTGACCGGAACCGGCCAGGACGCCGAGCAGTTCGGTCTGGAAGGCGACGAGGTCGTCGCGGAGGTCATCGGGGATGAATTCCAAAGGCGGTGTGACCACGTCGAATTCGGTGAGCAGGCGGCCGGCGGCCTCCAGGAAGAGGCGGCCGACGGGTTCGCCGAACTGCTGCATGGTGCTGCCGGATTCGGCGGCGCTGGGTGAGGCGAAGACCAGGGTGAATTCACGGGAGTGGTCCAGCGCCCACTGCCGGAAGCCGCGGCAGACCGCGAAGAAGCGCAGGCCCGCGTCATCGGGCAACCCGTCCGTCGCGGCCGAGAGCGCCTGCGCGAGATCGTTGCAGACGTCGGTGCGGATCTCCGCGACCAATTGGTCGCGGGATTCGTAGTACCGGTAGAGCGCGGGCGCGGTGATACCCAGCTCGCGCGCGATGGCGCGCAGCGTGATCGCGTCCGGTCCCTGCTCCACCAGCAGTGACCGCGCGACGCGGCGAATATCTGCGTCACTTACCGCAGGCACTCGTCCGCGTCGGCGTGGTTCACTCATGCTCACTCCATATCAAATGATCGGGGCACGATCGATCATTCGTACTTGACCTGCCAGCTCTTGATGCCGTTGAGCCAGCCCGAACGCAGCCGGACCGGGTCCGAGACCTGGCTCAGGTTCGGCATCACATCGGCGATGGCGTTGAACATGAGGTCGATCTCCAGGCGGGCGAGGTTGGCTCCCACACAGAAGTGGGTGCCGGTGCCGCCGAAGCCTACATGCGGATTCGGGTTCCGGAGGACGTTGAACTCGAACGGCTTGTCGAAGACCTCTTCATCGAAGTTCGCGGCCGAGTAGAACATTCCGACGCGCTGGCCCTGCTTCATCTCCACACCCGAGAGCACGGTGTCCTGCAGCAGCGTGCGCTGGAAGGCGATGACCGGGGTGGCCCAGCGGACGATCTCGTCGGGAGCGGTGCGCGGACGCTGCTCGCGGTAGATCTCCCACTGCTCCGGATTGTCGACGAACGCCTTCATGCCATGGGTGATGGCATTGCGCGTGGTCTCGTTGCCGGCGACGGCCAGCAGGATGACGAACCAGGCGAATTCGTCCGAGGCCAGCGCCTCACCGTCGACGTCGGCATTGAGCAGCGTGGACATGATGTCGCCGTGGCCGTCGAGGTCGACCGGGCATTTGCGCTTCTCCTCGGCCAGATTCCACGAGTAGCCCATGACCTCGGCGGTGGCGACCTTGTGGTCACCCTCGAAGTCGGGATCGTCGTAGGAGATCATCTGGTTGGTCCAGTCGAAGATCCGCCCGCGATCCTCCTGCGGAATTCCGATGAGCTCGGCGATGGCCTGCAGCGGCAGCTCGCAGGCGACCTGGGTGACGAAGTCGCCGGAGCCGGTCTTCTTGGCCTCGTGCACGATTCGCTCGGCGCGGTCGCGCAGCGCGTTGCGCAGCGATTCCACCGCGCGCGGGGTGAAGCCCTTGGACACGATGCGGCGCAGCTTGGTGTGCCGGGGCGGATCCTGGTTCAGCAGCAGATAGCGCTGGACCTCGATCTCCTCCCGCATGATGTCGTCGTAGAAGCGGATGACCGCGGTGTTCTCCTCGGAGGAGTACACCTCCGGAGTCTTCGAGATCTCCTTGATGTCATCCATTTTGGTGACGGCCCAGTAGCCGTCGTCTTTGAATCCACTGCCCACCTGGGGAACCCAGGCGATGGGCGTGGTGCGGCGGAGTTCGGCGAACTCCTCGACGGGAAGACGCTTGGCGAGCAGGTCGGGATCGGTGAAGTCGAACCCGGTGGGGATGGACGGCGCGGACACGGGTACCTCCTTTGGAACACGTTCCGGAGCAGTGAACCACACCACACCCCCGTTTGTGAACACCTATTAGTAAATAGGTTTCACTTGATTTCCGCGCACCCCGCCGAACCGAGCGAAATCCGTTGGGTGTCAACCTATCCGGTTCCCGTAATGCTGGCCGTGCGGCGAACGAAACCAGTAGTATCAGCTCGGGCGTCCGATCGGGGGGATTGCCACGAGGCTCAAGTGCCGCACGATGGAGCTCCAGCATGGCCTTCCAGCTCGACGGGGAACAAACGCTCGACCGCAATACCACGCACCGCATCTCGCCGCGACCTTCGGGCAAACGGCACTGGCAGGCCGAATACGGCCGGCGGCTGCGCATTACCGACACCCTGGTGGTCTGCGGGTCGATCGCCCTGGCCCAGCTCATCCGCTTCGGCGGACTCAACTACGATTCTCCGCTGGACTGGGCGGGTGACGCGCGCATCGGCTATTCGGTCATCTCGGTGCTGCTGGCCCTGACCTGGGTGGTATTCCTGGCGGTGGGCAATGCCTGGTCGACCACCGTCATCGGTACCGGCCCGGACGAATACCGCCGCGTCATCGCGGCCACCATGCGCCTGTTCGGGCTGATAGCGATCGTCTCGCTACTGCTGCGGATGGATTTCGCACGCGGCTATCTGGGCATCGCACTACCGGTCGGTCTGCTCGGCCTGATCCTGAATCGCATGCTCTGGCGCAAGTACGCGGCCCGCCGCCGTCGCGCCGGGCAGTACCTCACCTCGGTTCTCGTTGTGGGCCGCCCGGATTCGGCCCGCGAGATCATGCGCTGTTTCGAACGCGATGCGGCCGTTGGCTATTCGGTGACCGGCGTGTACATCCCGTACGCCGCCGATGAGACGGTGGACGCGGCCGACAATGCCGATCTGCCGATTCTGACCGAGACCTCGGTGCTGGACGCGGCAGAAGCGGTCGCCGCCGATACCGTGGCCATCGCCGCCATCGAGGAGCTCGGCACCCACGGCATCAACGACCTGGTCTGGAAGCTGGCCCCGCTGGGCATCGATCTGGTGGTGACCCCGGGCGTGGTGGATGTGGCCGATCAGCGGCTATCGATTCGCCCGGTCGCGAATCTGCCACTGCTGCATATCGAGAAGCCGCAGTACGACCGCGCCAAATCCTTCGGCAAGACGGTCTTCGATTTCGTCTTCGCCACGCTCGCGCTGCTGGCGGTGTCACCGGTCATGATCGCCATCGCGCTGATGGTCAAGTTCACCAGTCCGGGTCCGGTCTTCTACAGATCCGAGCGGATCGGCTTGAACGGCGAGCCGTTCCGCATGATCAAGTTCCGCAGCATGTGTGAGGACGCCGATAAGGAACTGCACAATCTCCAGGCCGAGAACGAGGGCGCGGGACTGCTGTTCAAGATGCGCGAGGACCCCCGCGTCACCCCGATCGGGCGCGTGCTGCGCCGCCTGAGCCTGGATGAGTTGCCGCAGTTCATCAATGTGATCCGCGGTGAGATGAGCGTGGTCGGCCCGCGCCCGCCCATGCGCAGTGAGGTCGAGCGCTATGACGGTAAGGTCCGCCGCCGCCTGCTGGTGAAACCGGGTGTGACCGGGCTCTGGCAGGTCTCGGGCCGCTCGGATCTGTCCTGGGAGGAAGCCGTGCGCCTGGACCTGTCCTATGTCGAGAACTGGTCCATGGTGCAGGATCTCATGATCATCAAGCGCACCATCTTCGCGGTGGCGCGCAGCGACGGCGCGTACTAACCGACCAGCCGCCGCTGGAGTTCGCGATGCCAGACCTCGAGTGAGAGCAGCGTCCAGATGCGCGGCTGTTCATCGCGGCCGCCCGTGGTGTGCGCCTCCAGCAGGCGGCGCACCGCGGTGCGGTCGAAATGCTCGCCGACGAACGATGACGGTCCGTCCAGCAGGTCGAAGGCCATTTCGCGCAGATGTCCGCGGAACCATTCGTCCAACGGCACCTTGAACCCGACCTTGGGCCGGTCGACCAGATCCACCGGAAGGTGTTTGCGCGCCAGCTCTTTCACGATCCATTTGGAGCTGCCGCCCCGCACCTTGACGCCGCTCGGCAGCCGGAAGGCCAGTTCGGCGACCCGGTGATCCAGGAAGGGCGGGCGCAGTTCGAGCGAGGCGGCCATGGACATGCGGTCGCCGCGTTCGAGCAGATTGTCCGCGAGCCAGGTGTGCACATCGGCGTGCAGCATGCGGCGCAGCGGATCTCCGCGTCCGGCCAGATAGGGGTCCAGGACACCGCGCTGGGCGGGTCCGCCCAGCAACCGGTCCCGTTCACGAGTGGTGAAGGGTGCGAACCAGCCGCGCATGCGCTCGGCGTACGTCGGCTCCGAAAGTGCCCGCAGCGCAACGGTCAAACGCGCCCGGCTGGCCGGAAGCCGCTGTTCCAGCAGCCGCAGCGGGCCGCCCGGAATCATCCCGGCGAGCCGGGTGGCCCGCGCGAACTGATATTTCGGGTAGCCGCCGAACAATTCATCGCTGCCCTCCCCGGACAGCACCACCTTCACGTGTTCCCGGGCCAATTGCGCCAGCCGGTACACCGCGACATCGGCGGGTTCGGACAGCGGTGCGTCCCGGTGCCAGCTCAGCCGCGCCCATTCGTCCTGGAAATGGCTCGCGGTGACGGTGGTTTCGTGGTGGTCGCTGCCGACGATGAGCGCCGCCTTACGCGCCCAATGGGTTTCGTCGACCCGGGAGTCGCCGAAACCGGCGGAGAAGGTGTGCAGTCCCGCTCCCCCGCGCTCCCGGGCCACCAGGGCGCAGATGAGGCTGCTGTCGACGCCGCCCGAAAGGTACGCGCCCACCGGCACATCCGCGGTCAGGGCATCGCGCACCGACTCCCGCAGCGCCTGATCGAGCAGGTCGACGGCTGCGGCCGGGCTGACATCCAGTTCCTCGGACGGATCCGGCAGCTTCCAGTACGCCTCGATGCGGATGGTCCCGTCGGCGCGCACCACCAGGTGATGGCCCTGCGGAACTTTGCGCACCCCTTCGATGAAGGTGTAAGGCGCGGGCACCGATCGATGCGCCAGGAAATCGTGCAGGCTGACGGTGTCCACCCGCGGCGCCTCGATGAGCGGGTAGAGCGCCTTGATCTCGGAGGCGAAGGCGAAGACGGTATCGGTGGCGTAGTAGTACAGCGGCAGAATGCCGAGCCGGTCCCGGAACAGATGCGTCTCACCGGTCGCGGAATCGTGGATGGCATAGGCGAATTGGCCGCGCAGGCGGCTCACCCCGGCGGCCCCGTACCGCTCGTAGATGGCCAGCAGCACCTCGGTGTCACCGCGCGTGGTGAACGGGTAGTCCAGGTCCCGGCGCAGTTCGCGATAGTTGAGGATCTCGCCGTTGAAGGTGAGGTGGGTGGTGCCGGTGACACCGGTCATGGGTTGCGCGGAGGCGGACAGATCGATGATCGATAGCCGGGTATGCGCGAAACCGACCGGCCCGTCACACCAGAGGCCGTGATCGTCGGGTCCGCGGTGGTGCAGCGCCGCACTCATATCGGTGAGCAATTCCTTGCTGACCGGTCCCCCGTCGAATCGGCGCACACCGACTATTCCGCACATCGATTCCCCCTTTGCCCGCACCCGTCACGCACATCGTGACCGGGCCTGTATCGCCAGCCTAGTCGCGCCGAAGCCGAGGGGGTGGATCTACGAATCCTCTTGGAGGCGTTATGGTTTCGCAACATTCGCAGCCGACTCCGACGACGCGGCGGTGCGCTCGCGGAAGTCGTGGATGATTTTCGCCGGTACTCCGGCAACATGTACATCGGCGGGAACGTCCTTGATGACAACAGCGCCTGGGCGCACCTCTACACGGTCGCCGACCGTGACGCCGATTATCACCGCATTCGGACCTATGAATACGTCGTCGCCGATGACAGGGTAACTTCCCGGCGCACCGCTGGCCAGCGATACCCCCTGATGAATCCGGCACCGTGCGCCGACCCGGGCTTCCGGGTTGACCACCAGTGTTCCGGCGTGCGCGATCGAGAGTCCGGGCCCGAAGACATTGCGCGGCACGGTGAATCCGAGTCGTTCGCCGAGCAGTTTGGTGCGCAGCGCATACCAGGCGAACACCACGCGGCCGATCGGATCGGTGCGGACGTTGTACCAGTACTCGGACTTGCGCAGCAGCCGCTGGAAGTACAGCGGCCGATAGGTGAGCCGATGATGCGGTCGCCAGCGGGTGAGCTGATGTCCGGCCAAATCCGCTGCGAGATAACGCCGTAGGCTCTCCTTGGAATCGATCACGGACCGATCCTCCCGCACAACTCGCCGGGTCCACAACCGATTCTCGCGGTATCGTCCTGTGCGTTGTCGACACAGCGGGGCGCGGCGGACGCCCGGTCGGAAGGGGCGATCGTGAGCCGGCTGACCTGGTATCTCCATCGACTGCGAGCCATGAACGCGCAGGAAATGCTCTGGCGCGCGGGCAGATTGCGCCAGCGGCTGGCCGCCAGGCCGGTGAGCTGGCCCGCCACCGCGGATGCACTGTTCGGGCGCACCCGGCCGGAGTGGGACGCGCTGCTGCGCGACCTGCGCGCCAATGCCGGGCGGCCCGTACTGCTCGATCAGGCCCGGGCCGCCCGCATCGCCGCCGAGCAGCCCGAGGCGGCCGCGGCGGTGATCGCGGCGGCCGAACGGGTGCTGACCGGCAAGCTGGCGTTCTTCGGGTATCCACCTGCCGGGCTGGGGCCAATCATCGACTGGAATCGGGATCCGCTCTCGGAAACCCGCTGGCCCAGTGTGAGTTCCGAGCGTATCGACCATCGCACCGCCGATGGCGATCCGAAGTGGATCTGGGAGCTGAACCGGCTCCAGCATCTGCCGCTGCTGGCGCAGGCGTGGCTGTTCACCGGTGAGGAACGCTTCGCCGACGCGGTCTTCGAGCATCTGGACAGCTGGATCGAACAGCAGCCGCCGGGTGCGGGTATCGCCTGGCGCGGGGCGTTCGAATGCGGAATCCGCGCGATATCGGTGGGTTTCGCGCTCCAGGGCGTGCGCGACGCACCGGGTCTGACGCCCGAGCGCTACGGCGCGTATCTCACCATGCTCGGTGAGAGCGCGCGGCGCTGCTGGGTGGAGCGTTCGCTGTACAGCTCGGCCAATAACCATCTGATCGGTGAGCTGACCGGACTCGCGGTGGTAGCCATCCTGTTTCCGGAACTGCCCGCCGCCGCGACCTGGCAGCGCGATGCGCTGGCCCTGCTGACCGAGCACGCCGATCGGCAGCTGCTGCCCGATGGCGCGGGCGCGGAGCAGGCCATCGCCTATCAACTGTTCACGGTGGAACTGCTGGCGCTGGTGTACACGCTGCTGGCGCTGAAATACGAACCGCCGCAACGGCTCGGTGCGGCCATCGCCCGCAGTTCGCGCTTCCTGGCGCTGCTGGTGGGCGATAGCGATCCGCAGCCGCGGTACGGCGATGACGACGGCGGTTTCGCGCTGCGGCTGGGGCCCGAGCACTACCGCACGGTGCGGGACCATCTCGGCATCGCCGATGCGGTCGTGCCCGAGCCCGCGGCGACCCGGGCGGGCACACCCACCATCGCCGCCGCCTGGTTCCGCGATGCGCTCGGTTCGGCCGCGGTGGCCGCGCCGGAACCGGCCGCCGACGGTTACGCACCCGACGGCGGGCTGGTCGTGCTGCGGTCGGGCCGTCGCCGCGTACTGATGGATATCGGTGCGCTGGGCTATCTTTCGATCGCCGCGCACGGTCATGCCGACGCCCTGTCGGTGACGGTGGCGCTGGACGGTGCGGACGTCATCGGCGATCCCGGCACCGCCAGCTACTACGGGCATCCGGCCCGGCGCACGGTGCATCGGGGCACGCGCGCACATGCGACGGTCACCGTCGACGATCTGGATCAGTCCGTGATGGGCGGGCCGTTCATGTGGAGCGAGCACGCCCGGGTGCGGGTGCGCGCGGTGGATCTCGCGCGCGGCGTGGTGGATGCCGAGCACGACGGCTACCGGCGACTGGAGGAGCCGATCACGCATCGCCGGTGGCTGCTCGCGCCGCCGGGGGCGCGCGAGGTGGTCGTGGTGGATCTGCTGTCCGGCTCCGGAATTCACGCGGCGCGGGTGTCGTGGCCCCTGCATCCCGCGCTCACCGCCGCACCCGCCGAATACGGTCATCTGCTGTCGCGGGGCGGTGAGCCGGTGCTGACGCTGGCCTATGCCGCGACCGTGCCGGTGAGCACCGAACAGGTACACGGGGATGAGGGCACCGATCTGGGCTGGTGGTCCGAACTGCTCGAATCGCGGGAGCCGTCCTGGCTCATCGGCGCACAGTGCACGGGGCTGACGCCGTTCGCGATCATCACGGTGCTCACCCTCGATCCGGAGCCGAGCCGAGAACTGCGGATCACTCACGCGGGCACCGAGATCCGGGCGCACTGGGAGAGCGGCGAAACGGCGCGCGAGCTGGTGATCGATACCGGGCGGGACGGTGCCGCCGAGCTCAGCACCCGGGATCGATGAAGGCCCGCACGTAGCCCGCGCTCTGGTACGCGTACGACCAGGCCCAGTACCACGGTGAGATATCCACCGGGCTGGGCTCCATGATCAGCGCGCCGGTGAAGCACTGCTCCAGGATGTATCGCGCCCGGGACAGATGCGGGCGCATGGTGACGACGATGACGGTATGCCAGCCGCGCGCGTTCGCCAAGGTGCGCAACTGCCGTCCCTCACCGAGGGTGGTGGGCGGATCGGGCGCGAAGCACAGGAGGGTGAAGCCCTGCTGCGGGGTGCGGCAGGGTTCGCGCACCTCGTCGATATCGGTGTCCTCCCCATAGGGATTGGAGAACAGCACGGTCGAGGCGTAACCCCGGCGAGCCAGATCCAGGCCGTAGGCGTAGCGGTCGACGCCCTCGCCGCCGAGCACCAGGATGGCATCGGCATGGCGCAGCGCATCGACCTGGGGGCGCACGTAGACGGGATAGCCCGCGCCGATGAGGGCGGCGATCAGCGCGAGCACCGCGGCGGCCGCGTACAGCCGCCGCCGGGTGCGCCGCTCCCGCACCCGCTCGGTCATCCGCGCCGCGCGGCCGACCAGAGCGGCCGCAGGGTCGAGGGTGAGATCGCCTGGAGTACGAGAACGAATACGCCGAGGAAGCCGAGTGTTTCCAGCACGATCAGGGCGAGCCCGGGGGCCACCCCGCGCGCTCCCGCGTGCACCGCCCGATGTTCGAGCAGCCCGGTCGCGACCGCGGCGATCACCCCGGCGAGCAGGGCGGGTACAAGGCAGCGCAGGAGTTCGCCACGGGACACCCCGACCACCCTACCCGCCAAGATCAGACCGGCGAGTCCGGTGGCCAGCGCCGAAATCGACAGTGCCACACCGACTCCGGTCAATCCGTGCGGTAGCAGCAGCAGTATCAGGGGTATGGCCGATACCGCGCCGACGCCGGTCATCCAGTTGATCAGCTGCGGTCGCCCCGCGCCCTTCAGCGCCTCGGCGCACACCGACATGAGCGCATAGCCCACCCCCACCCCGCACATGGCCTCGACCAGCTGCCCCGCACCGCGCCACTGCGCACCGAGCAATAGCGTCACCGCCGGTTCGCCGAGTACCGCGAGCAGCGCGGACGCCGGAATCACCGCCAGCCACATCCAGCCGAGCGCGGTGAGGAACCCGCGCCGGAATCGCTCCCGCTCCCCCGCGATCCGCGCGAAGGCCGGAAACAGGACGTACGAACAGATTTGGATGATGGCCATCACCGGCAGGAACGCCAGTCGCCGCCCATTGCGATAATTGCCTAGCGCCGAGGTGTGCAGCCGATGCCCGACCAGCACCACCTCACCCGCCTCGATGGCCCGCTCCACCACGCTCTCCAGCAGCAGCGGAAACGCGAAAATCGCCAGGTCCCGCCACAATCCGACCCGAAAACGCCCGCGCCCGGGCCTCCAACCCGACAACCACCACGCGGCAATCACCGATACCGCGACCGAGACGTAGTACCCGGTGACCAGCGCCCAGACCCCGAAACCGGCCGCCGCCGAGCCGATCGCGACGATGGCGAAGGTGGCGGCATTGAGCGGATCGACGATCACCCGCCGCTTGAACTGGAAATCGCGCTGCATCAGCGCATCCGGCACCGCCAGCAGCGAGGTGAGCAGCACCGTCCCGGAGGAGATCGCGGCCACCTGACCAACCTGCGAGTTCCCGAAGACATGCGAGAGCACCGGGGCGGTGGCCAGTAGCAGTCCCGCCAGCACCGCACCGGAGACGAGCGTCGCCCAGAACACCGTCTCGGCCGCGTCCGCCACCTGATCCCGGCGCTGAATCAGCGCATGGCTCAGCGAACTGTGCGAGAACACCACCACGAACCCGGTCAGCACGGTTCCGGCGGTGAACACGCCGACTTCGCTGGGCGACAACAGATGTGCGAGCACCAGCGTCTGCACCAGCGCGATCACCTGCACCGAGGCGACCCCGGCCGCCGAGAGCGCGGCACCGCGCTTGAGGATGGCGAGCAGCCCGCCCGCCCCGGACTGTTCGCCCACGTCCTCGGCGGTCACCGTTTGACGGCGGTGACGACCCGGCCTGCCGTATGCGCGACGCGCTCGGTGACGCGCTGTTTGAGCGGGTGAATCCGGCGCAGGACGCCGGGAATCGTATTGACGGACACGATGATCGCCGCCGCGCGGACCGTGCGGCGCTGGCCGAACGCTTCCCGCGCTGATGTCCGCGCGTCCTGATCCCGGCCCGCGAGCAGCGCCTGTTGCGCCCGGTGCAGGAAGACCCAGTAGCGGAAGGTGCGCAGCGTCTTGTCCAGTGCCGCCTTCTCCTTCGGATCGCTGGGTGCGGCCCAGGCGAAGGAGCGTTCCAGCTCGGCCATGAAGGATTCGACCTTGGCCGGATCGCGGGTCATGGAGTCACCGCGCAGCCGGAAGCGCGCGAGGCGTTGCGGCAGTACGCGAATGTCGTACTTGCCGACCATGCGAATCCAGATGGCGACGGATTCGTGCAGTTCCTCACCGCCGCGGTCGTAACCGCCGACCGCCTCCCATGCGTCGCGGCGGATGGCGGCGGTGTAGTAGGGCACCAGCCCGCCGAGCAGGTCGGTCAGGGTGAGCGGGCTGGCCGGATCCGGCTTCTGCTTCACATTGGTCGACCGGTAGTACCCGGTGGGCAGATCCGCGCCGGAATCGTCGAAACGGTAAGCGTCGCAACCGATGGCGTCGATATGCGGATCGGCGTCGAATGCCCGGGAAATGGTCTCGCAGAAGGCGGGCATGATCTGATCGTCGCTATCCAGCACCACAATGTACCGACCGGTCGCGATTTCAGAAGCGGCCATCACACCGCCGTCATATCCCTTGTTCTCCTGTCGCACCAGCCGAATGCGCTCGTCATTCGAGCGCGACTGGACTATCGCGGCGATCTCATCGGACATCCCATTGTCGACGACGATCAGTTCCCAGTCCGAAAACGTCTGCGCCACCACCGAATCGATGGTGTCGCCCAGATAGTCCTCGGTCTTGTACGCCGTTGTCAGAAAGCTGAACGCGGGAACGGAAGTCCCCATGAAGTACCCCTTACCGCTACCACCCGATGCCCAGATATCCCGGCCGCTGCCGCCGCTGTGCGGCCCCCGGCAACCGCACCAGATCGATGACGGTGTGCTCGGGGCCGAGCCCGTCGATGGCGGAGACCACCTCGGGTTCGGCGCTGCCCGCGATGAATATCTCCCCGTGTGCGAGAACCGTTGCAATGTCATCGGTGAGCAGTTCCCCGATATGCGGCAACCGCTCCTCGATGAAGGCGCGGTTCGCGCCCATCAGCCGGGACAGCGCCACATTGGCATCGTAGATGCGCACGTCATAGCCCTTGCCGAGCAGCCGTTCGGCGAACTCCACCATGGGGCTCTCGCGCAGATCGTCGGTGCCGGATTTGAACGAGAGCCCGAAGATGCCGACCCGGCGGCGGCCCAGCCCGATCACCAGGTCCACCGCGCGCCGCAGTTGGGACTCATTGGAGGCCAGCACATTCGACAGCACCGGCAGTTCCAGATCGTGCTGGCGCGCGGTGTGCGTGAGCGCCCGGACATCCTTGGGCAGGCAGGAGCCGCCGAAGGCGAACCCGGGTCGCAGATAGGCGGGGCTGATATTGAGTTTGGTGTCGGCCAGGAAGATATCCATCACCGCGTGCGAGTCGAGGCCGAGTTCGGCGCAGAGCGCACCGATCTCATTGCCGAAGGTGACCTTGAGCGCGTGGAAACTGTTGTCCACGTATTTCGTCATCTCGGCGATCGGAATGGGCACCCGGAAGCGCGGTCCGGGCAGATCGTCGTACAGGCTCATCATTTCCGCGCCGGTGCGCTCATCGGTTTCGCCGACAACGGTTTTGGGCGGATTCTCGAAATCGCGCACACTGCTGCCCTCGCGCAGGAATTCCGGGTTCACACACACCCCGAAATCCACCCCGGCCTTTTTGCCGGACGCCTGCTCCAATATCGGAATGAGCTTTCCGGCGCAGGTGCCGGGCACCATGGTGCTGCGATAGGCCACCACATGCCAGGCGTCCTTGACCGCCAGCGCCTCACCGATCTCCTGACTCACCCGCTCCAGGTACGCGGTGGACAGCGCACCGCCCGGCGCGGACGGCGTGCCCACGCAGACGATCGAGATATCGCTCGCCACAACGGCTTCGGCGACCTTCTCGGTGACCGTCAGCCGTCCGGAGGCGACCACCTCGGCAATCACCTCACCGATCCGCTCCTCCACCACGGGGGTGCGCCCCTGCCGGATGAAGTCGGTCTTCTGCGGGTTCACATCCACCCCGATGACCGCGTTACCGCGCGCGGCCAGGCAGGCCGCGGACACACACCCGACGTAGCCGAGCCCGAATACACTCACCCCCAGTGCGCTCCCCCTGCGCGGTTCCTGTTCGTTTGCCATCAGCCGGTCGTGCTCGTCCATCTGTACCCCATCAGGGATCGTCGCTACCGCTATTTAGCTTTATACCAATGTATTCCGTGATTCGTTCGAGTTAGGATCGACCGGTGGAACGCGCGGCGGGTCCCCGTGTACGTCGCGGTCGGGGGTGAGGAAGTCGAGGCCGGTTAGCTTGCGGGGTCGGCTGGGGGGTTGCTGAGTAGATGAGATTGTCGAGCGCGGGCTTGAGCATGAAATATCGGCTCCGGCGCGCTCACCCGCGTCGCGGTGCGATCGGGCGCATGCTGGCGGGTTTGGAGGGGGCCGATGCGGAGCAGATCAGGCTGTTCCAGGAGCGGCGGTTGCGTGCCCTGGTGCATATCGCCGCGCGCCGCTCACCGTTCTACCGCGAGTACTTCGCCGCCAATCACATAGCGCCCCACGATATTAGAACCCTGGATGACCTGGCCTTACTGCCGCTGATCTCGCGCAGCGAATTGGCCGAGCGGGCCGAGGACTTCCGCACCGCGCCGCGGCGCCTGATGTGGTCGGTGCGCTCCAGCGGCACCTCCGGCGTGCCCAT
The DNA here is from genome assembly GCF_040680615.1 of Nocardia sp. NPDC052001. Lineage (NCBI taxonomy): Bacteria > Bacillati > Actinomycetota > Actinomycetes > Mycobacteriales > Nocardiaceae > Nocardia > Nocardia sp. NPDC052001. The sequence continues at coordinate 461,411 of NZ_JBFAXC010000002.1, read as the reverse complement.
CGCGTGCTATCGCACGGTGAATTCCTCGGTCTTCGAAATGGCGGCCATGGAGCGCCAGTGGAGCTGGTTCGGCCTGCCCGCGAACGCCCGGCGAATTGTGCTGCGCGGTAGCGGGTTCGCCAGCGACGGCACCCACGGCCCGACGTTGGCGGTGCCCGGCGCGCGCCAACTGCTGGTTTCCAGCTATCACCTCACCCCGGATCGAATCGATGTGATAGCCAATGACATTCGCCGCTTCCGGCCCGATGCCATCGAGGGCTGGCCGTCCAGTATCGCGTTGCTGGCCGCACTGCTGCGCGATCGGCACACCCCGATTCCCATGCGCGCCATCATCACCTCCTCGGAACTGATGGCCCCGGGCCAGCGCGCCCTCATGCGCGAGGTGTTCGGGGGTCCGATCGTCGATCACTACGGCCAGACCGAGCGGGTGGCCATGGCCGGCACCTGTGAGGCGGGCGGCTATCACGTCTTCCCGCACTACGGCGTGGTCGAGTTACTGCCGGTGGCGGGTTCGGACTCACGCTGGGAGATCGTCGGAACCTCCCTGCAGAACAAGGGTTTTCCGCTGTTCCGGTATCGCACCGGTGACGAGGTGCGCCCGGCCCCGCCCGGCCCGTGCCCGTGCGGGCGGGCGTTTCCGCTGCTCGGCGTCGTGGACGGCCGGGTGGAGGACACCTTCGTCGCCGCCGATGGCAGACCGCTGCCGCTGCCGTCCAGTGTGGTCGACGATCTGAGTGGTTTGCGGGAGGCGCAGATCGCCCAGTTGCGGCCGGGCGTCTTCGAACTGAGAGTGGTACCCGGCACCGGATTCTGCGAATCGCGGACCATCGCGCATGTGCGGCGCAATGTGGCGCAGCAGTTCGGGCCGGGACAGGAGGTCGGGTTGCGGGTTTTCGACCGACTACCCCGGCCGCCCAGCGGCAAGCTCAAGACAGCGGTGGTGGAACGTGAGCGCGCGAAACGGCTACAGCCATGACGGATGGGCAGTCATGACGAAAGGGATGGTGGCCGTGCGAATGGCGAGAACGGTTGTGCCGGTGGCGATCATGCTGCTGGCGGCGGCCTGCGGGGGCGGTGGGGCGGCGCCGAAGCACGCGCCGACCACGACCTCGGCGGCACCCATCGACGAGTTCGTCGCCAAGAACAGAACCCCCGATCCCGGGGCGGTGGGCATCGGGCTGACTAATATTTCGCTCTCCCGCACCGATAGGTCCGATCGAGTGACCTTCGAGTTCACCGGGACCGCGGTACCCGGCTGGGCGGTGCACTATGTGACACAGGCGGTCTCCAATACCAATACGCAGGCGGTGTTTCCGGTGACCGGGCAATCGATAATCGAGGTGCTCATTCGTGAGGCGGCCAATCCGTTCGAGTCCGGCGTGCCGCCGTACGCGGGGCCGCCGGTCCTCACCGATCCCACGCTGGGCACGGTCGGCGAGGTGCGCTACGCCAGCGCGCTGCGCGGGGTGACGCAGGCGTTCATCGGCCTGTCGACCCCGCAGCGCTCGTTCCGGGTGACCGCGCAGACCGATCCGGTCCGCGTCGTGGTGGAGGTGGACCACAAATGAGCGCACCCGTCACCGGAACGGTCACGCCGAATGCGTTGCAGGTCATCCGCGATCGCGTCTGGCAGCGCCGCTGGCTGGTGCTGGCGATCGCGCTCGTGGTGACGTGCGGGGCGTATCTGTCCGCGCACGGCAAGGCCACCGTCTACACCAGCCGGGTGCTGGTCTCGGCGGCCTCGACCCGGCCGCCGACCCAGGACGCCATTCTGGCGCAGGGCTACACCTACTACCTCAACGATCCGACCTATCAGTCCAGCCTGCGCCAGAAGCAGGGCTTCCCGGCCGATATCAGCGGCTTCTCGGCCGAATTCGTCACGGCCAGCCCGCTTTTCTACGTTCAGGTCATCGCGGCCACACCGCAGGCGGCCACCACCGCCGCCCCGCAGGTGGCGCAATTGTTCATCGAGGACATCAACGGCCGCCTGGACGCCAGCCGCAATGCCACCGCCGCCGATATGACCGCGGCCATGCTGCGGGTGTGGGGTGATCGGCTCACGGCCAATGATCCCAGTGCGTTCAGCGCGCAGATCCAATTGCAGCAGCAGATCGATCAGCTCAATGCCAATGCGGCCAACCGGCTCACGGTCCTGCAGAACGGTGCGGGCGCGATGGCCATCGGGCCTGGTAAGACCCGCACGCTGGGCACCGGAATGGTCGGCGGCGTCCTGCTCGGCGTGGTGGTGGCGCTGATGGCCGGGGCGTCAACGCGCAGACTGTATTTCGACTACGACGTGGTGGAGAAGACCGGTATCCGGCCGTTCGATGTGATCCCGCCGGGCGGCTCACCCGCCCTGGACGCGCGCCGCGAGGTGGCGCTGCGGCATGTGGCCAATCTGGTGGCGCGGGCGGCCACGCATTCCCCCACTTCGATTGCGGTGGTGCCGGTTTCGGCGGGTCGCAGTGCGGATCAGATCGCCCGCGCCATTGCCGAACAGCGCGCGGCGCAGGGCTCGCGCACCGTATTCGTCAATGCCGATCTGCGGACCGCCGATTATGGTCCGCGCCAGTGGGGTGTGGCGGAGTATCTGCGCGGGCTGGTCGGCGATGTGCGGGATCTGGTGAAGGATCGCGCCGAGGAGGGCTTCGCCGAGATCGCCGCGGGTGAGGCGACCTCGGATCCGTATCCGCTGTTCGATCGGGATCGGGTGCGCGAGTTGCTCCGAAGTGCCGGGACCAGTTCCGATCTGGTGATCGTGGCCTTGCCACCGATCGGCAGTGCGCCCGAATCGCAGATCGTCGCCGATCTCGCGGATCTGACGGTGCTCGTCATCGAGCGCGGCACCACCACGGTGCCGGAGGTGACCGAGGCGGTGCGCGCGGTGAATCAGGTGGGCGCGCAAGTGGTGGGCGCACTGTTCGTGGACACCACCGAATTCCGCCCGACGGTATGGGGCCGACTGCGCCCGAAGCGATTGCGGACCACCCCGTGACGACCGTGCTGGACCGGCTGACCCGGCTCGGCCGCACCCCGGACGGCCCGCTGCCCTTCCGGACGCCCTCGGTGGATCGGCTGGGTCAGCTCGCGGTCCTCGCGGCCGCCATGATCGTCGGGCTCGGGGCCATGCTGGCGGTATCCCCGAAGGCCCCCGGCGGAATCGGCACGGTCGCGGCGGCGGGCGGTATCGCCGCGGTGCTGGTCGTGATCGGCCTGCGAGATCCCCGGTGGGCCTTCGTCTTTCTGATGGTCGCCACCTTCCTGCGCCCGGCGATTCCCAAGATCCTGCCGACCACGGACCCGTTCATCCTGGCGTTCGGCGGTCTGCTCATCGCCACGCTGGCCTGGGTGCGCGGACATCCCGAGCGCCGGGTCTCGCTCGGTGCGCTGGAATGCGCGATGGCGCTGTACCTGCTGTGGAATATCGATTCGATTCTGCAACCGCACGAGTACAAGCCGATCCTGTATCCGCTGACCGGGGTGATGCTGGATCTGTGGCGGTATCTGATCATCGGCACCGGTATCCCGTTCGCCACCTATCTGATGTCGCGGATGATCTTCGATACCCGGCGCGCCGTCGGCTTCCTCATCACCACACTGCTGTCCTGCAGCGCGTATTCGGCGTGGGTCAGCATCATGCAGTTCCACGGTCCGAAGGCGCTGGTGTGGCCGAAATACATTGTGCTGGCGCCCGCCTGGTCCGATCGCGCGGTGGGGCTGCCCAATCAGCCGGAGGTCAACGGGCTGATTCTGATCGTGGGCTATGTGCTGGCGCTGGTGCTGCTCGGGGCCGAACAGCGGCCGCGCCGGCATAAGATCCTGCTCGCGGTGATCGCCGCCGCCTGCGCGTATTCGGTGTTCCTCACCCATACCCGTTCCATCTGGCTGGATTTCGCGGTCGTGGTGGTGGCCGGAATCGTCCTGGGCCGGGGGTATCGGACCGGATTCGTGGCGACCGCGCTGGGCACCCTGGCCATCATCGGCATGAACTGGAGCACCTTCACCAGCTCCGACCGTAAGGCGGGCGGCGTGGCCTCCACCAATGAGGTGTACGACCGGCTCAACGCCGATGCCACCGCGGTGTGGGCATTCCTGCAGAAACCGTGGAGCGGCTGGGGCCTGGGCCGCTTCGTCTCGGTGAATACCTATCGGCACCAGCAGTATTCGCCGACCACGCCGTGGGAGCGCGGGCTCGGCATTCCGGCCCACGAGACCGAACTCGGCATCCTCGCCGAACTCGGCATTATCGGTCTGCTGCTGTGGCTGACCGTACTGGTGCTGCTGACCCGCCGACTGATACTCGCGTTCGTGCGGCTACCGGCGGACGGCCTGATGGGCCGCCCGCTGGCATTCATCGCGCTCACCGCGCTCATGTGCCTGGTGCTCGGCGGCCTGTTCGTGGATCTGCGACTCTTCGACTATCCGAGCACCATGGTGTTCGCCCTGGTGGGCGCGGCGGTCGGAGCGGCGGATCGGGCGTCCGAACGCACGCTCGCCGATCCGCTCGCCGCCGGTGCGGATCAGCGCGCGGCTTTGCGCGCGCGGAAGACCCGCGCGTAGAACTCGACCAGGTTCTGTCGCGAAGTGTCCCAAGACAATTCGCGTTCGACCCGGGCCCGCCCGAACGCGCCCATGCGTTCTCGCCGGGCCGGATCATCGAGGAGTTCGGCAATGGCCTCGGCGAAGCCGAGTTCGTCATTGCCCGCGACATAGACCGCCGCCGCACCCGCCGAAACGCGGGCCTCGGTGAGTTCGAAGGACACCAGCGGCCGCGACATCGCCATGTACTCGACCACCTTGTTCATGGTCGACACGTCGTTGAGCGGGTTATGCGGGTCGGGCGAGAGGCAGATATCGGCGGTGGAGAGTCCGGTCTGCACGAACTCGTCCGGCACCCGGCCGGTGAATTCGACCAGATCCTCCAGGCCCAGTTCCTTGGACAGCGCGACCAGATCGTCGAAGGCGTCGCCGCCGCCCATGAACAGGAAGTGGGTATCGGTGCGCCCCAGCTTGTCCCGCAGCAGCGCGATCGCGCGCAGCGCGTAATCCACGCCGTCCTGCGGGCCCATCACCCCGAGATACGCGCCGAGATAGGTCTTTCCGCGCTTGAGCGACGGATCCGGTTCGCGCGGTACGAATCTGCTCAGATCGGGTGCGCTGCGCACCACCGTCACCAGTTCGGGAGCCATATGCCCGCGCCGGATGGCGACCTGCCGATAGCTCTCATTGGTGGAGATCACCGCGTCCGCGCAGGCGAAGGTGATGCGCTCCAGCAGTTTCGACACCCGGTACAGCGGTCCCCCGCCCCCGCCGAAGCGGGACAGGAACAGCTCGGGCACCAGATCGTGGTGGTCGAAGACGAATCGGGTGCCGCCGAGCCGCAGCACCAGTGCGATCAGGAACAGCAGATCCGGCGGATTGCAGGCCTGCACCACATCGATCGGCCCCTCCCGCCGCACCTTCCAGGCCAGGCGCAGGGTGTGCCAGAGGGCGAGGGAGTATTCGCGCAGATATCCGGCGGGTCCGCCGGTGGCGGCGCGCAGCGGATAGCGCAGGATGCGCACGCCTTCCAGGGTCGCCTCGGGTTCGCGATCCTGTTTGGCGCCCATGGGGCAGATGACGGTGACCCGGTATCCGGCCTCGACCAGGGCCCGGCTCTCCTGCCAGACCCGGCGATCGAAGGGCACCGAGAGGTTTTCGACCAGTATCAGAATGTGTCCGCTGTGTTCGCTCACCGATTCACGACTTCTTCCAGGGCCTGCTCCGCGGCCGCGATGCTTGATTTCAGGGTGAAATTCGCTTCGACGCGATCCCGCGCCGCCAAGCCCATGCGTTTGCGGGCCTGAGGATCGCCGAGCACCTCGAGCAGGCGCGCGGCCAGTTGTTCCGGATCACGCGGCGGGACAAGGTATCCCGTCTCGCCATCGGCGATCATCTCCGGGACGCCGCCGACCGCCGTGCAGACCGCGGGCCGGGCCGCGGCCATGGCCTCGAGCAGTGCCATGGGGAAGCATTCGACGCTGTAGCTGCTCAGGACCACGACGTCCATGGCGCGCAACAGATCCGGAATATCGGGGCGGTTGCCCGCCAGGATGACGCGCCCGGTCAGGCCGAACGCCTCGATGCGGGCTTCGACGGCGGCGCGTTCGGGACCGTCGCCGACAATGAGAAACCGTGCCGCCGGGAGCTTCTCGGCGACCAGGCGGGCCGCGGTCAGAAAGGCCACGTGGTCCTTCTCGGGGCGCAGCGCCGCCACGATGCCGACGACGAGATCATCGGGGCCGATGCCGAGGGGCGCCGCCGCCGTGCGATCGTCGGCGATCTCGAACAGCGCGGGTTCGACACCGTTGTAGATGATCTTGATCTTGGATTCGGGATAGCCGAGATCGTCCGCCATATAGCGGATCTGCGCGCGGGCGACTCCGAAGTACGCGCTGGTAGGCCGATCCAGGACGCGATCCACCACGGTCCGGAATCGCCCGCGCGGTTCCACATCGCCGTAGTTGTGCACCCACACCACCGAATTCGGCACTCCCGCGCGCCAGGCGGCGATCCGGCCGAGCGCCTCGGCGTTGTAACCGCGCGTGATCACCACATCCGGACGCTGTTCGCGCATGGCCCGGATGAGATCCCGCAGCGCGGGGGCCGCCTGCCGCTTGGTGTAGCCAAGTGCCCGTGCGGGCACACCCCCCGCGGCGAGGTCGGCGAACAGGTCGCCCTGCTCGCCGATACAGATGACCGAGGGTTCGAAGCGGGTGCGGTCCAGGTTCGGCAGCAATGTCGTCACATGCCGTTCGGCCCCGCCCACGCGCAGGTCGGGTACCACGTAGAGCACTCGAATCGGCTGTCGCGCGGCGCTGTTCATCGTGCGATCTCCCGATAGATGCCGTCGAAGCGACGGCAGACGACCTCGATATCGAATTCGTCGCGCACGCGTTGCAGGGCGGCCGCGCCCAACCGCGCGCGCAGCTCGGTATCGCGCACCACCCGACCGAGCGCCTCGGCCAGCGGTTCCACCTCGCCCGGCGGCACCATGAGCCCGCAGGTCTCGTCGATGAGATCCGGAATACCGCCGACCGGGCAGGTGACCACGCACAGTCCGCGCGCCATGGCCTCCAGGATCGCCATCGGCTGACCCTCGCGGTGTGAGGGCAGCACCAGCACCTGCGAGGCGGCGATGAGCGCCGGAATCTCCTGCGGGCCGATCCATCCGGTGATCTCGACGCCGGCCCCGATACCGAGTTCGGCAACCATCTCGCGCGCGCGGTCCACCGCGCCGTCACCGGCGACGATCAGCCGGGCGGGCGATTCCGGATCGAGCGGCAGCATTCGCCGCCAGGCTTCGAGCAGGGTGAAGGTGCCCTTGCGTTCCCCGATCTCACCCAGAAACAGCACCTGCACCGGTGCGCCGGAATGCTGTTCCACCTGCTGCGCGGGCCGAATGGCATTGGACACCACGATGATCCGCGATTGCGGCGCGATAGCGCGCAGCGCCACCGCCCACGGTTCGCCGAGCGCCACCACCACCGCCGCCCCGCGCAGCGCATCGCGGATGGCGGTCTGGAGCAGGCGCGGCGACCGGTCGTAGAAGACGCTGAAGTCCGAACCGTGCACATGCAGCACAACGGGTTTGCGGACCACGCGCGCGATCAGCTCGAACAGGTATTTGCGCGGGAAGCTGCCGTAGGACGACAGGTGCAGGTGCACGATCGAGGGCCGGTGTACCGCCAGCCGATAGAGGTAGACGAAGACCGCCTGCGTATAGGCGGCCAGTTTGGTGGCGATGCCACCGTCGCGATGGGTGGCGACATGTCTGATGTCCCATTCCATCCAGATGGGCGTCTCACGCATCTCCCGCACGAAGGTCGCTACCCCGCCGCGCGTGGACATGCTCGTCGACACCCACAGGGCCCGTTGCCGTTTCATAGCCCGTCCGTGGTTATTCGGGACCGCGCGAGGGGGTGAAGACCCGCTCGCCCGGCACTGCCTGCTGCGCCGGGGGACGGGCGGCCACATCGCCGCTCGCCTCCTGTGGCGCATCGATCAGCACCGCGCCGAGCACGGTGGTGTCCAGCGCCGCGAGTAGGCGGTGCGCCCGCCGGGCCGCGGCGGCCACGGTCGTGTTCTGTTCCAGCACGACGACGGTCAGTCCGGTGGTGGCCGCGATCACCTGCGATTCGACGGCATCCAGCAGCGGTGGCGCGATCACCACCACGAAGTCCGCGCGTTCGTGCAGTTGCGTCAGCAGCCGGGAGAAGCGCTCGCGGCTCAGCGCGGTGAACGGGTCCGCCCCGGTGCTGCCGGGCGGCAGTTCGGTCAGATACGGATTGCGCGTCTGCAGCAGCGCCTTGCCGAGATCAGCTCGGCCCGTGAGCAATTCGGCGACACCGACGCCGCGGGTGCGGCGCAGATCGGCGTGCACCAGAATCGTGCGCACGCCCTGGCGGGCGCGTTCGTCGGCGATGGCGCGCGCCACGATATCGGCTCCGGTGCCGGGTCCGGGCGCGGCCACCGTCACCGCCGCCCGGGTCGCGGGAGCGGCCAGGCCGACCGCGGTGACCACCTGTTTCAGCGCCCGATCCCGTTCGGCGGCAGTCTTTTCGGTATCCGGCGGCACCACGGCCAGCGCGGTCATACCTGCCTTGCGCTCGATATCGTCGGCCGTGCGCAGCCGCCGCGACACCGTGCCCACCACCAGTGCGATCGCACAGCCGATGAGCAGTCCGCCGACGCCGTACGCCAGCAGCGTCGGCCACGTCGTCGGATTCGTGCGCACCACATCCGAGGCCAGTTGCAGATCGATGAGCTTGTTCGAGGTGTCGGCGTTGATGCGGTTGATCTGATCCTGCATCTGGGTCAGCGAGACATCGCTGACCACACCGTTGGCGGCGCGAATATCGTCGAACGGTTTGCGCACGGCCGCGATGGCGGCGTCCTGGGCCGCGCGCAGCCGGGCATTGATCTCATCGCGGAAAGCGTTGCCCGCCTTGGCCGCGGCGTCCTGGGCGAGCTGCGGTGTACTCGCGGTGGCCTCGATGTAGAGGATCGGGCTCGATGCCACGGTCCGGGCCGCGAGGGTCACCGATTTCGGCAGCCCCGCGGTGGATTTGAGCTTGGCCTGGTACGCCGGATCACCGAAGTACTGGGCATAGCCCACCGAGAGCACCGCGTCCTGGTCCGGGGCGCGGTTGGGCGAGCCGACGGTCATGGCGACCCGGCCCGTATACGTCGGCTGCGCGTCGCGGGTGCTCAGGAATCCCAGCGCCACCGCCAATGCGACAGCGGCCAGCACCAGCCATTTGCCGCGCCAGATTCGTAGTAGGTGAACTCGTGCGGCGCTGTTCAATTCTTCTCCCTCGAAGAGCGGGGCTCCGCGTTCCCGGATATCGCCGTCCGGGAGTCGTCGTTACGTCTGGGCTTCAATCGCGCTGCCAGCCTGGCGAATCCGCGGACCACATCCGGGGCCAGGACGGCCAGCACGAGCAAGTAGATCGCGGTGAAGGCGAGCGTGTCCAGGATCAGCAGTCCGACCGCGAGCAGCAGTGATCGCGAATCCGAGTGCAGCACCTGATGTTCCAGATACCAGGTGGCCGCCAGGGCCAGCGCCGCGGCGGGCAGCGGGGGTCCGATCGCGCGAATCAAGGCGAACAGCGGCACTCCGAGCGCGGATCGCGCCAGCGTGGTCACCACCACCGCGACCACCATCGCGGTGCCCGAGGTCGCGAGTCCGACACCGGTCAGACCGTAGAACTTCACCAGCACCAGCAGCAGGCCGATGCCGAGGAATATCTCTATCGCGGTCTGCCAGTTCAGCAATTTGGTGCGACCCGCGCCCTTGATGGCTTCCTCGCTCACACTCATCCAGGCTTTGCCGAGTCCGAGTCCGGCCATGGCGACCACGAGCGCACCGGCCGCGCGCCAGCGCTCACCGAAGACCACCACCACCGCCGGTTCACCCAGCGCGATGATCAATCCGGTCAGCGCGGCCGCACCGATGGTGGCGAGCCGGATGGCGCGCAGGTACGCGGCTTGCAGCCGGGCCCGGTCGCCTTCCTCGGCAATGCGCGCGAACGCCGGAAACAGTGAGAAGGCACCGACTTCCACGATGAACCGCACCGGAATCTGCGCGATGCGCTGCCCGTACCGGTAGTGCCCGAGCGCCGCCGAACTGAGCCCGCGCCCGACCACCGCGGCTTCGACGGTGCTCTGTACGCGCGAGCCGAGCATGTTCACCACCACCGGTGAGCCGTAGCGCGCGAGCTCGCGCCACAGCTTGATGGACGCGCGCCCGCGTCCGGGCCGCCAGCGGGCCAGCCACCACACCGTGATCGCCCAGACCACATAGGAGGCGTAGCTGCCGATGACCATGCTCCAGACGCCGAAGCCGAAGATGGCCAGCACCACCGATACGACGGCGAAACTGATCGATACCGCCGGTCCGACGATGATTCGGCGTTTGACGCTGAAATCGCGCTGTAGCAGGGCTTCCGGCACATTGGTGAGCGCGAAGATGAGCAGGAATCCCGAGGTGGTCGCGGCGATCAGGCCGATGGTGCGATTGTGGAAGACCATGCCGATGATCGGCGCGGCCGCCAAAGCGCCCAGCGTCATGGCCAGACCGTTCACGAACGAGGCCCGGAACACCGTTTCGGCGGCGTCCTCGACCTGCGATTCCCGCTGTACCAGACCGGATCTGAGCCCGCCTTCGACGAAGGTGGTCAGCAGCATGGTGAGCACGGTGCCCGCCGCGAAGATGCCCACCTCGGCGGGACTGAGCAGCCGCGCCAGTGCGATGGTCTGCCCGAAGGACACCACCTCGCTGAAGGCCAGCGCCGCCGCCGAGGCCAGGGCCACCCGGCCGACCTGTTTGGTGAGGGTGGAATCGCCTGCGGGCACACCGGTTTCGGCGGTCACCGCCACCGATTCGACCGTGGGCGGTGCACCGGGTTCGATGCGGGTCAGCGCGGTGGGCAGGTAGATCTGGACGGTATCGGCATCGTGCACGTGCCGCAGGATCAGGTCGTAGGCTCGGATGGAGCCTCGGCCCGGAACGTCGCCGTCGTGTCTATGCATGCTCGATATGCGTTCGTTCGAGCAACTCGAATAGTCGGTCGTAGACCTGCTGGCTGCTCGCCACCTGTTCATCGGCCCTGGCGCACAGGGTGTCCCGCAGTGCGGGCGCATCCTCCCAGGCGTCGGCGATGGCGGCGCGCAGCCGCTCACCGAATTCGGGATCGTCGAAGTGGATCAGGCGCACACCGCCTTTGAACATATCGTCCAGGCCGAGGAACTTGTCGTCGTAGTACTCGGTGGAGGTGAGCGCGACCACCGGAATGCCCTGGCTCAGCGCGAAGACCGCGAGATGGTAAGCCCCCGTGACCAGTACCCGGCACCGCGACAGCTGTGCGGCGACGTCGGCCGGGCGCACGAATCGGTCCAGGGGCGCTACCGGATTCGCACTGCCGCGCACCAGCGGGACGGTGGTGGCGCGGTCCGGTGAGCCCGGGGTCTCGGCGATGATGAGCGGTACCAGTCGCGCGCCGAATTCGGCGGCGGCGGCGCGCACGGCGATGCCGACGCCGTCCTGTGCCAGGCGGGCCACCGGTGAGTATTTGGCGACCCGCAGGCAGACGCCGATATCGCGGCCGAGTTCGCCCGCCCGCTCATCGCGCGCGAGTTCGATGGCGTCATCCCCCGTGACGGTCACCGCTCCCGGCGAAACCCCGAGCGATTCCAGCAGTTCCGGTCCGCGCCTGCGCTCGCGCAGGGCGATGAGCGGCAGCTTGGTCAGCGCCCGCGATGCCTGTGCGGTGAGCTCAGGATCGCGCAGCGGCCCGATCCCCTGCCCCACCAGCGCCACCGGAATGCCCGCGTCACTTGCGTATTCGAGCAGGTCGAGCACCCGCCCGGCCTGCGGGATATCGGCATCGGTGAGATAGCCGCCACCCAGCCCGATGACCAGCGACGCCTCGCGCACGGCCCGAGCCGCACCCGGATGACGGCGCTCGATCCGCGGCGCTGTGTCATCGGAAAGCGGCGCTGCTCCATCAGGCAGCAGCGCTGTGTCATCGGAGAGCGGCACTATGTCCCCGGCGAGCGGCACGGCGTTCTCGGAGCCGGGCACATCGGGCTCCGCCGCCGGGCTCGCACCCCGATCACGCAGCTGATCGCGCAGTCGAATCGCCTTGGACAGCAACCAGGCTCGCGCCCGCAGCCATGCGATGGCCACCGGCCCGATAATCGCCGGACCCAGAGCCGCCGCCACACGTTCATTCAGCCGGGGCTCGCCCCAGGGATCGCGATCGCCGACGGTGATTCCGACCGCGCCCGGAAAGTACGCCGCCACCAGGGCGGGCGATTCGGTCATGATGCCGATGCGCGCCAGCGGCCAGCGGGCGCGCACTCGGCGCACCGTCACCTCGAGCATGGCCACATCGCCGTAATTGCGCAGCCAATACTCACTGTTCTCGATGAGCACCCGATGCCCAGATCCCCCGCACGGCAGTCCGGTTCCCATCTTCGACCTCCCCCGGCCACACCCGTGCCGTAGCTTGCGTTCGGCTTCGACTGCACTCGCAACAGTAACTCAATTAGCCACACCCACAACCGCTTTGCAACTCTTGGCACACAGCTACGCAGCGGTGCGCAGCGGATTTCCGGTAACGTCGATCGCATGCCGCAACGCGCCGCGGTCACCGGGTCCGCCCGCCGCCGCATCGAGCTCGGACCGGTGCTCGTCGCCGGACATCGGGTAGCACTGCGCGAGACCCGGCTATCGGATTTCGAACCGTGGCGACGGCTGCGCGCCCGGGATCGCGAATTCATCGAACCGTTCTGGACCACCTCGGCGCTGAGCTGGGAGCAGCGGCATTCGCGGGCCTGGTGGGTGCGCGAATACCTGCGCCAGCGCCGGGCGCGGGCGGCCGGGTACGCGGTGCAATTGAGTGTGCTGGTGGACGGCGAATTCGCCGGTCAGTGCGCGCTCGCGCCCATCGATCACGCCAATCACGCCGCCGAACTGGGTATTTGGCTGGATTCGCGACGGGCGGGACACGGGGTGGGGACGGTCGCGGGCGCGCTCATCACCGATCACGGTTTCGGCGATCTGGGCCTGCATCGCATCACCGCGCCGGTGTGCGTCGGCAACAAGCCGGCGCGCCGGTCGGCTATTCGGGGCGGGATGTGGCTCGAGGCCACCATGACGCGCGGTATGAGCGTGGGCGGACAACCCCGGGACCATGAGCTGTGGGCCGTCACCGCGGATAGGGCACCAACCGGCGGGTATGTGACCGCACTCATATCCACCGGCGTTGCCGCCGAACGCGTTTCACCGCGTTCCCCATCCGTGCTCTCCCGGATCACTGATCACCGGCGCACCCTCGGCACGGTCTCGCCGACGGTTCTGCTCATCGCCGCGCGGTACTACCTGGGCGCGCGACTGCGCCGGAATGTCACCGGCGGCCCGGCGCTGCCGGACGCGCTCTACACCCACGACAGCGCGGATCAGCGCATCTCGCTGCGGAAACATCAGTCCCGCCTGCCATCTCGCCGCGGCCCGCGCATCCGCTACGAGGTCACCGCGGCGGGCCGCCCGATCGGCAATCTCATCATCAACACCGCGGGCGCGCACCCCCGGCTCACCCTCGAACTCGATCCGGATCCCGCGCATACCAAGGCCGCTGCGGCCGGGCTGGCCCTGCTGCTCGACTACACCCGCGATGAACTCGCCCTGGATCGGATGGAGGCGCTCATCGATCCGGCCGCGACCCACCTGCCCGGTATCGCCGCGGCCGCCGGATTCCAGCGCGAGGGCGTCCTCACCGGAGCCCGCCTGGGTCCGGACGGCCGCTTCCACAATGTCGAACTCTGGGCCGCGATCACCGAGAATCAGTCGCGCACAAGCGCTCCCGGATAGGTAGAGTGCCGCGTAGCCCAGGTCTGCGGGGGACGGCTGTGGGGGTGACGCATCGAGGAGCACACGTTGGGCCTGAACGTTGTCATGATCGCGACCTATCCGTTCGAACCCGGAAAGATCGTGGGCGGGATCGAATCGGTGACGAGCACCCTGGTGCCCGCGCTCGCGGCGCGCGACGAGATCGACAGGCTCACCGTGCTGCGCTTCCACACCGGTGAGGTGCCCGTGCACACCCGGCAGGAGGGTCCCAAGGTCGAGATCCGCTATCTGCGCGGACAATCCCGGCTCGGTGTGGCTACGGGCTCGTATCTCGATGTGCGCCAGGCCCGCCGGATCATCGCCGAGCTGAATCCCGATGTGGTGCACGCGCAGGAGATCGGCCTGCGCGGCGATATCGCCACCCAGATCAGCCTGAACACCATTGTCACCGTGCACGGCCTGGTGCATCTGGAGACGAAACTGCAAGCGCGCGCGAGCATCAAGGAGCGGGTGCGCTATCACCTGGTGGCCGCCATGGTGCGCCGGGTGCTGCGCCGGGCGAAGGTCGTCATCTCCATCTCCGACTATGACGCGAAGGCGCTGGCGGGCATGGTGCGCGGGGAGCACATCAGCATTCCCAATCCCACCGCGCCGGAGTTCTTCGCGCTCGCGCCCTCGGCGTCGACCGAGCCGCGACTGCTGTTCGCAGGTGTGCTGTCGCCGCGCAAGAATCCGGAGGGTCTGCTGACCGCGTTCTCCCTTGCGGTACAGCGGGTTCCGAAGGCCCGGCTGACGATTGTCGGCCCGCAGCCCGATGCCGAGTACGCGCGCGCCATTCGCGCGCACGCCACCGCGCTGGGGCTGGACGACAACCTGGAATTCACCGGCATGGTCGACAATGACCGGCTGCGCGAGGAGATTTCGGCCGCCCGCGCCGTGGTGCTGTTCTCCCAGGAGGAGACCTCGCCCACCATCCTGGCTCAGGCCATGGCCGCCGGGAAACCGGTGCTGTCCTCGCGCGTCGGCGGTATCGGGGAGATGGTGACCGACGGTGAGAACGGCTATCTGGTCGCGCCCGACGATGTCACCGCACTGGCCGCGCGCATGGTGGAACTGCTCGAAAATCAGGAACTGGCACTGGATCTCGGCCGGCGCGGCCATGAGATGGCCCTGGAGAAATTCGAACCGGACGCGGTCGCGCGCCGCACGGTAGAAACATATCGCCGGGTCGCCGGGATGTAGTGGACGTCGAGACCGCAACGGGGAGAGACCGTGACCGCATCGCAGCAAGATTTCAACTGGACCGGGGCCGCCGTACTGGTGACCGGCGGGGCCGGATTCATCGGATCGCACCTGGTCGAACTGCTCGTCGCCGCCGGGGCACGGGTCACCGTGCTGGACAACTTCACCTCGGGCAGCCGGGACAACCTCGCGGCCGTGGCGGACGCGATCACGCTGCGGGAGACCGATATTCGGCAGCTGGACTGGCCGGAGTACCTCACCGAGCACCCGGCCGATTTCATCTTCCACCTGGCCGCCAACGCCTATGTGCCGCCCTCGGTGGAGGATCCGGCCTTCGATCTCGAACTCAATTTCCAGACCACCTTCCGACTACTGGAAGCGCTGCGCGGGCTGAAATGGCCGGGCCGCCTGGTCTTCGCCTCCAGCGCCGCGGTCTACGGCAATTCGGTGCGCATCCCGATCAGCGAGGACGATCCCACCGTGCCCATCTCCCCCTACGGGGTGGGCAAGCTGGCGGCCGAACGGTATCTGGCGGTGTTCGCGAACCTGTACGGCCTGAATATGGCCTCGGTGCGGTTCTTCTCGGCGTTCGGGCCGCGCCAGCGCAAGCAGGTGGTGTTCGATCTGCTTGCCAAACTGGATCGCGATCACGAACGGCTCTTCATTCACGGCGACGGCACCCAGGTGCGCGATTTCCTGTTCGTCGGCGATGCCGCGCGCTCGGTGATGATCGTGGCCGCCAATGCCCCGCTGCGCGGTGAGGTCTACAACGTGGGCGCGGGCCGCGAGTACACCATCGATCAGCTGGCGAAATCGCTGTGCTCCATCACCGGATTGCATCCGGATTTCGATTACAGTGGCAGTAATCGGCCCGGTGATCCGGAACAGCTGGTGGTGGACATCTCCCGGCTCAATGCCATTGGCTACCAGCCGCATACCGACTTCGATCAGGGCTTGACCACGACTGTAGCGTGGTACGAGTCGCTCACCGGCGCGAGTTGGCGCCATTCACCACAGGAGTAGCTCGTTGCGGTTCGCCCGCGCCTTCGGGGTCCTGCTGCTCGCCGTGCTGACGGGCTGCGGAGCGCCGGATGTCACCGTGGTCTCACCGACCCCCGATGTCACCACCGTCGCCGAACCCTTCGTGGCGGATCGGTTCGTCGGCGATTTCGAGACCGGTAATTTCGATCAGTGGGCCGACTGCCAGAACATCGCGGTCCGCAGTGAACCGTGTACCAGCTATCACGATCAGTCCGATCGCATGCAGGTGGAGACCTCGATGGTGCGCCAGGGCCGCTATGCCGCCAGATTCGAAGTGCACCAAGGCGATACGCCCGGCAGACTGTGCTGCGGTGATCGCGCCGAGGTGAGCGGTGAAGAAGCCACCCGCTCCGATGAGGGCGATGACCGCTGGTATCAGTGGAGCACCCGCTTCGAGAACGGCTTCCCGGCCGATCACGGCTGGACCGTACTGTCGCAGTGGCACGCCAACGAGGACGGTCCGCCCCCGCTGGCGGTGGCGTCCGGGCCGACCAATGTGGGCGTGAACCGCTGGGGCGTGGTGGTTTCCACCTATGACGCCCCCGGGCATCCGGGCGCGACGTATACGCCGTGGAGCACCCCGCTGATCACCGATACCTGGCTCGACATCAAACTGCATGTGCTCTGGTCGACCCGCGATGACGTGGGTTTCATCGAACTGTGGATCGGCGGCGTGCGGCAGGTGTTCGACGCCGAACCCTGTGCGGGACAGACGCGCTGTATGGTCCGCACGCTCATGCCGCACGGCGGCGGCACCTATTTCAAGCAGGGCTACTATCGCGATCCCACCATCGGCGGCCCCGGCGTGGTGTTCCACGACGGATTCACCGCCGCGAAGAACGAGGCGGCACTGGCCCCGCTCTAGGGCCCGGCTATAGCGCCTGCCCCCTGGTCACCGCACCGATGGATTTGGCGATCATCACCAGATCCAACACCGCGGACCAGTTCTCGACATAGGACAGGTCCAGTCGCATGGCGTCCTCGGGCGTGAGATACGAACGACCGCTGACCTGCCAGAGCCCGGTCACACCGGGCCGCATCAGCAGACCGCGCAGTGTCGCGTCATCATCCGGATCGGCGTGCAGCCGCACCTGCGGGCGCGGGCCGACAATGCTCATCTCACCGCGCAGCACATTGAGGAACTGCGGCAGTTCGTCCAGCCGATGGCGGCGAATCACCCTGCCCACCGGCGTCATTCGCGGATCGGCCCCGGTGCCGAGCAGTGCGTCGATATGCACTTCCGGCTCGGCGTACATACTGCGGAATTTCAGCATGCGGAACGGGTGGCCGTCCCGGCCGACGCGCTCGGACCGATAGAAGACCGGCCCGCGACTGGTGGCCTTGATGGCGGCCGCGATACCCAGCAGCATGGGCGCGATGGCGATCAGCACCAGCAGCGCGAAGCAGAAGTCGAAGGCGCTCTTGCGAATCGATTTGGAGTGGCCGTACCGCGGTTTCGTCACCTGGAGCACCGGCATATCGGCGACGATGCGATGCGTGAGCTGGGTTCCGGAGATGCCGATCAGCCCGGGCGCGACCAGCAGTTCGATGCCGTGCTCATCCAATTCCCAGGCCAGACCGCGGAAGTCGGCGAGATTCAGGGTGTCGGTGACGGTCACGGCCACCGCCTCCGCGCCGGTGCCGCGGGCCGCGGCCAGCACCGCACCCGACCCGTCCGCACCGGTGCACACGCCGATGACCTGGTACGCGCTGTGCGGATCGCGAGCGAATACCGCCGCCATTTCCTGTGCCGCATCGGGATTGCCGACGATCAGCAGATCGCCGCGGTGCACACCCTGCCTGGCCGCCCAGCCCCGCCAGCACCGTCGCCCCGCCAGCAGTCCGGCGCCGCCGAGCAGCAGCGCCGCTATCAGGTAGGACCGGGAAAGGCCCAGGCCGAGCAGCATGGACGCGATGGCCAGGCCGCCGAAGAGCTTGAGCGAGACCGACACCACATGCCGGTATTCGTCTGTGCCACTGCCGATCGCGCGCGATACCCGGGTGCCGGTGAGGGTGAGCACGGTGCCCCACGCGGCGACCAGCAGTACCGATATCACGGCGTAGGGAATGCCGATGGGCAGCGATCGCGGCGCACAGGCACACTGTGCCAGGACTACGGCGACGGTGAGGACGGCCAGATCGCTCACACCCACCCGGCGGGCGTAATCCGCTTGCCGCCGTTCACGATCCGAGCGCGGCACGGCTCGGGCGAAACGGGTCGAGCGCACGATGCGACCGGCGGAAATCTCGAAACTCATGTACGAACGCACCTCCCCCACGGGAGAACTGGGTTCCGATCCCCACTGATCAGTTCCTCAAACGGGCTGATGCCGGTCCCCGCGTGGCATACCGCTGGGGCCGCCGACTCTTTCGGTGGTAAGAAGCCGAATGTTACACACCCCGCGCTCACGCGACGGCGAAAACTGCGGGCTACCAATGTTTCCGGAGGATTGCGGTAAGCGTCGCAACCGGTTTCCCGTTTGTTTCCCCCATCCCTCCCCCGAACGCGTAATCGCAGGCCGCCGCATATGGTTTCGAGCACATTAGATACGCGTAACCCTTGAATTGCAAGACTCGCGAGGTAGCCGATCGACTACCGACTTCTGCGAGTCGCAGAAATCCACTTCCCGGATGCCGGGAGGTCACCCGCAGACCCGGCGGTGGCGGCCAAACCTGTTGTAACGTAAGGCCGGACCGAGCCGACCACAGTTCAGCCGGCCTTTGCCGCCGGGTCGGTATCGGTGAAAGGTGGGGATTTCGCGTGCACTGCCGTCTGTGCTCTTCCAGCAATTTGGTGAGCGTTCTCGATCTGGGGGCGACACCGCCCTGCGAGAAATTCCTGACCGCCGCGGAGCTGGATCAGCCGGAGCCCACCTATCCGCTGCATCTGCGGGTCTGCGCGGACTGTCTGCTGCTGCAGATCCCGGCGCTGATCACCCCGGCCGAAACCTTCACCGAATACGCCTACTACTCTTCGTATTCCGACAGCTGGGTGCAGCACGCCAAGCTCTTCGTCGAGGAGGCCACCCAGCGGCTCGGGCTGAACGGCGATTCGTTCGTGGTCGAGGTCGCCAGCAATGACGGCTACCTGCTGCAGCACGCCGTGGCCGCGGGCATCCCGTGCCTGGGCATCGAACCGTCGGTGAATGTCGGTGCGGCAGCGCGGGAGAAGGGCGTGCCCACCGAAACCGCCTTCCTCGACGAGGAACTCGCAGCCCGGGTGCGGGCCGAACGCGGACCCGCGAATCTCGTTGTGGCCAACAATGTTTATGCGCATATCCCGGACCTGCTGGGTTTCACCCGGTCGCTGCGGGCGCTGCTGGCCGATGACGGCTGGCTCTCCATCGAGGTGCACCACGCGCTGAACCTGGTGGCGCTGGGGCAGTTCGACACCATCTATCACGAACACTTCCAGTACTACACGGTGCTGGCGGCGCAGCGGGCGCTGGCCACCGCCGGGCTCACGGTAGTGGATGTGGAACTGCTTCCCACCCATGGCGGTTCGCTGCGCCTGTGGGCCCGGCCCGATGCGATCGCCGAACCCGGCGAGCGGGTCGCCGAGGTGCTCGCGCTCGAGGCCGAGGCCGGATTGCACGATGTGGCAGGCTATCTCGCGCTGCGCCCGCGTACCGAGGCCGTGCGCCAGGAGCTGCTGCGCTTCCTGCTCGCGGCGCGGGCCGACGGTAAGCGCGTGGTCGGCTACGGAGCGCCCGGTAAGGGCAACACCCTGCTCAACTACTGCGGTATCCGCCCGGACCTGCTCGCGTACACCGTGGACCGAAACCCGTACAAGCACGGGCGATTCACGCCCGGCACCCGCATTCCCATTCATCCGCCCGAGGTCATCGACACGGACAAGCCCGATGTCGTGCTGGTACTGCCCTGGAATCTGGAAACCGAGATCACCGCTCAGTTGAGCCGGGTGACCGATTGGGGCGGCGAGATCGTGTATCCGCTCCCCACCCTGCATCACGCTGAGAGGCCGGCGAAATGAAGGTTGTACTGTTCTGCGGCGGCTACGGCATGCGCATGCGCAACGGCTCCGAGGACGCCATCCCCAAACCCATGCAGATGGTCGGGCCGCGCCCGCTGATCTGGCATGTCATGCGGTACTACGCGCACTTCGGGCACAAGGACTTCATCCTGTGCCTGGGGTACGGGGCCGCGCATATCAAGAACTTCTTCCTGACCTATCAGGAGTCGGTATCCAACGATTTCGTGATCCGCGGCGGCAAAGTCGAACTGCTGCAATCCGATATCAGCGACTGGACCATCACCTTCGTGGACACCGGGGTCGAATCGCCGATCGGGGAACGACTGCGCCGGGTGCGCGATCACCTCGAAGGTGAACGGTACTTCCTGGCCAACTACGCCGATGTGCTCACCGACGCCCCGCTGGACAAGGTGATCGGTGATTTCCAGGCGTCCGGGGCCGCGGCGTCGATGATGATCGTGCCGCCGCAGTCCTCCTTTCACTGCGTGGATGTGAACGCGGCGGGCGAGGTCAAGAACATCACCCCGGTCTCACAGCTGCCCATCTGGGAGAACGGCGGCTATTTCGTGCTCACCCAGGACATCTTCGACCATCTGCCGCCCGGCGGGGATCTGGTCGAGGACGCCTGCGGTGCGCTGGCGGCACAGGGACGGCTGTACGGCTATCAGCACCACGGCTTCTGGAAGCCCGCGGACACCTTCAAGGAACGCGCGGAACTCGATTCCGGCTATCACTCGGGTGATCGCCCGTGGATGGTGTGGGAGCAAGCCAGAGCATGATCCGACTCGATACCGGGGCCGTCCGGGAGATCGCACTGCTGGCCGCGCACTGCGATGATCTGGCCATCGGGCTCGGCGGCACCCTGCTGACACTCGCCGATACCGTTCCCGGACTGCGCGTCCGGGCGCTGGTGCTGACCGGTGCGGGCACCGAGCGCGCGGTCGAGGAGAAGCAAGCCCTGGCGGCCTTCTGCCCGGGCGCGGAGGTGGATCTGCGGATTCTGGATATCCCGGACGGCTACGCGCCCGCGCACTGGGAGCGCGCCAAGCGGGCGGTGGCCCAGCTGCGCCGGGACGGCGATCCAGATCTGGTGTTCGCGCCGCAGCGCGGTGACGCGCATCAGGATCACCGGCTGCTGGCCGAACTCGCGCCCACCGAATTCCGCGATCAGCTGGTACTGGGCTACGAGATCCTCAAGTGGGAGACCGACACCCCGCAGCCCTCGATCTTCCATCCGCTGCCCGAGGGCTGTGCGGAGCGCAAGGCCGAACTGCTGCTCGAACACTATCCCTCGCAACGGGATCGGGACTGGTTCGACGCACAGTCCTTTCTCGGGCTGACCCGGCTGCGCGGTGTGCAGTGCCGGGCCCGGCACGCGGAGGCTTTCCTGCTGGACAAGGCGATCATCACTTTCGGAGGGCAATGAGCATGCGGGTACTGGTCACCGGGCATCAGGGGTATCTGGGGACGGTCATGGTGCCGGAGCTCCAGGCGGCCGGACATGAGGTAACCGGTTTGGACACCGGCTATTTCGCCGAATGCGTCCTGGGTGACGCACCGGAGCCGCCACCCGGAATCGCGGTGGACCTGCGCGATGTGACCGTCGAACAGCTGGCCGGATTCGACGCGGTCGTACATCTGGCGGCGCTGTCCAATGACCCGCTCGGGGCGCTGGCTCCGCAGATCACCTACGACATCAACCATCACGCCTCGGTGCGGCTGGCCCGGCTGGCCAAAGCGGCCGGGGTACGGCGGTTCCTGTACGCCTCCACCTGTTCGGTCTACGGTGCGGCCGGAGCCGGACTGGTCACCGAGGACGCACCGCTGCGCCCGCTGACCCCGTACGCCGAATCCAAGGTGCGGGTCGAGGACGATGTGGCGGCGATCGCGGATTCCGGGTTCTCGCCCGTATTCCTGCGCAATGCCACGGCTTTCGGATTCTCGCCCCGGCTGCGCGCCGATATCGTGCTCAACAACCTGGTCGGCTACGCGGTGCTCACCGGTGAGGTGAAGGTGCTCTCGGACGGGACGCCGTGGCGGCCGCTGGTGCATGCGCAGGACATCGCGCGCGCGTTCGCCACCTGCCTCGAGGCTCCGCTGGAGGCGATTCACTGTCGCGCCTACAACGTCGGCACCGAGGCCAATAACCTCACCGTCGCCGAGATCGCGCAATCGGTCGTCGAGGCGGTGCCGGACTCCAAGCTGCTGATCACCGGTGAGAGCGGAGCCGATCCGCGCTCGTACCGGGTCGATTTCTCCTATGCCAGAGAGGAACTCGGCTTCGAGGCGACCTGGAGCATTCCGGACGGCGCGGCCGAGCTGTACCGCGAATACACCGCGCGCGGACTCACCAGCGAGGCCTTCTTCCAGCGCTTCACCCGCCTGGCACACCTGACCTCTCTCAAGGAGGCCGGAGTGCTCGATGACGAACTGCGGCGGATCGGAGCCTGAGTGCGACTACATTCCGAAGGCGGTGAGCAGGTCCCGCCAGGAGTTCGCGGCGGCATCGCGATCCGAGACCACGGTGACCGGCTGCGGCCACTCGATCGCCAGATCCGGATCATCATAGGCGATGCCGATATCCTCGGCCGGATCGTGCGGCCGGTTGATGCGATAGCAGACATCGGCGACCGGGCTCACGGCCTGGAAACCGTGCAGGAAGCCGGGCGGTACGAACAGGTTCCGGAAGTCGTTGTCGTCCAACAGGAAAGCCTGCTGGCGGCCGAAGGTCGGCGAGTTCGGGCGGATATCGACCAGCACGTCGTGCACCGCGCCGTGCGCACACCGCACCAGCTTGGCCTCACCCCGGCCCGCCCGGCCGTGCATTCCGCGCACCACGCCGAGATGGGAGCGCGATTGCGAATCCTGGATGAAGCTCGCCGCGAAACCCGGTCGCTCCAGGTACTCGTCGAACTCCTCGGCGTCGAAGGTGCGGGTGAACAGGCCGCGGTCGTCCCGGAACGGGTCCGGGGTGAGCACCAGCACGTCAGCGAGCTCGGTGGTTTCGATGCGCATCAGGCCATCGTGCCATGAGCGCGGCACCGACGCGGGGATGCCGCGGCTGCGGGGCGGCCGGACTGGAGCGGATGCTGGATCTCGGCAAAATGCCTGCGGCAGACGACTTTCCAGCGCTGGACGCGCCGACGGCGCATAGTGTTTCCATGCATCCGCTGGCCATGGATCAGTGCCCGGACTGCGGGCTGGCCCAGCTCGCCGAGGATGACACCGTCACCGCCGAACCGCGCGGCGTGGAACCGCAGGCCCTGCGCGATCAGGCTGCCGCGGCCGTCTCCGGCGTACAGGCCGACGGATGGCTGAACGGCGGCACCGTACGGGAATTCGGCAGTCCGCACGGTGGCAGCTGGCTGCCGCTGCTGGAGTCGCGCGGATTCACCGTGACCGAGACACCGGCCGATGTGGTGATCGACTGCTTCGGCATCATGCACGAACCCGATCAGCGGGCGGCCTTCGCGCAGCGGGCGGCGGCGACGGCGGCCGACGGGGTGCTACTGCTCCAATTCCACACGCTGCGTGCGATTGTCGCCCAGGGCCAATGGAATGCACTGCGGCACGGGCATTTCGCGTACTACAGCCTGCGGACGCTGCGACTGTTGCTCGCGGCGGCGGGGATGCGGGTGGCCGCCGCGTGGGAGTTCAGCCTGTACGGCGGAACGATTCTCGTGGCGGCGGTGCACGGAACCGACAGTGCGCCGGTGGATTCGGACGTCGCTCGGATACTCGATGCCGAATCCGAAGTGTTGGATGCCAAACCCGACGCGGTCCGCGATCTCCAGCGCGCGGCCGATGAACAGGCGCACGCGCTGAGCTCCTGGCTGGAGCGCGAAAAAGCCTCCGGGTACACGGTTTTCGCCTACGGTGCCGCCTCCCGGGCCGTCGCGCTGCTACATCTCGCGGGCGCGCACCGCGGCCTGCTCACCGCCGTGGCCGATGCCTCGCCCGGTAAGCAGGGCCGTCGCATGCCCGGGACAGATATTCCGATCATCTCCCCGGCCGAACTCGTCGCGGCTCGGCCGGATCGGATCCTGCTCACCCTTCCCGACCTACTGCCGGAAGTGCGCGCGCAGTGGCCGGAGCTGGAGGGGAGGTGGGTGGTCGACCTGTGATCGAGAGGAACAGCCGCTGATGAGGGTCGGCGGCTGAGATGAGCAATACCTGATGAGGGAAAAGTGGGAACATCAATGAAGCGCTCCAAGCAGCGTGCCATCGCGCGCACCCTGGCCATCGCGGCCGCGTTCACCGTCGGGCTGGCCATGGAGACCAGCACCTCGGTCGCCGGCGTCGACAGCAGCAATTCCATCCTCGACCGTCAGCAGCGCACGGTCGAGGCCATCCAATCCGATACGCACATCAGCTTCGTGCCGCCACTGGACGGCAATCCGCTCAGTCGTGAGTGGTTCCACGACGGTAAAGCGGGCTTCCATATCAGCGGTCCCAACGCCGATAACTGGAACGGGCACGTCACCATCGGCTACCAGGTCGGTTATCCCGCCACCCTGGACGGCAAGCTCCGCTTCCAGTGGTGGACGCCCAGCCTCGGTCTGGAGCTGGGTAATGACCCGAAAGTCGATGTCAACAGCCTGATTCCGCAGTTGGGCGTGGAATTGGCGGTCGGCTTCGGCCCGGGCATCCAGACCGTCGAGGCGGCCGGCGGCGATATCTCCGGCGCGGACGGCTTCATTCAGATGTCGGGCTTCCACGCCACCGTGACCGGTGTGCTCGGCCAGACCACCATTCGCCCGTGGGTCAAGATCGTCACCAGCAATGGGGACAGCGTGACCACCTACGGTCCGCTCTGGACCATCTGATTCGACCATCCCGGCCGGAACTTCATCGCAGCAGCTCCGGTCGGCGCAGCAGGGCGGCGGCCGCCCGAGCCCGCAATCGATCCACCGCGATGCGGGCCAGGCGCAGGTCGCCGCCCAATATCGTCGCGGGTCCGATCAGCTGCGGATACTCCCGCCGCAGGCGATGCTGGAAGCGCAGCAGCTCACCGAGTTTCGCGGCGGTGGCGATGTCACCGCAGCGGTTGAAGCGCGAATCACGCCATGCGGCAAGGCTTTCCGCCATACCGTAGAAATGCCCGAGGGCGCTGACCCGGGCCAGCAGATCCACGTCCATGGGCAGTACCAGATCACCGCGGAAACCGCCCACCCGGGAGAAGTCCGCGCGCCGGAACATGGCCGTGGCGGTCGGCCCGAATTCCGATGGCCCGCGCCGCACGATGCTGCGCATCAGGCTGCGGGAATCGCGCTGCCCCAGCAGATTCGCGAGTCCGAGCCCATCGCGCTCCACCTGACCGGCCGCGTCGACCACCTGGAACTTGGACGCGCACACCGCGATACCGTGATCGCCCATCACCTCGAGCTGTTTGTCCAGCGCGCCCGGCAGCAGGATATCGCCCGCGCACACCACCTTCACCAGACGGCCGGTGGCCAGCGAGACCGCCTTGTTCCAGTTCTCGCCCGTGGGTAGCGGCTCCCGATTCCGGATCACCCGAACTCTGCTGTCCCGATGCAGATTCGCCACCCGGAAGGTGTCGTCGGTGCTGGCGTTGTCCAGCACGATCACCTGGAAGGCATTGTCCTGCTCCAGAATCGAAGTCAGCGTGGCGGCCAGTGTGCGTCCGGAGTTCCGGACCGGGACGCAGATCGAGAGGTTGACCATCGTTCCCCCTGAGCTGAGGCGGCGGGTTAACGGATCGGCGCCGGCCGCTTCCGCATCAGCCCGGACACTCGGTCCAGGCCCGCGCCAACGGCGTCGATCTGTTCGACCGCCCGCTGCTGCAGGGTATCGCGCAGTTCGGGCGCGAACTCCCACAACTCCCGGACCGCTTGCGGCAGTACGGATTCGGGGTCGTCAACGCCCAGCCGCACGACCCGCAGGCCGGAGCCGAACATATCAGCCAATCCGATGAACTTGTCGTCGTAATGGTCCGAAGCCGTTACAGCAACCGCCGGAATACCCTGGGACAGCGCGAAGACCGCCAGGTGATAAGCGCTGGTGACCAGCACGCGACAGCGCGAAACCTGGCGCGCAGCCTCCTCCGCCGCGCCGGGGCGGGCGACCGTAGC
The DNA here is from genome assembly GCF_040680615.1 of Nocardia sp. NPDC052001. Taxonomy (NCBI): domain Bacteria; kingdom Bacillati; phylum Actinomycetota; class Actinomycetes; order Mycobacteriales; family Nocardiaceae; genus Nocardia; species Nocardia sp. NPDC052001. The sequence continues at coordinate 435,148 of NZ_JBFAXC010000002.1, read as the reverse complement.
ACCGAACCGGACAACTCTTGCCCGATCCACCGCGCTACGCACGGCGTACCCGATCCGGTCGTGCTCGGAATTGCGCAGGCACAGGCCCAGATCCGCGCCGATCTCCGCCCGCCGCATGCGATAGGAGAATTCGATGGCATCGTCGCCGGTGACCTCGAAACGATCGGCGGAGACACCGAGCTCGGCCAGCAGCTTCGGACCGCGTACGCCTTCGCGCAGGCCGATGAAATCCGCGCCCGGCAGTACCGCCGCCGCCCGGCGCAGCAGTTCGGGATCGCGGATCGGCCCGAGTCCCTGCCCGAGCAGCACATTCGGAATGCCCAGGGCCTGCGCGTATTCCAGCAGATTGAGGGTGCGATGCGCCTGATAGGGATCGGCGTCGGCGATATACCCGCCACCCTGCGCGATCACCAGATCCGCCTCGCCGACCGCGGCCGGAACCGGTGGCAACGGGGGCATTCCGGCCGAGGCGGTGCGATCCCTGCCGATGAATGCCTGCGTCTCGGCGCGCAATCGGCTGCCGACACCGCGCAGCTGCCGCAGCGGGGCTTCGGTGGCGTCCCGCCATTTCAAGGTCGCGGGCCCGGTCAGCTTCGCACCGGCCAGCTGCTCCAGCTGTCCGGCGAAACCGCTCCTGCCCCACTGCCATCCGCCACCGGCGTGTACGGGTTCGGTGTCCGGAAGCACCGTTCGCAGCACTCGCGGTTGCTCGGTGAGCATGCCGATTCGGGCGTGCGGCCAGAGCTCCCGCAACCGATGCACCGTCATGACCATAGTGGCTATGTCACCGCGATTGTGTAACCCATACTCGCCGTTCTCGACCAGTATCTTCAATTCCCCGCACTCGCTCTGCTCGCCCTGCCAAGCACATGAACGGAGCGAATCTATCGTATGTACCTGTCATCCGCTCGATTTCACCTCGGAGGGCACACAGAGATCACATCGGAGCACACAGTCCGGCGTCGACGACGTCGTCCAGATCGATATTCCGCTCCCGCGCGCCGAGAATATCGGGAATCTGATTCATGCTCACCGTGACCGAACGCTCCGCGGTCGCGCCGCCGTACACGAAGGTGCCGTTGATTGTCCCGCCGTGGCCCCAGGCTTGGATTCCGCACGAGGTGGTCCAATGGAAAAGTCCCAGGCCGAAATCCTCGGACCTGCGCCAATCCCCGCTCGGGACAGTGCGTTGCATCTGTGCCAGTTCGTTCGCGCCGACCACGCGCGCCTGGAGCAATGCCATGAAGAAGCGATTCAAATCCGCGCCGCTGGACACCATCGCGCCATCGGGCAGGCCCCAGCCGGGGTCGATGTCGGTGATATCGACGAGGCCGCCACCGAAGCCGTCATAGGCGCGCGCGTGCGGGCCGCGAATCACCTGTTCCGCCGGATACAGCGGCCAGTAGGTACTGGTCAGCCCGAGCGGAATCAAAATGCGCCGCGTCACCTCCACTCCCACCGGCAGTCCGGTGACGCGCTCCACCACCTGGCCCGCGATCAGATAATTCGTATTCGAGTACTCGGAGCGAGCTCCCGGCTCGAAGTTCTTCTCCTTCGCCATGCCCATCGCGATCAGATCGCCGATCGGCTTGGGCTGTTGCAGCGCCGCTACCGACGACAGATCCAGATCGGTCAGGTAGTCCGGAATACCGCTGTTGTGCTGCAACAGATTTCGAATAGTAATGACATTCCCATCACCACCGGGGGCGTGCACTACACCGGGCAGGTAGCGCTCCACCGGGGCATCCAGGTCAACCTTTCCCTCGCCGACGAGTTGCAGCAGCACCGACGACACGAAAACTTTTGTGTTACTGGCGATCCGTACCTGCGCGTTGTCCGGAAATGGTGCGTTGGTTCCGAGATCGCCTACGCCGCTGTTGATCTGGAGCACCCGGTCGCCGTCGGTCAGCACCAACTGAGCGCCCGGGACGCTTCCGCCCGCGATGGTCTCGTCCAGACCGATCTGCAAACGCTCCTGAAGCGAGGTCGGATCAGCGGCGGTGATCCCGGCCGCCAAGGCGACCGCTATGGCGGATATGGCCAGGAGCGCGAGCGCTCTCGGTACGGCGGGCATTGGTCCTCCAGTCTGTCCCCCGGGAGAGCCATACACCTCCGAGCCCAAGTTGGTTCGAGGACAACACGGTTAAAGACAAAAGACTAAAAGAACAAGAGAAAAAGACGCCCGGACAAGAAAAGAACAAGAACAAGAACAAGAACCAAAACACTTGGGCGGCTTGGTTCTTTGGTCTTGGGAGGTGACCACAGCCAGTCACCCCGTCGGGTGCGTGAGGTGCGGGCGTGGGTTGCGGGAGAGCAAGTCGGGTACGGCAGGCGACGTGCCCAGCACTGCTTCTTTGCCTGGACTGCGGGAGGGCTGGAACAGCAGAAGTGCACCCTTCGGTAGGTGCGGGGCACCCTTTTGAGATGCGGACATGCCTGTAGGACCGGCAGGAGGGTTCCTGACGGTGGATACAGGTGGTGGTGGAACCTATTGCCGGGCTGGGCAAGCCGGGCGAGGCAATACCCACGGTCGCGCCTGGCGCATCCGCTTCGAAGCACACGCCCGGGGCGGGCGAGCGGGCAGCGGCGGGGCCGCCGGTGCGGTAGCCATCAACTCGTCCGGGTGATGAAGGTGGTTCACCTTCGGTGTCCGGGTCGGGTCGATGTGCGCGGGCGCAATCCACGCGGTGCGGCCCGCGAAGGCCGAATCCTTACCGAGCTTGATCGTGGTCCACCCGGTCGGAGTGTCGTTCACCAGAGCGTGGCAGTGATCGCACGCCAGGGTGAGATTTTCGATATCGGTGGGTCCGCCCTTGATGTACTCGGTGACATGGTGGACAGCGGCCATGCTTGCGGGTGCGGTGCAGCCGGGGCGGGTGCAGCCACGTTCGGTGGCGATGAGCGCCATGCGCTGGGCCGGGTTGGCAAGGCGTGCTTCCCCGATGTGCAAGGGCATGGCGTTGGCGTCGGTGACGACGGAGAACGTCTTGCTCTTGCGCGCAGCCATTTCCAACGCGACCTCGACCGGCACGGTCCCACCCGTGGCGGTGGTGGCCACTCCGGCCGCGCGCTCCACATCGGTGATGGACATGGTCAGGATTGTGGTGACGGGCAGGCCCCGGTGTGAGCCCAGGTGGGCAGGGTTGAAGTCGGGGTGCAGGAGCGCGAACAGTGCATCGTGCTGACGCTGCACGGTCGTGCGCGTATCCCGGTCGGCCGCAGCCTTTACCACCTCGGGGTCGAGGTTCTCGTCCACCACGAACGGGCTTTCGGGGTCGGCCGGGTTGCACAGGCCGGGGCGCGCGAGCTTGGCCAGCACCGCATCCATCGCGGCGCGGGCTTCGGGGGTCAGGACCACGGTCATGGTGGACATCAGGTCGAAGCCCTGGGGGCTCAACCGCATGCTGCGCATACGAGCACGGTCGGTGTCGTCGGTGAGGGTGCCATCGGGATCGAGGTGGCCCAGGATCCGGTCACCGATTTTGGGGAGCTGGTTCGGGTTCAACGCACGGGCATGCCGGGCCAGGTGTTCTTCGGCGAGTGCGCGGTCTTCCGCGGTGACCTTGTTGGGCAGCCGGTCCATGACCTGCCGGATCACGCGCACATGGTCGAGACCGATCGCGCCTTCTTCCTGCGCGAGTGCGGTGTTCGGCAGCACCGGAGCAGGGGTCGACACTTCGGCATTGTCTCCGATGCGCGGCCAGATCGCGGCTTGCTCGGCGCAGTGCCAGCGATTCAGCGCGTCCCCGTGCGAAATCCGCAGTGTGTCTTGCAGGAACAGCGCCACGCTGCCTGCTCCGGCGCGCTTGGGCAGCGACCGTGAGCAGGTCTGCACGACCAAATCGAGTTTCATCGCGTCGAGTTTGCGGGTGGCGGTTTCGATCTGCTGCATCAATTCGACAATGTCGTTGTCCGACACGGGAATAAGCGGCTGAGAAACAAGGGAATCGATCGCAGCGGAGAGTGCGTGTGCACTGTCCGTGATTGCGATGTTCTCCCCTGAGTTCATGCCTCTATTCTACTCCCGAAAAACAGACCCACAAAGCCTAATTCCGTTGTGATATAAGGTTATTCAGAATTACCACCATTTCCCTCACGAGGGGAACAGCGGACTAACCAACCTGCCACACAACCATTTCCCATCCACGTAATCCATAGACAGCGTGATGTTCTGATGGTTGGTCGTATCGGCTTTGCCTTTGGTCGAGTTGATCTGCGTGATATCCGCCGCCAACTCATAGTGCGTGGCGCCCCCGGACGTAACCGTGCACTTGGCGTCCGTGCCACGAGTGTGCTCGGAATCCGCTTCCAGCAGCAGCCGAACGGTGGGGAGCAATGACTGCGCCTGAGACTTCCATGCCCCCGTAGCGCCGTTCACGACCTTCGTCTGCCAGCCTTCACCGTCGCTGTAGTCGTAGGTCGACATGAGAATTCCGTAGTCGCATGCCGCCTTGATCGCACCTTCACGGGTGGCGTCGGTGGGCACGCCACCCGGATCCGAGGCACCGGGCGTCGAACCCGCGCCTATCGTGAAATGCAATGCGCCACTGCCTAATCCGAGCCCGAGGCCCGCCGCGATGATCAATCCGGCGACACCCGCGAGGATCAGGCGCTTCCGAATCCGCCGCCGGGGAGCAGGTGCCGGACTCATCGGAGGTGCCGGTATCGGGAACGACGAGGCGTCCCGCAATTGCGTCGCTTCCACTCCGGTCCGGGTGGTTCCGAAACTCACGGCCGGATATGCCGAGGGCGGAGTCGCCATGACCGGCGGAGTCCAAGGCGCCCCGCCCTGGGTGGTGGCGCTCGATGCCTGGGCGGCCGCCGCCGCGAATTCACCGCAGCTCGCATATCGATCGTCACGATTCTTGGCCAGCGCCCGCGCGATCACCTGATCGAAAGCCATTGGCACACCGGGGTTTCGCTCACTCGGGCGCGGAATTCTTCCGTTCAGGTGACCGTTCACCAACTGCGCGGTGCTGCCGCCCGGATACGGCAGCTCCCCCGTGAGCATGTGATAGAGCGTGCACCCGAGCGCATACACATCCGAGCGCTGATCCATATCCGTGCGCAGTTCGAACTGTTCCGGTGACGCGTACTGGAAACTCGCGTACATCTCCCCCGTCCGCGTCAGCGCACTGGTTTGATCCAACGCCTTCGCGATTCCGAAGTCCGCCAAGAACACTCGCTGATCCGGTCCCCAGGCCAGCAGGATATTGGCGGGCTTGACATCGCGATGCAGCACTCCGGCCCGATGCGCGTGATCGAGCGCCCGCGCCGTCTCCCCCAGAATCCGCACCGCGTGATCCGGCCGCAGCGGCCCGTCCCGCAGTACCGCCGCCACATCGGTGCCCTCGACGTACTGCATGGCCATCCAGAGCCGGTCCTCGGTGCGCCCGCGCGCGTACACCGCGACGATATTCGGATGTGCCAGGCGTGCAGCGGTATCGGCCTCGCGCAGGAATCGCGCCCGCACCTCCGGATCGTCCGCCACATGCGGGCTGAGCAGTTTCAACGCGACCAGGCGCGGCAGGTCCCGATCCCGGGCCAGATACACCTCGCCCATTCCGCCGACCCCGAGCTGCCGCTCGATCACATAGCCCGCGAATGTCTGCCCCTGCGCGAGTGTCCTCGCCACGACCCACTACCTCCGACCGGCTACCTTCTGCCGCTCACCGTAACCCACGCGTGCGGCGCGCTCCCGGCCGACAGCATTTAGACTTGCGCTGCACGGGCGTCGGGGCCTGTACCGCGTATTCAGGGACAAGCCCGGGGGTGAGGCGACCATGGATGAATCCTTCAGCAGTGAACAGCGGCCTGCCGCGCAGACCGTCATCGCCGTGGTCGGGCGGCTCGCACCGGAGAAGGGGCAGGATCTGTTCCTGCGCGCGCTCGCCGGAGCCCGGGTGCTGCCGCGCGAGGTCTTCCTGATTGGCGGGATGTCTCCCGGGGACGAGACCTATCTCGCCGAACTCGAGGTGCACGCCACGGCGCTGGACCTGCCGGTGACCTTCACCGAACGGGTCGAGGATCTGGAACCCTATCTGCGCCATGCCGATATCCTCGTACAGTGCTCATTGCGGCCGGAACCGTTCCGGCGCGTGGTGTGGGAGGCGATGCGGGCGGGATGCGCGGTGATCGCCACCCGCCCGGCCGGAACCGAACAGCTCATCGAGCCCGGACGCAACGGGCTGCTGGTGGATCCGGGTAGTCGCCCCCAGTTGACCCGCGCCCTGGACACCCTCATCACCGATCAGGAACTGCGCGGTAAATACGCCGATGCCGCCCGGGTGCGCGCGGCCGAGTTCGAGATCACCGCATCCGCCCGCGCGACCCCCGCGTTCGCGGCCACACTGAGCGAAACCCGTTGGCGCGCCGCAGGAGGAACGTATGCCTGAATTCACTCGCAGCAACGACGTCCAGGACCGGCTACATCGGCTGGTGCCGGGCGGGGCGCACACCTACGCGCGCGGGGCCGATCAGTATCCGGAGGGCAAAGCGCCGATTCTGTTGCGCGGGTACGGGGCTCGGGTCTGGGACTGCGACGGCAACGAATACGTCGAATACGGCATGGGATTGCGGTCGGTCACTCTCGGGCACGGCTATCCGCCGGTGGTGGAGGCGGTGACCCGCACCATCGCGCACGGAGTCAATTTCTCTCGCCCCACCGAGCTGGAATTGCTTGCGGCACAGGATTTCCTGAGCCTGGTACCGCACGCCGATATGGTGAAGTTCGCAAAGAACGGCTCCGACACCACCACCGCGGCGGTGCGATTGGCGCGCGCGGTCACCGGCCGCGAGACCGTGGCGGTCTGCGATCAGCCGTTCTTCTCGGTGGACGACTGGTTCATCGGCATCACCGAAATGTCCGCGGGCATACCGGCTTCCCCGACTGTGCAGTTCCGCTACAACGACCTCGGATCACTCGCCGAGGTGCTCGAATCCGAGGATATCGCCTGCGTCATCCTCGAACAGGCCACGGCCCTGGCCGAACCCGCACTCGGCTTCCTGGAAGGCGTTCGGGCACTGTGCGATCGGCACGGCGCGCTGCTCATCTTCGATGAGATGATCACCGGCTTCCGCTGGTCTCCCGGTGGCGGACAACAGCTCTACGGCGTCCGGCCGGATCTGTCCTGCTGGGGTAAGGCCATGGCCAACGGCTTCCCGCTGTCCGCGCTCGCGGGCAAACGCGAATATATGGAACTGGGCGGGCTGCGCACCGACGCCGATCGCGTCTTCCTGCTCTCCACCACGCACGGCCCGGAAACGGCCTCCCTGGCCGCTTTTCGCGCCGTGGTCGAGGCGTACCGCAGCACCGATCCCATCGGCCGCATGGAGCACGCGGGCCGCCGCCTCGCCGAGGGTGTGAACGCGGTCGCCGCCGAAATCGGTATCGCCGACCACCTTCAGGTGCGTGGCCGGTCCTCCTGCCTGGTCTTCCTCACCAAGGATCCCGAGGGCAATCCCTCCCAGCCCTATCGCACGCTCTTCCTCCAGGAACTCCTGGAACGCGGTGTGCTCGGCCAGTCCTTCGTCACCTCTGCCGCGCATACCGACGCCGATATCGATCACACCGTCGACGCCTGCCGCGAGGCCGCCATCGTCTACCGAAAAGCGTTGGAGCACGGCAGCGTCGACGGATTCCTCACCGGCCGCCCGGTCGCCCCGGCACTGCGCCGGCAGGCCGCGCCCCGGCGACTGCCGGACATACCGACGCGTCGGTAGGCTCTCGCGCACAGGAATTCCACAGCCGATTGCCGGAGTTGTGTCGCAAATCAGTCGCTGAACGACTATTCATGGATTGCGGAGCATTCATGGACGGACGGGTGAGGCAGTGGGTGACGGCGACAGCGCTACCGGCGCGCTCGTGACGGGCGGTGCGGGCGATATCGGCCGCGCGGTCGCGCGCCGGCTCGCCGCGTCCGGGCGCGAGGTGGTCATCGCCGATATCGATCTGGACGCCGCCACCGCGCTCGCCGCCGAACTCGGCCCGAAAGCCGTTGCGCTGCACCTCGATCTGACCGATCCAGACAGTATCGAGGCGGCGGCGCGGGCGGTACGCGGGCGCGTCTCGACGCTGGTGCAGTGTGCGGGCGCGGCCATTGTGGAGCCGTTCCTGGACAGCGCCGTCGCGCACTGGGATCTCATGCACCAGGTCAACCTGCGCGGTCCCATGCAGCTCACCCAGCACCTGCTCCCGGCGCTCCAGGACGCGGACGGGGCGCGCATCGTCTTCGTCTCCTCCGATGGCGCGCGGGCGGGTGCGGCGGGTGAATCCGCCTACGCCGCATCCAAGTCCGGACTGTTCGGCTTCGCCAAATCGCTCGCCCGCGAAGTGGCGCGGCACCAGGTCACCGTGAACGTGGTCTGTCCCGGCCCCATCGAGGGCCATATGGTCGACCGCGCCATGGCCGATCACCCCGGCCACCTCGAAGCCCTGCGCAAGGCCATCCCCCTCAAACGTCTGGGTCGCCCGGATGAGGTCGCCGCCCTCATCGCCTGGCTGGCGAGCCCGGAAGCCAGTTATCTCACCGGCCAGCTGATCAGCGTCAGCGGCGGCATCACCATGCAGTGAAGGAGACGCCACCATGCCCACCATCCCGATAGTCGACGCGCACCTGCACCTGTGGCACCCCACGGCCAACGACTGGTATCCGCGGTTGCGTGAATTCGGCACGGCCGCAGGCGCACCCGAGCTGGCGAACGATTTCCTACTCGCCGACTACGAGCGCGCGGCCGGGGTCGAGATCGCGGGGCTGGTGCACATCTCGGCCACCACGGCACCGCACGCCTATCTCGACGAGGGCCGCTGGATCGACGGAATCGCCGCCACCGCCGGGCGGCCCGTGGCGATCATCGGATCGGCTGATCCAGCCCTGCCCGAGACGGAGTTGCTGGCGCATCTGGACCGGCAGGCGCAGAGCCCGAACTTTCGCGGGCTGCGGGTATTCAGCGGCCTGCACCCCAATACCCCGGCCGCCGAGACCATCGCCGCCTGGCTCCAGGATCGCGACGGCGTCTTCGATCTGGTCGCGCATCCGCACGATATGCTCGACTGGATCGACTTCCTCGCGGGCTATCCGCAGCTGCGCGTCGTGCTCGAACATCTCGGCCTGCCCCAGGGCACCACCGAGGACGACCGCGCCGCCTGGCATAACGCGCTCTCGCTGGCCGCCAAGGAAACCCAGTGGCTGTGCAAACTCTCCGGACTCGGCATGATCTGCCCGGATCTGTCCTGGCAGACCCTGGAGTACTGGCTCGAATCGAGCGTGCAGCTGTGGGGCTGGCGGCGGCTCATGTTCGGCTCGAATATGCCCATCGACACGATGGCCGGCAGCTACGCCGATCTGCTGGCCACCGTCGACCATCTGGTCGGCACCGACGCCACCGACCAGGAAGCCGAGTTCTTCTACCGCGGTAATGCCTTCGACACCTACCGACTGGGCTAGTCGCGCGGTTCGGAATTCGAGTGACGGGCCACACAGGACACTTGACCAGTTGCCATCGAATTGCCAGCTGCGTCCGGGAGTTACATCAAACCCGTTGTCACACACAAAAACTCGAATTGCCACCGGGTGACCAGTCCCACACGCCGGAAAACGCCGTTTTGGTTGAAGCGTCTATGAGCGGGCCGTAAAGTTACCCATCAGTTAGGCACGATGGTGTTCCTACCTCGGCCCGACATTCTGCTACGGGGCCGCATTCTCTCGTCCACATCCACCGACGCATGTCGGACGAACAACGTTGAGCACCAACAAGTTCGTATTTAGGAGGGGCGATGGTTTCCTACATCGTGACGGGCGGCACCGGATTCCTCGGCCGGCGAGTGATCGCCGGACTGCTGGAGCGCGACCCCCAGGCTGTCATCCACGCACTGGTTCGCGAGGCGTCGGTCGCCAAGCTGCGCGAGATGGCTCAGGGCTGGGATGCCGAAGATCGAGTGTTCCCGCTGGTCGGTGACCTCACCGCCCCCGGCCTCGGGCTGCTGGACATCGACGGCGCGTTCGAGGCGCCGCACGCCGATCACGTCATCCACCTCGGCGCGGTCTATGACATGACCGCCGACGAGGACAGCACCTACGCCGCCAATGTGAGCGGTACGCGTTCGGTCGTCGCACTCGCCACCGCCATCGGCGCGGTAATGCATCACGTTTCCTCCGTCGCGGTCGCCGGTGATCACCAGGGCAAATTCTTCGAAGACGATTTCGATCTCGGACAGCGCCTCGAGTCGCCTTATCACCGCACCAAATTCGAAGCCGAGAAACTGGTCCGGGAGTCCCGCGACCTGCGCTGGCGCGTTTATCGACCCGCAATTGTGGTCGGCGATTCCCGCACCGGCGAAATGGATAAGATCGACGGTCCGTACTACTTCTTCCCCGCCATTGCCGGACTCGCCGCACTGCCCTCGGAACTGCCGGTGCCACTGCCCGATCTGGGCGCGACCAATATCGTGCCGGTGGATTATGTCGCCGCGGCGATGGTCGAGTTGATCAACAAGCCCGGCCTGATCGGGCGCACCTTCCACCTCACCAATCCCGAACCGCAGCCGTTCGGCAAGATCTACGCGGCGCTGGCCCGCGCGGCCGGAGCACCCACCGGGATCGGGCCGGTGCCCGGCAGCCATACCGCCCTGCATGCGCTCGGCGAACTGCCGGGCGTGCCCGCGGTGCGCGATTTCGTATTGGAGCGGCTGGGGATTCCCGCCGAGGTGGCACCGCATACCGCGTTCGAATCGAACTTCTCCTCCGACTTCACCCGGGCGCAGTTGCGCGGCAGCGGGATCACCGTGCCCGCGTTCGACAGCTACGCGGCCAAGCTGTGGAGCTACTGGGAGCACAATCTGGATCCCGATCGCGCCCGCCGCGGCCGGGAGAAGCTGTCCGGGCGCATCGTGCTGGTCACCGGCGCATCCTCCGGTATCGGCCTGGCCACCGCGCACGCGGTCGCCAAGCGCGGGGCCACCGTGCTGATGGTGGCGCGCACACCGGAGGATCTGGAGGCCGCGGCCGTGGCGGTGCGCGCGGAAAGCGGTGCGGCACAGGCGTACACCTGCGATATCACCGATGAGAAGTCGGTGGAGTTGCTGGTCAAGCAGGTGCTCGCCGATCATGGGCATGTCGATTTCGTGGTGAACAACGCGGGCCGCTCCATTCGCCGCGCGGTGGCCAATTCCACCGACCGCATGCACGATTTCGAGCGCACCATGGCGGTCAACTACTTCGGCGCGGTGCGGCTGATCCTCGCGCTGCTGCCGTCCATGCGCGAGCGCCGGTTCGGGCACTTCGTCAATATCTCCTCCATCGCGGTGCAGACCAAGGTGCCGCGGTTCGCCGCGTACGTGGCGAGCAAGTCCGCGCTGGATAATTTCAGCGAGATCGCGGCGGTCGAGAACGCCGATGCCGGAATCACTTTCACCTCGGTGCGGATGCCGCTGGTGCGCACGCCGATGATCGCGCCGACCGATCTGTACAAATCCATTCCGGTGCATTCGCCGGAGCAGGCGGCCGATCTGGTGGTGCGGGCCCTCGAACACCGGCCCAGCCGGATCGATACGCCCATCGGCACTTTCGCGCAGCTGGTGGACACCGTGATGCCATCGGTGAAGAAGGCCATTCTGTCGCAGGGCTTCAAGATGTTCGGAGAGTCCAAGGCGGCCAAGCCCGATCCGGCGGCGGTGGCCGAAAACGCTTCGGACAAGCCGGAATCGCGCAGCCCGCTGCTGCTGCTCGCGCCGATCGTGCAGCCGCTCATGGGCCTGCCCGGCCCGGCCGCGCGCTTCACGAACAAGATTCCGGGACTGCACTGGTAATCGCTGCCCGCGCGCAGCGGTCCGGCCCGGTGGGATGATCCCACCGGGCCGGACCTTTTATCCCCCGGGCCTCAGATGCGCACTGCGGCAAAGTTCGCCGCGGCTACGAAGCTATTGCTGTAAGACACATGGGCGGGGGCGTTCCATCCGGCGCCGCAGACGGGATCGCCTCCGGTGCACCAGTCTCCGGTCCGTCCGGCGTACTCACCGGGCACGGTCCAGCCGATGGCACGCATGGGATCACCGAACAGCAGTACCGCCGCGATCCGGTCGCCGAGATAGGCGGGCAGCTGCACCCGGCCCGGATACCCGGTCATCGCACCGGTGCCGAGCGCCGCGTGCACGACCGCCGCGCCCTGGGAGTAGCCGACCAGGACGAAGCGCTGGCCCGGGCAGGACGCCGCCTGGGATGCCATATGCCCCACCAGATCCGCGGTGCCCGCGCCGACATTGAAGCTGTAGTCCGCCGGATAGGCGACCGGGTAGGCCGTGGTCGACACCGGCAATCGATCCTGTAGCAGGCCGTACAGCTGATTGCCCACCACATCGCCGAGCCAACCGGGTTCACCCGTGCCCCGCGCCACCACCACGTCCACATCCGAACATCCGTCGGCATGGGCTCGCGGTAGTGGGAAGAACACGCTCGCCACCACCAGCGCGGCGGCGAAAACCCAAGCGATACGCCATTTCTCAGACAGCAGAACCTTCCGGTCGGCCATTGCTCTCACCCTCTCACGCCATTGTGAGCAGCCCGGTGACTCTTGTCAGTGACAAGTGACAATTCACCGGGCTATGTGACCCAAGGTAGGGAGGGGCGTTAACAGCGGCAACGCATTCCACTGGAGAGATACCCAATCGGTGCGCAACCGTATCACTGCGAAACTTGTTATCTACAAGCTACTTTGAGGCAACGAACCGGCCTCGAACGGGTACGGCAGGCTACCGCGATCGGTGCGCAAAATAGAACCAGTTCTCATAGGGTGTTGGTATGGAACGACTTACCGGGCTCGATGCGAGCTTCCTCTATCTCGAAACCGACACCCAACTCCTGCACGTCTGCGCACTGCTGATAGTTGATCCCGGCGCCGACGGCGTCGAATTCTCCTTCGACGACTTCAAAGCCGAACTCGGCAGGCGGCTGCACCTCATCCCCGCCATGACGCGACGGCTGCACGCGGTGCCGTTCAACCTCGATCATCCGGTGTGGGTGCGCGACTCCCGCTTCGATCTCGACTATCACGTGCGGCGCATGGGGCTGCCCGCACCGGGCGGAAAACGCGAATTGGCCGAAGTCACCGGCGATATCGCAGGTCGGCCCCTGGACCGGTCCCGGCCGCTGTGGGAGATGTGGGTGGTGGAGGGCCTGCCCGAAGGCAAGGTGGCGATCATCTCCAAGTACCACCACGCCATCGTGGACGGCATCACCGGCACCAATATGATGATGCACCTGTGCGATGTGCAGCCGGGCGTCACCTACAACCCGCCCGCCGAAACACCCGCCGCCGAAAGCGAACCCAATGATCTCGCCCTCGGGATCGAAGCGCTGGCCAAGTTCCCGGGCAAACTCGGCATATTCGGTATGGTGCCGCAGACCGTCGGAATCCTGAGCGGGCTGGTGCAGCGGCGGCGCAATGGGGACGGAACCCGGGGTATGCCACTGCCGTTCACCGCACCGCGCACCCCGTTCAATCGCGCAATCACCCCGCATCGCTCCACCGCCTTCGTGGCCTCGGAACTGAGCGATATCAAGGAGATAAAGACCGCGTTCGGGGTCAAGGTCAACGATGTGGTGCTGGCCGTGGTCGGCGGAGCGCTGCGCAGTTATCTGGAACTGCACGACGAGTTGCCCGAAACCTCGTTGATCGCATCGGTTCCGGTGTCCACGCACGAGTCCTCGCGGCATGACGAGGGCACCAATAAGGTGTCGACCATCTTCTCCCGGCTCTACACCGATATCGCCGATCCGGTGGAGCGGGTGCGGGCCATTGCCGCGGATAACCAGGGGGCCAAGGAGGAACACAATCTCATCGGCGCCGACTTCCTCCAGGATTGGGCGAAGTACGCCCCGCCCAACACCTTTCAGCTCGCCGCGCGCGCCTATTCGTCACTGAAGCTGGCCGAGCATCATCCGGTGGTGCACAATCTCGTGGTCTCGAATGTGCCCGGACCCAACTTCCCCATGTACTTCCTGGGCGTGCGGGTGGCCTCGATGTATCCGTTCGGGCCGGTCTTCCACGGTGCGGGATTGACCGCCACCGTCATCTCCAATAACGGCAACCTGGACTTCGGTTTCATCGCCGCCAAGGAGCTGGTCCCCGATATCGAGAAGATCGCCGACGCCGTCCCCGAGGTGATCACCGAGCTGCTCAAGGCGGCCCGTGAAACCAGCTGAGCCGTAACGGCTTACAGCCCGGCCCGTTTCGGCCTACAGCCGACCGGCCACCGATTGCACGGCCTCGAGGAATACCGGGACAAAGACGTCCGCCTCGAGTGCACAGGCCGCATGACCGGCCTTGGCGAGGAAGATCTCCGCTCCCGGAATGGCTTTCGCCATCTCCAACTGCCGGAATACCGGCAGCGCCCGATCCCTGGTCGTAATGACCACCGCCGCAGGCACTTTCAGGGTCGGCAGCCATTCGCTCGAATCGAACTGCCCCAGCACCGCCAGCGCCTGCGCCAGTGCCCAGCCACTCGTACTGCGCATCTCCGACATGGCCCAGCGATCCATCCGGCCCACCGGCCAGGACGACTCCGGCAGCAACGGCAGCTTCTGCTTATGCAATTCCGCACGCCGCAGGGACAATTCGGCGAAGGACGCGGCCAGCACGCCCCAGCTCTTATGGAACGCCCGCTCCCGGCGGGTCTCCTGGAACCGATAGGTGGTGGCGGCCAGCACTATTCCGCCCACCTTGTCCGGCTGTCGATGCGCGGCCAGCTGCGCCACCACGCCGCCCATGGAATATCCGGCAAGTATCGGGCGCTCCACCCCGAGCACCTCGCACACGGCAATGGCGTCATCGGCCAGATCGTCGAGAATGAAACGCTCCGAATGGATTCCATGCCCGTGCCAGCGCTGATCGAACAGCACCACCCGATACCGCTCATTGAGCTCACGCAGCGACGGGAACCAGTTCAGCATGGCGGTGGTGGCCATCCCGTGCAGCAGCACCACGGTCGGCGAATCCGCCGACGGCCCCGGCAGATCCACCACGTAGGTGCTCCCGCGCTCCGGCAGTTCCACCATCGAACCCTGCGGAACCTCGGTCAACCTGGCGATCCGCGGTGACAATCGCCGCCGCCCACGCTTGTCACCCGCCACGTCCTGCGCCTGGTAATCCACACCGGAGTTCGTCATCGAGGGCCTCCCTGCGAGCCGCGTCAACTACCGAAAATAGAACACGTTTCACTCGATGATGCCATAATCCCGCCCCACCGGAGGATCGGCGGCCGCCCAGCGGACGGGCTACTCGGCGAATTCGATGTCGTCCGTGGGGATTACCGCCGCGATGCGACCGGGGGCGGAGGTGTGCTGCCAGTAGAGGTTGGTGTGGCGAATCACGGCCTCCGGGGAAGGCGCGCCCCATTCGGACAGGTCCTCGGTGGTGTGGGCATCCGCCACCAGGACGGTGTCGTAGCCGCGGACGAACGAGCCGTGCAGTGTGGACCTGATGCAGGCGTCGGTCTGCGCACCGGCGATGTACAGGCGACTGGCCTCGAGTTGGGTGAGGAGCATCTCGAGTTCGGTGTCCTCGAAGGAGTCGCCGTAGCTCTTGTCGACGCGGAGTTCATCGTCGGCCGGAACCAGTTCCGGGACAACCTGCCACGGTTCGGTCCCGTGCGCGCGGTTCTCCCCCACATCCTGAATCCAGAGCACGGGCACCTTGGCGGCACGCGCCTTGTCGACGAGGCGGCCGATCGCGCCGACGACATCGTCGCGCCGATAGGCGTCGGCGACGACGCCATTCTGCGCGTCGACAATGATGACCACGGAATTCGGCTGATTCACTGGGGACGTCACAGCTGTCGATGGTAGAGCCGGTGACCGGCCCCGTGGCGCGAATGGCTACTCGCCGAACAGCGGCTCACAGACGTACCTTCCGAGGTCAGGATGAGTAGATAGTCCCGTGACGCCTATGAGGAACGCGTCCGAAGTCGTTGCAGCGCTTCGGATTCGGTCGGCAGATCGAGCCCCAGCGCGGCAGCCGCTCGATCTCGGAGATCCACCAAATCGGGCATATCCTCCAAAATTCCATCGCTGCCGCGCGACTTTCCGCACCGACCGCACCATCACCCTGTACCGGCCGTGAGCTACCGCCGTTCGGCGAAGTAGCGGGCGTTCTCGGCGATGAAATGCTCTTGGCCGGAGGGTAGATCGGCCTCGTGGTAGATCGCCTCGACCGGGCAGACCGGTTCGCAACCGCTGCAGTCGATGCACTGATCCGGATCGATATAGGCCATGCGATCACCGATGGCGATGCAGTCGACGGGGCATTCCTCGATGCAGGCTTTGTCCAGGACGTCTACGCAGGCGGCGCCTATCACGAAGGTCATGGTGTGCTCCTCGGTCGAACTTCGGGGCCGCGTACTGCGGATATGCATGATCGTGCTGCGCATCCGCGATCGCGGGTAGCGGGCAGCAGTCGACCACGTCATAAGCTGTGCTTATGTCATTGCCGCCGGGGACACCCGATCTGGAGGTCCTGGACCTGCTCGTGTCGGTGGCTGAGCTCGGGAGCCTCGGTGCCGCCGCGCGGCGGCACGGCATCAGTCAGCCCGCCGCGAGCATGCGGATCACCGCGCTGGAACGGCGGGCGAATCTGCGGCTGCTGGATCGCGGGCGAACCGGATCGATGCTCACCGATGCCGGGCACGCCGTGGTCGAGCTCGCCCGGCCGGTGCTGGCGGCGGCGCTGTCCCTCAACGACGGGATCGCGGCTTTGCACAGCGCCGGTCGCCCCGGACTGCGCGTGGTCGCCTCCACAACCATTGCCGACCACCGCATTCCGCACTGGCTGACCGCGCTGCGCAAGATCCGCCCGGAGCTGGCGGTGGTGCTGGATGTGGCCAATTCCCGGCAGGTGGCGGCGGCCGTCGGCGCGCGCGAGGCCGATCTCGGATTCGTCGAAGGACCGCATGCGCCACCGGGATTGGGCAGTCGGGTGCTCGCCGCCGATGAACTCGTCGTCATCGTCGCGCCGACGCATCCCTGGGCGTCCCGGCGGCGAGCGCTGACCTCGCGCGAACTCGCCGACACCCCGCTGCTGTGGCGGGAACGGGGCTCCGGCACCCGCGATACAGTGTGGGAGACACTGGAAATGCATGGCACACCGGCCCCGCCCGCCGCCGAACTCGGTTCCGCCGCAGCGATTCTCACCACCGCGCGGAACGGTGACGCGCCCGCGGTGGTCAGCCGCCTGATCGTCGCGCACGAACTGCGCGCCGGAACCCTGTGCGAGGTGCGCCTCACCGATTCGACGGTGCTGACCCGAAAGTTTCGCGCCATCTGGCACCGGCGCACGCCCCCGAACGGCCCCGCCGCGGATTTGGTGGAATTGGCGGCGCGCATCGAGGCGGCGCGCACCCGTAAGCCACGTCCCGCGGCGTCGTAGGCCCGGGATTCGAGCGCCGCGCTATTTCGCGCAGTGCTGCGGCGCGGCCACGACGGTCGTGACCACCACCGGCGGTGGCGCGGGTGCGGGCGTCGTGGGGACGGCGGCCGCCGGATCGGGGAGGTCGTAGAGCCGAATTCCGGTGTAGCGCACCTGACCCGGGTCGATGACCACGCCCGGCACCTCGACGACGTGATCGTAGACATCGGTGACGCGGGCGGTGAACGGGCCCGCACCCAGCCCGGAAATGGACCAGTAGTTGTCGTAGCCGCGCCGCAGCGGACGGAAGTCACCGCCGGAGTCCGGCCGTAATGCCACCTCGCGCAACGGATTTCCGCCGCCGGAGAAGAGCAGGCCGATCCAGCTGACCGAGGAGCTCTGCTGCACGCGGTAGAAGAGTTCGGGGGCCGGATTGGGATCGCGGACGCGGTTGATCCGAATCTGGGCGACGCCGTCGATGGTGTGCGCGATGGCTTCGAAAGCCGCTCTGCTGAGGTCGTATTGGTGCGGGGCGCAGCCCGGACAGCGATCCACGATCTGGGCGCGGACGCTGCCGAGCGGGCCGTCGATATCGATATAGGAGCCGCACGGGGTGGAACCGTCGTATTCGCTGGTCGAGACGCCGACGTAATAGCCGTCCAGCGGCAGGTCCGGCAGTGAGCAGGCGACGCCGGGACCGAACGCGTAATAGCGCGCCTCTGCCGCCTCGGGGGCGGGCGCGGGCTGCGGCGGCGGAAGCTGCTGCGTGGTAACCGAATTCGCGGTGGCGGTGGGGGGCAGCGTAATGACGGTGGTGATGGGCGCTGCGCTGCGGCAGGCCACCGGTTCGGGGCGCATCACCCAGGTGGCGGTGCCGACCACGACCAGCGCGGCGAGCGCCGTCCACAGCCACGGTCTGCCGGACCGGACCTCTTCGTGTCCTGTGCGGTGCATGGCTGTTCCCCAACCTCCGAATTGTGTTTGCTGTAGCGATGCTGAACCCTCTTCAGGAAAGCAGCCTGGCCGGTCGTACAGGGCTCGAATCGGAAACTCGGAGTGAAAAGCACGGAGTGTCGCCGGTGTGTCATGGATCTAGAACGCATCGCGCATCGCCCCCGTATGTCCTGGTGTCCATCGACCACAGGAGCGCCTCATGGCCGCCGATCTCGCGCCGTTCTATCAGCAGGTGCAGTCGCACTACGACCTGTCCGACGAGTTCTACGAACTCTTCCTCGACCCCTCCATGACCTACAGCTGCGCCTACTTCGCCGATCCCGCAATGACTTTGGAGCGGGCCCAGCTCGCCAAGATCGATCTGGCGCTCGGCAAGCTGAAGCTGCAACCCGGGATGACCCTGCTCGATATCGGCTGCGGCTGGGGCGCGACCATGATCCGCGCCGCCCAGGAGTACGACGTGCGGGTCATCGGACTCACCTTGAGCCGCAATCAATTCGAGTACGCGCGCGCCCGCATCGACCGGCTCGGACTCACCGATGCGCAAGTGCTGCTGCGGGGTTGGGAGGAATACACCGGCGGCGCCGATCGCATTGTCAGCATCGGCGCGTTCGAGCATTTCCGCAAGGAACGCTATCCGGAGTTCTTCGCGCGCTGCCATGCCATGCTGCCGACCGACGGGCGCATGCTGCTGCACAGCATTATCGGGCGCGCGCTGGCCGAATTGCGGGAGCGGCAGATTCCGGTCACCCGGGAGGACGCGCTGTTCCACATCTTCATGAAGCGGGAGATCTTCCCCGGCGGGCAGTTACCGCAGCCACCGGTGGTGACCGGACTCGCCGGGGCGGCGGGATTCCACACCCAGCGCGTTCATTCGCTGCAACCGCATTACGCGCGCACCCTCGAACTGTGGGCGCAGGCCCTGGAAACCCATCGCGAGCAGGCGATCCGTCTCACCTCCGAGGAGGTGTACGAGCGCTACCTGAAATATCTGACCGGCTGCGCGCACTACTTCCACGCCGGGCACCTGGACGTCATGCAATTCACATTGGTCAAATAGCTACTCGGTTACCGGACTCAGTTGATCCGGAAGCGGTTTCGATATTCGGTGGGCGTCGTATCCAGGATGCGGCGAAAGGCGCGGGTGAGCGTATCGGTGGTGTTGAAGCCGCTCAGCGTGGCAATGCGCGCCAGGGTGTGATCACTTGTCTCCAAGTGATTCCGGGCCGCCTCCACGCGTGCGGATTCGATGTACGCGGCCGGGGTCATACCGAGATCGGTTTTGAAGACCCGGCTCAACTGCCGTTCGCTCACATGCGCCTGCGCGGCCAGATCGGTGACGGTCAGCGGTTCGCTGATATGCCGGGAAATGTAGAGCCGCAACTCCTCTATCCGCCGCGTCGTGGACAACGGCTCCAGCGAAACGCTGAATTGGCTTTGGCCGCTTGGCCTTTTGAGATACATGACGAGCTGGCGCGCCACCCGCAGCGCGGCCGCGTCGCCGAAGTCATCGGCGACCAGCGCCAGCGAAAGATCCAGGCAGGCCGTCAAACCCGCACCGGTCCAGACATCGCCGGAGCGAATGTAGATCGGATCGGCGTCGACCTCGACGGCCGGATGGTCGGCGGCCAACTGCTGTGCGGTGGACCAGTGCGTGGTGGCGCGCTTACCGTCCAGCAGTCCGGCATCGGCGAGGATATGCGCGCCGACGCAGACCGAAGCGATCCGACGGGCATGAGCGGACAGGGCTTTCACCCAGCCCACCACCATCGGATCGCAGACCGCGCGCACCCGGCGGTCGGCGTCGACCTCGACCGCGCCCGGCACGATGAGCGTATCGATGGCACGCGCCGCGATGTCCTCGAAAGTGCTGTCCGGCAATACCCGCACCCCCGCCGAGGTGGTGATCGGGTCCATCGTCTCGGCGGCGAGCAGCACCCGATATCCGGTCGGCGCATCCACCTCGCGCTCCAGCAGCGCGAACACCTCCGGCGGACCGGTGACATCGAGCAGGTCCACGCCCTCGAACAGGACCACGACGATCAGGCGTTCCTTGGTGCGCATGGCCGCTCCGCTGCGATTCGGGTGATGTCCGGATTTGCAGGTTACATGACATTTCCGACACGCCAATTCGGGCCTAGCGTGATAGACATTCACTTCCCGAAAGGTTGTTCCATGGCTTCCACCACGCTGCGTGAGCTCGACGGTCTCGATCAGACTCCGGCTTCGCTCGTTGATTCGACCCTCGTCTTGATCGACTACCAGAACACCTACACGCGCGGTGTCATGGAACTCACCGGCTGGGAAGCCGCGCTCGACGCCGCGGCCGATCTGCTCGCCCGGGCCCGCGCGGCCGGATCGACGATCATCCACGTCATCAATGACGGCGGCGAGGGCACGCCCTACGACATCACCGCCGAGATCGGGCAGATCCATCCCCGCGTCGCGGCCCTCGAGGGCGAGGCGGTGGTCGTGAAGACCGCGCCGAACAGCTTCATCGACACCGATCTCGGCGAGCGAATCGACGCGGCGGGCAATAAGAACGTCATCCTCATCGGCTTCATGACCCACATGTGCGTGCAGTTCACCGCCGAGGGCGCGTTCCTGCGCGGCAATGCGCCGACCGTCGTCGCCGACGCCTGCGCCACTCGCCCGCTGTCCACCGCCGTGGCCGAGGTCTCGGCCGAGCAGTTGCACAATGCCGCGCTCGCCACCATCGGCGACGTTTACGCGGTGGTCGTGGCCAAGGGTTCGGAGCTGACGTAGCGCCGGTCATAGCCCCTTGACCTGAACTTTGGTTCAGGTACGAGAGTGACGGTATGAACGCGACCTCCACTCCGGCACTACCTTCCGCCGGTTTCACCCTGTCCGATCTGCCGATCCGGCCGCTGGATGCGGCCGGGCTGGCGGAAATCGCGCGCTCGGTGGCCACCGCCCAGGTGGTCGGCATCGGCGAATCGACCCGGTTCGCACCCGAGACCTTCGCCATTCGCGATGCGCTGTTCCATCTGCTGGTGCAGCAGTACGGGTTCCGGACGGTGGCGCTCCAGGACAGCGCGGATGTGGCCGCCGTGCTCGACGACTACGTGGTGACCGGTGCGGGGTCGGCCACCACGGCGCTCGAAAATGCCTGGGGGCCTTGGCGGCACGCGGAGATGGCGACCGCGCTGGACTGGATTCGGGATTTCAATCGCGAACATCCCGCCGATCCGGTGCGGATCATCGCCGTCAAACCGGCACAGGCGAAACCGGCGGATTACGACCTGGTGCTGGCAGCCGTGCGGCAGGCCGCACCGGAACTGCTGGCCGAACTCGCCGCCCATCTGGACCCGATTCGCACCGCGCACGATACCGATGAGCATGTGCAGCGCGCCCAGGGCATCCATCCCGGCCGCGCCTTCCGGGAACGCGCCGAAGACGCTGCCACCCTTGTCAATTCACTGAAGGTCTCCGATGAGGCGCGGGCCGCGATGCGGGCGATCGTGGATTTCCACCGCAACAGTGTGGCCGGGCGCGGCAGCTTCGTCGGCGATGACGCGATCTGGGCGACCACGATCATCGACCACCAGATCACCACCGGACAGCGCATCGTGTACTGGGATGGCATCGCGCACAGCGCCGCCACCACGCTGGGCGAGCAACCCACCGCGGACACCCCGCCGACCGTCGGCAGCGTGCTGCGCGGGCATTACGGCGACGACTACGCCTCCATCGCCATCGGCTTCCACCACGGCGATGTGGGCATAGTCGATATCCCCTCCCCCGCACCGGATTTCGCGGATTCCGTGCTCGGATCGTCCGAACTCCCGGTGCACTGGTCCGATCTGCGCGCAGCCGATCCCATCGGCCCGGCCAAGCTGCGGGTCATCAGCGGCGTCTACAACCCGGCCCAGGACACCGCGGCCTTCATCGCGGTGGCATCGCTGTCCGCCGCCTTCGACGTGCTGATCCACGTCCGCGAAGTCTCACCGCTGCACTGGTTCTCCTGATCCGGCCGGGTGCGCCCGCAGTACGGCGGCGAACCAGGTGAAGATCGGCGACATATCCGGCAGCGGCGGCCAGCCGTTGATGGCGCCGAGCAGTCGCCAATAGCGTTCCACGCGCGGGTCATTGGCGATACCAAGCCGCTCCAGCATCCAGCGGCGCAGCTCGGTGTCGTCCGGCTTGCCGAAGGTCTCGGCGTAGCGGGCGGTAAGACCGTCGAGAACCGTTGCCGCCGCGTCGGATTCGGGATCCAGGCCCGCCGCGAGCGCCGCGCCGACCTCGGTGCGCACCGCCTCGGTGAGATCGTGATGCAGACCGGTGGTCTCACCGCCGGCGCGCTCCTTGGCCTGGTATTCGACCATATATCGCACGGCCGCACGGAAATCGGGGTCCTGCACCAGATCGGCCAGCTCGATCCACGCCTCGACCTGATGCGGCTCCGGATCCTCGGGCAACTCCGGCATGGCGGTGCGCACCAGTTCCGCCATCTCGGGATTGCCGTCGGCCGAGCCGAAGGTGTCATCGATGAAATCGTGGATGAGGCGTTGGCGTTCGGCATCGGAGAGCTGAACGAGCTTGTGCATGAGGGTCATCTCCTGGGGGTCGGATTCTCGTTTGGCAACGGCGCGCAGCACCGCGCGCCGCAGTCGCAGCACCCGGATCTGCAAATCCAGGGCCTGCGCATGGACGGCCGCCACCTGCGCCACGGTGATCTCATCGGCCAGCACCCGGCGAATGGTGGCCAGATCCACCCCCAGATCGCGCAGCGTCCGGACGAGTTCGAGTTTGGCCACCGCCGCGGCGTCGTAGAGCCGGTAGCCGGCGGGCGTGTATTCGGTGGGCGGCACGATTCCGCGATCGGCGTAGAACCGGATGGTCTTGACCGTGAGCCCGGTCCGTTCGGCCAGGGCCCCGATGGTGAAGAGCGCTTCGTCGTCCATGCGATATAGCTTGCTGTCTCCCCCTGATGGAGACTCAAGCGGTGACTACGGAAAATTTCCTCGCAGGGTTGTTTTCGCTGGAAGGGCGGGTCGCGCTCGTCACCGGGGGCAGTTCGGGCATCGGGCGCGGAATCGCCGGAGCGCTCGCGCAGGCCGGGGCGAAGGTCGTCATCGTGGCGCGCCGGAAAGCGGAACTGGCCGAGACCGTCGCCGAGTTCGCGGTGGACGGATGCGAAATGAGCTGGGTGAGTGCGGATCTCGGGACGCGGGCCGCGGTGCGGGCGGCCGCCGAGGAGGCGGTGGGGGTCTACGGTGAGCCCGATATCCTGGTCAATTGCGCGGGGATCAATCTGCGGCCGCCATTCGCCGAACTCGGTGAGGACGTGTGGGATCAGACCATGGCGGTGAATCTGGACGCGCCGTTTCTGCTCGGGCAGCGGTTCGGACCGGGTATGGCGGCGCGCGGTTTCGGGCGCATCATTCACATCACCTCGCAGCAGGCGCATCGGGCGTTCGTGAACAGCGGCGCGTACGGGGTGTCCAAGGGGGCGCTGGAATCACTGGCCCGATCGCAGGCCGAGACCTGGTCACCGCACGGGGTGACCTGCAATACGCTGGTGCCGGGTTTCGTGCTGACGCCGCTGAATCGGCGGTTGCAGGACGATCCGGAGCGGGTGCGGGCGCTGGCCGCGCGAACCATGGTCGGCCGCAATGGGATTCCGGACGATTTCGCGGGTGCGGCGGTATTTCTCGCGAGCGCGGCGTCGGCGTATATCACCGGGCAGGCCATTCACGTGGACGGCGGATTCTCCGTGCACTGATCCTCCGCGCCGATCGCGGTGATCAGGAAGGTGGTGAGCTGACCGCGTACGCGCTCGCGGGTGAGTCCGTCCGCACCGCCGCGCAGGGCCGAGAAGAGGGCGGAGACCAGCACCGAGAGCAGCACCTCGCCCGCGATATCGGCGTCCAGCCGGGAGTCCAGGAAGCCGCGTTCCATTCCGCGACTCACCTGCTCGACCGCCTGCACACCGTAGAGCCGGGCATTGTGCATACAGCGCTCGATCACCCGATCATCGATCGACGACGCTTCCAGCAGTAGGAAATTCACCAGTCCGGGTTCGGTCTCGACCAGGTCGTAACAGCGGTCGATGACGCGTTCGTAGCGGGCCCGGAAGTCCGCCATCGAGGTGGGCGGCGTATCGGCCTCGGGTCCGAGCAGACGCTCACGGATATGGTCGAAGCAGTGGTCGATGACCGCGTCGAGGATATCCCGCTTGTTCTCGAAGTAGTTGTAGAAGGTGCCGTGGCTGACGCCCGCGGCGGTGGCGATATCGTCGACGCCGATACCGCGGAAACCCCGCGTCATCACCAATTCGTATGCGGCGCTCACCAATTCGGTGCGCCGCTGCTCCGCGCGCACGGCATGGCGGGCGGTCCGGACCGGATCGCTCACGAAGCCGCCCGCCGCGCGCGCAGCGTCTTCTCCAGCAATTGCAGCATCATGGTGGCGGTGCGCTCCCGGGCCCGCGGATCGGAGATGCCATGCAGTTCGCGCAGCAGCACCGGCACCACCAGCGTCAGGATGGCGTGCGCGATCACCGGCGGATCGATATCGGCGCGAATCCAGCCCTCGCGCACCCCGCGCGCCAGCTCACCGGCGACCAGCGATGCGGTGACCGCCTCCAGGCCGAACAACCGTTGCGCCAGTTCGGGATCGATGGCCCCGGCCTCGACCAGCAGCAGTCGCAGCACCCGCGGTTCCCGTTCGAGCAGGTCGTACATGCCGTGCACGGCCATCCGCAACGCTTCCATGAGGTCGTCGAGGCTCTTGGCGGTGCCGACCAGATCCGGAATCCGCACCGAGTCGATCACCTTCTCCACCCCGAAATCGATGACATGGTCCAGGATTTCGCGCTTACTGCCGAAATACCGGTAGACCGTGCCCTGCCCGATCCCGGCGCGCGCGGCCACCGCCGAAATGGCGGTGGCCTCGTACCCCTGAGCGGTGAACACCTCGAACGCGGCTTCGATGATCTGCCGGCGCCGCCGCAGTGGAAGCCCGGGCTGCGGCGGCCGCCCTGTGCGCGGGGCTATTTCGCGGCCCCGTCCTTGACCGCGTCCTTGGCGACGCCGTCCGTGCTGAGCCCGTCCTTGGGGCCGAAGTCCACGACCAGCCAGTCGCCGCCGCTCTTGGCTACCGTGACCAGCAGCAGATTCGGCTTGGTGGCCGGATCGGTCTGCTGGATGCTCTGGGTGCGCTGCAGGGCGTAGACGGTGACCGCGTACTGATCGTTGCCCTTGGCCTCCACCGAGGTGCCCATCACCTTGCCGGTGGCGGTCACCTGGGCCCCGGTCATGATCTTGGTGAGGGCGTCGTGCGTCTGGGTGAACTTATCGCGCAACGGTTGTGAGGTATCGCGCTGCACGCCGTCGAAGAAGGCGGGCAGATTCTTGTAGTCGTAGGTCAGCGAGCGGGTGGCGTAGTCGGTCGCGATCTCGGCCGCCCGATCCCGGTCGGAGTTGTTGGCCCGCAGGGCATTCAGGTCGCCGGAGGCGCCGTGCCAGAGCACCCCGAGCGCCAGCGCCAGCACGGCGAGCAGCGCGGCGGCGGACAGCACGATCGTGTCCTTGCGACGGCCGATCGCGGCGAACCGCACCGGCCGGTCAGGTTCGGCCGCGCTCACCGGCGCATCCACCGCGGTCGTCTTCTCCAGCACCACGGGGGATTCGCTGTTTTCGTTCACACTCATGATCGCCTGCTCTCTCTATCGAGGAAAATCAACGCCGACATGGGCTTTGCCATCGCCGGGGAATACCGTGGCCAGCAGATCCACAATCGATCCGGCGTCCACTCGCAGCGGTTTGATCGCGCGGGTCGAGGGTTCCAGCGCGGTGGCGATGAACCCCAGATCCGGGCCGATCATGGAAAGGTACTGATCGATCCGGGTGACCAGCGGCCCCAGCGGATCGTCGAAAATATGCTCGCCGACATAGGAGTAGTTCTGGAACGCGGCGATGATGTGCAGCAGTTCGGGCAGCGCCGAATCGATATCACCGGCGGCGGCGGTGAGCGAGGGCGCGCGGCCGTCGAATCGATCGCCGAGGGTCTGCACGTTCGAGTACAGCCGCGCGATGGCATCGCGCTTGTCCCGCAGCAGATTCGCGGTCCCGGTCAGGGCCTTGGTGAGGTTCGCGATATCGGCGTCGCGGCCCTCGAAACCGGCCGCCACGGTGGTGGCCAGATGTTGGAGTTTGACCGGATCCAATTGCGCGGTGAGGGCGTCCAGCTTGGCGAGCGCGTCACCGACGGTGCTGGCGATCTTCACCTGCCGCTGCGGTACGACGCTGCCGTCGTGCAGATACGGCCCGGCCATACCGGTGGGCCGGAAATCGATGAACTGCTCCCCCGCCGCCGACAGGTTGGCGATCTGCACCACGCTGTCCACCGGAATCCGGTATTTGGCATCATATTCCAGCGTGACGGCCAGTCCGCGGGTCGTCGCGCCGATACTGTGCACCCGGCCGATCGGCATACCGCGCAGGGTCACCTCGGAGGTCTTCATCAACCCGCCGGAGGAGTCCAGCAGGACGGTGACGCTGTTGTTATCGCGGCGCGGATCCAGTCTCAGCACGCCGACCGCCATATAGCTGCCGCAGATCAGCGTCAGCACCATGAGCAGGACCAGTGACACCGGCCCGGAGAGTGAGAGTTTCACGGCACCATCCCCAGCGCTCGCATGGTCGTGATCAGCTGATCGGCCTGCACATCGGCCGACACCCGGTCCACCCGCACATCCGGTGACTCCAGGAATGGAATCAGCTTGTCCCGCAACAGATTATGGAAGGCATCCAGGTTCTGGGACAGGGTGATGTCGGAGTACCCGATGGTCACCGCGGCCGGTGCCAGAATCTGCACGATGGAGCGGATATCGCCGACGTGCGGCAGCAGCAGCGTGCTGACATTGCCCGCCAGCTGGCCACCGCTGATGATCAGCTTCACCACGTTGAACAGCACGGCCGACAGGCCCGCCGCCCGCTCCGGGCCGTAGGTGAGAATGCGGTCCACCGCACCGCGCCCGGACTCCAGCTTGCCGGTGATCTGCTGCGCCGAGATCAGGATGCGATCCAGATCGGCGCTGTGCGAAGCCATATCGCTCAGCGCCGCGCGCCCGGCCCGGTTGATGCGATCCAATTCGGCCGGATCGCTCGGGAAGGCCGCGTTCACATCGGTGACCAGCTGTTCGATATCCGCCCAGCGTCCACCGGTGATGATATTGGACAGCGCCCGCAGAATATCCTCCACATTGGTGGCGGGCACGGTCTGCGAGACCGGGATGACATCACCGTCGCGCAGGAATACCGCCGGTGCGTTCTTCGGCGCTTCCAGCGCGATATGGATATCGCCGAGGATGGTGCTCTGCCGCAATTCCGCCGTGGTGGTCTTGGGCAGTTTGGCGTCCGCGTGCACCTTGACCGTGGCGACCGCGGTATTGCCGATCAGATCGATGTGATCGAGCATGCCGATCTCGACGCCGTCGGCGATCACCTTGGCGCGATCGGGCAGATTCAATACCGAGCCGAATTCGATTCGCACGGTGTAGGTGTCACCGCTGGGATAGGTCCCCGGGATGGGGATATCGGTGGCCCGCACCCCGCAGCCGCTGAGCAGCAGGGTGACCGCGGTCAGGGCCGGAACGACCCGCGATGCGATACGCCTCATTTCGCACCCGCCCCCGGTAGTTGCGCCGCCAGCGGCGGCAGCTGGGCGAGCAGGGCGGCGATATCGCCCTGATGCTGCTGCAGGAAGTCGTGCGCCTGCGGCAGATACAGATCCAGGAAGCCGTAGACCTGCTGATCGTATTTGCCGACATTGCGCGCCAGCACCGGCAGGAATTCCACCGCGATATCCACCGCACCGGCGAATTCGGTGGAGAAGTCGCCGATCAGTTGCAGTCCGGCGCGCAGATTGTCCAGCACCAGCGCCATATCCGGCCAGTTGCTGACGAACATGGTGGTGAGGGTGTCCAGGTTGTCGACCAGCCGCCGGAACACCACATCGCGCTGCGATGGATCGCCGACCACGGCCGAAAGGCGTTGCAGCAGTTGATTCCACTGCGGCCCGGTACCGCTGATCGCCGCGTCGGCGGCGGTCAGGGTGTCATTGAGCAGGGTGTCATCGGCCTTCCCGCCGCCGGTCAGATCCCCGGCCAGTTTGCCCATGGCATCGAGGGCTTCGCTGATGCCGATGGGGGTTTTGGTGTGGTCCAGCGCAATGCATTTCGAGGTGTCGAACCTCGGTCCGGCGGTATACGGCTTGGTCAGCTCCACATGCCGGTCGGTCACAATGGAACTCGACATGGTGACCGCCTCGATATCGGCGGGCAGTTTCACCTTGTCGCCGATGCTCATGGTGACCCGCATACGGTCACCGAGCGATTCGATCTTCGATACGGTGCCGATCTCGACCCCGAGCATGGTCACGCTATTGCCCTGATAGAGCCCGACGGTATCGGTGAATTCTGCGCATACGCTCTGTTTGGTTTCGCGTACCGTCCCCGCCCAGGTCACGCCCGCGGCCACCACCACGGCCACCACGACCGCCGCACCGGTGGCGAGCGCTGTTCTTCCTCGCGTCCACTGCATCAGCACGCCTTGCCTTCGTAGGGAATGCACACCTGAATTCCATCGGCCGGTGTGTTCGCCTTGACCTGAACCCCGAGCAGGCCATTGAGTTTGGCGATCACATCGCGCAATCCGTTCACCACGGTGTCCAGCCGATTCGGATCGGCGAATACCTTCGAGAACAACTGCTCCAGCTGCGTCACCGACGGTTCGATGGAATCGCCGTACGCCATGATCGGCCGGTCCAGTACCACCAGCAGCCGCTTCACCAGGTTGAATACGGTGACGATATCGGCCTTGCGATTTCCGAGTTGATCGGCGACCTCGCCGAGCTGGCGCACGAAATCGGCCACGAGCGCTTTGTCATCGGCGATGGCGGCGATGTATTCGTCCGAGATCTGCAGGGTGGTGTTGAGCTGCCGGGTGCGATCGGCCAGGATGCCGGTCAATTCATTGGCGTTGTTGATGATTCCGCGCAGCGCGTCCGGCTGCCCGGCCAGCGCCTTGTTCAGCTCACCGACGGTATCGCGCATGGTGCCCGCATCGACCTTGCCGAAGATCGGCGTGCCCTTGTCCAGGATATCGCTGAGCTCGAAAGGGGTTCCGGTGCGCTCGGGCGGAATGTGCTTGGCCCCCAGCGTCTTGTCCCCGGTCGGCACCAGCGCCAGATAGTGCCCGCCGATCGGGGTGAGCATCTTGACCTCGACCGAGGCCCGATCCCCCACCCGCACATCGGATTTCACGGTGAAACTGACCTCGACATGATCGCCGACCAGGTCCACCGAACGGATCTTGCCCACATTGATGCCCGCCACCCGGACCTCATCGCCCGCGCGGGCACCACCGGAGATCTTGAAGTCCGCGATATAGGTGTGCTGTCCGAACGGCACCACGTACAGGGTGCCCGCGATCAGCAGCGCCACCGCGCAGACCGCGACACCGGCTATACCCCAGCGCAATTGCTTCTGCTGATCACCGCGCCCGGTCAGGGTGTCGCGGATCAGCGCCCCGAAGTATTGGATCAGCGCCTTCAATTGCACACCACCAGGTTCTGATTGGACAGGATCACGCCCGCGAGGGCGGGCAGCGCCGCCTCACCGTTGGAGCAGGTGATCCGCGGTTTCACCCCGTTACCGGGCACGTTCTCGTTCAGACCGGTCACCAATTGCGGTGTGAGCGACAGGATCTGGGTGAGCTGGTCGGTCTGCGGAACCAAGCGCCGCAGCAGACCGTCGATCGGGCCGTAACCGATGTCATAGGCGTCACGGGTCTGCTCCAGCAGCGGAATCAGCGGGGCCAGCGCGCCTTTCGCCGAATCGATCGCGGACAGGATGGTCTGGGTCTTACTGGTGAACTGGCGCAGAATCCCGGCCAGCTGCGCCACCAGATCGCCGACCGCCTGGGATTTACCGCCGATCTCATCGGAGACCAGACCCAGATTCCGAATGAGCAGCACGATCACCGCCTCGCTGTTGCGGGCGTGTTTGGTGAGCGTATCCAGATCCGAGAGCACCGGGCCGATACCCGAACCGTCGCCCTGGATCACCCGCAGCAGATTGTCGCCGAACTGATTGAGCTGCGCCGGATCCAAGGTGTCGAACATCGGTTTGAACCCGTTGAACAGTTTGGAGACGTCGAAGCTGGCGATGGTGCGCTGCACCGGGATGGTCGCGCCCGCTTTCAGTTTCGCGCCGCCATTGCCCTCGGTCAGGAGTTCCACATAGCGCTGACCGATCAGATTCTGATAGCGCACCGCCGCCTTGGTGTTGTCGAAGATGGGCCGGTTGGTGTCGATGGTGAAATGCACCCGCGCCTGTGCGCCGTCCAGTTCGACCGTCTCCACCTTGCCGACCGCGACACCGGACATGCGCACCGAGTCACCGGCGAAAAGCCCGGACACATCGGTGAATACGGCGTCGTAGCCGACCTTGTCCCCCGGGATCGGGGTGCGCAGCGCGGTCACGATGAAGACCGAACAGGCCGAGACGATGAGCAGGAAGATCACCAGTTTGACGGAGGATTTGGCGATATCGTTCATTTCTCCGGACCTCCCGGCGCCGGAGCTCCCAGGGAATCAGCCAGGTAGGGCATGGTTTTCACAATGAGCTCGAGTTGCAGCCGCACGTGTCCGTCCACCTCCGGGAAGGCTTCGTTCATGGCGCGCAGCAGATTCGGAATCCGGTTGTAGGCCGGTGCCACCGTGCCGAGCGAAACGCTCACCGGCACCGCCACATCCAGCACCCCGCTGAGCACCTTCTCCAGCTCGGGATTATTGCGCTGCAACAGATTCGAAATGCCGATCAGCACAGCCTGATCCACCCCGTCGGTGGCCTTGTCGGTACGCGCGCGATTGTCCGGGTCACCGAAGTACGCGGACTGCTCGAGCACCGCCAGGATGGCGTGCCCGGCCGAGGGCGTCAGCGCGGCGAACGCGCCGGTCATATCCGCGCCGATATCGATGTAGTGCCCGATGGGGGCCTGCTGACCGTCGGCCAGCATGCGCGCGGTCTCGAAGAACGATTGCAGCACCGGTCCCAGACTGTCGGCATTGTCCAGCAGCAGATCGAAAAGCCTGCGCACGGTATCGGAGTCGAGCACCTGGGTGAGCCGGGCCGCACGCCGGAACACGCCCGCGACGGTGGCATTGGTGGCGTTCTCGCCGATCTGCAGTACGGCGTTCTCGCGCAGGGGCGCGCCGTTCTTACCGGCGACCAATTCGATTGCGCTGGAACCGAAGACGTTCGAAGAGGTGAAGCGCGCGGTCACATCATCGGTGAGCGCCGCGGCCTGGGCGCGGTCGATCTGCACCTGAATGCGCTGATGGCCGTAGCCCACCGTCTCGACCTCGCGCACCGTCCCAATGGCATAGCCGCGGAACTTCACCTCCGCGCCCGGTGCGAGACCCTCGCCGAGAGTGGCCGCATCGATGGTGATCTGGAAACGATCCGCGAAAGAGCCACGAGCATAGGAGGTTACGAGCACCGTCACCACGACCAGCACGATCGCCAGCAGCACCCCGCGCAGGCGCAGCATCCACGGTCCGGCACTGCGTCCGGAGTGATCCTTGAATACGCTCATCACATCACCCCGAAATCCTGATGCCGACGTCCAGGCCCCAGATCACGATGGTGAGGATCATGTCCAGGATGACCACCAGCACCAGGCTGGCGCGAATCGCGCGGCCCGAGGCCCGGCCCACGCCCTCCGGTCCACCCGAGGCGTAGAAGCCCT
Source organism: Nocardia sp. NPDC052001 (assembly GCF_040680615.1). Lineage (NCBI taxonomy): Bacteria > Bacillati > Actinomycetota > Actinomycetes > Mycobacteriales > Nocardiaceae > Nocardia > Nocardia sp. NPDC052001. Next base: position 403,022 of record NZ_JBFAXC010000002.1, on the reverse strand, counting down.
GGTAACCGTGGATGAGAATGATGGCGATGACGAAAATCGTGGCCTTGATCAGGGATGCGACCACATCGGCGGGTTGCAGGAACGCGTCGAAATAGTGGTAGTAGGTGCCCGAGGACTGCCCGTGCAGCACATTCACCACCGTCGCGCAGGACAGGTACGACAGGATCAGCGTGAGCAGATGCAGCGGCACGATGGTGATCACGCCCGCGATGACGCGGGTGGTCACCACGAACGGCATGGGCCGGATCCCGATGGCCTCCAGCGCGTCGATCTCCTCGGAGATGCGCATGGCCCCGATCTCGGCGGTCATACGGCAGCCCGCCTGTGCGGCGAAACCGATGGCGGCCACCATGGGAGCCATCTCCCGGGTATTGGCATAGGCCGAGACGAACCCGGTGAGCGGGCCCATACCGACCATGTTCAGCGCGGTGAAACCCTCCACGCCGATGGAACCGCCGACCGCGATACCGAGGAAGGCCAGCACCGCCACGGTGCCGCCGCCGACGATGATCGCCCCGGAGCCCCAGGTGATATCGGACAGGATGAGCATGGTCTGCCGCCGGTACACCCGCAGCGTATGCGGGATGGCGGCGAGTACCTCGTAGACGAAAGTCGCTTGGTGCCCGAGGGATTCGAAGATCCCCAGCGGGGCCTGCGCGCCGCGTTCGGCGGCCCGGCCGACCGCGCCGAAGGCGTGATAGTTGGCGGGAACCTGGGTCATCAGCCCACCTGCGTCGGGATGAACATCGAAACCAGCTGGGTGATAACGAGATTCACGCCGAAGGCGGCGATGACGCCGATCACCACGGCCGCGTTCACCGCATTGGCCACGCCCTTGGGACCGTGCGTGGCCTCCAGCCCGCGCTGACAGGACACCACCAGCACGATAATGCCGAAGAGCACCGATTTCACGATGGCCACCACCAGATCGCTCATCTTGGCGAAGGCCGCGAAGGCGGACAGGTAGCTGCCGGGGGTGACGCCCTGGAAGCCCACCGCGATCACATAGCCGGTGAACACGCCCATGAAGATGATCAGCATGCACAGCAGCGGGGTGAGCGCGATCATGGCCGCCAGCCGCGGTGCGACCAGTCGGCGGATCGGATCGATTCCCATGGTGCGCAACGCATCCACCTCATCGCGGATGGTGCGCGCACCGAGATCGGCGGCGATGGCCGAACCCGCCGCACCGCCCAGCAGCAGTGCGGTCACCATGGGCGCGCCCTGCCGAATGACACCGAGGCCGCCCGCCGCACCGGAGACCGAACTCGCGCCGACCTGCTGGGTCAGGCTGCCGACCTGCACCGCGACGATGACGCCGAATGGAATCGCCACCAGCACAGCGGGAATGGCGGTGACGCTGACGATGAACCAGCCCTGCTGCAGGGTGTCGCGCCACGGATGTTTGAGGGCCACGATATCGGTGACCAGGTAGCGGAAGGCCGCCACCGCGAGTTGAATGGTGCGCCCGAATGTGCGCAGCCCCGAGAGAACGAACTCGACCGCCTGCCGAATCAACGGCTCAGGCCCCCGAATGACCTTGTCGACCAATGCCTACCACCCCGTTGCCCCAATGGGTCTGTACCGACCCAGACGGACAGTAATACAGATTTCGGACTGACGTGTCAGTCTTCACTGGTTTCGTCCGAGGGCTTGACCAACCGCGCGGTACGGGTGAAAAATACCCGCGCGAGCGCATGCCGCCTGGTCAGGGTGATTTCAGCAAGGTATCGGCAAATGCGAAATGCCCCCGATCAACACTGTCGATCAGGGGCATTTCACACTTTGCGCGCGGTTAGCTCTCGGCCGCGATCCGCTCTCGGGCAGCGCGAATATCGGCCGGACGGCCAATGGAGACAGCGCCTCTGAGACAGCCGTCGCGGGAGGCGAGCACGGTGATATCCGGCGTACCCGGCGTGCCCTGGATCTCCAGCTCGTCCTCCGGCGCGATCCGTCCCGCGAACTGGATGTTCACCCCGTATTGCGAGGACCAGCCCCAGGACACTCCCGCCGGGCCGACCGGCAGGCCGAGCATGGACTTCGCCGCGGCCGCGCCCTGCTCCAGCGCGCTGTTCCAATGTTCTTCGCGCACATACGCGTTGAGCTTCGGAGCGAAGCGAGCGGCGACATCACCGGCGGCGAAGACGCCGGGAATCGAGGTGCGATACGCCTCGTCGACCAGGATGCCGTCGTCGATCTTCACCCCGGCGGATTCGGCCAGTGCGGTATCGGGCAGCGAGCCGATGGCGACCAGCGCGGCCCCCGCGCTCCAGTGGCGGCCCTCGGCGGAGGAGGCCAGCACCCCGGCGGTCGTGCGCTCCACACCGGTCAGCACGACATCGGAGTGGATCTCGACGCCGTTGTCCGCGTGCAACTTCCGGACGAAGTCGCCGATGATCGGTGGTGCGATGCGATCCAGCGGGGCCGCACCGGCATCCAGAATCGTCACGCGCGCACCGAGTTTCGTGGCGGTCGCGGCGACCTCGCAGCCGATCAGCCCGGCCCCGATGATCAGCAGCGACCCGGTGTCGATGGCGCGGCGCAGGGCCGCGATATCGGCGTGCCCGCGCAGGGTGTGCACTCCGGTCTCGGCTCCCGGCAAGCGCCGGGCCCGCGCGCCGGTGGCGAGCAGCAGTGCGTCATAACCGATTTCGTCACCGTCGGTCAGGTGCACCAGCTTGCGCTCGGCATCGATGCTCGCGGCGGTCACGCCGACGCGCATATCGATCCGCTGTTCCGGCCAGAACTCGGCGGTCTCCAGCAGCGTGCGCCGCTCCAGCGCCGTTCCGGCCAGCAGTTCCTTGGATACCAGGGGCCGCCGGTACGGCAGCCCGCGTTCGGCGCCGAGCAGCACGATCTCACCGTCGAAGCCCGAGCTCCGCAGGGTCTTGGCGGCGGTGGCGCCCGCGACGCCGCCGCCGATGATCACCATGCGCTCGGTCACGACCGGCTGACCTCGACCATCTCGAAATCCGCCTTGGCCGCACCGCAATCGGGGCAGGACCAGTCCTCGGGGATATCGGCCCAGCGGGTGCCGGGACCGATGCCGTCCTCGGGCCAGCCCAGGGCTTCGTCGTATTCGAAACCGCAGACCAGGCAGCGGAAGAGTTTGTAATCAGTGCTCATGATCAGCTCCTGTTGTCGCGGTGACGGATTCGAAGTCGAGCTTTTCCCGCACGCCGCAGTCCGGACAGCACCAGTCATCGGGCACCGACGACCAGGGTGTGCCCGCCGGAAAACCCTCGCGGGGTGCGCCTTTGGCCTCGTCGTACACGTAATCGCAGACGGGGCAACGGTAGGCGGCCATCACCGGGTCCCGTACCGGGCGAGCACGCGATCGCGCTTGCCGGGCTGGATATTCACCAGGGTGATATCGCCGTCGTAGTGGTTCAGCACCCGGCGATCCATCACCCGCCGCCACAGTGGCGGGAAGTAAGCCAGCGTGATCATGCTCGCGTAACCGCTGGGCAGATTCGGCGCACCGTCCATACTGCGCAGCGTCTGATACCGACGGGTCGGGTTCGCGTGATGATCGCTGTGCCGCTGCAGGTGGTACAGGAAGATATTGGTGACGATATGGTCCGAATTCCAGCTGTGCTCGGGGGTGCAGCGCTCATAGCGGCCGCTCGCGGTGCGCTGGCGCAGCAGACCGTAGTGCTCGAGATAGTTCACCGTCTCCAGCAGCGCGAAACCGTAGACGGCCTGCAGGATCAGGAACGGGAGCACGATCGGGCCGAAGACCGCGGCCAGCACGCCCCACAGCACCACCGACATGAGCCAGGCATTGAGCACGTCATTGTGAATCGTCCACGGGCGCTTGCCCAGACGGTGCAGTCGCGCCGCCTCCAACTCCCAGGACGAGCGCAGGCTCCCCCAGACGCTGCGGGGCAGGAAGGTCCAGAACGATTCGCCGAAGCGCGAACTCGCGGGATCCTCCGGGGTCGCCACCCGTACGTGATGGCCGCGATTGTGCTCGATGTAGAAGTGCCCGTAGAACGTCTGCGCCAGGGTGATCTTGGAGAGCCAGCGCTCCAATTCGGCCTTCTTATGGCCGAGTTCATGCGCGGTATTGATGCCGACGCCGCCCACCACACCGATGCTCAGCGCCAGGCCGATCTTGGAGATCAGGCTCAGACCGCCGTCGATGCCCAGCCAGGACAGATCGCTCGCGGTCCACAGGTAGCAGGCGTACGCCAGGCTCAGCAGCTGGAACGGGATGTAGGCGTACACGCAGTAGCGGTAGTAGCGATCGTTCTCCAGATACTCCATCACCTCATCGGGCGGATTCTGGCCGTCCGGGCCGAAGAACCGGTCCAGGATAGGGAGCAGCACGTAGACCAGCAGCGGGCCGATCCACCACCAGACGGGCGCGACCGCGTCCCAGCCGAATTGGTTGAAGGCCGCCACCAGACCGGTGGTGAGGAAGAGCGCGGTGGGCGCGATCAGGCCGAACAGCCACAGGTAGCGCTTGCGGTCCCGCCATTGCGGGGACGGGGCCACGGGCGTCGACTCATCGATTCGAGACGTCGTCATTGTCGATCTCCTTGCATTTACACTTCTTGAAGAAGTGTATTCAGTAGATACACTCTTCGTGAGAATGTCAACGAGCGAGACGAAAGACGTGCTCATGTACCATCACGACGTGGCAGAAACGCCGAACTTCCAGACCGAGATGCGCCAGCTCCTGCGCGAACGCATCATCGACAGCACCCGCGGCATCGTCTGCGCCGAAGGCTGGGGCGCGGTGAACATGTCCCGGCTGGCCAAGGAGGTCGGGGTCAGCCGCCCGGTCATGTACAAGGAGTTCGGCAACAAGCACGAACTGGCCGAAGTGGTGATCCGGCGCGAGGTCGACGGCTTCCTGGTCGGCATCGCCGAGGCCGTGGCCGTACACCCCGAGGACGTCCTGGCGGGTTTACGCGAAGCGGTCGGCTACACGCTGCGCACCGGCGCGGACAACACTCTGCTCAAAGCCGTGCTCGCCGGACGCAACGCACCGGACACCGCACTGCTGCCGGTCCTGATGACCGAGCCCGAACCCGTGCTGGGGCGCGCCATCGAGGCGGTCACCGCACTGGTGCGGAGCCAGTACGGGCTGACCGCGCTCTCGGATACCGAGCTGGCCTCACTGACCGAAACCCTTGTCCGACTGGCCCTGAGCCATTTGTTCCAGCCGACCGGACCCATCGACAAGGCCGTCGATCAGATCATCGTGGTGATCGCGAGCGTGCTGGGTCCGGTGCTGGCGGGCTGACCGCTACGGCAGCGAGGAGATCCAGCGGCGGGTGTCGGCCGGATCGATGACATCGTCGAGTTCCAGCACGGTCGCGGCGGTGAGGGCTTTGCCACTGGCGTAAGCCATCTGGACCAGATTGTCGAAGGCGGTCTGGCGGGCGGCCGGATCCTCGATGGCGGCCAGTTCCCTCGCGAAGCCCAGGCGGACTGCGCCTTCCAAACCCATACCGCCGATTTCGCCAGTGGGCCAGGCGATCACGAAATTCGGGGCGCGGAAGGAGCCCGCCGCCATGGCCTGTGCGCCGAGGCCGTAACCCTTGCGCAGGATGATGGTGCCCCAGGGCACGGACAGGGCGGCGGCGTCGATGAACAGGCGACTGAACTTGGTGACGGTGGCGTGCGTCTCGGCTTCCGGGCCTACCATGAATCCCGGTGTATCGCACAGGGATACGACCGGCAGTCGATGGGCGTCGCAGAGTCGCAGGAAGGCGCTGAGCTTATCGGCGGCGGGGGCGTCGATCGCACCGCCGAGATGGTGGCAATCGTTGGCGATCAGGCCGTAGGAGCGGCCTTCGACCCGGACCAGGGCGGTGATGATGCCCGTACCCCAGTCCCGGCGCAGTTCCAGCACCGAATCCAGATCGGCGACGGATTCGATGGCGGCCCGGATATCGAAGGCGCGCAGGCGATCCTCCGGAATCACATGGCGGGCGAGCCGGGGATCCGGTGCGGTCCACTCCGATTCGGCACCCTGGAAGTACGACAGATAGCGACGGGCCAGGTCGACGGCTTCGGCCTCATCGGCGGCGACCAGGTGCACCACACCGTTTCGACGCTGCACCTCGATCGGGCCGATGTCCCCGGGAGCGTAGACGCCCAAGCCGCCGCCCTCGATCATGGCGGGGCCGCCCATGCCGATATTCGCGTCCGGGGTCGCGATCACCACATCGCACATACCGAGTAGCGCGGCATTTCCGGCGAAACAGCGGCCCGACACCACACCGATGAGCGGGACCTGACCGGACAGCGCGCCCATGGCGCGGAAGGTGGTGACATCGAGGCCGGAGATGCCCGGGTAATCGGTGTCGCCGGGGCGGCCGCCGCCTCCTTCGGTGAAGAAGACCACCGGAAGACGCTGGGCGCGAGCGAGTTCCAGCATGCGATCGGTCTTGGCGTGATTGCGCATGCCCTGGGTGCCCGCGAGCACGGTGTAGTCGTAGGACATCACCATCGTGCGGGTGCGGTCGGCGCCGAAGCGGTCGGCGTTGATGGTCGCCACGCCGCCGATGAGACCGTCGGCCGGGGTATTGGCGATCAAATCCTCCGGGCCGCGGCGCAGGCGCTGCGCCGCCACGGCCAATGCGCCGTATTCGAGGAAGCTGTCCGCGTCCACCAGATCGGTGATGTTCTCGCGAGCGGTCCTGCGGCCCAGGCGATGTCGTTTGGCGACCGCCTCCGGGCGGGATTCGTCCTGCCCCACCAGATGCCGGGCGAGCACCTCGGCCAGATCGGGGCGGATCGAATCCAGGTCCACCGCAACGGCATCGGCGTGCTCGCCGTCGTGATCGGCTTCGACCCACACCAGCAGGGGTGCGTGCGGATCGATCACCGCGCCGGAGGCGGTCAGTTGCCGGACCACCCGCAGCGGTTGTTCGGCGCGCAGCACATGCTGCATCTTCATCGCCTCCAGCACAACGATTTCCGCACCGGCGGGCACCACCGTGCCGGGCTCGGCCAGCGAGACCACGGTGCCGCCCATCGGGGAGCGCAGCGCCTGTTCGTCCCCGGCCAGGTCGACCGCATCGGTTACGGAGTCGATCTCGGGTCCGGCGTGCGGCGGCGGGGCGAACTCCGCTGCCCTGGAGACGAATTCGCCAACTCGGCGCTCGTACCAGGATGTCGAGACCGCACCCGCGCCGACGAGTTCGTCCAGTACCGCGCGCTGTACGGCCAGATTCGTCTCGACACCCGCGAACACCGTCTCCGCGAGCGCGTCCGCGGCCCGGCGCAGGGCAGCGGGATACGAGGGTCCGCGCGCGACGATCTTGGCCAGCAGCGAATCGAAGCGCGGGTCCTGCCGCATACCGATCCCGGCGGCCGTATCCACCCGCACTCCCACCCCGGTCGGCGCGGCGAACTGCGTGAGCGTTCCGGTACTGGGCAGCACTTCCCCACCGGCCGTGACGATTTCGGCGTTCACCCGCACTTGCACCGCGTATCCGCGCGGCGCGCTCGCGGTCAGCTCCAGATCGGCCAGACTCCGGCCGCGCGCCAACTCGAATTGGATCGCGACCACATCCAGCCCGGTCACCTCCTCGGTGACGGTGTGCTCCACCTGCAACCTCGGATTCACCTCGAGGAACCAGCATTCCGCCCCACTGACCAGGAACTCCACCGTGATCACACCCCGGCAGCCCACCGAATCGGCCAGCCGCACCGCATACCCGTGCAATGATTCCCGCAGTCCCGCATCCAGATTCGGCGCGGGTGCGATCTCGATCAGCTTCTGCTGCCGCCGCTGCACACTGCAATCGCGATCCCCCACCGCGATCGCCCGCTCGCCGTCGGCGATGATCTGCACCTCGATATGCCGGGCCTCGGTGATCAGCGCCTCGGCGTACACGGCGGCATTCCCGAACCCCGCCAACGCTTCCGCACGACAGCGCTCATACGCGTCGGCGAGTTCGCCGACTTCGCGCACCGCCCGCATCCCCCGGCCACCCCCACCGGCGGCGGCCTTCACCATGACTCCGCCCGGCCGCGCGGCAAGCAATTCCGCGATCTGTTCCACCGTCGCGGCACCCGCGGTCGCCGGAATCACCGGCAGCCCGGCACGTTCGGCCGCCGCCCGCGCCGCGACCTTATCCCCGAACAACCTCAGCACCTCGGGCGAGGGCCCCACGAAAGTCAGCCCCGCCGCGGCACACGCGGCGGCGAATTCCGCGCTCTCACTGAGGAACCCGTAGCCGGGGTGCACCAGCGCCCCATCCCCCGCCTTATGTGCCGCCCGCACCACCTCGTCCGCATCGAGGTAGGCCGCCACCCCGCTTCCGGGCAGCCGCACCGCCTCGTCGGCGAGCCGCACGGCCATCGCATCGGCCTCGTCCCCGGTATGCAAGGCGAGCGCGGAATACCCCTGTTCCCGCGCACTGCGAACGATCCGGACAGCGATCTCACCACGATTGGCCACGACGACGTACATGCCGCCATCCTCGCAGCCGGAAAACAAAACGTGCGTGCAATCCCGCGGGCGGAGTGCCCGCGCGGACTACACGCACGTGGAGAGAATCAGGCAGTGATGCCCATGCCCTGGGCCAGGATCGGCCAGGAGTTGTGCAGGGCGTCATCCCAGTACGGCCAGTAGTGGGTGCCGACCGGGGTGAACTGGTAGGTGGCCGGGATGTTCAGACCCTCGAGGCGGCCCTTGAGGTTCACGGTGCAGGCGTTGACCGCGCCCTCGATGATCATGCCGAGACCGAGGTTGACCCCGCCCATGACGCCGGGGGCGTTGCTCAGGTAGTACTGCACGTCCGCCGCGACCGGGATACCGCTGCCGCTGGAGACGTAAAGCAGTGTGCCGCGCAGCTTCTCGGCATTGATGACCGGATCGTTGGCGGCCCACAGCGGGCTGTCGTCCGGACCGTACATATTGGTGACGTCGCCGCCGGCCCAGGTTTCGGTGGCCAGCTTGACGAACTGCTTACCGGCCGGATCCGCGATCTGGGCGCAACCGCTGTACGCCGCCACGGACTTCCACAGGCCCGGCTTGGCCTCGGCCAGCTGCAACACCGAGGTGCCGGAGGTGGACAGACCCGCGAGCGCGTTCAGACCGGTGGAGTGCAGCGCGTCGTCCAGCAGCGGCGGCAGCTCCTCGGTGAAGAAGGTCTTCCACTTGTTCAGGCCCAGACGCGGATCTTCCTTGATCCAGTCGGTGTAGTAGCTGCCCAGGCCGCCGATGGGCTGGATGACATTGACCGGCTTATCGGCCAGCCAGTCCAGCGCCTTGGTCTGCGCCTTCCAGTTCGCGGTGCCCTCGCCGCCGTCCAGGCCATTGAGCATGTACAGGTTCGGCGCGGGCGTGGACTCATCGGCCGGACGCTGCACATCGACGGTGATATCGCGGCCCATGGCCTGCGAGTACACCTTGAAGTGCCAGGTACGGCCCTCCTTGACGATCGAGCTGATCGCGGAGGGCTTGGCCGCCGGTTCCGCCGAGGCGGTCGCCCCGAGCATGGTCGTGGACAGCGCAGCGGCGAGGGCCACGGCGGAAACCCGGAGGGCGGTCGCGCTGCGTAGTGCGGAGAGCTTCATCGAACAGTCAAATCCAATCCAGTGGACACCGTCGCCCGTCAGTCGACGGGGAGTTCGGTGCCTTCTTCGGCGATCTTGGCGGCTACTTCAGTTGGAAAAACGTTGCGGAACAGGAACAGGTCTCGGCCGAGCTTCCATCCGGGAGCCAGCGCTACCGCATATCGTTCGAAATAGCCGAGTTGTTTCCCCATAAGAATTAGCTGTTCCGGGCCGGATGCGCCACGCCGCTTCCCGAATTCGAGAAGACGGGCGGCGACCACACCCAAATCCAGCTTGTCCAGGCTGCCCGAGAGCACCGGACCCAGCGCCACCGCGAGCTGTCGCCCGATGGTGGCGTCGTCACCGCTGTCATCGGCGACCAGATCCAATTTGCGCAGCGCCCGGGCCACCGGGCGGAAATCGTTGTCGATGGCGCTGGCGTAGAACAGCGCCCGCACGAATTCGCGCCATTCGGTTTCCATGCGCCCGACAATGCCGAAGTCCAGCATGGCGACCCGGCCGTCGTCGAGCAGCCAGAGATTGCCCGCGTGCACATCGCCGTGGAAGAGCCCGTGCACCGCGACCGATTCCATCCAGGCTTTGACCAGGCGGCGGATCAGCAGTTCCGAATCCGGATGCACGGCGCGGATATCGTCGAAGCGATCGAGCGGCATACCGCGCATGCGTTCCATGCACAGCACGCGCGGTCCGCAGTGCTCCCAATAGACCTCGGGGATGGCGACACTGGTGTTGTCGCCGAACGCGGCCAGATTCTGCCGCGCCCGGGTCTGGTTATCGGCCTCGATCAGGAAGTTGAGTTCGGCGACCGTCGCCTCGTACAGATCGCGAACCACGGCCTGCGCGTTGGCCACTCGCGCGTTCTCGGACCGCTTCTCCAGTGCGCGAGCCAGTTTCATGGCCGCGCGCAGATCCACGATCATGCGCTTGGCGATCTCGGGCCGCTGCACCTTCACCACCGCGGGGCGGCCGTCGGCCAGCACGCACGCGTGCACCTGGGCGATGGACGCCGCCGAGAGCGGTTCATCGTCGAAGGACCGGAACAGCTCCGAAATCGGTTTGCCCAGATCGGCTTCCACGATCGCGCGCGCGTCCGCGGACGGGAACGGGCTCATATCGTCCAGGCAGCGCAGGCAGGCGTCGGCGAGTTCGCGCGGGAAAGCACCCGGTGACGAGGCGATCAGCTGACCGAGTTTGACGAACATCGGGCCCAGCGATTCGAAACCGTTCACCACGCCCTCGGCCACGGCCTGTCTGCGCTTGGCCTTGCGCAGGCCGCCGCGTAGCACGCTGCGGGTAACCGATCCGCCCAGTACCGCACCCACGATCGCGGTTCGGCGCACTTCGGAGAACCCGAAGGTGTCCAGATCCGGCCGGATCACCTCGGGCGCCCCCGCCCGCACAGTCATCGGTGAGCTCACGGGGCGCAGTGTATCTCTGTCCCACCCGGTCGGTCCGCTGTGGTGCCCGGCACAGTCGACACACCCGTTCGGTGGTTAGGACCCCGCTATGCCGGGTACCGTGGCTGGCTGGGCCGCGATCCGGCTCGACACTGATGAAGGCGAAAGGCAAGACCGAAGTAATGACGGGTACAGCGGAGAAGCTGGCGGAACTGCGCAAGCTCCTGGAAATCGCCGAAGAACCTTCGGGTGAGAAGGGCATCCAGAAGCGCCGCGCCAAAGGTATCCCCAGTGCCCGAGAACGTGCGCAGATGCTGCTGGACCCGGGCACCTTCGTCGAAATGGGCGCGTTGATCCGCCAGCCCGGCAACCCCAACGCCTATTACGGCGACGGCGTGGTCACCGGGCGCGGCTATATCGACGGCCGCCCGGTCGTGGTGATCTCGCACGATCAGACCGTGTACGGCGGATCGGTCAGCGAGATGTTCGGCCGCCGCGTGCGCGCGGTGATGGATTTCGCCTATAACAACGCCTGCCCGGTGGTCTGCATCAACGACTCCGGCGGCGCGCGTATTCAGGACGGCGTGGCCTCGCTGGCCTGGTACGCCATCATGTGCCGCCTGCAGGAGGACCTGTCCGGCTATGTGCCGATGGTCGCGGTCATGCTCGGCAAGTGCGCGGCCGGTTCGGTGTACGGGCCCATCAATATGGATGTGCTTGTCGCGACCGAGGATTCGTACATGTTCGTCACCGGCCCGGAGGTCATCAAGGCCGTCACCGGTTCGGTCGTCACCGCCGAGGAGCTGGGCGGAGCGCGTGCGCTGGAGCAGAACGGCACCGTGCACCACGTCGCCAAGACCGAATCCGAGGCCTTCCAGTGGGTCCGCGACTACCTGAGCTATCTGCCCACCAGCTGCCTGGAGCAGCCGCCGGTGGTCAACCCGGGTCTGGAGCCCGAGCTCACCGATACCGATCGCCAGCTCGACAAGCTCATGCCGGATCTGGACAAGACCGGCTATGACATGCACGAGGTGCTGCTGCGCATTTTCGACGACGGCGAATTCCACGAGATCAGCGCGAAAACCTCGGCGAATCTCATTACCGGGTTCGCGCGTGTCGACGGCCGTCCGGTCGGTGTTATCGCCAATCAGCCACTGGTGCTCGGCGGCGCGCTCGATGCCGCGTGCTCGGATAAGGCCGCGCATTTCATCCGGCTCTGCGACGCGTTCCATATTCCGCTGGTTTATGTCGTCGACACCCCGGGCGTGTTGCCGGGCGTGGACGAGGAGCGCAATCACGTCATCAAGCGCGGCGGGCGCATGTTCCGCGCGCTGATCGAGGCCACCGTGCCGATCGTGACCATCGTGACCCGTAAGGCGTACGGCGGCGGTTACGCGGTCATGGGCTGCAAACAGCTCGGCGCCGATATCAGTCTGGCCTGGCCGACCGCGCGCCTGGCGGTCATGGGCGCGGAGTCCATGATCCCGATCGTGGGCAAGCGTCAGCTCGAGGCGACCCCGGAGCAGGATCGGGAAGCCGTGCGGCAGGGCATGATCGACTTCTACAACGCCACCGTGGCGACCCCGTGGACGGCGGCCGAGCGCGGCTATATCGACGCGGTCATCGAACCCTCCGCCACGCGGCTGGAGATCCGCAAGGCATTGCAGCTGCTGCGCGATAAGGACGCGGTGCGCAAGCCCAACCCGCGCAAGCACAATCTGTTCCCGATGTGATCCGGGAGTGACGAGCCGAACCGCCCCGGTCATCACGACCGGGGCGGTTCTGGTTTCAGCATTCGTTGGGCGCGGGTTCGCCGCCGAGTCTCGCGCCGAGCCAGGCCAGGGACTCCGGATATCCGGTGAAGGCGGCGATGATGTGCTCGCCGATCACACTGCGATAGATCGCGGTCGCCCCCAGCGCGCACTGTTCGGCGTAGAGGTTCCTCGCGCCCTCCGCTGGCACCCAGAATTCCTGCTCACCGTTGTAGATGTACAGCGGCACAGCCGATTTCATACCGTCCATGCGGGTGATCGAATAGATCTGCTGGGCCAGCGGACTGTGCAGCGGATCCGGGAAATCGGCGGCGGCGTCCATGGGCAACTGCAATAGTCCGGGCACGCCGAACGAATCCATACAGGTGTCCTTCATGACCAGCGCCACCCACTGCGCAAGTTTGTTCATATGCGCCAGAATCTCCGGCCGCTCCCGGCCGATGGCGAAGGTGGCGGCCATGAACACCCCGGACGCCAGATTCGCGTTCATGCTGCGGGCCAGGATCTCGTAATCGGCGGGCACACCGCCCATGGCCGCGCCCACCACCACATCGGCCAGTTCGGGCGCGTAGTCGGCCATCAATTTGACCGCGCCCTTGGTGGCGATCGCACCGCCGGAATAGCCGATCATCCCGAATCGACTGGCGCCGAACTCATTCGGCATGGAACCGCGCACGGCGCGAATCGCGTCCAATATCGCGTGCCCGGCCACATACGGTTCGGCATAGGCCATGCGCGGACCCTCGTGGTCGGTGATCAGCACCGCGTAGCCGCGCAGCAGCGCCAACTGGGTGGTCGGCGGCAGATATTCGGCCAGATTGGTCAGATTCGAATAGCCGTGCGCCAGTGTGTAACTCGGATTGCAGTCGCGACCCAGCGAATTGATCGGCAGATTGTTCACCACCACCGGACGCTCACCGTCGCCACCCCATTGTCCGAGCGGGAGCACCAGCGAGGCGATGGCGTACGAGGCCGCGCCGTGCGCGTCGGTGGTCCGGTATTTGAGCTGCACCACCTGCCGCACCGGCATGAATAGCGCGGGGCCGCCGGTATTGGTGACATCCCGCCAGGCGATCAATTGCCCGGAGCCGAAATCCTCAAGCCGAGCGGGCCATTCGTCAACGAAACCGTCGCCGATGGGTGAGGGCATGGTGGCGGCTCGCAGGGCCGCCAGTTCGGGGGCGAGCCCGCCCGAGTCCACCAGCGGTGTGGCGGGCGCGATGGGCAGTGCGGGCGGCGGTACCACCGAATCGACCCATTGTTGAAATGCGGGAAGCAACCCGGAAACCGGGGAAGCGGATGGGGGTGCATCGGCCGGTTGGGCGTGCGCGACTCCCGCGAATCCGCCGAATATCAAGACGGCAGCGACAATTCGCAGAACGGAGAGCAAGACACCCCCAGCGGAATTCGTGGGCTCGGCGGACCTGGCGAGCGTAAACCCGGTCCGGGTGGCGACACTCCGGGGTGGTCTGTTCGAAGCCGCATCGATACCACACTGTGTCGATCGACTCGTGCGTGTCGCCGAAACGACTACAAAATGTGGCTCTGAGCGTGGAATCCGCTGTCAGGCGCCCGGGCCGCGCGGACGGCAGAATTCGACCGAAACCGGGTATCCCCCGCTCGCGGCGTCGAACGGACTCGATTGCGCGGCGAGATTCTCGGTGATGGTGTGCAATACCTGCCAGCTGAATCCGGTTTCGTCGAACGCATCGCTCCCGAGGGACACCGCGGCCATTCGAACTCGCATGCGCTCGGCATCGAATTCGAATTCGCAATCGACACAGCTGTCCGGCACCGCGCTGATAATCAGCGCGGTCGCCACCTCGTCCACGGCCACGCGAATATCGGTCAGTTCGTCGAGGGCGAAATCACCGATGAGAGCGACCGTTTCGGCGAGTGCGCGCAGCATGATCAGCTGGTCGAGTTCGGCAGGCACCCGAACGCCCACCGTGCCGGTATCCGCCGATGACCGGGTGATCGGATCGCCCATACCTGTCTCCGTCCGCTCCGAACAAGCACTTCATCGGCGAAACGTCGATCGCATGAATTTCCACCGGATAACCGCGTCCGTCATCGTCATCCGGTGCGATACCCGGTCGAGATCTGCCGAAACGTCTGCGTGGCAGATCAATCCGATGGCAGCCGTTCATGCACGGTCAGCAGCAGATGATCGAAGCGGGTGCGCAACTCCACCGCCGCGCCGCCCATTTCCGTCGCCTCGGCGATCAGCCGCTCGGAGAGCGTGCGGAGTTTGGTGTTGGTCTCCTGGGATCGCCAGGTGAGCACCCGGAAAGCCTGTTCGGCATTGATGCCGTACACCAGCATGAGCGCACCCTTGGCCTGTTCGATGACCGCCCGGGCGCGATAGAGTTCGGGCAGCGCGTCGTCGAGGGTTTCCTGCCGGTGTTCGGCCAGTGTGCCGGTGACATCGATGTAGTAGCCCGTGGTGCCGATCACCCGGCCGCGCTCGTCGACCATATGGTCGCCCACCACGATCACATGATGTTCCGCGCCGCCGGTATCGAGAATGCGGTGACGGCTGCAGAACGGCTCCTGATTCCGCACCGCGCGGTCCAGTGAGGTGGCGACCTGCTCACGATCCTCGGGGTGTTTGTGCGTGAGCAGCAATTCGGTGGTCGGCACCACGGTTCCGGGCGGATAGCCGTGCATGGCGGCCACCTCATCGGACCATTCCCAGCGCTGATCCGCGGACCAGAAGCGAAAGCTGCCGACATGCTGCCGGTGGCCGCCCACCACCTGTTCCAGCGCCGGCGCCGCGCTGCGGTGTTCACCACCCGGGATCACCAGATGATTATCGGCCGCCGGGTGTGCGCGCGGAGCGGATCGGCGACAGCGGAACCGGAATCGCTGCGCCGCTTGCCGATTCAGCTGCGCGAGGTCATCACCGCGTCGAGTTGCGCACTGCTGATCTGCCGCGCGGCGTTCGACACCGAGGTGACCATGCAGCTGCCGAACGCACCGCGCCGATCGAACAGCGTGGCGACCCCGACCGCCATACCGCGTTCGCTGAGGTGGCTGTCGGCCTCGACGCCGATCTGCGCGCCGTCCGGCATGCGGGACAGCGCCAGGGTCATATCGGTATTGATGAAGCCGATGCCGGCATCGCCCCAATTGGTCATCATGCTGGTGGCCTCGCCGACCAGGGCGGCGCGGGTGAACGGGGAGAGTTCCTCGCCGGTGATCACGCGCATGGGGCTCTGCCAGGTGCGCTTGCGCGCGGTGTTCTCGTGCTCGGTGGGCACCGAGGACCAGTAGCCCGGTTCGGCATCACTGCTGAACAGTGGGATCTGCGGCAGGTCGGTGGTGGGCGCGATATCCAATGCCGGTGGCAGCGGCTCGAATTCGCGATGCCAGAGGGATCCCGCGGGCTGTTCGGAGGGTTGCAGCAGCACCACCGAGGCGCGCGCGGCCATCTTGCCGCCCTGCATGACCGCGACGTCCGCGACGCGAATGCGTTTACCGTCGCGCACCCGGACCATCGGGGTGGTGGTGTGCTCGAAGCGCGCGGCACTGAACATATCCACGGTCAGGCGCACCGGTACGAAACCGTCGGTGGCGTGCTCGCGCTCCAGCTCCCGGGCCATCAGACCGCACAGCGCCGGGCCGACCACCTGGGCCGCGGACCATTGACTGGCCGCGATCGGTGTAGGTACGTACCCGCCGTCCACCTCGTCGAAATACGCCGGCACATCCACCACGGGTCCACCTGTCCAGTTCCGTTGATCAAACCACTGTTCCCAGACCTAACACAGGGATGGAACCGGTTTCAATACGACGGCCCACCGGCGACCGGTGGCATTTCCCACAACCGGTCCGGATCGGCCGGGCTCAATCGAGCAGGACCGGGCGCAGCCGGGTGGTGTAGACGCCCGCGCGGTCGAGGGCGTCGGTCGCGGCGGTGAGTTCGATTTCCGCCTCCTCGAAGACCTCGCGCGCACCGGCGATACAGCGGCCGGGGGTGAGCAGCGCGGCGATGCCGTCGGTGTCGACGAGCATGCCGGACTCGCCGAGGGCGGCGTAGTCGGCGCGCAGTTGGGCGACGCGTTCGCGCAGCGTGGTCAACTCGCGCAGCAATTGTGCGCGGCGGCTCTCCAGACTGCGCGGATCGGTCATGAATTCCAGTGTGCCGCAAGGACGCCCGCTACGCACACGATCATGAAAATCGCCCGGCGGTGGTATCCGCCGGGCGATTTCGGTTATCGATCACGTCATTGTGTACGCGGGCGCACTAGTCGCGCTGATGCGCGCGCTCGCGCTGCTTGTCGACTTCGGCCTGGGCGCGGGCCTTCTCGGCCTCGGCTTCGTGAGCGGCCGCCTCCCGCTGGGATTCGGCCTTGTCCTGCTGGGCCTGGCCTTCGCCGCGCAGTGCGTCATTGCCGAAGACGGTGCCGGCGGCCTCTTTGGCTTTGCCCTTGGCCCCCTCTACGACTCCTTCGACGCCTTCCTGGAAACCGCCCTTTTCGTGCTCGGACAAGAGAAACACCTCCACAGTGTCGGTATTACCTGACAATGCGGCGGTACCCGGGCCCCCGAGGCCGAAACACCGGGCGCTGCAAGGTGACTCGTGTCGATTGTCACCGCACGGGCCGTGATTGGCCCGTGCCGCCGCGGGTATCCCGCTGTAATCGGCGGCCGCGTCGCCGCGGAAAGGGTTGCGACCATGACGGGAGACCGGGGGAATTCGGGGGACGAGATTCACGACGGCCCCGGACTCGCCCTGGCCACCGCCGGAATCGTGGCGGTCGCGCTGACCATGATGGTCGCCGGATACGGTTTCACCGGCTGGGCGATTCTCAGCGGGCTGGCAGGCGGGCTCTGCCTATGGACCGGAATAGCGATGATTATCGCTGAACAACGGCATCGGACGCACTCGCGCGACGATCACAATCGTTCCTGAGGTCGCCCGGAAAAGTTAGCTCGCAAACTTTTAGCATCCCGAAATCCCTGGTGGCCGTACATATTCGAGGTTGCAGATGTACTTGCATATGCGCGCAGCACGGTCATAGACTCGAGTGGCAAGGCACCGTAGGGGACAACCAGGGAGCCGAGCGGTGGATCACCGGCGATTCCGCGCCATCGGTTTAACCCTCGGCTTGGCATCAGGGGCGTTCTAATGAATCAGCCAATCAACCTCAGCCGACTCGGGTTTGCCGATAGAACCCGGCCGGAGCAATCATGCTCACATGAGACGGCAACCGCTTTCGTCATTCATCAGGTCGAATCCACTGGAGCGGCCACTCGGTATGATTTCGATATCGAGCGAATAGTCACCACCGCACACGCGATGGTGAACGACTGGGATCTGCACATGATGCAGCCGGAAGCGTTCTGGCGTATCGCTTCCAGCTTTATCAGGCAGTAGTTCCGGGACGAACAAGAGAACATTCGGCATACGCAGGCAGGGGCCCCCAAAAGGGGCCCCGCAGCCTGTATCCGTAAGGTCCTATTCTCCGATCAGAGCGCGTCGGCGATCTCCGCCAGCAGTTTGCGGGAACGCTCCGGCGCTTCGGCCTGCACACTCAGTTGATCCATGACCTGGCGGTAGAGCTCCAGATCCGCCCGGCGGTCCAGATAGAGCGCGCTGGTCAGCTGCTCCAGGTAGACGATATCGGGCAACTCCATCTCCGCGAAGCGGAGCATCGTGAACGAACTGCCCGCTGCCGCATGACCCCCGGCCGCGTACGGCAGGATTTGAATGGTCACATTCGGCAGCTTCGACAGTTCGATCAACTGATGGATCTGATCGCGCAGCACGGCCGCGCCACCCACCGGACGATGCAGAACCGCCTCGTCGAGCACGGCCCAGAAGCTGGGCGCGCTCGGACGGGTCAGCAGTTCCTGACGGTGCCGGCGCAGCGATACGCGCCGCTCACCGTCTTCGTCATGGCCGAGTGCGACGATGGAGCGGGCGTAATCGGGGGTCTGCAGCAGGCCCGGAATCAGCTGTCCCTCATAGGTTCTGATGGACTTGGCCGCATACTCCAGGCCGAGGTAGGTCTCGAACCACTGCGGCAGCAGGTCGCTGTAGCGGTGCCACCACCCAGGCTCATTCGCCTTGCGCACCAGATCCAGGAACTGTTCACGCTCTCCGAGATCGTCGACCTTGTACAAGGTCAACAGGTCTCGGATATCGCGCTCCTTGAATCCAGTCCGCCCGAGCTCGAGACGACTGATCTTGGCATGGGAGCCGCGGATGTGTTCACCGGCGGCCTCCCTGGTGATGCCGTTCTCTTCCCTCAACTTTCGTAGCTGCCCGCCCACTGCGATACGCAAAGCGGTCGGGCCACGGTCTACGACAGCGGAATTCGCCCGACCGTGAGGAACGGGTTCTGCGATCATGGGGTCCACTCCGATGCTCGGGTTTTCCGGCAGTGGGCCACAACCGCAACCGCAACGTCGCGTTCCACCGCGCCGATTGCCAATGCTACCGCTCAGAGAGCGAGATCGTCGAACTCTCCGCTCTTGGCGCCCAACAGGAAGCATTCGATCTCGGGGCGGGTGTAGACCAGTACCGATCCTTCCGGATCACGAGAGTTTCGCATGGCCACCTCGCCGTTCGCCAGTTTCGCGAGTTCCACGCAGTTACCGCTCGGGTTGCTGAAAGTGCTCTTGCGCCAAGCGAGTTGAGCGACGTCCAGGTCGATATGGGTTGCCGGATTGTCCATCATTTCAGACTCCTTGCCAGTACCACCCGTGAGTGGTGTCCCAGTACTTGCAAATGTTCGGTCAAATGTTCTTACAGTTGCAACCGCAAGTAGAACGATAGCACGCGGGTAGCCCGCCATCGATGCCTTGATTTCCGTGAATCCTTTGCAACACAACACCTTTGATCTTGGTCAACGGCGTGGCGATGCGAAGTTGTGAAGAAATTCAGACATTTCATACCGTACGGTCTGCGCCGTAAACGCTTGTGACGTCATGGAACTCGTGCAGGGCAATCTCTGGCGAACACCCCCGGCATCCCCCGAGTCAGGCAAAGCGGATGCTCGAATCGACAGCACCCATCCACTGACGGGCGGAATAGCGAACAGTTGCCGGTCGCCCGCGGCCGCCCCCGCGCGGTATGGCAGGGTGGCCGCAAGGTCCCCGCCACCATTCCGGACATTTCGTCACAGTGGCGGATAGCGCGTAATCCCATACGCCACAACAACACCGAACCGGACCAATCCCGCCGACACGCGTGCTCGAACGTACAGATGCACTTGCATCTGCTCCTTGCAGCCTCATAGACTTCGGGACAACCATTCACCCTCGGCCAGAGGCATCCAATGACACAGATGCTCGCCCGCAGCACCGATCTCTCCGGTGACGACTGCGATTACGAACCGCGCGGTCTGAATTATCGCCGGGCCCGGACCATTCTGCGCGCACATGATCAACACTTCGCGTGCCGGCAGTATCTAGCGGCCATCGCCTATCTCTCCGCGGATAATGACGTGGACTGAATGCTTGCCCGGGTGACGCGGAACAACTGAATTCTCTTGCGCAATACGGGCTCCGGCGGGTACTCCGGATAGGAAACCGCCGTCACGTGGAGAGCGCCGAGATGATTCTTACTACCGCGCACGACCTGTTGACCCAGGACTATCTGGCCCAAGTCTTCAACCCCACGCCCGAAACCCCGCCTGTCGCAGACAAATTGCTGCGCCTGGTTCGGTATTTCACCTGGTTCGTCCTATTGGCCGGGGTGCTCGCCATCATCTACGCGGGCGGCCGATTCGCCTGGGAGAAGTGGAGCGGCGGTGCGCTCACCGCACCGAAGCAGATTGCCGGGGCACTGGTCGGTGGCGTCATCGCGACCAGCGCGGGCACCATCATGAACGCCGTCATCGGGCAGTAGCGCGGCTCCCGGAACCTCCGCACAGAACAACGCCGGGCCGGTCCTGTCGTCTCAGACAAGACCGGCCCGGCGTTCGTCTATCCGCCCGAACCTACGCCGTCGCGGCGTGCACGGTCTTCTCCACCTCCGGGATCGCGCCGGACAGTTCCTCGAACCGGGCGATCACCTTCTGGTGGTAGAGGCCGAACAGATCCTCGAACAGCGCCAGCTGCGCTTCGCTCGGCCCACTGTCCGATTCCCAGACCGCGACCAGCGCGCGCCAGACCAGCACATGCAGATCCGGCGATACCGCGAAGTAGGCGTCCACCGCCTCGGGCACCTCGAGAATCATCTCGCCGATGGAGTTGAGCACCGCGCGCTGCATACCGTGCCCGAGCGCGGTGAGCAGTCGCCGCAGCAGGTTCAACTCGATGCGCAGCATGCGGTGCGGATCCGGATCCGCGCCGCGCGCAAGGGTTTCCAATTCGTCGATATCGGCCTTGAGTTCGCTCGGATCGACCGCGCGGTCACTGCCGGTGTAGGCGAGCAGCGCCTCCAGGGCGATACCGCGCTCCTCTTCGACGATATTGCCGAACATCTCCGCGGCCACCTCGGGCTCGGGCATGGAGAGCCGGAACAGTCGCCGGTACACATCCACACCGCCCTCGGCGCGCACATCGCGGATCACGAATCCCTTACCGCGATGCGCGTCCACGAAGCCGTACGACTCGAGCCGTCCCAGAATCAGTTGCGCCGTCGCACGATTCAGATCGAACTCGTCGGCCACCTGTCGAACGGACGGCATGAGTCCACCGGGCGTGTACTGCCCGGATGCCACCCGCCGTGCCAATTCGTCGGCGACGTCGGCGACGACCGTCCGGTCTCCCATCGTGTCACCTCTCCACATTCTGATTCACGTCCCAGACAGTGTATGTGTTCAGTCGGACAACTGCACAAGTGTTCGCACTGCCCATATCAGCCAGTGACACAATCTTGTCGGTCCAGGTACTGCCGGATTTCGCCAATAGGTCCGAAATAGTGACAAAGGTGTAGCCGCGCCCCTTCAATCCGGCGGCAATCAGCGGGATAGCGGCCAGGGACGCGGCATGTTCGGCCGGCCCGTCGTTCAGGGTCAGCGCCACCACGGGCTGATCGGTGTCCACTCGGGGGACGATTCGCCCCGCCACCTGATAGGTGCGCGAATTCATCAGGACGTAGAGCCCGGCCGCGGTCAGTAATAGGACGACAGTGCCCAGGGCGGAACCGAGGAACAGCTTGCGGCGCATGCGAAATCCTTACGCGTCGTGATCGGTGACGGTCCGCTCCAGGTTCGCGCCCCAGTGTCCGGCCCACTGCCACAACGGTTTCAGCGCCATCCCGAGTTCCTTACCGGCGGTGGTCAATTCGTATGACTTATCCGCCTTCTTGACCACCACGCCGGCTTCGGTCAGGCGCTGCATGCGCACCGAGAGCATGCTCGACGAGCAATTGCCCATGCGGCGGCGCAGCTCCAGGAATCCGAGCGGGCCGGGTTCGAGCTCCCAGACCACGCGCAGCATCCAGCGCTGGCCGAACAGTTCCATGGCGGCCAGTGCGGGGGCGGGCGGTTCGCTTGCGCTTCTCATTCAGAACCACCATATTGATTCTAAATCAGAAGCACTCGTCGGGGTTGGAGGAACGGATATGAAGCGAATCGTGTTGATCACCGGTTCATCTCGCGGCATCGGCGCGGAGACGGCCCGGGTGCTGGCGGCGCGCGGCGATCACGTCGTGGTCAACTACCGAGAGAAGCGCAAGCGGGCCGAAACCATCGCGGCGGAGATCCGGAACGCCGGTGGCAGCGCGTCCACCGCGGGCGCGGATATCGCGGACCCCGGCAGCGCGACCGCGCTCATCGACGGCGTCGTATCCGAATTCGGGCGGCTGGATGTGCTGATCCTGAACGCCTCGGGCGGTTTGGAACGCGATGCCGCACCCGATTACGCCATGACACTCAACCGGGACGCCCAAGCCCACCTGACCCGCACGGCACTACCTCATCTGCCGCGCGGCGGTCGCCTGGTCTTCGTCACCAGCCACCAGGCCCACTTCTCCCCCACCCGCCCGGTCCCCACCGGTTATGAACCCATCGCCGCCAGCAAGCGCGCGGGTGAAGACGCCCTGCGCGCCATGGTCCCCGAATTCGACAGCCGCGGAATCACCTTCACCGTGGTGTCCGGTGACATGATCGACGGCACCATTATCGTCCGGCTGCTGGAACGCCGTGACCCCGACGCCGTCACCGCCCGCCGCGATCAGGGCGCGCTCCCCACCATCGAGGATTTCGCGACCGCGATAGCCGACGCGACCATCGCTCCCGCGCCGGACAACCACACCGTCTACGTCGGCGGCCAGGACTTCCCACTGCTGACCACGGCACCCTGACCTCGCGTTGCGGAGGTGTCAGCGGGCGTCGGCCGCCAGTCCGACCCCGAGGCCGATCAGCACGGCGGCCAGCGCCCGTTCGACCCGCTGCCGGATCTCGTTGCGCCGCAACCAGGTTCCCGCCCGATCGGCGGCCAGGACGATGCCGACGCACCACAGTGTGTCGATCACCAGCTGGATGGCGGCCAGAATGATGACGGTCGGCAGGACCGGGCCGGTGCTGGGCAGGAATTGCGGCAGGATCGTCAGCCCGAATACCGCGGCTTTCGGGTTGGCGGCAATCGAGACCAGTGACGCGCGGAAAGCCGCCGCCGGGGTGTGCCCGCCCGGCAATACCGAGGTGAGCGCGGTGCCGAACGCCTGCTCGGCCTTCGAACTCCGCGCGCTGCGGGCACTGCGCCAGGCTTGAATACCCAACCAGATCAGCATGGCCGCGCCGAGAATATGAATTCCCACGCTGAGCACCCGGTTCGCGACCAGCAGCGCCGACAATCCGGCCCCGCCGGCCAGCGTCCAGCCGAATACGCCGATCTCGTTTCCCGCCACCGCCGCCAGCCCAGCTTTACGGCCGTCACGCACCGAGCGCTGCAGGAACAGCGCGGTGGCCGGACCCGGCAGCGCGGCCAGAATCAGGCAGGCGAGCATGAAGGCGGGAAGGACCTGGACCCAGTGCGGCATCAGCCGATGCTGACAGGTGCGCCCGCACGCCGCCAGTCGTTTCGGTGCGACCGAGCCGAGCTCGGTGTGGTCGCCGGATCTCCGCCCGGCCCTCGTTTCGGCCGGGCGACCGGCATACGAACCACTCGAACGCTCCCGGCGAGTCCGGCTCGGGCTCGCCACGGGTGTCCCGTCAGGTCGGCCGGGCGGGAGTACGTTCGGGTTGGGATAGGCGGAGCGGAGGAGGTGCGCGGTGGTGGATGACGTGGAGAAGCGATGGCGGCATCCGCGAACCCTTCGGCGGGCGGCACGCTATGTACTGATCGTGCTGGCGCTGGCGGCGGTGGTGGGTGCGGGGGCCACGGTCTGGGCCGCCGCGCGGGAGCGGTGTCTGGACGCGGACACGATGCTCTGTGACAGCGCGTCGAAATTGGCCGTCGGGCTGGGTCCGGGGCTGGTGTTGCTGTTCGGCGGCATCGGGGCGTTCGTGCTGACCCTGCGGGAGTGGCGGGCCGGTGGGGCCTGGCCGATCTGGCAGGGAGCCGGATGGTTCCTTTTCACGCTGATGGTCGCGTATTTGGCCATCGCGGGTGGGTCCGCCTGACCGCTCAGCTGGGACAGCGCGCCGTGCTGTCCGCGGAGACATCGTGATGGTCGAACGGGGTGCCGTGAATGCCGACGCGGGCGGCCAGGAATTTCGCGACCTTGATATTGCGCCCCCAGAACGGATCCGAACCCGCCGTGCGGCGCGTCATGCGGCGGCGGGCACCGGGTAGCCGATCATCGAGCGCGCGCAGGCGTACGGCAACGGTGGTGGCGATCGCGGTCGCGTCCATCCACGGCCGGACCGGAACATCACGAAGCGGGGTGTCCGCCAACAGGGTTCGCACCAGCGGTTCGCTGCTGTAGAACGCCAGCGCCCCCACCATCGGCGCGGTGGCCGCGATGCGCGCCCGGCCCGGCAGCGATCGATCGGTGAAGACGCGGGTCGCCGCGCCTGCCATGGCGGCGGTGCGCTCGGGGGCGACACCGGCGGTGGCGACCATATAGTCGACCATTTCCATACCTTCCGCGGCCGAGCGCGGGATGAGCTCGTCGGCAACGCCGAAACAGTGCGCGATATAGGCCCAGTAGTGCATGACGGCATCGAGTTGCGCTGTGGTGCAACGCCTCCCGTGTACATGATCGAAGCAGATCGGGGTCAGGCCGAAGGTGACGGCCGCGCCCATCGTGGTGGCGTTGGAGATCGGATTGCCGTGCAGCGCGAAATGCTCCGCGCCCCAGCGGCGGCGCAGCATGGCCCGCACCTGGGCGTGCATGAGCCGCACCCGCACGGTGTCGTGCAGAATCGGTGAGCGGCGTTCCAGGGCACCGGGTTCGGTGACGCTGCCGAACCACACCGAGGTTTCGAGATTGCGGCGGTAGGGATCTCGTACGAAGCGCCCCGTCTCCCCCACCGCCGAGGCGACTTCCGCGCCGACGAAGGTGCCCATGAAGTCCTGAACGCCCATGGCCATTTTCCCGGCGGTGGAGACGTTGACCCAGAGCCGCCGCCCGTATTCCCACAGGTCCGGGTCGTACCAGTCCGGCGGATTGTCCACGCCCGCGAAGAGATTCACCAGTGCGGCGGGCGGATCGTCGACGCTGTCGATGCCGTGCGCCAGCGCCCGATTCAGCATGCGCCGCCCGCCCGCGGTACCCAGCCTGCGGAAGGCCGCCACCACCTCGTCCATGGGTTCATCGCCCTGCCAGAGGTGATCGGCCATGAGCCGGGTGCGCGGTGTCTCGCGGGGCTCGCGGAATACCGGCATCCACGGTGAGAGCATGGCCTTGCGCGGTTCGTACCAGAGGTCCGAGGCCACCGCGCGTCGCGGCGGCGGCCGCAGCGGCATGCCCGCACGGTAGTAGTAGTCGTAGGGGTGCGTGGTCGCGGGCTGGGGATCAATCTGTGGCCGCATTGCTCAAAACCCTGTCAGCTGACGGAATGTGGTGACCGCGTCCGTGCCGGAATCGGCGTGGACGGGGCAGTAGTGCTTGGGATCGGCGCGATGTTCGGGTGCGGGCCAGAGCGCCCGGGGCGCTTCCGGCGGCGGTAACTCGCCCGGCCGTTTCCCGGCGGCGCGGCGGCGCGCGGCGCGAATGCGCGGGAACGCGTAGTTCACCTCGGCCGGGGTGATCCGATTGGCCGCCGACAGGGCCCGGCACAGCCGGTCGAAGAGCCATTGATCGCGCGCGGTCCAGGTGAAGCCCATGGTGCGGCGAATCGCGGGATCACACAGTCCGACGGTGACGAATTTGACCAGTCGCCCACCGCCGGGGCGAATCAGCTTCTCCCACAGTGGTTCCGGAAGCCGCCGCAGCACCGGGAACGGCGGGACGGGCGCGTGGTCGATCAGGTTGAACACATCCCAGGCGGCCTTGGTCGGTTCGAGGGTATCCCGGCACATATCGCGCCAGTACCGCTGGAAGGCGGGCCAGGATTCCGGCACCACCCGCATGCTCATGCCGTACAGCTCGTACCAGCGGTAATGCTCTCGCCAGAGTTGTTCGCGCTCCGGCGCGCTCAGCCCGCCCATGAAGAGTTCGGCCGTGCGCAGGGTCTGCACGAAGAACACCGCGTGCGCCCAGTAGAAGGTCTCCGGATCCAGCGCGTGATAGCGGCGGCCCTGTGCGTCGACGCCTTTGATCTCGCGGTGGTATCCGACGATCTCCCGCGCGGTGCGCCGGGCGTGCGGTCCGTCGAAGACCACCCCGAGAATCGGATAGGCCGAACGCAATACGCGCTGATACGGCTCGCTCGCGATATCGGAATGGAATTCCACGCCCGCACCGAGTCCGGGGTGCATGTTCTGCACCATGCCCATGAAGAATCCGGTCGGCGCGTAATACAGCGACCCGAAGATTCGCCATGTCAGCGAGTCCGGTCCCAGCGGTTCCGGTTCGGGGTGCGGGTCGCTTCCGACCTCGGCGTGTGTCACCATGGCCACAGGCTGACACGAATATTTACTCGCATTCAATTCGCGTTCCGAACCGCAGTGGAAATGACATGCCACCGAAACGACACGTCCCGAAATCGCCTGCCGCACCCCGGAAAACGCCGCGGCAGGATCGCTCGCGCGCCATGGTCGGGCGGATCGTGGACGCCGGTGAGCTGGTGCTCATCGCGCACGGTTACGACGGCTGTTCCACCAATCGGGTCGCCGAGGCGGCGGGTATCAGTCCCGGATCGCTGTATCAGTACTTCCCGAACAAGGATGCGGTGGTGGCGGCGGTCATCGAGCGGTACACCGGTGTGGTCGCCGAGCGGGTGCGCGCCCGGGTGGTGGCGAATATGACCCGCGATCCGGAAATCGCGGTGCCCGAGACTATTTCCGAACTCCTGGACGCCCTGGGCACCCATCGTGAACTGCTGCGCGCGGTGGTGGAGCAGACCCCGCGGCTGTCCTCCGGCGCGACGGTGCTGGCGTTCGAACAGCAGATCGGCGAATTGGCGCGGCTGGGATTGTCCATGCGCTCACGCGCGGTTCCGCCCGATGTCGATTTCGACGCGGCCGCCTGGATGCTGGTGCGCGCGGTGGAACATCTCACCATTCGATATCTGCTCGATGATCCGCCGATCCCGCGCGAACGCTTCCTCGCCGATATCACCCGCCTGGTACTCAATTACTTTCGCGAACCGCGACCGCGAGCCGAACGCGAGTAATCGGCGGCACTACAGCGCGAGCAGCAGGTCCACCGCGCGGGATGCGCTCTGTGCCGCGCTCTCCATGGTGGCGGACCAGTCGGTGCTGGTCCAGTCGCCCGCGAGCACGAGCGTCGGTATCGAGGTGCGCTGGCCCGGGCGCAATCCGTCGGTGCCGACCACCTGGGAGAAGGTGGCGCGCGGCATCGGAACCACCTGCGCGTACAGCACTTCGGCGGCCGCGGCGGCCGGATAGTAGCGGCGCAGCAGTGCCATCTGCTCGTCCACCACCTCGTGACTGGGTTTGTGCACCTGCCCGTAGGCCCCGCTGGTGGTGAGGCAGTACAGCCAGCCGTGTTCGGTGCCGCGCCCGTGCATGCGCTGCCGGTCGAAGACCTGGTCGATGACATCCGCGCCGCCGATCAGCGCCTCCATCGCGGCTTCGGTGCCCAGTGGGCGATCCAGGTACAGGTTGGTGCTGACGATCGGGGTGTACCCCAATTTATCCGCGGCCGAATAGATCTCATCGTGTTCGGGCAGTTCGTCCAGCAGTCCGCCGAGATAGGAGTTGGGTACCGCGCACACCACCGCATCGGCCGGGACGAGGTCACCGTCGGCGAGCGCCACACCGGTGACGGCGCCCTTCTCGATCCGAATCCGCCGGGCCACAGCGCGATAGCGCACCTGCACGCCGTACTGTTCGAAGACCCGGTGCGCCCCAGTGACGAAGAGCGTATCGAGATCGGTGGTCGGATAGCCGATGCTGACCGCCCGGCGATGCTTGACGCCCAGGCGAATTCCGGTGGCGAGCACATCGGCGAAGACCTTGGCCGATTCCTGTCGCACCGGTTCCGCGGCGATGCCGAGCGCCAGCCAATCCCACAGCGCCTCACGCGCGGTGGCGGGCATGCCGAGCCGCCGGAACCATTGATCGGTGGTGAGATCGGCCAGATCGGCGGGCTGACGCAGACTCTGCCAGCCCATGCGCATGGTGGCCATCGCGGCCCGAGCCCGATCGCCCGCGCTCGCATCGGGATGTGCGCCGAGTAGTGAGCGCAGGGCCTGAAATCCCTTGGTGCCCATGGTCGTGGTGCGCCCGCCCGGCCAGCGCAGCACGCCTCGATGCGGGAATTCCACGTAATCGCGGGTGCCGACGCTGGTCAGGTACCGGAACAGGTGGTCATAGCCACTGGCGATGACATGCTGCCCGTTATCCGGAATATCGTGCAGCGCGGGCACTTCGAGCGCATGGGTGCGCCCGCCGAGCCGGCCGCGCCGCTCCAGCAGTGTGACCTGTTTACCGGCCTCGGCCAGCCACACCGCGGAGGCCAGGCCCGCGAGCCCGCCTCCGATCACCACATACCGTCGCGGATCGTTCATGCGCGCTCCCGGAGCCATTGCCTTCACTGGCAAGGTAGTCCTCCGGGAGCGCCGACATGCCGTGTTCGGCTGAAACGTGTTGCTGTTCAAACGCTTTCAGGCTGGGCGTTACGCCGGGTCAGCAGCGGATACGCGGCGCACACCAGCACGCCCCAGACCACGCCGACCACGACCGCGGTGCGACCCGATTCGGTGCAGAACAGCAGCACCACGACCAGCGCCAGGAAGGCCAGCGCCACCGCGGAGGTGAACGGCGCACCGGGCAGCCGGTAATCACTGGCCGGGAGCGCTCCGGCGCGCACCCGCGCGCGATAGATCATGTGGCACACCAGGATCACGCCCCAGACGAAGATGATGCCGATGGTGGACACCGAGGTGACATACCCGAACGCCTTCTCCGGCGAGAAGTAGTTCACGCCGACGCCGATCACCATGACCGCCGCCGATACCGCGATTCCGGCCGCTGGCACCGAACGAGAGCTCAACTCGCCCAGCCCCTTCGGGGCCTCATCGCGCTGGGCCAGACTGCGCAGCATGCGCCCGGTCGAGTAGATGCCCGAATTGCAGGAGGACAGCGCCGCCGTCAACAGCACGAAGTTGATGATGGCCGCCGCGCCCGGAATGCCGATCTGCTCGAACACCTCCACGAACGGACTGCGACCCGAATGGAAGGTGCGCCAGCTGGACACCGACATGATGACGATGAGCGCGCCGATGTAGAACAGGCCGATGCGGAACGGCAGCGTATTGATCGCCTTGCGCAGCGTCTTCTTCGGATCGCGGGCCTCACCGGCGGTCACGCCCACCAGTTCCACACCGA
This sequence comes from Nocardia sp. NPDC052001, assembly GCF_040680615.1. Classification (NCBI taxonomy): domain Bacteria; kingdom Bacillati; phylum Actinomycetota; class Actinomycetes; order Mycobacteriales; family Nocardiaceae; genus Nocardia; species Nocardia sp. NPDC052001. The sequence goes on along the minus strand of NZ_JBFAXC010000002.1, from coordinate 373,504 downwards.
CGTAGGCGAACAGCACGATCTGCAGCGCCAGCAGGGCCTGACTGAACCCGTTCGGGAAGACGCCGCCGTCGTTCCACAGATTGCTCACGGTCGGGTTGGCGGCGTGGCCGAACCCGAACAGCAGCACCCCGATGCCGATCAGGATCATGGCGATGATGGCGGTGACCTTGATGGTGGAGAACCAGAACTCGCCCTCGCCGAAGAGCTTCACCGACACCAGGTTCGCCACGAACATGATGCCGAGCACCACCAGCGCGGTCACCCACTGCGGGATGTCGAACCAGTACTGCACGTACTTGCCCGCCACGGTGATCTCGGCCATGCAGGTGGCGACCCAGACCGCCCAGTAGGTCCAGCCGGTGGCGAAGCCCGCGAAGCGGCCCAGGAATTCATTCGCGTATTCGGCGAAGCTGCCGGTGACCGGGCGATAGGTGAGCAGTTCGCCCAGTGCCCGCATGATGACGAAGATGGCCAGGCCCGCCGCGAGGTAGGCCAGAATGAGTGCGGGACCGGCCTGTTCGATGGCGCCGCCCGCGCCGTAGAACAATCCGGTCCCGATGGCCCCGCCGATCGCGATCATCTGGATGGTGCGCGGGGATAGTCCGCGCGAATAGCCCTCGTCGGTGGTGGCCGCGCCGGTCTCGGTGACCCGCGCCTGCCTGTCCGATGCAGTCATACGTTCCTTCCACGAGCGAGCGGCCGCACCGCTGAGCGGTGTGGTTCACACCGCGTCACGTGGGCCGCGCCGAGCTAACCGGCGGGTTGCCGCACTCGGTCCAACGGCGTGTCACGCTACCGCAGAGGTATCGCGCGTCACAGGCGGCGGGCCGCCAGCGCTGGTGAGGAAGGTGCGGGATCTACCGATCGGTAACCTCAGGCGTCGAGATCGTCGACCAGTTCGAGTCCGGTGACGATCTCGGTCTCGATCCGAATGACATGGTCCATCGGCATATTGATCCACGGGTCCAGCAGCGTCTCGTAGCGCTGGGTCTGTTCGGGATCCATCACCACCCGGGCCACGCCGGTGACGATGACGCTCCAGCCGCGCCGGGTGTGCTCATCGAAGTCGTCGGCCTCGTACGCCACGATCTGCCCGTCACCTCGCAGCAGACTTGCGCCCAGATTCGCCCGCACTACGACAGCGTCCGGTTCGACAATATGGTTCACGGGCCTGATGATCGGAAGTCCGCGACGCGAGAAAACGATTCGGCCGTATTGTGCGCTTGCCAACCGCTCGAGTGAATCGGCAGCCGAGAGTTCGCGCAGCCTTCGTGACCCTTCGCCGCCCATTCCTCCGATTGTGGTCGCTTCTTCGGAATTTGGCCAATTGTGTTGCCGCAACGCAATGTTCATAGGCCGGGCTCAGTGCACCGGAGGTACCTCCACCTGCGCCGGAGCCTTGTCCGTGCGCAGACCTTTCCAACTCGGCATACGGAGCCGGGCGCCCGCGAATTCGCGATACTGCACATCGCCCACCAGGATCGGATCCACCCAGTGCCAGCGGCCCGCCGCGGCTTCCGGCGGCGCGGGGTCGAAAGGGCTTGTGACGACCTCGATTTCATCGAGGGTGCGGCGAATAATGCGCCGGGCGGTCTGGGTGAAGCCGGTGCCGACATTGCCGATGTAGGCGAATCGACCGGTCTCGTCGTATGCGCCGAGGACCAGTGAACCGAACGTGGGAGCCATCGCACCGGTCCCCGGCGTCCAACCGGCAACCACCACTTCGGTATTGCGCCGCAGCGGTGTCTTGATCCAGGCGGGCGATCGACGGCCGGGCAGATACACCGAATCGACGCGCTTGGACACGATGCCCTCGAGGTGATGGTCACGAGCCGCATTCAGCAAACTGTCCGCATCCATATCGAGCCAGTGCGGCGGGGCGGAGAGCGGGTCGGTGAACTCCAGTCCGGCCAGTATGTCCCGGCGCGTCAGATACGGCTCGGGCATGGTGTCGCGATCCCCCAGCGTGAGGATGTCGAAGGCGAAGAACCGCACCGGAACCTCCGCGACGAGCTGTTCACCCGGCCGCGCCACATGCATGCGCCGCTGCAGCAGCCCGAAGGAGGGCGCGCCGTCCGGCCGCTGCGCCACGATCTCGCCGTCCAGGATCAGAGATCCCATACCCGCCAAGGTCTTCAGCGCGGCCACCAACTCCGGATAGGACGAGCCGACGGAGTTGCCGTTGCGACTGTAGAGCGCGCACTCCCCCGCCGCGCACACCGCGATGATCCGCACCCCGTCCCATTTCATCTCCACCGCCCATCCGGGCTCGTCCGGCGGCGTACCGCCGACCGCCAGCATGGGGGCCGGGACACCGGACAGCGGCCAGACCACGGCGGGCCGCTACCCGCGCAGACAATCGGGCAATGGGGACATGCCCCGGAGTTTGCCGTTCGATTGCCATTCCGGGCGGGCGACCCGCCGGGAGCGATCCCTTCGTTACCGCGGCACCGCGCTACTGGGCCGAGATGCCCTGCTGACGCAGCACATCCAGCACCTCGCCGTAGCTCAGCGAGGAGTTCACGGTGAGGGTCTCCGAGGACTTGTCGGCATTCACCGCACTGGTCGAGTCCATCCCGCGCAGTGCGCGTTCGGCCTGATCGGCATCGGCGGAGAAATGCGGGAGTTGGAATGTGTAGGCGCTCATACTGTCTGCCTTCCGGGTGGATTTCGCGAACACTTCCGCAATGACCGGCGAGCCGCCCGGCAAACCCCGGCGCGTCGCCCAGCCAACCCGGACAACCCCGCGTCCTGCGGGTTTGTTGTGCCGTACCGCGGGAATAGCGACAGTATGTTCACCATCATCGGGCTCATCGCGCTGGTCGCGGCCGTGGCCGTAGGGGTCGCGGGGATAGTCGCCAACAGCGGCGAAAGCCATCTGCTCTCCGGCGGTTTCACCGTCTTCGGTCATAACTACACGGGCTCCTCGGGCCTACTTTTCGCGTACGGCATCCTCATCGGCGCCGTCGGTACCTGCGGGCTCATCATGCTGCTGGCGGGCACCTGGACCACCTCCCGCCGCGGTATCGCCGCACGCCGGGACCTGAGACAGTCGCGGCGCGAAATAGCCGCCGCGCGAAAGGAATTCGGTACACCCGTCCCGGATACCGCGCCCGCCAGGCCGGTCGCGGCGCAGCCCGTGATGGCGAAGCCGGCGCCGGCCGCCGCCCCCGCGCAGCAGCCGCAGTGGTCGATGAACCGCTTCCTGCGCCGGCCGTCGGCCGACACTCCGGCCAACCCCGCAACAACCTCCAAATAGGAATTCGTCATGATTGTTCTCGGACTCGTCCTGCTCGTCATCGGCTGGCTCGTCGGCATTCCGCTGCTGACCACGCTCGGCATCATCGTGCTGGTGGCCGGTCTGGTGCTCTGGGCGCTCGGCTCGGTCGGCCGTCCGGTCGGCGGCAGGCGCTGGTATTACTAACCCTCATTGACAGCATTGAATAGACAGCATTGACAGCTCGCGACCGCCGCGAGGCCCATCCGATAACGTCACCACCATGAGTGTGACTGTGCTCGTTCCGGATGATTACGGCCTCGCGGCGGTCGCGCGTCTGGAGGGCGTGCGGGCGTTGCGTTTCCGGCTCGGGGAGCCCTTGCCCGCCGGGGCCGAGGAGGCCGAGGTGCTGGTGCCCGGGTTCCTGGTCGGCCCCGAAGCGGTGCATATGACCTGGGAGCTGCCGAAACTGCGACTGGTGCAATTGCTCACCGCCGGTGCGGAGGCGTGGGTCGGGAAGGTGCCCGAGGGGGTCATGCTCTCGATCGCGCGCGGTGCGCACGGGGCGAGCACCGCCGAATGGGCGATGACCGGATTGCTCACGGTGTATCGGGAATTCGTGGAGTTCGCGGCGGCGCAGCGCGAGCATCGGTGGACCCAGCATCAGACCGACACCCTGTCCGGCAAACGGATTCTCATCGTGGGCGCGGGCGATCTCGCCAATGAGCTGGAACGCAAGCTGCTCGCGTTCGACGCCACGGTCGCCAAGGTCGGCACCCGGGCACGGGCGGGCGTGCACGGGGTGGACGAATTGCCCGGGCTGCTGGGCGATTTCGACGTCGTGGTGCTGATGGTGCCGGTGACCGCCGCGACCACCGGCATGGTGGACGCGCGATTCCTGTCCCGCATGGCCGATGGCGCGATCCTGGTGAACGCGGCACGCGGTCCGGTGGTGCGCACCGACGCCCTGCTCGCCGAGCTCGAATCCGGCCGTCTGCGCGCGATTCTCGATGTCACCGATCCGGAGCCGCTGCCCGCGGGGCATCCGCTCTGGGATGCGCCGGGTGTGCTCATCACCCCGCACGTGGGCGGCAGCAGCCGGGGCAGTCAGCAGCGCGGCTGGGCCATCGCGGTCGAGCAGATCGGCAGATATCTCGCGGGTGAGGCGCCTCAGCACCTGGTGCACGGCGAATACTGAACCGCGGGTCACCGCGAATACCGCTCCGCGCCCGTACATCTCGCGATCAGCGGCTGTCCCTGGCAGCTCAGCGACCGTCCCCGCCTGATCAGCGGCTGTCCCTGCCGGATCAGCGGCCGTCCCCGCCGGATCAGAGGCTGTCCTTGCCGATCGGCCGGTTCATCGACCGCCATTCCCGGTCCCAGCGCGAATTGCGCCGGGTTTCCAGCACGGTCCCGGTGATCCACACCGTCGCCGCTGCGGCACACCAGCTTTCGACCAGAATGGCGAGTCCGGTGCCGACGCCCTCGGCCGCGGCCGCACCCGGCCGTGCGGGTGCGATGGTGGGGTTGCCGTCATTGCCGATCCACAGCGGCACCGTACTGCCCACGGTCTGCGGTGCGGGCACGTCGATGGTCGCGATCACGGTGTGCCCGTCGTGATTCCAGGTCGCGGGCGCCTGATACCGGTCCTGGTGCACCCCGTACCGGTCGGCCGCCGGCAGCCGCAGCGTCTCCCCGGTGAGCGTGGCGTCCACGTGTTCCTTACCCGCGTCCTGTGCCGCGATCCGAGCCGCCGCCCCGGTGTAGCTCACGGTCCCGATCGCACCCGATACCGGTATCGCCACCACGACGGCCGCCACCGCCAGCGCCCGGACCACCACCTCGAATCGATCCGAAAACCGCATGAGCGGATTGGGATTCCACGGCCGGACCCGCCAGGCCCGCACCGACGTGGGAGGACTCTCCGACACCAGGACCACCTCCTCCACGGCGTCGCACTACCTTGATATCGGTAGCCATACCCACTCTGATACCCCTCGAAAAGCGGATTGTCCAGCGGGAACTCAGATTCGGCGGGTGAGGCGGACAATCGGCGCGCGGATCACCATCGTGTTCGCGATTCGGGCCCCGCGCCGAGCGGCCGATCCCCGGACGGACGCGACCACCACATGCCCTCGCCCCGGGTCAGACCCGGCAATCGCTGTTCGGCCGAGCGCACCCGGCGCGCGGGAAGGGTTCCGATGAGCTGCCAGCCGGTCGCGCCGGGCACGGTGTCCTCGATCTCCGCGCCGAGTTCGGTGAGACAGGACAGGACCGGTGCGATCGTGTCGGCGGGTACTTCGGCCTCGAAGGCGTGGCAGGGCTCGTAGATCTCGGTTCCCGCGGCGTCGAGGGCGCGGGCCAGCACCACCGGTGTCAGCGCGCGAAAGTCACCGGCGGTGCTGAGCGGGCCGACGAAACCCGAACGGGTCAGGGTGACAACGCAATCGGTGACGGGCCTGCCGTGTGGTCCGGTGCGCAGCGTGGCGTGCACCGTCTCCTCGATGGCGCAGTGGAAGGCGTGCGGTAGCGCGCCCAGTTCGGTCTCGTAACGGAAGGCGGTACCGGATCCGATGGGTGCGGGTTCGACGCGTAGGCCGATGGTGGCCCACCAGCCGCCGGGGCTGGGTGCGCGTCTGCCCATTTCCTCGCATGATTCGCCGCTGTCGCGCGGTCGCTCGACATAGGCGGGGCGGAACGGTTCGAAGATCGCGGCTATGCCGAATTCCTGTGCCAGGGTCGCGGCGATGATCTCCTGCTGGATCTCGCCGTACAGCAGTAGTGCGGTGCCGCCGCCGGGTGCCGCGGTCGCGTGGATGAAGGGGTCCTGTTCGGACAGTTGTCGCAGGGCCAGGTGCAGTCGGGCCGCCGCGCTCGGATCGGCGGAGCTGACCACGGTGCGGAATGTGGGTGCGGGAAAGTGTTGTGCGGCACTGTTTTCCGAACCCTCGGCACCGAGCCGGTCCCCCACCCGTAGCTCGGCCGGGCCGCTGATTCTGGCGATGCCGCCCGCGCGCAACCGGTCGGCGGCAGGCTCGCCGATGACCTCGACGGCGGTGATCCGGCCGGTGTACGAACTCTCGGTGCCATCCGGGTCGCGGCGACGCATGATCACCTGTTGACGCGGGATCACCGTTCCCGCGAACAGCCTCAGATAGGCGGTTTTGGCACCGGATGGTCCGCGTTCGAGCGCGAACACGATGCCCTCGGGATCGGCGGTCTCATCGCCGGGGTGCGGGCGCAGCAGCGCGGTCATTCCGTCGATGAGCGCGTCGATGCCCTGGCCGCTGATGGCCGAACCGAAGTACACCGGATGGGTACGGCCCGCGTCGACGCTGTCCGCGAACGCGGTCCACAGTTCGGCGGCGGTAGGGTCCGGCCCGTCGACCAGGCGATCCAGCCAGGCGTCATCGGTGTCGGCGAGCAACTCCGACAGGCGAGCGGTGAACTCCGGGGCCGCAGGTGAGACCGCGAGTGCGCGGGCCGACCGGGTGCCGAGGTCGCACACCTCCGTCATGGGGATCAGATGCGGTGTCAGCCACCGCCGAATATCGTCGAGCAGTTCGTCCCGGCGCGCACCGCGCCGATCGATCTTGTTGACGAAAAGTACTACCGGCACGCGCATTTCGCGCAGCGCTCGCATCAGGCGGCGGGTCTGCGCCTGGACGCCCTCCACCGCGGACAGCACCAGGATCGCGCCGTCGAGCACCGCGAGCGCGCGATCCACCTCCGCGATGAAATCGGAGTGCCCGGGAGTGTCGACCAGATTCACCTGGACGTCGTCGGCGGTGCAGGACACCACCGAGGAGCGCACGGTGATACCGCGCTGACGTTCGATCGCCCCGGTGTCGGTGCGGGTATTGCCCGCGTCGACCGCACCGAGCACGTCGATGACGCCGGTATCGAACAGCAGGCGTTCGGTCAGGCTGGTTTTACCGGCGTCAACGTGCGCCAGGATGCCGATATTGAGGGTGTGCCGAATATGCATGGGAGTCGAAGTCCTCGAAAGTCACCGTCCGGTAAGGGATTTGGGGTGTATCGAGGAATCGGCGCATGGCATCTCCCGCTGTGAATGGACCGGACACCAGCACGTTTCCACCATCGGCGGCGACCGGCAACTGATTTTCGGCGTCCCCGGCAACACCCGGGCGAACCATGCGCCCGGCCGATCCGGCGGGCTCGTAGGCTTGACTCTCATGGCGCTGGACGAGGTTGCGGCCGAACTCTACGGGGCGGCGCCCGCGGACTTCGTGGCGTTGCGCACCGAACGGGCCGGTCAGGCGCGGGCCGACGGGGACAGGGCGCTGGCCGCGGAGATCGGGAAGTTGCGGCGGCCCACCGTGGCGGCGTGGGCGGTGAACCTGCTGGCCCGCGCAGCCGCCGAGGATGTGGCCGCGTTACTGGATCTGGGCGCGGCCCTGCGCGAGGCGCAGCGCCGACTCTCGGCCGAGCAATTGCGCGCGCTCAGCGCTCAGCGGCAACAGGTGATCAGCGCACTCACCCGCAAGGCCGGTGATCTGGCCGCCGCACACGGACAGCAACTCACCGAATCGGTGCTGCGGGATATCGGCGGCACCCTCCAGGCCGCGCTGGCAGATCCGGAGATCGGCGATCAGGTCAGCGCCGGAACGCTCACCGCCGCGGCCAGTTACGAAGGATTCGGTCCCGCCGGGCTCGTCGCCGTCCCCGATACGGGCGGTGCCGCAGAGGATTCCGGAGCGGCCGGGACACCTGACAGCCCATCGCACGTCACACGGACCGGTCGTACACCCCGCAGGCAATCCACCGAGTCCGCACCCCGGACCGCTTCAGGCCGCAGCGATAGTGCGTCCAAGGCGCAAGCCAGAGCGCAGGCCGAGGCGCGCCGCGAACTGAAGGAATCGCTCGCCGAGATCGAATCCGCCCGCGCCACGGTACTTTCCACGCGTTCCGAACACGACACCGCCGCCGCCCAACTGACAGACCTCGATTCCCGCATCACCGAACTCCGCGACGAATTGGCGCAGGCCCAGGAACAACGCCGTTTCACCGCCGCCGCCGAAAGGTCAGCCAAGGAGTCCCTGCGACACGCAGAACAGCAGCTCGAGGCCGCCGAACGCCGAGCGGAAGCGGCCCGGAATCGACTGCCCTGACACCGATTTCGCCACGGTTGAGCCGAATGACCGACTGCTCGTTCACCGTTCCCGCCATCGGGCGAGGGCATCGGCGATCACCTATCCGGCTGCCGAATTCGCCGCGGCGTCGGCGATCACTCGCTCGACTACAGCTATTCGACGGCGAGGCCCGCGATCAGCTGTTCGATCACCGCTCGGATGGCCGGGGTCTCGGCGTCGGAATCGGTGGTGTTGGCCAGGCATTGCGCCGCCTCGTCCAGTGCCCCGACGATGATCAGCGCCAGCGGCCGAACCGGTTGCGCGCGTACCCGTCCCGCCGCGATGGCACCGGCCAGCGCGTTCTCCACCAGGCCGATGGTGTGCCGCAGTTCGATCTCGCGCCAGCGGCTCCACCCCAGTACCGCGGGTGCGTCCAGCAGCGCGATGCGCCGGACATCCGGTGCGGTGGAGGCGTCCAGCCAGGCCAGGCACCCCACGGTCAGGCTCGCCAGCGGGTCGGTGGCCCGGGCTCCCGCGACGGCCGCACCGATCACCTGGACCAGATCGCGTTCCAGGTCTTCGAACGCCGCCTCGAACAGTTCGCGCTTCTCACCGAACTGGTGGTAGAGCGCACCCCGGCTGACCCCGGCGGCAGCCGCTACCGCGACCGTGCTGACCGCCCCATATCCGTACTGCCCGAACAGCTCTCGCGCCGCGCGGATGACCGCGCCGCGGGTGGAGGCCGAGCGTTCGGCTTGGGTTCGGCGATCAGCGTTCATGGCGACGTCGAAGTCTAGGGCAGCACCGTCGCGTCTTCGATTCGAGGCATATCGCGCTCCCGCCGGTGCTACCGTTACATACAGTCATCCTGTTTGTATCTTAGAAGGATTTCGCATCATGTCCGATGCCACCAGAGACCTTTTCGAGCGCTATCACGCCTGCTGGGCCGACCACGATCCGGACCGCATCGTCGAATTGCACACTCCCGATTCGATATTCCACCTGCATTCGGGCAGTGCGCCCGCACGCGGCCGCGATGAGATCCGCGCCTCCGCCGCCGGAACCTTCGCCCTGGTCCCGGATCTCACCTTCGAACAGGTCAGTCTCCGTGTCGGAGAGGATTTCTGGGTGGTGCAGTGGGTGCTGCGCGGCACCTCTGTCACCGGATCGCCGGTCGCGGTGGATCTGGCGGATGTGGTCTTCGTCGAGAACGGCCTGGTCCGGGAGAAGCATTCGTACGTGGACGGCGTGGCTATGCGGGCGGCCCTGGCCGCACCGGCGGAAGTATCCTGAGCTCGAAATCGCTTGAGCCGGTGGCATGATCATCGGGGTGAGTGATAAGCACCTGGTGTACTGCCGGATCGAGCGCGACGGCGCGGTCCTGCTGATCCGTCGCGCGCCGGGCGTCTTCCTGGCGGGCCGCTGGGAATTGCCCGGTGGGGGTATCGAACCCGGTGAGCGACCGGAACAGGCCGCGGTCCGCGAGGTGTGCGAGGAGACCGGGCTGACGGTGACGGTCACCCGCGAGCGCGCCGAACATTCCTGGATGGATGTGGCCGGTCGCCCGCTGCGCATTCACGCCCGCGTCTACGAGGTGGCCGAAACCGGTTCCGGCCCGGTCACTCTCAACCCCGAGGAACATGACGACCACGCCTGGTTCACCCCGGAACAGGCCGCGGCCCTGGATCTCGCCGCGCATTTCCGGGCTGCGCTCGCGGGCTGAGCCCACTGTCACCCGGTCCTTCTACAATCGCCGCGTGACGCTCACCCTCACCGATCTCACCGGCTATATCGATCGCGATCTCGACGCCGATCTGGCGCGCTGGTTCCCCGCTGACGACCCGGTTCACGTTCCCGCGGAAACCCGTTCGGTAGCACCGTTTCTCGCTCGTTTGCAGCCCGCGGACGCGGCGGCGCTCGCCGCCCTGGATCGGCGGGTGCGCTCGGATGCCATGCCGCGGTTCCTGGATATCTTCGACTGGTCCTACGGCTTCGATTTCGCCGGGAACGACTGCGGCATCCTGGATTCGGACTACACCACCGAACTCACCGATGACGATCTCTACTCCATCGGCGCGGACGGTGGCGGTAACCTTTACGTCGTACTCACCAATGGTCAAGTGGCCGTGTGGTTTCACGAGGAAGAGGTTGTCGAAGCCGGGACGCGCTTCGACAACCTCGATGTCTTCATCTGGTCCTATGTGCGATATCAGGCGGTGCGGGCGGGCAGGCTGGAGCGCGCGGCGGTGGAATCCGATTTCCTGGCCCTGGGCCAGGACGGCGTGCTGAATCCGAACCTCGGACTGCTCAGATACCTGAAATAGCCCGTACCCCTTGCGAATACCGGGTCACTGCGCCGCCGCCCTGCGCAGGCGCAGGACCTGGTCCACCCCGAACAGCCGCAGCCCCAAGCGCTCCGAGCGCGATTGGTACCGGGCCACCGAGGCCACGGGCACCAGTTCGGGCTCGGTGATCCGGTAGGTCGTGCCCTCGTGCACGACCTCGGCGGTACCGGCCGCCAGCACATTCTTGAGCCAGTCCGGCGTGGTGCCGTAGGGCAGTGAGATCAGGAAATCCTCGCCAGCCGCGGTGATGCCGACCGGCGTCGCGTACTCCTTCCCGCTGGAGCGGCCGATGTGCCGGACCACCGAGGCATCCGCCCCGCGCTGTCCGGCGGTCTTCATGACCCGCCGATTGGTGACCCGCCGGTTGAAGCGGCGCACCAGCGCGAGCCCGGGTTCATATCCCGTCTGCATCACCGCCAGCAGGAAGAACAGCGCTCCCAGGGCTAGGCCCACCGGCGTGCCCACCCCTATCGCGATCACGATCCACATGGTTCTCATCACTCTCCCTTACGACGTAAGTCTGACGGAACCAGCGAAACATTACGTTGTAAGGCTGTCAAGACCTGTGAGACTTACGACGTACGGTAAATTTGTCCGTCATGGTCACCGATCAACGTCCCCGCCTGAGCCGGGAGCAGATTTTCCGCACCGCGGTCGCGCGGGCCGACCGGGACGGCGTCGAAGCGGTCACCATGCGCAATATCGCGACCGACCTCGGCGTCGAGGCGATGTCGCTCTACCACCACGTGGCCAATAAGGCCGAATTGCTCGACGGCATGGTCGAAGTCGTGCTCGACAGCATCACCGCGGCCGTCGGATCACCGGTCGTGAACGACCCCTCCGACTGGAAACCTTTGCTGCGCAAGCGCATTCTCATCGCCCGCGACATTCTGCTCGGCCACCCCTGGGCCCCCGCGCTGATCGGCACCCGCTCCCCCATGACGCTCTCGATCGTCGCCTACTTCGACGGCGTCATCGGCCTGTTCCGCGGCGGCGGCTTCTCCTACGAACTCGCCCACCACGCCATGCACAGCCTGGGCAGCCGCGCCCTCGGCTTCACCCAGGAACTCTTCGGCCCCCCGGCCGATCAGAGCGAGCCGGACGCGGTCGCCGCCCTCACCGCCGTGGCCGACCGCTTCCCCAATATCGTCGGCATGATGGCCGCCGACACGCACGATGACACCGGCGCACTGCTGGGTTGGTGCGATGACCAGACCGAATTCGAGTTCGGCCTGGACCTCATCCTCGACGGCCTGGAACGGCTGCGGTCGGCGGGCTGAGCCTCACCGGCGGCGGCGCGGTGCGCGCCCGGCGGGTGCGGAGACCGGGGGTGGGGTCGGTGCGGGCGGATTCGACAGGGTCAGTGCGGAATCGGTGAGGGTGTGGGCGATGCCGTGGTGACGCAGGCCGACCGGATCACCCGACAGCAGGCGATAGGTGGTCTGCCGCGGCAGGATCTCGACCGCTATTCGACTGGCGCGCCAACTGATTCGGAAGGCCAGCCGGTCGAGCTGTTCGGGCAGGCGGGGCGCGAAGGCGGGTTCGCCCTCATGATCACGCAGACCGCCGAAACCGCCGACGCAGCTGATCCAGGTGCCCGCGAGCGCCGCGATATGCAGTCCCTCACCGACATTGTGGTGCAGATCGTGCAGATCGGTGAGGGCCGCCTCGGCGAAGTGATCGAAGGCCAGGTCCAGATGTCCGACCTCGGCGGCCATGACAGCCTGCATGCACGCGGACAGCGAGGAGTCCCGGACGGTCAGTTGCTCGTAATAGCCGAAGTTCCGGGTCTTCTGCTCCAAGTCGAAGATGCTGGGGCACAGGTACATCGCGAGCACCAGGTCGGCCTGTTTGACCACCTGTAGCCGGTACAGGTCGAAATAGGGGTAGTGCAGCAGCAGCGGATACTTCTTCTCCGGTGTGCCGTCGAAATCCCAACGGGCATAACGGGTGAAGCCCTCGGATTGTTCGTGCACGCCGAGTTCGGGGTTGTAGGGCAGCACCATGGCGTCCGCGTATTTCCGCCAGCGGCCGTACTCCTCGGCGGATACGCCCAGGCCGTCGGCGACCTCCGGGCGGCGCTCACAGGCATCGGCGGCGGCGCGCAGATTCCGCTGGGCCATCAGATTGGTGTAGAGGTTGTTGTCCGCGAGCGCGGAGTACTCGTCGGGACCGCTGACACCATCGATTCGGAAGCCGTCCGATTCCAGGTGTCCCAGACTGGCCCACAGCCGGGCCGTCTCCGCCAGCAGCTCTACGCCGCAATCGATGTCGAATTGCTCGTCCCCGGTCGCGGCCAGATAGCGTACGGTCGCGTCGGCGATATCGGCATTGACGTGCACGGCGGCGGTCGCGGTCGGCCAATAGCCGGACGCCTCCACGCCATTGATCGAACGCCACGGGAACATGGCCCCGGACTGCCCGAGCTCCTGCGCGCGCTTGCGCGCCTGATTCAGGGTGGAGTGCCGCCAGCGCAGTGCGTCGCGCGCGGCCCGGGGCATGGTGTAGGTGAGCATCGGGAGCACATAGGTTTCGGTGTCCCAGAACGCATGTCCGTCATAGCCGGGTCCGGTCAGGCCCTTCGCCGGGATGGCACGGGCCTCACCGCGCGCACCCGCCTGCAGCACATGGAACATCGCGAAGCGGACGGCCTGCTGCAACTCCGGATCGCCGTCCACTTCGATATCGGCCTGCGCCCAGAAGTCGTCCAGGTAATCGCGCTGACGCGCGCACAACTGGTCCCAGCCGGTCTCCATGGCGGACGCCAGCGCGGCATCCACCTGTGCGCGCAGAGCGGGCGACGAGCGCCGCGCGGACCAGCCGTAGGCCAGATATTTGGTCAGCCGCAGCCGGTTTCCGGCGGCGAGGTCCACCGCGACGGTCACCCGGGCCAGATCCCCCTCGGCGTGTACCCCGCAGCGCGCGGGTTCGCTCACCTCCAGCTCATGGTTCATGGCGGCCGCCAGCCGTAGCCCCGACTCGCGGGTCCGATGTACCAGCACCGCGGCGAGATCGTGCGCCACCGCGTCCTCGGCGACCAGCGGCCGGTCCAGCGCCGCGCCCAGTCGCGGATCTCCCTGCGCCGCCGAAATTGGTTCATTGGCAAGCAGATCCGACTGCACGACCAATTCGATATCGCCGTCGAGGGATTCCACCTCATAGCGAATGGCGGCCACCGCGCGATCGGTGAAGGACACCAGGCGTTCGGAGTGGACGCGCACCCGCCGCCCGGTCGGCGAGGTCCATTCGGTGCTGCGCCGCAGCGTGCCGGAGCGGAAGTCCAATACCCGCTCGTGCGGCCCGGTGTGCCCGTACCGCAGATCCATCGGCTCATCGCCGACCAGCAGCCGAATGATCTTGCCGTCGGTCACGTTCACCACGCTCTGGCCCAGCTCCGGATAACCGAACCCGACCTCGGCGTAGGGCAGCGGGCGGGATTCGTAGAATCCGTTCAGATAAGTTCCCGGCAGCCCCACCGGTTCGCCTTCGTCGAAACCCCCGCGCAGACCGAGATGCCCGTTGGCGAGCGCGAAGATCGACTCGGTGCGGCGCAGCGCGTCGAGATCGAGTCCGCACCAGCGCAATTCCCACGGCGCCAGCTGAAATCCGTTCTCCCCCATCAACGCTTCACCAGCTCGGACAGATCGGCGACGACCACGTCCGCCCCTGCGGTTCGCAACGCCTCGGCGTGCTCGTGCGCACCGCTGCGCTCCACCCCGACCACGAATCCGAACTTCCCCGCATGCCCGGCCGCCACGCCGGAGATGGCATCCTCGAATACGGCGCACTCGTCCGGTCGGACACCCAATTCGGCGGCACCGGCGAGGAATCCGTCCGGTTCGGGTTTGCCGGCCAGACCGCGTTCCGCGAAAGTCTTTCCGTCGACACGGATTTCGACGAAGCCGGACAGATCGGCCGCGGTCAACACCGCCGCGGCATTGGCCGAGGAGGACACCACCCCGATCCGCAGCCCGGCCGCCCGCACCGCGGTCAAGTAGTCCGCCGAGCCCGGGTAGACGTGCACGCCTTCCCGCTCGATCAGCCCCCGCAGCACCCGATCCTTCCGGTCACCGATCGAGCGCACGGTCCAGCCGTCGGCGGGGTCACCGCTCTCTCCCTCCGGCACAGCGATATTCCGTGATTGCAGGAACGCGCGCACACCGTCCAAGCGCGGCAGCCCGTCCACATGATCGCGATAGTCCGCGCCCGAGAACAGCGGTGTCCCCGCTCCGCACCACTGCACCAGGAATTCGTCGAAGACCTGTTTCCAGGCCCGTTCGTGCACCGCCGCGGTACTGGTCAGCACCCCGTCCAGATCGAACAGCACCGCCGAGATCGTCTCGGGCAGACCCACTCGCGCATCCACATGAACCATGCCCCGGCGGTACCCGGACCCGGAACGATCAAACGGTGACGCTCTCGCGCACGGACCGGCGCAGGCGGGCGGCCAGCCACAGTACGACGCCATAGCCGAAAGCCGCGTCCGCGTTCGAGACCAGCGCCGACGATGGGAAGATAATGGCGTGCCGCAGACCGGCGTCGGCGAGTTCGCGTACCCGGGACAGGATTTCGGCCGGGGTGCCGATGATCAGCCATTCGTACAGCACCGCATCGGGCACCTCGGCGATGGCCGCCTGCACCTCGGCGCGACTCAGGCGATGCGGCAGCAGATCGATGAGCCCCCGGAAATTCTCTCCCAGTGGATGTTTCGCACCGTGCCGCGCCCAGAGTTCGGCCGAGGCGAACAGACCGAGGTAGCGCACTCCCGGTGCCCGCAACAGCCGCTTGATATCGGAACGGGTACGCGCGGGCAGGATCTGGACCATGGCGGCGGGAACTATCGCATCGGGATCCCGGCCCGCCGCGCTCGCGGATTTGCGCACCAATTTCCAGCGGCGTTCGTATTCGTCCGGCGCCATCGACTCCCACGGGTACCAGCCGTCGGCGTAGCGGCCGGTCAATTCCAGCATGCGGGGACCGTGCGCGCCGATCCAGATCTGCGGCATGCGATCCGGCGGAGCGACCAGATCCATTGGCGCGTGGTCGATCCGGTAGTACTTACCGGTGAATTCGATGGGCTCGGTCGACGTCAGCGCCAGGCGCAGCACCTGCAATGCCTCTTCGAGCCGATCCACCGGGCGGTTCCAGGTGAATCCATACGGATCGAGATTCTCCGTCTCACCGGAGCCGATCCCGAGAATGGGCGGCGTCCTGGTCATATGCGCCAGGGTGAGAAAGGTCTGCGCCAGCAGTACCGGATGCCGCCGATGCGGATCGGTCACGCCGACCCCCAACTGCACCTTGCCCGCGCCCGCGGCGAGATGCGCCAGCAGCGGGGCGTAGTCGAATTGCTCATCGGGACTGCGCACCGTCTTGGCCTGCGGGGTGAAATCGGTGTCCCACACCGATTTCGGGAAGACGCTGATCAGATGATCCGGCGCGAGAATCGAATCCAGCCGTCCCAGGCGCGCCGCCTTCACCATGAAGCGCGCGGTCGCCAGGGGCGGATTGACACCGGCGAGCGTGCCCACCGCGAATGATTTGCCTTGCTGCGAGTCCGGCACGGCCGTCTCCTCTCGGCGGGCGCACCCCCTGCGAGCCCCCACCGATTATCACGTCGACCCCGCCGTCGCATGCGAGAAACGGCGCGCATTGGCCCGGCACTCCTGTTCGGCGGTCCGGCACTCCTGTTCGGTGGTCCGGCACAGCCACACTCGCTATGGTTCGGCGATGTACAGCGCAGAGTTCGTCGAACACGGCAGCTCGATCGTGGATCGACTGACCACCACCCAGTCCGCGCCGCCCTGGCAATTGGTGATCGGAACCGGAGTGGTCGCGCTGCTATTGGTGGCGTTCCGCCCGAGCTGGCGGCTGATGCGCAATGTGGTGACCATCGCGCACGAGGGCGGTCACGCCTTCACCGCCCTGCTCACCGGACGACGGCTGAACAGCATCCGCCTGCATTCGGACACCTCCGGGCTCACGGTGTCCAGCGGAAAGCCGTACGGCCTGGGCATGATTCTGACCACCGCGGCCGGATATCCCGCGCCCGCGCTGCTGGGCCTGGCCTACGCGGGCCTGCTCGGCGCGCATCGGATCACGCTCATGCTCTGGCTCACCGTCGTACTGCTGTTGATTCTGCTGGTGAAGGTGCGTAACGGGTACGGCCTGCTGACGGTGCTGGTGATCGGCGGCATCATCGTGGTGGTGTCCTGGTTCGGCACCGATGACACCCAGGCCGGATTGGCCTATCTGGCGGCGTGGTTCCTGTTGCTGGCGGCGGTGCGCCCGGTGATCGAGTTGCAGCGTAATCGCCGCCACGAGCCGAATTCCGATGCCGATCAGCTGGCGCGCCTGACGCATGTGCCCGGACTAGTGTGGGTGCTGGTGTTCGGTGCGGTGGCGGTGGGCGCGCTCGTGGTCGGCGTGCGTTTGCTGCTGGCGGGCGTACCGCTGTCCTGAGATCGGTACCGCTACAAGATTTCTGGAGAACGCGGGCTAACATCGCGGGTGTGCACCGGCCGGGTGATCGCCGAACACGGGGATCCGCGGCCGGGTTCTTTGATTGCAGGAGGGTGCAGGATGGACAGACCGGCATGGGCCCCGGAGGGCGTGGATATGTCGCAGGCGAGCCCCGCTCGCATGTATGACGCACTGCTCGGCGGTTCGCATAATTTCGAGATCGACCGCCGGGCCGCAGAACTGGGCAAATCGCTCGTACCGGACCTGCCCCGGGTTGCCCTGAGCAATCGCGCCTTCCTGCGCCGCGCTGTGCGATTCCTGGTGGATTCCGGCGTCACCCAATTCCTCGATATCGGCTCCGGCATTCCGACCGCGGGCAATGTGCACGAGGTCGCCCAGGAGATCGATCCGACCTGCCGGGTGCTGTACGCCGATATCGATCCGGTGGCCGTGGCGCACGCGCGCGCCATCCTGGGCGGCAATGACCATGCCGCCGCCATCGAGGCGGATCTGCGCAAACCCGCGGATCTGCTCACCGCCGCCCGCGAGGTCGGCCTGCTCGATTTCGATCAGCCGGTGGGCGTGCTGCTGTTCGCGGTGCTGCATCTGCTCGGTGATGAGGACCGGCCCGGCGAGACGGTCACCGCCCTGCACGCCGCCGTTCCGTCGGGCAGCTATGTCGCCATCTCCCATCTCACCACCGCCACCCGGCCCGAGGACGCCGCCAAACTCGGCGCGAACGCCGCCAATGAGAGCAAGGTCGGCATTCATTTCCGGTCCCGCGAGGCCATCACCGGTTTCTTCGACGGCTGGGAGCTACTGGAGCCGGGCGTGGTGGAGCTACCGCTGTGGCGCCCGGAATCCGAGCGCGATCAGCATGAAACCCCCGGGCGCTCACTCGGTTTGGCCGGCGTAGCCCGGAAAGCCTGAGTCCGAGTAGGGCTTTCGGGGCGGCAGGGGGTCAGCGATGGGAGCGGCACACGAACTGGCGGTGCGCTGGGCGAGCATGCTCGACGGCGCGGTCGCGCCGACCCTGAACCGCGACCAGGTCGAAGCACTGCTGACCCCGTACGCCGAGGGGCTCATCGCCGCCGTGCGGGGCACCGCCGACTCGGATGTGGCGCGCGCGGCCGCCGCCGCGCTGGTGGCCGCCAATTACCGTGACCCCCTTGCCGTGCACCGGTCGGTACTGGTGCTCTGCAGGGATCTGGTGGCCGCCGTCTGCCCGGATCCGGACTGCCCGGATTTCGGCCCGGTGCGCGAACGCGCCATCGATGTGGCCGCGGAATTCGCCGCCGAGTTCACCGCCGGATTACGCGGCGCCGCACTCGCCGAGCAGGAAGCCACCATGGCCGCGGCGTTCATCGCGGCCCGCGAGGCCGAGGCCCGGCGGCAACTGTCCGAGGCGCGCTTCCAAGCCATTTTCGCGGGCGCGTCGGTGGGCATCGGCACCATCGATATCACCACCGGCCGCGTGGTCGATGTCAATAACGCCATGGCCGAAGTCCTCGGCGTCCCAGCCGAATCCATGCCGGGCCGATCGGTGGCCGACATCCTCGGACCGGTCAATATCGGCAATGCCTTCGAACAGTTCCAGCAGCTGCTCAGCGGCGCGGTGGACAGCTTCCGCACCGAGACCGTGCACACCCGGCCCAATGGCACCGTCACCATCATCGACCTGTCCATGTCGGTGGTGCGCGATAGCGACGGGAACCCGCGCTTCCTCATCGGGGTCACCGTCGATGTCACCGAGCGCAAGCAGCTGGCCGATCAGCTCTGGTACGACGCGCACCATGATTCGCTGACCGGGCTGCCCAATCGTCTGCTCTTCTTCGACCGGCTCGCCGCGGCCAATGGTCAAGTGGGCGTGTGCTATCTGGACCTGGACGGGTTCAAGGAGATCAACGACCGGCGCGGGCATACCGCCGGGGATCGGGTGCTGTGCGATGTGGCGCTGCGCCTGCGCGCCGCGCTGCCGGACAATGCCGTGGCGGCCCGGCTGGGCGGGGACGAATTCATCGTGCTGGTCGAGGATTGCACGGGCAGAACGGAATTGACCGCCGTCTCGGATCGCATTCTGGCGGCGCTGCGCGAACCCTTCGATGTGGCCGGGCTTTCGGTGACGGTGGGCGCGAGTATCGGTACCGCACTGGTGGATACCCACTCCACCGCCATCGACGAGCTCATGCATGCCGTGGACACCGCCATGTATCGCGATAAGGCGGCGCGCCAGGGACGCTAGATGGTGAAGGGCACCAGTGCTTTTCGCTCGGCCGGATAGTCCGCGAACTTCTCCCGGTACCACTTGTGCGTGGCGAAGGCGCGCGGCACCAGGTTCCCGAAGGTGATGAGGAAGATGACCACGCCCGGCAGCGCCCAGGTCAGGATGGCGAAGCCCGCCCAGGCGATCAACTCGCCGAGATATGTTGGGCTGGTGACGAATCGGAAGCCCAGCCCGAATGGAATCTTGTATTCGGTCGCGCCCGGATTGTTCTTGTCGCGCAGGTTCCGCACGATCCACTCCGAGCTGGTCAGCAGGGCGAAACCGCTCAGGTAGATGACCAGCCCGATCAGGAATCGCGGATCGGTGAGCCAATCGGTTCCGTACTGCCCCAGATAATCATGGCTGAACAGCGCACCATTGAGATAGCCGTGCAGGGCCGTGACGAACATGCCCATACCGAGCACCGAGACATTGAAACTGCTGGTCTTGCCCGGCACCTGACGAATCGAAAGGGGGAAGAGCCAGCCGCGATTGGCGTAGTGCAGAATCCAGATGGCCGCCAGCACCAGCGAAGTCGGCTCGAATCGATTCGGACCGCTGAGGTAGGCGACCGCGAAGACGACCGTGGCTGGAATCTCCATGAGCCACCAGCCGAGCTTCGGATTGAGGTTCAGCCCCAGCTTGGCGGTGGCGAAGCGGCCGTAAGGGCTCTGCCCGAACAGTCCGCCCACCAGCACGAATGCCGCGAATCCGAACGCGATCGTCAAGACGGTGTCATAGACGGTGTTACCGGTATACCAGTTCATTCAGGGTCCTTCGTAGTAAAACTAGAACAGGTTCTACCACGCGGGGTGGTCCGTTCGATACCCGTACGGGGCATCGATCTCTACTGCCCGGTAGGTTGGCGGACAGCCTGGAGGGAGGCGAGGATGGGTACACAGGGTTGGGATGTACTGCTGAAGTGGATGCCGTTCTTCCTGGAGGAGGAAGACGAGGAGGCCGATCGATTCGGCCTGGAATGGAATCCGCGCTTCATCCAGGTGCGCGACGAAAGTAGCGGGCGGCACGCGCATTTCGCGCAGCAGGGCAGCGATATCGAGGTCGTCGTCGCGGTGCCGCCGAACCCGGCCGAGGCCGAACGACTGCTCGCGGTCTTGCGCACCCAGCCCGAGGGCGTCTGGGATCCGTGCCCGCTGCCGCTCGAATCCGATAGCACCGCACCGGATGCGCAGTGGCGCGCCGTGCAACGGGTGCGCGAGCGCCCCGAGACGGCCCGGGAGTGGAGCACCGGCTGGCGGCGCACCGCCACCGTGGCACAGCGCAAACAGGTCGCCGAATCGGTGGTCGCGGTGCTCTCGCGCGGCCTCACCATGCGTCCGGAACGGCTGCGCTTCAGCGCCTGGAGTCTGGACGCACCCGATACCGTCGGCGATTACGGCCTGGCGGCCGAGCGGCCCAGTGAGCGCGACGCGCCCGTACTCTGTTCGGACTGGGACGATTTCGAGACCCGGCTGGCCTGGTCGCTCACCACGCTGCCGTGGGATGGCGTGATCAATCTCAGCACCCCGCATCCCGGTCCGGATCCGTGCTTCGTGCAATTCCTGCACGGGCGGCAGCTGTTCAACGAGGCCAGCGGCTGGGATGTGGCCGGACTCGGGGCGGGCGAATTCGACCGGCGCATGCGGGATCTGGGCTGGAGCTTCGCCCCGCACAGCGTGCCGGGCGGGGCGGCGCTCATCTGGGAGGGACCGGTCGCGCAGACCGGGTACAACCCGCGGCTGCTCGGCACACCCCGGCGCACGGTGACCACCTTCCGCGAGGTGTTCGCGGTGCGGCATCCGCAGGACCTGGTGTTCCGGGCGTTCCGCAACGGCAAGCGCCGGGACCCCGAATTGCGTTATCTCGATGTGGAACTCGGGGTACCGCGCGATGTGCGCTAGAGCCGTTCCAGGGTGATGGGCAACCCGTCCGCCGGTTGCGGACCGGTGCCCGCCACCAGCGGCACCTCGTATCCCTGCGGCACGCTCCAGCGGTAGTTCAGCAGCATGCGATGCATGACGGCCTTCACGGTCATCCCGCCGAAGTATCGGCCGATGCACTTGTGCGCGCCACCGCCGAACGGTGGCCACGCGAAGCGATGCGATTTATCTTCCGCGCGTTGGGGTTCGAACCGCTCGGGATCGAAGACATCCGGATCATGCCAGTACTCGGCGGAGCGCATCATGACGTACGCGCCGCAGATGGCCACCGTGCCACGCGGAATGTAGTAGCCCGAGATCTCGGTATCGGCGACGGATTCGCGCACCACCTGGCCGACCGGGGAGTACATCCGCAGCGTCTCCTTGAACGCCAGATCCAATCCGGTGAGCTGATCCAGATCCGCGTAGTCGAGGGTCGGTTTGCCCAGCGCCTGGGACTCCTCGCGTAATCGGTCCTGCCACTTCGGATTCCGCGCGAGCTCATAGCTCAGCATGGAGATGGCGTTGGTACTGGTGTCGTGCGCCGCCATCATCACGAAGATCATGTGATCGACGATGTCCGCGTCGGTGAAGGATTCCCCCTCCTCGGTGCTGGCCTGACACAGCACGCTGAACAGGTCGTCGCCCTCCCCTGCGCGTTTGGCGGGGAGTTCGCGGCGGAAATACTCCTCCAGCAGCTGCCGCCCGTGCAGACCCCGATTCCAGATACCGCCCGGCATGGGGAATCGCAGCATGGCCTGTCCGCCCTTGACGGCGTCCTCGAAGGCATGCCCCAAACGCGTTGCCTCCGGGCCGAGTTCGGCTCCGGCGAACACCGCGGTGGCCTGTTCCAGCAGCAGCGCCTTGACGTGATCGTAGAGCGGGAATCGGGGCCCGGGCTGCCAGCCGTCCACGCCCCGGGTGATGCGCGGTGTGGTGAGATCCAGATATCCGATCAGCCGCGAGCGCGTGAACGCCTGTTGCAGAATACGGCGGTGATAGGCGTGTTCCTCGAAGTCCCGCAACAGGATTCCGCCCCGGAAGAACGGCCCGATCAGGAAGTCGTAGCCGCGCTGGGCCGACCACGCGTGCTGCCGGTCCAGCACCAGTTCCTCGAGCGCCTGCGGACTGAGCAATCCGACGATCGGGCGGCCGAACGCCCCGGACCACTGCACCGGGCCGAAGCGCCGCATGCGCCGGCGCGAGAAGCCGATCGGATCCGCGAGCTGGCTGACGATATGACCGACCCCCGGCGGCCCGAAATCACCCATGACGGGTTTGAGGCCGCTCCCGGGCGGCGGGGTGGCCAGGGCGCGCGGTGCGGAGGGGTATCGCTCCAGCACCCCGGCCGCATGAGCTTGAATCCTGTGGTTCAGCACGGCTTTTCGAGGCACCATGTTCCAACGGTAGCGGAAACGATTGTTTCCGTAAACGATTGTTTCCCGATATCTGTGCGAAGCTGTGTGGGTGACGCGAGCTTTCAACGGGACCTATCGCGGAACCTCCACCGATGAGCGCAGGGAACAGCGGCGGCGCAGACTCCTGGACACCGCCCTGGAGATCGTCGGCACCCAGGGCCTGGCCGCGCTGACCGTGCGCGGGGTGTGCGAACAGGCCAAGGTGGGTCCGCGCTTCTTCTACGAATCCTTCAGCGATCTGGACGCTTTGGCGGCCGCGCTGCTGGACGAGGTGCAGTCGGCCGCGCTGGATCAGGCCCGCAGCACCATGGCCGAGACCCCCGGCGATCCCGAGACCAAGATCCGCGCGGGAGTCGCCGCCCTCATCATCGCGATGACCGATGATCCGCGGCGCGCCAATATCGCCTTCGCGCAGGCGTACGGCAGCGAGGCGCTGATGCGCATGCGGTTCGACGGTATGCGCAAGGTGGCCGCCACCATCATCGAGCAGACCCGCACGCTGCTCGATATCCCCGCGGGCGATGACACCGCGCTCACCGCGCTGGCGCAACTCATCACCGGCGGGGCCGCCGAACTCATCCTGGTATGGCTGGACGGCGGGCTGAAGGTCGAGCGGCCCATGCTCATCGAGATCGTGGCCGACTATGTGGTGGCTATGGTGGATCGACTACCGGGGACGGCCGCGAAGCTGCGCTGAGCAGGATCTTGTCCACCACGATCTTGGCGGTTTCGGCACAGGCGGTGGTGCCGCCGTGCGCGTATTCCTTCACCGCGTCACCGACATTCCAGAGATTGGGGATCGGTGTGTCGTGGGGCATGTCGTAGCCCGCGACCGTGCGCTGGGTGGGCCAGTCGTCCCGGGTTACGGCGATGGAGAGCAACCGGGCCTCATCGAAGCCGTCGATCTCGTGGCGCAGATCCTGCAACACCAGCGCCGCTTCGGCCTCCACATCGAAATCACCGACCGAGGGTTTGGGGACGCCGGTGCCGACGTACAGATGCCAGCCCTCCGGGGCCATCTCCGGGCAGGTGGCGGTGAACTCCGCTGCGTAGCAGAGCCTTCGGGTATTGACGAAGCTGAGCAGACCGGGCGCGTCCAGCAGCTTCTCGCGACTGGTGAAGTTGACCGAGATCATGGCGCTGGGCAGATCGCCCTGTAGAACGGTGCCGATGTACTCCGACGGGAAGTGTTCGGGGCCGACCAGATCCAGGGTTGCCGACGGCCCGATATCGCTGACCGCGAAATCGCAGGTGATTTCCCGGCTTTCACCACCCCGCCGCAGGGTCGCCCCCGTGATCCGGCCGTCCTCGACGTGCAGGCGCAGCGCCTGCGTGCTCAGCAATACCTGTCCCCCATTGCGTTCCACGACCTCGGCGAGCGCCTTCCACAATCCGATCGTGCCCTCGGGGCAGAAACCGAAATTGTCGAACGCCGCCGTGCTGGAGAAGTGCGTCAGGAAGACCCGCGCGGGCAGCTCCTCGGGCGCGGCCGCGAACACCGTCCCGCACATGGCGCGGAAGATCCCGTGTACCGCAGCGTTTTTGGTGTGCCCGCGCACCCAATCCGCGGTGCAGAGCTCGCGGTCGGGCATACCGCCGCCACGCTCGGCCGTGTCCTGGATCAGCGGCGCGCCCTGGCGAATCAGCTGGGAGATAAGCAATTGCCAGCCGCCGGTGGCGATATCGACCGTGCGCCCGCCGATCCGGTACAGGATCGGCGGATTCGCCGGTCGCACTTCGAATTTCGCGCCCACCTCGGTGAAGGTCTGCTCGGTGATACCGCCCAACTCGACGCCGATGGCCCCGGTGTTTATCTTGAAGCCGTAGACGTCCTCGGTGGAGGCGCGCCCCCCGACCCGATCCAGACATTCGACGACGAGGGTGCGGTAGCCGTGGTGTGAAAGCCGGGCGGCGGCGCAGAGCCCGCCGGCCCCCGCTCCGACAACCAGTGCGTCCCAATGGTTCTCGCTCATGGCGAGGCTCCTTAGGAAAGCTCAGCCGACGGGATTCCCCCGGTTGAGCGTCGGCCATATCGGTGATACGACCCAATTGTCCCGCACTTCGCCGATACGCGGGACATCCGGGAACAACACCGGTTTATCGGCGCGCGGCCGAATACGCTGCGCCGAACCGCCGTCGGCGCCGCGAACCATTCCGGTGTCGCCATCGTCCCGGGTGAGCGGATCAGCAGTGCACCCCGGTGATCGCGAAACGCTCCACCGCCTCGACGTGGCCGCCGGTCGCGACCGCGACGGTCAGCGTGCCCGGGCAGGTCGCGGTGAACGGCACGCTGCCGGACCACGGACTGTTCTGCCCGCCCGCGGGGATTCCGGGAATCTCACCGACCGCTTGCGCTTTGTCGAGTTGCCGGACCTGTACCCGCAGACTCTCGTCGACGCCGGTGACGTGACCGCCCACCGCCAGCGGCGAATTCACCTTCGCCCCGTACACCGGATTGTCCAGGGACAGGGTGAGGTCATCGGTGCCGATGACCTCCCAGGGCGCGTCCGCTCCGGTCCCGATCCGGGCCAGATGCAGCATGGCGGCGACGATGGCGACACCGTTGGGATTGTCGAAACCGACTGTCACCCAGGATTCTTCACCCTTGGTCGTAGTCAATACGGCCTTGTTCAGATTGCCGTAGCCGAGGTAGCCCCGAGTGAAATTCAGTGCGGTGGCGGCGGGATCCAGATGCCAGGGCTGATGCCCGCCGTCGCGATAGGACTGCTGCCACAGGGCTGCCGCCGCCTCATCGGCGAACGGCCACAGCGCCTGATGGGCGAAGCCCGGGGCGGGCGCGGTCGAGGGCGCGGTGGTGCCCGGCTGCGGGGCGATCGTCGAGGGCACGGGCTGTCCGGCGGTCACGCCGCCGGGCGGAGGGGGCACTCCCGCGGAGTTCTGGACGACCGTCGTCCCCGGCGGCAGGGTGACGGATTCGGGCGTGCCCCCGCCGCTGTCGCGATGAGCAATGAAGTATGTGGTGGCGGCAATGGCGAGTACGAGCGCCACCCCGACCACCACCAGCGCGAGCAGCGGTCCGGTGCGTCGACCGGGCGGCTCCGAATTGGTGGTCATGCTCCAGCATGACTCATGTGCGCCTCGCCACGCTCGTATCTGGACTGGGCAGTCGATACGTTGGTGTGTGTGACGCCGCATCTGCATCAGCAGTACCCCGAACTCGAGAGCACGCTGCCGCATATCGAACTCGGTAAGAGTCCGACCTCGGTGCGGCGGTTGTCCGCGTTGGATTCGGTCGCGGCGGAGCTGTGGATCAAGGATGACAGCGAATTCGGCGACGGCGGCTGGGGCGGCAACAAGGTCCGCAAACTGGAATGGCTGCTGCCGGACGCGCTGCGGCTGGGGCGGCACACGATCGTCACGGTTGGCGGGCTGGGCACCAACTGGGGGCTGGCGACCGCACTGTACGGCCGCGAGCTGGGACTGAAAACCGTACTGGCACTTATCGATCAGCCGGTCGACGACCATGTGCGCGGCCAGCTGGAACGACTGCGGCGTTCGGGCGCGAAACTGTACTTCACCCGGAACAAGACCCGCACGATCCTCAGCGCTCCCTACATTCTGGCCCGCAATTTCTCGGGCAGGCGGCCACCGTATTTCCTGCCCGCGGGCGGATCGTCACCGGTGGGCGCGCTCGGCTACGTCGAGGCCGCACTCGAGCTCGCCGCGCAGGTGCGAGCGGGCGAACTGCCCGAGCCCACCCATCTGGTCGCCCCGGTCGGGTCCGGCGGCACGGTCGCCGGGCTCTCCCTCGGCTTACGACTGGCGGGCCTATCCACCCGGGTGGTCGGTGTGGTCGTCAATGACACTTTGCGCCTGGACGCGGCCACCCTGTACCGGCTGGCCGATCGATCCGCGCAGGTGCTGCGCGAGCGCGGGGCGCGACTGCCCGAAAATATCTCGGCCCTGACCAATCTCGATATCGTGACCGACTATCTGGGCCCGGGCTACGGCCGCACCACCATGGAAGCCACCACCGCGCAGACGCTTTCGGCCGATCTGGAACATCTCACCCTGGAGCCGGTCTACACCGCCAAGGCCATGGCCGCCCTGCTGGAGATGAACGGGCAGGGCCGGTTCGGCACCGGCACCGTCGTATTCCTCAATACCAACGGCCCACGCTGACAGGCGATTTCACGCCCGGACCGAAGCACCGAGGTGCTCGGCCAGGAATTCTTCCCAGGTCTGCTCACCGACGGCGCGATCGAGGTTGAGGTTGCCGCCCGCCTTGTAGATCTTGGCGGCCTTGCCCGGAGCCTTCAGGCTCAGGATGGGACGGCGCTTGCCGATGGCGTCCTGATAGCCGCGCAGCACCTCCTTCATCGTGTACACCTTGGGCCCGGCCAGCTCCGGCACCAGTCCGGCGGGCTCGCCCAGGGTCAGGCGCACCAGTTCCGCCGCCACCTCGGCCGCCGCGATCGGCTGGAACCGGAAATCGAAGGCCGGTGCGATCGGCAGCTTGCCCAGTGCCCGCACCATGGTGAACAGCAGTTCGTGGAACTGGGTGGCGCGCAAGGTGGTCCAGGGCAGACCCGACTCCTGCACCACGATCTCGGCCTCCCGCTTGGAGGCCATGTAGCCGAGCATCGCGCGATCCAGCGCGCTTTCGCAGACCACCCGCTCCGCGCCGACCACCGAAATGTAGACCAGATGCGGGGTGACGCCCGCGGCCTGTGCGGCCGTCACCAGGGCGCGCGCCTTATCGCCGTCACCCTTCTGGGTGCCCGCCAGATGCAGGATGGTGTCGACGCCCGCGACCGCCGCCGCGACGCCTTCGCCGGTCTGGAGATCGCCCGCCACGTATTCGATACCGTCCGTTCCGGTGCGGGCGGTGCGGCTCAGCACCCGCACCCGGACGCCCGCGCGCATCAGCAGCAGCGGGGTGACCAGCTTGCCCAGGGTGCCCGTACCACCGGTGACCAGAACCGTCTTCGTCATGACAACTCCTTCGTAGTCGTTCCGCGCCGCCCGTGGTGACGCCCATACCGATACGACGAAGCAGCCCGGGGCGGTGTGACACGGTGTGACCGGGCGCACGGCGGCCCTGGCCTCGTAGGCTGGTCGGCATGTCGGATACCTCGATCGAGCAGCTGTGCGATCTGCTCACCGGCCGCCGGGTCGCGGTGCTGACCGGTGCGGGCGTCTCCACCGACAGCGGTATTCCGGACTATCGCGGCCCCGATTCCCCGCCCCGCAATCCCATGACCTATCAGCAGTTCACCGGGGATCCCGTTTTCCGGCAACGGTATTGGGCACGCAATCACGTCGGCTGGCGGTTCATGGACGCGGCCCGCCCCAATCTCGGACATCGCGCGCTGGCGCGACTGGAACGCGCCGGAATCGTGCGCGGGGTGATCACCCAGAACGTGGATCTGCTGCACACCAAGGCCGGACAGCGCGCGGTCATCGACCTGCACGGGGTGTACGCACGGGTGCGCTGCCTGAACTGTTCCGCACTGCTGTCCCGCATGCGCCTGGCCGAATTGCTGGAGGAGGCCAATCCCGGCTTCGCCGAAACCCTCCCGCTCACCGGTCTGGAGGTCGCACCCGACGCCGACGCCGTGGTCGCCGACACCAGCGGCTTCCGCATGGTCGACTGCGCGGTATGCGGCGGCATGTTGAAACCGGACATCGTCTATTTCGGCGAATCCGTCCCGGCACCCCGGGTGGCCCAAGCCTTCTCGATGGTCGAGGACGCCGAGGTGCTCCTGGTCGCCGGATCATCACTGACCGTCATGTCCGGTCTCCGATTCGCCCGCCGCGCCGCCAAATCCGGCCGCGATGTGGTGATCGTGAACCGCGGCGAAACCCGCGCCGACGACCTGGCCAAGCTGAAGATCGAGGAGAGTTGCTCGACGGTGCTCGGCGCACTGGCGGACCGGCTCACGGCCGTTCCCGTACGGCGCTAGTCGCGAATCTCCAGTCGGCGCACCAGGTTCACCAGGCCCGCGCGCAGCGCCTCGGGGTCCTCGGCATCCGCCCCCAGCACCATGCGCACCACCTGCGGCACCGCGAACCACCACGCGGCGAGCGCGGCCACGGCGTACATGAGATATCCGGCCGGCACATCATCGGTGAGTTTGCCCTCGCGCTGGGCGGCGGCGACGGAGGCCACCTTCTCCGCGTAGTGCGAGGCGCGCGCGGATTCGGCGGGTAGCTCACCGCCCTGGGTCTGGAGTCCTTCCCAGTGCAGCAGGCGCAGGAACTGCGGATGGGTGCGGTGGTAGTCGAAGACGTGCCCCGCGTATTCGGCGAGGTCCCCGGCCTTATCGGCGGCCAGCGGGCTGGCGGCCGCGAGCTGTGCCAATTGATCGGTGAGCACGGCCTCGAAGAGCCCCTGCTTATCGCCGAAGTACTGGTAGATGCGCTCTTTGTTGATGCAGGCGCGGGCCGCGATGGCCGCCACCCGAGCGCCGTCCGGCCCGCGCTCGGCGAATTCGTACACGGCGGCCTCCAACAGCCGCCGCTTGGTTCCCTCGGTATCCCACGCCATGCCTGATATCCAACCATTTCCGCGATCTCCAACCGCACGGTTGCAGTTCGACCCTCCGATGTGCAAGACTCCAACCATACGGTTGCAGTTTCTGAAGGAGGTGGCATCGTGCCGAATCTGCGTTCACGCACGGTCACGCACGGCCGGAATATGGCGGGAGCCCGCGCGCTCATGCGAGCCAGCGGAGTCCCCTCCGCGGATATCGGCCGCAAGCCGGTCATCGCGATCGCCAATAGCTTCACCGAGTTCGTCCCCGGCCACACCCACCTCCAGCCCGTAGGACGCATCGTCTCCGAGGCGGTCAGCGCAGCCGGAGGAATCCCGCGCGAGTTCAACACCATCGCCGTCGACGACGGCATCGCCATGGGCCACGGCGGCATGCTGTACTCGCTGCCGTCCCGCGACCTGATCGCGGACTCGATCGAATACATGGTGAACGCGCACTGTGCCGACGCGCTCGTGTGCATCTCGAACTGCGACAAGATCACCCCCGGCATGCTCATGGCCGCCATGCGCCTGAACATCCCGACCGTCTTCGTCTCCGGCGGCCCGATGGAGGGCGGCAAAGCCGTCCTGGTCGACGGCACGGTCCGCAGCCGCCTGGACCTGATCGTCACCATGTCCGAGGCGGTGTCCCCCCTCGTCTCGGACGAGGACATGGCGCTGATCGAGGAAAACGCCTGTCCCACTTGCGGTTCCTGCGCGGGCATGTTCACCGCGAACTCGATGAACTGCCTCACCGAGGCCCTGGGGCTGGCACTGCCCGGAAACGGCACCGTCCTCGCGACCCACACCGCGCGGCGCGCCCTGTACGAAGCCGCCGGACACACCGTCATGGACATCACCCGGCGGTACTACGACGAAGACGATGACCGCGTGCTGCCCCGAAACCTGGCTTCGCACCGGGCATTCGACAATGCGGTGGCATTGGACCTGGCAATGGGCGGGTCCACCAACACCGTGCTGCATCTGCTGGCCGCCGCACAGGAGGCCGGACTGGACTACGGCCTCACCGACATCGAGAAGATGTCGTTGCAGGTGCCCTGCCTGTGCAAGGTCGCACCCAACGGGGACTACCTGATGGAGGATGTGCACCGGGCGGGCGGCATCCCCGCGATCCTCGGCGAACTGGACCGTGCCGGGTTGCTGCACCGCGATGTGATCGCGGTGCACTCGAATTCGCTGGACGACTGGCTCGGCGCATGGGATGTGCGCGGCGGCAAGGCTTCCCCCGAGGCGATGGAAATGTTCTACGCCGCGCCGGGCGGAAAGCGTTCCGCGACCGCATTCTCACAGTCGGAGCGCTGGGACTCCCTCGACACCGACGCCGCCGAAGGCTGCATTCGCGATCGCGCCCACGCCTATTCGCGCGACGGCGGACTGGCGGTGCTGCGCGGAAACCTCTCCCCCGATGGGGCAGTGGTGAAATCCGCCGGGGTGGCCGAACACATGCACACCTTCACCGGCCCCGCTGTCGTGGCGGAGTCCCAAGAAGACGCGGTCGACGCCATCCTGTCCGGACGCTTGCAGCCGGGCGACGTGCTCGTCATCCGATACGAGGGACCGCGCGGCGGACCGGGAATGCAGGAAATGCTCTATCCCACTTCGTATCTCAAGGGTCGCGGGTTGGCGGGCAAATGCGCCGTGATCACCGACGGGCGATTCTCCGGCGGATCCTCGGGGCTCTCCATCGGTCACATCTCACCCGAGGCGGCATCGGGTGGCGTTATCGCGCTGGTTCGGAACGGGGATGAAGTCACCATCGATATCCCCTCGCGGACAATGTCACTGCATGTCGGCGATGACGAGCTCGATGCGCGGCGAGGGGAGCTGGAAAGCCGTGGCGGGTATCGACCGGTCGCGCGGACGCGCGAGGTTTCGGTGGCCTTGCGCACCTATGCGTTGATGGCGACGTCGGCCGATCGTGGAGCAGTGCGGGATACGGCCCGGCTCGAAGCATTGGAAGGAATGCGCTAAAGATGAAAGGGAGATATTCTGAATAGCTTTGTATCACAATACAATTACGCTTTCAGAACCCACCCTTCCCGAGTAGAATAGAGGAATGAACGCGGGGGAGAAAATCGCAATCGCGGACAGTGTGAACACACTGTCCGCGGCGGTGGACTCCCTCGCCTCACTGCCGCTTATTCCGGTATCAGACAACGACATCGTCGAATTGATGCAGCAGATCGAAACCGCCACCCGCAAACTCGACGCGCTCAAACTCGACCTGGTCGTGCAGACCTGCTCCCGGTCACTGCCCAAGCGCGCAGGAGCGGGTTCCGTGGCGCTGTTTCTGCAAGACACACTGCGGATTTCGCACGGGGACGCGCTGAATCGCTGGCATTGCGCCGAGCAGGCTGCGATCTGGCCGCGCGTGGGCGATGCCGCCGAGATTCCCGCCGCACCCGTCATGCCCAATACCGCGCTCGCGCAAGAAGAAGGCGTGATCGGACTCGACCACGTCCGGGTTATCCGACAGGTCATGGACCGGCTGCCGAGCAAGGTATCTGTCGAAGACCGCGCTCTCGCCGAGGAACACCTGGCTCGCCACGCGCGGGCGTTGAATCCGAACCAACTGCCCAAGATCGGTGACCGGATCCTCGGACACCTCGATCCCGATGGCACCCTGACCAATGATGCAGACCGTGCACGTTTGCGCAGTATGCGGTTGAGCCCACAGGGTTTCGACTTGATGTCCACCATGACCGTGGTGTTGACCCCAGAAGCCCGCGCCGCGATGGATGCAGTGCTGGCCAAGCTCGCACGGCCCGGTCTGTGCAACCCGGCCGACCCCGAAAGCCCGTTCGTGGTCGATGAGAACCTCGACCCCGAGGTTGTGAAGGCTGCGGCCGAACGGGATACGCGCACGACCGTGCAGCGTCAGCACGATGCGCTGTTCGCGCTCCTGCATCCCGACTTCCACCCCGCACACCTCGGCTCACACCGGGGGCTCCCGGTGACCACGATCCTGACCATGTCCATCACCGATGTGGAACGCGCCGCCGGAGTCGCGACCACCGCCACCGGTGGGACGGTGCCGGTCGCGGTCGCGTTGGAAATGGCTGCCCGCAAGAGCAAGACGTTCTCTGTCGTGACCGACGGCAACGCGATGCCTTTGCACATCGGGGAAGCCCGCCTGGCGAACCCGGCACAGCGGATGGCGTTGATTGCCACCGAACGGGGTTGCACACGCCCCGGCTGCACCGCACCCGCGAGCATGGCGGCCGTGCATCACGTGACCGAGTACGCCAAAGGCGGCCCGACCGACATCGAGAACCTCACGCTGGCGTGCGATCACTGCCACGCCCTGGTCAATGACACCCCGACCGGGTGGACCACGATCAAGCTCGGTAAGGATTCGCCCTTCGCGGGACGCACGGCGTGGATCGCGCCCGCGCACATCGACCCGACCCGCACACCGAAGGTGAACCATCTCCATCACCCCGACGAGTTGATGGCCACCGCCCCGGCAGCACAACCGTTGCCCGCACGCCCCTCTCGGGCCTGTGTGCCGACGCGGATGCGTCAGCGACCCTGGGTATTGCCTCGCCCGGCGTGCCCAGCCCGGCAATAGCTTCCACCACTTGCCTCCACCGTCAGGACCCCCCTGCCGGTCCTACAGGCATGTCCCGCACGGCCTCCGCCAAGTCCGTACGGCTCCATGCCGGTATCTCGAGGCCCTTCGGGCCTTCTTTTCTTTTTGTCCAGGCGTCTTTTGTCCTTTTATCTTTTGTTCTTAAACCCCCCAAGCCTCGACAACAAACCCAGCCACGGTAGTGGCACTCCCCCCAATATTCAACGTAGCGATCCTCCGAGCCCCATCAACCTGATAGTCCCCCGCCTGATCAGTCACCTGCTTATAGGCATCAAACAACATCCGAGCCCCAGTAGCCCCCACCGGATGCCCGATCCCGATGAGCCCACCTCCGGGATTGACCGGAAGACTTCCGCCCCTACCGATCTCCCCCGACTCGATCGCCTTCCAACTCTCCCCCGGCGACGTGATCCCGAGATGATCGATCGCCATGTACTCGGACATCGAGAAACAGTCATGCACCTCCACCGCATCCACATCGGTGATATCGGCCAGCCCAGCCCGCCCGAGCGCATCCAGCATCGTCTGCCGCACATGCGGGAACACATACGGTTCCGCCACCGCGACCTCGAACTTCTGCGCAAGCGACAGCCCAGCCGTCCGATGCCCCCACCCGGTGATCACCGCATGCTTCGTAGCCCGTAAATCCCTGTGCTGCTCCAGGAATCGATCGGAGACGAGGATCAACGCCGCCGCCCCGTCGGTCATCTGACTGCAATCCTGACGCCGCAACGCCCCCGCAACCGTCGGATTCGCGGTGTCATCGGCGGTGAAACTATCCGGGGTGTATGACCATTCACGAGTCTGCGCCAGCGGATTCAACCGCGCATTGGCGATATTCAACTCGCTGATGGCGTGCAGATGCGCCGGATCCAATCCGTATCGCCGATCATATTCTTCGGCGACAGCGGCGAACATGGTGGGCCACACCAGATCCGTGTCCTGGGCTTCATGCCCCTTCCAAGCAGCCGCACCCATGTACGCGGCAGCCTGATTACCAGGGACGGTCTTCTCCAACTCGGCACCGATGACCAGGGCACAGTCGTACCGCCCGGATTCCAGGTCCGACATCGCGGCCAGCACCGCCATACTGCCGGAGGCGCAAGCGGCTTCGTGACGGCTCGCCGGAATCCCCCAGAGCTCCGGAAGCACGGTGGCGGGCATACCGCCCAACTGCCCCTGCCCCGTGAAGAGCTGCCCGAATGCGTTGCCGACGTGGATGACTTCGATATCCGCGGGATCGATCCCCGTCTCGGCCAACGTCGCTTCGGTCACCGAACGAACGAGCACGTCGAACCCGAGTCCGGCGCGATGCCAATTGACGGCGAAATCGGTTTGGCTGCCGCCGAGAATATGGACGGACACTATGACTCCTGGATTGTGGTGTACCGGTTCAGAGTTGGTCGCGGAGCTCGCGGCGGAGCAGCTTGCCGACGGGATTGCGCGGCAGCGATGCCACGACCTCCAGGCGTTCGGGCAGCTTGAACGAGGCGACCTCGCGGGAGCGCAGGTGCGCGACCAGATCGTCGAGCGTGACGGTGGCCCCGGGCGCCGGAACCACGAAGGCGCAACACTTCTCGCCGAGAACCTCATCCGGATAGCCGACGATCGCCACATCGGTGATGCCGGGATGATCCGACAGCAACCCTTCGATCTCCGCAGGGGCGATATTCATCCCGCCGCGAATGATGATCTCCTTCACCCGATCGACGAAGCGCAGGTAGCGTCCGTCCGGCCCACAGAGTTCGAAAACGTCTCCGCTGCACAGATATCCCTCGTCATCGAAGGGTTCAGTGCTCGCGGTTCCGGGCAGATATCCGCCGAATACCGCCGGGCCACGCAGACGAAGTTCACCTCGCCCACCCAGCTCGGTCACGGTCTCGCCGGTGACGACGTCGACGAGTTTCACGGCGGTGCGCGCCGCCAGCCGGGTGGACCATTCCACACCGGGCGCACCGTAGTGCGGTAAATGCTGCGCGCGCACAGTCGGATCCGGGATATCGGCCGGTGCGCCGAGCAGGCTCACGCCCTCATTGGATCCGAAGAAATTGAGCACGTGAATGCCCAGTTCCTCCTGCCAGCGCCGCACCACCGGCGGCGGCAGTGGCGCACCACCGGACCCCACGGTGCGCAATGACGACAGATCGGCGTGCGCGCGCAGGCTCTCGTTCTGCAACAGCATGGTCAACAGCGCGGGCGGCATACTGGTGTGCGTCACCCGATGTTCGGCGATCTGACCGAAGAATACCGGCAGATCCAGCGGATGATGCTGCACCAGATGCCCGCCCGCCAGCAGCCAGGGCAGGAACGCACCGGCGAAGCCCGCCATATTCACCATCGGAAATGGGTTGAGCACCACCGACTCCGGGGTGATTCCCAGACCGTCCTGAACACCCTGCGCCACCGCCAGCCAATCTCCGTGGCAGCGCGGGATGCCCTTGGGCGCCGCTTCGGTGCCGCTGGTCCAGCACACCGTGATGCGGTCGTTGACGGTGACCTGCAGTGCGGTTTCATAGTCCCGGAAGCGATCGCGCGACTGGGAATCAGCCGAATCACCCAGCGCTACAGCCTTATCCGGAACCGCAGGGCCGAACGCGAACACCGCCGCATTACCGTCCGCGACGGACAGCGCCTCCTCCGCGAGCTCGCGGCCGGACAGTGTTCCGGCGGTGATGATCGCATCGGCCGCCGTCGCCGCGACGATGCCGGATATCTCATGCCGTCGATAGGACGCGGGCATGGGTGTGGCGACCGCACCCAATCGCCACAGCGCCAGATAGGTGGCGGTGAGCGCGATGGAATTGGGCAGCAGTACGGCGACGGTGTCACCC
This sequence comes from Nocardia sp. NPDC052001, assembly GCF_040680615.1. Lineage (NCBI taxonomy): Bacteria > Bacillati > Actinomycetota > Actinomycetes > Mycobacteriales > Nocardiaceae > Nocardia > Nocardia sp. NPDC052001. The sequence goes on along the minus strand of NZ_JBFAXC010000002.1, from coordinate 337,847 downwards.
TGGCGGATGCCCTGTGCGAAAAGCACTGCCGCGATGTCGACTACGTGATCATCGAGCCCCCGCCAGGTCAGACTGCGCGGCACAGCGCCGGTCAGCTCCGCGAGATTGGCCGGATCGGTCAGCGCGGGCGCATCCGGGGCTTCGGCGACGCGACGGCGGAAGACCGCGGGAATCGTCTCGTTCTCCCACCAGCCCTGTTCCAGGTAGTCGCGCACCGTGTCGTCCGGATGACACTGGCGCACCGGATGTCTGGTCCCGGTTGTCCGACGCGCGCCGGTCAGCGGTGCGGGAGCGGGTGATTCAGCCATGAAGTTCCCTAGTACTCGTAGTTCTTGCTCATGACAGTCGCCGCAGTACGACCGCGGACCCCAGCCCGAGCGCTGCGGGGATGGTCACCAGCGCGTATTCGCCGTCGCACCGATTCAGGGCGTCGAGGGCCTGAGCGATGAGGATGCCGCCGGTCGCGCCGAGCGGATGCCCGACGGCGACAGCGCCACCCGATGGATTGACCCGCGCCGGATCAAGATTCAGCTCGCGTGTCAGCACCAGCGGTGTGACAGCGAAGGATTCGTTCACCTCGACAACATCGAGGTCTCCGGCGGTAATACCCGCCCGCTCCAACGCCACCCGCGCAGCGGTCACGGGAGCGGTGAGCAGTGGTGAGCGCACCGCCGTCTGAGCGGTACCGACAATGGCGGCCAACGGTTTTCGCCCAAGAGTCCGCTCCGCCGCCGCATTGCCGATCAGCACCGCGGACGCGCCATCCGCGAGCTGCGGCGCGGTGGCGATGGTGTGCAATCCGACGACGGGACGCGGAGCATCCGGCAGTCGGCGCGCCACCCGCTCCCACGACGGGTCATCCCCGAACAACGCGGGCAGCTCGGCAAACGCTTCGACCGACGCATCCGCGCGAGCCCCTTCATCGGCGTCCAGCACCACCGTTCCGCCCTTGCGAGCCGGTATCACCGCTGACGAAACCTCCGCGCCGAGAGCCCTCCGATGCGATTGCACCGCATAGGAATCCAGCTCCGGTCGAGTGATCCCGTACGCGCCCGCCGTCAGATCCGCCGAGACCCCGATGGTGACGAACCCGGTCCGCTCCCCGAGGTCATTGTCCAGCGCGATGGCGGGCCGATCCGAAAGCATCGGCACCCGCGACATCGACTCCACCCCACCGGCGACAACAAGGTCCGCGTACCCGGCCGCCACCCGAGCCGCCCCGGCCTCCACAGCATCGAGCCCCGAACAACACAGCCGCGAAACCACCCCGCCCGGAACCGAATCCGGCCACCCCGCCCACAACGCGGCGGCCCGAGCGATATCCCCGCCCTGCTCTCCCGTCGCGGTACTGACCCCGATCACGATGTCGCCCACTGTCTCCGCCGGACACCCTCGCTCGCCCAGCGCTGAAAGCAGTTGCCCCAGAAGCTCGTACGGCGGCAACTCCGCCAGCGCCCCACCGCTGCGTCGCACCCTGCCCCGAGGCAACCGCACCGCGTCATAAATGAATGCTTCACCCACCGCAGCTCTCCCCGATCTCATTCGAATTCCAATGCTCGGCGGCTCGCCCCGTCGCGCATGATCCGTCCCCGCGATGGATTCCAGGCACGGCGACCCGATGGTCTGCGATCGATGTCCGCACCGGCCCACCCGAGGCGGCACGGATCCGCGCGTCAGCCATGCTCGATCCTCGCGAGGGTCTCGAGGGTGTGGTGCGCGGCCGGATCCTCCGCGGTGGACACCGGAACGATGACCACCTCGTCGGCCCCGGCGTCCCGGTACGCGGTGAGCCGGTTCGCGAGTGTGCCGGAGTCGCCGAACATCCCCACGGTGGCGGGCAATTCGTCGGGTACGGCTGCCAGTACCTCGCGCGGATGAGCACCGCTGTGTGCCAGCCGCACCACCTCCCCGAAGCCCGCCTCCGCGAACATGGCGTCATACCCGGGCGCGCGCAGATAGCCGACCACCCCGCGCCGAAGCGTATGCAGCATGTCGGGCGTCGGGTCCCCGGCCGCTGTCACCCACACCGATACGTTCGGGGTGGCGCGCCCGGCCTCAGCAGCGAATTCCCTTATGCGCGTATCGCATCGGGCAACCTGCGCAGGTGTCACCAGATTGAGGACTACACGATCGGCAGTGCGCGCCGCAGCCGCCAGCGCACGATCACCGAAGGCCGCCACGATCAGTTCCGGCCCGCCCGGAGCGGGCAATCGCAGCCGGTAGCCGCGGATACGTTCGATCTCGCCGTCGAAGTCGCCCTTCTCGCCGTCGAGCAACTGCCGCACGATGCGAGCCGACTCTTCCAAATGCACAGCGGTGCGGCGTCTTTCACGGCCGTGCCAGTCCTTCACCACGACCGTGCTCGAGGTGCCGAGGGCGATACTGACGGCCCGGCCGGTGAGGGCGGCGACACTGGCCACTCCGATGGCGATGGTCGCCGGAGTCCGAATATCGACCGCGAGCGGTCCAATGCACAGTGGGATTCGGCCTGGCGCTTGGCCGACCGCCGTGGCGAGGGCGAAGGCGTCGAAGGTCGCCATTTCGCCGAGCCAGAGGCGGTCGTAGCCGAGTTTGTCGGCGGCTTCGGCCACCAGTAGAGCGTCCATGGGGTCGCGGTCCTGCCAGTACGGCAGGCTCACGCTCAATCGTGGATCGGGCACGGGCGCAGACCTTTTCAGGCGATCGGCTGGGAAGCGGCGCGCATGCGATCACCACTGACCCAGGTGGCGTGGAAGCCGAGGGGTACGCGGGTGGGGATGCCCAACCGGCAGATCGGCCCCTTGCTCAGGTCGGCGGCATGGTAGATCCACACTTCGGACAGTCCGGTGTGATTGTTGTGGGCGAACATGGTCAGGTAGGCGTCGTCCTCGGATTGCGCGCCGGGGCGCGGCACCACGGTGAGTTCGCTGCCGTACATGCCGTCGCCGAAGGGCGCGGTTTCCTTTGTGCCGGTAAGCAAGTCGTATTTGATCACCGCGTCGAAGATCATGGTGCGATCCACCGACAGGCGCATCTGATACGAGTACCGCCCGCGCTGTCCGGTGATCCCCTGATCGATGGCCGGGAATTCGGTGTTCACATCATCCAGGGGCGTTTCGGTGGTGACGCCGGTGCGGAGGTTGAACCGGTACCGATGCAGTTTGGCCTCGGGCCGCAGGTACGCGAGCAACTGCGCCAGCGGATGCGCGCGATCGGACACCGGACTGGGTTCGGTGACCCGGCAGACGATGAGCACGATCTCATCGCCTTCCTCCCACGAGTTGACCGTGTGATAGATGTACCCGGGCGCGGCCTCGAACCATTTCGCTTCCGCCCCAACGCCATAGCGCGGCAGCACCGCGAAGCGGCTCGGCAGCTCGCGATCGAAGAAGATCTTGAATCGCCCGGCAGCGGCCGCGCGCGGATCGTTGTAGAGCGGCAGATCCATCAGAATGGAGTAGTTCTCGGTGATCGCCATATCGTGCGGCAGCCGCGGCCCGGGCAGTTCCAGCCCGGTGAAATGGGTGACCTTGCCGGTCGGATCGGCGACGCCGTAGCGCAGGTACGGGGCATTGATGCCGTAGTCGAAGAACAGGAATTCCTCGGTGCGCTCATCGACCTTGGCATGCGCCGAAACCTCGCCCGGCAGTGTGCCGTTGAAGTCGTCGACCCCGCGCGTCTCCAAGCTCACCGGATCGATCGAGTACGGCTTGCCCGCGCGATACCAGAGCGCGAGCAGATTCCCGTGGTGGTAGATGACATCGGTATTGGCCGAATTGCGTTCGCGGCGATCCCCGGCGGGATTCCCGTCCCAGGGCTCGATCACCCCGCGCCACAGCGCGGTTCCGGCCGAGCGCTCGGCATCGAATTCGGCGGTGCGAATGTACCGGTTGCGGTACGTGGCCCGGCCGTTCTCGAAGTGCACGGCGTGCAGCATGCCGTCCCCGTCGAACCAGTGATACCGGCCCAGCGGCGCGAACTGCGGGTTGGGGCCGTTGCGCACATACACCCCGTCGAGGTCGACGGGCAGTTCACCGGCCAGCACCGTGAGGTCGGTGGCGGTGATCTCGTCGGACTGCGCGGCGTACGGACCTTCCAGGTACGGATTGGTCAACGCCTCGGCGGCGGGAGCGATGAGTTCTTCATTGAGCGGCATGAGCGGCGCCTCCAGCAGCCGGGCTCGAACGGCCCGGCACATTTCACTACAGTTAATGAAGTGATACGCGTCTCAACGAGAGCTGTCAAGGCCCGGCGGCCGCCGTCAGCCCTGCGAAACCCGGCCGGCAGCCGCTTCGAATCGCACGTCGGTCCGGACCAATTCGGCCTCGCAACCACGGCAGCGCAGTGCCGGAATCAATACCGCACCGCACTCCCGATGGTGAATTCGCAGACCCGGCTCGGGCTCCGGATGCGCCTGATCGGCCCAGGCCAGCAGAAAAGCGAACACCCCGAACAGCGCCCGCCCGCGCGGGGTCAGCCGATACTCGCGCGCATCGGTTTCCGGTCGATGCAGGACGCCCGCCTCGACCAGGCGGGTCAATCGTTCGGTCAGCGTGGTCGGCGACATATGCAGTGCCGCACGGAATTCCGAGAAACGGCGCACCCCCGCGAGCGCGAGCCCGGTGACCGCGGCGCTCCAGCGATCGCCGATCGCCTCCATGATCTCGTCGAAGCGCGCATCGTCACCGGCGGGCGCGGCCGCGCGCGCCGAACGCCTGCGACCGGAGGTGATGTGCCACAGCGCATCCCGATCCAATTCGACATCGGTGTCATGCGGCGTCACGGTGCGCCCGCAGCTCTTGCACATGACCACCGGCGGCCCGCGATGCCCGCATTCGGTGTGCACGAACTCCGGTAGCAGCGCCCATTCGGCTGTCCACTCCCGTTGCCAGGACCATACGCACACCAGGATCTGCCAGGTGCCGAGCCCCAATTCGGTGAGCCGGTACTCCCCCCGATCCCGGTACAGCACCCCGGCATCGACGAGCGCCGCCAGTCGTGCGGTGAGCACGGCGGGCGGCGCGTTCGTCCTGTCACTCCAGTGATTGAACCGCCGGGCGTGCTCGACGAAGGCCAGACGCAGGATGGTGAGCGTCAGGCGGTCGCCGAGCAGGTCGAAAGTGGCGGCCACGGAGTTGGTTTGCACTTCAATAACTGTACTGGATTACCGTACGGATAGTGTTTCCAGCTCACGGGACACGGCCTCATCGTGCGCGGCCGCCGCTTCCGCAGCCTTCTTCGGGCTCCAGAAACCGGACATGAAGAAGACGAACGGCAGGAACGCGATCTGTGCGATCAGGCAGATCCACCACCAGGTCCGCCACTGCTTGGGCGAATCGATCGCCGCCTGCTGGGCATCCTTGGCATGGTCGGACAGGAAGGTCAGATCGTCGGCCGGAATAGCGCTGACCGCCTTGAGTTCATTACTGGCCGTGGTCAATTGCGGACCAACCTGCGAGGCGACGGCGAGATCGTTCACCGGAACCTTCTGTGCCGCTTGGATTCTGGCGATGGCCTGATCCGGCGGAATATTGAACTTCTGCGCGACCTGGCTGACCGCGGTGGCGGCACTGGCCTGGTCGGCCGGATTGATCAGCATCTTGGTCAGCACGGCCGGGTCGATGGCCTGGAGGGTGGCCAACTCCTGCGGATACTTGGCGTTGAGCGCGACCGTGGTCTGCACATCGGCCGCCGAAGCGCCGGTCAGTTTCACCAATGCGGTCACCTGTGCGGCAGCGTCATTCGGATTGGCTCCCAGCTGAGCCATGGTGTCCGTGCCGACCTTCTGAATGGTTGCCAGCTCATTATGGTATTTGGCCGAAATCGTTTGCAGCCGTGGACCGTAATTCACCAGTGTGCCCGCCGCCGTCACCGCCAGCAGCAACCCGAGCAGTACGAAGGTGACGACCGTGCGCAGAATGCCGCCCCATACCGCGAGCCCCGCGACCGTCGCCGCCGGATTCCGGTTCTCCACCGTCTCGGTGTAGCAGGCCATCCAGGTGGCGTAGCAGATACCGCTGCCCACCGCGATCAGACTGAGCACCGCGGCGAAGGTGTAGTAATCGGTACCGGGTTTATCGGTATAGCCGAGGAATATGAATACCCCGATGATGCTGATGACGGCACCGAAGAGCATGAACGGTTTCCGGACCTTCAAATAGTCCGAGATGATACCGGTCAGCACCAGCGATAGCGCATTGGCGATCCAATACCAGTTGCCCATCGCATTGGCCTGCTGTGCGGTGAACCCGAAGTTCGTCGCCATGTACACCGGCAGGAACGACACGATGGTGTAGAAGAACGCCAGGAATATCGAGATGGCGAAGGCCGATCCGACGATATTGAAGCGCATCATCTGTTTCCACTGATCGCGCTCGAGGCTCTCCACATCCAGGCCGCGGGCGCGCGCCTCGATGAGCGCCTTATCGCGCATGGACACCATGATCTGATCGCGCAGCGCCGGGCTGAGTTCGCGCAATCCGACCACACCGAGGATGGAGATGACCACGCAGATGGCCCCGCACAGCCGGTAGTGGAACTGCCAATCCGGATGCGCGGACAGCGTCTGGGTGGAGATCTCGGTGGTCACCAGCGCGCCGAGCACGGGTCCGAGCGTCCAGAAGCCCATGGCCGAGGCACGGCCCAGCTGCGGTGAGAAGTCGCGCACCAGGGCCGGGGTGGCCACCAGCACCGCGCCTTCCACGATGCCGATCACGCAGTAGACGATCAGGTACGCCTCTTTGGTGGTGCAGGCGGGTACCGCGACCAGGGTGAGTACCGAGCAGATGACCGTGCCGTAGGCGACGATATTGGCTCGCCCCCACCTGTCCAGCAGTCCGGCGATGACCGAGGCGACCGCGCCGAACGCCGCACCGGCGATGAAGATGCCGACGAAATACGCGAACGACAGGTGGAAATAGGCGATGAGCTCATTGCCCACCGCGCCCGAGACGAAGAGCTGGTAGTAGAGGGCGACCGAGACGATCACCACCAGGAAGAGATACCAGGACCGGGTACGGTTGTCCGGGTAGTGCGGAATCTTGCGCTGCCACAGCCCGGTCAACAGCGTCGGTGCTATCGGACCGGGGGCGGTCGAAGTCGAACTCATGATCGAAATGCCTTTCTGACCACGGCATTTCGTGTGACCGGAAGACCCATCAAGATGCGCCACGAGCTGCCGAGGTGATCACAGGGTAACGGCCACAAGTGATCGGCATCACTGTTATAGAAATACGTGTTTATTCGGTCCCGGAGCGGAAGTAGAGGGTGTTGGACCCGTGTTCGGCCAGCGGTCCGGCTTCGGCGGCCTGGCGGATACCGCTGCCGGGCAGGCTGGTGAGTTTGGTGAACATGGTGGTGTTGCCGAACGCGGACCGCACCTGGGTTTCGGAGGCGTAATCCGCGCCGTATTCGGCGAGTGCCTTGAAATCCAAGGGGGCGAGCGGCTTTTCGAGTGGAATCTGCCCCGCCGGGAGACCGAGCGCGGCGTACTGGATGGCGGAACCGCCCTCATACCAGCACAATTCGTAGGACATGTTCTCGGTGGTGGTGACGCTGACCACCGGCCATTCCTGGGAAAGCCGCAGGGCCAGTGGATGTTTCCCGACGGGGGCGATCTCCCAGTTCAGGCTCTTCACCGAAACCCAGTGCTCGGAAACCTTTTCGATGAGTACGACATCCTCACCGAGGCGTTCGGCGCGATTGGCCTCGGGGTCCGGTGTGCTCCAATGCTTTTCATCAACGCCGAGATACGCGGTGCTGGGCACGGCCTGCGCCCCGTCGGCCGAATACGCCGCGAGAATGGCGGCGCGCACCAGGGTGACGGCATTGCGCGAGGAACACCGCACGCCGAGCGCGCCGAACGAGGTGCTGATCTCCATCGGCTTGGACGGCTGATCCGGCATGGCGCCGGCGGCGAGCGGTTTGAGGCCGATCAGCGCGAGCTGCCAGTTGACCTCTTCGATGGTCGCCAGGTCACCGGAGGTTTGGTACAGGATCTGCTGCTGGGTCAGATATCCGGCGCGCTCCAGCGTGGCGACCTCGAGCTTGCGCAGCGCGGTGACGGTCTTGCTGGTGAACCCGATGTCCTCGACCCGGATCTCCCGCAGCCGCTGCGCCATGGCCGGTGAGGTGACCGCGGCATAGCGTTCGCGATACATGGCGATCGCCGGTTTGCGCTGACGCCCCACCATCAGGGTGCGCAGCAGGGTATTGAGACTGGAGAGATAGCGCGCGGCCTGTTCCGGATCGGCGGAGAAGAGCTGGGCGCGAATGGCGACCGCGTCCGAACTGGCCGCGACCGCGGCATTGGGATCCAGGCGCAGCAGCCACACACCGCATTTGGCGAGCGCGTCGGCGCAGACGGCGGCGGCATTGGGATAGTTGTGCGCCACCTGCCGATACGCATTGCACGCATTGCGAATGGTGGAGGTCGCCAGCTCACGGTGGCCGATGGTGCGGGCGGCCTCCTCGAATAGTCGCAGCGCGTCCTGTACCTGCCCCGCGAAGACGGCGTTCACATGTCCGGCGGTGAGCCAGCGCAGCCGCAGCAGTACGGCCTCCTGCGCGGGTTCGAGTGCCGAGGCGGACAGATCACGCTGTGCCGGATCGCTTTTGGTGGCAATGAGGCCGCGGGCCAATTCGCACAGGGTGGTGGCTAGGGCCAGTTCGGCTTCGGGCGAACGGTCGCGGGCGGCCGCTCTATCCGTAGCCACCTGGCGCTCAATGGCGCTGAGATCCATTGCGACCTTCAAACTCCCGCATCAACCGTGCGCGTGCGATCTCCTTGCCGACCGCCCTGCGCGTTTGCGCCGAGTCTGCCATAGATTGCCCGCGCGGGTCACGCGAGTGCCGGTATGACCGGATTGCTCGGGTGCGCCGCGCGCGGGGTCCGGATCAGTGGGCGCGGGTATAGCGGAGTTGGCCCGGTTTCTCCTGCTCATAGGCGGCACGACCCGAGAGATGCTCTGGCACACCGACTTCCCACCACGCCCCGGATTCGGTCCACGACGACGGCTGGGTGTGCACCACGAGCACGGCCGGACGCTTCTCCGCGACGGCGGTGGCCCGGGCGCGGGCGTACGCATCGCGGAATTCCGCGGGTTCGCCCGCGGTGAACACCGCACAGCCCAGCGCGCGAGCGTGCGCGGCGAAATCGACGCGCGGCGGCATATCGTGATTGCTGCGGCAATCGGCATAGAAGTTATTGAACGGCTCCGCGCCCTGCCCTTCCTGCAGCCGCGCGATCACCGCGTAGCCGTCGTTATCGCACACCACCGCCACCAGCGGATGACCCGCGAACGCCGCGGAGAACAGTTCGGAATTGAGCATCAGATAGGAGCCGTCGCCGAGCATGGTGGTGACCAGGCCGCGATGCGCGATGGCAGCGCCCCACGCGCCCGACAGTTCGTATCCCATACAGGAGAAACCGTATTCGACATCCATGGTGGGTGCGCCGCCGGTGGCGCGCCAGCCACCGATGAGTTCGCCGGGAAGGCCACCGGACGCCGTCATCACGTAATCATCGGGCCCGCTGAGGTCATTGACCATGCCGACGATCTGGGCATAGGTGGGCGCGCCGAGCGCGGGCGTGCGGAGTTTGTCGATATGGGCGTCCCATTCCGCGCGCACCGTCGCGGCGCGGGCGGTCCAGGCCGGATCGACGTGCCACTCCCCTGTTTCGAGCGCGAGTTCGGCCAGTGCGGCATCCGCGTCACCGACCACGGCGAGCGCACCGTGTTTGACGGCATCGAAGCGCGCGGCATTGATATGGATGAGTCGCACATCGTCGGCGAAGACGGTCCAGGAGGCGGTGGTGAAATCCTGGAGACGGGTGCCGACGGCCAGGACGACATCGGCTTCGGCGGCGAGGGTATTCGCCGAGGCCGCACCGGTAATACCCAGCGGGCCCGCGTAGAGCGGATGATCGTGCGGAACCAGTGTCCGTCCGGCGGTGGTCTCGGTGATCGGAATACCGTGCCGCTCAGCGAATTTCACGGCGCTGTCGGCCGCACCCGAGTAACGGACGCCGCCGCCGAGTATCAACAGCGGACGTTGCGCGGCCACCAGCCGGGCGGCCGCCTCCGAGACGCTGCGCCGATCCGGGCGCGGGCGCGGGATGCGATGCAGCATCGGTTCGAACAGCGCGTCCGGAAAATCGTAGGTCTCCACCTGAACGTCCTGCGGCAGCGCGAGCGTCACCGGTCCCGTCTCTGCCGGATCGGTCAGCACCCGCGCCACCTGCGGCAGCGTCGCGATCAGCTGCTCGGGGCGGGTGATGCGATCGAAATACCTGCTCACCGAACGGAACGCGTCATTCACGGTGACGGTGGGATCACCGAAGTTCTCGACCTGCTGGAGCACCGGATCGGGTGCGCGGCTGGTGAAGGTGTCACCCGGGAGCAGCAGTAGCGGCAGCCGATTGGCATGTGCCACACCGGCGGCGGTAACCATATTCAGAGCGCCCGGTCCGATGGACGAGGTGGCGATGCCGACCTGACGCCGATGCGTCGCCTTGGCCAAACCAACGGCGGCCAGTGCCATGCCCTGTTCGGTATGCCCGCGCCACACCGGGATATCGTCGCGGCGTTCCTGAAGCGCGGTGCCCAGCCCGAGTACATTGCCGTGCCCGAAGATGGCGAAAACATGTGGGAACAGTGGCACTTCGGTGCCGTCGAGCAGTTCCGAGCGCTGGGCGACCAGCCAGGCCACCAGGGCTTGTGCGGTCGTGAGTCTCATTCGCGGCGTCCTTCGTGCGAGGTGACCGGGCAGCGCGGGTCCAATGGTTCATCGGCCCAATGCGATCGGACCCAGGAGTAGTCCGGGTCGTCGCAGAAGGACATGGACCGGTCGAGGGCGGGACCTGCCAGGACATTGAGGTAGTACATGGCGTAGCCGGGGGCGGCGATGCACGGGCCGTGGTAGCCGTGCGGGACCAGGAAGACATCACCGTCGCGGACCGCGACATTCTCGTCGAGGGCGCCATCGGCGGTGTAGGTGCGGTGCATGCCGAAACCCCTCGGCGAGGGCGTGATTCCGTCGCGGTCGGCAATGCGGAAGTAGTAGATCTCCTCGTTGACGACCTCGCAGTCGCTCGCCTCGTCATGTTTGTGCGGCGGATAGGAGGACCAATTGCCGCCGGGGGTGATGAGTTCACAGGCATTGAGTTTGTCGGCGTGGTCCCATATTCCGGGGACGCCGAAGCCGGTGACTTGACGAGTCGCGACGCCCGCCCCGCGTACCTCCACCGGAACCTTGTCCGCCGGACCGTATTTGGGTTCGAGGCGGCGGGTGCAGCGCGCCATGGGCAGCGCGACCTCGATGCCGTGCGTCGTCGTCAGCTCGACCTCGGCATCGCGCGGGACATAGGCGAAATCGGTGACGCGGGTGAAAACCGTTTCCCGGCCTTCCAGTTCGAAGGTGAGACCGTCCACCCGGACGGTGCAGGATCCGGACAGGGGCAGGATGAACGCTTCGAACTCACCCGTGTGCACGGTGCGCGATTCGCCCGCCTCCAGGCGGAGTACGCGCAGCCCGGTGTAGGTCCAGCCCACGTCATCCGGCGTCAGCGCGACGGGATCGTTTCTGTCACCGAGGGTTCCGGCGCGGTGGTGCAGCTTGCTCATGACGCGGCCTCGAGCACCCTCGCGGCGGCATCCACCGCGCCCGCCACATCGCCATCGGGCGGATAGAGCAGGCTGCGGCCGACGACCAGGCCGCGCACCACATCGTGGGTGAGGGCCGAACCCCATGACGCCAGGTCCGCCGCCGGATCACCCGAGGGCGCGCCACCCAGCACCAGTACGGGCAGCGTGGTGGCATCGAGCGCCGAAATATCCTGCGGCGCGGGTATTTTGAGCCAGGTGTAGGCCGAGGTGACACCCAGGCCGGAAGCGATGGTGATAGCGCGTTGCAGCGAGGCGGCATCGCGATGCATGACCAGCGACCCGGACGGATCACGCCCGTACGGCAGCGGTTCCACCATGGCCATGAGTCCGTGCTCGGCGAGCTCGGAGACCGCCCGGGCGCAGGCTTCCAGCGTCGGAATGGTGCCCGCGTCCGAATCCACCATGCGCAACAGCATCTTTCCGCCGTCGAGGCGGTATTTCACCAGGGATTCGGCGTCGTATCCGGTGAAGCGGTCGTCGATCTCCCAGTCCGCTCCGGCGAGGCCGCCGCGGTTCATGGAGCCGATGACGATCTTGTCGTGCACGGCCTCGAGCAGCAGCAGCTCCTCGACGATGTCCGGGGAGCCGAGCACGCCGTCGACGGCGGGATTGTCGAGCGCGATGAGCAACCGCTCCAGCAGGGTGCGACGGTCCGCCATGGCGGTGTTGTCCGCACCGACGCCGAGCGCGCCGCGGGCCGGATGGTCGGCGGCGACCAGGAACAGGGTTCCCTTGTCCGACAGCAGGTTCGGGCGGCGAATGCGGTCGGCGTAGGCGCGCTGCACCGCTTCGGGTTCGGTGGCTCGGGCCCGCAGCAGCCGGTACCAGCGGTCATCGGTCAGGTGCACAGTAACTCCTCGATCTCGGCCTCGGTCGGCATGGCGTCGGCGCAGGCCAGGCGGGAGGCGACCAGCGCCCCGGCGGCATTGGCGAAGGTGCCCAGGCGGTGTGGATCCCAGCCCGCGAGCAGGCCGTGGATGAGCGCGCCGCCGAACCCGTCGCCCGCGCCGAGACCGCAGACGACCTCGACTCGGCAGGGCGGGACGGTCCAGCGTTCGGATTCGGTGGCGACCAGGACGCCTTCGGCGCCGCGTTTGATCACGGCCAGGCGGACGCCCCGGGCGAGCAGCCGGTCGGCGGCCTGGTCCGGATCGGCGGTGCCGACGGCGACCTGGACCTCGGTTCTATTGCCCACCACCACATTCACGTGATCGACCATCCAGCCGATCTCCGCGCGGGCGGTGTCGACATCGGGCCAGAACATGGGGCGGTAGTCCAGGTCCAGGACGGTGTGGCCGCGCCGGTCGCGGCGCTCCAGCATGGCGCGCTGGGTGGTGCGGCCGGGTTCGGCGCTGACGCCGGTTCCGGTGACCCACAGCAGGGGTACGGAATCGATTACATCCCAGGGGATCTCAGTGTCGACCAGGGTGAGGTCCGGTGCGATGGGCGCGCGATAGAACAGCAGCGGCGGATCGGCGGGCGGGTTCAGCTCGCAGAACACCACCGGTGTCTGGAGATTCGGCGCGGTGCCGACATAGCGGTTCTCGACGCCGAAGTCCGATAGCGCGTCTCGCACGAAATCGCCGAAGCCGTCCGGGCCGACCTTGGTGAGCAGCGCCGTGCGACGACCCAGCCGGGCGGCCGCCACCGCGACATTGGTGGCGGTGCCGCCCAGGAATTTGGCGAAGGTCTGCACCTTGGCCAGCGGCACCCCGCTCTGTTCGGGGTACAGGTCGACCCCGACCCGGCCGACGGTCAGCACTTCCAGTTCGGTCATTCCGACACCACTCGCCGCAATTCGTGTTGCAGCGCTTCGAGTTCCGCGCCGCCGGACATCTGTCGGGTCAATTCGGAGAGGTCGATCTCGGACTTCTCATAGGAGCCGAGCTGGCCACCGCGCTGCAACAGCAGGAAGCGGTCGCCGACCGGGTAGGCGTGATGCGGATTGTGGGTGATGAGTACAACGCCCAACCCGCGGTCGCGCGCCTGCACGACATAGCGGAGCACGATGCCCGCCTGCTTCACACCCAGTGCGGCCGTTGGCTCATCGAGAATCAACACCTTCGCGCCGTAATGCACCGCGCGGGCGATGGCCACGCATTGGCGCTGGCCGCCGGACAGCGTACCGACCGGCTGTTCGAGATCGCGGATCTCGATTCCCATGTCCTCCAAGGCTTTACGGGTGATGTCCTGAGACTGCCGTCGGTCCAGCAGCTGGATCGGACCCAGCTTCTTGGTGGGTTCGGAGCCGAGCACGAAATTGCGCCAGACGCTCATGAGCGGAACCACGGCCAGATCCTGGTACACGGTGGCGATGCCGAGATCCAAAGCCGCACGCGGGGAGGACAATCGGGTCGGCTTGGCTTCGATGCGGAGTTCGCCGGTGTCGTGCTGATGCACGCCCGCCAGAATCTTGATCAGGGTGGATTTACCCGCGCCATTGTCGCCCAGCACGCAGGTGACCTCGCCGGGATTGACCACCATGGTCACATCGTGCAGCGCCACCACGCCGCCGTAACTCTTTCCGATATCGACGGTTTCGATGAGGGGTGCCTGCGAAGTCATCGGCGTACCCTTTCCGCTCGCTTCTTGAACTCGTTGTTGACCAGTACGGCCGAGAGCAGCAGCACGCCGAGGAAGAGCATGAACCAGTCGCTGTTCCAGCCCGCGAAGACGATGCCCTGCCGCGCCATACCGAAGGTGAGCGCGCCCAGCGCCGCACCGACCACCGAACCGAAGCCGCCGGTGAGCAGGCAGCCGCCGACCACCGCCGCGATGATGTACTGGAACTCCAGTCCCACACCCTGATTGGCCTGCACGCTGGAGAAGCGCAGCAGATTGCACGCGCCCACCACCCAGCCCGCGAAGGCCGTGGTCATGAAGAGGATGATCTTGGTGCGGGCGGCCGGGACGCCGACCGCGCGGGCGCTGGGCAGTGCACCGCCCACCGCGAAGATCCAATTGCCGAATCTGGTGCGCATCAACACTATTGCCGCGATCGCGGTCAGCACGATCCACCAGACCACCGAGGCTTGAATGTGCGCGTCGCCGATATCGGTGGTGGAGGCGAAGACCCAGCCCGCGGACTGATAGCCGTCGGCCCCGCGAATGCCCGAGACCTGCACGGTGCCGGTAACCCACCGGGTCACACCGAGATTCAGGCCCTGCAACGCCAGGAAGGTGCCCAGGGTGACGATGAAGCTCGGCAGGCCGGTGCGCATCACCACCCAGCCGTTCAGCGCGCCGACCGCGAGGGCGAAGACCAGCGAGACCGCGAGGGCCAGCCAGATATTCCAGCCCGCGTTCACCGCGAGCAGCGCGGTCACCAGTGCGGTGGACGCCGTCATCACACCGGCCGAGAGGTCGAACTCCCCGCCGATCATGAGCAGTGCGACCGCCACCGCCATGATGCCGAGCGTGGACGCGTCGTCCAGCCAGTTGGAGACGCCCAGTGCGCTCAGGAATTTATCGGTGATGATCGAGAAGAACAGGAACACCACCAGCGCGCCGATCAGCGCACCCAGTTCGGGCCGCACCACCAGGCGCTGCACCAGCGATGACCGCAGACTCGTTGTCGGCTCGGAAGCCGTTGTGGCAACACTCATGTCATTCACTCCCGGCCCTCTACCGCGTGCCCTGGGCGACGAGCCCGGCGACGACATCGACATTGCTCTTGTCCACGAACGCCGGACCGGTCTGCACCGGATGGCCGCCGCCGACGCCATTGAGATTCGAGCGGTACAGCTTCAACATGACCACCGGCAGATAGCCCTGTTCGTACTGCTGCTGATCGACCGCGAAGAGCAGCGATCCGGCCCGAATCGCGCCCACCACATCGTCATTGAGATCGAAGGTGGCGATGGCGGCCTTGGACTTGGATTCGCGGACCGCGTCCACCGCGCGGGCCGCGATCTGCGAATTCAGCGTCAGCACCGCGTCGATGGAGGAATCCGCTTCCAGCGCACCGCGAATGCGGGCCTGGGCATCGGTGGGATTATTGATGTCGACCTGGAGGGTGACGGCGGTGCCGAAGCCCTGGGTCGCGCCCGCGCAGCGTTCATTCGCGCCGATATTCCCGGCCTCGTGAATCACGCAGAGCATCTTCTGTTTTCCGGCATCGTGCAGGCGTTTGCCGGCGGCCTCACCGGCCTGGCGCTCACTCTGGCCGACATGGCCGATCGCGCCGTAGGCGACGCTCTTGTCCTCACCGGAGTTGATGGTCACCACGGGAATGCCCGAGGACACCGCCTTCTCGATGGAGGTGCGCAGCGCGTCCGGGTTCGCCATGGAGACGACCAGCCCGTCCACGCCCTGTGCGACGGCATTGTCGATGAGCTTGGCCTGCTGACTCGGATCGCCCGAGGAGTTGTATTCCACGCGCACCCCGAGCTGATCGCCCGCGGCCTCCGCGCCGTTCTTGACCACATTCCAGAACGCGTCACCGGGGGAACCGTGCGTGACGACCGCGACGGAATTCAGTTTGCCGACGGCGACGGGGGCCTGGGCGGGTGCGGTCTGATCGGTGCCCGGGCCGCTGCACGCGGCGAGTACGGCGGCGGCCGCGATCCAGGGCGATAGTCGCCGCCAGCGCTTGGAAGCGGAGTGTTTCGCGCCCGGAGGGGCCGCTACTGGGGACTTCATTGTCATCACATAACCCACTAAATCCGGGTGGAGGCCTGTTCAGCCCCGATTTCGGCCAGGTGTCGCAGACTTACTTCGGTATCTCGGTCGGGACCGACGGCGGTGTCGCCGGGATTGAGGGCGGTGTCCTGTTCGAGCACGAACCAGCCGGTGTATCCGGCCGCGCGGACCGCGTGCACCAGCGCGGCGATATCGACATCGCCCCGACCGAGCGGTACATACATGCCTTCGCGCACGGCCCGGCTGTATTCCATTCGGCCGCTGCGGACTTCATCGGCGATGGCCAGCCGGACGTCCTTGAGGTGGATGTGCCCGATGCGGTTCGGATACTGCCGGGCCAGGGCCACGGGATCGGTGCCGCCGATGGCCAGGTGGCCGGTATCCAGGCACAGGTCCAGATCGGAATCGGCGAGGAAGCGCCGGACCTCGGCTTCGGTCTCGACGTGGGTGCCCACATGCGGGTGCAGGGTGGTGCGCAGGCCGTGTTCGGCGGCGATATCGGCGATGCTCGCCGCGGTGTCGATGAGCGTGCGCCATTCGTGATCGGTGAGGGGAACGCGGGCGTCGTAGCCGTCTTCGCCGGTGGCGGCGGCCAGCACCAGCACTTCCGCGCCGGTCGCGGCGAAGAGGGCGGCGGTTTCGCGGGCGGTGGCCAGGGCGGCGCTCGGTTCTCGATGCAGGGCCAGGGCCAGGAATCCGCCGACGGGGGTGAGTCCGTGCGCGGCCAGTTTCGCGCGCAGTTCGGCTGGGGCGGTGGGCAGATAGCCCGGCGGGCCCAACTCGGTGGCGGTCAGCCCGAGGGCCGCCATGGCGGGCAGCACGGTGTCCGCGTCCAGGACATAGCCCCAGGCGGGGACTTCGCATACGCCCCAGGAGATGGGCGCGGCGGCAATACGCAATTCGGTCATCGGCACTTCCCAGACCTGTCGGTAGCCAACGTGTGAAACGCTTCCTCTATTGGAGCGCTCCAACAATGTAACCCCGATCACAAGCGTGTCAAGAGCTCGGGTGTGACCGAAAAGTGGTGCATGACCATGCAATACGGCTCCAACCTGGGGCGTTGTGCAGGAATCCAAATGTCCGAAACATGTCGTTAGAGCGCTCTATTGCCGACAATCGCCCGGACCGGTACCGTCGTGCAGCATGACCCGACCGACCATGGAAGACGTCGCCGCCCGAGCGGGCGTTTCCCGCGCACTGGTCTCACTGGTCATGCGCAACTCCCCCAAGGTGAGTGAGCATCGCCGCGCCGCGGTGCTGGCGGCGGCCGATGAACTCGGCTACGAACCGCATCTGATGGCTCGCTCGCTGGCGAGCCGGACCTCGAACATCGTCGGGGTCATGGTGTCCGATCTGCGCAATGCGTTCTTCGCCGATGTGGTGGAGGGGATGGACGAGGCTGCGCAGGAAGAGGGCCTCGAACTCATCCTGAATACCGGGCGGCGCAGCGCTTCCCGGGAAAGCACGGCGCTGGCAAGCCTGCTCGCCTTCCGGCCGGGCGGGATCATTCTGCTGTCACCGGTATTGCCCGCCGCGTCCATTCGTGATGCGGCGCAACGGTGTCCGGTGGTGCTGGTATCGCGCGGGTCGAACTTCGCCGAAGTGGACACGGTCAATGACGATGGCGAGGTGGGCGCCGCGCTGGCGGTGGATCACCTTGTCGCACTGGGTCATCGGCGCATCGTGCACCTGGACGGCGGGGCGGCCTTCGCGGCCGGGCCACGACGCAAGGGGTACACCGCCGCCATGGTCCGGCATGGCTTGGAGCCGATGGTCATTGCCAGCGAGCACACCGATGAGGCCGGTGCGGCGGCGGTGCGCAGTCTTCTGAACCTGCTCTCTCCCAGCAACTTTCCCACCGCGCTGGTCTGCGGTAACGACTTCAACGCGGTCGGTGCCATGTCCGCGCTCGCCGAGGCGGGACTGCGCGTCCCCGAGGACGTCTCGGTGGTCGGCTACGACAACACCTCCCTGGCCGCGCTCCAGCACGTCGCTCTCACCACCATCGATCAGCCGCGCAACAGCATCGGCCGCCTCGCGGTGCGCGCACTCACCGAACGCATGCAGGACGGCCGCACCGATCCGGTGCGCCAGCATCTCGAGCCGTCCCTCGTGGTCCGCTCGACCACCGCCAAGCCCCGCGACTGAGCTGGGCCACAACCGATTTCGAAGGAGCAACCATGTCCACGATCAGACTGGGCCTCGCAGGCACCGGCCGCATCGGCAGCTCCCACGCCGAAACCCTCACCACCCTGCCGGGGGTGGATTCGGTCATCGTCGCCGACGCCGATGCGGACCGGGCCCGCGCCACCGCCGATAAACTCGATATCGACTTCGCCCCCGATATCGACGCGCTGCTGGCCGCCGATCTCACCGGTTTGATCATCACCACCGCCACCGATTCGCATCCGGAGCTCATCACCGCCGCCGTGGATCGCGGCATCCCCGTCTTCTGCGAAAAGCCCATTGCCGCAGACATTCTCGGCACGCTCGCGGTAGTCGAACGAGTCGCATCCTCCGATGTCCCGGTCCAGATCGGTTTCCAACGCCGCTTCGACGCCGGTTACCGAGCCGCCCGCGCGGCGGTAACCTCCGGCGACCTCGGCTGGGTTCACACCCTGCGCGCCACCACCCTCGACCCCGCACCCCCGCCCGCTGATTACATCCCCCGCTCCGGTGGCGTCTTCCGCGATTGCGGCGTCCACGATTTCGACATCATCCGCTGGGTCACCGGCCGCGAAGTCACCGAGGTCTACGCCACCGGCGCGAACCGAGGCGAACAATTCTTCGCCGACGCGGGCGATGTGGACACCGCGGCGGTAATCCTGCGCCTCGATGACGGCGCACTGGCCACGGTCTCCTTGAGCCGCTACAACGGCGCGGGCTACGACGTCCGCCTCGAAGTCCTGGGCTCCAAAGGCAATGCGATAGTCGGCCTCGACGACCGCGCACCCCTGCATTCGGTGGAACCCGGCTACCCCGCCTCCGGCGTCCCCGCCTACCCCGGCTTCATGGACCGCTTCCACCCCGCCTACGTAGAGGAGCTGGCCACCTTCCTGGAGGTCGCCACCGCCCAGCGCCCCAGCCCTTGCACCCCCGCCGAAGCCCTGGAAGCCTTCTATATCGCAGAAGCCTGCGAACAATCCCGCCGCGAAGGCCGCCCCATCCGCCTCACGGAAGTCCGCCACTAACACCCGAAAAGGTGAAGCCGAAATGGATTGGATCCTCGAAGTAGTCCCCGTTCCCGTCTCGAACCTGGACCGCGCCAAAGACTTCTACTCCACCCAGGTCGGCTTCACCCTGGACCTGGACATCCAAATCTCCCCCGACACCCGCATAATCCAACTAACCCCACCCGGCTCCACCTGCTCCATCCACCTCTCCACCGGCCCGATGCCCCCCGGCTCGGTATCAGGCCTACAACTGGTCGTCACCGACCTGGACGCCGCCCAAACCGAACTATCCAACCGCGGCGTCCCCGTCACCGAGATAATGCATTTCGACCAGGGCACCCGCCTCCCTGGCCGAGGCGACCCCTGGAACAACTTCATCTTCTTCGACGACCCCGACGGCAACTCCTGGGTAATCCAAGAACGCCCCGCCACCCCCGACTAACCCTCAAAATCCCCGTGTGATCACTTGAAGTACGGGAGCTTCAGCCCGGCTGATGACATCTTCGTGGTTTCCGTCATGCTTCGCGGATTTGGCTCATGAAATCGATCGCTTCGATGAGGGTGAATTGCAGTGATTGACTGGTGGATCCGATGCTGGCACGCGATTCTTCCGGGGAAACGTCGTACGCCGATTTCAGCGTGGCTTCGAATTCTTTCCAAGCCTCATATATTCTCCGGATGTATTGCTCCACGTGAGAAGTCAGGGTTACGAATGCCTTGGCGTCCATACGCTGTTGACCACCCGATGCCAGCCAGATGTTGAGATTCGAGTACTCGGTTATATAGCGGCCGACCAACGCGTTGTTCTCATTATGCAGGAGATTGCAGGAGAGCAGTAATATTGCGAGATTGTGCGCGGTTGGTACGTCATACTTCTTCAGCTCATCGGGAATCTTCCAGCTCGGGAGATCTTCCACCCAACTCCAGTCGTATTCGGAGGTCATGGACTCAACCCTTCGAAGAGATATCAGAGATGCACATTATAATATCTGATCAGCCATTTGATCGCTTCCGACGTCGGTTCCACCGGAATGTCCTTGATCCCCCCGGCACGTAGCACTTGTGCACAATACGTGATGCAGCTCTGCCGATCGAGATCATACATCGGATATCTACCGCGACCGGTCACATCCATCATGACTTCAGCATAGGAGAGCGCGATTCCCGGTTCCGGCAATGGAATATGAATGTGCATGGTCAATGGCGAGAGAATACCGGAATCGAAGGCCGCGATTCCACTCGATGGGGATTGCGGGCTTCCCCACTGTTCGGTTCGCAGGAGTTCACCATCCGCCGTGCGAACGGAAACCAACGCGTGCAGTCCACCCCCTTCATGCTTCGGATCGAGGTGGACGACGGCTTCGCCCGGGAGGGGATCGTGCCGCGGCCGTTCGCTGTCGGTCGGGTAAAGACCCAGTGGGTCTATCCAGCCGGTTGGGTTGTGCGGGTAGATATTCGGGTTCGGTGACGGGGCCAGGCCGAGTGGGTCGGAGGTCAGGTAGCGGCCGGTGGCGGGGTCGTAGACGCGGTGCAGGTTGTAATGGAGGCCGGTCTCCGGGTCGTGGATTTGGCCGGGGAACCGGAGCGGTGTGGTCGCGATGCCCTGCCAGGTAGTTTCGCCCCAGAGGGTGGAGGTCGCTGTGGCGAGCGGGGTTCCGGTGGTCGGGTCGAGGAGGTCGGTGGGAGTGCCGACTTGATCGGTGATGATCGCGTGGCAGGTGGTGTCGAATCCGTGGCGGGCGGAGGTTTGGGTGACTGGGGCGCGGGAGCCGGGTTCGTAGTGCCAGCGGGTGGTTTCGGTGGCGGTGGTCTGTTCGACCAGGTAGGTGTCGTCCCAGGTGTAGTCGGTGCGGGACAGGACGGTGCCGTCGGGGGTGCGGTGTTGTTTGGTGCGGCGACGGCCCGCGGCGTCGTAGGTGTAGTGCCAGTGGTGGCCGTCGGGGGTGGTGACCTCGGTTAGTTGGTCGAAGGCGTTGTAGATGTAGTGCCAGATGGCCGGCTTGCGGGATGGGCGGGATCGGGTTTTGCGGATCAGGCGACCGGCGGGGTCGTAGTGATAACGGGTGCGGCCGTTCCGGATCAGTAGGTTGTTGCGGTATTCACGAGCCGGAGTCGAGTCACCCTGTGCGGTAGTCGAATTCGCGTGGGAGGCGCGGGTGATATTGCTCAGCTGGTCGTAGCTGTACGACTCGGTCGCGGGGCCGTCGGCGATGGCGCCGATGCGGCCGATCGCGTCCAGCGAGAATTCACGCAGCCGCTCGGGGGTGTCGAGGCGGGCGGTGGTTTGTGCGGACAGGTAGCCGTCGGGGCGGTAGGAGTAGCTGTCGCGCCGGATCATTCGAGGATCGGGGCGGGTGGGCTCCAGGCCGAGGTTCAGGAGCGGACGGGGATCGGCGGTTACCTCTCGAGCGATGAGGCGGCCCATGTCGGACAGGGTGCGCTGGACCGTGATCGTTCCGATTTGCCAGCCGGTGGGTCGGCCCACCGCATCGTGGGTGAAGGTGATGTCGTGACTGTCGGTCGATAGACCTCGCACCTGTCCGATGACATCCCGTTCCCAGGCGGTCCGCGCGCCGGTCGGTGTGGTGCGGCCGATTTGACGGCCGTGCTCATCGTACTCGAAACGCATCGGAGCCTGATCGTCGAGCTGCTGCGAAACCAGCTGTCCGACTAAGGAATACGAGAACTCAAGGCTATGGATCGGATCTCGATCGACACCAGACCGGGCAGCGAGGACTCGGCCCGCGACATCGTGACGATAGCTGAGCCATTCGCCGGTATCCGCCGTAATCGCGGTGACTCGGCCGAGGATATCTCGGGCGTGAGTGCGGGTGATGCCGGTTGCCGGGGTGACCGTGGCGACGCGACCGGCGGCATCGTGGGTGTAGCGGGTGGTCGCGCCGGTGTAGTCGGTTTCGGCGGTCAGGCGGCCCGCGCGGTCGTATTCGTAAGTCCAGGTTTGGGAAAGGGGGTTGGTTACCGCCCTCACTCGGCGTTCGGTGTCCCAGGTGTAGCGGGTGGTGGAGCCGTCCGGATCGGTACGCGAGGCCAGGAGATCGAAGGGGCCGTAGGTGTGGTGGGTGGTGCCGTTGGCGCGGTTGGTGTGGGTGCGGAGGTTGCCTTCACCGTCCCATGTCCAGGATTCGGAATGCCCGTCAGGATCGATGCGGCGCAACGGTTTTCCATCGGCCGCCCATTCGTAGTGGGTGATTTCGCCGAGGGGGCCGGTCAGGCGCGTGACGCGACCGAGGCCGTCGCGTTCGATGCGGGTGACTGAACCGAGCGGGTCGGTGACGACAACCGGCAGTCCGGCTCGATCGACTTCGATCACGGTCCGCGCACCCGTGGACGAGACCACCCCCGCCGCCGCGCCATTGGGGTGGTACGAGTATTCGGTCCGCGATCCCGCCGCGTCGACCATCGCGATCAGATCGCCTGCGGCACTCCACTCTTGACGCCGGACGGTGTCGTCGACGTCGACAATCGTCGTCGGCCGGTTCGCGCCCAGGTATTCAATGCTGACGGTCGCGCCGTCGGGGCGCGTGAGCCCGGTGAGGTCGCCCAGATCGCTATAGCGGTAGTGGCTCTCGGCACCGTCGGGGGCGAGTACGCGTATCGGCTTACGGTCCGGGTTGTAGTCGAAATAGGTTGTGCCACCCTCGGGATCGGTGAGCTCGCGCAGGCGCAGGTCGCGGTCGAACCCGTGGCGGGTGATCCCGGACCGCGAATCGGTGATGATGGTCTGGAATCCGGATCGCGAGGTCTCGTATTCGAAGTCGCAGTCGAGGATCCCGGCGGTACCGCGCTGCTGGATGACCCGGCCCGCCGAGTCGTAGATATTGCGCATCATGGTGCCGTTGGAATCGGTCCACGAGGTGATACGGGCTCGATCATCGTAGGTGAAGCGGGTCGTCGCGCCGATGCCCGTGGTTATCGCGGTCAGATTGCCTGCGCTGTAAGCGAATTCGCGAACTCGGGTATCGGACTCGTCTGCGGACGCGACGGTCAACGCGGTGACCCGGCCCGCGGCGGTATCGACCAACACCCGGTAACCACCGGAGTGAGTGACTTCGGTTGGCGCGCCATCGGAGTCGTAGTGGAAGCTGACCCGATTGTGGTGGCGATCGCTGATCGCCGAGATGGCGTAGTTGCCCAGCGCCACGTCCAAGCCATTGAGTATCGGGTCGGGGTCGAAGTGCCAGAGCAGCTCTCGACGCGGGTCCCGCACGCGATAACCGCCGGACTCCGAGCGCGTGAGGGTCAAGCGCTGACCACCGGTTATCGGCTCGACCGGCACCTCCGCATCCGCGTGCGGATACGCGAGCATGAGGCCGTCTTCGGCCAGGAAGGTGACCCCGTCCGCATCGACGACGATGCGCATATCGAGAGTGGCCGACCAGGACGGTCCGAACCAGCGCCCGAACCGATAGCTGGAGCGATGTCTTCGCCGCAGCACCAGAGCCAATACGCCGGGCAGACTGAGATCCGTGTGCGGAAGCAGGAATTCACCGGTCGCGATATCCACCGGATCCGGCGATTCCTCCACCTGCCCAGGAGTCCGATCGACCTCACTCCCCTTGTGCACCGTCTCCTGATGAACCCCACGATCGGCATTCGCCAGCTCGGGCAGACTCGGGTTCTCCCGCTGCGGCGCGCCATGATCCGCCGCGCCATCGGAGCCCGCGGAATGCGTATCGGGTGAGGGCACCGATTCGGGAGGATTCCCCGGCCCCGGTTCGGTCCGCTTGGACGGCGCGGACTCCGCAGTGGTGCGATCTGTCGTTCCCGCCGGCTCGCTCGCCCCAGCCCGATCTGCGGCCCCGGCCCGATCTGTGGTCGCGGCACGGTCGGCGGGCGCGGGCTTTTCATGTTGTGCGGCAGAGATATTCGAGGCATGTTCGCCGCCGGGAGTGGCAGTGGGCACATTGGCGCGGGCAGGGGTTCGGTCAACGGGTGCGGGTTGGGTGCCGACTGGGGCGTCGCGCGGTGTGGAGGTAGCGGGGCCGGGGATTCGGTCGGTGGACGGCGCGAGGCGGGCCGCGTTATCGACGGGAGCCGAGGCCGGAGATCGGTCCGCGGGGGTCTGTCGATTGCCGTCGGGGGTGTCGGCGCGGGCCACCGAATCCGGCACCGCCGCACGGGTTTCAGGGGTGCTGGCGTGGATTTCTGGCCCGCCCGCACGAGTTTCCGGCGAACCGGACCGGGATTCGGTCGGCGGCACGGAAACATCAGCACGTGAACGTGGTCCGCCGTCGCTGACCTGAGCCGGCCCGGGCTCCCCGCGCACACCGTTCGACTGGGTTGGATGGGGATCCCCTTTCGGAGCGCCCGGCGCACCCTCACCAGTCAGCCCGCCCGGCGTACCCTCGCTGGTCAGGGCAGCCGGTTTGACAGTATCCACGCTGGGGACGACGGATGGTTCGACGCCCTCGGGTTTGGCGGAGGGATGCGGCGAGGTGCCTTCCGGAAGGCTCTTGGCACCAGCGGGTTTCGCGGCGGAGCGGACCCCGTGGGCCGCGCCCATGCCGAATCCGGCAGCCAGCATCGCAGGGTTGAGAGTGGTGTTGACCTTGCTCCAGTCGAGACCACCGTGGGTGAGCTGGTCCCCCACTTGCCACGCGATATCTGTGCCGTACATACCGAAACCGCCTGCGAGACCAGATAATCCGCCGCCGAGAAAGCCCCGGGTGGCCGGGGACAGCGGCGTATGGCCCAGCATCCTGGTGAGTCCCGGCGCGGCACCCTTGGCGACCGCCCCACCCGCACCCCATTCGAGCGCGGTGCGCGCGGCCTGCGCCGGATCGATGTGGTCGCGATGATCGGCGAGCACCTGATACGACTGAATGCCGAGATCCATTGCCAGACCCATGGATCCGGTCTTGACGCCGGTGATCGCGATATCCTTCAAATACACCTTGACCGCATTGCGCAGCCCCGCCTTGGCCATCTGCGCCGCGAGCTGCCGCGCCCCCTGTTCCGCCGCCAACGCGATGGCCTCGCGCCCGACTGCCGCCGCCGCGGGCACCGCCGCAGAACCCCACGGCCACGCCGCGATCAGCGCGTAGATGCTGTACGCGGTGATGGCCGCGAAACCAGCCTCCATGATCTTGGTGTACTCGATCTCGGTCCCCGCTTCACGAGTCCGAGTGCCTAACTCTTCGAGCCCCTTGACCAGGCTGTCCAGCGATTCATCGCCGCCACCGAAGAGTTTGGCGAATTCGGCGAGCGCCTGCTCCGATCCCTCCCCCACGTAATACTTCCGCGCGGAGTCGGTGGCGGCCTTGGCATCGGGGATCAGCGCCTCGAGATCCTTGGCGACATCCTTCCAGGCATCGCCGAGGGACCACATCTCGTCTTCGTCACCGTCGGGATAGGCCATCCCGAAGTTGAGCAGCGTGAGGATCCAGTGCGGAATCCACTCCCAAGCCGACGTAATCCCCGACACCCGTCGACCCCCCAGACCCCGCCTCGATCACCAGTGTCCGCGATCGGCCAGGGTCGGTGGTGCGTCAGGATCCTCGGTTTCGACATCGGTGAAGACCATGGCGGGCGGTAGCTCATCGTCCTCGTCGACGCGCGCGCCCGGCGGGGCCATCGAGACCGGCGGCGGGGTGGGCAGCATGTCGTGCACATCCGGAATGCCGGGTATGAACTCCGACAGTCGCGGAATGCGGGCATTGTCCTGCTGTAGCCCGGCGAGCACCTCGGCGGTCTTGCGCTGCACCTCGACCGCGGCGGCCTGCGTCGCCACGACCACTTCGCGGGCGAGCTCGGCCGGACTCAATTCGTCGATGGAATCGGCGAATTTGAGATCGACCAGCACCCCGTGGGCATTGACCGTCGCGGTGACGCGCTGATTGGCCGCGGTGCCGGTGGCGGTCAGCTTGGCCTGCTCCTGTTGCGCCCGGGCGATCGATTCCATGCCGGTCTTGACCGACTCCACCAGATCGGCCAGGCGCGCCCGCGCCATCTCGTTCGACATCAGCGGAAGGACTCGGTATTGCCGTCCTCGGTCGCCTGCAGACTATCCGCGGCGTCGGTCAACCCCTTGCCGTACGCGTTCAGCAGCGTCACCTTGGAGGCCAGCACGGCGTCGAGATTCTCCCGCGACGCCTTGTAGCCGTTATCGCCGCCATTGAACTGGGTGCCGAAATCGTCACCGCCCCAGGCTCCGTCGTATGCCGCGGCCTCACCGGAGATCTTCGCCTTGAGCGCCTCGATCCGCGTGGCCACCGCCTCCAGCGCACCGCCAACGGACCGCAGTTGGCCGATCTCAACCTCTACCTTGCCCACCGTCGAACCCCCTTAAGACTCCCGGTGATCATCGCATACCGGGGCGGGGGCGGTCAGCTCACCACCAATCCGATTGCGAGACCGGTCATTACGAGCGCGATCACCGAATCCAGGATCTGCCAGGCCCGCGGCTTGGCGAACACCGGCGCCAGCAGTCGCGCACCGAATCCGAGGGTGATGAACCAGATAATGCTGCCGGTGATCGCACCCGCGGTGAGGAACCAGCGATCGGGTGTGGCATAGGTGCTCGCGAACGAGCCGAGCAGCACCATGGTGTCGAGATACGCGTGCGGATTGAGCCAGGTGACCGCGAGACAGGTGGCGATGGCCGCGCCCAATGCGATCGGCGCGCCCCCGCCCGCGGTCAGCGCGGTCGCGGAGAACGCGCGCTTGGCGGCCAGGAACGCGTACCCGAGCAGAAATGCCGCACCTGCGAACTTTGCGATGGTCATGATCATCGGCGCGGCGTTCATCACCGCGCCGAATCCGGTGACACCCGCGGTC
This sequence comes from Nocardia sp. NPDC052001, assembly GCF_040680615.1. NCBI lineage: Bacteria > Bacillati > Actinomycetota > Actinomycetes > Mycobacteriales > Nocardiaceae > Nocardia > Nocardia sp. NPDC052001. Next base: position 310,591 of record NZ_JBFAXC010000002.1, on the reverse strand, counting down.
ATCAGCACCACATCGGATCCCGCGCACACCGCGACCACCGGCAGCACATGCTCGCGACGGATCCCCTGACGCAACACGAAGGCATTTTGCGCGCCGATCGCCACAATGAGCGAGAGTCCGAAGCCGAGTCCTGAAATGGCCGCCAGGGCCGCCGATGATCCGTTCACTCTTTCGAAGCTATGCGGGCGTCCAGCTCCAGGCCAGCTAATGTTTCTGATGGACGATTAGAATCGCTTAATATGGATCTGCAACTGGATCAGCTTCGCGCGCTCGACGCCGTGCTCACCGAGGGCACCTTCGAGGCGGCCGCGCGCCGGCTCACGGTCACACCGTCGGCTATCAGCCAGCGCATCAAGGCCCTCGAAGACGCGGCCGGGCGGATTCTGGTGCAGCGCACCAAACCCGTGCAGCCCACCGAATCCGGCCTCACGGTGTGGCGGCTGGCCAAACAGATCCAGTTGCTCACCAGCGATACCGCGCAGGAACTCGGGGATGCGGAGCAGCCCGCGGCGAAACCGGTGAATATCCCCATCGCCGTCAACGCCGATTCGCTGCAGAGCTGGGTCATGCCCGCACTCGGCCGGGCCGCGCGGGGCGTGAACTTCGAAATCCATCGCGAGGACGAGGAACACACCACCCGGCTGCTGCGCGACGGCACCGTGATGGCCGCCATCACCTCGACCGCGGCACCGGTACAGGGCTGCATTGTGCGGCGGCTGGGCGCGATGCGATATCGCCCGCTGGCCGCACCGGATTTCGTGCGCACCTGGTTTCCGGACGGCCCGACCGCGAAAGCCTTCGCGCAGGCCCCGGTAATCCTGTTCGACCGCAAGGACGATCTGCAATTCCGATTGATGCGCCGGTACACCCGCAAGCCCGCCGACCCGCCCCGGCACTACATTCCCTCCTCGGCGGGGTTCGCCGACGCACTGCGGCTTGGCCTGGGCTGGGGCATGATGCCGGACCTGCAAACCCGCCCGGATGATCAGCTCGTCCCACTGGATGGCACGGTATACATCGATGTCCCGCTGTACTGGCAGCAGTGGCGGCTGGACTCACCCGCACTCGGTATGGTCGCCGCTACCATTGCCGAAGCCGCTGCCGCGGTACTGCTTTGAAGATGTTGTGCGCCGAATGGACTCGGCTGTCATAGTCGGAAGAGATTTGCATTGTAGAGAAAGGCATTACGTGTCCCAAGTTGTGCGCGGCGTGATCGCACGCTCGAAGAATGCCCCCGTGGAAGTCACCGACATCGTCATCCCCGATCCCGGTCCGGGCGAAGCGGTGGTCCAGGTGCAGGCGTGCGGGGTGTGCCACACCGATCTGCACTATCGGGAGGGCGGCATCAATGACGAATTCCCATTCCTGCTCGGCCATGAGGCCGCCGGCATCGTGGAATCGGTGGGCGAGGGCGTCACCGATGTGCAGCCGGGCGATTTCGTCATCCTGAACTGGCGCGCGGTCTGCGGTAATTGCCGTGCGTGTCGTAAGGGCAAGCCGTGGTACTGCTTCTCGACTCATAATGCGGCGCAGCCGATGACGCTGACCGACGGCACCCCGCTCACCCCCGCGCTGGGCATCGGCGCGTTCGCGGAGAAGACCCTGGTCCACGCGGGGCAGTGCACCAAGGTGGATCCGACCGCCTCACCGGTCGCGGCGGGCCTGCTGGGCTGCGGCGTGATGGCCGGACTGGGCGCGGCCATCAATACCGGCAATGTCAGCCGCGGTGACAGTGTGGCCGTAATCGGTTGCGGTGGTGTGGGTAATGCCGCCATCGCCGGTGCGAAACTGGCGGGCGCGACCACCGTCATCGCCGTCGATATCGATGAGCGCAAATTGGAGTGGGCAAAGGGTTTCGGCGCCACCCACACCGTGAACGCGTCCAAAGAGGATGCGGTGGAACGGGTTCAGGAACTCACCGACAGTTTCGGCGCGGATGTGGTGATCGACGCGGTCGGCCGCCCGGAAACCTGGAAGCAGGCGTTCTACGCGCGCGATCTGGCGGGCACCGTGGTGCTGGTCGGCGTGCCGACCCCGGATATGAAGCTGGAGATGCCGCTCATCGACTTCTTCTCCCGCGGTGGCGCTTTGAAGTCCTCCTGGTACGGCGATTGCCTGCCCTCGCGCGATTTCCCGTATCTGATCGAGCTGTACAAGCAGGGCCGTTTCGATCTGGATGCCTTTGTCACCGAAACGATTTCGCTGACCGATATCGAGGCGGCCTTCACCAAGATGCACGACGGTGAGGTCCTGCGCTCGGTGGTGGTGTTCTGATGGCGCATATCGACCACGCCACCACCTCGGGCACATTCAGCCTGGACGGTGAGACCTTCGACGTCGAGAACAATGTCTGGGTCGTCGGTGATGACCTGGAATGCGTGATCATCGATGCGCCGCACAGTGTTCCGGCCATTCTGGATGTGGTGGGCACCCGCAAGGTGCGCGCCATTCTGGCCACACACGCGCATGACGATCACATTCGGGTCGCCCCGGAATTGGCCGCCGCCACCGGTGCGCCGGTACTGCTGCATCCGGCGGATCTGGTGCTGTGGCGGCTCACCCATCCGGACATCGAACCCGATGGCGAACTCGCCGATGAGCAGATCATCGCGGTCGGCGGCACCGAACTGCACGTACTGCACACCCCGGGGCACGCACCGGGCGCGGTCTGCTTCCATTCGCCCGATCTGGGCGCGGTGTTCACCGGTGACACGCTGTTCCACGGCGGTCCGGGCGCGACCGGCCGGTCGTACTCCGATTACGGCACCATCGTGGCCTCCATCGCGGATCGGCTGTTGAATCTGCCGCCGGAGACGCTGGTGCACACCGGACATGGTGAATCCACCACGATCGGCGCCGAGGCCCCGCAGCTCGAGGAGTGGCGTCAGCGCGTCGGCTGATCAAGATCAGGGCAAACTTTCAGTACGAAACGGGCACGATCGGGACCGGACGCGCCGGAACCGGTCGTGCTTCACATTCTTTACAGGCGAAACCGCCCTTAACACCCATCACGCGGTCGGATAATTCCGGCCATGCGTAGATTAGCTGCAGTAATAGCCACCGCCTCTATCCCGCTGTTCATGATCAGCTGTTCGTCGGGACCCGGTTCGGTGAGCAAGAGCGATGTGGAGACCAAGATGGGCGGTCTCTTTCACGACAAGTCCCATGAGGACGCCAAATCGGTTGTGTGCGACGGGGATCTGAAGGCCGAGGTGGACGCCACCCAGAGCTGTACGATCACCTCCGCCGACAGTCAGACCTGGAAGACCACGGCCAAGGTCACCAAGGTCGACGGCGATACCGCCAACTACGACATCGAGATCCTCGACAAATTCGTCAGCCCGGACGATATCGCCACCAATGTCGCCAAGCTCTACTCCGATCAGGTCGGGACCGCGCCCAAGTCCAGCACCTGCAACGGCCTGTTGCGCGGCGCCACCGGTGCAAACGTTCGCTGTGTGGTCACCGAGGCCGACGGCACGCGCTGGGGTGTCACGGTGACGACCACCAATGTCGAGGGCGATACGGTCAACTACAACATGGTTCGGGACGATCAGCCGATGGCCTCATAGCCGCGGCCGATCAGCGACAGCTGTACAGGGTCGCCTCGGCCAATTCGTCTATCACGTCGGCCAATTCGCCCCGGGCGCGGAATGCGTCCAACTGCCTGCGGGCCCCATTGCCGCGGGACAGCAGACCGGTCAGCGCATCGGTGACGAAGCCCAGGTCACCGAGCTCGATCAGGGCGGGTTCGATGAGATCGATGAGTTTGGCCAGCAGATCCTGAACCGGGAGGGTGCGACCGTCCGACGGGTCAACCGCCGGACCGTCCATACCGCCGTGCGCCGCACGCCAATATGCCGCGCGCAGTGTGGGTTCCGCGACCACCGCCGCACCGTTACCGCGCTGGGCGGTGATGACCGCGGCACGCACCAGGGTGGCGATCAGCGCGGATTCCTCCACGGTGGCGGGCACATCGCTGACCCGCACCTCCACCGTCGGGAACGTAACCGACGGGCGCACATCCCAATACACCATCTTGCGATCCAGGATCACCCCGAGCGCGAGCATATCCTCGACCGCGGTGTCGAATTCGCCCACCGAGCCGAAGTGCGGCGGCGGTCCGGCACTGGGCCAGCGCCGCCACAGGATGTTTCGCCAACTGGCATAACCGGTTTCGTCCCCGCGATAGATGGCGGAGTTGGCCGTCAGCGCCAAAAACAAAGGGAGCCAAGGGCGCAGGAAATTGCTGACGTGCAGCGCGACCTCGCGGTCGGGTACCGCGACGTGTACATGGCAGCCGCACAGCCCCTGCTCCTGCGCCAGTCTGCCGAAGCTGTCGGCGATTCGGCGATAGCGCGGGGTGGCGGTGATGCCGAGCGGTTCATCGGGGATGGTGGGCGGTACGGCGACGGCGAGCAGAATCGCGTCGTTCTTCTCCGCGCAGACCGCGGCGCCGCGCCGCAGTTCACGCAATTCCTGGAGAAGTTCGGACGAATTCGAGTGCACGCGGGTGCTGGTCTCCACCTGGCACCGCATGATCTCCAGTTGCATTTCGATACCGGAATCGGCCGCGGTCCGGGCGACGTCGGCATTTCTGCCGACCGGCGCACCGGTGCGCGGATCCACGAGGAGAAACTCCTCTTCGACACCGACAGTCGGCAGGGTGTCCACCTGTCCTGTGTACCTCAATAACCCGGCCCTGACACCTGCCGGAATGGTCTCTTTGTCCGCATTTCCGCGCGAAGCTGTCGGTGACCGGGAGCACAATGCGGATATGGCATATGACGAGAAACTTGCCGACCGCATTCGGGACGCGCTCGGTCCCGCCCTGCCCGACGCGGTCGAGCGGAAGATGTTCGGCGGGCTCGCGTTCCTGATCGGTGGCAATATGGCGATCGCGGCCAGCGGTAAGGGCGGGCTGCTGGTCCGGGTGTCGCCGGAGAACTACACCGATCTGCTGGTCCCCGGTTCGGTGGAGACCATGATCATGGGCGGGAATGAGACCCGGGGCTGGCTGCGGGTGACGGCGGAGACGGTCGAGGACGATGACGCGCTCACCGAATGGGTGGAACGCGCGATCGCGTACGCCGGATCACTACCGGTGAAAACCGGCAAATAATGTGCGGTGCGGCACACGTCCGGAACGGTGTGCTGGGCCTCACTGAATTCACCGGTGGCGCAAGGGTTTTCCCCGGGTGACGTCACCGCCTCTTTACACCGGGGCACAGTGCGGAAATCTCCGCACCGCACCCTGGTGAATATGAGGCAATCCGAAGTGCATGCGCTGGCCTGCGAAGTGTGCGGTCGCCTGCCCCATCCCCGTCGCACCCGGCTCACGCTCGCCAAGCTGGCCGCGGTCTTCCCCGTCGAATTGGCGCTGCACGCGCTCGTGCTGCACCTCGAGATTCCCTACCTCGCCGCGGTCGCCATATTGACCGTCACCACCACCATTCTCGTCATCTGGGTGGTGGAGCCCGGAGCCATGCGTTACCTCGCCCGCTGGCTGCACGGGCCCGAACTCAGCCGTCGCCACCGGCTGGACAGCGCCGAACGGCTGTGGCGAATCCGCGTGCGGCTGGACAACAAGCCCGGCCGTCTGGAATTGCTTGCCAAACAGCTCGCCGATCGGCACGCCAATATCCTCACCGTGCACGTGCACCACCTGGAGGACGGCGTCCTGGACGAACTGGTGGTATCGACCCCCGCCGATGTCGGCCCACCCCGTCTCACCACTGCCATCAACCGCGCGGGCGGCACCGCCGTCGGCATCTGGCCCGCCTCGGCCCTGACCCTGGTGGACGGCCAGACCCGCGCCCTGGGCCTGGCCGCGCGGGTGGCCAACGACCCGGACGAGCTACCGCTGGTGATCGCGGAATTGCTGGGCGCGCAATATGTTTCGACGGTCGATCCGGAATTCGCCCCGCACGGAACGATTCTGGAGATCGCACCCATGACCTTCGTCCGCCCCGAAGACCCCTTCACCCCCGCGGAAATCGCCCGCGCACACCGGCTGGCGGATCTGGCCCAGCTCGCCGTCCGCCAAGACTGAATCATCGACGCACTCACAATCTCCCCGCACCCTCCGCAACGGTTTTGCGGACTCGGATTCTCGTCTCAGTATTCGAGATTCGGCGCGCGCATCCGGGCAATCCGGACCGCCTGGTTTCACACCGTGGCACACTGCCCCTGGCGCATCGTCAATAGGCGCGAGGGGTGAACGGAATGATGGTTCGACGCGCTGGGGACGCGGACGGCGGCGCAAATCCGCCCGCGCGCAGGGCGGTTCGCAATGCGAAGCTGGCGGCATTGCCGATCGCTTTCGCGGGACGCCGCGCCGCGGGTGTGGGCAAACGGGCGCTGGGGCGTCCGGCGAGTGAGGTCAATGCCGAGATTCAGCGGCGTACGGCGCAGCATTTCTTCGAGGTGCTGGGCGAACTCAAGGGCGTGGCAGCCAAACTCGGCCAGGTGCTCGCGCTGTATGAGTTCGGGCTCTCACCGGAACTGGCGGAACCGTATCGAATCGCGTTGAGCCGCCTGCAGGACGCGACCCCGCCCATGCTCCCGCGCACCGTGCACGCGGTGCTGGCCGAATCGCTCGGACCGGACTGGCGCGAGAATTTCCGGTCCTTCGAGGATCGGCGCGCGGCGTCGGCCACCATCGGCCAGGTGCATCGCGCGGTATGGCACGACGGGCGGACCGTCGCGGTCAAGGTCATGTATCCCGGTGCGCGCGAAGCCATTCACAGCGATGTAGAGCAATTGCGGCGCATGACCGGGCTGGCCTCGATCATCGTGCCCAATGCCGATATCCGGGCGCTGACCGAACAGCTCGCCGAATGCGTCACCGCCGAACTGGATTTCGCGGCCGAGGCGGAACAGCAGCAGGTCTTCGCGAACGCTTTCGCCGACGATCCGGAATTCTGCGTACCGCGCGTGGTGGCGCAGCACGGCGATGTGCTGATCAGCGAATGGCTGGACGGCATTCCCCTCACCCGGCTGATAAGCGGTGGCGCGCAGGCGGAACGGGATCGGGTGGGCATGCTGGCGCTGCGTTTCGTGCTGTCGGCTCCGGAGCGTTCCGGACTGCTGTACTGCGATCCGCATCCGGGCAATTTCCGGGTACTGCCCGATGGCCGCCTGGGCGTGGTCGATTTCGGCGCATGCGTACCGTGGCCGCCGCCGGAGTTCCCGATCCTGGTGCACGATATCGGCGATGCGCTGTTCAACGGTGGTCCGGCCGAGCTCGAAGCCGCGATTCGGCGGCACGGATTCGCCGCCGCCGGAACCACCGTCGATATGCGGGCCCTCTCCGAACAGCTGCTCCCCTATACGGATCTGCTGCGGCACGACATCTTTCGCGCGGACAGCACCTGGTTGCGCCGCCGCGTCCGAGCGGGCATGAGCCCGCGCCTGAGCAATGTCAATCGCCAGCTCACCATGCCCGCGTTCTACACCCCGTTCGCGCGCTCCATCCTGACTCTGCTCGGCCTGGTCTGCCAGCTCGGCACCACCGGGCCGCTGCGGGATGAAATGCTGCGCTGGTCACCGGAATTGGCGCAGGTGATAGCGCGTCATCGCGTCCGCACCGAGGGGTCGTCGGATCTGACCGCGGCCCGCATGCGCCGGGCCGCCGCGGCGGATAGGGATGCGGCGGCGGGGTAATCGGCTCGGCACCGCGACAGCCCTTGATCACTGTCCCAGACAGCTCTAGTCTGGAGTGATACGCCCGCCTTCGGAAGGCTGACATCGTGGTCGCAGCATCGCACGGAAAGCCGACGCCGAATATTTCGGCACCGGACCATCAGGTCGTCGTAATCGGCGCGGGACCGGGCGGTATCGCCGCCGGGGTCAAGCTGAAGCAGGCCGGAATCGATGACTTCGTCATGCTCGAGCGGGCCGATGAGGTCGGCGGCAGCTGGAACGAGAATCACTATCCCGGACTGGAAGTCGATATCCCCTCGATCGCCTATCAGTACTCGTTCGCCCGAAACCCCGACTGGAGCAGGCTTTTCGCCCCCGGCGCGGAGGTCAAGCGCTACCACATGGAGGTCGCCAGGCGCTTCGGGTTGTACCCGCACCTGCGGTTCGGCGTCAATGTACTGAGCGAGGAGTGGGACGAGCAGCGGCATTGCTGGAAGCTGCATATCGATGGCGGGCAGGTGATTACCGCTCGTTTCGTGGTGAGCGCGGTGGGCGCGTTCATCACCCCCAAGACGGACCCGGGCATTGCGGGATTGGCGGACTACCGGGGCAAACTGCAACGCCCCTCGGATTGGGACGACGATTACGACCTCGCGGGTAAGCGGGTCGCGATAATCGGCACCGGAGCGAGTTCGGTGCAGATCACGCCCTCCATAGCCGGACAGGTGGGCAGTCTGGCGGTATTCCAGCGCACCCCGGTGTGGTGTGTGCCCAAGCCCAATCCCAGGATTCCACGAGCCGTACAACTCGTATTGCGCACGCCCGGACTGCAAGCCGCGACACACGGCGCGGTACTGGTGGCCGTCGATGTGCTGTTGCGGGCCATGTCGAACGCTCCCATGTCGGTGGTGCGGCCGACCATGCGCACGGTCGATGCCACCGCCATCGCGGGCTATCGCGGACTGTTGCGAATCATGGTGCGCGATCCGCGGACTCGTGCCGGGCTGACCCCGAATTACGGCCCGATCGCCAAACGACCCACGGCCAATACCGGCTATCTGCTCAGTTTCAATCGCGACAATGTGGAGCTGGTGACCACCCCCATCGAGCGTTTCACCGAGCGCGGTATTCGCACCTCCGACGGCGTCGAGCGCGAATTCGACATGATCGTGCTGGCCACCGGATATCACGTGTTCTCCGATCCGGAGACCTACACCCCGGGCATGGTGGTCGGGCGCGACGGGATGGATCTGGGCAAGTTCTACACCGAGCACGGTTTGCAGGCGTACGAGAGTGTTTCGCTGCCGAGCCTGCCGAATCGGTGGACGCTGGTCGGCCCGTATTCGTGGTCTGGCAGCGGCTGGCACGCCTTCGTGGAGATGACGGCCGACCATGCGGTGCGGGCGATTTCGGAGGCGCGGCGGCGCGGGGCCACGTTCGTCGCCATTCGGCAGGAGGTGCACGACGCCTACCACCGGGATATCTACCGGCACGGCGAGGCCATGCGCTTCTATCTGGCCGAACTCAACGCTCATGTGCCGACCTACTATCGCAATTCGCAAGGCGACAGCACATACATCCGGCCGTCCGGATTCTTCCGGGCCCGGCGCGGCCATCGGCGATTCCCGTTCTCGGACTATGAATTCGACGTGTGGCGGCCGCAACCGACCGCCGCCGTCACCACGCCGAAACGGACACGGCGCAAGACCCAGAATCCGGCCTGACCGGAATGCTCACCGAGGAAGTTGAGCCATGATCGAACTGCCGAAGTCGGTCCGAATCGCTTTGGGCGCTGCCAGTTACGGCATCAGCGACCGGCGGCTGGAACCCGCGGTCACCGGCAAGATCATTCTGGTGACCGGCGCGTCGTCGGGGGTCGGCCGGGCCACCGCCGTGCGGCTGGCCGCCAATGGCGCGACAGTGCTGGCGGTGGCCCGCCGCGCGCAGTTGCTGCAGGAGCTACGGGCGGAGGTATCCGGTTGTCCCGGAACGGTGTACCCGTATCCCGCCGATCTCAGCGATACCGATGAGTGCGCGGCGCTGATCGACCGGGTGCTCGCCGATCACGGCCGGGTCGATGTGCTGGTGAACAATGCCGGGAAATCCATTCGGCGCTGGCTGTCCGACTCACTGGACCGCTGGGACAATTTCGACGATACCGCCAGGATCAACTACCTGGGACCGGTCCGCCTGGTACTGAGCCTGCTGCCGTCCATGCGAGCACGGCACGCGGGGCATATCGTCAATGTCAGCACCGCCGGGGTGCATGCCCCGGCTGTCGGCTGGACCGCGTATATCGCCACCAAGGCGGCCTTCAACGCCTGGATGCGCGGGGCCGCACCGGAATTGCGCGCGGACGGGATCACCAGTACGGCGGTGCATCTGCAATTGGTGCGCTCGGACATGCTCGGCCCGTTCCGGATGTACCGGTACACCCCGAGCATGTCGCCCGAGGAAGCGGCGGGCATGGTGTGCCGGGCGATCGTGGACCGGCCCTTGGCGATTCGGCCCTGGTGGGAACGCGCGGGCACACCGGTGTTGTACGCCCTGGACAGTTCGCACACCGCGCAGCGCGCCATGGCGCTCTATGCCAAGGCGGGCAACTGGAACAATCGCCCGACGGATTGGGCCGGGCCGATCGGGCGGGTGGAGCGGGCGGTCAATCTGTTCGATGACGCGGTGACCATCGCGGGCTGGGCTCCCGCCGCAGGTGCGTTCGATCTGGTTCCACCGCAGCGTATTCCGCACCTGGCGCTGGCATTGCGCGAAGGGGTCGGGCTCGCGACGGTGCTCGCGAGCTTCGCGGCGCGATTTCCGGATCGGCCCGCGATCATCGATGACAGCGGATCGGTGACCGCCGCCGAACTACATCGGCGGGTGCGGCGACTGGCCTCTGCCCTGCGCGGCCGCTGGAATATGCGGCGCGGCAATCGAATCGGGGTGCTGTGCCGCAATCACAGCGGATTCGCGGTGGCCGCCTTCGCGGCCGCGCGTCTCTCGGCTGATCTCGTCCCGCTCAACTACGGCTTCGCCGGACCGCAGATCGGCGAGGTGCTGGCGCGCGAGCGGGTGGATCTGCTGCTCTACGATGCCGAATTCCACGGCGAGATAGTGAAATCAGGGTACGAGGGGCACCGGGTGGTGGTGCGCGGCGCGGCGGGCGGGCTGCCCACCGTCGAGGAGCTCATCGCCGCGGGTGGGCCGCCCATTCGGGAACCCGCCTACGGCGGTGCGGTGGTGCTGCTCACCGGCGGTACCACCGGCGTCCCCAAGGGTGCGCCGAGACAGGCCGGGGTGCGCGAGGTACTGCCCGTGCTGGCGGGGCTGAATCCGCGCATGATGATGGCGCTGGCTGATCTCGCGGAGCTGAAACCTATTCCGCGACTCGGTGATCCGATCGTCATCGCCCCGCCGCTGCATCACGCCTACGGTTTCGGCGCGCTGCTGGTGGCCTTCCTGACCGGCTCCACCGTCATCGTGCACGAGCGTTTCGATCCCGCGCAGACGCTCGCCGATATCGAACGGCACAGCGTCCGCATCGCCTGCCTGGTGCCGACCATGCTGAAGCGAATCATGGATCTGCCGAACGATATTCGGCACAACTACAACGCCGCGAGCCTGCAGATGGTGACCTGCGGGGCCGCTCCCCTGCCGCCGTGGCTGGCGCTCGCCTTCATGGACGAGTTCGGTGAGGTGCTCTTCAACGGTTACGGATCCACCGAATCGGGTGCGGGCGCCCTGGCGACGCCCGCGGATCTGCGGGCCGCACCGGGCACGGTCGGCAAACCGCCGACGGGGCTGGTCGATATCCGCATCGTCGACGATCGCGATCGAGAGCTGCCTGCCGGGGTCACCGGCCGGATCATCAATCGCAATCCGGCCATGTTCCGCGGGTACAGCGACGGCCGGAGCCGGGACATGGTCGGAAAGTACATGGACACCGGCGATCTCGGGCATATCGACGCACAGGGCCGGTTGTTCATCGACGGCCGTTCGGACGACATGATCGTCTCCGGCGGAGAGAACGTCTTCCCGCAGGAGGTCGAGACCGCGCTGCTCGCGCATGCGGCGGTGGCCGATGCCGGGGCCGTCGGCGCGGCCGATCCCGATTACGGGCAGCGATTGGTGGCGGCCGTGGTGCTCAAAGACGGTGCGGAGGCCACCGCCGATGATCTGAAACAGCATGTCAAAACCACGCTCGCCACCTTCAAGGTGCCACGGGACATCGTTTTCGTGGCCGAACTACCGCGCACCACCGCGGGCAAACTGCGGCGGCAGCAGCTGCCGGAGGTCATCGCGCAGCAGCACACGAGGAATCGGTCATGAACTCCAGCAATGGTTCTCCCGTCACCCCGGCCCACGAGGTCGTCATTATCGGCGCGGGGCTCGGCGGTATCGGCGCGGGCGTGGCGCTGCGCCGGGCCGGTATCGAGGATTTCGTCATCGTGGACAAGTGGCCGAAGGTGGGCGGCACCTGGCTGGCCAATACCTATCCCGGTGTGGCCGTCGATGTTCCATCGCCGGTCTATAACTTCAGCTTCCAGCAGCGCTCTCGGTGGTCGCGATTCTTCGCCCCCGGGAGCGAATTACAGCGCTACGCCGAGGAAGTGGTGGACAAGCAGGGCCTGCGAGACAAACTGCTGCTCGGATCCGGTGCGAGCAAAGGTGTTTTCGATGAGGCGAACGATCTGTGGCGGATCACCCTGGACAACGGCTCGGTGCTCACCGCGCGCTTCGTGATCGGCGCGGTCGGCGGGCTGGAGCAGCCGCACAATCCCGATATCCCCGGCCTGGCAGATTACACCGGCAAGATCATGCACAGTTCGCGCTGGGATCACGACTACGACTATCGCGGTAAGCGGGTCGCGGTGATCGGCACCGGGGCCAGCGCGCTGCAGCTGATTCCCGAACTGGCCAAGGTTGTTTCGCGGCTCACGGTCTATCAGCGCCGGGCCATCTGGATCGCGCCCAAACCGGACTTCGCCATGGGACCGGTGCTCAATTCCGTGCTGAACTTCCCACCGCTCCAGCAGACGGTGCGGTTCGTGGGCAATGTCGGCGTGAACGCCGGTCTCGGTGCGGGTTTGGCGGTGTCGAACTATCCGAGGGTGACCTCGGTCGGATTGACGGTCGGTGAAACCGCGCTCAAGAGTTACCTTTTCGCCCAGGTGCGGGATCCCGAGCTGCGGCGCAAGCTCACCCCCGATTACCGGCTCGGCTGCAAGCGGCCCTCGGTGTCCAACAGCTACTTCCGCACCTTCACCAAACCGCACGTCGATCTGGTGACCGATGCCATCGAACGATTCACCCCCACCGGCATAGTGAGCGCCGACGGAGTGGAACGCGATGTCGATATGGTGGTGCTGGCCACCGGATTCAAGGTGATGGAGAAGGGCTACACACCGCCCTACCCCATCTACGGCCGGGACGGCCTCGAGCTCGGCGAATTCTGGGATGCCAATAGATTCCAGGCGTATCAGGGCGTTTCGGTGCCGAAGTTCCCGAACGCGTTCCTCATCGTGGGGCCGTACGCCTACGCGCCGGGCTCCTACATTCCGCTCATCGAGGCCACCTCGGCACACGCCGCGCGCGTCATCGGCGAGGCGCGCCGCCGCCGGGCCACCTGCGTGGAGGTGCGCCAGGATCCGCACGACCGCTATTTCGCCCGAATGGACAGGCGCGCCAAACGCACCCACCTGTTCTCCCAGGGATGCGTCACCTCGAACACCTACTACATCAACTATCAGGGTGACGGCGCGGCCTTCCGGCCCTCCACCCAGCTCGAAATGTATTGGGAGAATCGGCACTTCCCGCTGGAGGACTACCTGTTCACCGCTCGGCCGCCCGCCCTCGCCCGGGCGAACGGCCGCCGCACCAAGGCCGGATCAGCGCGATGATCCGGGGTGACGCTCAGGAGGCCGCCTCCTGAGCGTCACCGAAACCCGGCACCCACCGTTCGGCCAGGGATAGGAACGGCCCCTCGGCGTCGAGCTGGGCGCAGATGCCGACCACGCCGCCCAGCACCCGGCCGAACATGGCGTATTCGGGTTGGTCGGCGGGGGCTTTCATGGCGCGGGCGTTGGTCAGGGAGATATTCGCCGGGTCCAGGGCGCGGGCGACCTCTTCCTGGAGCATGGTGCGGGTGATATGCACTGTGCCGCCGTTGATCTGGGCAACCAGCGGGACGATGCGACGCTCCAGCGGGGCCATTTCCACGTTTGCGCCGGGCTTGATGAAACCCTCTTCGCGCAGCACCGCCTCCATGGCGATGTAGTCACCGTCCAGGGCGGTGCGGGCCAAACGGCCTACGGCGCGGGGTATTCCGCGCGGGGTGTGCGCGCAGGCGCCGAAATCGATGATGCCGAGGCTGTTCTCGGGGCGCAGCTGGAAATTGCCCGGATGCGGATCGCTGTGCAGCAGGCCCACGCGCGACGGTGAGCACAGCGCGAACTCGGCGAGCAGCATTCCGGCCCGATCGCGTTCGGCGCGTTCGCCATTGGCGATGATGCGGGCCAGCGGCACGCCGGTCATCCACTCCGACACCAGCACCTTGGGTGCGGCCGCGACCACGCGCGGTATGAAGAATTGCGGATCGCCGGTGAACGCCTTGGCGAAGCGGCGCTGATAAGCGGCCTCGATCCGATAGTCGAGTTCGTCTTCGGTGCGGGCCAGGAATTCCTCGATGAGCTGGCGGGCATTGGTGCCCGCGAGCAGGGTGTTGAACGCGCCCGAAACCATATGCAGCATCTTCAGATCCGCGCGCAGCGATTCCTCGGCCTCGGGATACTGCACCTTCACCGCGACCTCGCGGCCGTCATGCCAGATTGCCCGATGCACCTGCCCGATACTGGCGGCGGCGATCGGCTCATCGTCGAATCGCGCGAAACGCCTGCGCCAGCCCGTGCCCAACTGCATATCGAGCATGCGATGCGTATCGGCCACCGGCATGGGCGGCGCCTCCTGCTGCAATCGCACCAGCGCCTCGCGGAAATGATCCGCGAACCGCGGCGGCACCCCGGCCTCGGCCACGCTCAGCGCCTGCCCGAGCTTCATCGCACCGCCCTTGAGCTCCCCGAGCACCGCGAACACCTGATCGGCCGCATTGTCGAGCATCTCATCGGTCACGCCGCCGCGTTCGGCGCCCGCGAACAGGTTCCGCCCGGTGGCCGCCACCTGCTGCGCCATCAGCGTCGCGGGAATGCTCGCGACCTTCGCCATGCGGGTGATGCCTTTACGCCTGAGTCCGGCCACGGTGCCGATCCTTTCGTGCGGATTACCCCGTCTCAGACAGTGTAGGCGCGATTCCGGGCGCGGTCGATCACACGCAGGTCACCGCGTTCGCTCCGGCTGGACCTCTGCCGAGATGGCCCGATGGTCCGGGCCGGGGACACGCAGCACCGAGGTGTTCGTGACACCCATCCCGCGCACCAGAATGTGATCAAGGCGAGCGATCGGGAACGAGGCGGGCCAGGTGAAGGCCGCGCCGGAGTGGACGTCGCGGAAACCGGGGGCGAACCCCGCCCAGCGCTGGTCGGTGGTCGCGGTATTGAAATCACCCGCTACGACAATATGTTCGGCGTCATCGGCGGCTAGTTCCCGCGACAGCAGGGTCAGGCCGTCATCCCGGGCGGTGATCGCACCGGGCCGAATCGACGGCAGGTGCACGACATACACCACGAGATCGCCTGCGGGAGTGGCGATGTGGGTTCGCAGTCCACGATGCCATTCGACGCCGACATCGACCGGGGTCGTATCGGAGATCGGATACCGGCTCCACAGTCCGACGGTGCCCAACTCGGTGCGGTAGGCGTAGGTGTCGTCCAGCACGCGCACGACCGCTTCCCGATTGGTGCCGCCGAGCTCCTGCACGGCCAGAATATCCGCCTCGGCGGCGACCAGGGCGCGAGCGCTGGCCCCCGGAGACGCGTTGGCGGCGAACAGGTTCTGCGACACCACCCGCAACGGGGTCGCGGCCGGACCCGGGCGAACAGCCGGACCCGGAGCCCACCACGAACCGAAGAGATAGGCCCAGGCCAGGAGCGGTGCCAGCATCGCCACCGCACCGGCCGGACAGCGGCACAGCACCGCGGTGACCGCCAGGACCGGAACGAGCGTGCCCAGCCAGGGCGCGGCGATATCCACTGCCACACCCAGACCCCCGGCCTCGGGAATCCAGGTGTGGCCGAGCATGATCACGGTGAGTAGCGCTGCCGCACCGAGGAATACGACCGATCGTCCGCGACCACGCGGGCTACCGGCGACTCCCGCATCCGATGCCGCAACGGGCCCGGACCCTGCCATCGCGCGAGACTCCCTCATGGGGCCGGGCACAATCGTCGCGGGGTCTTGTCGGTCTCCAGTTGAGCATCCGCGCATCCGCCGGGGAGGCCCCGGTAGTCCGTGGTGCCGAAGTTGGCGGTGACCGTCAGGGTGCCATTGCCGAAGACCGTGCGCTGGACCTGATGGTCGTCGGTGAGCCAGCGGAAGTCGGTCATGGGCCGGGTGGCCGCGGCCTCGTGCAGCGGAGCGAACAACTGTTGCAGGCGGGCGATTTCGGAGCCGTGGGCGGTGAGGGTGGCGCGGTCGAGAGCAAAGTTCAAAGGGGTGTTGTTGAGGATGGCGGTGAGAGCGCGCATGGTTTGTTGTTGGGGCAGTTTGTAATACGAGAGTTCCCAGCGGTCCGTGTTCACGAGGGAGTCGTGCAGGACGGTTTCGTAGAGCGGTATGCGGTACGCGGGGTCGAACATGGCTCGGACCAGAGGTTCGGGGAGGTCGACCGGTTTGAAGAACATATTCGGCGCGTTATCGGGGTAGTACGCGCCCCAGACGTCGCGGTTGCGCTGGAACTTCCAGAGGCCGTCCGAAATCGGGTTCTGGGCGCCGTGATCGAACGCCAGCACCGGTGCGGCCCAGGCTCCGGCGGCCTCGGAGCCCAGGACCTGGCCGCGATCCTCCAGCCAGCGCATGCGCTCCAGGCGATTGGCCCGATCCTGTGCCTGGTTCATCGGGTGGGCGGCGGTGTGGTCGTCGAAGAACTCGCCCGCGGCGTCGACGTCGAGGAAGTAGGTGTTCGCACCATTGGCGGACATGTCGGCGTAGCGATCCCGATACAGCGTCGGATCCTGTTTCAGCGCTTGTGAACTCACGTAGCAACCGCGCCCGCCGAAGCCTTTCTCGGGAGTTCCGTCGGCATCGTGGACACAACCGTCCGGCCATACCGTGCCCGGCCAGCGGGAGCCTGGATTGTCGGCGGTGGCGGGGTCCTGGGCGTTGTCCCACGAATCGTAGGGTCCGGCAAGGTATCCGGCGGCCTTGGCGGCATCGACGGCCTGACCGGTCATGGGGTGGTCGTCGGCGTCATAGCCGAGCCACATTCGGGTCAGACCCAGATCGCGCATCTGACGAATCGCCTCCGGATCACGACCGTCGCCCCACAGGTAGGCGTGGAATGCGCCCAGCAGTTTCGCGGTCTCCGGATTGCGCGCGATCTTATCCTTCAGTGTGACGAATTCGCCTGTGCCGATGAGCTGTTCGCGATAGTCCCTGGCTGCGGCGACCGGTGAGCCATCGGTGAGCGCGAAGTTGACGGTGTAGTCCCGGCTGCCCGCGCGTTCATCGAAATCGTGTGTGGCCCGCGCCCGCAGCGCGCCGTTCTCGGATGTCACGGTGAGGCTGCTGCCGATATCGGTGGGCACGGAATAGCTCACGCCATGACTTCCCAGGGTGTAACCCCAGAACGGCATGGTCAAGCCGGCGGTGAGCGACAGCGGTTCGCCGACCAGGCCGGTGTCGGGTCCATTCCAGAACCGGTCGCGCACGGGCAGATTCAAGCCCTCGCCGCGCGGAAGTTGCAGGGCGGCCGCCGTACCGTCACCGCCGGTGACGGGCCAGGTGAGCCGCGCATCGCGATTGCCGCGCAGCGTGACACGTAAACGGCCGTCGACGGCGGTCGCGGTAACCGCGAGCGCCCTGTCCGGATAGGTCCAGTGCGCCTCGCCGCCCTCGAGCTGAATCGGCCCGGGTGCGCCGAGCGGATCACCCGCCGGGGCGGACAGTTCGAATCGCTGCCCATCGGCCAGCGCGCTGACCGCCAGCGACGTGGTGTCGACCTCGGCCGACCCACCCGAAATCGGGATAACCACTTGATTGCCACTAACCCGAGGTGCCACCGGGGCGAGCTCATGCCCGCAGGCGGTGAGCCCACCGGCGACCAGGCTCAACAGCGCGATCACGGCGGGTGCCCGATGCGATCTCCGAAGTCTCATGGGCCTCACCCTCACGCCCGCAGATGAGAGTCCGATGAGAAAGGCGCAGGTGAGGATATTACGTATAGTCCGATACGTGCGGGTCCTGGTGGTCGACGATGAAGCCTCGGTACGGGAGGCGCTGGTGCGCGCCCTGGACAGCGAGGGGTACGAGACGCATGCGGCTGCCGATGGCGGCGCCGGACTGGAACAGATTGCCCGCTGGCAGCCCGAGGTGGTGGTGCTGGATGTGCTCATGCCGTTCATGGACGGTCTGACCGCCTGCCGCACACTGCGCGGGCGCGGCGATCGCACCCCAATTCTCATGCTCACCGCCCGGGACGCGGTCGCCGATCGAATCGAGGGCCTGGACGCGGGTGCCGATGACTACCTGGTGAAGCCCTTCGATCTCGACGAATTGCTGGCGCGGGTGCGGGCACTGGTGCGGCGCACCTATCCCGAGGACGGTGTTCTGCTGGCGACCGGTGATCTGGTCATGGACACCGGCGCGCACACCGTCAAACGCGGCACGCGCGAAATCGAGCTCAGCCGGACGGAATTCGCGCTGTTGGAGGTGCTGCTGCGCAATGCCGGACAGGCCCTGACCCGGGAGACGCTCATCGATCGCGTCTGGGGACATCAGTCCTCGAATTCACTGGAGGTCTACATTCGCTATCTGCGGCGCAAAATCGAAGCGCCGGAAGAACTTCCGCTGATCCACACCGTGCGCGGGGTCGGCTATCGACTGGGTGCGGCGTGAGGCGGCTCGGACTGCGCGGCCGGATCGCCGTATTCTTCGTGCTCGCAATGGCTTCCGCGCTGGCGGCGATGGGCGCGGCGGCTTACGTGGTGGTCGGGCATCAGCTCAACAGTGAGCTGGATCTGGGGTTGCGCCGCCAAGCTACCCGAATCGTGCGGCAGTTCCCGGTCGAACCGGAGGTGGCCGCCATGTCCGGCTCCTGCGAATATCTGGCCGCGCCGAGCTGCGTGCAGGTGGTGGCGGCCAACGGCACCGTCGAATCCGAACATGTGCCCGGGCATACGCTGCCCGTGGATGCCGAAACCCGTGCGGTGGCAGCGGGTTCGGCCGATGGCGGGTTCACCGATATCACCCTGGGCGGCTATGCCATGCGCATGTACACCGCACCGTTGCGGCCCGGCAGCGCGGTGCAGGTGGCGCAGCGTTCGGATACGGTCGATATCGGCTTGCGCCGCGTCGGCCTCGCGCTGCTCATCGCGGCTGCCGCGGGCACACTGCTCGCGGCAGCTGCCGGAACGGTGCTGGCCCGCCGTGCGCTGGCCCCGGTCGCCACGCTCACCGCGGCCGCCGAGCGGGTGGCGCGCACCCGAGATCCCAACCAGCACATCACCATTACCGGTCACGATGAACTGGCGCGCCTGGGCGCCAGCATCAATACCATGCTCGACGAACTCGACGCCGCCCTGCGCGGTGAACGCGATTCCCGTGCGGCACAACAGCGCTTGATCGCGGACGCCTCCCATGAGCTGCGCACCCCGCTCACCGCATTGCGCACCAATATCGATCTGCTGCGCCGCGCGGCCCGCCTGTCCCCCGCCCAACTCGATGCGACCGCAACCGCATTGCGCGTGCAATCGGAGGAACTTTCGGGTCTGGTCACCGATGTCATCGATCTGGCCCGCACCGACGATCCGGCGTCGGTCCGTGAACCGCTGGAGGATCTGCGCCTGGACACCCTGGTCGGCGAACGAGTCGAGCTGGCCCGAAGGCATTGGCCCGCAATCACCTTCGCGGCCGACCTCACACCGGTGACCATCGCGGGCGTCCCGGCCCGGCTGGCTCGCGCGGTGACCAATCTGCTCGACAATGCGGCGAAATTCAGTCCGCCGGACGGCACCGTCGCGGTCACGGTGCGCGGTCGCGAACTCATCGTCCGCGATGACGGTCCGGGCATCACCGCCGCGGACGCGGCTCATATCTTCGACCGCTTCTACCGCGCCGAAACCGCGCGCGCCACCGCCGGACACGGACTGGGCCTGGCGATCGTGGCCCAGGTCGCGGATCTGCATGCCGCCCGCATCACCGTCAGCTCGGAACCGGGCCGGGGTGCGCGCTTCACCCTGATCTTCCCGCCGGGCGATCTCAGGGATTGATCGGCGGCAGGCAGGTATGGCACGCGTGCCACGCCTTGGGCGACAGCAAATGCGCGGTCCGCCCGAAGAATCCGTGCAGCGCCGCACCGTGTTCGGCCGCCAGCTCGGAATTCTGCGTCATGACATCCAGCTCGTTCGCCGCGGTGATCTCCATGAACGCGGCCAGCGTCGCCGGATCGGGGTGCTGATCCTGCCCGGTGAACCGATCCCGGAACCGCACCGGCGAACTGTCGAGCCCCGGATAGGTCTCGCCCCGATCGCAACTGCCGTAGAAGTACACCAGCGCCTCGGCCTGCTCCCCCAGCAGATTCACCAGGGTCGCCCGCTCCCCGAGATCGAGCAGCGATTGCCCGAACCCGTCCGTGCCGTACGCCGCATGGCACAGCCCGGCCGCCTGAATATGCGAATCCGCGTCCCATTCGGCGAGCAGATCCGCCACCCGTTTCAAATGCGCCAGCAGCGTCCCGCCCGGATGCGGAATGCTCTCCGCCCCGTGCTCGGTCAGAAACCGCTCGATTCGATCCCGCTGCGGAATGGACGATCCGGATACGCTCACGATCTCCAGTATCGACGTCCGGCGGGGCATTAGTCGATGACAGATATCGTCCCGATTCACGAAGCCGCGGGTGCCGAATTCCGCGGGTCTACGCTCGCCGCACCTATACCGGTTGCGGGATAGGTGAATTGGCACGCTGGGTACGAACGCGGAATTCCTGCGGCGGGCAGCCGCGCCAGCGGCGAAAGGCCCGGATGAACGAGGCCGCCTCGGCATATCCCAGGCGGGTCGCCACCTGTTCGGTGGTCATCTCGGTGTGGCACAGCAGCTCTTCGGCGAGCATCTGCCGGACTTCGTCGAGCAGTGCGCGGAAGGAGGTGGATTCGGCGTTGAGGCGGCGCGACAGGGTGCGCGGGCTCATGAACAGTTCGGCGGCCACCGCGGCTTGATCGGGTACCGCATCGGGGTTGCGCACCAGCAGGTCTCGTACCGTCCCGGACACGCCCTCCCGAGCGTGTCTGCGGGTCAGCAGGTTTCGGCACAGTTGTTCGCGGGTGCCGCGCACCCACGCGGTGGGCTGCGGAAGTGGCAGGTCCAGGTACATGCTGTCGAAGGCGGCCTCGTTGGCGGGCGCGCCGAAGATCGGGTCGATCCCGAAGATGGCCCGGTAGCGGGAGGTATCGGCCGGACCGCCGTGCCGGAAGCTGACCCGGTGCATGGGCATGCCGACCGCGAGCAGTTCCCGGCCGAAGAGCTGGATCGCGGTCATGACCCGCTCGGTGTGGGCGGCGCGCGCGTCCTCCGGAATCTCGTGATCGTGGAAGATCAGCCGGGCCTCGCCCGCGGCTTCGGCGAAGGTCAATTGTCCAGCGGCATAGGGCGGTTCCGAATATCGCATGGCCACCTCGACCGCATCGCGCAGTGTGCGACTGCTCAGTACGGCCAGGCAGGCGGCCGGCGGTATGCCCGGCGCGGGCGCCCATAGCGTGCGTTCAGCGTTGTCGCGCAATAGATCCCACTCGAACATCTATCCGGGTCCCCATCGATTCCATCCACACTCGGCCCGGGGCGACCCGGACAGTCACACGATATGCCGAATCCGCCGTGTCTGAGTCAGTTTCCCATAAGGTTGGGACATCTCCCTATACTCCTGCGCCGCAATACCTTCCCGGCGGTCTCGTTTCGTCACGTAACAGAAATCGCGCCACCGCGATTGACACTCATCCGGTTTGCCGGATCGGTGACGACGCGAGGGAATCCGCATCATGAGCTCACACACAATCCTGATACTGCCTGTTCTGGCCCTTCCGGCCTTCGGAGTAGGAGTGTGGCTCGGTATTCGCTCGTGCGCGGGTGACGGGTATCGGCGCAGACGCCCGGACGAGGGACCCGCTAACGTTCAGGTTCATGAGCACGCATTCCAGCCGCACCGTGGTGATCACCGGCGCATCGTCCGGTATCGGTAAAGCGACCGCCGCGGCCTTCACAGCCAATGGCGACAAGGTGATCGGCACCAGCCGCAATCCGGACACGATCGCGGTGGCCGATCGGGTACCGGGGGTGGACTATCGGGCGCTCGACCTCACCGACGCCGAATCCATCGCGGCCTTCGTCACCGCGCTGGGCACGGTCGACGTGCTGATCAACAATGCCGGGGAGAGCCAGGCCGGACCGCTGGCCGAACTGCCGGCCGCGGCGATCGAGCGCCTGTTCCAGCTCAATGTGCTGGGTCCGGTCGCACTGACCCAGGCGGTGCTGCCCGGTATGCGCGAGCGCGGATACGGCCGCATCGTCATGGTCGGCTCCATGCTGGGCAGTTTCCCCATGCCCTACCGCTCCTCCTACGCCGCCACCAAGGCCGCGCTGCGCGGTTTCGCCACCGCCGCCCGCTTCGAGGAATCCCCGTTCGGGGTGTGGATCACCACCCTGGAACCGGGCCAGATCGATACCGGCCTGAGCGAGCGCCGCACCAAGTACATCGACGAAGGTTCGCCCCACACAGCCGATTTCGCCCGTTTCATGGCCAAGATGGACGAGAAGATGGGGCAGGGCATCACCCCGGAACGAGTGGCGAAAACCATCCTGGGCGCGGTCGCGGCGGACCGCCCGAAACCGCTCTACGCCGTCGGTTCCAACGCCCCGGTCATGTTCGCGCTCCGCCGCCTGCTGCCACGCACGGTGATGGAACGCATGATCGCCGCATCCTACGGCCTGAAGCGCTAGCGCCCCGGGCGCTATCCGGCCGGGCAGTGCGAGCGATGCGGTCCCGGATCGGTGCGGGCGAACAGCCGCAGGATGACCTCGCCGAGCAGATTGGAGAGATTGTCGATCTGCTGTTCGACCGCTCTCTTCGCCTCCGGCGTCGGGGCCAGTAGCAGCTGTTCCCCACCGCGCCAGGCGTATTCGCGCCAGATCTGAATCGCCTGGCCGAAGGCGATCGCGGTGAGCGGCTCCATCTCATAGGGTGCCGCCATCGCCGGGTCGACCGCGCCGTAGAGGGCGGCGAGTTCGGCGACGGTTCCCTCCTCGGCCGCCGCGAGCAATTCGTCGATCTTCTCGTGGTCGGGCTTGTAGGAGGTGCCGTCGGGCGCGGTGACGCCCATATCGGCGATGACGATCGGCAGATCATGGGTGATGTGCGCGTTGTAGGCGACCGCCACATTGCCGAACACCGTGAGCGAATGATCATCGGAGGCACGGAAATTCTGCTTCCACGACTCCGGCACCAGATCCGGCCGGCCGTTCACGTAATAGTTGTCGATGGCGTCGAAGTAGTGGTGCGCGTAGGTGGTCGACCAATCGTTGACATGTGCCGGATGCTCGAATCCCCCACGCTCGCGCGCGATTTCCCGCTCACCCTTGGTGGTGTGCAGATAGCTCAGCAGCAGCGGCGCGTTGTCATCGCAGTCGGCCTTCATCACCGTGGCCCGCGATTCCATCTCGGCGATGGTGTCGTCGATGCATTGATCCGAGCCACTCGGGCACACACCCCGGGCCGGGGTATGCGGAACCGGCGCGGGCGGCAACTGATAGGTCCACGGCACATACGGCCCGCGCTCCGGAAACAGCTGCCGCGAGATCTGCAGCAACCCCTGCATGGGCGGCAGTCCGGCCACCCCGAGGACCAGGCGTGAGCCGAGCGAATCATCGATCTGCGGTGGTTCCGCCGATGCGGGAGCGGCGACGAAAGCCCCTGCCACACAGGCTATCGACAGCGCGAATGCCATTGGAGCACGCAGAAACGCCAAATCATTCTCCCGAGGACGACGACTTGAACACACCGGGCCACACGCCGGGCGAGCCTACGTCAGGAATCCGATAGCGCACCGCTATTGCCGGTGCGCTCGGGGTGTCGTTCGTATCGCGGGTGGAATGGGTTCGGCTGCGGTCAGGTGAGTTTCAGGTCGCGGCCGATGATTTCGCGCATGATCTCCGAGGTGCCGCCGTATACGCGGGTGACGCGGGCGTCGGCCGCGGCGCGGGCGATCGGGTATTCGCGCATATAGCCGTTGCCGCCGAACAGTTGTTGGCAGCGGTCCAGGCAGCGGAATTCCATTTCCGAGGCCCAGAGTTTGGCTTTGGCGGCATCGGCCGGGGTGAGCCGGGCGGCATTGAGTTCCAGGACGCATTTGTCGATGAACGCCTCGGCGACCGAGATCTCGGTGGCGACGTCGGCGAGCACGAATTTGGTGTTCTGGAACGCGCCGATGGATTGCCCGAAAGCTGTTCGGCCGGAGACGTATTCGACGGTGGTGCGCAGGGCGGCGCGGGCGCGCGCCAGGCAGGCGACGGCGATCTGCATGCGCTCCTGGGGCAGGTTCCGCATCAGGTATTCGAAGCCGCGGCCCGGTTCACCGAGCAGATTCTCCTTGGGGACGCGCACATCGGTGAAGTTCAACTCGGCGGTGTCCTGCGAGTGCAGACCGAGTTTGTCGAGATTGCGGCCGCGCTCGAAGCCGGACATACCGCGTTCGATGACCAGCAGGGTGAGACCGCGATGGCGATCGGGGGACGTGCGGACCGCGGTGATGACCAGATCGGCGTTGATGCCATTGGTGATGAAGGTCTTCGCGCCGTTCACCAGGAAGTGATCGCCCCTATCCACCGCGGCGGTGCGAATGCCCGCGACATCGGATCCGGCACCGGGTTCGGTCATGCCGATGGCGGCGATCGAGGTGCCCGCCACGAAGCCGGGCACCCAGCGCTCGCGTTGTGCGGCGGTGGTGAGCCCGGTCAGATACGGCGTGCAGATATCGTTGTGCAGCGCGAAATTCAGGCCGACGCCCGCGCAGTCGGCATCCATGAATTCCTCGATGAGGATTTGATTGAAGCGGAAGTCCGCGACGCCGAGGCCGCCGTATTCGCGGGGTGCGGCGAATCCGATCAGGCCGAGTTCCCCGGCGCGGGCGAAGACCTCGCGGGGCACGATGCCCGCGTCCTCCCACTCCAGATAGTGCGGCGCAACCTCTTTGCGCACGAAACCGCGGGCCAGTTCGGCGAAAGCGCGGTGATCGTCCTCATAGTGACCTCGTTCCATCACTCCATGGTCGTGCCGAGATGCCCTGCTGGACCAGAGAATCGCGGCCACACCGGCGAGATCCGTTGCGGCCGTGGTGTTGCGCTATCGGTTGCCAGAGCGATGATCTTGGTGAACAATCGGCGATCAATTCTGGACCGCTCGGGGCGGGAACAGCAAAATGTGGGAGCGGGAACGAATGGCGGCGCGAGTCAGTCTGTGTTTTCTGGTGGAGGAGCAGTACCGCCGGGACGGCATGCCGCGCAGCGTGATTCACCAACTGCGAGCCTGGGGTCATCGGGTGGACGTGGTGCGGCCCGGCGGTGAGCTGCTGGATCTGAATACGCTGGTCGAACGCGGGCACCATGACGCGTGGGTGCTCAAGACGGTTTCCGGCGGACCGGGACTGGGACTGCTCGAGGCCGCCGCGGCATCCGGGCTCACCACCATCAATGACGCGAGATCCATTCGGGGCGTGCGGGATAAGGCCCGCGCCGCGGCCCTGGCCGCCGCGCACGGCCTGCCCGTGCCCACCACCTGGGCGGCGGCCCGGCCGCGCGATCTGGCGCGGATTCCGGCCGCACGCTTCCCACTGGTGGTCAAACCCGCCGACGGCAGCTCCGGACGTGATGTGCGCGTGGTGGAGCGACCCGAACATCTGGCCGCCATCGACCGCGCCGATCAGGGCCTGCTCATCGCGCAGCCATTCGTCCCCAATTCCGGTGTGGATCTGAAGGTTTACTGCGTGGGCGGGCAGGTGTACGGCACCGAGCGTGTCTCTCCGCTGCGCACCGGCGGCCGCAAAGCACCCGATCGCGCGGTGACCCTGGAACCCGAGATCGCCGAGATCGCGACGCGAGTAGGTGAGGTGTTCGGCCTGGATCTGTACGGTCTCGATATCGTGCGCGGCCCGGACGGCCCGATCGTGGTGGACGTCAATGACTTTCCCAGCTTCGGTCAGATGCCGCAGGCGGTGCCGACCGTGGCCCGCGCCATCGTGGACCTGGCGCGCGGCGGTTCGGCCTGGCGCTTCGAACCGCGAATGCGCGAAACCCGTTTCGCCGAACCGCTCGCGGTGGGGGTGCGGTAATGCGCATCGGACTGCTGACCGGCGATCCGGGTCATCCGCTCCTGGCCGAGACCACCGCGCTGCTCACCGCGCACGGCCATCGCATCGAACATCTCGCACCACAAACCCCTGTGCCACCGGCGAATCCGGCGGACATCTACCTGCTCAAGGCCCGCACTCCCGCAGCTCTGCGATTGGCGCGCGCACTGGAGGATAGCGGTGTGCCGGTACTGAATTCGGCCGCGAGCACCGAATTCTGCCAGGATCGCGCGTTCATGGCGCGACGGGCGGTGGAGGCCGGATTTCCGTTCGCCGCGACCACCGTGCTGCCCAATCCGCGTCATCTCGGTGATTTCGAGCGACCACTGGTGATCAAGAGCAGGCATAGCCGCCGCGGTGATCTCGTCACCCGGGTGGCCGATGCCGAGGAACTGCGGGCGGTGACGCAGCGCTGGCCGGATGAGCCGATCGTGGTGCAGGACTTCACCCCCGGCACCGGCTGGGATCACAAACTCTGGGTGATCGACGATCAGGTCTTCGCCGCGCTGCGGCAATCGGAGTTCGCGCCCGACCCTCGGCTGCCGGACCGGGCGTCCCGGATTCCGCATCCGTGGGCCGATCTGGCGCTGGCGGTCGGAGAGGTGTTCGGCCTCGATATCTACGGCGTCGACATGCTCGAGGTGCACGGTTCGCCCGTGATCATCGACGTCAACGCCTTCCCGGGTATGCGCGGTCGCGCGGGTGCGCCCGAAGCCCTGGCCGCCCGCGTGCTGAACCCGGCCCCCGCGCGCCGATTGCTCACTCCCGCAGGCGTTTCCGCCGGATAGCCCTCACTTCGCGGGCGGGTTCTTCAACAGGTAGTCGGCGGCGGCGCGGCCCACCGTGTACGCGTTGTCCAGGCCCAGCTGGAACCCCGCGGTGGAGTGGTCGATGTGATCGACGACCGACTGCCCCGAATACGGCTGGTCGAAATTGCTCACGGTGCGCAGTGAGAGATAGCGGTCGAGATAACCGTGCGCCTCGAGCGCGGTGGCGGTGGCATTGTCTTCCATCTGGGTGGTGCAGTAATCGCCCTGCCCTTTGGTGCGCAGGCCCATGATGTAGCGGGCGGTATCCGAGAGCGGTTTACCGGAGTAGAAGTCGTCACCGGTCATGGTGTCGCACTTCATGACCGAGGGCTTGCGACCTTCCTGGCCGGGGTACATGGCGCGTTCGGCGGTCGCCTCCGGGCTGTCGGCGAGGGTCGCCTCGCGGGTGGCGTCGTAGACCTTGTCCACCAGTGCGGTGTTGAGGTCATAGGCGGCGGTGTTGTAGTCCTCCACCGGACGAAAGCCGTAGGGAACGCCGGGAGCCTCAGCTGGATCCAGGTGATTGCCGAGATCGAAATCGACCACCCGCCGCGCCCAGACGGCCGAGCCGAGGGTGCCCCGGTCAGGCGGGGTGCCCGCGATGCCCGCGGTGAGGAAATACGCCCGGTCGAAATTGAATTTATCGCTGCCGAGGATGGCCATCATGGTGGTGGCGGCATTGGCCTTGCCCTGGCCGGTCTCGGCCACGCACAGGTGATCGTCATTGCAGCGCACCGGTTTGTACGCACCCGCGACTTCGACGGTGGTGGGCAGCTGCTCCCGTTGCAGCCAGACCTGGTTCTCGGGATCGAACATGGTGATGACCAGCACGCCGACGTCGATGCGATCGGCGTCCCGGTCCGATCCGCTCGAACAACCCGTCAGCGCGACCGCGCCGAGGGCGGTCACTCCGAGAACAGCGGCAAACTTCCGGCGACGAGAGGTCATGCCGTCAGACTATGCGACAGACCGACCAGTCCAAATTCTCGCGACACACGGTGGGAGCGTGGAATTCTCGGCCCCGGGGGTGAATGCCCGGGGCCGAGATCCTTGCGTGCCGCCTACTCGCTCACCGCGAGGACCGTGCCCGCCGCGACGGTCCGGCTACCCTCGCGGATCGCGAAGCCGAGACCGGGTTCCAGCGGAACCGGACGGCCCAGGGTCACCGACATCTCGACGGTGTCCCCCGGATGCGCACGGCCGTCCGGCAGCACCACATCGCCCACCACGTCACCGGTGCGCAGATAGAACTGCGGCCGATAACCGCTCACGATGGACGTGCGCCGCCCGCCCTGCGCCGCGCTGAGCAGCTGCACCCGGGCGGTGAACCCGGTGTGCACGGCAATGCTGCCCGGCGCCGCGACCACCTGACCGCGACTGACCTGACCGCGTTGCACACCGCGTAGCAGCAGCGCCACATTGTCGCCCGCCTCCGCCGATTCCATTGTCCGGCCGAAGGTTTCGACGCCGGTCACGATCGACTCCAGGCCCTCGCCATACCCCAGCACCGCCACCCGGTCGCCCATGCGCACCCGGCCGCGTTCGATGGCCCCGGTCACGACGGTGCCGCGACCGGTAATGGTGAGCACGTTCTCCACCGGCATCAGGAACGGCGCGTCGGTGTAGCGCACCGGCATCGGGATGTACTCGTCGATGGCCGCGAGCAGCCGCAGCAGCGCGGCCGACCACTCCGGATCACCCTGCAACGCGAGCAATCCCGAAACCGGCACCACGGGCAGCCCGTCGCCGTCGTAACCGTTGGCGGACAACAGTTCCCGCACCTCGAGCTCGACCAGCTCCAGCAGCTCGCCGTCACCGGCGTCGGCCTTGTTCAGCGCCACCACGATGTGCTCGACCCCGACCTGCCGGGCCAGCAGCACATGCTCGGCGGTCTGCGGCATGACGCCGTCCAGCGCCGATACCACCAGGATGGCACCGTCGAGCTGGGCCGCCCCCGTGATCATATTCTTCACGAAGTCGGCGTGCCCCGGCATATCGACGTGCGCGTAATGCCTTGTGGCCGTTTCGTATTCGACGTGCGCGATATTGATGGTGATACCGCGCGCGATCTCCTCCGGCGCGCGATCGATGCGATCGAACGGTATATAGGAACCGCCGCCCTGTTCGGCCAGCACCTTGGTGATGGCGGCGGTCAGGGTGGTCTTGCCGTGGTCGACATGACCCATGGTGCCGATGTTCAGATGCGGCTTGGTACGCACGAAGGCCTGCTTGGCCATGATGAATTCTCCGTCTGGGAGCCGTGATTACAGGGACCTCATGAGGAAGCGGACCTTCCCCGTCTGAGGTCCCGGGACGTCCCGGAGAAGGTCAGCTTCGTGCGCCGCCGAATGCCGCGACAACCTGCGCAGCGCTCGGCGCACCCGCGACTGCGGATGCGACGGCGATGGGGTACGCGAACATGGGGATCACCATGCCCGATGAGCGGATAAGCGCGCCACTGGTTTTCGCGCGGCTCCCAATCAGGTGGCGCGGGTTACGGGTCTAGCTCGTCCAGGCGAGCAGTTTGTCCACGGGCCAGGTGTTGATGATCCGCTCGGCGGGCACGCCGTTGTCCAGTGCGCGCTGTGCCCCGTAGCCGAGGAAATCGAGTTGTCCGGGGGCGTGCGCATCGGTGTCGATGGAGAAGTCGCAGCCGATGTCCAGGGCGAGCTTCAGCAGCCGGGTGGGCGGGTCGCGGCGTTCGGGCCGGGAGTTGATCTCCACGGCGGTGCCGTAATCGCGGCATGCGGTGAAGACCGCTTCGGCGTCGAACGCCGATTCCGGGCGGGTGCCGCGATTGCCCTCGACCAGTCTGCCGGTGCAGTGGCCGAGGATATCGGCCTGACCACCGGATACCGCGCGCACCATGCGCCTGGTCATGGCGGCGGATTCCATCTTGAGCTTGGAGTGCACGCTGGCGACCACGATATCGAGGCGATCCAGCAATTCGGGCTCCTGATCGAGGGAGCCGTCATCGAGGATGTCGACCTCGATACCGGTGAGAATGCGCATGGGCGCGAACTGTTCGCGCAGTTCGTCGATGACATCGAGTTGCCGCCGTAGCCGGTCGGGTGAGAGGCCGTTCGCCACCGTCAGCCGGGGCGAATGATCGGTGAGCGCACAGTATTCATGCCCCAAAGCCTGTGCGGCGGCCATCATTTCGGCGATGGGGGCGACGCCGTCGGACCAGTTCGAGTGCAGGTGCAGATCGCCTTTGAGCGCCGCCCGCAACTCGCCGCCGCCCAGGTCCTTCGCCGCCGACCGCAACGTCACCAGCGCATCGGGCTCCCGGCCCGCCCAGGCCTGCGCGATCACGGCCGCGGTCTTCGGGCCGATTCCCGGCAACGATTGCCAATCGTTCGCTTTGCCCAGCTGTTCGCGCCGCTCGGCATCGAGTCCCTCGATGATGTCGGCGGCATTGCGGTAGGCCATCACGCGCCGGGTGTCCTCGCGGGCGCGGTCCTTGTAGAAGGCGATCTGGCGCAGGGCTACGACAGGATCCATACCTCCAGTGTGCGCGCTCAGCTCGCCAGGACTCCGGACAATCCGGGCTCGAGTACCGAATCCAGCGCCGACCAGGGGATGGTGATGTCGAACGGTCCCAGGGCGGCCGGACCGGCTGAGCTTGTGCGGATCGGTGCGGGATTCGGCAGCGGAGAACCGCGAATGCCTCGATATTCCATCGTGGGAGGAGCGGATCGCTGCTGGCAGGCCGCTGATCGGTTGCCGGGGTTTCCCTCTAGACTCCCCCGAACGGGGAGGTCGGTTTGTTGAAGTTCGCACTCCTGGGTGAGGTCCGCGCCTGGCGCGCGGACACGCCCTTGGAATTGGGTCCGCCGCAGCGGCGGGCCGTGCTGGTGGCACTGCTGCTGCGCGAGGGCAAGGCGGTGACGGCCGCCGAACTCGTCGAGGGCATCTGGGGTGAGGATCCGGTGCCGCGCGCGGTATCGGCACTGCGCACCCACGTGGCCAAACTGCGCCGGGAACTGGAGCCCGAGCGCATCACCCGCGCCCCGGCCGCCATGCTGATCTCCATCGGGGACGGGTACGCGCTGCGGATTCCGGACGGCCGCACCGATATCGGTGAGGTGCGCGAACGCGTCGAGACGGCCGCGCAACTGCGTGACGACGATCCGTCCGCCGCCCGGGAAATCCTGCTCGACGCGCTCGGCCGATGGCAGGGCGCGGCCCTGGGCGCACTGCCCGGACCGTACGCCGAACGCCAGCGCGCCCGGCTCGAACAGTGGCGGCTCACCATCCTCGAGGATCGGCTCGCCCTCGATATCGATACCGGGTACAGCGCCGAGGCGGTCGCCGAACTCGGACCGCTCATCGTGGAACATCCACTGCGCGAACGCTTCCGGGCACTGCTCATGACCGCGCTCTATCACAGCGGACGGCAGGCCGAGGCGCTGCAGGAGTATGCCCGCGCCCGGCACGCGCTGGTCGAGGGCATCGGGGTGGAACCCGGACCGGAACTGAGCGCGGTACACGCCCGCATTCTGCGCGCCGAACTGCCGCCGGTGCGCCGCCCCGGACGGGACCGCACCCCGGCCCAATTGCCGCCGGACATAGCCGATTTCACCGGTCGCTCCCGGGTGGCCGATGAGATCGCCGCACAGCTCGGCGGTGACGCGGGCGCGGTGGTCATCTCCGCGGTGGGCGGTATGGGCGGGGTCGGAAAGACCACGCTCGCACTGCATGTCGCGCATCGGGTGCGGGATCGCTTCCCGGGCGGGCAGCTGTACGTGAACCTGCGCGGCGTGGATGAGGAGCCCACCGCGCCCGGTGACGCGCTGGGCGGATTCCTGCGCGCGCTCGGCGTCGCGGAGAGCGATATCCCCCCGGCCGTCGACGATCGGGCCGCGCAATTCCGGACCATGCTGTCCGACAGGCGAATTCTGCTGGTGCTGGACAATGCCCGGGACAGCGCGCAGGTGCGCCAGCTGCTGCCCGGCACCCCGGGCACGGCGGTGCTCATCACCAGCCGCTCCACCCTCACCGAACTCCCGGCCGTGCGCCGGACCCGCCTCGATGTGCTCGAACCCGCCGAGGCGATGACCCTGCTCACCCGCATTCTGGGCGCGGAACGCATTGCCGCCGAACCCGCCGCCGCGCACGCGGTGATCACGCTGTGCGCCTGCCTGCCGCTGGCCGTGCGCATTGTCGGCGCGCGACTGGCGGTGCGCCCGCGCTGGACCATCGCCTCGATGGCGGCCCGGCTCGCCGATGAGAATCAGCGGCTCGATGTGCTGCGGACCGGTGAACTCACCCTCGACGCCGCCTTCCGGCTCGGCTACGGACAGCTGAATCCGGAGCAGGCCAGGGCTTTTCGCACACTCGCCCGCGCCGACGTCCCGGATCTGCCCACCGAGGCCGCGGCCGCCGTCCTGGGCGTATCCACCGCACAGGGCGAGTACCTGTGCGAGGAGCTGGTGGATCTGAGTCTGCTCGAGACCACCGCGCCCGGGCGCTATCACTTCCACGATCTGCTGCGCCTGTTCGCCCGCGACCAACCCGGGGAGGACGAGGCGCAGGTGCTGGCGCGACTGCTGGACTACTACCTGGCCAGCGCCAAGAACCTGCTCAGCGCCATCGACTACAGCAACACAACCCGGCTGCTGGTTCCCACCACCGTGCCCGGGCACGCCTGCACCGGCGGCGCGGACGGCCAGCGCTGGAACGATATCGAGCGACCGGTGATCATCGCCCTGCACCGGCAGGCCGCCCGCCTGGGCGGACCGGGGGTAGCCCTGGCCGCCGATCTGGCCTGGGTCATGGCCGAGGTGATGGACGGCGGCACCGGTGCGCGCGAAGTGGCCGACGCGCTGAAAGCGCTGCTGCACACCGCGACCCAGGAGGGTGACAGCGGCAGCGTGCGCCGCTTGCGCACCGCGCTCGGGGCCATCATGCAGGTCGGGCTGGGCGAGGTGCAGGCGAGTCTCGAGTTCCTGCAAGCCATTTCACCGCCGGTCGACGATGCGGGCCGCCGCTTACAGGTGCTCGCCGAACTGCTGCTCGGCATCGCGGACCGGCGACTCGGCAATACCAAGGACTCGCATCGGCACTACGCCAATGCGGTGGCGCTCACCCGCGCGCTGGGCGATCGCTCGATGGAGGCGTGGATTCTGGCCCTCGCCACCCGCACGCTCTGCGAATCCGGACAGTACGACGAGGCGGTCGCGGTCGCCGAACGAGCCATCGAGATGGCGCGCGAATGCTCCAATTTCGTCGCCCTGGGCTGGGCGCATCACGAATTGGCCGCCACCCGTTCACTACTCGGTCAGCACGACGACGCGCTACGCCTGGGCGAGGAGGCGGTGCGCATCGCCCAGCGGAACGGCGTCCGGCTCTGGGAGGGCTGGGCACGCACCCGGCTCGCCCAGACTCATCTGCGGGCGGGACGCAGCTGCGCCGCGGAGGCCGAATCCGCCCGGGCCCTGGCGCTGCTCAGCATGGCGGCCGATCCCATCGATCGCGCCCGGGCCCTGGCGCTGCACTCGGCCGCGGTGGCCGAACGCGGCGATACCGCCACCGCCGCACGCGAACTCCGCGACGCCACCGAGGCATTCCGGCGCGCGGGGCTGCCCCCACCCACGCTGACCACGTTGTTCTCCCCCGATCCCGGACAATAGCGAACGTTCATTCTCTTTTCATCGCGGACTGGCACTGTCATTTCGCGGCCGCACCAGTGGGCGACAGATCACCGGTGTGGCCGCACAACACAGTCATGTTCGCGCGTGGGTACGAGGGGTTCACACGCGCGCTACATGCATGTCCGGGTCCGGGGTCCGCCGGCGTCGCCTAGTATTGCCCGCAGTTTCGCCACGAGTTAGCTCTGCGCTTCACACAGCTTTTGCTCTGCGCTTCACACAGCACTGCACCTGTTGTCCGTGATCGGCGATGAAGGCGGGCCTGTTGGGCATTCTGCGAGAACACAAAATGCTGATTTCCAATGTCGCGCTGGTGGGCTGCCTGCTGGCCGGATCGAGCTATCTGCTGTTCGATATCGCCCGGGTGCGACCGGGCGGAAGTTACAGCGTCACTGTGCAATTGGATAAATCCGGCGGGGTCCAGGCGGGCAATGACGTCACCTGGCGCGGCTACCGGGTGGGCACCGTGAAATCGGTGTCGATCATCGATAACGGGGCCCAGGTGGAAGCGGTCGCCGAAATCGAGGACAAGTACCGGATTCCGGCCGATACGGCCATCCACGTGGGCGCACTGTCCGGGGCCGGTGAGCAGTACATCGACTTCCGGCCCAATACCGATCACGCACCGTTCCTGAAAGACGGGCAGGTGATCCGCTTCGATCCACTGCGAATCAGCACTCCGGTGCCGATCTGGGAGACCCTCGCGAACTCCAATGATCTACTCGCGCAGATCGATCCGAACAAGATGAACGCCATTCTGACCGAACTGGATACCGCGCTCAGCGGCGGACAGGATCAGCTGCGGCATCTCATCGAGGGCATCAGCATCGCCACCACGGGCCTGGACAATCTGCTGCCGCAGACGACGAGCCTCATCACCAATCTGCGGTCCATCGCGAGCACCTCGACGCACGCGCAGCCGGATCTGGGCACGCTGACCCGCAATTCGCGGCTGCTGTTCGATCAGGTCAATGCCGCCAATGCCGAACTGCGGCAGATTCTCGATCACGCGCCCGAACAGCTGGCGGTGCTGGACGGCATCCTGGATCGCAATCAGGATCCGATTCAGAGCCTGGCGACCAATATGACCGCGGTGGTGCACGCGGCGCTGCTGCGGACGCCAGCACTGCGCGCGCTGTTTCCCGCGCTGGTGATCGGCACCTCGGCGATGGGCGTGCCCGCGCACGACAACGAGTTCTACACCATTGTCGATATCTGGCCGCGGCCGTGGTGCAACTACACGACGAAAATGACACCGCAGTACGTGGTGCAGGACGACACGCTGTTCCGCTGGACCTACTGCGTCAATCCGCCACCGGAACAGCAGATTCGCGGCTCCTCCAATGCCCCGCGACCGGACATT
Organism: Nocardia sp. NPDC052001; assembly: GCF_040680615.1. Lineage (NCBI taxonomy): Bacteria > Bacillati > Actinomycetota > Actinomycetes > Mycobacteriales > Nocardiaceae > Nocardia > Nocardia sp. NPDC052001. The sequence goes on along the minus strand of NZ_JBFAXC010000002.1, from coordinate 275,625 downwards.
CCGAACAATGGTGCGTATATGCCCACGGGGGCCGACCCGAATGAGCGCACGCTGCCACCGGTTCGGTGAATTTCCGGCATGGCGGGGGCGTGTCGGCGCGCGACCCGCGAGTTTGTCCCGCGAATCCAGGTACAGACCGCGCAGAATGATCAATTGCACGAGACGAATAGAGATGTCCCTTCGCCCTGGCAGGCGAGTACACCGGGCGGTGGGCGAGGCTAGAGAGGTCAGATGACTCGATGATGAGCAAGTGTTCCCTCGGCTCGGCAATGCGATCCCTCGTCTTCGCGGGCGTGGCCGCCGGTTTGGCGGCCGCACCGGCGCAGGCCGAACCGCTGTGGCCCGGCGGCCCGGACGTGCCGGGTGCTCCGGCGATCATTCCGACCCAGCCGGTCACCGCGCCCTGCTCCGCTCAGGCCCGGGCCTGCCTGCGGCTGGGGACCAATGAGGCGTGGCTGATGGACAATGGCAAGGTGATTTACGGGCCGACGCCGATTTCGCACGGTATGCCCGGATTCGAAACGCCGCCGGGATTTTTCCACGTGGACTTCAAGCGGCCGTTCCACTGGAGCACCCTGCATCAGGCGCCGATGGAGTACGCCATCTTCTTCAACGGTGATATCGCGTTTCATATCGGACCGGTGGACAAGAAGTCGCACGGGTGCATTCGCATGACGCCCGATGGTGCCAAGCAGTTCTTCAACTACCTCAATCCCGGTGACGCGGTCGAGGTCGTGCCGTAACTCGAGCTGACCCGACGAAAAATCCCCGCCCCCTTCCGCATTCGCGGAAGGGGGCGTCGTTTTACCGAGGTTATGCCGCGCAGTTGTGGTAGGCCGCCACGAACCAATCGCCATCCTTGCGGACCAGTACCCAGGTCGCGAATTCCCAGCGTTGGGGTTCGGTCTGATCCGCGAGCTGAACTCCGCTGCGGCTGTTCACGATCGCGGTGTCCGGGGCCGGAAAGCGCACGGACAGCAGCTCATCGCGCACGGATGAATCGCGCAGCGGTCCGGTGAACATGGCGGCGAAGCGGGCGCGGACGGATTCCCGGCCGTCGGTGCGCGAGCCCGTCACGATCGAGGTGGCGTCCGCGAGATAGTCGGCCACGAAGGCGTCGGCGTCATTGGCGGCCCAGGCGCGATAGACGCCGTCGATGACCTCGAGTACGGCGGCCCGGTCGGTGGCCTGTACGGCGGTGTCGTTCATGGTGATCCTCCTGTTTTCGCCGCGCGGTCGGCGGCTCACGAGTACCTACCGGCGGTGCGCCGGGATGTCATCGGTGTGGCGTAGAAAAGGTGGGTGGCCGATGAATTCAGCACCCGCACCGATCCCTACCGGCGGGAATTGCTGGCGCACTGCTATCGCATGCTCGGCTCGGTACACGATGCCGAGGATCTGGTGCAGGAGACGCTGCTGCGCGCGTGGCGGGCGCGCGACAGCTATGACGAGAGTCGCGCGTCCATGCGCACGTGGCTGTACCGGATCGCCACCAACGCGTGCCTGACCGCGTTGGAGCAGCGCACGCGGCGGCCATTGCCCGCCGGGCTGGGCGGGCCGCCGGGAGACGATCCGCGCGAAACGCTGGTGCACGGCGGGGAAGTGCCGTGGCTGCAGCCGATTCCGGACGCGCTCATCGGCGATCCGGCCGAAGTCGCGGCGGCGCGCGGTAGTCTGCGATTGGCGCTGGTGGCGGCCATGCAGCAGTTGCCCGCACGGCAGCGCGCGGCACTGGTGCTGCGCGAGGCGCTGGACTGGCCCGTCGGGCAGATCGCGCAGGCGCTGGACATGACTCCGGCGGCGGTCAACAGCGCACTACAGCGGGCGCGAAAGACATTGTCCGCGAGCGGCATTCATGAGGACGATATCGCCGAACCGGATGCCCAGCGGGCCGTGGTGGACCGCTATGTCGACGCGTTCCGCAAGGCGGATCTGACCGCCCTGGAAAAACTGCTCGCCGACGATGTGATCATGGAAATGCCGCCCATGCTCAATTGGTTCCGCGGCCGCGCGCACTACACCGAATTCCTGGCACAGGTCTTCGAATGGAACGGCACCGACTGGCGCATGCTGCCCCTGGCCGCCAACGGCCAGCCCGCCATCGCCGCCTACGTCCGCGCCCCCGAGGGCCACTACACCCTGCACACCCTCCAAATATTCACCCTCACAGGCGATTCCATCACCCGCCTCACCGTCTACCAGGACGCGGAGATCTTCACCCTCTTCGACCTCCCCGCCGCCCTATCCGAGTAGCCCGTGCTCATGCGCGAACGCGGCCGCCTCGGTACGCGAAGCCACCCCCAGCTTCGTGAGAATCCGCGAAACATGCACCCCCGCCGTATTCGCGCTGATGAACAACTCCCCCGCCACCCCCCGATTACTCAACCCCTTCGCCACCAACCGCAACACCTCGAGCTCCCGCGCGGTGAGCCCGAAGGTGCGCGAGCCACCGCTCTCCCGCACCTTCGGCGACTCACCGCCACCTCCGGCGATCGAAATCCGCGCCCGCGTCGCCACCCGCCCGGCGGCGGCGATCAGCGGCTCCGCCGACAGCCCACCGGCCAACTCGACCACCCGCCCCAGGGCGCTCGCCGCTGCTTCCCGATCCCCCTGTCCCGCAAGCAATTCCGCTATTGCCAACAGACTCTCCGCTTCCTCGAAGGGCTGCTCGAGACCCCGCCACGCCCGCACCGCGATATCCCAACCCGGAACCGTTCCGTCCCGATGCGCATGGACGGCGGCCCGATGCGCCACATCCACCGACGACGTGCAGGACAGCGAATCTCCCACCGCCAGTACCCGTTCCACAACGAGGTCGGCCCGCCCGTTTTCCGCCCCGCTCGGACCATCTCCGCCCGGCCCCGTCGGGGATACGGCCAAGTCCTCCGCACCGCGTGCCAACCGAGAGTCGCTGCTGCCGCGCCCAACCCGCGCGCCGTCAGCGTCGGAGCGCGCGGCCCACCGCCGAGCTGCCAGCGCGAGTACCGGCCAGGCATCGTGCGGGTGCGCCTCGAGTGTGGCGGTCACATCATCGAGCGACCACACTTCCATCAGCGCGCGGTCCACACCGATCTCATCACCCAACCGCATCGCGATCGAACCGTTCAGCAACTGCCACTGGAGCCGATAGGGGATCGCCCATCGTCCGTCGCCGAGTAGCTCGCCCGCGCGTCCCGCGCATGCTCGCGCGGCCTCCATATCGCCCTGCCCCAGTGCGATTTTCCCGTAACTCAGGAGCAATGCCGCTCGGCTCAACGGCGGCAGTCGCTCGAACTCCGCCTCGTCCACGACCGCCCGCGCCTGCGTCCACCGTCCCAGCGCGGTCAACGCCTGCACCCACTTCACCAGCAGAATCGGCGCACTCTCGGCGAATCGGAAACTCTGCTGCGCCACCCGCAATCCCAGCTGCACGGCCGAAATCGCGGCCCGATACTCCCCCGCCGCCAGCAGTACAGCCGACTCCCACGTCACCACATCCAGCAGCACCAGCGGATCGCCCGCCGATCCCGCTGCCGCCCTGGCCGCTTCGAAATGGCCCAGCGCGACCTCATGACCCGAATCAGCCGCGGTGCCACTCGCCGCTATCAGGCCGAGGTAGGCGTGGGAGCGGGCGGCCAGGGCTGGGGCATTGCGGGATTCGGCGAGGGAAAGGGCGGTGTTGGCGGCGGGGGCGGCTGCGGCTGGGTTGCCGGCGAAGACGGTGGTGAGGGCGAATTGGGCTAGGGCTTGGCCATGTTCGAGGGTGGAGGGAGTGGACGGGAGCAGGGACAGGGCTCGGGTCAGGTCCTCGCCGGGGCCTGCGCCCGTGGAGCCGCGCAGGGCGGCGCGGCGCAGGTGCAGGCGCGCGGCGAGGTCGGGGTTCGCGGTGCTGTCGATGAGTTCCAAAGCGGCGTCGGCGGCGGCGATTCCGGATTCGATCGCACCGGAGGCCATGGCGGACTCGGTGAGCTGTTCCAGTACAGTGACTTTCGCGACTCCCAGCCGCACTGCGGCGTTCGGGACTCGATCCCACAGGACAAGGACCTGTTCGAGGTACGCGACGCGTTCCGGTGCGGAAACGCTCGAGGAAGCCGCAGGACCGGTGCAGGTCTCAGCCGATGTGCCTGACACCTCGGCGGCGGTTGACGTCCCGCCGGTGGCAACCGACGCTCCTACGACGGCTGACCAGTACGCCGTCAGGGCAACGGGGATGTCTCCGGCCGCGGCGGCGTGGCAGGCCAGTTCGGTGGCGTACATAGATTGGGAAGGGTTGGTGCGCAGTACTTCTGCCAGGCGGGTGTGGAGTTGGGTGCGTTCGGTGGGGAGCAGGTCGTTGTAGACGGCCTGGCGGATGAGGATGTGGCGGAATTCGTACCCGGTGTCGGTGGTGAGTAGAAGTTGGCGGGTCACCAGTTCGCGCAGGGCCGCGTGCAGGGCGTCCGAGGGGAGGTCCACGGCTTCGGCCAGCAGGTCGTGGCGGATGGGGGAACCGATGGCGGCGGCGATGCGCAGGAGGGCGTGGGCGGGCGGGGTGAGGCCGCGCTGGAAGCCGAGGAGGAGGTCGGCCAGGTCGGCGGGGATCTGGTCCGGGGCCTGGCCGAGGGCTTCGACGAACAGGGGGTTGCCGCCGCTGCGTTCGAAAACCGTTGTGATCAAGGCGGGTTCGGGCTCGCGCGCGAGTAGTGCGGCGAGTTGGCGGCCGACCTCGTGCCGGGTCAGCGGGGCGAGGTCGAGGGTGCGCACGCCGGGATCACGGCGCAGTTCGGCGATCAGTTCGCGCAGGGGGCCGGAATCGCCGGGGCGGTAGCTGCCGATGAGCAGCACATCGCCGTCGGCCAGGTTGGCGACCAGGAAGGTGAGCAGTTCGCGGCTGGCGGCATCGGCCCAGTGCAGATCCTCCAGGATCAGCACTGTCTGCCGGGTCATGGCCAATTGCTCTATGACGGTGAGGATCTCACCGAACAGCCGAATCCGATCCGGCTCCGGGGCCGCGGTGCCGGTATGCACCGCCAGCTGCGGCAGCCAGTTCGCCAGGGCGGGTTGGGGTGGCAGCAGTGCCGCCATCTCCGCGACCCCGAGTTCGCGCAGCAACCTGCGCATGACAGCCAGGAAGGGCGCGAAAGCCACACCGTCGGAACCGAATTCGGGGCAGCGACCCGGCAGCACCAGGGTTTCGCGGTCCAGTCGCCGGGTGAATTCGCCGATGAGCCGGGATTTTCCGATCCCGGCCTCACCCGCGATCAGCACGGTATGGGTCGCGCCACCGACCGCGTCGAGCAGCGCCGCCAGCTCGCCGCCGCGGCCGATGAGGGCACTGCTGACCGGAAGATTCACCACCGGCTCGATCATGCCGGGTGCGCGGTAAAGAGCCCAGCGCGGGCGGTAAATAACGAATTCTCATGATGTGGGGCGGGGGTCGTTACCGGAAATATTTATGTCATGAGCAGCGAGAACACCGCCATCCGCCCCTTCACCATCGATATCGCGCAGACCGACCTGGACGACCTGCGCACCCGCCTCACCCGGACCCGCTGGATCGATGACACCCCGGGCACCGGCTGGGAGCGCGGTGTGCCGACCGCGTATCTGCGCGAGCTGACCGCCTACTGGGCCGAGAAATTCGATTGGCGCGCAATCGAATCCCGTCTGAACGCGCAGCCGCAGTTCACCACCGTCATCGACGGCCAGCGGCTGCACTTCCTGCATGTGCGCTCGACGCGACAGGACGCGACTCCCCTGCTGCTGGTGCACGGCTGGCCCGGCACCGCCGCGGACTTCCTGGACCTGATCGGCCCGCTGACCGATCCGGCCGCATACGGCGATCCCGAGGCCCCGGCCTTCCACCTGGTGATCCCGACCCTGCCCGGCCACGGTTTCTCCGGACCGGTCACCGAAACCGGTTGGCATGACGGCAAAGTCGCCGGTGCGCTGGCCGAGCTCATGGCCCGCCTCGGCTACGACCGCTACGGCGTCCAGGGCGGTGACCACGGCGCGTTCGTCGCCCCGCGATTGGCGCGTGAGCATGCCGATCACGTCCTCGGCGTGCATGTGAACGCGCTGGTCACCTTCCCGACCGGCGATCCGGCCGATATGGCCGCGCTCACCGACGCCGAGCGGCGGCGTCTCGCGGCCATGAAGGACTTCCAGGACAACGGCTCGGCCTATATGCAGCTGGCCGGTTCCCGCCCGCACACCCTGGCCCAGCTGCTCGCGGATTCCCCGGTGGCACAGCTGGCCTGGATCGTGGAGAAGTACCGGGAGTGGACCGATGCCACCCACGAGTTGCCCGAGCAGGCCATCGACCTGGACAAGATCCTGACCACGGTCACCATCTACTGGCTCACCGATACCGCCCGCAGTGTCGCCGATTATTACTACGAGCGTTTCCACGACCGCACCATGTTCGCGCCCAAGCCCAAGGGCACGGTGCCCACCGGCGTCGCGGTCTTCACCACCGCCGATTTCGCCATTCGCGCCTTCGCGGAGAAGGCGCACAACATCACGCACTGGTCGGAGTTCTACTCCGGCGGCCACTTCCCGGCCCTCGAGGTCCCCGACCTGCTGATCGGCGATATTCGCGAATTCTTCGCCACGCTGGAGCACTGATCCCGAAACCCGCAAGCCCCGCACCCGAGTGGTGCGGGGCTTCCGGCGTGAGCAACGCTCGCCTATCGCGGCGTCAGGAAGCTTTCCAGGGTCCGGCGGATCTTATCGGCGGCGGTCGGATCATCCAGGCGCAGTGCGGTATTGGCGGACCGGAGGACGGCGTCGATCTGGAAGGCCGCGAGATCGGTGTCCAGGGGAGCGATCTCGCCCGCTTCGACCGCCCTGCCGAGCTCATAGGAGAGCAGGCCGACCCATTCGCTTTGATTGCGCACGAGCGCATCGCGAACCGGACCCGGGCGGCTGTCGAATTCGCTGAGGTTGGCGGCCTGGAAGCAGCCGCCCGCGAAGACCGGTGTCACAGCGTAGTCGATCCAGCGTTCGATGAGTTCGCGAAGCCGGGCCGCGCCATGGGGTTTGGCGCGGGCGGGCTGGGTGATCTCGGCGATGAAGCGGTCCCGCGCGTAGTCGACAGTGGCCAGTTGCAGCATTTCCTTGGTGCGGAACAGGGTTTGGATGCCCGCCTTGCTGAGACCGGAATCGGTGGCGAGGCGGCCGAAGCTCAGGCTCTCCAGGTTTTCCAGCGAGGCGATATCTACGGCACGGGCCAGCACCACCTGCCGGGTCCGGGCCCCGCGCAGCAGTCTTTTATCGGTGACCGCAGCAGTCGCGGCCGAACTTTCCATACGGTCGATCGTACTCCTCAGCTCGTTCTACCGGCCCGGACGCTGACGTTTCATCATGATGCGCTTGCCTGCGCGAGGTGACCGCCATTACAGTTACGCACCAGTAGGAACGCGAGCGTTCCCTGAAAAGTGGAGTCGCACATGTCAAACCCCGCCCCCGCAGACGCGGTTTCGACCGTCGATGTCAGCACCATTACCGAAACCTGTCTGGAACTGCGCGCCGGCGCGCTGGATATCGCCGTGAGCGCCCGGCGGCTGCTCGAAGCACTCTCGGTGGTCGATACCGCACTCACCGGACTCCCCGATCCCACCCTCGCCATCGCCGACACCACCTCGCAGGTGACCATCCCGCCCCAGCTCGAAGCGCTCGGCCTGGCCGCCGCACTGCTGTCCGGACAGCCCGCAGCCGCGCAGGCGCATGCCCGCGGCGTCGAGTTGGAGGACGCGTACTACGTTCTGGCACTGGGCATTCCCGCGCATCCGGGCGAACAGCATCCGGCGGTGAACGGGCAGCTGGTGGCACGCCGCCGGCTGCGCTGCGTGCAGGCCGAACTCTCCGCGCGCTGTGCGGACAAGGCGCTGTGGGTGCTGCGCACCGACGGCGGCACCGTACTCATTCCGGAATCGGTCACGGCGGCAACCGAACTCGACGACCTGATCACCGAACTGGCCGCGGTGGCACAGGTGGCGCTCACCGCCACCGTCGTGCACACCGCCACCCCCGGTATCCCGGGCGCGGCCCATCAGGCGCATGAACTGCTCGATATCGCGCATCGGCTGCAATGCAAGGCCGGGCTCTACCGATTCGACGATCTGGCCATGGAATATCAGCTCACCCGCCCCGGTCCGGGGCGGGAATACCTCGGCTCGCTATTGGATCCGCTGGAGGTCTACCCCGAACTGCTCGAGACGCTGCGCCGGCATCTGGGCAATGACCTGAACCGGCGGCGCACCGCGCGCGGACTCGGGGTGCACGCCAACACCATCGACTACCGGCTCAAGCGCATCGGCCAGTTAACCGGCTTCGACCCGGCGCAGTCGGCGGGCCTGTGGTACCTGCGGTCCGCGCTGGTGGCGCGCACCTATCGGGCGGGAGCCGAGCATGCGCGCCAGTAGCGCGGCGAATTCGGCGTGCCGGGGCCGGGCGCGCGCGGACAGCGCCACCGACCAGATCGTCCGCGTCCCCGGCACCCCCGTGGGCAGATCGTCGAATCGATCGGCGAGCCAATCGATCATGGCGGGAGCACCCAGGAATTGCAGCGGCAGATGCATGCTGAGGCGATCGCGCACGTAGTGCACGTGCGCGCCGCGCCTGCGGTAGCGCTCCACCTGCGCGTCGATATCGGCGACCGCGATCACCTCGTCATTGATCGCCTGCACGATCAGCATGGGCATCACGGGAGCCTGTGCGCCAGGCCGGATTTCGTCCAGCACCGCCCGCAATTCGGGTTCGTTCAACATGGCGGCCAGGCCCGCCCGGGCATGCCGATCGGCATCGCGACCGGCGAACCGCGCCAGCAGCGGGAAGGTGGCGGTATGTTCGGCCCGCGCCAGCAACGCCAGGTAGTCGTCCGAAAGATGTTCGCGCAGTAGCTGTTCCAGCTGCGGATAGGCGCGCCGGAGCGCAGCGGTGAACACCATGGCGAACCCCGCGAAGGGTGAGCCGTTCAGGCGCACGAAGGCATTGGCGGGATCACCCACCGGAGACCCGGCGACCGCGCCCACGATATCGAGTTCGGGAGCGTAATCGGCGGCCAGTTCGGCCGCCCAGGTGGTGGCCAGGCCGCCACCGGAATAACCCCACAGACCGACGGGAGTGTCGGCGTTCAGCCCCAGCACCGGAAAGCGCAACGCGGCCCGAATACCGTCCAGCGCACGGTAACCCGGCTCCCGGGCCGCCCCGAAGTGCCCGCCCGGCCCCTCGTGATCGGGCACCGAGACGGCCCAGCCCCGGGCCAGCGCACTGGCGATGAGCGGTAATTCCAACTGCGGAATCGCGCCGAGCGCCCGGGACCCGTGCCGTAACGCGTAGGAGGGGAAGCACATCAGCGCTATGGCGTCGATGGCGCACTGGAAGGACAGCAGCGGGCGCGGCACCGCCGGATCCGCGCCCCAGGGCAACAGCACCGTGGTGACCGCCGCCTCGGGACGCCCGCGCAGATCGGTACTGCGGTAGAGCAGCTGCCAAGCCGAGATCCGCTGTGGCACAACACCGAACAGTGCGAGTTTGACCGCGCGCGTGCGCAGGATCGTGCCCGGTTCGATGCCGTCCAGTGCTTCGTCGCTGCGGTAGAACGGATCCCGGTCCGGTAGCAGCGGTTCAGAGGTGCCCATCGCCACCGATCACCCATGGATTGAAGGTGCATTCCAGCTCGTGTCTTCCGGCCGGATCCAAGGCGCGCAATACGATCGAGGCGGCGCGCGGGGAATAGTTGATCGTCAGATGATCGGACAGATCAGCGTCACACCCCTGTTGCAGGGTCACATTGTTCACGATGGCATCGGGTCCCGGTGTCAGGAAGGTCCACTCGTACGGATTGGACACTTCGTCGTGCTGAGTGCCGATGGCGGTGTACTCGACGCCGGGCACGGTGTCGCCATTGGCATTGAGGGTTTTGTAGAACGGTGAGCCCACGGCCTGCTGAATATTCGACTGGCCGATCAGCGGTTCGTAGAAGCCCAGGATATTCAGGCCCATATCGGTGATCCACCGGCCGAGCGAGGCGATCCCGTTCAGGGAGGTGCCGTGCGTGGTCGCGCCCAGCGTGACCACCTTGCCGATCTTGCCCTGTCCGCCTTCGAATTTCAGGTACTGGCTGGTGACGGGACCGCCCTGGGAGTGCGCCACCACATCGACCCGGTTCGCGCCGGTCGCGGCCAGCACCCGGTCCACGAATACGGCGAGCTGCCGGGCCGAATCCTCCATCGGGCCGACGCCGTAGCGGCCGGGCAGAATCGCGCCCATACCGCCGCCGTTCAGTACCCCCTCGCGGCCGTAGTTGAAGGAGAACACGCACATTCCCGTGCTCGCGATGCGCGGGGACAGGTACGCGAAGCTGTCGTAGGCATTGAGCCAGGTGCCGTGCAACAGCACCACCGGATGCGGATGTGCCGCCGTGGGTTTGCAGTTCCAGTCATCGGCCCCGGGCGGGGCGGCATCGGGATGCAGCAGCCCGTAACCGAAGGCCGCCAGGTACGCGGAGGCTTGCGGTCCGACGCCGCTGGTATCGGAGGCGACGCTGGTCAGGCCCGCCGCCGGATCCGCCTGCGCCGCACCGCCCGCGAGCGCCATTCCCAGCGCGGTGACCCCCGCGCACATCGCACTGCCCAGTATTCGCATTGTCGGCATCATTGCCCTCTCCTACGTTGAATTCCCTTGTGACCGTAGGGTTCTGGCGTGTCCGGTGTCACCGTCTCTGTGTCAGATGACAAAGCCGGGCATGCGGCCGGGCCGTGGATTGTGGTGCGGGACAGCTCGTCAGTCGGCGACGCGCACCAGGGCGATGGCGGTGCGGGTGAACAGCGGCGACAGCGAGGGCAGCGCTGCCGCGCCACGCTCGTGCAGACAGTTGCGCACCCGGTCGTCGATACCGCCGAGCAGCATATCGATCATTTCCGGATCCGGATCCGCGGTGAGTTCACCATCGCGCACGCCGATGCGCGCGACCGCGAGGATGTACTCGGCGAAATGCCGGTGCACCTGCGCCCGCTGCGCGACCAGCCCCGGTCCCGCCGCGAGGGTCTCCACATACAGTGCGCGCGAGGCGGCGGGCTGGGTGGCCAGGAAGCCGAGATAGATATCGAAGGAGATGCGCACCCGATCGGCGAAGGTCACCCCGACCATGCCGGTCACGGTCTCCTGTAAATGTTCCAGCGCGGTCCGGACCGCGAGATCGTAGGCGGCGGCGAAACATTCGTCCTTACCGCCGAATACCGAATAGAAGGTGCGCCGCGCCACCTGCGCGCGGCTGACGATATCGGCGACGGTGGTGGCCGCGTAGCCCAGCTCCCCCACCGCGTCCAATACGGCGACACACAGGCGCTGATACTGCGAGTGCGCCACCTGCTCCCGGCTCAGCCCGTGTCGCCCACGCGGCAACGGCCCCGGCACCCCTGCACCCTCCACACTCACCCCGCAACAATATGGCCTCCCGCCGCGCGGTGCGGCGGGACTACCGGTCCGGCCAGTACCAGGGCGGTTCCTCCAGCATGCCGAGCCCCGCGACGGTGGTCGCGCCCTCATCCTTCACCAGTTCGATGGTGTGCAGGTCCGGGGCGTGCCCGGCCAGTTCCGAGAGCAGTGCGCGGGCATGGGTGACCACGATGACCTGGGTGTCCTCGGCGACCCGGGCGATGAGTTCGCCGAGCGGGCCGAGCAATTCGGGGTGCAGGCTGGTCTCGGGCTCATTGAGCACCAGCAACTCCGGCGGCCGCGGTGAGAGCAGGGCGGCCACCAGCAGTAGATAGCGCAGCGTGCCGTCGGAGAGTTCGGCCGAACCGAGCGGACGCCACAGGCCCGGCTGATGCAGCAGCAGTTCGAAACGGCCGTCGCTGTTCACGATTTCCAGTTTGCTGCCCGGAAAGGCATGGTCCACGGCCTCATCCAGGCCGTGCGCGTCACCGATCTCGCGAATGGTCTGCAGGGCCGCCGCACCATCGGAGCCGTCATGCGCGAGCACCATGGTGCGGGTGCCGATCTGTAGTCGGCGGGCGGGTGCGTCCATATCGGTGCGCAGGTGATCGTAGAAGCGCCAGCCGCGAATTCGCTCGCGCAGCACCAGCAGATCCGGGGCGCGCTGCGGATCCGCGAGTTCGGAGAGCATGCTGTCGAAGGGTTTGAGGTGGTGCGGCACCATCTCCCAGCCGCCGCCCTCATCGCGCAGGCGCACCACCGGGCCGCCGCGTTCGGCCAGCAGGGCCGACGGGCGCAGCACCGGGCCGGCCCAGACCGCTTCGGCCTTGATCTCCGGATCCCGGTTGAACATGGACTGGCCCGGCACGGGTACGCCGAGATCGGCGGCGTAACCGAAATCGTCCCCGGCGAAACCCAGTCGCAGGGCCAGCGGTTCGCCCCGTGCGGTTCGCCCCGGGCCCGCCCACAGCGTCGAATCGAGGCCGCCCTCACGCGCCATTCCGGCCACCGCGCCATTGCGGGAGAATTCCGCGAGTAGGCGCAGCACCCGGTACAGGCTCGATTTGCCACTGCCGTTCGCACCCGTGACCACCGTCAGCTGGCCCAGTGGGACCACGACCCGGCGCAGTGAGCGGTAGTTCTCGACGGCCAGTGCGGTCAGCATGCCCCCACCCTAGCCGTCGGCAATCGGCGAGCTACCTCGCTGCGGGGGCATTGGTCTCCCCGATCGCCGAGTCGAAACTCGTTTGCCGGGTTCGGGACGGGCTCGTATCGTTCGCGGCCGGAGCGGTTCCGTGGAATCCGCACAGAGCAAGCAGGAGTTCGAGTTTGGCAGTGCGTTTGGCCTGGGGCGTGATCGCGGACCGGGATCGCGGGGCATGGCTGGTCGATACCGGGGAGCGGGTCGAGGATCACGGGCAGGAGGCGCTCGCGGGTGCGGCGGTGGTGCTCGGGGATAAGAACAGCCCGGCCGCGGCGGTGCTCGCGGCCCGTGAGTCACTCACCGAGCTGATCGGGACCGGTGGAATCGCGGTCGCCGGGGCCGGAATCGACCTCGGTGCGGGATTCGTCTCGGCACGACTCGCGGGAGCCGGCGGTGATCGGCGCGATGCCGTGCTGGCGGCGCTGCGGATTCTGGGCATGGACGATGCCCGCCGCATCGGCGAGCGAACCGCCACGCTGGTAGCGCTTTTCGGCGTCACGGCCACCAAACCCGTTGGCGCGGAGGCGGAAAGAGCCATCGCCGAAGGGCGCTGGGCGGCGCTCACGCTGGCCTCGGCCGCCGCCGATCTGCTCGGTCCCGAACAACTCGTGCGCGTGCTGGGCTGGGAAATCCCCGAAGGCATCGATCCGATCCCCACCGGAGCGCCATCCGCGCTGGCACTGAATCTGCGGCGGATTCTCGAACCCCATTCGCGGCCAAGGCGTTTGGAACTGCTGGCCGACCTATGGGAACAGGTGTGCACACGACAGGCTTCCGCGCGAACACTGCGACTGCTACTCGACAGCCAGGATCTGACTGTCGAAGACGGATTGCACAGGCGCTACCGCCAGCACCTCGAAGCCGAGTCGGTGGATCTCGTCACCGGCAGCCAGGGACGGGAGCTGTCACTCCTGGACGCACTGCATTACATCCCGGATTGGAATTGGTTCTGGAGGCAGCGCCTCGAGTGGATGATCCAGGACGCTATCGCCGCCACCGTACTGCTGCGTACGGCGGTGGCGGTGCAGGAACTCGGCGTGATCGACGGGATCACCCTGTTGCGTGACCAGATCGGCACCGCCGCAAGCCTGCTCACCAGATCCGAGCTCATCCGAGCCATGCGCAAACGCCCGGACATCAGCAAGCTGCCCGCCCGCCCCGCCTGCCACCTCCGTGAAATCGACGCCTGGCTCCGCCGCCACCAGCCCATGGATGCCGCCTTCGAACGCTTCGTCCGAGCCCGCACCGCACATGCGCTCGCCTACGGACTCGTCATCGACAGGGCCTGCTCGGAACTCGTCGGCTCGCAGATCGCGGTCGACGTACTGCCCGAGGACTGGGATTCCGAATCCCTGCGCACCTGGCGAAATGCCTTCGGCAACACCGAGACCCGGCTTCCCGCCGACTGGTGGCAGATCCCGCTGGTCCGCGACCGCGACGCCGACAGCCTCGCCGCCCGCCTCGCCGGATGGGCCCAATCGGCCGAGGCCCGAACGACCACGCAGGTCTTGATCCCAGCACCGGTCGAACCGGCCCCGCCCGCCGAACCCGCTACCCAGAACGTAATAGCCACGCCCGCCGATCCGGACCCGCACGCCGAACCCGTCGCGCGGGATGAGCCCGGCGTGCACCCCGAGCCTGTCGAACGGGACGACTCGGATGCGCCCGGGATCGGGAGAGCTGAGCGACCGCGCGAGGTGGGAGCGGATCTGCTCTGGTACGGCGATCTGGCGGATGCGATTCTGCGGATGCGGGGGCAGGCGCGGGCGGAGATCGGGTGGGGGTACCTGGTGCCCTATTTCGAGACGGATCCGACTGTGCCGCAGCCTGATCCGCTGACGCCGCGGATGGATTCCATTCCGCTCGCGGTGGCCGGAGCGGCGCAGTTGGTGTCGCTCGGCGCGATCGCGCCCGCTCGCTGCCGGGAGTGGACCCGCCTGTGTGCCGGTTTGATGACCAGCGGGTCGGTGGCGGCGGCGTTGAGCAATGAATTCGAGGTGGCGGAAACCGTTCTCGTGCATGACGGGAGCACGTTGCCGGAGACGACCGCGCGGATTCAGATCGCGCGCAATGCCGCCCGGCTCGCGGAATGGTCGGACTATATGGGCAATTGCATTGCCGGACCGTGGTATCAGGATCAGGCGGTACGCGGGCTCAGCATTCTGGTGGCGCTGCGCGATGAGCAGGACACCATTCAGGTCAATGCCGAACTGCGCGCCAATCGCAGCGGCTGGCTGGTGAGCGAGATCTACGGCCGCTTCAACGGCGAACCCGATCCCGCTCTCGAAACAGCTTTGCGCCGCTGGGTTCTCGGCCTGCGACGGACCGAATCCGAACCCGCCGAATCGACGCCTGATGTGCCGGTGCGTCCTCGGCGCGCGAAACCGAATCCGTTCCTCGAACTCGCACCCGTGCTTCAGCAGGCGGTCCGAGCCGTATGCGATTCCGCCCCGGGCACCTTGCGCACCCTGACGGCTGTCGGCGGATCCACCGACGCGGACCCGAAAGTCCTTACCGCTATGCGCCGTTCGCCCGCGGACCGCCTGGATCGGCTGTGCGAAGAGTCGCTGGACACCGATCGCGTATCCCTGCCCGAATTGTGGTCGGCGGTGAATAGTCGCCCCCTGGCCACCGCCCTCGCGACGCTGGACCCCGCACTGACAGCGAAGTACCCCCGCCTGCACGCGCTGACCGCCGATGCCCAGCTTCCCTCGAAGAGGTTGCGCGAGTTGGTGAAAGCCCCGGAACTGGCGCAGGCCCGCTCGATGGATCTGATCGCCCTGCGCCTGCGGAAAGCACTCGTGGAGATGGCCATGGCCGACGCGCCGACGTTCGCGGCCGCGCTCGCCCGCCGCCCCTCCTACGAACTCATCTGCACTTTCGCGATCGCGATCACGTCCAGCCCGGATCACCCGTACCCGGTGACCGCCATCTCCGATCCGAAATCCACCACGGTAACCGGCTTCCCGGGCACCTCTCTCACCGATCCGGACGGCCCCTGGCAGCCTCGACTGCCCGCTGCCGCCGAATTCGGCGGCGGAATCGATCAATTCTGGGAGCGGACCGCCGAATCCGGTGTGCTGATACCACTCTCGTGGCTCGGGGGCGGTACCTGGCAAGCCTTGTGGGCGCGAGCCTGGGCGCCCGCCTCGCGCTGAGACTCAGCGGGATTCGAGTTCCTTCAGCACCGCTTCGGTGCTGGCGACCAGGCCGATCCGGGGGAAGATCTTGGTGGTGGAATGCGTGTGCGAGTCCAGATCCCGATCGGCCACCGCGTCTTCGACCACGACCACGTTGTAGCCGTGCTCATGTGCGGCACGCGCCGTGGACTCCACCCCGATGCTGGTGGAGATGCCGGTCAGGACGATCTCGGTAATACCCCGGCGGCGCAGTTGCAGATCGAGTTCGGTGCCGTAGAACGCACCCCACTGCCGCTTGGTGATGGGGATATCGGTGGGAGCCACTTCGAGCTCGTCGACGATCTCATCCCAGCCTTCGGGGAAGTTCAGGCGTTTGGGCATGGTGTCGGTGATGCGCCCGGGGGCGGCGTCCACACCGTCGGCCGAGAAGGACACGCGCACAAGGACTACCGGAAGATTATGCGCGCGGAAGGCGGCCGCCAAGGTGGCGGAATTGCGCACCACCTCTTCGCTGGTGTGCGGGAGGGTGGGCATGCCGACCACGCCGCGTTGCAGGTCGATGACGACCAGGGCGGTGTGCGGGTCGAGCAGGGGTGCGGACATGCGGGAATCCTTTTCCTGGAGAGCGGATGTCAGGGCTCGACGAGGCGAGCCAGCAGCGGGATGGCGGCGATCAGTGAATCCTGTTCCGCCGGGGTGAGTTTGGTGGCCAGGGCGGTGACGAGCCAGCCTTCCTTGGCGGCGTGCGCGCGACTCAGCAGCCGCCGGCTCGCCTCGGTCAGCGACATGATGACCTGGCGCTGATCGGTGGGGTGCGGTGCGCGGGCCACCATGCCGTATTCCTCGAGCGCCGCGAGGGTGGTGCGCATGGATTGCGGGCGAACCCTCTCCGCGCGGGCCAGATCGGCGACCGACATGGGGCCGTCGGTGTGCAGGCGGCTGATCACCACCGCCTGCGACGGCGTGATCTCCAGATCGGCGCGCGCGGTGGTGCGGAGTTGACGCAGCAGGCGACTGGTGACCACCCGCAGCTCGGCGGCGGCCTGTTCCAGCTCCTGCGCCGTCTTGGGCCCGCCGGGATCGCGCACCGGGCCAGCATGCGACAAGTAAGCAAAACTTGCAAGTTTTACTGTCGTTATTGCACCGAACGCCATGACCGATATCCGCCGGTACAGGGCTCCCACCTGCGGCAGAGTAATGGTGGAAGATCACAGCCACGGAAAGGATCGATCGATGACGGTGAGTACCGGGTTGCCGACCGAGCACGCCGATCGGGTCGCCGGACAACCCTGGCCCGAGCTCGCCACCGAGTTGGATGAATACGGGCACGCGCTCACCGGCCCGCTGCTGACCCCGGAGGAATGCCGCGCGCTCATCGCCCTGTACGACGACGAGTACAGGTTCCGCTCCACCATCGATATGGCCCGGCATCGCTTCGGCTCCGGCCAGTATCGGTACTTCACGCATGACCTGCCAGATACGGTGCGTGAGCTGCGCGCGGCGCTGTACCCGAAACTGCTTCCGATAGCCCGGGATTGGGCCGTCCGCCTGCGCCGCCCCGGGACCTGGCCCGCGAACCTGGAGGACTGGATCGCGCAGTGTCATGCCGCCGGTCAGTCGAAATCGTCACAGATCCTGCTCCGCTACGGCCCGGGCGATTGGAACGCGCTGCATCGGGATCTGTTCGGCGACATGATCTTTCCCCTCCAGGTCGTGATCGGGCTGGATGCCCCGGGCGTCGACTACACCGGTGGTGAATTCCTGATGGTCGAACAGCGCCCGCGCGCCCAATCCCGGGGCGCGGCCACGGCACTTCCACAGGGTCACGGCCTCGTCTTCACCACGCGCGACCGCCCGATTCGCAGCGTTCGCGGCTGGTCCGCGGCCCCCATGCGGCACGGGGTGAGCACGGTCCGCTCGGGCCGCAGGCATACCCTCGGCCTCGTCTTCCATGACGCCTGATCCACTACGGGGTAACGCCTGACCCGCGCTGGGAACAACCGGCTCGGCACGGGTGCAATACACTCCGTTAATCCCTATTTCACGCTCCGGTCGATATTGCCGGGGGTGCACGAAATACGCGGTTCGGCAATTGAATCCGACTGGTCGGATCACAATCGACACAACCCTGTGGCTCCCGTACCATCGCCCTACCGGGAGCAGAGCCGGTGAAACGGGGGCATGGGTGTGAGGAGTCGGTTACCGGCTGCCGTCCGCAATGGTGCGGAGTGGGTGCGGCGTTTCGCGCGAACAGCGCCGGGCGTACTGAGCGCGGTGGTCATCGGACTCGTGGCACTGAGTCTGATTTCCGGCATCGTATGCGCGAATCAGCTCAGCGAGAAGCGAACTCGTCGCGATACCGTGCTCACGCACTCCGAACCGCTCGCCAATGCGGCGCAACGGCTCTATGTCGCGCTCTCCGCCGCCGATGCCACGGCATCGGCGGCCTTCCTGTCCGGTAATACCGAAACCCCCGAGGTGCGAACGCGATACCGGCAGTCGCTCGCCGACGCGGCGGCCGCGCTGGCCGAGGCCACCACCGGCGCCTCCGATAAGCAGACCCGGGAAATCGTGGCGCGTATTTCCGCCGAACTGCCCACCTATACCGGACTGGTCGAGTCGGCGCGCGCCAATAACCGGCAGAATCTCCCCGTCGGCTCGGCGTACCTGAAGCAGGCGTCCTCGCTGATGCGCGATTCGGTGCTGCCCAATGCCGAACGGCTGGAACACAATCGACTCGCGGCGCTGCGCGCGGATCAGCGCGATATCTCGACCCTGCCGATCCTGAGCGTGATCATGCTGCTGGTACTGCTGGCCGCGCTCGCGGCGGCCTCGGTGGTGCTGTTGCGGATCACCAATCGCCGCGTCAATCTCGGCCTCGCGACGGCGGCGGGAGCGGCGGTGCTGGTACTGCTGTGGATAGCGGTCGCCTCGATAGCCGCCACCGGCGTCATCGACACCGGATCGGGCGGTGCCACCAACCGCTTCGAAACCCTTGCGCGGGTGCGGTTTCTGGCCCAGCAAGCGCGCACCGAGGAAACCCTGCAATTGGTCACCCGCGGCGATATCGAGGACAGCGAGGGCCGATTCGGCTCACTGGTCAACGAATTGCGGGATCGGCTGGCGACCGTCGCGGCACCCGAGGCCAAGGCCACCGTCGCGTTCTCGGGCTGGCTCGACGGGCATACGGTTCAGGTCAACGCGTACAAGGGCAATGACTACAACGGCGCGGTGCGCCAATCCATCGACCTCGCGCCGACCGGTTCGGCGGCGCGCTTCACGACCCTGGACAACGCGCTGCGCGATGAGCTCGACGCCACCCGCCAGGACGTCCGCGATGGCGTCGACGGTGCGGGCGACGCGTTCATTCTGAGCCAGTACGGCTCGCTGCTGCTGTTGCTGGCGGCGGCGGTGGTCACCGCGGGCGGCGTCTGGCCGCGATTGAAGGAGTTCCTGTGAGCGCGCGCCTGCGAATGCTGTTGCTGGCCGCCGTGGCCGTGCTCGCCGCCGCGTGCGGGCAGACCCCGGATTCGGATTCGATGAGCTTGTCCGCCGGGAACGCGCTGCCCTCGGGAGCGGCTACGATCACCAGCGCCCCCGATCAGATCGGCAAGGACTGTGGTGATCCGGTGGCGAGCCTGCGGCCCGGCGCACAGCCGAGTCCGGGAAATATGCCCGCGGACAGCGCCATGGCCGAGATCATCAAGAATGGGAAGCTCCGGGTCGGGGTCGATCAGAACTCGTTCATGTTCGGTTTCCGCAATCCGCGCAGCGGCAAGATCGAGGGTTTCGACATCGATATCGCCCGGGAGATCGCCCGCGATATCTTCGGCGATCCGGATCGGATCGAACTGCGGCCCATCGTTTCCGCACAGCGTATTTCGGCGTTGCGGAACGGCCAGGTCGACATTGTGGTGCAGACCCTCTCACCGACCTGCGTTCGCCGCCAGGACATCGAATTCTCGACCAGTTATTTCGAATCGACCCAGCGGCTGCTGGTCGCGAAGAACTCCGGAATCCACTCCACCGCCGATCTGGCGGGTAAAAGAGTATGCGGGGTCAACGGCACGATTACGCTCGCACCCATCCTCGCACTGCCGCAGAAGCCTACCGTTATATCTATGAACAATTGGCTGGACTGCCTCACTGCGCTGCAGCAGGCGCAGGTCGATGCCGCCAGCACCGATATCCCGATTCTCTACGGTCTGCAACAGCAGGATCCGAATCTCGAGGTGGTCGGCGAATCGATGGCAGTGGACACCTATGCCGTCGGTATCCGAAAGGACAAGCCCGATCTGGTGCGCTTCGTGAACGGCGTGCTGGAAAGAGTGCGCGGCGACGGCTCCTGGCAGCGGTTCTACAACGATCGACTGTCGGTGCTCGGACCAACACCCGCACCACCCGCACCCCGGTATATCGGGTGAGCGGCCATGCCCGAGCAGCCTTTCATTCTCTCGGTCGCGGAGATCGACCGCGATCTCGCCGAGCGGGAACGCGAAATCGACGCCATCGCCGCGACGCTGGTCGAACTGGATAGGCATCCAGGGCTGATCCTATTGCGCCGATTCCCGCCGACCGGGATCACCGAAGCCCGCTGGGCGCCCGCGCGCGATGCCATGGATCTGCTCTGGGAGGACTTCGGACGTTTGCGCACCCTGCTGGAGCAGGCGCATATGGTGCGGGTGCGGCGGCGACTGGAGGCGCTCGATCGCGAGGAGTTGACCGTACTGCTGCGCGGACAGCCGATGGAGGTGGCGCGCACCGCGATTCCGCTCGCGCAGCGGTCGCTGATCGGTCCCGGCGAGGTGATCGTGCGGGTCGGTTTCGCGGAATTGGTGGCGCGTATGCGGGAGAGCTTCCCGCGCATCGTCGAGGTGCTCGATGCCGTGGACGCGGTGAACGGCCGCATCGTGTCCGAGATCGCGCCGCTGCGTACCGAACTAGATCGAATCGGCACCGGACTGCCCGAATTGCGGGCGCTGGCCACCGATCTCGATGAGTTCTCCGCGCGCGCCGCCGCCGATCCACTGGCCGTCTCGGTCACCGAGTTGGACCGCCGCACAGTCGAATTCGGGGCGCGCATGCGCGATGCCGCGACGCTGCGCGGGGAATTGGCCGCCATCGCCGCCGATTGGGACGCCGCGGTCGCCCGCACCCGCACCCAGGTGGAGATGCTGCGCAAAACCTATGAGCGCACGCATTTGGCTCGAATCGCGGTGGAGCGCACCATTCTCACCGGCGCTTTGCCCGAGCACGCCGATGACAGCGCGGTCTACGGCTCCGAACTCACCGCAGTGGACGCGACTCCCGCCGATCCCTCGGCCCTGTGGGATCTGCACCGCCGCGTGACCGCCGCCGTAGCGGCGGCATCCGAGGCCGAACAACTGGTCCAGGGCCTGCTGGACCGCCGCGCCGAATTGCGCGGCCGCCTGTCCGCCTACCGCGCCAAAGCGGCGCGCCTGGGCGTGAGCGAAGATCGAGAAGTACTGGCCTCCAGCCGCATAGCCGCGGGCCTGCTCACCCGCAAACCCTGCGACCTGGCCGCGGTCACCCGCGCCATCACCGACTACCGGCAGCTCATCGCCCAGAAAACGGGGAGACGATCGTGACCTGCACCGAACCGGGCTGCACCGGAACCATAGAAGACGGCTACTGCACCGTCTGCGGCACCGCCCCGTCCGCCGCCACGACGGTGGTGTCCGAGGCTCAGTCCGCCCCCACGCACTGCGCCGAACCCGGTTGTGGCGGAGCGATTTCCGATGGGTACTGCGAGGTGTGCGGGACCGCACCATCGCCGCAGACGGTGGCGGCCGGGGTGAGTCAGCCGACCAGCCGGGCCAGCGGGATCACCGGGGTGACCAGCGGTGGGACGCGATCCTCCATCCGCACCGGGCGGTCCGGATCGTCCGGGGCCACGCGCGGGCGGCTCGGGGCGGGGATGGTCAAGGTGCCGCCGGTGGCGCCGATCGATCCGGCGGCGGCGGTGATGGCGGATCCGGTGGTGCCGGAGAGTCAGCGGTACTGCGGTAAGTGTGATCGGCCGGTGGGGCGCAGTCGCGGCGATGTGCCGGGGCGGAGCGAGGGATTCTGCGGGCACTGCCGGACGCGGTTCTCCTTCACGCCCAAGCTGGTTCGCGGGCAGGTGGTCGGCGGCCAGTACGAGGTGCTCGGAGCGCTGGCGCACGGCGGGCTGGGGTGGATCTATCTGGCGCTCGATCACAAGGTGAACGGGCGGCCGGTGGTGCTCAAGGGCCTGCTCAATACCGGTGACGCCGATGCCATGCGCGCGGCGGTGGCCGAGCGGCGCTTCCTGGCGCAGGTCGATCATCCGAATATCGTCCGCATCTACAACTTCGCCGAGGATATCGGCCCGGACGGCGAGCCGGTCGGCTATATCGTCATGGAGTATGTCGGCGGCACCTCGCTCAAACAGTTGCTGCGCAAGCGGCGCGACGCCGATGGGGTGTGGCTGCCGCCCGCCCAGGCCATCGCCTACATCCTCGAGGCGCTGCCCGCGCTCGGCTATCTGCATTCGCGCGGCCTGGCCTACTGTGATTTCAAGCCGGACAATGTGATGCAGACCGAGGAGCAGCTCAAACTCATCGATCTGGGCGCGGTCATCGCCATGAACGATGAGCACAGCGCCATCTACGGCACGCCCGGCTATCAGGCCCCGGAGATCGCCGAGACCGGTCCCACCGTCGCCTCGGAGGTCTACACGGTCGGGCGCACCCTGGCGGTGCTGCTGCTCAAGGTCCCGCATGAGAACGGCCGCCTGGGTCCGCTGCCCGGCCCGGATACCGAACCGGTGCTGGCCGCCAATCCGTCACTGTACCGATTCCTGCTGCGCGCAACGCATATCGATCCGATGGAGCGTTTCAGCGGTGCGGAGGAGATGTCCGATCAACTCACCGGCGTGCTGCGCGAGGTACTTGCCGCCGAGGACGGCCGGGCCCGGCCCGGTCTGTCCACCCGCTTCGGCCCGCCGCGCGCGGTCTTCGGCGTCGGCGACACCCTTCCGGATGATCCGCTGAAAATCGTTGCGGCACTTCCGGTCCCGCTGGTAGACCCGAATGACACCGGTGCCCCGCTACTGGCGACGCTCGGCGCGGGCACGGCGGCGGAATTGGAACGCGAACTCACCGCGGGCCTGCGCGCGGTGGTGACCGGTAAGGAGGAATCGGCGGAGATCCCGCTGCGCCTGATTCGCGCCGCGGTGGAATCCGGTGACGCCGCCGACGCGCTGCGCCGTATCGAGGACGCCGATCCTGCCCTGGGCGGCGATTGGCGCCTGAGCTGGTTCGGCGCGCAAGCCGCACTGCTGCAACGAGATTGGCCCGCCGCGGCGGCCGAATTCGATGCCCTCTACACCGCGCTGCCCGGTGAGCCCGCGCCGAAGCTGGCCCTCGCGGTCACCGCGGAACTGTTGGCGCGCAATGGATCCCTGCCCGATCCCGAGCCCGCGCTGCGCAATGCCACCACCTATTACGAGGCCGTCTGGCGCACCGATCACTCCTACACCAGCGCCGCGTTCGGCCTGGCCAGACTGCGTCGTTCGGCCCACGATCGGGACGGCGCGGTGGCCGTACTGGATCAGGTCGACCCCGCCTCGGCGGTGTACACCGAAGCCGGTGTGGCGGCTGTGGATACGCTGCTCAGTGTGGAACGCCAGGGCGAGCTCACCGAACACCTGCTGCGCGATGCCGGCAGCCGGATCGAAAAGCTCGGACTGGATTCCAAACGCCGGGCCGCCCAGGCTCGGTTACGCGTCCTCGATGCCGCGCTGTATTGGCTGCGCCTGGGACGCGTACCCACCGATCACGCCCCGCTGCTGGGCGTGACACTCGACTTACAGGGGGTGCGTACCGGTTTGGAACGCTGCTATCGCGATCTCGCGCATGAAACCGACGATATGTGGGAACGTATCGCCCTGGTGGAACAGGCCAATTCCGTTCGCCCCAGGACCACGCTGTGACCGCCCGCTGCCCCGCCTGCGGCACCTTCGCGGCGGAGAGCGACCGGTTCTGTGAGGAGTGCGGCCGCCAGCTCGGCGTGCAGCGCATCGCGTTGCCGCCGACCGCCGCGCCCGCGGTGGCCAGTGACAACACCCGCCCGACCAGTCTGGCGCGACCCGCCACCGGCACCGTCGCGCGCTACACCGGCACCACGCTGTCCTACGATTCGGAGACCTCTCCGGCCTGTGACGGCTGCGGCGGTACGCATTTCGACGGTGACGGCTTCTGCGTGGTGTGCGGACAGCGCGCTCGCGAACACGATCGCTTCGAGGCCGATCTGGGCGCCACGGTGCTGATCACCGATCGCGGAAACGTGCACGCGCACAATGAGGACGCGATCGCCGCGGCGGTGCTGGAGAGTGCCAATCCCGGCACCCCGCCCGCCCTGGTGCTCTCGGTCTGCGATGGCGTGTCCACTTCGGAGGATCCGCAGGCGGCCTCGGGCACCGCGGTACGCACCGGCGTCGATTCCACGCTGACCGCGCTGGCCGCCGCCCGCCCCGCGGAGGAAGCGATCATGGTCGGGCTGGCCGCGGCCGCGCAGGCGGTACGCGATATCGGCACCCCGGACGGCCGCTCCCCCTCGTGCACCTATGTGGGCGCGATCGTGCAGTTCGACGATGCGGGCGGCGCGCGCCTGACCGTCGCCAATGTCGGTGACAGCCGGGCGTATTGGCTGGCGGCCGAGAACGGTTCGCAACGCCTCACCGTCGATGATTCGCTCGCCCAGGCCATGGTGGAGACCGGCGCCATGGACGAGGAAGCCGCCATGGACACCCCGCACGCGCATGTGCTGACACGCTGGCTCGGCGCGGACAGCGAAAAGCAGTCCTGGTCCGACAATTGCGTGCAGACCCTGCATGTGCGCGCCCCCGGTGTACTGCTCATCTGCTCCGACGGGCTCTGGAATTATCTGCCCGAGGCCGCCGGTCTGGCCCAGCTCGCGCTGGCGTCGGCACCGCTGGAGGCGGCCCGCGCGCTGGTCGACTACGCCCTGGCCGCGGGCGGCAAGGACAACATCACCGTGGCGCTGGTACCCGTTCCGTTCTCCGAGCTAATAGGAGAAGCACTGTGAGTTCCCCTGCTATCAAGGGTATTTCGGTAGCCGTCGATCAGAATCCGTACCTGGCCGAGGGTGTGCGCGTCCTGGACGCCGTGGTCTCGGTGGAGACCACCGACGAATTGATGGTCGCCGCACCCGCACAGGAGCGGGTGGAGATCCTCATCATCGATTGCTCGGGTTCGATGGGCAATGGCGATAAGTTCGGCGGCGCCCGGAACGCCACGCTGGCGGCGCTGGAGGTCATTCCCGACGGCACCCGTTTCGCCATCGTGGAGGGCACCGACAAGGCCGAGGTGGTCTACCCCCGCGACGGCGCTACGGCGCCGGCGGACAAGCGATCCCGGCAGGATGCCCGGCGCGCGCTGGACAAGTTGCGCCCGCACGGCGGCACCGCCATGGGCACCTGGCTGGGATTGTCCCGGATGATCGCGCAGCGGCATCCGGGCGCGATGGTGCACGCCATTCTGCTCACCGACGGCAAGAACGAACATGAGCGGCCCGAACAGCTCGCGGCCGAGATCGGCGCCTCACAGGGCCTGTTCAGCTGTGACTGCCGCGGTGTCGGAACCGATTGGGAGCCCAATGAATTGCGGGCCATCGCGTCCGCGCTGCACGGCACCGTCGATATCGTGAAGACCCCCGATCTGCTCGCCGCCGATTTCGCCGAGATGATGCAGACCTCGCTCGCCAAGGTGATTCCCGAACTCACCCTGCGGGTGTGGACACCGGTCGGCGCGACGGTGCGCTTCGTCAAACTGGTCGATCCGGTGATCGAGGATCTGACCGCGCGCCGCGTCGCCACCGCCGCCCAGATCGGTGAGTATCCGCTGGGCGCGTGGGGTGCGGAGGAGCGCGGCTATCACGTGCAGATCGAGGTGGAGGCCGCACCGCCGGGACGCGAAAAACTTGCCGCCCGAATCAGTGTGGTGTCCGGGGACGAGGTGCTCGGACAGGGTCTGGTGAAGGCGGTGTGGACCACCGATACCGATCTGTCGGCCCGTATCAGCCGCCGGGTCGCGCACTACACCGGACAGGCCGAGCTGGCCCAGGTGGTGCAGGAGGGTCTGGCCGCGCGCAAACAGGGTGATGTGAACACCGCCACCGCGAAGTTGCGGCGCGCGGTGGAGCTGGCCAATGAGTCCGGTAACGAGAACACCGCGAAACTGCTGAAAGCCGTTGTCGAGGTGGATGATCGGACCGGTACGGTGCGGTTGCGCTCGCGGGTGGACGCCGCCGATGAGATGGCCCTGGACGTGCGCTCGACCAAGACCGCGCGGGTGCGCAAGGAGGCGGGCTCGTAATGGCGGTCTGCCCCGAAGGCCACACCTCGGCATCGGCCGACTACTGCGATACCTGCGGATCGCCGATCACCGGGGCCGGGCTCGCTCCCGCACAACCCGATCCGGAGGTGCAGGTCGCGCAGTGCCCCGCCTGCGGTGCGCTCATCGACGGCCGCTTCTGTGAGGACTGCGGCCACGATTCGGCGCTGCCCGCACCACCCGCGTCGTTCGCCCAGCCCGCACCGGCGATCCCCGAAGTGACGGTGGTGAATCCGGAGGCGACGCTGCTGGCGGGCACACTGTGGGTCGCCACCGTGACCGCCGATGCCGAGCACTATCACCGCATGATCGCGCAGAAGGGTCCGGACGCGGATCGGGTCGCGTTCCCCGACTACTATCCCGCTCGCCGAATCCCGTTGCAGGGCAGCGATATTCTGATCGGCAAGCACAGCGCGTCACAGGGCCTGCACCCGGATATCGATCTGGCGATAGCGCCGGCAGATATCGCGGTCTCACGGTCGCACGCGATCCTGCACCTCAATGGAGATTCGCTCACCGTCACAGACCTGGGTTCCACCAACGGCACCTGCCTCAATGGCAGCGATACCCCGATCGCGGCCAAGACGCCGGTGCTGTTGCGGCCGGGCGATCGGATTCACGTGGGCGGCTGGACCACGATCACGGTGACCAGGGAAATCGGCTGAGCCGCCGCGCGAATCGGCGGAGTCACTGAGAGAATCCGGCAAATTGCCGATCTTGGTCCACTGTCCAGATTAGTCTCCCGCGCATGAGATTGACGCGCCGAGATTTCGTCCGCACCACCGTGGCCGCGCTGGCCGGAACCGCCGCCGCCGGACTGGCGACCACGGGGGCGCAGGCCGCACCGACGGGCTGGACGGGCGCGCCCCAGAGCTGGATGGGCCTGCTGCCGGACAGCACGTCACTACTGCGCCTGACGATTCCGGGCACGCACGATTCGGGCTGTACGAATCCGGCCAACGGCACCGAATGGTCGCACACCCAGAACTGGTCGATTCCCGAACAGTTCGGGCACGGCATCCGCTTCCTGGATATGCGCTGCAATGGGTTGCAGGACCATATGAGCGACTCCTTCGGCATCTATCACAGCTCGGCCTATCAGGGTCTGACCTTCGACGACGTACTGAACGACAGCCGGGATTTCCTGAACCGCAATCCCGGCGAGACGATCGTCATGCGGGTGAAGAAGGAGAACGGCACCACTAACGATGTGGGCGCGGACTTCGAGCGCATCTTCAACGGCTATCTCGACGCCAAGGGCTACCGCTCACTGTTCTGGATCGGCAATCGGATTCCCACGCTCGGTGAGGCGCGCGGCCGGATCGTGCTGATCGCCCAGTTCGCCAATGGCCTGCCCGCGCTCCAGTGGCCGGGCGGCGATAACGGGATCTTCACCTCCGACCGCTTCTACCTCCAGGATCGCTATAAGGCCAACGGTCTCATGGGTCTGGACTCCGGATCCGGATCCGGTTCGGCCTCCGGATCTTCCGGCACCGGATCCTCCGGCGGCGATAAGTACTCCTATATCCGTGACTGCTTCGACCGGGCAGCCACGGATACGAACAACTCGCTGATGTACATCAATTTCACCAGCTACTCCGACAATGCCTGGCCCAAGGACAATGCCGCCGCCATCCTGCCCAAGGTGGAGGGTTATCTCACCCAGCACCGCGCGCAGGCGGGGCATTTCGGCATTGTCCCGATGGATTTCCCGGACCGGTATCCGAATGTGCTGAACCTATTGCTGGAGAAGAACTTTCTCTGAGTCGTCCGGTGCGGGGGTGGTCGGTGCAGGGGTGGCAGCGGCGGCCTCCTCAGCCGGTTTCCCGGTGGACCGCAATGCGATCGCGAGGACGACCGCACCGCTCAACGCGATGACCATGGTCCAGACGCTGCCGACGTGCATGGCGTGGATGAACGCGTCGTCCGCGGCCTGAGCCAGATCCGGCCGTCCGAGCGCGCCCGCCACATGCCGGGCCTGCTCGGCCGACACCCGCGCCTGATCCCGCACTCCGGCGGGCAGATCCGTTGCCACACCGTCCATTCCGCGCCCGTACGCGATGGCCATGATGGTGCCGCCCACCGCGATGCCGAGCACACTGCCGGTCTGGCGCACGGTATTGGTCACCGCCGAGCCCGCGCCCGCCCGTTCCAGCGGCAGGGTGTTCATGAGCGCGGCGGTGAGCGAACCCATCACCATGCCGATCGAGAGCCCTTGGATTCCGGCCACCACGGCATTCAGCACGATCGGGGTGTCGAGTCCGAAGAGGGAGGCGCTGCCCATGGCCAGCGCCGCGACGGTGAGCGCGCCGACGGTGACCGGTCGAAGTCCCCAGCGCCGCACCAGTTTCACACCGAGCGGTCCGCCGATCATCACCCCGACCGCAGCCGGTGACATGATCAAGCCCGCGTGCAGCGGCGAAAAACCCCGTGCGCCCTGTAGATAGAACGCGCCGTAGAAACCCGCGGCGGTCATGGCGAACAGCAGCAAACCCAGCGCGGCATTGCCGCCGCCGAAGATGCGCCCGGCGAGCAGTCGCGGATCGAAACTCGGCCGCCGCAAACGCAATTCGACGATGACGAAAGCCGTCAGCAACAGCACACCCGCGAGAGTCGGGGCCCAGACATCGACCCGCGTCCACTCCGCGAGCTGCCCCGCGCGAATCAACCCGTATGCCAGCGCGGCGAGCCCGGTGATGGACAGCAGCAGACCGGCGGGGTCGAGCGGGCGCGGCACCGGAGCCCGGAAATCCGGGACGACGGTGAGGATCCCGAGCAGTGCGAGCGCCACCGCCGGAACGTTCACCAAAAACACCGAGCCCCACCAGAAATGGTCGAGCAGCAGTCCGGCCAGCAGCGGCCCGGCGGCAATGCCGACGCCCGCCGAGGCCGAGGAGATGCCGATGGCGGTGGCCCGCGCCGGACCGGTGAAGGTCCAGGTGAGAATCGCCATGGTGGCGGGCATGATGAGTGCGCTGCCCACCCCCATTCCGGCGCGGGCGGCGATCAACTGCGCCGCGTCACCGGCGTAGGCGGCCCAGATCGAGGTGGCGGCGAAGGTCGCCATCCCGATGCCGAGAATGACGCGATGGCCGAAGCGATCGCCGAGCGCACCCGCGGTGAACATGAGCGCGGCGAAGACGAGCGTGTACGAACCGGTGGCCCACTGCAATTGCGCGGGGCTCGCGCCCAGACCGCGCACGGGATCGGCGAGGGTTTCGAACACGGTGCTCAGGATGGTGTTGTCGAGCCAGATCAGAAAAGACGAGAGGACGAGAACGGCGAGTATCACTCGCTGCCGAAGCTTCGACAGCGCCAAGGGCGTGGTCATGGCAGCCTTCGGTACATTGGTAGGAACCTGACGGTTAAAGAATGCATAATCGTCAGGAACCTGTCAATCACGGGAAAGGTGTCTGCTGTGGGTTCCTCCGGCGGCGAGGGCGGTTATCTGACCTTCATGGTCCGCAAGGTCTGGCTGACCATGCGGGCGGCAATTGGTGAGGAACTCAAGGCTTTCGGGCTCACGACCTCGCAATACGCCACGCTCATGATGACCGGATCGCATCCCGGAATGTCGGTGGCCGATATCGCCCGGGAGGTGGCGAGCACCCGGCAGGCGGCCAACGAGATGATCTCGGGCCTGGAGTCCGAGGGGCTGATCGAGCGCTCACCGCATCCGACGGATCGGCGCACGCATCAGATCCACATCACCGAGGCCGGGCGCGAACGGCTGGCGGCGGCCCGGGTGGCGGTGGCGCGGCGGGAAGCCGAACTTGAAGCCGCGATGACGCCGAAACAGCGTGAGACCGTGCGGGATTGGTTCACGGGCATCAGCGAAGCCTGCCGCTGACGACCAGCATAGGTGATTCAGCGAACCGAGCGGATCGGGGCGACAGCGAGCGCCCCCAGCACCGAGAGCACGCCGCCGAACAGGAACAGCGGGGTGTAACCGCCCAAGCTCACCACGGCCGAGGCCACGAAGGGTCCGAGAATCTGCGGGCCCGCGTTGGCGATATTCAGCACGCCCATATCTCGGGCGGCGTCCTGCGCCTTGGGCAGCACCATCGTGACCAGTGCGGTGTCCACGGCCATGAAACAGCCGAAGGCGACGCCGTTCACCGCGGCGAAGGCGATCATGCCGGGCCAGGTCGGGGTGATGACGGGGATGAGCTGCGCGGCGGCCGCCAGCCCGGCGGATACGCCGACGAAGAGTTTGCGCCGGTTCAGCCGATCCGAGAGCACACCGCCCACCACTGTCGAAAGCGTCATTCCCACAGCCGAAATAGGTGTCAGGATGGCGACCGCGTCCTCGGGTTTCAGGTCCCCGGGCAGGCTGATGTGATCCTGGAGAATGTAGAGCTGATAGCCGACGACGGCGAAGTAGCCGAGCACCAGCAGCGCGCGGCCGATGAAGGCCCAGCGGAAATCGTGCTCGCGCAGCACACTCAGGAACGCGGCGATCTGACCCCGCAGCGGGGCAGGCTCTTTCGGCGGTATGCGCTCCTCGCGCGCTCCGGCGGTGAACACCAGGGCCGCCAGCGCCACCAGCGCGCCCAGTACGAGATATCCGGTGCGATAGTGATCGGAGAATCCGGAGGCCAGCAGCACGCCGATGACCGATCCGATCGGCAGCCCGAGACCGACTGCGGCCGAGGCGATTCCGCGCCGAGCGAACGGCACCCGATCGGGCACCACCGAGGTGATGGCGGCCTGATAGATATTCATCACCGCCTGTCCGGTGCACCATCCGATCGCCACCAGCAGCACGGTATTCACACTGCCGAGCAATCCCATGGCCGCGATCGCCGCGATACCGCCACCGAGAATCCACGGATTGCGCCGCCCCGATCGATCCGACAGCGCACCCGCCACCGGATTGAACACCGTGGCGAAAATAGCCGCGATTCCACCCACCAGACCGAGATTGGTGACCTTGTTCGCGGCGTCGATATGTTCGATCTGCAACGGCAGCAGCACACTGCCGACACCGACGTACAGCGCGTACATGGCGGCATTGCCGACGAAGAGCAGCGGTAGCAGGCCCCGGGGAGTGCTTGCGGCGGAATCGTTCTCGCCGACGGTCGAGTCAGCCTCGGAGTGTGCCACGGTGAATCCCATTGCGTGAGAGACGAAGGCCCCCGCCATCGCCGGGATGACGGGAGCCGTGATCGGATCGGTCAGCTGATATCGGCGGTGAGCGGTAGGTCCATCACCGAGGTGCCGATGTGCAGGGTGAAGGCGCCGGGTTCGACGGCCCAGCCCTTGGCGGTCCAGTGTTCGAAGGAGCGACGGGGCAGTTCGATGGTGGCGGTGACGGTTTCACCGGCATCGGCTTCCACCGCGGTGAAGGCGGAGAGCCAGCGCACCGGGCGGTCGATGGCGCTGCCCTCGCGGGACAGGTAGGCCTGCACCACCTGGCGGCCCCGCCGCACGCCGGTATTGCGCACGGTGACGGTGGCGGTGCGACCGCTCACGGCGAGGTCGGACAGTTCCCAGCTCGTGTACCCGAGGCCGTAGCCGAATGGATAGGCCGGGACCACGCCGGATTTCAGCCAGGCGCGGTATCCGATGTGAATGCCCTCGTCATACCGCAGCGAATGATCGGTGGCGTCGGGCGCGGTGTCCAGCACCGGCACATCGGCCATGACCTTGGGCCAGGTGGTGGGCAGGCGGCCACCGGGTTCGGCCGCGCCGGTGAGCACATCGGCGAGCGCGGACCCGAATTCCTGCCCGGGGAACCAGCTCAGCAGTACCGCCGCGACGTCATCGCGCCACGGCATCTCCACGGGCGCACCGGAATTCACCACCACGATGGTGCGCGGATTGACCGCCGCGACCGCCGCGACCAATTCGTCCTGACGGCCGGGCAGGCGCAGATCCTTGCGGTCGAAGCCCTCGGATTCGATCTGCTCGGTGGTGCCGACCACCACGACGGCGACCTCGCAGGTGCGCGCCAATTCCACCGCGGCGGCGAACTCCGCATCGGCGGCGCGGCGCGGGCGGCCGACCGCGAAGGTCAGGCCCAGGGCTGGCAATCCGGCGGCGGGCACCGGCGCGAGCTCGACGAGCACCTCGAGTTCGTCGCCCTCGACCAGTTCACGAGTCACGAAGCGCTGCGGCGGATTCAACAGCATCTCGACGGGATCGGTGCCGTCGGGCATGACGGTATCGGTGAGCACGGTCTCGCCATCGATCTCCAGGCGCAGCGCGCCCACACCGGCGAAGCCGATGCGCCACTCCCCCGCCGAATCCACTCGGAGCTTGCCGCGCAGTTCGAAAGACTTGGCGGCCATGGCATTCCGATTGCCGAACAGCATGAGGCCACCGGCGGTGCGGTGTTCGCTATAGAGCACCTTGTCGCCGTCGAGGTAGCGCAGTGACAGGCCGGGGGCGCCGGTCTCCGGGTCGGTGACCAGATCCAGCGGCACCGGGATCATGTGATCGTTGAGGTGCACGCCGGGCGTGTACTCGACCGGCAGCACGGCGGACAGCCCGTCCAGGGGCGAAGTCGTATGCCCCGGAATGACAGTCGCGCTGCCGCCGCCCATGAAGCGGGGCTCGGCGGCGGCCGCGCCGAGCAGCGCCACCCGAGCGGGCTTGTCCAGGGGCAGCGTCCCGTCATTGGCGGCGAGCACCATGGCCTTGGCGGCGGCCGCGCGCACCAGCGCCTGCGCGGACTCATCGGTGAATGCCGGTGGCCGCAACGGCGTCCCGTTCAGCGCACCCACCCGAATGGCGAAACGCAGTATGCGGCGCACCTTTTCGTCGATGGCGGCCTCGGGCACCTCACCCTTGCGCACCGCCTCGACCAGCGGCGCGCCCCACAGCTCCCACGGTCCGGGCATGGCGATATCGGTGCCCTTCGCGGCACCGTCGGTGCTGCGCACGGCGGTCCAGTCCGAGACCACGACGCCGTCGAAACCCCATTCACCCTTCAACGGCTCGTCCAGCAGCGCGTTCTCGGTCATGGTGGTGCCGTTGACCGAGTTGTAGGCGTCCATGATCATCCACGCGCCCGCACGCACCGAGCGCTCGAACGGATACAGGTACAGCTCGCGCAGGGTGCGGTCAGCGGCGATGACATCGGTGGTGAAGCGTTCGGTCTCGGAGTCATTGGCCACGTAATGCTTGGGGCACGCGCTCACACCGTGCGCCTGCACCGCGCTCACATAGGCGGCCGCGATCTCGCCGGTGAGCACCGGATCCTCGGAGAAGCATTCGAAATGCCTGCCGCCCAGGGGAGATCGGTGCAGATTGATGGTGGGTCCGAGCACCGCGTACACATTCTTGCGGCGCGCCTCGGCGGCGATGAGCGCGCCGATCTCGGCGAGCAGTTCGCGATCCCAGGTGGCGGCCAACGCGGTGCCGGACGGCAGGCTCACCGAGGGATCGCGCTCATCCCAGAGTTCCCCGCGCACCCCGGACGGGCCGTCCGAGACCGGCATCTCGTCCAGGCCGATGCTCGCATCGCCCGCGAACCGGAAGACGCCCGAGCCCGATACGAGCCGGACTTTCGCCTCCAGGTCGAGCTTGGCCAGTAGGTCGTCGATCTCGCTCATGCCAGTTCCTCCCAGAAGTTCACCAGATCCGCCGATACCCGCGCGGGGACATCCTCATTGGGCACATGCCCGGAACCGCGATACACCGCGGTCCTAGCCTGCAACCGTGCGGCGAACTTCTCGTGGACGCTGGGGTCCCAGAGATCGTTCGTGTCGCCGTAGGCCACCAGCAGCGGCACCCCCGCATCGCGCAGCGCGTCCGGATCGGCGAGCGGCGGCACCTCCATGGCCTTGAGAATGCCGAGGATATTGGCCTTCTTGGTTTCCAGAATCCGGTTGTGCAGGAATTCCATTCGGGCCGGATCGATGGTCTGCCCGGCGGCGGTCATGGCGGCGCTCATCTGCTGGAAGATGGCTTCCTGCCCGGCTGTTTCGATCATTTGCGCGACCAGTTGCGGCGGCGGGAAATTGATGTCCTCGACCGATGAGGGTCCCGAGGCCAACAGGGTGAAACTGCGGAAGCGCGCGGGTGTTTCGATGACCGCGATGCGCGAGACGTAACCGCCGAAGGAATGCCCGACCAGATGTACCGGGGCGTCCGGAGAGATCTGATCGACGACCCCGTGCAGATCCGCCACGAAATCGGCCATGGCGTAACCGGAGATATCGTCCGGTCCCTCGGACTGATATTGCCCGCGCTGGTCATAGGCGACCGCGCGATATCCGGCCTCGGCCAGCAGCGGCAGCATGAATTCGAAGTCTTCCTTCGAACCGGTGAAGCCCGGTACCAGCACGACGGTGCCATGGTGCGGAACACCGGGCGGCGGACCCGCCTCCCATCCGGCGAGCGTGCCCGCACCGCCCCGCAGCGTGATGGTTTCGATCGGTGCCTGCGCGCCCTGACTCATCGGCTGTCCTTCCTCGCACGTCCCTGTACGGCTGACACGAGTGTGCCAGTGCGAATCCAGTTTACCGAGTGGTCACTCGGTTCCGTTATACTCTTGTTATCTATAGCTGTTTTTGCAGGTCCGGCAATGCGACTACTGTCCCAGCACATGACGCCGCACCCCCAACGCCGGAGACGGGGCGACGACCGCCGCGAGCAGATCATCGATCAGGCCCTGAGGAGCTTCGCCGAGAACGGCTATCGCAACTCCTCGATCGCCGATATCGCCGAGCGCTGCGGGCTCTCCCAGCCCGGGCTGCTGCACTACTTCCCGAACAAGGCCGCACTACTGGCCGCGGTGCTGGAATATCGCGATCGGCTCGATACCGATCGACTCGGCATGAACCTGCAATTGCGCGGCAAAGACGCACTGGGACAATTGGTTCGGCTCGTCGAGCACAATATGCACGTGCCCGGATTGGTGCAGCTGTTCACCGTGGTCACGAGTGAGGCGGTCACCGTCGACCATCCGGCCCGCGACTGGGTGGTCAATCGCTATCGGGTGCTCGAGACCTACCTCGCGGGCGCGCTCGACGGCGGCATCGCCGATGGCACCCTGCGCTCCGATATCGATACCGCCGCCATCGCGTGCCAGATCACGGCCATGATGGACGGTCTGCAATTGCAATGGCTGCTGGACCCGGAGCGCGTGAATATGGCCGAACTCTTCCGCGCCTATATCGACGGGCTCACCGCGCAACTCTCGGCCTGAACGCGAATGGCTTGGTGAACTAGAACACGTTATAGTTCATCTCGCTCGGCATGGGACGCCGGCATTTCCATTCGGGAAGGTGGTCGCGACGGTGCGGACCTGGGATTCTTCGGCCGATATCGTTGTCGTCGGATACGGCGGCGCGGGAGTTTCCGCGGCGCTGGCCGCACGGGAGTCCGGCGCGGACGTATTGGCCGTCGATCGGTTCATCGGGGGCGGCGCGACCGCGCTGTCCGGCGGCATCGTGTACGCGGGCGGCGGCACCTGGGTGCAGCGCGCGGCGGGGGTCAGCGATGACGTCGACAATATGCTGGCCTACCTGCGCGCCGAGGTCGGCGATGCGGTGAGCGAGCAGACGCTGCGGCGGTTCTGCGAGGGTTCGGCCGCCATGATCGACTGGCTCAGCTCGCACGGGGTGCCGTTCCAGCCGTCGCTGTGCCCGTACAAGACCTCGTACCCGACCGATGACCACTACCTGTACTACTCCGGCAGTGAGAACTCCGGCGGCTTCCGGGAATTGGCGACTCCGGCGCAGCGCGGGCATCGCGCGCACGGGCGCGGCGTCTCGGGCAAGAAGCTGTTCGGCCCGCTGGCGGCATCGGCGCATAAGCACGGCGTGCGGGTGCAAACCGGTACCAGGGCAACGGGACTCGTGATCGAGGACGGCCGCGTCACCGGGATCGAGGCGATCACGCTGATCGACGCACCGGTGAAGGTGCGGCGCAGGTTCGCGGCACTGGCGAGCATTTCGGCGAAACCGGGTGTGTACCACCCGGGTCTGCGCGCGGCGGTGGGCAAACTCATGGATCGCATCGAACAGCGGCACGGGGTGCGGGTGCGCATTCAGGCGCGCTCGGGTGTCATTCTCACCACCGGCGGTTTCATCGCCAATGGCGAGATGGTCGGGCAGCACGCGCCGAATTACCCTTGGGCCGAAGGACTTCCGCTGGGTACCGCGGGTGACGACGGTAGCGGTATCGCCATGGCGCAGGCGGCCGGAGCGGCCACCGGCAAGATGGACGCGATTTCGACCTGGCGGTTCATCGCGCCGCCGAGCGTGTTCTTCGGCTCGATCGCGGTGGATGCCAACGGGCAGCGCATGATCGACGAATCCCGCTACGGCGCGGCCATGGGCGCGGCCATCGCCACCAGCCCGGGCAATCGGGCGTGGCTGCTGGTCGACGCGGAGCTGATGGCCGAATCGCGCCAGCAGCTCGGCGGCCAGTCGGTGTGGTTCCAGCGCATGCAGACCGAGCGGCTCATGCGGGTCGGGCATACCACCGGCCGGTCCATCGAGGAGGTGGCCGCCCGCGCCGGTATCGAACCGGCCGCGCTGCGCAAGACCGTGGACGCGCATAATCGCGCCATCGAGCAGAAGCTGCCGGACCCGATGGGCAAGCCGGCCGATATCCGGCGGCCGATCCGCACGGGACCGTTTGCGCTGCTGGACATTTCGTTCAAAGCGCGGCTGACCTACCCGATGCCGATGCTCACCCTGGGCGGCCTGCTGGTGGATGAGGACACCGGCGCGGTCCGCGATCAGGACGGCGGCACTATTCCCGGCCTGTTCGCGGCGGGTCGGGCGGCGGTGGGCGTCTGTTCCAATTCGTATGTGAGCGGGCTGTCACTGGCCGATTGTGTGTTCTCCGGACGCCGTGCGGGCGCACACAGTGTGCGGGTGAGCAACGCGGCCTGACATCCGCGGGGCCCGCACCTCGATTATCGTGCGGGCCTTCGGGATTGCCGCGTCCGGCGGCGGCATCGCCTACGGCGTCTGAATGCTCACCCGCGGCGTCGGCATTGCCGCCGGGAGCGGTCATCGGCGATCCGGGTCGCCGGGTGGCAGCGGCAGGCCCGAATCGATGGACCAGTCCGGGATCCGGTCGACGAACTCGAGGACTTCGGCGAGGTTGTCGACGGTGTCGAGCAATTGCCGTTCGGTGTGCTCACTGGTGAGGAAGAAGCGCAGGCGTTCGGTCCCGGCCGGAATCACCGGGGCCAGAATGGCTCCGGCATTGAACCCGCGTTGCAGCATGGCCGCGGCGGCGTAGCCCGCCCGGACTTCGCCGGGGACGATCACCGGCACGATCGGGGTGGATTGGGAGTCGGCGAGATTCATACCGCGCTCGCGCAGCGCGGTACTGAACAGCTCGGCATTCGACCACAGCCGGATCAGCCGCTCGGGTTCATCGGCGAGTACATCGAGTCCGGCCAGTACCGCCGCCACATTCGAGGGTGACGGCCCGGCGGTGTACAGCGCCATTCCGGGTGCGGCATATTTGATGGCGCGCACCAGGTCCGCGTCTCCGGCGATGAAACCGCCGGTACTGCCCATGGCCTTGGACAGACTGCCCGCCCAGATATCGACGAGATCGCCCGGCAGGCCGAAGTGTTCGCGGCTGCCCAGGCCGCTCGGTCCGAGCACGCCCAGGGCGTGCGCTTCGTCCACGAGCACGGCGCAATCGTACTGCCTTGCGACCGTCGCTAATTCGGCGATGCGGCCGAGGTCGCCGTCCATGCTGTAGTGCCCCTCGATGATCACCAGGGCGCGATCGAACTGGTGCCGGGAGGCGCGCAGCAGCGCTTGCAGGGCGGCGGGATCATTGTGCCGGAAGGCGACGCGGCGGCAGCCGGACCATTGCGCGCCCGCCACCAGGCTCGCGTGTGCGAGCGAATCACACACCGCCACATCGCCTTCGGTCAACAGGAAGCCGATGACGGCGGCATTGGTGAGAAACCCGCTGGAGGTGACCAGGGCCGCACCCGCCTGATAGATCCCGGCCAGGCGCTCCTCGAGTTCGGCGTAGAGCAGGATCTCACCGGTCACGATGCGGGTCGCGGACGCGGACGTGCCGTAGCGCTCCGCGGCCGCGTTGGCGGCGGCGATGACGCGCGGATGCTGCGCCAGCTCCAGATAGTTGTAGGAACTGAAATTCACCAGTTCCCTGCCACCCGAACGGATCAGGGCCCCGTTGTGTCCCTCCGGAGACAGGAACAGCGGATGCGGCAGGCCGGTCAGGTCGACCAGTTCCTGGATCGCCGCCTGTTTCGCCAATGCGTCGACCACACCGGGGTGGTCGGCGAACTGCTTACCCGGGCCGCGCCGGGCAGCCGGAATCACCTGCGGGCGCGGCCCGCCCAGCGCGGGTGTGCCCGCCAGTAGTCGGCGGGCGATATCGCGTTCATCGGTGGTCATGCGGGCTGCACCTCCGGCGCGCCCGAGCCGACGATGATATCGGCGATGCGCGCCCCCGCCTGCGCGAGACTGAACGACCGGCCCAGCTGCATGCTGTTCATCTCGATGCCGAGCGTCTTGGTCACCAGCGCACCGAATTCCACGGCCATGAGCGAATCCAGGCCCAGTTCGGGCAGCGGGACATCCAGATCGATGGCATCGGCCGCCACCCCCATGACCTCGGCCAACTGTTCGGCGAGCAGATAACCGACGACGGTGGCGCGCTGGGCTTCCTCGAGCGCGTTGATCTGGCCGCGCAGTTTGGCGGCCGCCGAATTGTCCTCCGACGCCGCGGCGATCAGATCGGCGACCCGCGCGGTATAGGCCAGCTGCGGTGCGGCCAGCACCACCTTGCCCCATTCGACGGGAATGATGGCGGCCTGACGGATGCCCAATCGCAGTGCCTCGCCGAGGTATTCGGTTCCCTCATCCATATCGATGGCCTCGAATCCGGCGATGCGCAGATAGCGCTGCACATTCTCATCGGCATCGACCATGCCGCCGCCGGACATCGCGCCCCAGCCGATGCACAGCACACGCTCACCGCGCCGGGCGAGCTGTTCGGTGAAGGCCTGCAACGCGAGATTGGCCGCGGTGTACGAGAATTGGCCGATGCCGCCCATGATGGCGCTGCCCGAGGAGAACAGCACGAACATATCCAGTTCCACCTCGGCGGCACTCAGCGCGGCGTAGAGCGCTCGCGCTCCCGCCAGCTTCGGCCGGAAGACCGCCGTGAGGCTGTCCCGGTCCATGGTGGTGATGCGCTGATCGTCGAGGACGCCGGCGGCGTGAATGACGCCGCGCAGCGGATGGTCCACGGTGTGCACGCGATTCACCACCGCCGCGATCGCGTCGAGATCGGTGATATCGGCGCGTTCCTCGATGACCTCGATGCCCTCGGCCCGCCAGGTCGCCAGCTGCCGCTGTGCCGCCGTGCTCGTCGCTCCGCCGCGCCCGACCAGGACCAGCCGCCGTGCGCCCCGGCCGATCAGCCATCGGCCGGTGGCCAGGCCGAACGCGCCGAAACCGCCGGTGAGCAGATAGCGGCCGTCCGGGTGGATCCGCACCTCGGCGGGTTGCGGTCGCACAGCGGGATTTTCACCGCCCAGATGCAGTGCGATGCGTCCGATTCGCGTGGAGCGCAGGGCTTCCTCGAACGCGGTCGATACCGCATCGGTGGCGTACGACTCGTACGGCAGCGGCCGATATACCCCGCTCGCCAGTTTGTCGTTGACGGCCTGCACGCGACCGATCACCTCGGCTCGGCGCAGTTTGAGCATGCGATCCAGATCGAAGGAGTGGTACGAGACGTTCTTATCGAAATTGCGCAGTTCCAGTACGCCGCCGGAGTAGATATCGGCCTTGCCGATTTCTACGATCCGCCCGAATTCGGCTACGGCCCTGAAGTTCTGGTGAATGATCTCGCCCGGGGCGGTGCTGAGCACGATATCCGCGCCGCGCCCGCCGGTGAGCGCGAGCACATCCTCGACGAAATCGAGTGAGCGGGAATCGAGCACCTCGTCCGCACCCTGTTCCAGCACATAGGCGCGGCGTTCGGCGGTGCTCGCCGCGCCGATCACGTTCGCGCCGTGCAGTTTCGCCACCTGAATGGCGCAGCTGCCGACGCCACCGGCCGCACCGTGCACCAGTACGGTCTCGCCCGCGCGCACCCGGGCCAGCTCCAGCAGTGCGTATTCGGCGGTGACCATGGAGACGGTCGAGGTGCACAGTTCCGGGCGAATGGTCTCCGCCGCGGCACCCACGTGCCCGGCATCCGCGACGTGATACCGCTCGATCATGCCGGGCGAGGCCAGCCCTACCCGGTCACCGACCTGGAAACGGGTTTCGCCCGGTCCTACCCGGACCACGGTGCCCGCGCCCTCCATACCGGGCGCGGTGCCGAAATGCGTTGCCGCCAGCTCGGTCTCACCGAGTACGCCGAGCACCTTGAGCGGATCCTTGAATCCCAGCCCGATGGCCTCCATGCGCACTTCGACCTCACCCGCGCCGGGTGCGCGGCGCTCCGCGCGCCGCCAGCCGAGCTGGGACAGCAGCCGGGACCGTGGAATATCGAGCGCGAAATTTGCTTCGGAATCGGTCAGCGGTACGGCGTGATCGAGTGCGCCGAGCCGATCCGGCAGCGCCCGGGTGACGACGGTGGACCACCGCAATCCATTGCGCAGGAACACTTCATCGCTGTAGTCGCCCGAGAACGCGCCGGGCACACCGAGTTCGGCCAGGAAATCATCCGCGGTGGTCTCCGGATCGATATCGATGAGCCGCCACCGCAGTGGTGGTTGCTCATTGAGCAGCACCCGCCGCGCACCGGCGAGGGCGGCGTGATCCGGATCGGGTGCGGTGGGATCCTCGGGATGGACGAAGGCGCGTTCAGTGACCAGGGTGGCGTGGATCGAACCGTCACCGGTGAGCGGGAGCGGTTCGGGATTGACGGAATCGGTGAAGCTTTCCAGCACCAGTGCGGCCCGGCTGAGTAGCCACAGGGCATCGATATCGGCGTCCGATCCGGCGACGAAGCATACGTGAATGCGCTCCACCTCGGCGCTGTCGTGTGCGAAGCGCAGTTCCAGAAGGAGATTCTGTTCGAAATCCGGTGCGCTGGAATCGATCAGGGCGCTGCGCGGATGCGTACGGGTGATCTGGGCGATGCGGTCGCCGGTGATCGTGCCCAGCGGGATCACCAGGGTGCGGGCGGTCGCCTCCGACGCGAGGGCCGAGCGGTCCAGGGGATCGCGCAGGGTCCACTGTTCCTCGTAGTACAGCGGCTCGAGTCGCCGCGTCAGCCCGCCGCCGTACGGTACGGCCTGGAACCGAGCTCCCGAAATCCGCAGGACCGGATTGTGTTCCAGATCGAGCACCGTGACATCGGCGCGCAGCGGGGCGGTGAGCCGGGCGAGCACCAGCACGGTATCGGGCATGGGCGCGAAGCTGCGCACGGCGTCCGCGCCGATCGGAATGACCGCGCCGTCGTGCCGGGGACCGCCCGCATCGCCGAGCGAGACGATCTGCCAGGCCGCGTCCAGGACGCAGGGATGGGCGAGGTGCCCGGACTCGCGGGCGGCGGTGGCGTCGATGCGCGCCAGTACGGTGTCGCCGCGCGTCCACGCCCACCGGACCAGCTGAAAAGCCGGACCGTGTACGACACCGGTCGCGGACAGGTCCGCGTACAGGTCGGCCGGGTCGATCTCGGTCATCGAATCGGTCTCGGGGACTTCGACTTTGCCGGGTTCGAACGCACCGGCGACCAGGCGTCCGGTAGCGTGCACGGTCCAGTCCGCACCGGTGGCGGTGCGTGAGCGGATGGTGAATCGCCGCGTGGAGTCCTCGACGGTCAGTTCCATGACGGGGATATCACTGTCCGCGATCACCAGCGGGGCGATGAAGCGGACCTGCTCGACGGCCGGGATGCCCTGGTCGGATTCGACGGCGGCGGCGCTCAGCGCGGCATCGAGATAGGCGGCGCCGGGCAGGATGCGAACCCCGTCGACCACGTGGTCGTCGAGCCACGGCAGTGCGCTCGCCGCGAGTTCGAGGGTCCAGCGGTGCTCGGTCTCCAGATCCGGATCGCCGAGCATGGTGTACAGCCCCGGGGTGCCGTAGCGCTGCTGGGCGAATACCGGCAGATCCGAACGCAACCGGACGCGCTGCCAGGGATAGCGCGGCAGGTCCAGATGCGCGGTCGGGGTCGGGAAGAGGGCGTCGATATCGAGTGCGCCCGCCGCGTACAAACCGGCGGTGAGGGCGCGCATGCTCAGGCCGTCGGATTGCTTGCGATGCAGCGTCGCGACGGTGACGCCCTTATCGCCTGTGTTCAACAGGATTTCGCGAATGTTCGCACCCAGTACCGGATGCGGGCCGACCTCGATGAAGACCCGACCGCCATCGGCGATGATCGCGCGGGTGGCGTCGGCGAAGCGAACCGCCGCGCGCACATTGGCGCACCAGTACTCCGCGTCCCAGCGGTCCGTGGCGACCCGTTCGCCGGTCACGGTGGAGTACAGCGGAATCACCGGCGGGCGCGGGGTCAGTCCCGCCAGCGCGGTGCGCAATTCGTCGAGAATCGGGTTCATCAGATGACTGTGGTAGGGCACTTCCACCTGTAGCCGCTTCGCGAAAATGCCCTGCGCGGTGAGTGATTCGGCGATCTCGTCGAGCCTGTCGACATCACCGGACAGCGTGCAGGAGCTGGGACTGTTGACCGCGGCGATATCGACGCGGGTGTCCCAGCCCAGCAGTTCGCTCGCCTGTTCCGCCGAAATACCCACGGCGAGCATGCCGCCGGTGCCCGCGGTGCGGGCTTGCAGGCGGGCGCGATGGTAGGCGACGGTGACCGCCTCGGGCAGCGTCAGCACGCCGCAGACATAGGCGGCACTGACCTCGCCGACGCTGTGACCGACCACCGCCGAGGGCGTGATGCCTTGCGCGGCAAGGGTTTCGAACAAGGCCACCTGGACGAGGAAGTTGGCGGGCTGTGCCACTTCGGTCGCGGTGACCCGGGATACCGCTTCCGGCTTGGCCAGTTCGTCGATGATGGACCAGCCCGCCACCGCGTGGAAGGTCTCGTCGATCTGGTGCGCGGCGGCGGCGAAAATCGGATCGGTGGCGAGCAGTTCCCGGCCCATGCCGTACCACTGCGGCCCCATACCGGTGAATACGAAGACCGGCGCGTCGCCGCCGACCACCCGGATGGCTTCGCGACCCTGTCCGGACGCGAAATCACGGAGATCACCGAGCAATTCGTCGGCGTATTCGAACGGCACGCCCAGTCGGAACTGGTGGTGATGCCGCCGGGTCCAGGCTGTGGCGGCCAGTTGATCCGCGTCCGCTCCCCCGGCCAGCAGATCCGCGTACGCGCCCGCGAGCTCGCGCACGGCGCGTTCACTGCGCGCGGACAGCGGCAGCACACCGCGATGGATGATCGGCTGTAACTGCCTCGGCGCGGGCCGGTACTCCTGGAGGATCGCATGCGCGTTCGTGCCGCCGTAGCCGAAACCGTTGACGGCCACCGTCATCCGGCTCTGCCCCGGGCCGAGTTCGCGGGCCTCGGATTGAATCGCCAGTCGCAGTTCGTCCAATCGCAGGTCCGGATTGGGCTCGTCATCGAGCCAGCCCTGCGGCGGCAGCGTCCGATGCCGCACCGCCAGTGCGGATTTGATCACGCTCGCGATGCCCGCCGCTGCCTCGGTGTGACCGAGCGTGGCCTTGAGCGATCCGACGCCGAGCGGTTCGGCGCGGCCCTCGACGGCACCGTAGGCGCGGCCGATCGCCTTGAGCTCCAAGGGATCTCCGACCGGGGTACCGGTGCCGTGCGCCTCGACATAGGTCACCGCATGCGGTTCCACGCCCGCGCGGCGGCACACCTCGCGGGCGAGCTGTTCCTGTGCGTCGGCATTGGGCACGGTGATGGCGGTGGTGCGCCCGTCCTGATTCGATCCGGTGGCCTTGACCACCGCGTATACCCGGTCGCCAGCGCGTTCGGCGTCCTCGAGTCGTTTGAGCAGCACCATGCCCGCACCCTCACCGCGGCCGTAGCCGTCGGCGGACGCGCCGAACGATTTACTGCGCCCGTCC
This sequence comes from Nocardia sp. NPDC052001, assembly GCF_040680615.1. Classification (NCBI taxonomy): domain Bacteria; kingdom Bacillati; phylum Actinomycetota; class Actinomycetes; order Mycobacteriales; family Nocardiaceae; genus Nocardia; species Nocardia sp. NPDC052001. The sequence continues at coordinate 231,503 of NZ_JBFAXC010000002.1, read as the reverse complement.
TTGGCCAGGAAGCCGCCCTTGCACATGGAGATGAAGGTGCCCGGTTGCAGCATGAGGTTCACCCCGCCCGCGAGCGCGGTCTCGCAGTCGCCGTTCCGCAGCGCGGTACAGGCCAGGTGCAGCGCGACCAGGGAGGACGAGCATGCGGTGTCCACCGTGACGCTCGGCCCGCCGAGGTTGAGCGCGTAAGAGATTCGGTTCGACAGCATGGTGTACGACGTGCCCGCCGAGGAGTGCATATCGATATGCGGGATGGCCGCGCCGGTGAAGCCGACGGCCAGCTGATCGAGGGTGAACGCTCCGATATAGACGCCCACCTTGGATCCGGCGGCGTGCCGCGCGGCGCCGGCATCGTCCAGGGCCTCCCAGGCGACCTCCAGGATCAGCCGCTGCTGCGGATCCATGGCCGTCGCCTCGCGCGGTGAGATGCCGAAGAAATCGGGATCGAACGCCCACGGATCACCGGTCAGGAATGCGGCCCGCCGGGTGTACATGCGGCCCGGGGCGCGCTGATCCGGATCGTAGAAGCGGCGCACGTCCCAGCGGTCGGCGGGTATCTCGGTGATCGCGTCCTGTGTGCCGATGATGAAGTCCCAGAACGATTCCGGTGAATCGATGCCACCGGCGTACCGGCAGCCGATGCCGACGATCGCGATATCCGACAAGTCAGCCCGCTCCTTAAACGCTGTGTTGATCAAACGCCATGTCGATTTCAGTCCCGAGTGCGCAGGCTCGACGGCAGCCACATCATGACGTTGACCTCCGGCCCGGACCGCCCGAGCCGGATATGCCCGAGCCGCAGTCCGCCGAAGGCGCTGTAGAAGCCGACATTCTCGTCCTTGCACAGGCCCAGCAGCGGGACCGCGGCCTGTTCCACCTCGGTCAGGCAGAACAGCGAAAGCGCCTTGCCCACACCGGTGTTCTGGAACCACGGGTCCACCCCGAGCGTGACGCCGAAGTAATGCGGCAGTCCCGGAGCGATTTTCGCGATGGTGGCGTCCATGGACAGCACGCGCGGGCCGTCGGAACCCATGGCCCACACGAACTCCGGGATCGAGGCCAGATAGCGCAGCGCGCCGAAATGGTAGTTCGCCGGCTGCCACAGCATCGCGCCGACGATCCGGCCGTCCACGGTGGCCACGTGCGCACCGCCCGCGGGCAGGTACTGGTGCCGGATCATGGCGCGAGTCAGGCGCGGCTGGGATTTGGCGCGCTTGGCCGGATTGGGGAACATGTACTCCCCGAACGGATCATCGACGCTGAAGGCCCGGTCCAGCACCGCGGTCATGGCGGGGATATCCCGCTTGGTCGCGGGGCGAATGGCGATGTGCTGCAATGTTTTCGGCAAGTAGTACACCTTCGGGAGAGCGGCGGGCGGTCAATCGCGCGGGACGGCCCGCATCATGAGCGGGTGTTCCGGTGCGCCGATGAAGGACATCTGGCGGCGAATCGGACCGTCGACGGCCAGGTCGAGATCGAAGCGCTGGGCAATGGTGGCCAGCGCGAGCACCACCTCCATGGTGGCGAAACCCTGTGCCATGCAGATTCTTTTGCCCGCGCTGAAGGCGAGCGAGGCCTGCCGGTGTTCGGCGGTCATATTCTCCGGCAGATAGCGAGTCGGATCGAACTCACTCGGCCGGTCCCAGACGCGCTCGTTGTAGTGCACGCCGTGCAGGCTCACCACCACGGTGGTTCCGGCCTTCACGTGATAGCCCGCGAGCACGTCATCGTGTTTGGCGACCCGGGTGAGGCCGATGACCGGCGGATAGATGCGCATGGCCTCGAGGAAGATGGCCCGGCACCACACCAGTTTGTCGACATCGTCGGCGGTCGGGGTGCGACCGGCCAGCACGCTGTCCAGCTCCTCGTGCAGTTTCGCCCGCACCTGCGGATGTTCGGCCAGCAGCTTCCACATCCAGGTCAGTGCGGTCGCGGAGGTTTCCATGCCCGCGCCGATGAAAGTCATGAGCTCGTCATGGATTTCGGCATCGCTGTAGCCGTAGCCGGTTTCCGGATCGCGCGATTCCATCAGCAGGGCCAGGAGATTGTCCTTGCGGGCGATGCGGCCGCTGCGATGATCGGCGATCAGGGAGTCGACGGCCTTCTCGATACCGCGCAGCTCGAGCATGATGTGCGGGGCGGACATCCACGTCAGTGCGCGCATGGCGCGAATGGGCAGCCGCGAACCCGCTTGCCGCTCAGGGGTTTCGGTGTGCCGGACCACCCAGGTCGAGAGTTTGCGCAGTGGGCGGCTCACGCCCGAGGCGAAGCCGACGCCGAAGAATTTCAGCAGGTTGGTGAGGTTGATCTGGGAGATCGGCCCGGACAGATCGGTGCCGAACATGGTGCGCGCCACCACATCCAGCATGAGTCGGTTCATCTCCGCACCGATATCGACCGGCCGACCAGCTGCCCCTGCGCTGGCGATGCACTCGAGGGTGTCGCGCGCGGCATCGGTCATCGGACCGGCGAACTGATCGATGGCGCTGCGCGCGAAGATGGGCCGCACCACGCGCTGATTGCGCTGGTAGCGCTGCTCATCCATATCGGTGACCAGACCCTGGCCGAAAGTCACCGCCATCATGTCGTATTCGGCGCTCTTGGCATAGTTGTCCTGATGCGCGACCAGAATGTGCCGGGCCAGTTCCGGACTGCGCACCACCACATATTTCAGCAGTGGCATGCGCGCCACGAGAATATCGTCCTGACCCGGTAATTCGGCGGCGATGTAATGCACGACGGTGCGGTCCCGCCAGCGCGGTATCAGCGCCGCGGCCAACCGCCACGACCGCCCCCACGACACTTCGGTCCGATGCCACCGAAAAGGCGCAGGCAGCCATTTCGGCGGATAAAGCTCGGTGCCGCCCCGGGTAGATGACGTCATTCGCCACCTCTCCACGCTCGAAAGTTCAACTCCCCGAATGGGTTCGGTCGGACACTACCGAACAGTAGCGACCCCCGCAGTGCCCCTGAGCTGGCGTTTAGAAAAGGTTTAGACGATGACCCTAGGTTCTCCTCCACCAAGCAACTGCTCGCTTGGCGTTGCGACGAAAGGCATTTCAATGAAAGCGCGAGTTTTTCTGGCGGCTGCGGTCACCCTCGGCTCGACCGGCGTATCGGTTCTCATCGGTGCCCCCGCCGCCAATGCGCAGCAGGCCTGTGGCTGGAGCGTGAACACGGGAACCCAGGTGCCGTCCAACGCGACCATGGACGGCCCCTACAACAGTTACAACCTCTACTCCGGAAACTCCTCGAGCTGCGCCAAAACCGGAGCCACCGTATTGGAGGGGTCGGCGGTCCGGGTCTACTGCCACGAAAACAACAATGCCGGAAACTCCTGGCTCTACGTCTCGCCCTACGGGAGCATTCGGGGATGGGTTTCCCGCGCGAACGTAAGTTCCTATTGGCCATCCGTTCCCAACTGTTCCTAGCCTGACCCATGGCTCCGGCTGGTCCACGAACCCCGGAGTGAATCGGTATTGCGGGAAAGAGGCGAAATGGGGAGTTCGGGCATTGCTCGGGCTCCCCTTCTTGCTAGTGTCGATCTTGCTTTGTGATGTCCCGGGCGCTGGGTTCGACCTCGGAGAAAAGGACCATCATGGCGCGATATCTCTATGCTCTGGGCCGGTTCGCCGCACGTCGGCGGTGGTGGGTGCTGGGGATCTGGATCGTTCTGCTGGCGGCCACCGTGACGGTGTCGATCACTTCGGGCGGCAAGCTCAATAACGATTTCACGGTGCCAGGTACCGAATCGCAGGACGTTGTCACCGTGCTCAACGAGAAGTTGCCCGCGCAGGGCGGGGCGTCGACGCAGGTGGTGTTCGCGACGCACGGGAGTGCGAAGGTGACCGATCCCGATGTCATGGCGGCGATCGCCGGTACCGTCACCGCGTTCAAGGGCGTTCCGCAGGTCGCGGAGGTGATCGATCCGTACCAGGCGAAAACCATTGCGCCCGACGGGCAGGTGGCATTGAGCGGCGTGCAATACACCGCACAGGCCGGGCAGGTGGAGGAAAGCACGCTCGACGCGCTGCGGGCCGCGGCGCGCACGGCCGAACAGGCCGGGGTCGAGGTCGAATACGGCGGTGCGGTTTATCCCGGGCTGCAAATGACCATTCCCGAGAGCCCGGAGATCTTCGGCCTGCTCGCGGCGTTCCTCATTCTGCTGATCACCTTCGGTGCGCTGGTGGCGGCCGGACTGCCCATTGTGACCGCGCTGATCGGCGTCGCCATCGGGGTCACCGGTATCACCGCACTGGCCGCACTGGTCGATGTGCCGACGGTGGCGACCTCACTGGCGCTCATGCTCGGATTGTCCTGCGGTATCGATTACGCATTGTTCATCCTGTCCCGGCATCGCAATAATCTGATGCAGCGCATGCCGATCGAGGAATCCATCGGCGTCGCGCTCGGAACTGCGGGCAGCGCAGTCGTTTTCGCGGCTGTGACGGTGATCGTGGCACTGTGCGGGCTGGCGGTCGTCGGCATTCCCTTCCTGACCGTCATGGGCCTGACCGCCGCCGGGGCGGTGCTGATCGCCATGCTGGTGGCGCTCACCCTGTTGCCCGCACTGCTCGGATTCGCCGGGCACACCGTCACCCGATTCCTGCCCACTCCACTGCGTCCCGGCCATAACGAGAAGGTCGCCCGCACCGCCGCGATCGCGCCCAGGTACACCGGCGGCCACGCGTGGGGCCGGTTCGTCACCCGCTTCCGGGTGCCGCTGCTCATCGGTGGCGTCGTCCTGCTCGGCGTCGCGGCCATGCCGGTGGCGACCATGGAATTCGGCCTGCCCAGCGGCGGTTCACTGCCCACCTCGAGTACCGCGCGCCGCGCCTACGATCTCATCAGCCATTCCTTCGGCCCCGGCTACAACGGCCCGCTCATCGCGGTCATCGACACCTCGCACGCGACGCCCGATGCGGTGCAGACGATTGCCATGGGCATCCAGGGCGAACTGGATGTCGCCACCGTCGTGCCCGCCGCGCAGGCCAACGACACGGTGCTGTTGCAGATCATTCCGGGCAGCGGGCCGAACGATTCGGAGACCGCGTCACTGGTGCAGGCGATTCGCGATCACCGCGAATCCATCGAGGGCAGTACCGGTGCGACCTTCCTGATCGGCGGTGCGACCGCCGCCAATATCGACACCTCACAGCGGCTCGGTGACGCGCTGCCGCTCTTCCTGGCGGTGGTGGTCGGCTTGGCGATGGTCCTGCTGACGCTGGCCTTCCGCACCATTTTGGTGCCGATCACCTCGATCATCGGATTCGTCGGATCGGTGTTCGCCGCCTTGGGGATTCAGGTCGCGGTCTTCCAATGGGGCTGGGGCGCGGACCTGCTCGGCGTGGTGCCGGGCGAGACACTGAGCTTTCTGCCGATCATCGTGCTGGCCATTATCTTCGGGCTCTCCAGCGACTATCAGATCTTCGTGGTCTCGCGCATCAAGGAGGAGCACACCGGCACCGGTGACGCCCGCCTGGCGGTGGAGAACGGGATAGCCCTGTCCGCCCGCGTGGTCACCGCCGCCGCGCTCATCATGTTCGGAGTGTTCGCGGCATTCATCACCGTGGACAACCCGATTCTCAAACCGCTCGCGTTCACGCTGGCGATCGGTGTGCTGCTGGACGCGTTCGTCGTGCGGCTGACATTGATTCCGGCGGTCATGGCGGTGATCGGCAATCGAATCTGGTACCACCCCAAGTGGTTCGACCGGTATGTGCCCGACTTCGATGTCGAGGGGAATCAGCTCGTCACAACGGGGCGCTGAGCGGCGTACCAGGACAGCAGTTCCGGGTCGTCGACGGCGCTGGGGTCCACGACCTTCGCCGAATCACGGCCCTGGAGTATCCGTTTGAGCGGGACCTCCAGTTTCTTGCCGGTGCGGGTGTGTGGAATACCCGGGGCACGGTGGATTTCATCGGGTACGTGTCGCGGCGAGAGCCGGGTGCCGATGGTGGCGGTGATGCGCTGCCGCAGTTCGGAAGTCAGCTCCAGATCGTCACGCAGCACCACGAACAAGGGCATCCAATAGCCGCCGTCCGCCAGTTCGATACCGAGCACCAGGGATTCCAGCACCTCCGGGAGCGCTTCGACCGCCTGATAGATCTCGGCGCTGCCCATTCGGATGCCATTGCGGTTCAACGTGGAATCGGAGCGGCCGTGCACGGTGACGCTGCCGTGCGAGTTGACGGTGATCCAGTCACCGTGCCGCCAGACACCGGGGTAGGTGTCGAAATAGGCGTCCCGGTAGCGGGAGCCGTCCGGGTCGTTCCAGAAGCGCAGCGGCATGGACGGCATGGGGGCGGTGATGACGAGTTCACCGACCTCGCCATGGATTCCGGTCCCGGATTCGTCCCAAGCTTGCAGGGCCACACCCAGATACGGCGCGGAGAGTTCACCCGGCCAGACCGGGACGGTCGGTACGCCGCCCATGAAGGCGGAGACGATATCGGTGCCGCCGCTGATGGATGAGACCGGGATATCGCCGATGTGATCGCGCAGCCATAGCGAGGAGGCGGCGGGCAGAGCCGCGCCCGTGACGCCGATCTGGCGCAGAGTGCTCAGATCATGCGCGCGTGCGGGATCCACACCCGCTTTCTCGCAGGACAGGACGTATCCGGGGCTCGTCCCCAGCACTGTGGTCCCGGTGCGAGCGGCCAAGTCCCACAGGGCATCCGGCGACCCGTAGGCGGGACTGCCGTCGTAGCAGACGATGGTCGCACCGGTCAGCAGTCCGGCGACCTGGAAGTTCCACATCATCCAGCTGGGGCTGGTGTACCAGAAGAAGGTGTCGTCCGGTCCGATATCCGATTGCAGGGCAACCGCTTTGAGATGCTCGAGCAGCACGCCGCCGTGGCCGTGCACGATTCCCTTCGGCTTACCGGTGGTGCCCGAGGAATACAGCACCCAGAGGGGGTGCGCGAAATCGACGGGAACGGTGTCGATGTCCGTCGCAGACCAGCCTTCGACGGCCGGATCGACGGTGGCGTCGTTCCAGTCGTACGCGCCCTCGAGACCATGACCGAACCGGTTGAGCAGGACCGTCCCCCGCAGACTGGGCAGACCCGCACGGAGAGTGACGATCTCGGCGCGCTTGTCATGCGCTCTGCCGCCGTAGCGGTAGCCGTCGGCGGTGATCAGCACCGTCGGTTCGAGTTGGCCCAACCGGTCCAGAGCGGCCCGGGCGGTGTAGTCCTGGCCGCAGGCGCTCCAGACGGCTCCCAGGCTCGCGGTGGCGAGGAAGGCGATCACGGCCTCGGGGATATTGGGCAGATAACCCGCCACCCGATCGCCGGGCCGGACGCCCAGATCACGCAGTGTTCGCGCCAGAACAGCTGTGCGGGATAGCATTTCCGCCCACGACACTTCCCGATCCGGGGTGTCTTCGCTGAGCGCGATAATGGCGGGCCGATCGGTGCGCGCCTGGCGGAGCACCTGATCGACATAGTTCAGCCGCGTGCCCGGAAACCATTCCGCTGCCGGCATCCTCGATTCGGTGAGAACCGGTCCGGGACGATCCCCGAGGTCGAAGTAGTCCCACAGCGCGCCCCAGAAACCGGGGATATCGTCCACGGACCACTGCCACAGCGCGCGGTAGTCCGCGGCCGAGACGCCGCGCTCCCCCACGAATCTCGTGAAGTCGGTAATCCGCGCGCCAGCAATTGTTTCCGCGTTCGGTACCCACTGCGGCCGCGCCTGCTCCTCCACTGTCATCGCGCGCTCCACCCGCCGTCCATGGTGTAGGTCGCCCCGGTCACCATGCGGGCGGCATCGGAGGCGAGCCAGCCGACCAGCGCCGCCACCTCATCCGGCTCCACCAGTCGCTTGATGGCGTTCTCGGTCAACATGATCCGCTCCACCACCTCCTGTTCGGCGATACCGTGTGCGACCGCCTGATCGGCGATCTGGGCATCCACCAACGGGGTTCGCACATAGCCGGGGCTGACGCAATTGCTGGTGACCCCGTGCGGTCCGCCTTCCAGCGCGGTCACCTTGGACAGACCCTCCAGCGCGTGCTTGGCGGTGACGTACGCCGACTTGTAAGCCGAGGCCCGGATGCCGTGCACCGAGGAGATATTCACGATCCGGCCGAATCCGCGCTCGTACATATGCGGCAGTGCCGCGCGCACCAGCAGGAACGGCGCTTCGACCATGAGCGCCAGCATCATTCGGAACTGCTCGGGCGGGAATTCGGTGATCGGGTGGATGCGCTGCACCCCGGCGTTGTTCACCAGGATGTCCACCTCGAGGCGCAATTCCTCGAGCGCGGTGACATCGAGCAGATCCACCTCCCAGGCGTGACCGCCGATCTCCGCGGCGACCTGTTTCGCGCCCGGGCCGTCGATATCGGCGACGATGACCGTCGCCCCCTGTCCGGCAAGCTCTTTGGCGCAGGCCGCGCCGATCCCGCTCGCACCGCCCGTGACCAGGGCGGTGCGGCCGAGTAGATCGCCTGTCATGCGGGCACCTTCCGATTGCTCTGCGCGGCCAGGCTTTCCGCGTCCGCGAGGTCGATGGCGGCCAGATCCGCGCCATTGGTCTCGCGGGCGAAGAGCACCGCGATGACGGTGACGGCGGCCGCACCGGCGAGATACCAGGCGATCGGCGTCGAGGACTTATAGGTATTGAGCAGTCGTACCGCGATGATCGGCGCGAGCGATCCGGCGACGATCGAGGTCACCTGATAACCCAGGGAGACACCGGAATACCGCATCCGGGTGGGGAACATCTCGGCCATGATGGCGGGCTGCGCGGCGTACATGAAGGCGTGGAAGACCAGGCCGATGATGATCGCGGACAGGATCACGAAGTTGTGCTTGCTGTCCATCATGGGGAAGGCGAAGAAGCCCCAGGTGCTCGCCGCGAGCGCGCCGATCAGGTAGATCGGGCGGCGGCCGAAACGGTCGCTGAGTCGTCCCGCGAGCGGGATCACCGCGAAATGTACTGCGTGCGCGGCCAATAGCCACCACAGGATGACCTTCGTGTTGGCCCCGACGTGCACCTTCAGATAGGTGATGCTGAACGTGACCACGAGGTAGTACAGGATGTTCTCGCCGAAACGCAGGCCCATGGCCGTGAAAACCCCACGCGGATAACGCTTGAGCACCTCGACGGCGCTGAACGAAGCCGCCTTCTCCTGTTCGGCCACCTGCTGGGCAGCCAGGAAGATGGGCGCGTCGGTGATCTTGGTGCGCACGTAGTAGCCGATCAGCACCACCACCGCGGACAGCCAGAACGCCACTCGCCAGCCCCAGGACAGGAACGAGGCATCGGACAGGCTCGAGGTCAGGATCAGCAGTACGACCGTCGCGAGCATATTGCCGACCGGCACCGCCGCCTGCGGCCAGGACGCCCAGAACGCGCGGCTCTTGCTCGGACTGTGTTCCGCGACAAGCAGAACCGCGCCGCCCCACTCACCGCCGACCGCGAAGCCCTGCAGGAAGCGCAGCACCACCAGCAGCGCCGGGGCCAGATAGCCGACCTGCGCGTAGGTGGGCAGACAGCCCATCAGGAAGGTCGTCGCGCCCACCAGCAGCAGGCTCAACTGCAGCAGTTTCTTGCGGCCGTACTTATCGCCGAAGTGCCCGAACACGATTCCGCCGAGCGGGCGCGCCGCGAAGCCCACCGCGTAGGTGACGAACGCCGCCAGAATCGCGTCCAGATCGCTGGTGCCCTTGGCGAAGAACACCTTGTTGAAGACCAGCGTCGCCGCCGTGCCGTAGAGGAAGAATTCGTACCACTCGACGACGGTGCCCGCCATCGAGGCGGCCACCACCCGCCGGAGCCCCGCCAGCGCTGTGCGCGGCTCCGTATCCCGGACGCTCATCGTGCAACTCCTTCACGATCGGGCCGCATCCCCTCATCTGTGACGCGGCCCACAAACCAATCGAGTACTGAGTATTCGTGCACACGCGACCGGGCGGCAATGGCCAACTTCGCAACCGGTATCTGCGAAAATGCACATATGAGCGTGACCCCCGCCACTGCCCGGCCCAATCCGGATGACCTGCTGGTGCTGCTGGCGGTGGGCCGCACCGGCCGCTACGTTTCGGCGGCCGATGAGCTGGGGCTGAACCACACCACCATCTCGCGGCGCATCGCCGCACTCGAACACGCGCTCGGCGGCCGCGTCCTGATGCGCGGCGCGAGCGGATGGGAATTGACCGAACTGGGCCGAGAAGCCTTGGCGGCGGCCGAGACCGTGGAAGCCGCGGTTCGCTCACTGGCCTCGGGCGCGGGCGGCGCGCGCGTTCTCGAAGGCGTGGTCCGCATGTCCGCCACCGATGGCTTCAGCGCCTACCTGGCCGCCCCCGCCATCGCCCGCGTACAGCGTGACCACCCCAAGGTGACGGTCGAGATCATCACCGCCACCCGCCGCGCATCCCTGCAACGCTCCAGCCTCGATATCGAAGTCGTCGTCGGCAAACCCCAGGTGCGCCGCGCCGAGGCCATCCCCCTGGGCGACTACACCCTCGCCCTCTACGCCTCCGAGTCCTACCTCGCCACCCACGACTCCCCCGCCTCGGTCGCGGACCTGTCCCGCCACCCTCTCGTCTACTTCATCGACTCCATGCTCCAGGTCGACGACCTCGACCTGGCCCCCATGCTCTTCGCCCCCACCATGCGCGAATCCATTTCCTCCACCAACGTTTTCGTCCACGTCGAAGCCACCCGAGCCGCCGCGGGCATCGGCCTGCTCCCCTGCTTCATGGCCGACCGCCACCCCGACCTCGTCCGAGTCCTCCCCGACGAGGTGGCCGTCCGCCTCACCTACTGGCTCGTCACCCGAGCCGAAACCCTCCGCCGCCCCGAGGTGGCCGCCATCGTCCGCGCCCTGCGCACCCAGGTCCTCGCCGACCGCGAAGCGCTGCTTGGCGGACATCCTGATCTTCGGGAGGGCAATGGGTCGGCGCGTTTCGCCTGGCGGGCCGAGGGCGGCTAGGCGAGGGACCGGGCGGTTCCGGAGGCCGCGGAGTGCTCGATCGCGGCGAGTAGCCGGTGGTGGCGCAGGGCGGTGTCGAAGTTCGGATATGGTTGCCGCTCTTCGGCTATGGCCAGGGCGACCTCTCGGTAGAGGGCTGCGATATTGGCCGGTGGTCCGGACTCGATGGCCGGCGGAACGGTGCGATAGGTGTCCGGGATGGCCATGCGTTCGTCTCCGATGCGGATATCCCAGTCGCCCCAGTGAATGAAGCTGCCGGGATCGGCGGGGGTGGCGGTCAAAGTCGCTTCGCTGCCTACGAGTTCGAGGCGGAATCCACCCTGGGCATTGCCGTTGCCGCCGTGCACGGCGATGGAGGTGGTGCCGCCGTTCGCCAGGAGTCCGTGCAGCAGAACGTGACTGGGCGTGCTGTTGGGTGCCGTGCGTTGCGTTCCGGTGATCAGCACATGGTCATGGGTACGCGGTAGCCGCGCGGAGACCTCGGTCAGTGGACCCGCGACTCGTTCGAGTGCGGCCAGGAAATGACCGGCCATGATGGTCAGGATGGTGGTGCCCTGCGCCGGATCGAGAGCGAATTCCAGGTCCGGCCAGATGCGATTGCCGCCGAAAGGCGCTCCCGCAGCGGTCAATACGACCGATTCGAGTGCACCGATGCGGTCGGCGGCCACCAGGTCCGCGACGAAACGGGCGCTCGGGGAGTGATGACCCTGGAGGACGACGGCGTGGATGACACCGGCTTCGGTTGCGGCCGCGGTCAACTCGGCCGCTTCCTCGGCATCGACGCCCAGCGGCCATTCGGACACAACGTGTTTCCCCGCATCGAGTGCCGCGCGGATCACGGCGGCATGGCCGGCGGCCTTCACCGACACCACGACCAGATCGACCTCCGGGTGCGTGACGAGTTCACCCGCATTCGAAAAAGCGTGCCGCACAGCGTGAGCGGCCGCGACCTTGTCCGCGCTGGCCTGTTTGGTGGTCGCGACCGCCGTCACCTCGAACTCCTCGAGCGCCGCCAGCGCGGGCAGGTGGGAACTGTCCGCCCAGCCGCTGGCCCCGACCACTCCGACTCGAATCATCTACGCCACTCCCTAGTTGTGTACCTTTTGGTATGAAACTAGGTGGCGCGGCGCTCGCGCACAAGGGATAATGTACCGATAGGTAAGAAACCGCACGGAGACCATGGAGGACGGTATGCCCGGTGGACGACCGCGCGCCTTCGATCCGGACACCGCACTTGATCAGGCGTTGGATGTGTTCTGGCGCAACGGCTTCGAAGGCACATCGATGGCCGAGCTGACCGCCGCCATGGGCATCAACAAGCCGAGCCTGTACGCCGCCTTCGGCAATAAAGAAGAGCTGTTCACCAAGGCCCTCGCCCGCTACCTCGACGGCCCGGGCGCGTACGCCACTGCCGCACTGGACGCGGATACCGGGCGCGATGTGGTGGAGCGACTGATCCACGGAGCCGTCGAACTGACCGCGGGCGCGGCCACGCCGCCGGGCTGCCTGTGCGTCAAGACCGTTCAAGCCACCGGACCCGACGCGCACGCGGCGCACCGGGATGCGGTCGCGGTGCGCAAAGCCGGGGAAGCCGCACTGCGCAGGCGGCTCGAACAGGCAACCGACCTACCCGCCCGGCACGACCCGGCTACCCTCGCCGCCCTGATCCACACCATCTCCGACGGCATCGCGGTCCAGGCCGCCGCCGGGCGCTCGCGCGCCGAACTGCGCAGCATCGCCGACTCGGCGCTCCATGGCATCCTGGACCACCGCGCCTGAATCTACCTGCACCGGTCCATGATTCAGCGTCGGCGCGTCAAGCCCGCGCGGCGGTGGGTCACTCCTCCGGGCCGAGTTCGACGACGGTACCGGGGTGGGCGAGGGAGGCGACGGTAATGCGGCCGCCCTTGGCCTGGTCGATGAGCTGACCCTGCCAGGCGACGAGGCAGGAGGCGGCTTCGCTGTTGTAGGCGCGGTCCAGGATCGGGGCCAGGGTTCGGGCGAGGTCACCCTCGGCAGCGATGAGCTGGGCGCGGTAGGGGCCGTAGTAGGGCAGGATCGCCTGTAGCACAACCGCTTCCACGGCCTGCACCTGCGCGATGACGGGATCGATCAGCGGCTGGTTCCGGGTGATGATCGGTGCGATCTCCGCCAGGACCGGCCCTGCCAGGCGAAGGATCGGCTGGTAGACCGAGCCCAGGGCGAAAGCCTCAGAGGAGAACGGGCCCGCCAACGGCGCGAGGCCGATAAGGGAGGCGAGACCGCCCTGCTGCTTCGGTGCGGGCCAGCCGATCGGGCAGGCGGGCTGGGAGTCGACCGGCGCGACGGCGAACGGGTTATCCGCGGCGAGGGGCACCGAACCGTTCGGAGAAGTACCGGGACTCAATGGCACCGACGCGTTAGGAGCGGTACCCGGGCTCAACGGTACCGACGCGTTGGGGGAAGCGCCGGGGCTCAACGGAACTGCCGCGTTCGGGGTGCCGCCCTGCCCCAGCGGCACAGTGGCACTCGGGGAACCGCCCTGGCCGAGAGGCACGGCGGCGCTCGGCCCCGCACCCGGAGCTCCACCCTGGCCGATCGGCACGGCCGCGCCGGGAGCGCCACCTGTACCCAGGGGCACAGCGCCATTCGGGGCGACACCGGCGGGAGCGATTCCGGCGGCATCGGGGGCGGCCGCCGGAGCACCGGCCAGCGGCGCGGGTGCCACCTCCACCTTGCCCGGAGCCGTCGAAGTGGTGGCAGCCTGCTGCTGCGGCGCGGCCACCGCGGCGGGGGCCGGATCATTGTCCCGAACAATCAAAGTCGTTGCGGCAGCGGCACTACCGACCACGGTGAGCGCCGCGATCGCGCGGATGGCGGCGACCACGGCCGGACGCCTGGTCTTTTCGGCGGAGGTCATCGACCCGTACTCCCTGTGCTAGTGGTGGGGCCACCCGGCGCGACACCGGGCGTACTCGTGGTGTGGGCGCTCGGCGTCGCACCGGATGTGCTTGTCGGGGGGACGCCCGGGGCGATAGTGGAACTCATCGCGGGGCATTCGATGCGCCGGGCGCGCTCGTGGCGGGGGTGCCGGATGCGGCGGCCGGGGCGTTCGGAGCCGGGGCGGCACCGGGTTCGAAGGTGCCCTGCAGGTGCCAGACGCCGGTGAAGCCGTTGAAGGGGCCGCCTACGATGAGGCTGGTCCATTGGAGAGTGAAGGCTCGGGTTTTGGGGTCGTAGGTGCCCGTGGCCGACGGGCCTTGGGCGGCACTGGAACTGGGGCGGTCGAACCAGCGCTGGGCTACCCAGTCCCAGGCGCGCTGGACCTGCTCCGCGCCTGCCACCTGCGGCCCCTGCTTCTCCGGGGGTTTGGGTGCGCCCTGGTTGAATTCCTGATCGTTCCAGGAGGCGGCCCAGGCGGACAGGTCGGCGGTGAGCTTGCCGTTGTCGTTGGTCACGGTCGGCGGGGGGACGCGGCGCTGGGTTTGCGGATCGAGGGCGTTGGTGGAGATGCCGAATTCGACGGCGAAGAACTTCGTCGGCTTGGTGATCGACGCCGAGAGCGAATTGCCTTGGGCGAAACCGGGTTCGGGCTCGCTCTGGTAGCCGCCGACCTGGAGGCCGCCCGCGGTGCCCGGTTCCAGCAGGGTGGTGGAACCGCCCTGGGCGGGGGAATCGCCATTGGGCATGTACGGGCCGTTCTCGGGCGTACCGCCCGGCTGCACCATGCGGAACCAGGTGCCGGTCACCGACTCGCCGTTCACCGCACCGGCGGTGAAGCGCAGCAGACCGGTGAGCTGTTCCGGCGCGCCGGCGGGCTGCGCGGAATCGTCACTGCCGCAACCCGTTACCAGCATCGCGGTCACCGCGAGCAGGCCCGCGAACGCGCGGGTGGTTGTTCCGAACAGCCTCATGCCGAGGCACCTCCTGTGGGATCGGCGCGGCGGGAACCGGTCCCGCGCAGCCTCGCCGCGGCGAGGCCGAGCGCGAGCACTCCGGGAATCACGAATCCCCAGCCGAGCGCACGGAATGCCGTGACACCGAGCGGTTTGGTCGAATCATTCAGCGCGACAACGGCATCGAAATTCTCGACATTGTCGTTCAGCACACCGACCAACCCGGCGAACCGGGCCGTCATCGGCTGCCAGCGCGCCTCCAACTCCTTGACACCGGTCAGATCGGCTTCCGGATGCGCGGCACGCACCGCGCCGACATAGCGGCTGTTCAGCTCACCGTCGGCCGCCACGAGCGTGACGAAATAGCCCTGAACCGTGCGCACTTCGGCATGGGTGAGGATCGGCCGGAAGTCATTGATCAAGGGCTGTGCCGCCGGTGCGGCCTGAAATAGCCCACCGGTCAACGGCACCACCAGGAGACCGAGCCCGGCCAGTGCCGCCACCGCATTCCAGAACACACCCCGCCGACCGTCGCGCACAGCCCGCAAACCGAACCCGCCCGCGGCGATCAACAGCACACCGGGCAGTGCGAGCAGCCACGGCAGCACCCCGAAAGGCGTTGTATCGGAAAGCTTTCCGTAGTTGTCACGGTTGGCGTCGATTCGGTCGACCATGCCCGAAATATCGGCCCGGATCCCCGGATAGTCCCGGACGAACTTGTCCACCCGCTCGAAACTCCCCGGCTGTGCGCCATTGGCTTGCAGCGCAATCACATTCGCTCGCGCCCGATCCAGCACGCCGAGATCATCCCGATAGTTCTGGATGCTCGCCGCGGTGATCTGCGGCCGGAGCGCGTCGATCATGGCCTCGCCCTTGATCGCTCGCGGGAACATGCCGGTGACCAGCGGAGCCGCCACCAGCAGCACCCCGAGCACGATCAGCGCGATGAACGGCCAGCGTGCCGCCACCCGCTCGGGCGCTCGCTCGATATGCGAGACGTAATCGGAGTACGCGGGCAGGCCGGACACGGGCGGTGCCGTCGTCATCCTCGGTCACGAACCCGCGCGACGCGGCCCGCACCGAAGAACGCGCCGACACCGACGACGGCGGCCACGACGAGCGCCGGAATCAGCCAGGTGTTGCGCTTGTCCTGCTTGATCTGCACAGACTGGGCGACCGGCGCGGGATCTGCCTGCGCGGTGGGGTGATCGGTCGCCGGTGCGGTCGTCGCCACCGGTGCGACCGGCTCGGCGACGGGGGCGACCGGAGCCGGAGCGGCGGGCGCGGGAGCCGATGCGGCCGGTGCCGCGGGAGCCGCCGGTGCGGCGATCGGAGCCGCCGCCGGAGCTGCCTGCGGCAGACTGCCGCGATACTGCCCGGCCAAATGCCACAGTCCGGTGAAGTTATTGAACGGGCCCCCGACAATCTGACTCGTCCATTCGATGACGAAATTGCCTGCGCCGTCAATACTTCCACTGATCGAACTGGTCTTGCCGGGCAATCCGCCGCCCGGCTTCGGCGATCCCTGATTGAACACCTGGTTGTTCCAGGTGACACCGAGACTGCTCAAATCACCGGACAAACGGCCGCCATCGCTGAATATCTGCGGAAGTGAAGTACCCGAACCCGTTTGCGGGTCAGTCGGATTGGTGGCGGTCGCGAAATCGACGCCGTAGAACCGCACCGGCGTGGTCACCCGCCCCGACTGCGCATTACCCGCACCGTCGAACGCGGCCGCGGGCTGCGGCTGATACGTGCCGCTCACCAGTCCGCCATCGGTGCCCGCCGACAGCGGGGTCACCGTCTGATCGCTGCATCGGGAATCGCTGTTCTGCAGGTAGGGGCCGCTCGCATCACCGGTGGGCAGGATCATCCGGAAGAAGCTTCCGGTCACCACCCCGTTCGCGCACACGCCCGGCGACAGGGCGAGCAAACCGTTGAGCGGCACCGGCTCGGCGTGCGCGGCGGGCGCGGCCAGCGCGGTGAGCCCGGCGACGGCCAGTCCGGCGGCGACGCGATACGAATTCCGACCCATAACGTATTCCCTCGATTGATTCGGTGCTGATCAACTCCAAGATTTCGGACAGCACACATATGGCAACTCGAGGGCGGGGCAAAGTAACCCCTTAGGGTCATCCTGAACGGAATCCGGTAAATCCCGCGTTTAATACTGAAGCGAGCTCACAGCAGGTCGGCGAGCGTTCCGGTTTCCAAGTGCGCGATATCACCGCCGGAATCCAGCGCGGCATTCAGCAGCAGCGCGAGTGATGTGCCGTACACCGGGATATCGGCGAGCTGATCGGCCAGCCGATATCCGGACCCGTCCGGCTCGGCCTCCAGACGGCACGCCAGCCAATATGTGCTGTCGTTCGCATAGTCATTGATCGCGCAGATGCTGCGTCCGTCATCGAGTTCGATGACGGACGCGATCAAGCCCCACGCGGTGGGCAGCGAGGCGTACCGCTTCGCATCGATGGGCGTCAATCGCCACTTGCCGCCGAACAGCGAGGCCGAACCGATCCGGCGGTACACCGCCACCAGATCGGGGCAGATGTCATACAGTCGCCCGGGCCCGGGCTCGGAGGTCTCATATTCCTGGACGATTCGATCGATCACATCGTCGATCTCGATGGTCGCCGGGGTAAGTTGCCACCCGGCGATCGGTCGCAGTGTGCCGTCGTCGTGCTGGGTACAGCCGATGAGACCCGCGTGCAATGCCAGCATCCGGTTCTCACCGGTGATGCGATCGTTGATATCGACGATGACTTTGGACAGTCTCGCCGGAATCTCCGAGCTGCGCACCCCGGGACCGAAGTAGCGGCCGCCCCGGCCGGGGATATCGCGGGGCTCACCAATCGGTAAGTCCAGCAACGTGTTCGGACGCTCAGGCATGCCACCTGCCATCAGATACGGATACAGTCGGGCGATCCAGCCCGTGATCACTCGTCCACCGTAGGCGTCGGCTGGACTGTAGATCCGCTGCCAGAACACGGTGTCGATATCACCGGACGCGGCCCGGACGAAGTGGTCGGCGATCGGTTCCAGCGAACGCGCCCAATTCCCCAGTCCGAACGCGCCGAGCTGACCCACCCGAGCCCGGATCGCGCGCCAGTCTGCGACGGTTCCGGTCAGCGTGATCGACGGGATACCGC
The DNA here is from genome assembly GCF_040680615.1 of Nocardia sp. NPDC052001. NCBI lineage: Bacteria > Bacillati > Actinomycetota > Actinomycetes > Mycobacteriales > Nocardiaceae > Nocardia > Nocardia sp. NPDC052001. The sequence continues at coordinate 213,531 of NZ_JBFAXC010000002.1, read as the reverse complement.
AGACGTGCGTCATCCAGACCGCGTAGTAGGGCGAATACGCCTCCAGCAGTACGACCCGCCCGGCGATCCGATCGGTCTCTGTCGAAGTGGTGAAATCACATTCGAACAGGTCCGTGTGATCGGTCTCGGCCGCCAGCAGTTTGCTCCAGGACTCGACGGCGGCCCGCCACGCATCGGCGGTATCGGGAAGCATGCCGTCCAGCGTCACCCCTAGTCGTTTGCGACCGGCATGACGGACCAGCAGCGGCCGCAGTTCGTCCGCGTGCAGCCGAATTTGCTGTGCGATTCCCTGCGCAATGGTCAGCCACACCGCATCCGGGGACAGCACAAGGGGCCGATGGTCGGCGAAGGCCCGGCCGACCGCGCCAAGCAGCGGATGCACCCCGTTCGGTTCGACCATCGGCAGCTCCGGGTCGCCGCCGAGCACCAGCGCTTCGGGGAACAACTCCCGCAGCGGCCGGGTCGGCAGGGCCTCGGCGGCGGGGGTCACGTCATCGACCGGGAATGTCAGCACGGCGTGATGTTAGTTCGAGACAGTCACCGCGCCAACCGATTTCACGGTGGCGGATTCGATCGCGCGGTACCGGGTAGTTCCCGAGTACAGACCTCTACGAAGGATCGAAAAATGAGTGGTGGCAACAAGTTCAAGAATAAGATCGACAAGTTGACCGGGCGCGCACGGCAGCTCGCCGGTGACGCCCTGGGCGATCGCCGCATGTCCGGGCGGGGACGCCGCGAGCAGATACAGGCCGATCTGCGTGACGCCGGGGAGAAGGTCAAGGATGCGGTGCGCTCCGGTCGCGGACGGCGCGGGCGGCGCAGCCGCACCCAGACCCAATGGTGAATTAGGCTGGCGAGGTGGCCGAGCCGACGACTCCCGACGAGCGGGACGGATCCCGCTTCGAACTGGGCACCGACGGCCCACTGGTGATTGCCGTGGGTGTGGACGGGTCCGAATCCTCCTGGCGCGCCGCCGCCTACGCCGCCGGACTCGCACGACGCCAGCACGCGCTGCTCGCGGTCATCTACGTGCAACCGTGGATGACCATGGTCGCGGGTATGGGCACCGACGTCCAGTCCATCACCGCCGATATCGCCGATCAGCTCGTCACCGAGATCCGCGAATCCATCGAGCGCGTCAAGGACATCTACACCATCCGGTGGAAATTCCTCACCCGCCGCGGTGACGCCTTCACCGAATTATCCAAGGCCGCAGACGAACTCGGCGCGGACGCGGTCGTGGTCGGCGCTTCCCAGCAGGCCGGTCACCGACTGATCGGCTCGGTGGCGATGCGGCTGGTGAAATCCGGCCGCTGGCCCGTCACGGTCGTCCCGTAGCGAGTCACGCGGGTACGGGGCGACTCCGGCTATGCGACCAGCGCCAGGCTGCGGTATGCGGTCCGTTCGGTCCCAGCGGCCCTGGTCATCAGGCGGGCGATCGCGGCCGAGACGAGTTCGGGCTGTTCCAGGATTACCGAGTGACCCGCCCCCTCGACCAGTGCCAGGTCCGCGTAGTCGACGGCGGCGGCCATGGCGATCGAATGCGACGGCGGGGTCATCAGGTCGGCGGAGCCGCACAGGATCAGGGTCGGGATATGCGACAGCGCCGGGAGCGCGTCGGTGCGGTCGTAGTCGAGGAACGCGCTCAGGAACGCGGCCATGGCCACGATCGAAGTCTGGTTGTGCATGGCGTTCACCAGGCTGCGGATGCGCGGGCTGACCTTGCGATCACCGAACTCCGCCATCGTGATGAGCGGCGCGAAAACCTTGCACGCCAGCGACTTCGCATGCCGCGTCAGACCCGGAGCCCAACGGACCGCGGCTTGGAAGGTCGCGACCACCGGATGCCGGATCAACCGGCCGAACCCCGCCTCCGCGATCCCGCTCGCCCCCGTGGCGATCAGCGCGACCCCGGCGATGCGGTTCCCGATCTCCTGCGGCCGCTGACTGATATAGGTCAGCACGGTCATCCCACCCATGGAATGACCGACCAGCACCACCGGCCCGGCGGGCGCGACGGCATCGATCACCGCACCCAGATCGTGGCCGAGCTGCGCGAGCGTATAACTGTTGCGAGGCGCGTTGCCCGAATCCCCGTGCCCGCGATGGTCGTAGCAGACCACCCGAGCCCCCGGATACTCCCGCACCAGCTCATCCCGCACCTCATTCCAGGACTCGGCGCGCATGCAGTGCCCATGCAGGAATACAACGGTGAGCTCGGCCGCCCGCGGCCCATACTCCCGAACCGCCAGCGCCACCCCATCCGCGGTGATGACCGTGACCCGGCGCTCGGCCGAACTGCCAATCGCTTCCAGTCCCGACATCGATCTCTCCGCTTCCTCGGTGGTCCCCCAACTCTCCACCGACAACACCCCCGAAAGCAGAGCCCCGAGAGCTGCCCCCACTCCCCCGAGGTGGACGAGATCAACACCCAGGGTGGTGCCGCGCGTCAGCCGTCCGGATCGGTGATCGGACCCGCCTGCGCCGACTCGGACTGTTTCGGAGCGGCCGGGACCCAGCCGCGCAGCGGCTGCACCACCGTCCCGTAGAAGGCGTCGGTCGCCGAGGTCACGCTGGTGATGAAGCTCGCCGCCGTACCGGATCGCCGATTCCCCATCGCGAAGACCTGCTCCAGGGTGAAGGACACGATCGCACCCGCACGGTCCGCCGTCAGCGCCTTCGGATTCGTCCGCAAGGTTTCGAGCAGCTCGCACGCCTCGTTGCCGGGTTCGGAGAACACCGCCTCGACCTGGACGCTGCCTGGCGCTCCCTGAAGCTGCTTGAGCAGCCAGGACAGTCGGCGAGCCGAGGTGCCCTCATCGGGGGCGTCGAGTGTGGTGCGACAGCGCACCCTATTGGTTCGCAAGTCCGCCGCCACCAGCAGATCACCCGCGGTATCCGGAATCTGCAGCACGGCCTCGAAGATTCCCTCGGCCGCCAGCCGTTCGGCCACAGCCGCCTTGCGGGCCGCCGGATCGGACCGGAATCGCCGGGGCAGTACATGTTTCACGGTCGCTCCGAGTTCGGCCGTCAGCCGCAGCGCGAGGTGCCGGGACAGGGATACCCAGGTTTCGGCGACCGCCAGGGCCTTCTGATCGCCGGCCCGCAGGGTCCCCGCGCCGACCGCGTCCCGGACCGCGACCCAGTGCCTGCCCATATCGACGAATTCCGTTGCACCGGAACGCGGATGATCGAGATAGCGAAGGAACTCACCCAATAGCCAGACCTGCAGATCGTCCTCGATACCGCCGTGCGACAACAGCATTCGCGCCTCGTGCGCCACTTCGGCCCACGACAGATGACGCAGCGCGACCTTGGCCAGCTTGCGGCGGTCGACCTCGACGGGAAGCTCTCCGGGACCGGCCGGAATATCATTCGACAGGCTCACCACGACGTCGTACTTCTTCTTACGCGCCACATCGAGGTAGCTCTCCAGCTGATCGCGTTTGAGCTTGCCATTACCGGTCTTGACCTCGAGCAATCCCGTCCACACCCGACTGCCGCGCACCACCTTGAGCACCGCGTCCGGAATCACCACCGCGTCACCACGCTCGTACTGCACCTCGATATAGCCCTCGAAAGCGCCGGCGGGCGCGCCCATGCGCGCGCAGAGCGCCCGCGCGAAGGGTCGCACGGCCTGCATGGTGGCGATCAGCGCCGAGGTGGCGCGCCGCTCCTGTTCCTCACCGGCACCGACTCCGATCACGGAGAACAGTCGGGCCGGTTGCCAGGTATCGCTCTCGGCGAGTTTGAATTCGATCGGCTTGGTCTTCCTCGCCACCTGTTTGGTGGTGCGGACACCTCGGGCCGATCGCGCGGGACGGGTCGGCGACGGGTCGGGCGCGGCCACCTCCGGCGCGGCCTCGACAACGGAACTCTTCTGCATCGCAGCCGATTCCGGCTCGCTCACCTGTTCGGGCACCGCATCGCCTTCGGCGTCGTCATCGATGGTGACACCGAAATCCGTTGCCAGACCCGCCAACCCGGAGTCCCACCCCTGACCGACCGCACGCACCTTCCACACCCCCGCGCGCCGGTACACCTCCCCGAAAAGCACGGCCGATTCCGTCGTCGCATCGGCGGTCACGTACTCGGCCAGGGACTGCCCCGCTCCATCCACCACACAGAACGCGACCTTGCCCAACTGACCGAATGTTCCGGTCCCGACACTCCCCGCGAGGGCGACCACGTGCACTTCGGCCGGAACGGCGGCCAGATCGATGGTGATACGCGTCTGCGCACCCTCCTCGGTCGCACTCGTGCCCAGGAATCGCACCGAGCCATCGGTCGACTCGGGCTGGTTGTAGAACACGAAATCGCTGTCGGACAGCACCTTCCGGTCCTCGCCCAACAGCAGCGCGGAAGCGTCAACCGCCACCTCCGCCTCCGCCCACCCGATGACGATGTCAACCCGCTCGACATCATCGGATAGTGCCAGATTCTGACCCTTGGACAGTATCGGAGACGTCATAGCCTCCCCCTTCCGTGATTCGGCACGCACTCATCAGAGACGCCGCCGGGAATTCGGCGGCAACACCTCCGCTGTTACATACAACCGCGTGTCAACGCGAATGTTGGGCGAATGCGGAGTACGGACCGGTTGGAATTCCAAAAGTCGTTGCCGGACAACGAATATCCTGAATATCTCCCCCGACCGGATTACGATTTCATCGAAGTCTGAGGTAGCGCTTTCGCGCCGGTCATGTGGAGTTCTGGTGAATGAGACCACCTTCGGTAATTACCGGCTGCGCAAGCTACTCGGTGAGGGCGGAATGGGCCGCGTATACGAAGCGTATGACACGATAACCGACCGAACAGTCGCCTTGAAGGTGTTGTCATCGCGCGTTGCCGCCGATCCTTTGTTCCGTGAACGATTTCGGCGTGAATCGCACGCGGCGGCCGGATTGACCGAACCGCATGTGATTCCGATTCATCACTACGGGGAGATCGACGGACGACTGTATCTCGATATGCGCCTGGTCGACGGCGTCACCGTGGAGCGCCTACTCGCCGATAGCGGGCCGACGACCCCGGGCCTCGCCGTCGCCATCATCGAACAGGTCGCGTCGGCACTGAACGCGGCGCACGCGAACAACCTGATCCACCGCGATGTCATACCGTCGAACATGCTGGTGTGCGCGGATAATTTCGTCTACCTCATCGATTTCGGGCTTGCCCGCGCGGGGACCGACAGCGGTTTGACCACGAGCGGTTCCGCCATCGGCACCTTCACCTATATGTCCCCCGAACGACTCACCGAGGGGGTGGTCGATGCTCGCGCCGACGTGTACGCCCTGACCTGCGTGCTGCACGAGTGCCTCACCGGGAGTCAGCCATACCCGGGCACCAGTGTGGAACAGCAGATCACCGCACACCTCGTCACACCACCACCGCGACCCAGCCGCATTCGTCCCGGCGTGCCCGGTGGATTCGACGAGGTGATCGCCCGCGGAATGGCTAAGAAGCCCGAGCACAGATTCTCGAGTGCGGGTCAACTGGCGGCCGCGGCTCGCGCCGTTCTCACACAGCCGGATTCGACACCACAGCCTATCGTCTATCCACCGCGGGCGCATTCGCCCGCACCGGTCGATCGCAGGCCACTGCCCCTTCCGGCACCGCGCTTTCCGGTCGGCTCGCAGGATCGATCTCCGATCCTTCCGGGTTCACACGAACTCCGCACCGCCCCAACGAAATCCGGTGCCAGAATCGCAATAGCGGTTGGCGTCGTGGCACTGGCCGCGACCATCGCCGCAGTCGCGGTGGTCGCCGTCAGGCTGCGGAATGATGAGCCGAGCGCGGCGGGTGTCCCGAAATCGATTGCGAGCTCGGCGCAATCGACGACCACCAGTGTTCACCGAACGACACCCTCGGCGGTCTACAGCGGCCCGGCATCGACCGTGACAACATTGCCTCCCACCTCGGAAGGCACGCTCCATTCGATCGAAGGCACCCAATCGACGAGCATCGAGTTCGTCAATTCCCGCTCCGGCCCGGTCATCGTCTACTGGCTCGACTATTCAGGAAAGCGGGTCCGATACCAGACGCTCGCCGCGGGCGGCAGTTACGTCCAGCAGACCTACGTCACGCACCCCTGGGTCGTCTGCACAACCGCCGATGTGGCCATCACCCTCTTCATGCCGGGCACCGAGCCGAGCCGCGCAATCATCTCCGGCTGACCACCGCACAACCGTGCTCCGGACCCCACTCCTGCGGAGCCGTGGTCGGCCCGATGGCACACGAGGGTGGAAACGCCCCAGGTCGATGCGATCAGACGATGCGCGCACCCAGGACCTGATAGCTGCCCGCGTGGTAGCCGCCCACGATGCAGCCGGTGACCGAGGCGGGACTGACTTCCGGTGGGCTGGTCACCACGTCCAGGGTGCGGCCCGTGCCCAGGCCGCCCACCACCTTGAGGTGGTTGGTCGCCTGCTGGCCGAGTGTCCATTCCCAGGTGCCGATGACGTGGCTGTTCTGGCCGTTGTCCCACAGCACGATCAGATCGGCGCGGCCACCGCGACTGCCGTAACAGGTGGCGGCCGGTTCGAAGGTGGTGCCGATGATGGTGCCCACGCTGATATCGGTGGGAGCGCCGTGGCAGGCCAGTAGGTGGCCGCCGATATTGCTGCCGACGGGGGCCTGATTGCTGCCGGTGAAACCCGGGCCGTTCGCCTGCCATTCGATCGCCCCGGCGCTGCAGCCACCCTCGTCGAGTTGATCGGCCGAGGCGGTTCCGGCGGTGAGAGCGGCGGCGATAGCGAAGCCGGCCGCCACGCTCGCGAAGAGCGCACTACGGAATGTCGACATGTTCTGCACCTCTCTCGAGATCATCGTTGATCGAGCTGAAGCGGCAATACATCGTCGGGTTCGAGGTTAGGACAGCGAACGACCCCGCCGGAACATAATCGGCCAAATCGGTTAAATCGACCATCGCCCCAATAAGGAATATGAGTGATTCACTTCCTCATCGGCGCGACATGACCGCGCCGAGCGGATTGATGACCAATTGCGAGCGCGTGGCTTGGACGGTGACCTCATAGATATCGCTACCGCCCAACCGCGTCTCGATGAAATGACGCAGATCCGCGTTATCGGGATGCAGGGGGTCGGCGGGACGCAGATCAAGCGCGCCTTCCAGACCGCGCGGATTGTCGTCGAGGCCGGAACCGCGTGGGAGCAGGCGGAGTTCGTCCACCGTGTACAGGGCGATGTCGTAGGCGCGACCGTTGGGTGAGGTGAGGGTGGCGGGGTGTTTCGTTTGCGCCCAATCGAATTGGTCCAGGCGCAAGTTCCAGCCGTCGGGCAACACGCCTTGGAAGGTGAGATCGCTCGGCGCGACGAGGGTGTCGGCCGACCGGTCCCGGGGTGAGTTGGCGATCGGGATGCCGCGCAGTTCCTGATCGGTCGGGGTGAAGTCCCAGGCGGGGGCGACCAGATCCTTGTGCCAGTAGCCGGTGCGGCCGTTATCGCGACCCTCGACGCGCAATTCCCGATTCTCCATCGCCGGACCGCTGTCATGAATGGACAGGCAGGCGGTGATCTCGCCCGGAATCTTGGGCTGTCGCAACCAGTCCTGCGCGGGCAGCGAGATCGCGGCGTATTGCGGATCGACGCGTTCGAGCAATTGATCGGGGGCCGAGGGCTTCTGGCCCTGCGGCTGCCAGGTGTACCGCCCCGGAATGTGATTCGCGCCCGCCAGATCCAAATCGTATTTGCGCGTGTACATATCGCCGTACCGATTCATCACGAAAGTCACCGAACCCGAAGTGGTCAATGCCTCGGAAATGAACCGGCCGTCCTCCGGTCCGCCGATCTCATAACTCAGATCGGCGGGCAGCCAGGGATCCTGATAGGTGATGCGCGCGCCGTCCTGCGAGAGCGCGACCAATTGCACCAGGCCCGCGGTCGTCGGATGGGTGTAGCCCTCGGCATCGGTGAAACTCGCCGACATGCGATGGCTGATCGCCCAGCGGCTCGACGCGATCGGACCACCGCCGGTGCCCGGAATCCGCTCGCCCGGCCACAACCAGATCGGCCCGCCGTAGGAATAGGTCCAATTCCACAGCAGCGGACCGGAAAGCAGATTGTCCATGGAGTAGATCCAGCCGTTCGCGTCCGCCGCGACCAGCATGTTGTTGTTCACCGAGACCGCGACGATCCCGCCGTCGAGACAGCCGGGCGTCGGGATCCTGCGCCACGGCGAATTCGACTCGCGCGGGCGGGTGTACAGCGAACCATCGCGCAGCACCACATCGACGAAACTGTTGAATCCCTGGGTGTTATCGCGGAAGTCGACGCTCGGCGGGAACGCCAGATCGGCCGGGGCCACGGGCAGATCGTCGAACTCCGACAATCCCCTGATGCTCGGCAGCGGCAGGAACAAACCCGGTAGCGGAGGCAGAATTTGCAGGGTGCCGATCGCGGGCACACATCCGAGCGGGCGAGAATCCGAATCCGCGGCGGCCACACCCGTGCCCGGTCCGATGACCGCCACGCACACCGCCGCAATGAGGGCCGATGTCCCTCGCGCACAACGCCCCGTCATGAAAATCAGTCGCCTCCGCTCCGCAATTCTTCGCCCGGCCGGGTTGAATCTCCGGCACTGTAACCCGCCGAAGTCGCCGCGTACGCGCACTCGCCGCACGCGTCTATCGGAATTCGCCCGAACGTATGATGTTCGAACGCAGTGACCAGAACCGCCGGAAAGGGATGCGCGATGCCGGACAGCGATGCCGTCGAGATCCCGACCCGCACACTGGTGGAGAGCATGATCCGGCAGGACTCCACCATCGACGCCGGTGAGCTGTACGCCGTCGCGAACACCCTCGGCATGACCGATCAGCAGGTCCGGCTGTGCATCAAACGGCTCGTCGCCGAGGGACAGTTCACCCATGAGGGCCGGGGCCGCAAGGCTGTGCTTTACGCGACCGATCGCACCCGCGGCGCGCTCGAACCCGATATCGAATTCCTGCGCTATATGTATCGGCAGGATCGCGGTGTCGAGCCCTGGGACGGACATTGGCGACTGGCGGCGTTCGGGATTCCCGAAACCGCACGGCAAGCGCGAGATGCCATGCGCGACACCATTGTCCGGCTCGGCGGCGCGCCCATTCAAGGCGGACTGTATGTGAGCGCCAATCCCTGGGAGGACCGGATCGCCGCCGCCGCGGCCGAACTCGGCGTCACCGAACATCTCACCCTGCTCAGCACGACCGATCTGCTGATCGGCGGCACCCGCACCCCGCGGGCGCTGGCCGAGAGGCTCTGGCCTCTGGATCGACTCGCCGCCGGGCATCGTCGCCTGCTCGAGGTCGCGCAGCGGGTACTGCGCGCACTGCGGGCGACCACACCGCCCACGCCGACCCAACGGCTCACGCTGCAAATCGAATTGGGGACCGAGTTCACCCGCGCCCTGGACCCCGATCCATTGCTGCCGCCGGAACTGCTGCCCCGGGGTTGGGTCGGCGCACAGGCGCGCGCGGCGGTCGCGGCCTGCTGGGCGGAGCTGGCGCGCACCGAAACACCCAATGCCACAAGGGTTTTCCAGTGGTACTACGACGTCACCGCCGAAGTGCTGCGGGAACAGCCCGCTCGGGCGTCAACCCGGTAGCGACCGCGGCAGCCGGTACAGCGCTATCGCGCCCAGGACCGCCGAGATGACGGTCAGCGTGAACCACAGCCACCGCCAGGTCGGCGGCAGCGGGATCAATACCAGCGTCACGATCGGGTAGATCAGCGCGGCTCGGCGCAGGCGGCGCTCGTTCACCACTTGCCGCTGCAATCGCATATCGGCGCGCATGGGCGATCGCGCGTGCCCGACGCGTCCCACGATCACGCTCCAGGTGTGCAGTGTGATCACGCAGGAAGCCAGCAGGAATGCCAGTCCCAGCAGCTGAGTCCACTCCGGCGGGTGCGGTACACCCGGATGGGTGAACGGCAGCGTGACCAATGCCAGCAGCTGCGAAGCAGCCGCCTCCAGCGCCCGGTGCCGTGTCATCGGATCCAGTCGCCGCAGGTCAATCACCCGAACCACCGATGCACCTGGCACAATTCGCTTCACGTGATCTATCATCTCACAAACGATCGTATTTGAAATGATAGGCAATGCGATGAAGGTACTGGCCCTGGGAGGTCCAGGCGCGATGGGAGCGGTGGCGGTGCGCACCGCCGCGCGACTCCCCGGCATCGAGGAAATCGTCGTGGCGGATCGCGATCTCGACGCGGCGCGCCGGCTTGCCGCCGAACTATGCACCGGGACCCGCGCGGTCCGCGCGCAACGGGTCGACGTGACCGACTCGGCCGCCCTGCACGGGGCGCTCCGAGACGCGGACGTCGTACTCAATACCGTCGGCCCCTACTACCGATTCGGGCTGCCCGTACTGCGCGCCGCCATCGCCACCGGCACGCATTACCTCGATCTGTGCGATGACTGGGAACCCACGCTGCGAATGCTCGAACTCGACCCCGCCGCAAGGGAAGCCGGGGTCTGCGCCGTGATCGGGATGGGCGCGAGTCCGGGGGTGAGCAATCTGCTCGCGATAGCCGCCGCGAGCGCACTCGACACCGTGGCGGACATCTACACCGCCTGGCCGGTCGATGTGCCGCGCGGCAGCACCGGGGAGCTGCCGCTGGACGATGGCGCACATCCACCCGCCGCACTCATGCATTGGATGGAGCAGATCAGCGGCACCATTACCGTTGTCCGCCAAGGCCGTACGACTCGCGAGCCGCCGATGCGCCCCGTCCGCCTCGAGTTGCCCGGCGATCGGCGCGGCACCGGTTACACCGTCGGCCATCCCGAACCGGTGACGCTGCACCGCACGCTCCGGCCCGGCGGCGAGGCCGCGAATCTGATGATCGTCACCCCGGGTACCGCGGCATTCCTGGACATCCTCCGCCGCGATATCGATCGCGGCAAGCTGACCAACGAGACCGCCGCGGCACAATTGCTGAAACCCGGTCTGCTACGCGGCATCAGGTCGCTGTCAACCGCGGGGCGATTCCAGTCCCCCGGCACTCTGCCGCCGTTCTTCGCCGCGGCGCACGGGCGCAAGGACGACCGGCCGCACACCACCCTGGCATATCTCGCGGGCGAGTCCGCCGCCGACACACCACTGTTCATCGACGATATGAGCCGCGCGACGGGAATCCCATTGGCGCTGGGCCTATCCCAGCTCATCGACGGCGGCCACCGCCGCCCCGGCGTCCATCCCCCGGAATCCGCGATCGATCCGGACCGCTTCTTCGGTGACCTCCGCCCGCACCTCGGGCTGCCCGGCGAGGGCCCCGCCCTGATCGTCGAACACCATTCCCCCGCCGTCATACCGGCGCATTGATTCAGGAGTTCCCGATGTCCCATCCAGCCCACGGCCGCACCACCGCATTTATTACCGGAATCATCACCGCCGCAACGCTTCTCGTATCGCCGATCGCGACCGCCGCACCGAGCGACCGGCTTCCGGCCCCACCCCGGCCCACCACCGGATCCCAGCCGCCACAGGGCACCCCCACCAACCCGCACACCTGGCGGCGTGTGCCGCGCGCCAACGGGGACGGCTGGGTGGTGTGCCGACCGCGCGCCGTGCGCTGCGGGTCGTGAACCACGGCGGATCACGCACGAGCGGACAGGTCATACGGTGACCGACAGGCACCTATGGCGCATATCAGCCAGGGGCTGCTGCATGGTAGCCATAAGGTGAGATCCGGTCGGTATGTTCCGCGCGGGTGAATCGTCAATCTGATCGGTCCGCCCCGAAACATGCTTTCCGGCAGGTACTCTCGTTGCAATGGGACATCGTGCACTGTTCTCGCTGGCATGCATCGTTCTGGCCGCCTCATGCGCGATAGTCGCACCCGGCACCGCCACGGCGGATTCGGGGCTACCGCAGGTCGGCGGCAATTTCATGTGGGGTGTGTCCAGTTCCGGATTCCAGAGCGAAGGGTCTGCGCCGGACAGTAATTGGAGTCGGTATGCCAACTCCGGGCGCGCGCAGGGCTATGGCAATTCGGTCGATTTCCTGCATCGTTACGGTGAGGATATTCAGCACGCGGCCGATCTCGGTGTCGGTGTCTACCGAGTTAGCGTGGAATGGGCTCGGGTGCAGCCAAATCCGGGCGAATGGGATTTTTCCTTCTATGACGCCATGATCGCGCGCATCCGCTCGGCCGGTATGCGGCCCATGATCACCCTGGACCACTGGGTGTTTCCGGGCTGGGCGGTCGATCGCGGCGGCTGGCGCAATCCCGGCATGGTCGACGACTGGCTGACCAATGCCCGCGCCGTGGTGGATCGGTACGCGGGGTCGGATCCGCTGTGGGTCACCTTCAACGAACCGCTCGCCTATGTCGGCCAGGAACAGCGCATCGGCGATATCGGCACGCTCGATGTCACCCCCATGATCGATCGCATGGTCGCCGCGCACCGCGCCATCTACGACCACATCCACGCGCGCCAGCCCGGTGCGATGGTCACCAGTAATCTCGCCGCCAACGATCTCGGTGCGGCACAGGCCGACGCGTCCTTCATCGACCGGATCGCCGACAAGCTCGACTACATCGGCATCGACTACTACTACGGCGGATCGCTGTCCAAACCGCCGAATGTGGTCGCGAGCCTGCTCAATCAGCCCTCCGGTCTCATTCTCGAACCCGAGGGCATCTACTACACGCTGCGCCGATACGCCCAGAAGTTCCCGGGCCGCCCGCTGTATATCGTCGAGAACGGGATGCCCTCGGACAACGGGTCGGCCACCACAGACGGTATGACCCGCTCCGACAACCTCCGCGACACCGTCTACTGGGTCCAGCGCGCCAAGGCCGACGGTATGAACGTCATCGGCTACAACTACTGGAGCATCACCGACAATTACGAATGGGGCAGCTACGCACCGCGTTTCGGGCTCTATACCGTCGATGTCACCACCGATCCGAGCCTGACCCGCCGTCCCACCGATGCGGTGAACGCGTACCGCGATATAGCCAATTCCGGTGGCGTTCCGAACGGCTATCTCCCCACCCGGGCTCCGGCGCTGTGTTCACTACAGGATCTCCCCTCGAGCTGCTTCGCCCCCGTCACGGTCCCGGGTCGCTGACCCGCGGCGGTTCGTAATCGCCGATCAGCGAACGGGATCCGCCGCAGCGAGCAGCGCTTGCGCTGTGTCACACAGGGTTTCGATGGCCGCATCCCTGGTGAGACCCGCGACGTCGACGAGCCAGATGAATGATTCGATGCCGGTGGCCGAGCGAATCGCGATGGCCAGACGGTGAATATCGACCTCCGGGCGCGAGTCCCGCAGCGGGGTCAGCGCATCCTCGATCCAGCCGATGGCCCGGCCACGCCGCAGCGGGGAGGATTCGGCCGCGCCCGGCTCCAGCGAAAGCCGCAGGGAGGCGCGTAATTCCGGCTCCCATTCCAGATTGATCCGGCCGCATTCGCGCATCACCAGTTCGAGTCGGGCGCGGACATCGCCGGGGGCCGGATCGGGCAGCAGCGACGTCTGCTCGATCTCCGGCCGCACCGCCGCGAGCAGGGTTCGCTGATTCGGAAAGTACCGATAGGCCGTGGTCCGGGAGATATCCGCGGCCTGGGCGGCATCCTCGACGGTCGGGATGAGCCCCTGCGCCAGCAGCGCCCGGGTCGCCGTGATCAAGGCTGTGCGCGTGCGAGCCTTCTGCCCGCGGCGACCGGATTCCTCATATGGCACTGACATGCCCATCATGGTACTTTAGTCCCATATACTTTCCGGAGGCCGCTCATGAGCACCGATCCCGTCCTCGTCAGCCCGGAGTTGTACCGGGTCATCTTCGAAAATGACCGCGTCCGCGTCCTGGAATACCGCGATAAACCCGGCGACCGCACCCGCCCGCACAACCACCCCGACAGCGTGATGTACCCGCTGGCCTCCTTCCGCCGACGCATCACCTCGGGCGGACGCCAGGTCGAGGTCGAACTCACAGCGGGTCAGGTGCGCTGGGTCGGCGCGCAGGAACACGAGGGCGAGAACATCGGCGATACCGACAGCCACGCCCTGTTCATCGAACTCAAGGAACCCGCACCGGGACCGGCCGCCCCCACCCTGGGCCCCAGCGCGCCGTAGGGCCCGAATGCGCTTCGCGTCGCCGCCGATTCATGTATCCCGGCGACACACGTAGGCTCTGGCTCATGCATGACTCAGTCACCGTCCATATGTCGGCCGCACCGGAACCGATCTGGGATCTGATCAGCGATGTCACCAATGTGGGCCGGTTCAGCCCGGAGACCTTCGGGGCGGAGTGGATCGGGCGGGCGACGGGACCTGCTGTCGGAGCGAAGTTCCGGGGGCACGTGAATCGGAATGGGTGGGGGCTCAAGTACTCCACGGTGTGCCGGGTCATCGCGTGTGAACCGGGCCGTGAATTCGCCTTCACCGTGCTCGGTCCGGGCGGTATGGAAATCAATACGTGGCGCTACCAACTCGAACCGACGGACTCGGGCACCTCGGTCACCGAATCCTTCCAACTGCACAACTCACCGCCGATCCGGCTGTACTGGCTGCTCGCGGGCTGGACGCGCGGCAAGACGAATGTCGAGGGGATGCGCGAAACCCTCGAACGCATCAAGGCCTACGTGGAAACCCCGCGCTAGCGGCGGACGGACGCTGATTCCTGGGACAGAACCATTCGGTGCGGGCGCTCTTTCGCTTACAGTTGGTTAGCAAGATGCTTGCAGTTGTTAGCACTGGCTTTGCTGTGAGCGGGACAGACAAAGGAGTCTGACGATGCCGGGTGCACTATCAGCGACCACGTCCATGGTGATCGATGATCGATTCACGGGGGTGGCGGCGAGGTTCTTCCGTATGTTCCGGCGGCGGGGGCAGGGCGGTGGGGCGCTGTCGGTTTACCTGCACGGGGAACCGGTGGTGGATGTGTGGGCGGGGTGGGCCGCGCCGGATCGGCGGTGGCGGGGCGACACCATCGCGCTGTCGTATTCGACCGGTAAGGGTGTCGCGGCGACCGTGGCCAATCGGTTGATCGAGAGTGGCGTACTGGCGTTGGATGCGCCGGTTGCGACCTATTGGCCGGAGTTCGCGGCGAATGGCAAGGGCGACATCACAATCCAGGACGTGCTCAGCCATCGGGCGGGATTGCAGCGGATTCGGGGACTGCTGCCGGACGCGCATGAGCTGCTCGATCACGATCGCGTCGCCGCGGCCATCGCCGCCTCCGCACCGGATCCCATGCGGCTGCGGGCTTCGGGCTATCACGCCATCACCTTCGGCACCCTGATCGCCGAAATCGCGCAGCGCGCCACCGGGCGGGACTTCCGCGATGTGCTGCGCACCGAACTGGCGGAACCGCTGGGCGACAACGACTTCTGGTTCGGTGTGCCCGAACACCAACGCGATCGGGTCGCCACGCTGGGGCCGCGACTCGGCATCGCCCGCATTCCGATGGACACCCTGATCGCGCCCTTCGCCGCTGTGCGCCAGGTGCGTTCGGCGCGCGGCGCGGTCTATGACGGCTGGGCCGATATGACCACGGGCCCACTGCCGTACGACGCCATGATGCCGGGCTGGAACGGCACCTTCACCGCCCGCGCGCTCGGCAAGATGTACGGCGCGCTCGCGAATGACGGTCAGCTCGGACATCGGCGGCTATTGAATCCGGAGACCGCCGCTGCCATCGCCCGGATGCCCGCCAACAGCCGCTACGACTATGTGCTCGGCGCCGCACCGCAATTCGCGCGCGGCTACCATCGCGCCATCGTCGGCACCAAGCTCACCCGCCGCGCCTTCGGCCACTTCGGCCTCGGCGGTTCCGGCGGTATCGCCATTCCCACGCTCGGGCTTTCGATCGGCTTCGTCACCAACCACCTCGGCAGCATCCCGACCTCGGTGGCCGATACCCGGCTGCCCTTCCTGGCGGCCTCGGCACAGCGCGCGGCAATGGCAGCGGCCGAAACCATCCCGGCAGCGGATCGGTACGCGGAAGCCGGTTAGACACCAGCGAATTGGAGCCGGGTGCGGTCGCGGTGCCCGCCCCGGCAAAAGCCGCGCCACACAGCGGGTTTCGCTAGCTCACGTCGATCACGTCGTCGGCGGGGCGGCGCGGGGTGAGTGGGAGGGGTGCCGCGCCCGCGGCCGCCCACCCCACTCGCACCATGGCCTGCGGGTATGCGGCGTCCTGGAGCACCTCGGTGCGGATGGCGGCGGCCAGGTCCGGCATGGCGAGTGGCTCGGATTGCAGGCAGCTGGACAGGGTCAGGCTGGAGGCCGTGAGCAGCAGGGCGCTGGCGGCCTCGCCCGCGCGCAGATGTGCCCGGCGGTCATCGGCCGGGGTGCAGATCACCAGCCATTCCGAACTATCGGCCTCGGTGTCGATATCGCTGAGCTCCGGACTCGCGAACGTGCGCAGCATGATCTCGTCCGCGGTACGCGCGGGCGGCGCGCTGGCGGCGGGAACGCCGTCCGGTGAGCCGTGCCTGCCGCTCCAGCGCGCCATCTCCAATTGATAGCGCGGGTCCAGCGCATGCCGGTCGGCGGCGCGATGACTGGCCTGCGCCAGGGCCCCGCGCAGTGATGCGGGCACCTGCCGGGCGGCGGCCCCGAAGTGCGGCGCGACCGCGGACATGCGGCGCAGATGCGACTGGGTGACCAGGCGCGGGCCGAAGCGGCGGCGGTCGGACTGCCGGTGCACGATCGCGGCGGCGAGCTCGATTTCGCCCTGTTCGGGCGGGTGCGGGGTGACCGTGACGGCGGCCAGATGATTCGGATCGGCCGCATCGGGCAGATACCGCACCCGGGAGCGCCAACCCAGTACCGCGAGCGCCACACGCAGATGATGCAGTGCCGCACCGCAACTCATCACCAGACCACGCGAGTCCGGATCGGCGGCGGGCAGATGGCGTTCCGGATCGGCGAACAGATTGATGACATCGTCGTCGAGACGCCAGCGCCACGGCTGGGTGTTGTGAATCGACGGCGCTCGGGCGGCCATTCCGACGGCCGTCTCGAATGCCTGCGCCAAGGCACTCCGGTCGATCATGCGCCCGTACCTTCGGACGCCACTACGCTCTGGTCGATCATCCGCCTTCACTTTCCGAAATCACCGGCACGCACGACACCGGCGGGCCGCTCCAGCGAACGGCGATCGTGACCTCCATGCTGCCCTATCGCGGTGGCCAGTTGCCCGCGGCCATGACCCGAAGAGGCTGATTCAGCGCGCAAAATACCGGCGTGACCCGGCTATCTTAGAGTTCGGTTAGGATGCCCTACATGACCAGCGTAACGCTGCGTCGGCTTCCGCTACCGACGCCCGTGCTTGTATGGGACGGTGAGCCCCGACCGTGATTTGCCAGGAGAACGCCCGCCATCCGTAGTCCCCGATAGCAAGCTGCTGCTGCGGTTTGCTCCGGGTGGCTGGCGCTGGGACGCCGGGCTCCGCACGGCATTGGCGTTCGGTCTGCCCGCAGCGCTGCTGGTGGCATCCGGTCGTGCGGACTGGGCACTGTTCGTCTGCTTCGGCGCGTTCGCGGTGATGTACGGCGAGGGCCGGGCGTATCGCGTTCGATGGCAGGTGATTTCGATCGCGGGCGCGGCCCTGCTCGCCTGCGTCGGGCTGGGTATCGCGGTCGGTGCGACCACGCCGAGCACCGGCGCTGCGGCCTGGCTGGTGGATGTGGCGGTGCTGCCGGTCCTGGCGGTGCTCGGGGTGTACCTGATCGACGCCGCCCGGTTGGGGCCGCCCGGGGTGATGTTCTTCCTGGTGGCCTGTTCGGGTGCGCTCGCGGCGACCCGTTCCGGGGTGGGAGCGGATGGGATCATGATCGCGACCGCGCTCGGCGTCGCGGGCGCGCTGCTGGTATCGATGGCCGGGCGGCTGATCGCACCGCATCAGCCGGAACGGATCGCGGTGGCCCTGGCGGTGCGAGCGGTGGACGATTACGCGGCCGCACGCGATCAGGGCACGGCGACCGCCGCCCAGCGGCATCGCGCGGCGGAAGCGCTGTGGAATGCGTGGGGAACGGTCTACGACGCCGGACTTTCCGAGGACACCGAAGGCGCGACGCTACAACTGCTTTCGGCGCATCGGCGCTTGGGGACCACCGATCCGGAGGCGGACGCGCAGGGAATTCCCCTGGCACGCCCCACAATCCGGTATCGACTACTGCGCTCGCTGAACTGGGACTCACACGCGGCGGTCACCTCGGTACGCGTGGCCTGCGCCGTCGTCGTGGCGGGCGTACTCGGCGGACTCAGCGGCTCGGACCACCCGCACTGGGCGATCCTGACCGCCCTCATCATCCTGCAGGCCGGACCGGATCGGGTGCACGGCCGAGTTCGCGCGATCCACCGCCTGGTAGGCACCGCCGCCGGACTCCTGGTCTTCGCGGCCCTGATCCAGTTGTCCCCCAACGGTTTCGCTCTCGTCCTGGTGCTCGCCGTACTCCAATTCGGCGTAGAACTCTTCATCACCCGCAACTATTCGGTAGCCGCGATCTTCTTCACCCCGGTCGCCCTGCTGGCCGGCGGTGCGGGCGCGAACGGCCAGGCGGTGGGAGCGGTCATGCGAGATCGCCTGGTGGAGACCGCGATCGGCGTCATCATCGCCCTGCTAGCCCTGCGCTTCGTCATCCCCCGCGCGCACCGCCGCACCTTCACCTGGACCGAACACCGCGTCCGCACCGGCACCGCCGTCCTGCGCGAACGCCTGCACGAGGCTGCCGCCGACGCACCCCCCATCCTGGAACTACGCCGCGACCTGCAATTCGACCTGATCGGCGCGATGCGCGCAGGAATAGACTCCACCCATAACGATCCGCACTGGGCCCAACAGGTCTGGCCCCCGCACGCCGAACTACTGCACTCGGGCTACGACCTGCTCGCCGCCTGCCGCGCGGTCCCGCCGGGCGCCAAGATGTAGTGCCCGCCCGGCGATCTCGTCGAGACTGTCCGCATCGGTGTTCTCGATACGGTGAATCACCATTTCCGGGAACAGGATTCGGAGTTCGTCGAGGGTGCGCAGGTAGTTGGCGCGCAGCGCGGTCAGGTGGGCGGGGCTTTCGTGGGTTTCGATGGTGCCGCGGGCGGCGCAGCGGCGGGCGGCTTGATCGGGCGGGGTGTCCAGCCAGAGGATGGTGTCGGGGAGGGTGGTGCGGTAGGCGGTGGAGAAGCGTTCCAGTGCGGTGGCGGTGCGGTGGGACAGGATGGTGACGATGTCGTCGAGGGTGGTCTCCAGGTCGGCACCGAGGTGGACGCGGGCGGATTCGGTTCGCTGCCAGTCTTTTACGGCCGGTGCCGCACCCGGTTGCAGTTGATCGGCGAGGGCCAGCACATCGGCCAGGCGGGATGGGTCGCCGCGTTCGCCCTGGGCGATGCGGGCGTAGAGCGGGGCGTAGACGAGGGTTTCGATGAGTGGGTGGCGTTCGCACACCAGCACATTCGGGTCGAAGGTGGTGCCAAAGAAGTCTTCGACCGGGCCGTAGAGCGTCATGCGGAGGTACAGGGCGGCGGCCTTGACGGCCGGATAGCCGACCGTGTCGGCAGCAACGCTCACGGCTTTGAGCTGGCGGGACAGCTCGTGCAGCGGGCCGTTCGGCGTGTGGTGGAAGTCGGGGCAGCTCAAGGCGATCCAGCGTTCATCGGGTGGGGCCAGGTGACGCAGCCGGGCGATGAATTCGGATTTGCCGCTGCCGTCGATGCCCACCACGGCTATGCGATGGGGTGCGGTCACAGCGCCGCGCCGATCGGGATGGCGGCGGCGATGGTGGCGGTGAGGGTGTTCGGATCGGCGGTGCCGTCGAGTTCTCGCCAGCCGAGTTCGCGGGAAAGGCCGTCCAGCACAGTCTGACTGTGCTGCTGGAACCTCAGGAAGGTGTCCGCATCGCCGTATCCGCTTTCGTAATCGCTGCGTTCGAGCTTGCGAGACAGCGCGGTCCGCGGGGATACCTTCAGGTAGCAGGTCAGATCGGGTTCGGGGAAGCCGGAGGCGTAGGCACGCAGCGCGGTGGCGTCGCCGCCGTGCGCGACCTCGGTGGCGAAGTACTTGTACCAGTACGCATTCAGCAGGATCACCTCCGGTTCCGTATCGCCCGCGAGCTCCACGGCGACCTGGACGGCATGGAACAGGAAGAGGGCGCGTGAGAGCGGGCGCAGCACACGCAGATAGTCGAAGACCTCGTCGCGGTCACGGAAGGGCAGTCGCGATGCGATGGCGGGAGCGTCGAGGGCATCCCAGATCCCGGCTTCCGCGACGCGAATTCCCCTGTCTCGCAATACCGCTGAGACTGCCGCGACCTGGGTGCTCTTCCCCGAAGCGTCACCGCCCGCGATGCACACCACGGTGGGCATCAGCTCTCCCCCGCCCAGTCGAGGCGCTGCACCACGCCGGACCCACCGTCGAGGCGCACGCGTTCGCCATCGCGCACGATCGACATCAGCCCCGGTACCCCGACCACCGCCGGAATGCCGAGTTCGCGCGCCAGCACGGCCGAATGCGACAGTGTGCTGCCGCGTTCGATCAGCAGACCCTTGACGCTGGGGAACAACGGCCCCCAGCCGGGATCGGTGCGGCGGGTGGTCAGGATCTTGCCGGTGACGTCGAGATCGTCCTCGGGACTCATGACGATCTGCACGTCGCCCTCGACAATGCCCGGCCAGCAACCGGTTCCGCGCAACGTCGCCGAATCGGCAACGGCCGCATCGGGAACGGCGGTATCGACGGCCAGCGAGGGCGGGCCGGTCGTCTCGAACTGGTTCGGCGGTTCCACCAGTTCGTAGCGGGCGAACTCGGCGATGCGGTTGCGGGCGAGCGCCCCCAGATCCGAGGTCATGGACCTACCCTCGGCGAATGCCTGGATTTCCTCCATGGTCAGGTAGAAGACATGCCCCGGCGCATCCAATTGCCCTGCTGCGGCGAGCAATTCACCGATGCGCAGGTAGACCGACCGGCCGACGCCGATGATCCGGGTCCGGGTGAGCCGGACCCGTTCGCGGTCGCGCACCGCGCGCCGGGCCTTGCGCAGCACAGTGATCAGGCGGGTGCGGCGCGCGGCGGGCAGGGTATCGAGCACCTCGCGCTCGAACACCTCCTGTCGCGCGCGATGGGTGCGTTCGAGTTCGTCCGCGTCGATCCCGTTGTCGTTCACATAGTTTCGCAGCACCGTGACGATGAAGGACGGATCCTGGCGCAGCGAAACGGTTTCCAGCTTCTGCTCGCCCATGCACCGGTCGCCGTACAGCTCGATGTAGTCGTCGAGCACCCGCCGCACGGCGGGTGAAGCCTCCCGCACCGCGTCGTAGCCGGTGCGCGGATCGCCGGTGAACACCGCCTCCCGCAGCGCCGCGTCCGTGCGAATCCGCCCGGCCAATCGCATGAGAATCACGGTGGGCTGGAGTGATTCGACCGCCTCCTCCGAAGCGAGCAGTCTGGCGACCACCTCCTCGGGCACCGGCGTCCCGTCCTTGGCCAGCAGCCGCCGCGCCCGTCCGGCCTGATTGCTCAGATACAGATCGTTGATCATCTGCACCGACCAGCGCCCGAACAGCCGCAAACCCTGATCGGCCAGCTCGAGCAGTTCCCGCAGATCGGTGGCGGTGGCCTGGGCGCGCCGAATCCGATCGACCTCCGCGCCGACCTCCTGCTGGAATCGATCGACCAGCGCACCGCGATTGGCCATGCGCCAGCCCAGCACCGCGACCACGGGCAGCAGCTGGGGCAGGCGCAGAAGTCGCTCGCGCAGACCGGGATGGATGCCCTCGATGAAGTCGACCGGGTTCTCGACGCCGATCATGCGCTCGACGTCTTCCTTGTTCCGCCGGAAGTACGGGGCCAAACTCAGTACCCGGTACCAGTTCTCGATGTTGTAGTACACCCGGCCCGAGACCAGTCCGACCATATTGCGCAGCACCTGATCGTGCGCGGCGATGACCGGTTCGCGCACGCCGATCATGCGCAGCGTCTCGGTGAAGATCACCTCGTACACCCGCGCCGCCCAGGAGAAGGTGAGCGGTGAGGTGACGCCGTTGAAGCTCTCCTGGATATTGCTGTTGTCCCACACCGCACGCCAGGTTCCGAGCGCGGCCGGATCGGCGGCCGTGGCGGCCGCGGTGATCGGACGGGTTTGCAGCACAACGATTTCGCCGCCCCGCACGGTCCATTCGATGTCCTGCGGTCCGCCGAGCGCGGTCGCTATGCGCACGCCTTCGCGCACCAGCAGCGAGGTCTGCTCGGGAGTAAGGCAGCGGCGGGTGCGGCGATCGCCGTCGATCGGTTGTTCGCGCACGCCGCCCGCGGCATCGCGGATGTACTCGACGTCCTTGTCCGCGATCCGCGTGGTGAGCTCGGATCCACTGTGGGACAGCACGAATTCGTCGGTGGCGCAGGCCCCGCTCACAATCCCCTCGCCGAGCCCCCAGCAGGCGCTGATCAGCGCCTCGTCCATGCGGCCGGTGATCGGGTTGCCGGTGAACATGACCCCGGATACCTCACCATCGGCCATGTCCTGCAGGATCACCGCCACTTCGGGCGCGGCGGGCTCGGAGTCGCCGCGATAGTGCAGCGCCCGCGCGCTGAAAGCCGATGCCCAGCACCGCCGAATGGCGTCCAGCACCTGTTCGGCCTCGGTGCGGAACAGGTAGCTCTCGAAGATCCCCGCGTACGAGCGGTCCGCACCGTCTTCGCCGACCGCCGAACTGCGGACCGCGATCGGTCCTCTGCCGCGCATGAATTCCGTTACAGCATCGGTTAATTCGGCGTCGACGGGAGATTCGACAATCGCCTCGCGCAGCACGGTCGCTGCCGCGGCGCGCTCGGCATCGGTGGTCGCGGCCGCGACCCCGCGGTACAGCTCCGGCAACCGTCCCGATCGCAGGTGCGCGTCGAACGCCTCGATGGTCACCACCGACCATTCCGGAACGCGCGCACCGGTTCCGAGCAGCCGGGCCAGCCCGATCGCCTTGCCGCCCACCAGCTTCCCATCCGCTTCGGTGACGGTGTCACCGGCGTGCAATAGCGCTGCTGCGTTCTCTGACAGCACGGTCATCAGTCGGCTCCGATCGCTTCGATAATGTTCATCCGTGCCACCCGCCACGCCGGTATGAGGCTGCCGACGAGGCAGATCACCAGCGCGCCGACGGCGAGCGTGAATGCCGCCGGGACGGGCACGAATTCGACGTCCACATTCCAGGCGCGCGCGGAGGCCAGATCCGCGATGACCTGTTCCACCGATCCGAACAGCAGCCCCAGCACGCCGCCGGTGATGCCGATCGCTCCGGCTTCGGCGAGCACGATGGCCAGGGCGAGCCGCCGGCTCGATCCGATGGCCCGCAGCACCCCGAGCTCTCGCCGCCGTTCCAGCACCGAGAGCAGCAGCGTATTGATCAGCGCCACAGCGGAGATGATCACCACGATGATCCAGATCAGGTGATTGAGCCGAGTGGCCTGGTTCAGCGAATCCCCGAAACCCTGGACCGCCGCCGCACCCGTATAGGCCAGGGTCCCGGCGGGCAGTACGCCCTGTACCTCGGTCAGCAGCCGATCCGGATCGATGCCGGGCGCGGCGTGCAGTTCGAGCGTGGAGGCCCCCTGGCGGGCGAACCACTCACGCATGTTCGGGAGCGCCATGCCGATCGCGCCATTGAGCCCGGAGAAGAACGGCACCGTGGCGAGCACGGTGATCGCACGCTCCCCGGTGGCGGTCGGCATCGAGACCGATTCCCCCACTTCGACTTTCAGCGCATCGGACAGATCACTGGACATGATCACGCCCTGACCGTCCAGTACCGCTTGCCGCACCTTCGAGTCCACGGCCGCCAGTAGTGGGCTGGCAGCGCCGGGTGCGAGCCCGAACGCCATGGCCCGTTTACCGCCGAGCGCGACGTACCCGGCCTGGCCCTCGACGACCTGTGCCACATCGGGCAGCGCCCGCAATCGCTCCGGCAGGTCCGTCGCCAGCAATGGTCCGGTGGGGAACGTCCCCGCCTGGGTCGTCGACACCCAGACATCCGCACCGCGCAGCGCCGCGAACGAATCCTTGGTCGAGTCAACGGCATTGGTATTGCCCGCGCTGATCGCGAAGGTGGCGGCCACCGCGACGCTGACGGTCATCAGCGTCGCCCAGGCGCGCTTCGGGGAGCGCCGAATGGCCTCGGCCGCGAGCTCACCGGCACTGCCGAACCGGCTCGCCACCCAGGCGGCGGCGCGCACGATCGGCACGCCGAGCGCGAAGCCGAGCAGTACCTCGGCGGTGAACATGGTGGTGATTCCGGCGTTCGCGGCGATACCGGGCTGCCGGGTCGCCACGAACGCGCCGATACCGATCACCACCGCCGCCACCCCGGCCGCTATCCGCAGCCGGGGCCGCACCACATCGGCGACCGAGACGCCCACGGGGGCAAGCGCTTCCACCGGCGAGACCCGGTACACCTGCCGCGCGGCCAGACCGGCAGCGCCGACGCAGACCAGCACCGCGACGATGACCGCCAGCGGAATCGCCCATACCGGCATGATGAATTCGATGCGCGCGCTCACGGCTTGCAGGAACAGATCCGGTAGCCGCTCGATGGCGTAACGGCCCAGCAGCACACCGAGTCCCGCACCGAGCAGAGCGCCCAGGGCGGACAGGACGGCGGTCTCCAGCAGGAGATCACCGACCAGGGTGAGCCGCCGCCCGCCGAGCGAGCGCAGCATGGAGATCACCGGTCGGCGCTGTGCGATGGCCATACCCATCGCGGTGTAGATGAGGAATCCGGCGACCAGGAACGCCATACCCGCCGCCGCGACCGCGGTGAAGCGAATGAGCATGACACCATTGCTGGATTTGCTTGCCTCGGCGGAGGATTCGGTCACCACGGCGCGGCCGGCCACGGCCTTGCTCACCCCCGGCCGCAGCGCGTCCGCACCGCCGTCGCCGATGATCAGCACCGAATCCAGCACCCCGGATTTACCGGCCGCCCGCTGCGCCAGCGCCAGCGGTGCGAGCAGATAGCGCCCGCCGTTGAACCGGGCCGCCTCCGGGCTGTCCAGCACGCCGGCCACCGTGACCTCACCACCGCGCAGCGCGATCCGTTCGCCCACGGCGAATCCAGTGTCCGGACCCACCAGCACGCCGTCCTTGACGCTCGTCAATGCCGCGGCGTGCCCGGTCAGTTCGTTCTTTATCGGACTGTCGAGCGCGGCGGCGGTGGCATCGGTGCCCAGTAGCAGCACGGTGCCGCGCGCGGTGCTCACCGCGGTGCGAACCACCGGAACCGCCGCCGTCACACCCGCGACCCGGCCCACCTCATCGCGGACCGCCGCCGGGAAACCACTGTCCGAGGCCCCGGAGACCTCGAGGACGGCATTGCCGCCGAGCCCGGCCGCCACCCGATCGATGGATTGATCGATGGAGCCGATGATGCACAGCACGGTTACCAGCAGCGCCGTCGAGACCGCCACCACCGCGATGGACGCCAGCGCCCGCCCCCGGTGCACGAGCAGATCGCGAATACTGAGGAACCGCAGTCGATCCCAGGCGGAGAGCATCAGGCGGCACTCTTCTCGTCGCTGCTGACGCCGCCGTCGCGCAGGGTGATGACCCGGTCGGTGGCCGCGGCCGCGACCATATCGTGGGTGACCGTGATGACCGCGCGCCGCCGTTCGGTGTCGTGCGCGATCGAGGCCAGCAGCTCCATGAGCTGCGCACCGGTCTTGGAGTCGAGGTTGCCGCTGGGCTCATCGGCCAGGATCAGCGGCGCGTCCAGCATGAGCGCACGGGCCACGGCGACACGCTGCATCTGACCGCCGGACAGTTCGGCGGGCCGATGGTTGGCGCGGTTGGCCAGATCCACCAGGGCGAGCAGTTCGAGAGCGCGCGGTTTGGCCTTGCGCAGCGTGCCGCCGTCCAGCAGCAGCGGCAGTGCGACGTTCTCCCAGGCGCTCATGGTGGGCAGCAGATTGAAGAACTGGAAGATGAAACCCACGGTGCGGCGGCGGAATTCGGCGAGACCGTCATCGCCGAGCGCACCCAGGGCGCGGCCCTCGAATTCCACCGTGCCCGAATCAGGGGTGTCCAGGGCCCCGAGAATATGCAGCAGGGTGCTCTTCCCGGCCCCCGACGGGCCGACGATGGCACTGAACGTGCCCGCCTCGAAACTCAGGTTGAGCGTGGACAGCGCCCGCACCTGCTGTTCACCGATGGTGTACGACTTGGATACGTCTTTCAGCTCCAGCACTGGAGCACCTCCTCGATACTCGCCAATGGCGTTCCCAGATAGCCCGTTTCGAGGCAGTGGTCCAGCAGCACCCGCAGATAGTCCGGTCCGGTGTCCGGTGGGCGCGCGCCGAGCAGTTCGGTCGCGGCGGCGGTGCCGAAGTCGCGGCGGCTGTCGAAATAGTTGGTGTACTGCGCGCCGATACGCAGGTAGTACTCGCGTTCGACGGCATCGAGGTCCGCCGGATCGAAGGTGGACGCGGGTACGAAGCGCGCCACCTCGAAGGAGGGGTATTCGGCGAAGATCTCGGACATGGCCCGCAGCGAGGTGGCATTCGCGCCCACCGCGTGACAGGTCTTGCCCTGCGCCTGATCGAATCGCGTTGCGGCGGCGACGATCACATCGGCCACGTAGTCGATGGGCGCGAAGGTCAGGGTCGCGTCGTAGCGGCCGGGCAGGGTGCGCAGTTTCCCCTCCACGATCAGTTTGACCACGGTGTAGAGGTTCTTGTAATCGCGGATCGCCCCGGACCCGGTCAGCCCGGTCACGATGCCGGGGCGCACGACCGTCCAGCGCAGGCCGGGAAGGTTCCGAATATGGTGTTCGGCAAGATATTTGCTGCGTTCGTAGCCATTGCCGAAGGATTCGGATCCGGGAGCGAAGTCCTCCTCGATGAACCCTTCGCGGCGACCGCACACATACGCCGTGCTCACGTACACCAGCGGGATGTCCCAGGACAGCGCCAGTTCGGCCGCATGCCGGGTGCCGCCCACATTGAGTTCGGCGTAATCCCGTTCGGGGGCATCGAAATCGGTGGTGGCGGCCGAATGCACCAGGGTGCCGACCTGCTCGCGCAACAGGGCGAGCGCGTCCGCGGAGAGCCCGAAACCGGGCTTGCGGACATCGCCCGTCACATACGCGACTTCGGTTGCGCCACCGGTGAACTCGACCGCGTCGACCCGGGTGCCGCGACTGTCCACGATTTGCGGTGTGCGATGGGTGAGCACCACGACCGGAATCCCGCGCGTCCGCAGCCGCGCCACCACGTCCGCCCCGACCAGCCCGCTCGCACCGGTGACCAGTACCGCTTTCAATTCACTCACGTGCGGCCCCCGCGGTGCCGAGGGTGGTGGCGACCAGGGTGATCACATCGCCGACCCGCAGCACGTTCGTCAGCTGTTCGGGTGCGTAGCGCGGCAGGCCGAAGCCGCGTTCCAGCGCGACCGTGAGTTCCATCAGGCGAATCGAGTCGAAGCCGAGATCCTCGATCAGCCGCTGTTCATCGCGGACCGCGCTGGGCGGCTCGGGGGCCATATGCGCGATCAGGGTGCGGGTGCGTGCGGCGATGGTCGCCGCGTCGATCGGAATCACGGTCAACGGTTCACTTCTCCTTCACTGGCCCGATGACGCTGATGCGGCTGGGCGCCACCGGACGCCAGCAGGTCCTGCACCTCGTCGATCGGAAGTTCGGTGTTCAGATAGGCGGCCAGGCGCAGCCAGTCGTAGGTGATGGTCAGGGTGCGCCGCCATTGCTCATGCGAATCGAAGGCGGCCGGGAAGGTGAGATCGGCTACGCCCCTGGCGATATCGACCAGGGCGTCCACCGTCGCGAGTCCGGTGTATTCGGTGCCGGATTCGATCAGTTCGGTGAAGCGCACCGCCTGTGCCGCGCGCACCCGCGCGATCAACTCGGCCCGGTCCGCGCTCTGCGGGAGCAGTCGATCGAGCGTGGCGACCGCGGCTATATCGGGCGGTAGTGGCGCACATCCATTGGTGGACAGCAGCATTCGCACCACACCGCGCACCAGGCGCTCGGTCGCGGCCTCGGCGACCCGGCCCTGCCGCTGTTCCAGCGCACCCACCAGATCTTCGCGGGCGTTCTCGATGATCACGTTCGACCACACCAGCGCCGAGGCGCATTCGGTGAATCTGGCCGCGGGCAGCGGGGACAGTGTGACGGACCGATCCGCGTCCCGTGCGCCGCCGCCCAGCCCGACCAGTACGGGTGCGGTGGTGGGCGGAGGTGTGTACGCGCCGATCACCTTGACCATGGCCACGGCGGGCCGTAGCGCACCCGCGTCCCGCCAGCTCAGGCCGACCAGGCCGAGCCGGGTGAACTCGGCGAGATCGGCGTGCGCGGACGCGCCAGCACCGGCGGTCACATCGGCCAGCGAGCGGCCGAATACCACCGAGCGCCAGGCTTTCGCCGCGCTGTCCGAGAGTACGAAGACCTCACGATCGGCGCGGAGTACGTGAATGCGGCCGTCGATCGGCCACGAGGTGATGCCGCCGATCCGGTTCAGCCGCACCATCTTCGGATCGTTCGGGACGGCCGGGTGACCCAGGGTCACCACGAATTCCAGGACCTCCTCCAGCACACCCGGTCCGGTCACGTCCTCGGTGAGCCGGTGCAGCAGCGAGTAATACCGCTGCGCCACTTCGCCTTCACCGATGCGATCGAGCTGCGGGCCGATCCACTTCGATTCGATATAGGTCTCCCCGCGATTGGCGGCCCAGCCCTTGATCGCGTCGAGCAGACCGTCGCGCGCCCAGCCGGTCGCCTCCGGCCACGCCTCGAGTGCCGCCATGGCCACGGCCTGGCGCAGTGATTGCTGTCCCCGGGCGAACCACCACGCGCTCATGAGCGCGGCGAAATCGGCGTAGGGGTACTGCTTCCGGATCTCCTCGACATCCACCGCGCCGGACCGCACCACGGTGGCGCGCAGGAATCGCTGACAGCGATTGAGCACGTCCTGGTTGAGTTCGATCAGGGCGGTCGAATCGGAATCATCTTGGGGCAGCGCGTTTCTCGCGTAAGCGAGCTGACTTTCCAGCTGCGCTCGCGATCGGGTGCGGATCTCCACCCGGCGACCGCCGAGGAACAGCACGGTCGGCATCTCCGGCGCGGGGTCCGCACCCGGTACGGCCACCAGGAAATCGATATCGGAGCCGGTATTGCCGAAACCCTCCGCGATCGAACCCTCCAGCAGGACGGTCGAATCGGCGGGAATGTCCACCACCGCCACCGCCGCGGTCAGCAGATCCTCGATCTCACCGTCGGAAAGCAGCGCCTGCGCCGGGCGGCGCGGTCCGGCCGCGGTCACCTCGGAGCCGCGCAGCGCACCGTGCACGGTGACGTCGTCGCCGAGTTCGCCACCGCGATACAGCTCCCACATGAGCCTGCGCCGGGGTTTACCGCTCGAGGTACGGCGAATCAGACCGGCTCGGCCGGTCACGATGGTCAGCTGCTGTGCGGGGCCGAGATCACCGCGCAGCACCTTGCGCGCCACCTCGATCCAGTCGCCCGGCCGGGCCTCGGCGAACAGCACGATGCCCTGATCCGCGCCGGTGCCCTGCATGGCGACGGCCGCGAATCTGTGCTTGGCCATGCCTGTTTCGTGTGCGACGCGATGGTCGACGTCCTCCATGAACACCGGTTTGCCGCGCACCTTGATGCTCGCGCCCATGCGGCCCAGCACGTACAACTGGCCGTCACGCAGGAATCCGGCATCGCCGGAATGGACCGCACCGTCGATGAAGCGCGTCGCGCCTTCACGATCGAGCTCACCCGGGATCGGCTGATAGCCCTGGGCCACCGACGGTCCGGCGATCACCACCTCGCCGAGTACTCCCTCCGGGAGCGGCGCACCCTCGGTATCGACGATCGTGATGGTGGATTCGGCTGTGGAGCAGCCCAATCCGACCACCCACCCCGCCCCGGGCAGTGCGCCGCCATCCACGACCGCGGTCGCCGGCACCCGCACGGCCGCACCGAAGCGCAGCGTCGAGCTGTCCACCTGTAGCGCGGTGGGCACTCGATCCGCCACGGAAATCGTTGCCATGAGCGTGGATTCAGCCAGCCCGTAAGCCGGGCGCAGGCTCTCCGGGCGATACCCGGTATCCGCGAGCAGGGTCGTGAAGGCGTGCACATCGGCGATATCGATCGGCTCCGCACCGGTGATGAGCGACCGGAGCCCGGACAGATCCAGGCCCTCGAGTTCGGCGGGTTGCACCCGTTTGGCGGTGTAGCCCATACCGAATGACGGCGATACCGAATGGTGCGCGCCCGCGAGAGCACGCAACCAGCGGCCCGGATCGCGGACGAACTGATCCGGTCGCATCAATCGCAGCTCGCCCTGCTTGGCGACGCTGGCCAGCAGTCCGCCGATCAGGCCCATATCGTGATAGAGCGGCAGCCAGGACACCGTGATGTCACCGGTCCGCCAGTCCACGGCCGAGGTGATGAACGAGGTGTTCGCGCCCAGGTTCCGCCAACTGATCCGCACACCGCGGGGCGAGCCGAGTGAGCCGGAGGTGAACTGCACGAGTGCGAAATCATCAGCCGGTACGGGTGCCCGCTCGAAGGGTTCGCCGTCGCCGTCCGGAATGCCCTGCAGGACCAGCACTTCGGTCACAGCGTCCAGCGCATCGGCCGCGCCGTCCGGCAGGTCGGCCGCGCCCGCCATCGCATCAGTCGAGCCCGTCAGAACTGCTGTGGCGCGCTTGCTGGTTTCGGCGATATCGCCCGAGGTCAGCACGATGCGCGGGCGCGCCTGTGTGAGGATGCCGCGCAGGTGCGCCACGTACTCCTCGCCGCCGCCGAATACCGGCGGCGGCACCAGGCTCAGCGTCGCACCGCAGGCCCACACCGCGTACATCGAGGCGATGCAGTCGAAGCCGGTGGGCAGCACCACGCACACACCGTCGCCGGGGCGCACCCCGCGTTCGCGCAGCAGCGCGGCGATACGCCATGCGGCCGTGCGCAATTCGGGGTAGGTGCGGCGCTGCCAGCCGTCGGCCTCATCGGCGAGGTCGATTCCGGTGTCCGGGTTCGGATCGAGCAGCCAGCCGCACATCAGCGTGAATTCGGCGCAGTCCGTCGCGGTCGTCGAGAGTTCCGTCATTGCCGATCACACCTTCTCGACCAGGAAGCCGGTGAGCGACTCCGGCGTGCAGTATTCGAACAGGTCAACCACGTGGATATCGGTTACGCCCAGCCGGGCGCGCAGGCGTTCGCCGACCTGGATCACCATCGCCGAGGTGCCGCCCGCGTCGAAGAAGCGGGTGGAGCCGTCGAATTCGGCTCCGTCGAGCACATCGGCCCAGATGGCGTCGACCACCTCGCGGATATCGGCGCGGCCGGCCGTACCGTCGAGGGTGATCTCTTGCGCGACAGCTGTTTCCGCTTCGTACAGGCGAGCCAGCGCGGCCGCGTCCACTTTCGAGTTCGCGGTCATGGGCATCGCGGTCGGCGTCAGATAGCGATCCGGTTCGAGATAGCGCGGGAGTGCGGCGCGGACATCGCGACGCAGCTCGTCGATCGTTCCCGTGCCCGGCGCGAGCACGACGAAACAGACTAGTTCGGCGGTCAGGCCCGCGCCGAAGACCGTGGCGTACACCGCCTCCACCCGCCCCGTAGCGGCGACCGCGTGCTCGATCTCGCCGAGCTCACACCGATGCCCGCGAATCTTGACCTGCCGGTCGATGCGGCCGGTGATAACGAATTGCCCCGCGTCATCGAGATATCCGCGATCGCCGGACAGATAGGACGGCACACCGTCGACCTCCACGATGCGCGCGGCGGTCAGATCATCGCGGCCCAGATAGCCCCGCATCAATCCCGGACCGTTCACCACCAGTTGGCCGGGGACGCCGCGTGGCAGCACGCGCAGCAGATCATCCACCACCGCCATGCCCACATCGGCGAACGGTCTGCCGATCACCGATTCGGCCGGGAACTCCGCCGGATCGGCGGGTACCGCGAAAGCGGTGTGATAGACGGTGGTTTCGGTGATGCCGTAGCTGTTCACGACCCGCACATCGGGGCGTGCGGCGACGAAGGCCGCCACCGAGGAGTATTCGAGGCGCTCCGCGCACAGGATCACGTATTCGAGCGCGCGGGCAGCGCCCAGACGGCCGGACACCATGGTGAATGCCGAGGGAGTCTGGGAGAGCACCGCGATCTCATGGTCGGCGATGTACTCGGCCAGCCGGTGCGGATCGCGTCTCACCGCATCGGCCGGAATGCAGACGGTGCCGCCGCTCAGCAGTGCGCCGAAGGTCTCGGCGAAGGACACGTCGAAGGCCACCGAATGGAACAGCAGCCAGCGCCGGCTCGGGCCGGTCGGAATGGCCCGGCGCAGGCCGTCGAAGAAACGCATCAGCGAAGCATGTTCGACCTGAACGCCTTTCGGGGTTCCGGTGGTGCCCGAGGTGAACAGCAGATAGGCGAGATCGGTGGTTCCGGCGGGATCGGGGAGCGGGGTCGCCGCGGTGAATTCCAGCGGCAGCCGCACCTCGCGTGCGCCCTCCACCGGGTCCGGGACGTCCACGAGTACGGTCAGGCCGCCACAGCCCGTGACGACCTGCGCGTAGCGTCCCGGACCCGAGGCCGGATCGATCGGCACATAGATCTTGTTCGCCTTGAAGACGCCGAGCAGGGTCGCGACCTGGCGCGCGGAGGCACCCAGGCGGACGCCGATTCGATTCTCGGGCAAGGTGTTCACGATCCAGCTCGCGATATCGTCCGACAGGCGATCCAGCTCGCGGTAGGTGAGCCGGGTCGAATCGTCGATCACGGCAACAGCATCGGGGGTGCTCGCGGCAGCGGCCCGATACGCCTCGACCAGGGTCTGTTCGGGGAACTGTGTCTCCGGCAGCACCTCGGCGGCGGACTCCGCTGTCGCCCAGCGCAATTCGGTCAATCGGACATCGGCCGCCGGCACGCCGTGCCGCAGTACCCGCGTGTACAACTCGCCGATATCGCAGTGCGGCAGATGATCGGCGCGTTCGATGATCAGGGTCGCCGAATCGGTGCCGACCTCGATATTCATCGACAGCGGGTACTGGATGAACCGCCGGTCGACATGTACCGGCACACCGACCTCATCGTCGATCACCACCGCCAGCGGACGCGGATAGACGGTGAAACTGACCGAAGGCTGCACGGCGTCAACGGAATCCGAGGCGATCAGCCGGCGGGAGAAGTCCGCGAAGGCGAACTGTTCGAACTCGATGAGGTGCGCGAGCTGCCGGTCCGCGGCGCGGCACAGGTCCGCGAAGGTCGCCTCGCCGCTCAGATCGAACCGGACGGGCAACGCGTTGACCCGCACACCGCGTGTGGCCTGCGCGGCCGCACTCGCACGGCGATTGGACATCGGTACCGACACCACGACCGAGTCCAGCCCGGACAGGCATCCGACGGTCAGCGCGTACGTGCTCAGCAGGACCGAATACCGGCGCACGCCAAGCTTTTTCGCGAGCGTTCCGGCGGCGCGATAATCGGCGCCCGGAAGGGTATGGCGCAGGATCTGCCCCGCGACCCGCCCCCGGGCGTCCCGGCGATCCCAGCCGTCGATGCCGAGGTTGTCGATACCGGCGAACTCACCGGCGTAGTAGCGCTGCGCGGCAGCGGGATCGGCTCCATAGGGTTCCACGGTGTCCACCGGGGAACTCGTACTCGGGCTGATATAGCCGGGGTCCGCGTACCGGGCCGCGAAATCGCCGATCAGATTGTAGAAACCGAATCCGTCGCAGAGCACGTGCGCACCGGCGAACAGGAAATAGGATTCCTCGCCGACCACCGCCACCTCGGCGTGGTACAGCGGGGCATCCGACAGCTCGAATGCCGAGTCCGCGAGCGCCTGTACGCGATCGCGCACCGCCTCGATATCGGAATACGCACGCACCGAACAGGATTGCCGAATGGTCGTCGCCGTCACGATGATCTCGCCGCTCGCGTCGAGTTCGAAGATCTCGTTGAAACTGTCATTGCCGTGCAGCACCGCCTCGACCGCGGCGGCGAAGCGCACCGGATCGGCTCCGGCGGGCAGTCTGGACAGCAGGGACCAGTTCGATGCCGGATCATCGGGACGCACCTTGGCCGCCAGCACGAAACGGCGCTGACTGGGGGTCGCATATCTCACGAAGCTGTCGCCTCCTCGCGGTCGACGGAATGCACCGAACGCAGGGTTTGCGCGAAAACCTTTGCGACGACCGCCACATGGGCCGGATCGGTGAACAGGGTGTAGTGATCGCCCGGCACGTCGATGATTCGGACGGTGCCGCGCGTATGCCGCTGCCAGGACATGGTCGCGCCGAGGTCGATACCCAGTGCTCGCGCGCGCGGCGCGCTCAGCGGCTGGCGCGCCCGCAGGACGGTGATCGGCGCGGCGATCCGGCCCACGGGCCGATACCGGTCCAGCGCACGGGTATTGGCCAGCCAGACCTCCCGGAAGGAATCGAGCACCACCGCTCCGCCGCGATCGGTATCCGCCCCCGGCCGGTACCCGGGCAGCGCCGCGGTAGCCGTCCGCAACCGCCCCTCGACCTCCGTCGCGAGCTGATCGGAATTCACCCGCAGCCCCCCGAACGCGTCGGGCGCGAACGAATCGAACATGATCACGTGCCGAGCGCTGACCCCCGCGCCCTCCTGCAACTGCCGCGCGATCTCGAACGCGACATTCCCTCCGAACGAATACCCGCCCAGCACAAGCCGATCATCGATGGCCCCGGCCCGGCACAGATCCTCCACGCAGGCCGCCGCGATCTCCTCGATGGATCCCCCGGCCGGATGCGGCGCGCGGAACGCCGCCAGACCGATCTCCGGAACCATCCGGGACAGCGCCGCATAGCAGTAGTTTGTGCCCCCGGCGGGCGGGAAGAGATGAATCATCGGCTCCCCGGACCCGAACGCCAGCAACCCATCCCGTGTCCCGGCGGCAGCGATGGCCTGCCCGGCCAGCGCCCGCCCCAGCTCACCCACCGTGGTGATGCCGTCCAGCGCCCCGAAATCGACCGCGAACGGAATCCGATCGGTCACCTTGCCGACAATCGCCACCAGCGCGATCGACTCCCCGCCCGCGGCGAAGAAATCGGTCCCCTCATCGATTCCGGCGCCGAGCTCCTCCCCCGCGAGCCGCAAGAACAACTCCCGCACATCGGCTTCCACCCCGCCGGGCACGGCAACGCTCGCCGCCCGGCCGGATACGGTCACGACCTGCTCCGACTCGGGCGCGGCATCAGCGCGGCTCGATGTGGTGGTGTCGGCTAATCCGCCGGGCGCGCCGCCGGTAGCCGCCCCAGCCGACGCTTCCGCGTCGTTCTCCGAATTCGGCGACACTCGCGCAGGGTCATCCAGCCGAAGCGGCAGCCCATGGAAGGTCTCCGCCAAAGGGGCGGGCGGCAACCAGATTCGGTGTGCCCGCCCGTGCGCACCCGGATCTCCGGCGACCACCTTTGCCTGTCGCGTCACCGGGGTGCTGCCGGTGTTCGAGATCCCGTCGGGGTCACGGTCGGCCGGACCGCTCGGCTCGCGGGTGGCCGTGTCCTCGTGGAGCCGGTCGACGAGTTCGGTGACCGAGTCGATGTGGGTTGTCCAGGTGGCCTCCGGGTGGCGGGTACGCGCGTCGAGGGTCGCGGCGATATCTGCCGGGTCCAGGTCGACGTGATCGCGCAGGTACGCGGCCAGGCGCGCGCGGTAACCGCGCAGGGCCGCTTCCGAGCGCGCGGACAGCGTGATTCGGACTCCACGATCGCCGCCCGCACGCGATACGCCGGGCCGGGGTGCGCGTTCCAGGATGACGTGCGCGTTGGTGCCACCCATGCCGAACGAACTGACCCCCGCGTAACGCAGATCCGGGCTCGGCACCGATTCGGTGGCGATCGTGAAGATCGAATCGTCCAGCGGGATGGCCGGATTGGGCGCGCGGTAGCCGGGTTGCGGGAAGATGCGACCCGAGTCCAGCGTCAGGATGGTTTTGAGCAGGCCGATCATGCCCGCTGCCGCATCGAGGTGGCCCAGGTTGGCCTTGGCGGACCCGAGGTGGCAGGGCGCGGTGCGGCCGCCGGTATCGGCGTATGCCCTGGTGAGGGCCCGGAATTCGATGGGGTCACCGAGTTGGGTGCCGGTGCCGTGCGCTTCGAGGTAGCCGATGTCGTCGGGTGAGACGGCGGCACGGCGCAGGGCGGCGGTCAGCACGTCGACCTGTCCGGAGACCGCGGGTGCGCTGAAGGCCATGCGCTGTGCGCCGTCATTGTTGATCGCGCTGCCCGCGACCACCGCGAGGATCGGATCACCCTGTGCCAGCGCGTCTTCCAGGCGGCGCAGGACGACCACTCCCCCGCCGCTGCCGCGGACGGTGCCGTCGGACTCGGCGTCGAAGGGCCGGGATGATCCGGTCGGCGACATGATGCCGCCGGTCTCGTAGATATAGCCGTGCGGCTGCGGGAAACTCAGCGATGCCGCGCCCACCACCGCGATGTCCGCATCACCGAAAGCCAGTCCCGCACAAGCCTGATGGAGTGCGACCAAGGAGCTCGAACAGGCGCTCTGAATGGTGAGCGCGGGACCGGTGAAACCGAACCGGTACGCCAGTCGCGCGGCCGCGAAATCGCGATCATTGCCGATCAGCGATTGGTAGTCCACGCGTGCGGTACTGACCCGATCCACCCGGCCACGAAGGTAGGAGGATTCGGAAACCGTTACGTACGAGCCGATTCGGGCGTCACCGGTGGCGATGCCACCGGACTCCAGCGCCTGATGCGTCAGCGTGAGCAGTAACCGCTGCTGCGGATCGGTCCAGCGCGCCTCGGCGGCGCTCATGCGGAAGAATTCGCGATCGAAGTCCTCGGCCCCGGGCAGCGGTGATGCCACCCCGACATAGTTGGCGTGCCCGATGTCCTCGGCATTCAGCCCGGACGCCAGGGCCCGCTCCCGTGATACCGACTCGAAATGGGTTGCCCCACGGTCGAGTTCGGCGCGGAACAGATCGATATCGGTCGCCCCCGGAACCTTGATCGCCGCCCCGATGATGGCGAACTTCATATGCGCCTCCTATCCGGTGGTGAGAATCGCGACGGCGAAGACGATCTGCCCGATCAGCCACACACTGGCCGACGCCTCGGACACGTTCTTGGCTCCGACCCGAGTCGGCTTGCGCCAGAACAGCAGTGCGGCGGCCACCGGCAGCAGCGCGGTGACGCCCAGGGCGGCGTACGCCCAGCCCGCGCCCCGGTCGATCACGGCCAAGGTGGCGAATTCCAGGACCGTCACACCCAGCGCCAGGCCCGCCAGTACCACCACGGTCCCGGTCAGCCCGAGCGAACGCGTCCAGGAGGACGCCGATTTGGTGTAGTCGACCACCGTCTCGCGGGTGTCCTCCGGGGTGCGTGATTTGCGCGCGATCTCGAGCAGCAGCGCCGCCACCGACCACAGCGCCACCAGCCACCACACCTTCGCGGGCACCCATTGCGCACCCGCGCCCATCTGCGCGGCCCAGACCGCGCCCACACCCCAGAACGGAATGACCGATAGCGCGAGCAGCACCCGCCGCGCCTCCAGCCATTCCCCGATCCACGCCCACTTCACCTGGACGAACTGCACCAGGTTGTTGGAGACGAAAATGCCGAGCAGCCAGAGCGATACCGGCCCGAAGCCGCGATCGACGTAGAACGTGCCGCCCAGCACCACCAGCAGACTGATGACGCCGATGATCTTGAGATGCGTGAAGGTCACCAGCCCGCGCTGCAATACCCGCTCGGGATAGTGGGCGTTGTCGTGCGCCGCGTCCTTGTGATCGTCGATGGTCCGCACCATCAGCGTGTAGGCCACGAACGCCGCGAAGCCCACGAACAGGTCCACCGTGAACCCGGCGGTCTTACCGGTGATGACCTGGCCGAACAGGAAGGCCACCAGGAACATCGGGAACTGCCCGAGCACCTGCCAGGCCGGGAATCGTTCATTGGAGTACGCCAGCAGCCGCAGGGCGAACGGGGACTGTTTGGTCGCGGTCAGAGTGCTCACGCGTGGAATTCCTGTCCGGTCGATCGAGATGCCAAATCCGCTTCGATGTCGTCCAGCCGCCGCACCGTCGCGGTCACCCGCTCGATATAGCGCAGTCCGTGCACCGTGTGCACCAGCAGATACAGCGAGAGACGGCGAATGGTGAAGTCCGCCAGGGCGAGTCGGTAGCCATGCCGCCACACCACCGGATCGATATCCACGCCCGCCGCCTCCGCCACGGCGCGGCGATGGAATTCGAGGTGGGCGTCGACCGTCTCGACCTCCACGTCCGGGGTGAGCACATAGGCGAGCAGTTCGACCAGATCACGCTGTGGCAGATGGATACTCGCCAATTCCCAGTCGTAGGCGACCAGTGTGTCCGCAGCGCCGCTGGGCGAGCGCCGCAGCGCGATATTGCGGGAGTTGAAGTCGTTGTGCACCAGGGTGCGCGGCATCGCCTCGAGCTGCTGCCACCAGTCCCCGATGGTGTCGATGCGCTCCAGCGTCCGATCCAGCCACGGCCCCCGCATGAGCTCCGGATACTCCGCGCGGTGATGGCTGAACAGTCCGCGCCACAGTTCGGCCATGCCCGCGAGCCGGGGTGCGTCGGTGGGCGGGCCGAGCCAGGGCAGTTCCAGCAGTTCGTCGACACGGCCGTACCAGTGGCCGTGGATATCGGCGATACCCCGCAGCGCGGTCTGGATGTGCGTCTCGGTCCACCGTTCGGGGGTATCCGCGGAATCCTTCAGAATCACGTTGTCGCCCAGGCGTTCCAGGATCAGCAGGAACGCTTCGCGGTCGGGGGCTTCGTAGATGCCGTAGCAGTGCGGCATGATGCGCGCCAGCGGTCCCGGATTCCGGTACAGCTCCAGCTCGCGCATATGGGTACCGAGGAATCCGCCCGCGTCACCGGCCCGTGCCCAGGCTTCCGAGAGCGGGCCGCCCGCCAGCGAGACCAGTCGATGCGCCGCCAGCACCACTTCACCGTCGAGGGGTTTGGCCTTGACCATCACCTCGAGCGGATTCGGATCATCGAGGAAGTGCACATCCACCGGCAGTACACCGACCAGCTTCTGCATGCTCACCCGCTGGGTGAGCTCACTGATAACGCTTGCGGCGGTGGAGTTTCCGATGACCTTCACGGTTTCCACCGCGCGTTCCCGGGTGGTCAGCACCGAATCGAAGAATTCGGGGGTCAGATCGGGTTCGGTGAACCAGTTGACCGGCCGATTGCGGCCGAGTCGCTCGTGCGCGGTCGCGAACTGCCCGCCGATGACCGCCGAGAGCGTCGAAAGATCCAGTGCCAGTGCGTATCCGGCGATGACCTCGGCGAGTCTGCGGGCCGTGCCGGTGCCGCCGCAGCCCATCATCTCGAGATAATCGGACTGCTGCGGCAGTTGGGTGCCGCCGCCCACGGTGCCGATGGCGAGCGCGGGCAGCAGCAGCGACGCGTAGATGCCGTCCCCGTCCGCTTCGATGCCGAGCAGACCGGAACCGGATTCGTGGACGCAGGCGATGTCCTGTCCGGTGGCGGCGAAGATCGCCGCGATCGCGTTGGCCACGTTGATATTCGGCGATAGCGCACCGCTCAGGGCCGAACCCTGGACGCCGATATTGAAGGCGCGGACCATATCGGCCTGATCGACCTTGAACACGCGTCGCAGGACATCGCCGCTCACCCGGCATTCCGCGGTGACGCGCATACCGCGGCCATTGGCCAGCGAGCGCTGGGCGATCTTCTTATCGCCCCCGGCATTGCCCTCGATGCAGTAGGACCGGATGGTGATCTCGGGATCGTCGCGCAGTCGCGCGTCGATCCACTGGCAGGCGTGCCAGGTGCAGGCGGTGGTCATATTCTGACCCGAGGCGTCCCCGGTCTCGTATTCGAAGAGCATGTCGACGCTGCGCCCAACCTGCAACGGCCGCAGGCCGACCAGTCGCGCGTGCTGGGACACCGTGGCGATCTGCTCCGCCAATTCCGCGTGATGCTCCTGCACCCAGCGGCCGAAGCGTTGTGCGGCAACGACATCGTCCAGGTCGAAGCGTGGTGAGCGCACCATGCGCTGGCCGAGCACCCGGGTGTGCACACCACCCGATTCCGATACCGCGCGAGCGCCACGCGTGGCCGAGGCCACCAGCGCGCCCTCGGTGGTGGCGAACGGCGCGGCGATCCAGCCGTGCGCGTATTCGCCCTCGAACAGCAGCGGACCCGCCAACCCGACCGGGATCTCGACGCTGCCGATCAGGTTCTCCACATTCCCGACCAGCCGAGTCGGGTTGAGCTGGAAGCGATCCAGCGAAGACAGTTCGCTGCCGGTCAGCTCCCGAATCCAGGAGAGCCGGTGCCGGCGCGCGATCTCACTCTCGTGCCCGCGGTCCGGTATACGGGGAATTCCGATCGCAGATTCACTGATCAACACACGTCCTCACTCTGTTTCGCCGCAGCGGAATTTCTCATCGCCCGGCGGCGCACAAATCCCAACGGTCCGTTCCACGACAATGTGATGTCCCGCGACGCTCGAATCGTTCGAGTCGTCCGCCCCGCCCCTGCTCGATTACGGAATACTCACCACGCTGCGAGCCGGCGGTCATCTGGACCGAACACCAACTCTGCCAGAGGGTTACCGGCGAGTCATTGCATGAATCGACGAAATTGCGCGGCGCGCGTTCGTCTCTCGTGACAAAGCACCGTCGCGACCCCGATTCGGCTGTGACGCAACATCACTGAGACTGGACTAGGCTCCCTGTGACAGCCCCCAGTTTTGTTGGACGCACGCGTCCAAGTTTCATAGTAGGCTGGAATCTCAGCAAACCGAAGCCGATGAAGCCTTCAGGGTGCGGTGCGCGGCGAACGCACGGAACATACGGATTCGGAATACGGGGAGATCAGCGAATTGGCACACTACTCACCGCTCGCGGACGACTTCGCGCGATCGGACATCGACCATCGAATAGCCTCGGACGCACCGATTCTGGCCCGTCTCGCGCGAATATCGCACACCACCCACGGTGTCGACGCACACACCCGGGAATCCATTCGGCTGCTGACCGCGGCGATACTCGAATACATCGATCGAATCCCGGACCACGGCACCGCCGATCCGGCCGAACTGCTGGCACCGGTGGTCGAGCACCATCTCGACGAGCGGTCCGCCGGACGGCCGCTGCTGGCGGGCTTCCTGCGCGCCACCGACCACCTCTGGCGGCATGCGACCGCGGCCGCACGACCGGAGGATCACGCCGATGTGATCGCCTTCTCGCATCTGCTGCTGCGACTTTCGGGCCAGGTCATGTCCGCGATCACCGAGAAGCACGTGCACCTGGAACAGGCCGGGCACGACCGGGAACGGGAACTGCGCAGGGCGCTGTGCTCGGCCCTGGTACAGGGCGCGCCGTCCGAGGACCTCGCTGCTCGCGCCGGTATCACCGCGGACCACTACGATCTGCTGGCCCTGCACCTCGCCACGCCCGAGGGTGCGATTCCGGCCACCGATATGCTGACCACCCGCCGGCGCATACGCATCGTCCGGCGCGCCCT
Source organism: Nocardia sp. NPDC052001 (assembly GCF_040680615.1). Lineage (NCBI taxonomy): Bacteria > Bacillati > Actinomycetota > Actinomycetes > Mycobacteriales > Nocardiaceae > Nocardia > Nocardia sp. NPDC052001. The sequence continues at coordinate 172,046 of NZ_JBFAXC010000002.1, read as the reverse complement.
GGACGAACTGACGGGCGGCCCGGCGCTCGAAACCTTCGACGGTCAGAGCGGTTTCGCGCTGCTGCCCGGTGACACCGCCACACCCGATCAGCGCCGCCTGCTCGCGCGGAGCCTGACCGAACAGCTCGGTGTCAGCGCGATTGTCGCCGAATGTACCGGGGTGCAACGTGATTCGATGCCCCGCAAGGCCCGGCAGACCGCCGAGGTCGCCGAACTCGCCCGGCATCTGCACCGCCCGGCGGGCAGCTACCGGCTCGAGGATCTGTTGCTCGAATATCAGCTGACCCGGCCCGGGGATGCCCGCGATCAACTGGCCGAACGCATTCTGCCGCTGCTGGATCAACCGCATCTGGTCGAGGCCATGGAGGCACATGTCCGATTCGGCGCGGATCGGCAGAAGGCGGCCGCGTCCGTGCATATCCACCCGAACACCTACAGCTATCGGCTGCGCCGCATCGCCGAGGTCACCGGTATCGATCCGGCCGATCCGCACGGATCACGCCTCATCGCGGCGGCGCTGACGGTGCACCACATCCAATCCTCGCGACAGACCGACCCGCAGTGACCGCCCCCGCGAGCCATACGGCTCGCGGGACCGAACCCCGTGCGGGGCAACGCACACCCCTCGCCAATATGTGACACTGATTGGTGTCACAATGGTGCAGCGGGACCGCCGGGTGCGATGGCGGACCGCGGTAGCCCGGAATGGAGGTGGGCAGGTGAAGCTGGGCATCGCGCTGTCGATGACGGCACACGCGGCGACCCCGGTCGAAGCCGCGCGCATATTGGAGCAGCGCGGCTTCGAATCCTTGTTCGTGCCTGATGATTTGGATACCCATACCCCGGATGAGCCGTTCGCGGCGCTGGCCAGGGCGGCCGCGGCGACCGAACGATTGATCGTCGGGACGGTGATGACCCGGCGGGTGCGGCGCGATCCCGTTCAGCTCGCCGAACAGCTCGACGCCCTGGACCGGGTATGCGGTGGCCGCATGGCGCTCGGGCGCGGACCCGGCTGGATGCGCATCGGCGACGGCCTGCAACCTCGGGACCACGCCGACCACATTGCCCGATTGCGTTATCGCGCTGCCGAACTCGGCCGCGACCGGGTCCACATCACCTTCTATCAATTCGGCCTGCCCACCCCCGAGATCCTCGATCAATGCGACGATTTAGGCATCGACCGGCACGTCTCGAACCTCGGGGCGCTCCCCCTCGGACTACTGGAGCGGACACTGGACGAACTGGCTCGAATCTGAACCCCGGCACCCGAATACGGGATCAGCTACCCGGAAAGCCCGGCGGCAGTGGCTGGAAGTCCGCCTTGAACTTCGGACCCGGCGGCAGGCCACGCAGTACGGCGGTGATCCACGCGACGGCGGGGGCCCAGCCGGTGACGGCGTTCGCGCCGTGCTCGGGAATCGGGACGGTGTAGAAGCGCAGATCCGCGCCGCGCTCCCAATAGGAGTTCACGGTCGGGATGACGGTCGAGGGCGGAATGACCTCATCCCACATACCGTGCCACCACAGGATCGGAGTATCGGGGATGTGTTTGCCGAGGCTGTTGTCCTGCAGGATCTGCACGATCTCCGGTGAGTTCTCCAGCGACTTGCCCGGCCGGTAGTAGGCGCTGATCGGCCGGTACATGCCCTCCAGCAGAATGGTTGGCAGACAACGACTCTGGAAGTCCGCGGCCAGCTGCTGGCCTTCGGGGGTGAGCAGTTCCTCGGGGCGGAACGCATCGGGATATTCGCGCGCGAAGCTGGTGAGACCGAGCCACATGGTGAAATTGCCGATCCCCGCGACACCGGTCTGCTGCGTGGTCGCGTACTTCGCGACATCGACCAGGTTGCCGGGCGTACCACCGATCGCGGTGCCGAGCAGTCGCACATCCGGGGCGTAGGTGGCCCGAAGTTCCGCCGCGCGAATGGAACCCGAGCCGCCGCCGGAGTAGCCGTACAGCGCGATACCGGAGTCCGCGAGCCCGAGTGCGTCGTCATTCTTCATGGCGCGCAGGCTGTCCAGCACCATCTTGCCCTCGGCGTAGGTGTTGAACGTGCTGAACTTGCCGTCGAAATCCGGCACATTGATCGCGAAACCCTGTGCCAGCCAGCCGATCGCGAGCGCGGACTCCTTCATGGTGCCGACCTGCAGCGTGTACGACGGATTGCAGGAGGAGTTGGTCGAGTCGATGGCCTCCTGGAACGAGACCACCGGCCGCGCACTCCCCTGCCACGGCACCCCGGGCACGATGACGGTCGTCGCGGTCACGATCGGATTGTCGTGAACATCGTTGGAGCGGAACAACAATTGCCTGGTGTAAACCGGGAACGGAATGCCGAGGAAGCGGGTCTGCACCTCCCGCGAGCGCACGATCTGTCCGGGTGCGTAGGAGGCGATATCGGCCGGATCGTCATACCAGGGATCCTCGGACGGGACCGGCACCGGCAGCATGTCGTAGAGCTGCGGTTCGGTGGGCAATTGCGGTAGCTGATTCTGATCCAGCGGCATCGGCGGATATCCGGGATCGGCCGTCGCGGCCTGCGCCCCACTCGCCACCACCATCGTCGACATCGCCGCCACGGCCAGCCGTCTCAACCCGGGCTTACCCACTCGATCCTCCAAGCATCATCGCTTCTATAACGCCGGTCACACCGCACCGCCGGAGTGACCCAGACGATAGTCGGCAGCGCCAGTGTTGCACACCCGTGTCCAACTTTGAAGACCCGGTCCGTGTGCGAGATTCGATCTGCCTGACCCAAAGGGTGTTCACCGTGGTCACGACGTGGTTTCCTGCGCTGATCGATCGGTTCGAGCGAAAGGCCCCGCCATGTCCGTGCACAACTCAGTCGAGCCCGGATCCGCGCCGCGGGTGGTCAAGCTCGGCACGAATATCGGCGCGCGCATCGAGGGGGTGCGGCTCGGCGGGGACCTGGACGCGCGGACCGTCGCGGCGATTCGGGCCGCGCTGCAGAAGCACAAGGTGATCTTCTTCCAGGGTCAGCATCAGCTCACCGAGGACGGGCAGTACGAATTCGCGGAATTGCTCGGCAGCCCGACCACCCCGCATCCGACGCTGACCTCGGCGGGAGCCAAGAGTCTGGCGATCGATTCGCGGCACGGCCGTTCGAATGTCTGGCACACCGATGTCACCTTCGTCGATCGGGTGCCGCAGGCCTCGATTCTGCGGGCGGTCACCCTGCCCAGCTACGGCGGTTCGACCACCTGGGCCTCCACCGTCGCCGCGTACGAGGCGCTGCCGCAACCGCTCAGGGTGCTGGCCGAAAGCCTGCGCGCCCGGCACACCAATCTGTACGACTACGCGGGTGAGGGCCGTTCGACCGAGGAGAACTCCGCGGCCTATCGGCGCGAATTCGAGTCCGAGTACTTCGAGACCGAACACCCCGTGGTCGAAGTACATCCCGAGACCGGTGAGCGCGCGCTACTGCTCGGCTGCTTCGTGAAGGAACTCGTCGGGCTGACCGGAAATGAGTCCAAGGCCCTGTTTCAACTCTTCCAGAACCGGATAACCCGGCTGGAGAACACGACCCGTTGGAACTGGTCGCTGGGTGATGTGGCCATCTGGGACAACCGCGCCACCCAGCACTACGCGATCGACGACTACGACGGCAGCGAGCACCGCAAGCTGACCCGCATCACCCTCGCGGGTGCGGTCCCGGTCGGCGTGGACGGCCGGTCCAGCACCGTGATCTCCGGTGACGCCGGGTACTACTCGACGGCCGCGACACCGCGCGCGGCCTGAAAGGCACAACGACATAACGGCGATTCGCCTACCGCGCGCCGCCCGCAGCCGGTGGGCACGATCGACTACCGTCTAACGGCTCACGCGTCCGGTGAATACGCAGACAGGTAACCGACCCGGCCCCCGGCCGACGAGGGGAATCCCGTGCATTTGTGGAGCTATATCCGAGGACGTGGCGAGACGCTGGCCTTCCTCACCTATCAGCATGCGTCCCTTGCCTTTCAGACGGTGCTGGTCGGGACGATCATCGCCGTCGTGATCGCGATCGCGGTATATAGGCTGCCGCTGCTCTCGGCGCTGACGCTGACCTCGAGCCGGGTGGCGCTGACGATTCCGTCGCTCGCGCTGCTGGCGCTGCTGCTGGTGCCGTTCGGACTCGGCGTGGTGCCGTCGTTCATCATGCTGGCGTTCTTCGCGACCCTGCCGGTGATCGGCAACGCCATCGTGGGCTTGCGGTCGGTGCCGGAATCGGTGATCGAATCCGCGCGCGGTATCGGGCTCTCGCGCAGGCGGATCCTGTTCACCGTCGAATTGCCGATCGCGTGGCCGGTGATCCTCACCGGTATCCGGATCTCCACGCAGATGGTGGTCGGCGTCGCCGCCATCGTGGCGTACGTGCTCGGCCCGGGTCTCGGCTCGCTCATCTTCAACGGCCTGTCCCGGCTCGGCGGCGCCAACGCACTCGAAATGGCGCTGACCGGAACCATTCTCATCGTCGTGATCGCGTTGGTGTTCGACGCGCTCCTCGTCCTGCTCGGACGGCTCACCATCGCAAAGGGACTCTCATGACCGAGGCAGTGACCCGGCCGCCCGTTCCGGCCGAACGAAATGTGACCGGCGCGTCCATCGTGCTGGACGGTGTGGTGAAACGCTATCGGGGACAGGAGAAGCCGGCGGTCGAGCGGCTGGACCTGGAGATCGAGGCCGGGCATATCGTCGCGTTCGTGGGACCGTCGGGCTGCGGTAAGACCACCACCCTGAAGATGATCAACCGGTTGATCGAACCGTCCGACGGGCGGATTCTCATCGACGGGCGCGATGTCACCAAGGAGGATCCGGATAAGCTGCGGCAGTCCATCGGCTATGTCATCCAGTCCGGTGGCCTGTTCCCGCACTGGTCGGTGGCCAAGAACGTGGGAGCGATTCCGCGCGTGCTGGGCTGGGACAAGAAGCGGATCGCCGAGCGCACCGAATATCTGCTCGATCTGGTCGGGCTCGATCCGGCCACTTTCGCGGACCGGCTGCCCCAGGATATGTCCGGCGGACAGCAGCAGCGCGTCGGCGTCGCACGGGCGCTGGCCGCCGATCCGCCGGTGCTGCTCATGGACGAACCGTTCGGCGCGGTCGATCCGATCACCCGAGTTCGCTTGCAGGACAGTCTGATCGCCATTCAGCACGAGCTCGGCAAGACCATCGTGATCGTGACGCACGATTTCGAGGAGGCCACCAAGCTCGGGGACAAGGTGCTGATCCTGTCCGAGGGCGGGCATATCGAGCAGTACGCGACACCCGAGGAGATTCTCACCGATCCCGCCACGCCGTTCGTCGAGGAGTTCATCGGATCGGGTGCGAAGCTGGCATACCTGACCGTCTCGCGGGTGCGAGATGTGGAGTACGACAAGGTGATTACGGCGCGCATCGGTGAGCCGTCCGGAGAGGTGATCGCGCGCGCGAAAGCCGCCGGGCACGATTGGATCGTGGTGGTCGACCGGTCCGGGCGACCGCGCGCATGGCCCACCCTCACCGAAGTCGCCAGCAAACCCGAGGTGTCGGACTTCCTGGATCGCCGATTGCCCGTGGTGGCGCGCTCCTCCACGCTCAACGACGCGTTGGATGCCATGCTCGCGACCAGTCAGGGGGCCACGCTGGTCACCGACGGCCGGGGCGCGGTGGTCGGCTCGCTCAATATCGGAGCCGTGACGGACTTGATCCGCACCAAACTCGCGGAGGGACATCCCGAGGAAGAGGATCTGTCCTACGAAACCCATGTCGACGGAACCGAATACGCGCCGACACCGGTGATCGCCGCCGATGACGAACCGGATTCCATCGCGGCGACCGCGACCGCGGACTCGGATGGGCAGTCATGAATCGATTGCGCCGCACACCGATCGACGTCTGGTTCGAACCGATCATCATTCTCGCCATCGGGATCGGATACCTGCTCTGGTACCGGTCCACCACCTTCACCGCGACCGAGAAGGCGTCACTGGGCTGGGCCAATCTGCAGACCACGATTCTGGCGCATATCAAGCTGACCGTGGTGGCCACGCTCATCGTGGTCGTGGTGGCGATACCGCTCGGAATCGCGCTCACCCGACCGGCTTTGAAGCGTTTCGAGCCGATCGTGGTCAATATCGCCAATATCGGCCAGGCTGCTCCGGCGGTCGGGCTGCTGGTGCTGTTCACCTTCTGGCTCGGCACCGGATTCCGCACCGCCGTCATCGGTCTCGTGGTCTACGCCATCCTGCCGATCCTGCAGAACACCATTATCGGTCTGCGACAGGTGGATCAGCGCACCATCGAGGCGTCCCGCGGTATCGGCTTCACGGCCGCGCGCACCCTGGTGCAGGTCGAATTACCGCTCGCGGTGCCGGTGATCCTCAATGGCGTGCGCACCGCGCTGGTGATCCTGGTCGGCACCGCGACGCTGAGCACCTTCATCGGCGCGACCAGTCTGGGCACGCTGATCACCACCGGTGTCACGCTGTTCCTGCCCAAACTGCTCATCTCCGGTGCGATCCTGGTCGGCCTGCTGGCACTGATCATCGATTGGCTCGGCAGACTGGTCGAACTGGCCGCGACTCCGCGAGGCATCTCATGAGGGCGATACGGGCCGGATCGATTGCGCTGCTAGTGGTTTCACTGCTCGCCGGATGTGGCCTGGTGAGCTCGTCCGGCACCTTCCACGCCGCGAAACTGGTGAACGGCGAGCAGCCGCTGGACGGCGCGAAACTGGTGGTGACCTCCAAGAGCTTCACCGAGGGCGTGCTGCTCGGCAAGATCACCGCGACCTATCTGGCCGCGGCCGGAGCCGATGTCACCGATCTGACCGGTGCGCCCGGTTCGGCCTCCTCGCGGCAGGCGCAGCTCAACGGCGACGCCGATATCCTCTGGGAGTACACCGGTACCGGCTGGGTCAACTACCACAATGAGACCGAGACGATCGTCGACCCGCATGAGCTCTGGCAGCGCGTGCACGATATCGAGCGCCGGGACAATGATCTGGAATGGCTGCCGCCGTCGAACTTCAACGACACCTACGCTTTCGCCGCCTCCGGTCCGACCGCGCAACGCCTGAAGGTGAAGTCCCTCTCCGATGTGGCCGCACTGCCGGTCACCGATCGCACCTTCTGTGTCGATGACGAATTCTTCAGCCGCTCGGACGGTTTCATCCCCATGCTCGCGAAATACGGTATCCCCTATAACGATCCGAACGGGGTCCCGTCCGGCAACGTCACCCGCATGGACGCGGGCGTGGTCTACCCGGCCACGGCCAAGAGCGCACCCTGCAACTTCGGCATGGTCTACACCACCGACGGCCGCGTGAAGAACCTGAATCTCACTGTCCTGGAGGACGATAAGAAGTTCTTCCTGCCCTACAGCGGCACCGCCGTGGTGCGCGGCGCGATCATCGATAAGTATCCGGAGCTGCGCACGCTGCTCGGCACCATCTCCGAACGCCTCACCGACCAGCTGATGCAGGACCTCAACGGCCGGGTCGACATCGACGGCGAGGACCCGTCCGATGTCGCCTACGACTGGCTGAAGAGCGAAAAGCTGGTCACATAGCGGGAATCAGAGCCGCGGCCGTCGATCCGCCCGGTGGGACAACCGCTCGGTGAACGTCTCCGCCCAGGCCGCGGCCTCGGTGCCCTCATCGGCGGCGGCCTTGCGTCGCCGTGCCTTCACATGCCCAAGCCGCTCCGCGCGCTTGCCGCCCCCGGGCTGCGCCTGCAACGCGAGAATCCGCACACACCAGGAGACATACGCCTCCACCCCCATTCCCGCCGCCTCCGCGGCGGCGACCAGCGCGCGCCAGTCGTCCTCCCCCACCGTCACCGAAATATCTCTACTGGCCATACCACTCCACGCTAACCCCTCGACTCCCTCGATTCTCGCCGAATGCCGCCGCACGACGCCCGTGAGGGCTTGCTAACCCAGTCGTTACGCACCGTAGCTGCGCGGAAACGCCTGCTACATAGCGTATACAGGCATGTCGACACCATTGCGGACGCGCGCCAACGGGGCCAGCGGACACCTGCGCGACACCGTGTACGCCACGCTGCGCGACGAACTCATGAACGGTCAAATCAAGTTCAGTCAGCGGCTGACCGAACCGAAAGTCTCGGCCCGGTTCGGGATTTCGCGAACACCGGCGCGTGAGGCGCTGGCCATGCTGTGCTCGGACGGACTGCTGCACCGGGAGGAGATCGGGTTCAGCCCGGTGCGGCCCAGCATTCCCAAGGTGCGCGATCTCTATGAGCTGCGAATCGCGCTGGAGCTGAGCGGAATTCAGCGCGCCATCGACAATGCCGATATCCGGCACGATCATGAGCTGCTGCGGCTCGAACGGGAGCACTGGCTGGCTCTGCGGGCCGATCCACCCGCGCAGGAGCCGGGATTCGTGGTCGTGGACGAGGGCTTCCATATCGCATTGCTGACCGCGTCCGGCAACGGTGAGCTGGTGCGCGCCCTGATCGCGGTCAATGCCCGCATCCGGCACGTCCGCATGTACGACTTCATGGTCAACAACCGGGTCGAGGTGACCATCGCCGAACACCTCGCGATTCTGGACGCCGTTCTCGCCGAGGATCTTCCGCTCGCCTACGACCTACTGCACCGGCATATCGGTGAATCCCTCGACGTCGTGGTCGAGCGGGTCACCCGCGCCATCGTCGCCATGTCCATGGCCATTGAACAGGAGTAATCGGTGAGTTCGAGTTTCGACACCGTACTGATCGCCAATCGCGGTGAGATCGCCTGTCGCATCCTGCGCAGCGCCCGCGACCTGGGGCTCAAGACGGTCGCGGTGTACTCCGACGCGGACCTCGGGGCCGCGCACGTCCGCATGGCCGATGCGGCCGTACGGCTCGGACCGGGTCCGGCCGCACAGTCCTATCTGCGCGCCGACGCTGTCATCGAGGCGGCATTGGCCTCCGGCGCGGGGGCGATTCACCCGGGCTACGGATTCCTGTCCGAGAACGCGGAATTCGCCACCGATGTGGCGGCGGCCGGACTGGTCTTCGTGGGCCCGACGCCGGAACAGTTGCGGGTATTCGGTGATAAGCACACCGCCCGCGAGGCGGCCCGCGCGGTGGGCGTACCGCTGGTGCCGGGCAGCGGCATTCTGGAATCGGTCGATCACGCGGTCTCCGAGGCGGATCGCGTCGGCTATCCGGTGATGGTGAAGGCGGTCGGCGGGGGCGGCGGCATCGGTATGCAGGCGTGTTTCGACGCTGACGAAGTCCGGGCGGCCTTCGCGCGGGTACAGCGGCTCGCGGTGGCGAACTTCTCCTCCGCCGGGGTGTTCCTGGAGCGATTCATCAGGCGCGCAAGGCATATCGAGGTGCAGGTCTTCGGCGACGGTAAGGGCCGGGTGGTCAGTCTGGGCACCCGCGACTGCTCACTTCAGCGCCGCAATCAGAAGGTGATCGAGGAAGCGCCCGCCCCGGGGCTGCCCGAAGAGCTCACCGAACAATTGCTCGCGACCTCCCGCGCTCTGGCGAGCTCGGTGCACTATCGGTCGGCGGGCACCGTCGAATTCGTGTACGACACCGAACGCCGCGAAGCCTCATTCCTGGAGATGAATACCCGTCTCCAGGTGGAACATCCGGTCACCGAGGCGATCACCGGCGTCGATCTGGTGGACTGGATGCTGCGCTTGGCCGGTGGTGAGGACACCGTGCTCGACGGTGTGCCGGACGCCGGACCCGCGCTCGGGGGCTGGGCGGTGGAGGCGCGCGTCTACGCCGAAGATCCTGGGCACGACTACCGCCCGAGCGCCGGATTGGTCACCGCCACACGGTTTCCCGCCGACGCTCGGGTCGACACCTGGATCGGGACCGGCACCGAGGTCAGCGCGTTCTACGATCCGCTGCTGGCCAAGGTCATCACGCACGGCGCGAACCGCGAGGCGGCGTTCGGGAAGCTGAGCGCGGCGCTCGCGGACACCGGCGTCTACGGTGTGCAGACCAACCTGCCGCAGTTGCGGGCCGCCGCGGTCGCGCCGGTGGTGCGCGCGGCCGATCACAGCACCGGCACCCTGGCCGAACTGTCGTGGTCCAGCCGCCGGGTGGATGTGCTGCGGGCGGGCACCATGACCACGGTGCAGGACCATCCCGGCCGAATCGGACTGTGGGAGGTGGGAATTCCGCCATCCGGACCGATGGACGATCTGTCCTTCACCCTGGCCAATACCGCCGTGGGCAATCCCACCGGCGCACCGGGTCTGGAATGCACCTTGCAGGGACCGCGACTGCGGTTCTCCGGTGCGGCGCTGATCTGTGTCACCGGAGCGCCGACCCTGGTGACCGTGGACGGTGAACCCGCGCCCATGTGGGAACCGGTCGCCATCGCCGCCGGATCGGTGCTCGATGTCGGCGCACCCTCGGACGCGGGACTGCGCACCTACCTGGCCATTCGGGGCGGGATCGACGCGCCGCTGTACCACGGCAGCGCCTCGACGTTCACGCTCGGCGGCTTCGGCGGCGTCACCGGTAAGGCTGTCGCCGACGGCGATGTGCTGGGAATCGCTGCCGGGCAAGCGGATACGACAAATGTACCGGGACCGGTGCCTCTCGAGCAGCGGCCGCTGTTCACGCACGACTGGCAACTGGCCGTGGGTGAGGGGCCGCAAACCGCGCCCGCCTACTTCACCGATGCCGATATGACGCAGTTCTACGAGCGTTCCTGGCGGGTCGGCAGCCATGCCAATCGCACGGGCATTCGGCTCGAGGGACCGCGCCCGCAATGGTCGCGCACCGATGGCGGTGACGCCGGACTGCATCCGTCGAACCTGCACGACAATCCGTACAGCGTTGGCGCGCTCAATGTTTCGGGCGATACCCCGATTCTGCTCGGCCCCGACGGTCCCAGCCTGGGCGGCTTCGCCTGCCCGCTGACCGTGGTGTCCGCGCACCGCTGGAAGCTGGGCCAGGTGCGGCCCGGCGACACCATCGCGTTCCTGCCCGTCACCGATGACACCGCCACCGAACTGCGCGCCTCGACCACCGCGCGCGCCACCGGTGTGCTCACCGATTCCGGTGCGGCACTGCGTGATCGCGGCATACTCGGCGGAGTCGACGCCGACGCCGATCGTCCGGCGGTGCGCTATCTGCGCGGCGGCGATGACAATATCCTGGTCGAATACGGCGAGATGGTGCTGGATCTCGGCCTGCGCATGCGGGTGCACGCGCTGGCACAGGCCCTGGCGGCCGCCGCCCCGCCCGGCATCATCGATGTCACGCCCGGGGTGCGGTCACTGCACATCCACTTCGATCCCGCTGCCCTGCCGCAGTATCGGCTGCTCGGACTGCTCGCCGAACTCGAGGAGCAACTGCCCGCGACCGGCGATCTGGTCGTGCCGAGCCGCACGATTCGGCTGCCGCTGTCGTTCGACGATCCGTCCATCGCCGAGGCGATCGACCGCTACCGCAGCGGAATTCGCGATACCGCGCCCTGGCTGCCGTCCAATGTCGAATTCATTCGCCGGATCAACGGCCTGGACAGCGTGGATGAGGTCCGCCGCACCGTATTCGATGCCGAATACCTGGTGCTCGGACTCGGCGATGTGTATCTCGGTGCGCCCCTGGCGGTTCCATTGGATCCGCGGCATCGGCTGGTCACCACCAAATACAATCCGGCGCGCACCTGGACACCGTCGGACGCGGTGGGCATCGGCGGTAAGTACCTGTGTGTGTACGGTATGGAATCCCCCGGCGGCTATCAGCTGATCGGGCGCACCATCCCGATCTGGTCCAGCTATCGACAGCACGCGCCGTTCGAGGATGGCACACCGTGGCTGTTCCGCTTCTTCGACCGCATCGTCTGGGAGCCGGTCAGCCCCGAACAGCTCCTCGACCATCGCGCGGCCGCCCGGTCCGGACGCTTCGACGCCGAGGTCACCGAGGGCGTCTTCGCGCTCGCCGAGCACCGGAAGATGCTGCGCGACAATGCCGCCGATATCGCCGAATTCGAGACCCGGCAGAGTGCGGCGTTCGAGGCCGAGAAACGCGCCTGGCACGCCGCCGGTGAGTTCGACCGCACCGTGGCCGCACCGCCACCGGTCGAGGACCGCGGCGATCAGCTCGCCGATCTGCCGCCCGATGCCACCGTGGTCACCGCGCCCATGGTCGGCAATGTCTGGCGCGTCGATATCGAACCCGGCGCGCGCTTGCGCGCCGGTGACCCCGTGGCAGTCCTCGAGGCGATGAAACTCGAACTGCCCGTGCCCAGTCCGGCCACCGGCACCGTGCTGCGGGTGCTCGTCGCCCCCGGTGCCACGGTGGAACCCGGAACCCCACTAGCCGTGATCGGAGTGACCGAATGACCACACCCCAGACCGCGCCCGCCACCCCCGTGCCGACCGCACGCGTCGCGGCGGCCTACGCGCGCATCGCCGCGGCCGATCGGCCCGAAGTGTGGATCACCCTGCGCGAGTTCGACGATGTGCACGCCGAGGCGGCCGCGATCGAACAGCGCCTCGCGGACGGCGCGACGCTGCCGCTGGCCGGATTGCTCGTCGCGGTCAAGGACAATGTGGACGTCGCGGGACTACCGACCACCGCGGGCTGTCCCGAATACGCCTACTCCCCCGCCGAAACCGCTTCCGCCATAGCGCGTTTGGTCGCGGCCGGGGCGATCGTGCTCGGCAAGACCAATCTCGATCAGTTCGCCACCGGCTTGGTCGGGACGCGCAGTCCCCACGGCGCGGTCCGCAACGCACTGCACCCCGAGCTGATCTCGGGCGGTTCCAGTTCCGGATCGGCGGTCGCGGTCGCGCTCGGCATCGCCGATATCGGAATCGGCACGGACACAGCCGGTTCCGGCCGAGTACCAGCCGCATTCCACGACCTCGTCGGCATCAAGGCGACGCTCGGGATCATCCCGGCGCACGGGGTGGTGCCGGCCTGCGCGGACTACGACGCCGTCACCGTCTTCGCCGCCACCCTCGACCTCGCCACCCGCGCGGCGGCCGTCATGGCGGGCGCGGAGGGCCGTGATCCCCGCAGCCGAAGTTGGCCCGCCGATGTGCGATTCGCGGCACCCCAGGTGCCGCGGCTGGCCGTCCCCGTGCCCGCCAACCTCGATGCGCTCAGCCCGGAGTATCGGGACGCCTTCGACAGGTCGGTATGCGCCGCGCTCGAAGCCGGATGCAAGATCGAGGCGGTCGATATCGCGCCGCTGCTGGAGGCCGCACTGCTGCTCTACGACGGCTCGATCGTCGCGGAGCGCTACGCGGCCGTCGGCGCGTTCCTCGATACCGCCCCGGCCGGAGCCGATCCCACCGTGGCGGCGATCATTTCGGCCGCCGCCGCGACCACCGGACCCGGCTTCGCCGCCGATCTGGACACCCTCGCCCGGGCTCGCGCCTTCGCGGCGGAACTGCTCGAACCGTTCGACGCCCTGCTCTTGCCGACGACCACCGAGCATCCGAGTCTCGCGGCGGTGCAGGCCGATCCGATCGGAATCAACCGGCGGCTCGGCACATTCACCAACTTCTGCAATCTGGTGGACCTGGCCGCGGTGGCGATTCCCGGGGCCGCGACCGCCACCGGATATCCGTTCGGGGTGATGATCGTCGTCCCCGCCTTCGCCGACCAGGTCGCGGTCGATATCGCGGCCCGGCTCCAAAATGCCGATACCGCACCGCTTCTGGTCGATCGCGGCATCGACCTCGCCGTCTTCGGGGCGCATCTGCGCGATCAGCCACTGCACTGGCAACTCGAGGAACTCGGGGCGCGTTTCGCCGGAGCCATTCGCACCACCGATGCGTACCGGCTCACGGCCATGGCAACCACGCCACCGAAACCCGGACTGGTGCGCACCGAACCCGGTGCGGGCGCGCCGATTCCGGGCGAACTGTACCGGCTGTCCGAGGCCGCGCTGGGCCGATTCCTGGCCGCCCTGCCCGCACCGATGGCGCTCACCGCGATCGAACTGGAGGACGGCCGCGGCGTCATAGGTTTCACCGCGACCCATGACGCCACCGCAACCGCCGCCGACATCACCGAATACGGTGGCTGGCGAGCGTATTTGAGCGCTCGCTAACGCACCGTCCCGCCGAGCGACGGGCCGGATCAGAACAGTCGCCAGTCCTCCAGCCCGTCGTAGAGCGGTACCGCGCGCGCCAGTTTCGTGACCCGGTCGCGCAGCGCCTCGATATCGGAGCCACCCGCCAGGGCGGTGGCGATGATATCGGCGACCTCGGTGAACTCGGCATCGCCGAACCCGCGGGTGGCCAATGCGGCGGTGCCGATGCGCAGACCCGAGGTGACCATGGGCGGTCGCGGATCGAAGGGAACGGCATTGCGGTTCACCGTGTTCGGCCGCCCTACCGGCCGTCGCTTCCCGGGCTGTCGGTCGCCCAGTGCGTATGACGGCGTTCGTTCCTACTCACCGCTGCGGGACAGTCCCGGATTCCCACCGGGTTCCCTCTTCGCCCACGCCCGGGGCGCGCTCCGGTCAGTCGCGCAGGAATCGCACCGAAGTATCGCCCGCGCCGGTGTTTTCGACCCGGCAGCGCACCCGGTAGACCTCGGCGATGAGTTCCTCGGTCAGCACCTGCGCCGGAGCGCCGGTCGCCACCACGCGGCCGTGTTGCAGCACCACCAGTACATCGCAGAACATGGCGGCCAGATTCAGGTCGTGCAGGGCCAGGATCGCGGTCACCGGCAGGGCGCGGACCAGGGTGAGGATCTCGAGCTGATGCGCGATATCGAGATGATTGGTGGGCTCGTCGAGCAGGAGTTCGCGGGGTTCCTGCGCCAGCGCGCTCGCGATCAGCGTGCGCTGGCGCTCACCTCCGGAGAGCGTGTGCCAGCGCTGAGTCGCCTTGTCCGCCAATCCCGCCGCCGTGAGCGCGGCGTCGATGGCCGCGGTATCCGCCCCCGGATCGCCGCCGAACCAGCCGCGATGCGGAATCCGGCCGAGCCGCACCACATCGTGCACGGTGAGATCGAGATCGGTATCGGCGTGCTGGCCGACCACTGCGATCCGGCGCGCGAGCTGTCCGCGCGGAAGATCGTGCAGGGCGGTGTCATCGAGGCGGACGCTCCCGGAATCGGCGCGGTCCAGGCCCGACATGAGCCGCAGCAGTGAGGATTTGCCGGAACCGTTGGGGCCCAGCAGCCCCACGGTGGTCCCCGGTTCCGGATCGAGGGTGACGCCGTCCAGCACCAGGCGGCCCGAGCGGGTCCAGCAGACCTCGAGTGCGCGCAGGGTCATATCAGCTGCCTGCGCCGCCGGGCCAGCAGCACCGCGAAGGCAGGCACCCCGAGCAGTGCGGTGACCACACCTACCGGAATCTCCCTGGCGCCGAACATACTTCGAGCGAAGGTATCGGCCCACACCATGAAGACCGCGCCGATCAGGACCGTCACCGGCAGCAGCCGGGAATGACCGGGACCGACCAGGAAACGGGCGAAATGCGGTAGCACCAGACCCACGAAACCGATCGCCCCGGCCGCGCTCACCAGTGCGGCGGTGACCAACGCGGTGACCAGCAGCAGCACCACCCGGGTGCGGCCCACGGCGACGCCGAGCGCGGCGGCGGCATCCGGGCCGAAGGCGAACGCGTCCAAAGCCGGTGCGTACCAAAGACAGATGAGACCGCCGATCCCGAACACCGTGGCCGCCAACGCCACATCGGTCCAGGTCGCGCCCGCCAGCGAACCCAGCAGCCAGAACAGCACGCCGCGCGTCTGTTCGGCATTGGCCGAGGACAACACGATCAGCGAGGTCAGCGCCGAAAACAGTTGGGTGCAGGCCACACCCGCGAGCACCACCCGATCCGGGGTGCCGCCCGCACCGTAGGCCAGCGCCAGCATGAGTGCGAAGGACAGCACCGCGCCCAGGAACGCACCGCCGGACAGCGTCAGCACCCCGGCTCCGACTCCGAGCACCGCCACCAGCACCGCACCGGTGGAGGCGCCGGAGGACACACCCAGGACGAATGGATCGGCGAGCGGATTGCGCAGCAGCGATTGCAGAATCGCGCCGCAGAGCGCGAGCCCTGCCCCGCACAGCGCCGCCAGCAGGGCGCGCGGCAGCCGCAATTGCCAGACGATGCCGTCGGCCAGGCGACCGGCCGAGGAGGTGCCGATGCCGAGGTGCTGACCGATGATGCCGTAGACCTCGCGCAGCGACACATTCGCGGGCCCGATGGATACCGTCACGGCGATCGAAACGACCAGCAGCGCAGCCGAACCCAGGCAGATCGCGGTGGCGCGGCGGGCCGGTGTCAACGCGCCGTGGCCAGACCGGTCGCCAGCTTCTCGATGGCGTCGATCTCGCGGATGCCCGGATCCAGTTCGGAGCCGGTCATCACCACGTAGTGCTTACCCTGCACCGCGCGCATTCGATTGGTGGCCGGATTCGATTCCAGGAAGCTGATTTTCGTGGTCAGCGCATCACCCTCGATGCGTTTGCGGCTCAGGTCCGCGAGCACCAGCACATCCGGATCGCTCGCCACGACCGCTTCCCAATTGATCTCGGGCCAGTCCTCACGCTGATCGACGAAGACATTGCGCGCGCCGACCTCTTTGGCGTAAAGCCCCGGGGCGGAACAGCATCCGGCCATATAGGGGGTTTTGACGCCGGAGAACCAGAAGGCGACGGTCGGCGTGGAACCCTGCTGCCCGCCCGTCGCGGCCCGCAAGCGGCCGCGCAGCTGATCGACCAGTTGCGCGCCTCGATCCTGGACGTCGAAGATCCGAGCCAGTTCGGTGATCTCCTGGAACAGCGTATCGATGCCCAGTGGCGCTGTGCGGGTGACGGTTTCGCCGTCCACCTTCGCGCCGGTGCAGACCGCGGGCGACTGATAGGTCGGGATGCCGAGCTGTGCGAACCGGGAGCGCTCGGCCACTACGGCCGGGGTGAAGGTGTGCGCGCTGGCCGAGGTCACCAGATCGGGTTCCTTGGCCAGCACCGCCTCGAACGACGGATCGTTATCGGCCAGGCGGGGCACCTTGGCGTTATCGGCCGCCAGCGCCGGGAGCACCGGATCGAACCAGGTCGAGGTGCCGACCATGCGATCGGCCAGGCCCAGCGACAGCAGGATCTCGGTGGAGGCCTGGTACAGCGCCGCCGCGCGGGTGGGCGCTTTGTCGAAGGTGACCTTGACGCCGCAGTTTTCGAGGGTGAACGGATAGCCGGTGCGCCCCGGGCGGTCCTGAGCGCTCGCGTCCCCGGCCGTCGCCGTATCCGAGGAGGTGCCGCAGGCGGTGATACCGGCAACTAGACAGCCAACTGTTCCGAACACAGCCAGAAGCCGCATCGATCGCGTCGTCTTCATGAAATGCACCGTACCAATCGGAATCTTATGGAATCCCCGGCGCGGTATGCGGCCGGAGCGAATGTTCAGCGACCGAATCGGTTTCGCGGTCATGCGCTGAGCGGCGCGGCGGTGACGTCGTAGCCGAGGTTGTTCAGCACCTCGCGGGTCGCCTTGGCGAAGTTGAGCGTGATGAAGTGCAGGCAGGGCACGCCCTCGTCGATGAGCCGCTGCGCGATCTCGGTGGCGATCTCGATGCCCGCCGCGCGCACGGCGGCCCGATCCTCCTCGGGGCCGTTGCCCGCCGCACGGCGCAGCCGCTCGGCGATCCCGGCCGGAAGCGCCCGCCCGCTGAGCTCCTCCGCGCGGGCGACCGTGCGCATCGAGGTGATCGGCATCAGTTCGGGGATAATGGGTTTCGCGCCCTGCACCGGATCGAAGGCGGCCATGCGATCCCGCAGCCGCAGATAGTGCTCCGGATCGAAGAACATCTGGGTGATCGAATAGTCCGCTCCGGCACGGAGTTTCGCGGCCAGATAGGCGGAATCGGTCTCCAGGTCCGGGGAGCGGTGATGCCCCTGCGGGAACGAGGCGACCCCGACGTGGAAATCGCCGAGCTCGCGCACCAGCCGGACCAATTCCTCGGCGTACTCCAGCCCGTCCGGATGTTTGCGCCATTCGCC
The DNA here is from genome assembly GCF_040680615.1 of Nocardia sp. NPDC052001. Lineage (NCBI taxonomy): Bacteria > Bacillati > Actinomycetota > Actinomycetes > Mycobacteriales > Nocardiaceae > Nocardia > Nocardia sp. NPDC052001. Next base: position 154,108 of record NZ_JBFAXC010000002.1, on the reverse strand, counting down.
CAGCGGGTCGCCGGGCGGATCTCCGCGCAGCACAAGGATATTGCGGATGCCGCAGTCGGCGTAGGAGCCGACCAGCGCCCGCAGTTCGGCGACGCTGTGCCCCACCGCGGTCAGGTGCGCGACCGGAAGCAAGGTGGTCTCCTGCGCCAGTTGGCCGGTGATGCGGGCGGTGCGGTCCTTGGTGGAGCCGCCGGCCCCGTAGGTCATCGATACGAACGCCGGGTGCATGCGCTCGAATTCGCGTGCCGCGCGCCACAATCGGGCTTCACCGGCGGCGTCGCGGGGCGGATTGAACTCCACCGAGAACGGCACCCGCGACCCGGAATGGGCGCGCAGACTTCGCACGACGGTAGAGGTGTTGTCAGCGTTCGACATCGAGGAGCTCCATGATCAACGGCCGATACGCCGTCGCCCCATCGGGAGCGCACGCTGACGGAGCCCGCGGGGTGATTCGTCCCCGCACCGATCCTCGGCGTACCGCCCAATCCACGAGGCGACGACCGCCGGATACGGTGTATCCGGCGCAACGGGCAGGTCTTCGGACTCGTGGGCGCCGGCCCGCACCGGGCCGACCCCGGCACACACGACCGGGGCGCTACCTATCGGCCGTCGCTTCCCGGGCTCGCGCCCAGTGCCTTCACGACCGTCGTTCCCACTCACCGCTGCGGGACAGTCCCGGATTCCCACCGGGTTCCCTCTCACCCGGCTCGCGCGTGCGCGATGCCGAGCTCGACGCCTTCGAGTGGATCAGGGGCTCCTCAATACCCTCTCCGGCGAACCAGCTGCGATGACGAACTCTAGCGAAGTCCGGCGGCGTCTCCAACCGGCGGGTTGCGACCACACCAACCGCCGGGTTGCGATCACCCCGTGAACCTCACATCGCGTCCAGTCTGTTTCATGGGCAATATGGGAGCTATGCCTTATTCGAACCCGATCAGTGCCTGGAAGTCCCTCCGCGAAGGAAATGAGCGTTTCGTCAACGGTGAACTGCAGCACCCCAGCCAGGGAGCGGCGGATCGCGCCAAGCTCGCGGGCGGGCAGCACCCCTCGGCGATCCTGTTCGGCTGCGGTGACTCCCGCGTCGCCGCGGAGATCATCTTCGACCGCGGCCTCGGCGATATGTTCGTGGTCCGGACCGCGGGCCACGTGGTGGACAGCTCGGTGCTCGGTTCCATCGAATACGGCACCGAGGTGCTCAATGTGCCGCTGATCGTCGTCCTGGGTCACGACAGCTGCGGCGCGGTGCGTGCCACCATCGACGCGCTCGACAATGGCGAGGTGCCCGGCGGATTCATCCGCAGCGTGGTGGAGCGGGTCACCCCGTCCATCCTGCTCGGCCGCCGCGAGGGCCTGACCACCGTCGACGAACTCGAGGGCCGCCACGTCGAGGAGACCGCGCGCCAGCTCATGCAGCGCTCGACCGCCATCTCCCAGCGCGTCATGGCGGGCGACCTCGCCATCGCGTGCGTCACCTACAACCTCGCCGACGGCCAGGCGAAACTGAACAGCGTCTTCGGCAATATCGGCGAACACGCCTGATCGGACTACTGATTCGGTCGCCCCGCGACGGCGTTGTAGAGGCCGTCGCGCAGGCGATCGAACCATTGCTCATCGGCTTCGCGCCGCTCGGCTTTGCGCGCCTTCGCCGATCCGGCCTCGTATCGCCAACGCGCCCACGGTGATTGCGGGCGGGCCAGGCGAATCGCGCCGATCAGTCCCAGTATCGGTATGAACAGCGCGAACAGGCCGGTCCAGGCTTTGCCCTTGGCCATGGTCACCAGGGCGAGCGAGCCGTGCAGCAGCACCACCCCGACGACCACCTGCCAGCCGCGGAAGTTATCGGTGATCCCCAGCGGTGTCGCGCCGAGCAGCATGAGCGCGCACACCGCGATTCCGATGACGACCGCGTCCACCGATACCCGGCCCTGTTCGGACCAGTAGACGTCCTTCAGATCCAGGATTAACGCGAACTCGTCGAGCACCAGCGCGGTGCCGACCCCGAATAATCCGGCGAACAGCTCCGGCCACGGCGAATGCTCGCCGATCGGGCTGAATACCCCGAATCCGGCCGCGATCATGAACACCACCCCGAACACCATGTGGTGAATATGCTTCCCGCCCGGGGTGATATTGCCCGGCCACCACGACACACCGGCGCGAATCATGCGCACGCTGATCCGGATGAACACGAACGTGATCACGAACATCAGCAGCAGCATCGCCAGCGGCAATTTGCCCGGCAGCACGATCATCCGATCAAACCAGCCGTCCGAAGCGGCTAGCGGTACACCCGCGGGAACGCGTCTCACGCGACCTCCAGGATCAGGCATTTCGCTCGCATTCGAAGCCAACGATAGCGATCTTGGCAGCCGAGAACCGGCATTCGGGACGGAGTGCGCCGAAGTGGTTCGGTGATGCCGCCGGGCAGGGGGACGATTCCGGCGGCATCAGCGTGAGCGGTGAGGACGCCCTCGGTTGCAGCGAGGGCCACCACTCAGGAGGCGGGTATACACCCGGGTTCCGGACCGATTCGAGACTATGGGCGGAAACCCCTACCGCGCTTGATGATTGCTGACCACGGAATGACGGCAGGGTGAATAGTGGTCGCTAGCGACGCGGACGACCACCACTCGCATCGCAGAACCTGCGTTCCATGGCTTCCCAGACCTCGCGCAACGTGCCGGTCCGCGGAATCCCATCGGGGGTGACGCAGATCCCGAAGGTCTTCTCCCGTTCGGCGATCAGCTCCAGCGAGTGCATGGAATCGAGACCGCAGTCGAGGTACGTCCCATCCGAATCCCGCTGCGCCGCAGTCGAGGTACTACCGGATGTCATGCCGTCGCCCGGCGCGGAACCGCGTCTGCCGAACCACCTTCGATTGCCAACTGCCCCCGGGGAATTCGGCATGGACGAGCTTCTCGGTCACGGTGGATTCCTCCTGGATCACTGCGATGATTTCGTCACTTGCGCGGGAGCGCGCCGTCCATGCCGCCGACATCGGAGATCTTCCAGCCCGAATTCGTATCGATGGTGACGCTGTAGGTGACGGTGGTGAGGCCGCCGTCCGGGGCCTGGGCACTGGTGGAATTCACGTTCACGAAGACATTCACCTTGTAGATGCCGCCGGAATCCGAGGCGACCTTCGCCGCGATCGGGGTCGCGGTCGAGGTCCACTTCAGCGGGACCAGGATCTCCTGCAATTTGGGTGCGGTGGCATCGAATTTGTTCGCCAGGGTGGGCGTGGTGTTCGCCTTCAATTTGGCGAACCAGGAGTTCACGTCCCTGTAGTCGATGGTGGCCGCGCCGACCGCGTAATCGGTGGCCACCTGTTCGGCGTGCTGATTCGCGGCCGTGGCGGTGGTGTTGTCGCTCAGCTCACCGCGCGCGGAAATCCACAGTGCCGCGAACACTCCGGCGGTGATCACCAGCGCCGCCACGACGACGGCCGTGATCATGGTCGACAGCGAGACCGCGATGGTCCGCCCGGTCCCGGCCGCGGCGGGCTCGGCGGTGGTCTTCTCCTCGATGTTCTCGTCGATCAGGGTCGCCATCTGAACTCACACTCCATGTCTGATTACTTGACGTTGATCCGCAGCCGCAGCGCACCGTCATCGCCGACCGAGGCGAGCGCCTGTGCGAGCAGACTGCTGATATCGACCTGCGGAATGGTCGAAATACCGGTCCGGACAAGGGGTTGCAGCACCGGAAGCAGGGCTTGCAGATCCGGTCCGACGGTGCGGACCCATTCGGCCAGCTGCTGCAGGAACGGTGCGAGACCATTGCCCTCGGCATACATCCGCGGACCCGGTGCGATCTTGACCAGATCCCCGAACGCCGCCGCGATCCTATCGACGCCGACCCCGAAATCCACCCACTGCGGATTGCCCGCCGAGATCGCCGGGGCGGCCCAATCCATATCTCCCGCAAGCGATTGCAGATTGGTGATGACCGCGCCCAACTGCGGCGAGCGGCTGATCATGCTGGCCGCCAGCAGATCGCTCGCACGCGCCAGCCCGGGCACCGTGGATTCGGTTCCGGTCAGCGCCCGGTCGAGCGTCTCGATGAGCGGCTTGATGGATTCCGGATCGAGTTGATTCAGGAATTTCACCACCAATTGCGCGACTTCCGGAATCGAGGTGGGCATGCGAATCTTCTCGGTCGCCACGGTCTGCCCCGACCGCAGATAGGGTCCCGCGCCGGTGGCGGGCACGAATTCGATATAGGGCTCACCGATCGCGGACAGATTCTCGATGACCACGCGCGAGTCGACCGGAATCCTGTAGGTGTCATCGATGCGGAAATTCACCTCGACGCCCGCCGCGGTGGTGTCCACCGAGGTCACATCGCCGACGCGAACTCCGCTGAGCAGCACCGGCGATCGCACCCCGATACTGCCGGAATTGGTCAGCACCATGCGCGCGGTGGTGTAGTCCACGAAGGTGTCGAGCCGCACCACCCCGTACGCCAGATAGATCGCGCCCAGAATCGACACGACCGCGATGGACAGCAGCGATACCGCTCCCCCGGCCTTCATCGCACCGCGCCGATCATGCGCAGGGTATCGACGATCCGGTCCACCTGATCGCTCTTGGCGACGGTATCCGGCCCGCTCACCGTCGCGCCGGTGATATTCACCTTCGGCCCGCGCTCGACGAACGGAATGATCTTGTCGCGCAGCAGGGCGACCAGCTTGTTCAGATTGGACGGCGCGCTCAGATCCAGTGGCCTGCCCGTGAATGCCAGCGGCAGAAAGGCTTTGGCGGCCGCATCGGCGGAATCGACCAGCGGGGCCGCCCAAATCAGCGCGTGCCCGACCGCGCCGAGCTGGCCCAGTACACCCACTACCCCGACTACCGAGGACACCGCCGCGGAGGTCTGCGTGACGCCGTAATCGGTGAGCAGTTCCTTGATGGCCGGCGCATCGGCCGCCACCGTGCTCGCATCGGCCCCGATGCCGTTCAGGAACGAATCCACCTGTGCGAGATTGTTTCCCAGATCGACGTAATCGGCGTGCAGCACATCGGCGATGCGCGCGGTCTCCTTCGGATCCGCGGGCAGCACCCCGTTGAGCTTGTTCACCGCATCCTGCATCCGGCCGATGGCACCGCCCTGAATGAAGGTCGCCAGGCCCGCCATGGTGTCCTCCAGCTGCACCGGCGGTTTGGTCTGGGTGAGCGGAATCGTGCCGCCCGCCGGGATTTTCGCGCCGACTCCGTTCGGCGGGGTGGTCAGCGCGATGTGGATATCGCCGAGCACGGTGTTCTGGCGCAGTTCACCGATGGTGGACACCGGCAGCTGCACCGAGTCCAGGATGTCGACATCGACGATGACATAGCCGCCCTTGGCGGGAGCCGCGGCCGGATCGACCACACGCACATCGGCCACCGTGCCCACCCGCACCCCGTTGGCCATCACCTTCGCGCGCGCCGGAAGGTTCAGCGCGCTGGTGAATTCCATCTGGATGCGATGGGTCGGACCCGATACCTCCGCACCCGGCACCGGTACCGAGGCCGGATCGAATCCGCAGCCGCCGGAGGCGGCCAGCACCGCCGCGGCGAGTGGCACCGCCATCAGGAATCGCAGCGGGACAGCGTAATTCGACCGTTTCATGAGGCACCGACGATTCCGAGGATCAATTGCGGGAGTTGGATATCGGCCAGTCCGTTGGCGGCGCCGGCGCAGCGGCCCGGGGCCACCGCGTTGATCGCCGCGCAGACCGCCTCGGCATCGGGCCTGGCCACCGCGACGCGCGGCGGGGCGTAATCGAGGCCGATCGCACCGGTCTGCGGATCGACCGCGCGGGCGAACGCACCGGTGATGGTGGGGATCATGCGGATGATCTGCTCCAGCGTCCCGACATTCGCCCCGATCATCCGCACCAGCGGCACCGCGGAATCGAGCAGCTTCAGCACGGGATCGCCCGCCAGCGTGGTGATGTCATTGAGCAGCGGCAGGGCGCGCTGGAAGCCCTCGATGACCTCGACGACCTGATTGAACAGTTCATTGTTGACCTGGTCGAGCACCCCGCCGAATCGCGTCAGCATGGATTTGATGTCGCCCCAGTGCGCGGCGACGCTGTCCGACAGCGTCGCCAGCGCGTCGATGACCGAACCGAGCCTGCCTATGGCCGCGTCGGGGGCGTTCAGCGCGGTGCCCAATTTGGTGATGATCTGATTGATCTGATCGCCGGTGCCCGCGGTGGCGCTGTTCAGCGCCTTCAATCCGGTGCCGAGCACATCCTGCCGCGCCGGGTCCGACCCCAGCGTCCGGTTGGACAGCGTGGCCATCGCGTCGAGCATTTCGGTCATGCTCTTGGGCGTCAGGGTCTTCGAGATGCACGTCCCCGATTCCCAACGCGCACCGGACTTTCCGGGGCTGATCAGAGCCAGGTCGCGATCGGCGACCAGGGTGTTGGACAGCGTCGTCGCGGCGGTGTCGGCCGCCAGCGGATATCGCGCGTCCACCTCGAAGTCCACCCGGACCCGCGCGCCGCCGGGCTGTAGTTTGGTCACCTGCCCGACCGGCACCCCGCGCATGGTCACCCGATTGCCGGTGTACAGGCCGATGGTGTCCGGCATATCGGCGCAGTAGCTGTTCATCTTCTCCGCCGGATCGAGTGCGACGAAATACGCGGCGAAGGCGACAACGACCACCGCGACGACACCGGAGATCGTCATGAATCCGCGCGAGCCGAGCATGCGATACAGCATCAGCACGCCTTTCCCGCGACCGGAATGCACAACTGCGGGGCGGTTACCACGGCCGCGGACTGGTCCACGCTGATACCGCCGTCGGGCAGGACCAGCTGACCGAGCCGTTTACCGAGGTCCTGTACAGAATCGATGAGCGAGCCCAATGTCCCGCCGAGCCTTTCCAATTCGGGTACGGCCGCGAGGAGCTGGGTGAGCACCGGTTGCAGACTGGACTGCCAGGCCGGTTGCAGTGCGGCAATGCGATCGACGATGCGGACCAGGGTCTTGACCGTCTCGCGCACCTCGACCCGGTAATTGGTCAGGGTCGTCTCGAGCAGGTTGGTCGTGCGAATGAACTGTCCCAGCACCGATTTCGCGGTGGTGATCGCACCGATGTACTCATCGGCGACGGCCAGCGCGCTGGAGACGTCCGCGTTCTGCTTGTTCAGGATGTCGACCAGACTCTCGACGCCGCCGAGCATTTGGCGCAGTGCGTCCGGATTGGCCGTGATCGACTGTTGCAGGGCCGCGAAGTTCTTGCGCCAGGCATCACCGTCCAGCTTGCTCACCGGTTCGGTGGCGTCCTGGAAGGCTCGAATCAGGTTGTAGGGCAGTCGAACCCGATCGGCCGGGATATGCCCGGAACCGAGCGGACGCGAACCGGCGGGAAACAGCGCGACATAGTGGCCACCGGCCAGGGTGAGCATGCGGATATCCAGGGTCGTCTCATTGCCGACGAACACATCGGTGTCGACGGTGAAATTCATCAGCACCCGATCGGGCCGCAGATCCAGGGATTTGACGGTGCCCACCGGGATACCGGCCAGGCGCACATCGTCACCGGGCTTCACCGATTGCGCCTCGTCCAGTTCGGCGGTGAAAGTGTGCTTGCCCAACGGCATTACGTAGGTCGCACCGGCCACGCCGCCCGCGATGAGCACCACGACGGTGGCGATGACCCCGTAGCGCAGCTCGCGCCTGCGCGTTGCCTGTTCGGTGCGCGACCGCTGTTCGAACATCACGCGCAATCGTTGCCGCCACGTCGGTTTCACTGTTTGCATACGGCGACCTTCTGACCGGCGATCAGCACCGAGAGCACCTGCGGCACTTCGGCATTGCCCCGCGAGCAGGACAGGTCCACCGCGGATCCGGTCCGCGGGACCAGCGCGTCGAGCGATTGCAGTAGTCCGGGGAGGCGGCCGAGTACATCGACCGCGTCCTGCGGATTCGGGAACAGGGTGCGGATGAGTCCGTCGATATCCGGGTTCACCTTCGGTGTCAGGCCGAGCCGATCCAGCAGACTGTCCACCGGATTCAGCAGCGGCGGGGCGGTCAGCGCGAAATCGACCAGGCCGTCGATATTGGTCTGCAATGAGCCGAAGACATCGGAGATGCTGCGCAGCAGGGTGACCAGATGCGGTGACTGCCCGCCGATCTGATCGGAGATGTGCGCGAGATTGCCCATCAACGTGGAGATCACGCTCTGCCGATTGGTCACATACGAACTCAGCTTGCCGATCGAATCGAGCGCGGAGCCCACCCGGGTGCCGTCGCCCTCGATCACCGCGAGCATATTCTCGGCGAATTGATTGAGCGCGTCCGGCGACAGCGTCGCGAGCACCGGCTGTAAACCGTTGAACAGCGCGGTGATATCGAACGACGGTATGGTCCGATCGGTGCCGATGGCGGCCCCGGCGGCGAGCCGGGTAGTCGGCGTGGGCGGCTGCTGGACGTCGATATAGCGCTGTCCGGTCAGATTCTGATAGCGGATCGCCAGTTTGCCGGTGTCGTACAGCGGGTGCGAGGTCAGCACCGAGATCCGCACCTCGGCCAGATTCCCGTCCAGCGCAATGCTGTTCACCTTGCCGACCTGCACGCCGTACATGCGCACGTCATCACCGGTCTTGAGACCATTGGCATCGGTGAAGAGCACGGCGTGCGTTTCGGTCGCACCGTCGACCGGGCGCTTGATCGCCGAAATCACCACGCCGAAAACCACGATCATGGCCACGGCGAATGCCAGGGTGCGCCAGGCCGCGCCCGCCACGGATTTCATCGGCCCGCTCCCGCCGGAGCGGACAGGCCCAGCAGCGGCACGGCCAGCGCGGGCACACCGCGCAGATCCACCGACAGATCCAGCAACGGGCCGTTCGGGGTATCCGGCATGGCGGTGCGCAACCGGTCCAGCAGTGCGCTCACGTCCTCACCGGAACGCGTTGGCGCGGGCACCATTTGGGCCAGCGCCCGCAGCAGCGGGATGAGCATATCGGTGTATCCGGAGAGCTGATCGCGCGCGGCGTCGCCGATCGCGCGAATCGCCGGAAGCACATCCTCGACCACCACGTTCACCCCCGAATCGAAGAGCTGACGGTCCGTGCGCAGCACCGGAATGGAGTAAATCCGTTGCAGCAGTCGCACCGTCGCGTCGACGAAGCCCGCACCGCTGTCCAGCGTCGCGCCGAAATTGCCGAGCACGGTCGAGATCGGCATCGTCTGCTTATCGGCGACGGTCCCGGCGGTCACGACCATGGCCTGCAAAAGCGGGGTGAAGGCGTCCAGATCGGTGGTCATCCGGCTGAGCATGGCCGCCACCTGCGGGGTCAGCACACTGTCACCGACCTGGGACAGGGTGCGCAACAGTGATCCCATCGTCGCGTCGTACACATCCTTCGCGCGCGGCCCGGTCAGATCGATGAGGGCGTCATCGCGCAGCGGCGCGCCGCCGGTGCCGCGTTTCAATTCGAGTTCGCTGATGCCGAACAGGTTCGCGGGCGCATAGTCCAGGCGCAGGCTGTCATCGATACCGAAGAGCCGAGAGCGATCCAGCCGCAATGCGATTCGCTGGGTGCCGCCGTCACCCGGTTCGATGGTCGAGACCGTGCCCACCCGCACCCCGTCGAGCCGCACCTCGGTGCCCGCCTCGATACCGTCGCCGATCTGCTCGGTCAGCAGCGAGACGCGCAACCGGGAGTCCGCGCGCACCCCGGCGACCACCGTCGTGATGAGCGCGGCGGTGACCACAACGGCGAGCGCTATCGCGCCCATCCTCAGCGACCGCTTCTCGTCCATGGCCACGCCGGGTAATCCGTATGCAGGCATCCCCTACCCCGTAAAGCTGATCGGTGAGTTGAAACCCCACAGCACGATGCTCAGCACCATGTCGGCGGCGATCACCGCGACGAAACTGGCGCGCACCGCATGCCCGGACGCGATGCCTACCCCTTCGGGTCCACCGGTGGCGAAAAAGCCCTTGTAGCTGTGGATCAGGATCACCAGGACGCTGAACACCATCACCTTGATCACCGCCGCGATCACGTCGAAGCCGCTCACGAACTGGAAGAAATAGTGGTCGTACACCCCGGCGGCCTGTCCGTGCAGCACGGTGATGAGCACCCGGCACGAGGCATAGCTCAGGATCAACGCCATCAGGAAGGTCGGCACGATCGCGATGGCACCCGCGACCACGCGGGTGGTGACCACGAAGGGAATCGAGCGCAGGCCCAGCGCCTCGATGGCGTCGATCTCCTCCGAGATGCGCATGGAGCCGATTTCCGCGGTCATGCGGCAACCCGCCTGTGCCGCAAAGCCGATGGCGGCGGCGATGGGGGCCATCTCGCGGGTGGTGGCGAAGGCGGACACCACACCGGTGATCGGGCCCATACCGATCATGTCCAGCGTCACGAACGATTCGATGCCGACAGACGCGCCCATGGCGAGGCCGAGAATGATCAGCATCGGCACGGTGCCGCCGCCCACGATGAGCGAACCGCGACCCCAGGTCATATCGGTGATGGTGCGAATGGTCTGGGCGCGATAGTGGGTGAGCGCCAAGGGAATCGCGCGCAGCACCTCCCAGGCGAAGCCGAGCGCGAAACCCGAGGTGCGCACCGGATCCAGCAGCCGATGCCGGCGCTGATAGCCGCGATAGGCCCAGCCCAGGCCCTTCGGCGTGAACGACGACGCCGTCATTACGCGATCCTGGTCGGCAGGAACATCGAAACCACCTGTGTCATAGCGAGATTCACCAGCACGATCGACACCACCGAGACCACGACGGCGGCATTGACGCCGTCCGCGACCCCGCGCGGACCGCCCCTGGCCTCGAGTCCGCGCTGACACGCGATGACCACCACCAGGAAACCGAAGATGATCGATTTGGCCAGGGAGACCCAGACATCGGCGACCGTCGCGAACGAACCGAAGGTCGCCCAGTAGCTGCCGGGTGTCACGCCCAGACTCGCGATGGCCATCACATAGCCGGTCAGAATGCCGACGAAGATGATCAGGATATTGAGCAGCGGGGCGACGATGACCATGGCGACCATGCGCGGAATCACCAGGCGGTGAATGGGATCGATGCCCATGGTCTTCAGTGCCTCGATCTCCTCGCGAATGGTGCGCGCCCCGAGATCCGCGGCAATGGCCGACGCGCCCGCTCCGCCCAGCAGGAAGCCGGTCGCCATCGGCGCGCCCTGTTTGATGACGCCGAGACCGCCACCCGCGCCGAGCATGGAATCCGCGCCGAGCTGATGGATGAGATTGCCGACCTGCACCGAGACGATGACGCCGAACGGAATCGCCATGAGAATCGCGGGAATGGTGGTGACCGTGAGCAATGCCCAGCATTGCAGAATCATTTCGCGCCATTGGAATTTGCGGCGGGTGATGTCGGTGGCGGTGCCGATAATCGACTCCACGCCGATCTGCACGGATCGGCCGAATGTTCGCATGCTCGCGATCACCGTGGCGGAGAAATTCTCCTTCACGATATTCAGCGCAGGGACCACCGAAATCAAAATACCGCCTGTCATTGCGCGTGCCGGATACACAGACACGTCACCCACCCCGGACCGTCATCTGTTGTTTACAACCTGCTTCGATCGACTGCCAAGTCTCGCCGACGTGCGACCGGCGGTCACTGCACGCCGCGAAGAAGATCACGGGGATCTTTTGTCTCACAAGACAAAATGGATCCGCGGAGTGTTTCCGTGGTATCGAATCTGACACGATGGAATCGGACTGCCGGTCCCGAATACAGCTATGTCGCGCTACCGACGCCGAGCGTTTCATTTTCAACGGAGGTTCACCATGGGCATCACCGATGATGTCGTCACACGCGGAAGCACACCGCTACTCCCCTCCGCCGACCCGTTCTATGCACCGCCCGATGATTTCGCGAATTCGGCACCGGGCACCGTATTACGCACTCGCACAGTCGAAATCGCGCAGTTCGGCATTGTCCGCCAGCAAGTCACCGCATGGCAGCTGCTGTACCGCAGCAACGATCTGAACGGTGCGCCGGAAACGGCGGTCACGACCGTATTCCTGCCGCACGGAGCCGATCCCGCCGAACCGCGGCCGCTGCTGGCCTTCCAATGTGCCATCGACGCGGTCAGCGAACACTGCTTCCCGTCCTACGCGCTGCGCCGCGGCGCACATGCGCTCGGATCACTGTCACAGCTCGAATGGCTGGTCGTGGCAAACGCGCTCGCGCGCGGCTGGGCCGTGAGCATGGCGGACCACGAGGGCATGCGCGGTGCGTTCGGCGCACCGCGGGAACCCGGTTACCGGGTACTCGACGGAATTCGCGCCACGCTGGGTTTCGACCGATTGCGACTGCCGGAGCAGACCCCCGTGGTGCTGTGGGGCTATTCCGGCGGCGGTATGGCCAGTTCGTGGGCGGCGGAGATGGCTCCGATCTACAGTCCGGAATTGAATATCGCCGGGGCCGCGCTCGGTTCGCCGGTGGGCGATTTCCGTGCCGCGGTAACGAGATTGAACGGCGGCTGGTTCGCCGGACTCGCGCTGATGGTGATCGCCGGACTGGTTCCGCTGTATCCGGCACTGGGCGCGGTGGTCGCCGAACAGACCACGCCCGAGGGGCTGCGCCACCTCGATCGGGCGGCGAAGATGAATCCGTTCGGGATCGTCACGCGGTACGCCCGGCACAGCGTCGACAAATATCTGCGCACCGATACGCTGGCGAACCTGCTCCAGCGACCCGCCATGCAGGAGATGCTCGACGATGTGCGGCTCGGAATGCACACTCCCGCTTGCCCTTTGCTCGTGGTGCAGGCCGTGCACGATCAGATCATCCACGTCGACGACGTCGACGGTCAGGTCGGGCGATATCTGGCGGGCGGCGCGCGGGTCACCTATCTGCGCGACCGGCTGAGCGAACACGGCTCACTGATGCCGTTGTCCACACCGCTGGTGCTCGATTGGCTGGCCGCACGGATAGCGGGGACTCCCGTCGCGGAATCCAGCACCAGAACCGTGTGGTCCGTGGTTGGTCTGGCTCCCGGGCTCCGGGGAGTGCTCATGCTTGCCGCCACCGCACTGCGCGTATTGTTCGGCCGGCCGCTGCGGGTCCACGCATCCCGAAACACGTTGCGCGGCAGTAATGTCAGCGGAGATAGAGCAGCCTGATAGGACGGGGCCGCGAAATTCCGCGCGGCCCCGCGAAGATCGGCTAGCTCGTCCCGGGAGCTTCGGCACAGATCCGGGATTTGGCCCTGTCGATGCGATGGATGATCATCGCGGCGGCATGCAAGCGAAAACCATTCGGCTGCAACGGATCCACCCCGGTCAATTCCGCAACACGGCGCAGTCGATAGCTGAATGTATTCGGGTGGATGAACATCTTGTCGGCCGCCGTCTTACGGTCCGCTCCGCCGTACTGGACATGCATCTCCAGGGTTTCGAGCAAATGGGGGTGCTCGCGCAGCGGGATGAGAAGTGCCGCAATCCTTTCCCGGGCCGGACCGGGCCGGGTGATCTGCTGCTCCAGCAGGAAGTCGTCCGGCCGATAGAGCCCGGACGGGCGGCCGAGCAGTTGTGCGATTTCGGCGACCTGTCGACAGGTGTCACCGGAGGCGGGAATTTCGGCGCGCACGATATCGCGGCATACCGCCGCATGGGTATCGATGTGGAACTGCCGTTCCAGGGTGGCGATCAACTGCTCGATCGCATCACCCGATCGATCGACGTCCACGGTTTCCGCCGCCAACAGGACGACACCGGAGATTCCGTCGAACGTATTGAGCACCGGCCCGCCGGCGAAATGGTCGAATGCCTGCTGCGCCAGCCGCAATCGATGCCGAGCTCCCAGCATCGCACCCGGGCCCGAAATACCCTCCTCCGATCGAATCTGCAGTGCCACAACGTCATAGCGATCCACCAGGGTGATATCCGCGCGAATCGCGAGCTCCTCGGCGGGATCGCCCTTGAGCAGCGCCGCGCACAATGCCCGCCGCGCGAGCGGATCCCCCGAATACGCCGATTGCTCACTGTCGATGTAGGTTTCGGCCAGTACCGCGCTGACCTCACCGATGAACGCGAACAGATGCTCGGTGAAGGCGGCCAGATCCGCCGCATCCGACGGCTCGGTGGACTCGGCGATCAGACTCCACAGATGCCCCGCACCGCTGTGCAGCGCCGACATCAGCAGCGAGAGCCCGATCCGATTGCCGGGGGCATGCCGTTCGGCCACGGGCATCACGATGCGGGCGATCTCCTCCCGGGAGATCGTGCGCGACTCCTCGAGTGCGCGCAGATAGCCCGAACAGCACGCGTAGATCGCGGGCCGGACGTCATCGGCGAAATAGCCCTCCGCGGCGGAGACCTGTATCGGCATCGCGCTCACACAGACATCCCGCACTTCGAGCGCGATCTCCGGAATGCGCGGCGCCAGTCTGGCGATCAGGGGCGCGTGGGCCGCCAGCCGCAGTGGAGCGATCGTCATCATCAACCACCCGGGAGTGTCATGCGCCCGTGGGCACGGGGTGCTGCATCCACGCCATTCCCCAGGTCAGTTGCATAGTTTCGTACTCCTCGCCTGGATCGACCCACCCCGGTCCAGCGGTCGGACCGCCTGTAGAAAACAGTAGAGTACCTCACTCTTTTCCGCCAAGCGTGTGTGCGAGTTCATCCCGGTCGGCGGCCACGCCGCCACATGCGGCGATCCGGACCGCGGGCGTTGCTATCGTGGCCGGGTGAACGAGCCCGCCGCAGTCGAGCGACTTCCGCGCGGCCCGCACCGGCTCACCCGCGCCGAAGTGGCCGATTCGCAATTGGCGCGCCTGTACGTCGCCATCATCGACGCGGTCGCCGAGCACGGCTACAACGCGGTCAGCGTCGCGGATCTGGTGGCGCGCGCCAAGATCTCCCGCCGCACCTTCTACGAACTCTTCGACTCGAAGGAAGCCTGCTTCGCCGCGGCCTTCGAGGTACTCGTCGACATCGCCACCACCCGGCTCGACTCCGCCATCGCGGCTGCGGGACAGCTCGATTGGCGGCAACTGGTGCGCGCCTCCCTCGCCGCCTACCTCCGCATTCTCGCCGACGACCCGGCCGCCGCCCGCGCCCTGCACATCGAAGCCCTCATCGCCGGACCGGCTTTCACCGTCTACCGCCGCCGCCTGATGTCGGTCTTCGCCGGGCGCATGCGTGCCGCCCGCGATCTCGCCGCCGCCCAGGGCGAGGTAACCGGTCAGCTTCCCGAGGCGGTCATCGAACTCCTCATGGGCGGAATCGACGACCGCATCCGCGATTGCCTGCAAACCGCCGGAGCCGCAGCGCTTCCCGATCTCGAACCCACACTGTCCTACGCCGCTCTCACCCTGCTGAGCAGTAGCCCGGAAACCCGCGAGCACACATAGGAATTCGCCAGGCGAGAATTGCCGCAAATCCTCGGCAAATCACGCCTGGCGAATTGTCTTCCGGCGGAGCTATTTCGCGGGCGCCGGGGTGAAGGGTTCGTTGATCGTGGTGAAGTACTGCACGGCGGCGGCGATGGCGACGGGCGCGGTCACCAGGATCATGCCCGCGATCGCGCCGAGGGCGCCCATGGCCGCGGCGCCCGCCAGGCAGCCGACCACCGCACCGGGCAGGAAGAAGAACAGGCCGCCGATGATGCCGGTGGCCAGCGACGCACCGGTGCCGACCGCGAGACCGCCGAGGGCGCAACCGACTGCGCCGCCGCCGATTCCGCCGACCAGGGTGCCGATGGTCGCGCCGACGCTGATGGTGTCCTTCATGCGATTCCACGCGGCCTGTTCCCGGTCATACGGGGTCTTCCACGGCGCGGATTCCTCGAAAGGCAATGCGACAGGGCGGTATTGCGCGTGCTGGAGGTCGAACAGCGGGGTGAGGGTGGCGGTGTTATCGCGAATCGCGGCGGCGATCGGGAAGACGAAATCGTCCACGCGGAAGGACAATTCGGTGCCCGCGACGACCGCGCCGCCGGGCGCCTTGATCTCGAATCGGCCGTCCTCGACATCGAGCGATCCGATATCGGTGGAGATGACCGCGGAACCCTCGGTGGCGGACGCGGTGTAGTGGATGGCCTCCGCCGCATCGGAGATCGGATCGGCGTGCGCCGCCGCCGTCGTAATCACCGAAACCGCCGATACCAGTGCGGCAACCGCGGCCAGTCTGGTCTTGATCAATGCCCTACCTCTTACTTCAGCCTGCAGATTAAGAACCAATCGCCGGGTTAGCTATTGATAAGCAAACTGTAAGTTTGCAATCAGCAGCATGCAACGGATGCAGACTTTGAAGTGACTCGATACACAGCGCAAATCACCGGATTAAACTGGAATACACCTGACGTTCATGCATATACCGCATAACCGGCAAATCGGTCAGGCGTCTGCCAGTTTCCGGTGGGATATTCGGGTCGACCGAGCAGGGCCATGGCCGCCTGGTGCAGCAGCGGGGCGAGTTCGGGCAGGTCCGCCGCGCCACGGCGGGCTCGCTCGCGAGAAAAGTCAGGTATTCCCGCAGCGAGGGGAACAGCACCTCGCGCAATCGCAGGTTCTCGGCGTTCTCGATCGCCGAATCCAATTTCGTCTCGACGATCTCCATCGCGAGCTCGAAGCCCGCGGCGAAACAGTCATCCCGATTGTCGAACATCTCGTAGAACGTGCGGCGCGAAACATGCGCCCGCTCAACGATATCGGCCACCGTCATGGGCTTGTAGCCGCGCGCGGCCACCGCCTCGATGGCCGCCCAGCACAGCCGGTGCCGCTACGAGGCCGACACATCCTCCCGGGTGAGGCGATGCGGCCCCCGCGGCAACCGCGACAGCGCGACCGTCTCCTTACTGCTCATCGGATCAGGATAGGCCCGATCAGATCGGCCGGAAGCCCGCGCCCACGCCACCCGCGGTGTCGATCTCGGCGAGGATCGGGGCAATCGGCTGGAAATAGGCGGGCGCGTGCACCGGGACGGCCGCCACCACGCAGGGCACGTTGAACCCGATACCGCCCAGCGAGGTCAAACGGCCCAGGTTCATGCCCACGAGCCGATCCCCGATGGTCACCGGTCCGCCGGAATCACCCGGCTGCGAACAGGACTGATTGACCTCGCGACCCGCGACCGTCCCCCAGACCACACCGCAGTCGAAACCGCTGGAGCGACCGTTGGAACACACCGTGATCCCCGGGCCGGGTGTATCGCCGACCCCGGCGATCGTGGTGCCGCCGACGGTGCGCACCGGGGTGACCTTCGACGCGTCGAATTCGATTACGGCGTAATCCAATCCGGCCCCGCCATCGGATGCGGCGACCGTGCCGACGGCACCGGCGGCGGGCATCTCCTCCGCGCCGACCGGCGTCCCGGCCGATGCGCAGTGACCGGCGGTCAACCCGACGAGCCGCCCGGCGCCATCGGTTCCGACGGCAGTGAGCGAGCACATCGCATGCCCGCCGAGCACGATGCCCGAGCCTCCGCCGAGCGCCACCGGATCGGCAGCGGCATCGGCATTGGCATTGGCGGCGGCCGCAGTCGTCGCGGCCGCCGCGATCACCAACGCGCTCAATTGTTTGATCCGCACCCCGGTCACCAATCCTGGACGATGGTCAGAATCGCGCCCGGATCGGCCGGGTCGGCCGGATTGCTCAGAAACACCCCCGCCGATCCCCCGGGATGCGCCGCCGCCTCACCCAGGATCGCGGCATTGCTGGCATAGGTGCTGCCGTCCGGATTGGCCAGTGTCGAGCCCGGTGCCATGGATACCCGGGTGGCCGCGGGCGAGATCACGCCATCGGCCATATCCGGTAGCGGACTGTTCGCGAGTGCGGCTGTCTCACCGGGGGTCAGCCACACCCCGGCAAATCCCGCTTCGGGGATCACTATCGGTTCCGCCGCGGCGGCCGTACCGGCGGTGGTCACAGCTGCGATCGCGGCTGCCACGCCCGCGACGCCTACCAAGAGTGTGGTTCGCATGGTGTGCTCACTTCCCTCGAATGGATCCGGAGCAAATCCTTCAGCGCTGCATGTTCCGGACTGGAGCCCAAGGAGAGCATTGAGAGCTACTTGTGAGCAATCGGTCACGACTCGTCGTTATCGGCAGTTCATCGATCCCGAGCCAACGCTCCCCCGCTCACGGCGACGCGGACGCATACGGAAGAAACATTGGTGACCCGCACCACATTCGAGCCGTTATATTCGAAACGGGCGGCGTCGAATTGGATGGAAATCCGGCAGGGCCGTATCGAACCTGAAACGAAATTGCATTTGCATGGGCGTGACGTTGCCGATATCTCCGACGGATGCGATGCCGCCATTAGAGGCGAGCGGCGGCGGCCGATTCACGACCATCTGAGACACGACCGACCCATCCGGAAGAGCTCGGTAAAAATCACCTCTGAACTGGTCATACATGAGCACCAACCGAGCGGACCAGACGAATCTATGCCGAAGACTTTGTGAAATTAACTTTCCAGAGTGAATATTTAATAGCAGATAAGTACATACCGATCCGCCCCCGAGGGGTCCATCGATACCAAACCGTTATTTCCGATTTCAGCCGCCTCCAGATGAGAACAGGTTACATTTTAGATCCCTTACGGTGCGACTCGGATTCCCGGTCACACCGATGCTTCGCGTATTTGGAGATAGTCATGAGATCAATCGCATCCGCGCTGCTTCGTGCCGGTGTCGTAACTCCGATGGCCCTTGCCACCGTCTTCTGTTTGGCGGCTCCCGCGAATGCGGCGTCGGTCAGCTTGAACTGGAGTTGTCAGGGCACGATCTTCGGTATCGGCCAGACCTCGAGCATGAGCACCTCGGTCGACGGCACCGCACCCGCCACGGCGGCCTCCGGGTCCGCGGTGGCCATCACCCTCACCCCCGGCGTCTCCTCGGTGCCCAGTTCGGCCTCCGGATTCAGCGTGACGAATATCAGCAATCTCAAGATGACCTTCCCGACCCCGGCGAATTCCACGCTGGTCTCGGCCACCGCATCGGGCGGCACCGTGGCGGGCACGGTCAGCACTTCGGGCGGGAATGTCGTGCTCACCGTGCCGGGTCCGATCGCGGGCGGCACCAGCTTCACTCCGCCGGCGGTGACCATCAATGTCACGGCGGGCACCCCCGGAACGCCGATCACCAGCAAGTACGCGGGAACCAGTTATGCCAACCCGGGTATGACGATGACGACCAAGGTGGCGTTCGTCGGCAATGTCGCGACCGCGTGCTACCCGAACCCGTCGCCGACGCTGACCAGCACCGCCGTCAGCTGATCCGTTCCGGGTGAAAATATGCCGGGACTGGGCTGTTGAAGCCAGCCCAGTCCCGGCATTGGTGCAGACTATCGTATCGGCCATCGCGTCGCAGGCGTGGCCGGTGAGTTCCGTTGAGAGGTTTCATGTTTCAAGTGTTCGAGGTTGGGAGCCCGTGCGTCCGATGTCAACCGAACCAGATCGGATCGCCGTAGAGCTCAGAAGAGCTCTCGAGTTCTATCACGGAACACTCGAAGACCTGTCCCGCGAACTGATCAGATTGCTGGGCGTGAACGAAACAGACCGGCGCGCACTGGAAATCGTCCTGCTCGGCGATGGCAAATCCACCACGCCCGGCATGCTCGCCGAACGCCTGGGCCTGACCGCCGCGGGCGCCACCATAATGCTCAACCGTCTGGAGAAGCAGGGCTATATCGCCCGCTCCCTGCACCCCACCGACCGCCGTCGCGTCATCGTGGTGGCCACGGATCTGGCCGCCCGCCGCGTGCACGAACTCATCTCCTCGCTGGTCGACGAGGGCTACAAGATGATGCTCAACTGGTACGACCCCGCCGAATTGGAAATGATCGCGACCTTCCTCAATCGAGCGGGCGAGTTGCAGCGCATCCATCGTCAGCGTTTGCGCGATATCGACCCGTATCCGCGCAACTGAATTCGCGGCGCGTCAATTCCCGTGCAGCCAGCGGTCTTTCAGCATCAGATGGTTATCCCACCAGGCCTGTACCAGTGCGGGATCCGAACCGGCGGGCGGCGGCGGGGATTCGCCGGGGAAGAGCCAGTTCGCATCCGGCGCACCGACCGTACCGGGCGCGGTGGTCGTGACCGGCGGAATATCCGAGGTGGTCGGATCGACGGTGGTGGTCGGGGCGGGATCGGTGGTGGTGCGCACCGGACGGGTGTGTTTCGGGGGTGCGGTGGCGATCGGCGCGGGGAGATCGGTGGCGGTATCCGCATCCGGCGACGGGATCGAGGTGATCGGTTCCGGCACAGGCGTTTCCGTCGTGGTCGGCAGGGCGGTACCGGAGCCGGCGGGCGTCATATGCACCTGGGCCACCGGCGTGGAATGCTCACGAATCTGTACGAACGCGACACCGGCGGCGGCGAGGGTGGCCGCGACCGCGGCGGCTCCGAGCAGGACCCGGCCCGCCCGTCGATTCCCTTCGGGGACATCGGCATCCAGTTCCCGCGACTGCTCCGCCGCGACCAGCGCGGCACCGCGGGCCACCGCGTTCGCGGCATCGGGAGCGAGGGTCACCGGCGTCGCGAACCCGAGCCGCACCGCATCGGCCAAGGCCGCGTCGGCGGCCACCGAACCGCAGATCAGGATGGCGTCGGGCCGTAGCCCGCTGGCATCGGAGATCGGGCGAATGCGATCGATCGCCTCCTGCGTACCGTGCGCGTCGACGACACCGATGGGCCACGAGTCCGCGGCCAGAATCCGCGAGCGCCCGGGACCCACCAGCACGAACGCGCTGTGATGGTCCAGCAGTTCGAGCACCATCAGATTTCCGGTCCCGGCTGTCTCGCGCGCCAGCGCCAGCAGTGCGGCCTTGATCGAGACATGGGAGGCCCGTTGCCATTTCCCTCCCGCGAGCGCCGAGACGGTGGCGCGCCGCTCGGTGGCCGTCCGATAGACGACCGCCACATCGTCGATGTCCGGTTCGTCCCGTACCAGCGCGTCCAGCACCTCGAGGGTGACGGCCTCCGCCGATTCCCCCAGCACCGGACGCTCCAGCGCGGGTGAATCCCGCTGCCTGCCCGCCGAATCCGACAGCAGCACCCCGCGCACCACCGACCGCTCCGCTGAAATCCCGCCGAAAACCCGCATCCGATCAACCTCTGTTCGAAAAGCACTTCTTCAGCGGTTCGTCATGCTCGGTCACGAGGATTGGTCGAAAGTCCAATTTTTCCCATCCGCGTTCCGGGCAGACGGGGGCGCAATACGTTGTTATCGTGAACCGGTGGAGCCATCGAAGATCGTTATCATCGGCGGTGGTTTCGCTGGTGTGGAATGCGCCCGGTACCTCGAACGCCATCTGAAGCCTGAGGAAGCGTTCATCCAGCTCATCACCCCCGTCGCCGGGTTGCTCTATCTTCCGCTGCTGCCGCAGGTCGCCTCGGGTGTGCTCAATCCGCGATCGGTATCGGTCTCGCTGCGAAGGGTGTTGCGCCGCACCGAGGTTGTGCCGGGCACCGCCATCGGCGTGGAGCCCGCGACCCGGCAGGTCATCGTGCAGCGGCCCACGGGCGGGGAATTCGCGCTCGGCTACGACCATCTCGTCCTGGTGCCCGGCAGCATCACCCGGGTGCTCGACGTCCCGGGACTTGATCAGCACGGGTTCGGCATGAAAACCCTCGCCGAGGCCATGCACCTGCGCGATCACGTACTGCGGCAACTGGATATCGCCGCGGTGCGTGGTGAGGAGGATGAGGACCGGGAGCGGCTCAACTTCGTCACCATCGGCGCGGGCTACGCGGGCACCGAGACCACCGCGGTGCTCAACAAGGTCACCCAGGCCGCGGCACGCCGCTATTTCCCGCGGCTGAACCCGGATATGGTGCGCTGGCATCTGGTCACCCACGGTGATCGCATCATGCCCGAACTCGGTGAACGACTCGGCCGGGAGACCAAACGCATTCTCGCCGAACGCGGAATCGAATTGATCTCCGGCGCGTCCGCGCAGCAGGTCACCGCGAACGGCGTCACCCTCACCAATGGCCGTCACATTCGCACCCGCACCCTGGTGTGGACCGCGGGTGTCGCGCCCAGTCCGCTGGCCGGACATCTGGGGGCGGCCACCGAGAAGGGCCGGATCGTCGCCGCACCCGATCTCACCGTGCCGGGCCTCAATGGCGTGTGGGCGTGCGGTGACGCGGCCGCGGTCCCCAATCTGACCGAAGACGACCGCAAATCCTGCGCACCCACCGCGCAGCACGCGATCCGCCAGGGCCGGCACCTCGCGAAGAACCTGCTGGCGACCCTGCGCGGCGGCACCGTCGAACCGTACCGGCATCCCGATCTCGGCATGGTGGTCGACCTGGGCGGCCGGGACGCCGTGGCCCGCCCGCTCAAGATCGGATTGCGCGGTATCCCGGCACAATTCGCCGCCCGCGGCTATCACCTGATGGCGCTGCGCACGGTCGTCGCCCGCGCCCGGGTCGCCTTCGACTGGACCGTGCACGGCCTCAGCGGTGACGACTTCCTCCGCATCGGCTACGGCGACTACGCCGCCCACACCATCGGCGGCTTCGAACAGACCAGCTGCTATCTGCCCGCCGCCGAGGTGCCGGTGGTGCTGAAGGCGATCACCGATATCGACTGACCGCGCTCAGCGCTGTCGCGGCCAGACCCCGGCCGCATCGACCTCGAGACTGTCGGACAGCGCGACCCGGTTCTGAGCTTTGTTGTGCGGCAACGGTTCCGTCAGCGCCATACCGCCCAGGGACGCGAAATACGGCAGCAGGCGCAGGAGGCGGGCCGTCCAGCGGCGGCGGATCATTGCATGCCCTCCGCCGATATCCGGGTGAATCGCCGCATCGCGGTGGACACGTGGCGGGCGACGCCCTCGATGGTGGGGTGATCCCACATGACGACGGTGGCGATCGGGAAGCGCAGCCAGTCGGCGAGATCGGTGGCGATCTCGACGGCTTCGGCGGAGTTCAGGCCGAATTCCGCGAAGGGGGCGCGGATGTCGATCTCATCGGGGTTCAGATCGAATCGGGTGGACAGCCGCGCCTTGAGCCAGGCTTCGATATCGGCGTGGTTCAGGCCGTCCGTGGCCGGATCCGCCAGCCACCACTCGTGTACGACGTCGAATTCGTTCGACAGCAACATCTTTCGAGTCTCATTGCGGCGGATCTTGCCGCTCGATGTCTTCGGTATCAGGCCGGGGCGAATCAGCACGATGGCGTAGAGCGGCAGCGCGTGCTCGGTGGCGATAGCGCGCCGGATGGCGGCGACCGCGGCGGCGAGATCACCGGTCCAGTCGGGGCGCACCTCCTGCACGATGACGAGGTGATCGCCCTCGTTCTCGGCGCGGGTGCCGATATCGACGGCCGCGACGCAGCCCGGGCGCAGCGCCGGATGACTTTCCTCGGCACTGCGCTCGAGATCCTGCGGATAGGTGTTCTGGCCGCGAATGATGATGACGTCCTTGCTCCGGCCGGTGACGAAAAGCTGTCCGTCATAGCCGAATCCGAGGTCGCCGGTGCGCAGGAACGGTCCGCTGCCATCGGACAGGGTGGCCCCGAAGGTCTCCACGCTGTCCACCGGCCGATCCCAATAACCGAGGCCGACACTGCCGCCCGCGACCCAGATCTCCCCCACCCGCCCGGTATCGCATTCGGCCCCGGACCCCTCGTCCACAACGATGACATGCTGTCCCTCGACGGGCCGGCCCGCGCTCACCAGCGCCAGTCCATTGCACTGCTCCCGGGACGGCACGGCCAGCCCGCCGCCGAGCGATCGCGCATCGAACCGTTCGATCTGCGGTGGATCGCTCACCGCACCGGTGGTCAGCACCAGCCCTTCGGCGAGGCCGTACAGGTTCAGATGGGCCGAACTGCGGAAGCCCGCCGACGCGAAGACCTTGTCGAAGCGGTCCAGGGTGGCCGCGCGCACCGGTTCGGCGGCATTGATCGCCACCTGCCAGCAGCTCAGGTCGAGCTGTTCGACCTCCTGTCGCGTGGTGCGGCGGGCACACAGGTCGTAGGCGAAATTCGGTCCCGCGGTGGCCTGCACCCGGTACCGCGATATCGCCTCGACCCAGCGCGCGGGCCTGCGCAGGAAGTCCAGCGGCGACATCATGATGATCGGATTGCGACCGTATACCGGCTGCAGCAGACCGAAGAACAGCCCGAGGTCGTGATACTGCGGCAGCCAGCTCAGGATCGGCGCGCCCGGTTCGACGAGCCGGGCGAACACCGAACCGCAGTGCAGCAGATTGCCGTGCGTGACCATGACGCCCTTGGGCGCGGACGTCGAGCCCGAGGTGTATTGCAGGAAAGCCACACTGTCCGTGGTCAATTCGGGCGGCAGCCACGCCGCCGCCCGCTCGTCCGGCACATCCTCGGTGACGATCCAC
This sequence comes from Nocardia sp. NPDC052001, assembly GCF_040680615.1. Classification (NCBI taxonomy): domain Bacteria; kingdom Bacillati; phylum Actinomycetota; class Actinomycetes; order Mycobacteriales; family Nocardiaceae; genus Nocardia; species Nocardia sp. NPDC052001. The sequence continues at coordinate 129,805 of NZ_JBFAXC010000002.1, read as the reverse complement.
GTCAGCGGTGCGAGCGCGGGTTCGACGGTTACGAAGGTGTCGAGGCGGGCGTGCACATTCGCATCGGTGAGCGCGACCGCGATGCCCGCGTCCTCGATGATGGCGCGCAGCTGCGATACCGAACGATTGAGTTCGGGCGGATAGGCGGGCACCGCGAGCACACCCGCGTACAGGCAGGCGAAAAACGCCACCGCGTAATCGATTCCGGCGGGATAGACCAGCAGCACCCGACTGCCCGCGAGCCCGCGCGCCTGCAATTCCGCCGCGATCGCCCGGGCGCGCAGATCCAATTGTGCCCAGCTCACACGCGATTCGCTGGATTCACCGTCGATCAGATACGTGTACAGCGTCTCGTCGCCATGGACCCGCGCGCCCGAGCGCACCAGGTCGATGTAGGAAATCATGGTCTCTCACTTCGATTCGGCGCCGGATCACCCGTGGCGCGACAGGCTCTTCGCGGCTTCCTGGCCGGAACGGAAGCACGCCTCCAGCGGCGCTCCCTTGACGTAGTCACCGGCGAGTTCGAGACCGTGCACCCGGCTCACCTCGGTGCGGACCTTCGACAGGAAATCGCCGTAGAACGGCAGATACGCGCAGTACGCGGCATCCCAGATATGCGTCACCGCGTGCACCCGGTTCAGTGCACCCTCGATCTTCAGCAGGCCCTTGATGAGTTCCTCGGCCTCGTCGAGCCAGGATGCGAGCCCCTCCTCGGTCGGCATGGGCCGCGCCGCCCGCCCGCTGAAGGTGTACCGGACGATATTGAGATCGTTGACGCCGTAGACGCCCGCATTGCTGCACCGGCCGCCGTCGAGGGCGATGGCGCGCACCACCTGATCGAAAACGGGGCGATCGTATTCGACGACCGCGACCGCGGCGGGGAAGTATCTGACCTCGGCCAGCAGTTCGCTCAGATCGGGCAGGTTGGATTTCACGATATCGGCGGCGGCGTAGGCGGGCGCGGCGAGCACGACCCCGTCGTACGGAAGCACCTGCGGCGCTTTGCCATTACCCGCGAGCTGGACCCCGGTCACCCGCCCGTCCTCGATGACCAGCGATTCGACCGTCGAATTCGGACGCACCGTAACCAATTTCGCGAACTCGGTGAGCGCGGGCTGGATACCGTCGGTCAACTGGTCGAAGGTGCTGGCCAGGCTCAGGTTCACATTGAAGTTGCCCAGGTACATCTCATCGGGTTCGGCGCCGTTGAGCCGCACTGTCAACGGCCGGAACATATTGTTCACCAGCGATGCGCCGAAATACGCGGTGAGCGGCTTGTGATCGCGGCGCGCGCCCACGCGGGAGAAGGTCTCCCCGCCCAGGAACCGGTTGCTCTCATCGCGTTTGATGGTGAACATCAGGAACGCCAGCTTCAGCAGGTCCAGCGGCGCACCGAGTTTGGTGAATTTGCGGATCAGGTCGAACCGGCTGTTCTTGCTGTCGAAGGTGACGAGTTCGCCGTTGATAAGGCGGGAGGTGTTGACGCCGAAATACTCGAACTTGTCCGCGCGCATGGCCGCCAGGAACCCGCGCAGCTCGGTATAGGTGCGGCTGATGTTCTTGCCGCCCATCATGACCGGGCGATCGCCCAGGTGATCCACGCCGAAACGACCGCCCAGCACGGGGTTTCGCTCCAGCAGCTCGACGTGATGACCCGCCAGGTGCAGTTGGTAGGCCGCGGCGATACCGGCTACGCCGCCACCGACCACCGCGAATCGCTTACCGCTGCTGTATGCCGAACTTTCCATTGTGGTGACTCCTCTGTGTGATCAGGCGGTGGCCGGGTACGGCGCGAGTTCGATACGGCACCGGGCGATTCGCGCGCCGAACTGATGCAGCTCGAGTTCGACCGCAGCTCCCCCGGTATCGGGATCGCTGTCCGCCGCGACGGTGAAATCGATCAGCCCACCGAGTTCGGCGAATCCGGTGAAGGTGGTGGCGCAGCCGGTGACGGCGGCGATCGGGGAATCCAGTGCGCCCGCCGCCACCGCCGCCACGATGGCCGCCTGACGGCAGCCTTCGATCAGCAGCGGGCCGGGTACGTGGTCGTAGGGATGGTCGAAGAAGGAGGGGTGCCGTTGATCGACGATCAGCGGTATTCGCTGCTGCTCGCCCGGTATCGGTTGTCCGACAACGACATTGCGCGGGTCACGCCTGCCGACCGACGCCGGTGCGACGGGTTCGACTGTGACGCTGCCGGATTCGCCGTTCATCGGCCGACCGGCCTGCTGTAGCTCGCGAATCTCCCGGTAGGTGTCAGCCGGAAACTGAATCCCACCGCCCCGCAGGGTCAGCGCCCGCACCCCGCCGATGGCGAGCTGGGCCTCGAAGAAGGTGCCCGCCGAATCGCCGAAGGTGCCCGCCAGTCCCGCGCTCGCCCGGACGATGCCCTCCAGCGGCACATTCGAATCATCACGGTAGGCACTCAGGTCCTCGACCTCGAACTCCAATTGCTGCAGGCTGGCGGGGGTTCCGGGCGGGACGTTCAGATATCTGTGCCCCACCACGATCATCGCCTGCCGGATGGCCTCCACCGTGGACAGCGGATCGTGATAGTCCACCAGCCGGTCGAAATACAGCGAGTGGGCGCGCGGAATCTGGATGGCGGCGAGGAATCCGTCGATATCGGCCGGGGCCGTATCGGCGACGAATACCTCACCGAGCGCCCGCCGATGGGCCAGGGCGCACGGCACCGTGCGCTCGAAACTCAGGCCGGTCTCGGTGGTCGGAGTCATCGCGCGACCTCCTGCAATGCGGGCGCGGCGATACCGGTGATCAGCCGGGCCGCACCGCGAATGGTCGCCTGGTCGATCAGGCTGCCCAGCGAGATTGAGGTTCCGGCAACATGATTGAGCCTGCTGCGCAGTTCCAGCAGCGAGAGCGAGGTCAGTCCGACCTCGAACAGGATGCGGTCGGCGTCGAAGTCGGTGTCCTGATCGATCAGGATCTCCCGGATCTGCACCCGCACCACGGTCATGGCGTAGTCGAGCTGTTCGGATTCGGGCAGTGCGGCCAGGGCGTCCCGGAACGCCTGTGCCGGATCGGGTCCGGCTTCGGCATCGGCTCGCTGTTCGATGTACCCGGCGGCGGTCACCTCGGCTCCGATCCAGTAATGGCGATGCTGAAACGCGTAGGTGGGCAAATCGATTGCCACGGCCTCGCGGCCCGCGTACACGGCTGCCCAGTCGAGCGGAGTGCCCGCGGCCCAGGCGGCGGCGGTGGCCCGCAACAGGCTTCGTGCTTCCGGCTGGCCCTTGCGCAGGGTGGCGATCGTGATGCGTCCGCCCTCGGGCAGACATTCCTGGGCCATTCCGGCCAATACCTCGCCCGGACCGACCTCCAGGAACGTCGACACCCCGGCACCGGTGAGGAATTCGATGCCGTCGTGGAAGCGCACGGCCTGCCGGGCCTGGCTCACCCAGTAGTCGGGCGAGCACAGCTGTTCGGCCGTCGCGATTCGACCGGTCACATTGGACACCAACGGAATCGACGATGGACGCGGGTACACCGCGGCCACCACCGCGCGGTATTCATCGAGGATGTCGTCCAGGTGCGGGGAGTGGAAGGCCCGTTCGACCTGGAGTCGTTTGGTGCGCCGCCCGCGTTCGCGCCAGTGCTTGGCCAGGGCGGTCACCGCATCCGCATCGCCCGCGATCACGGTGGCGTTCGGACCGTTGCTCGCCGCGATGGATACGGCGGCTTCCTGCCCCGCGATGGATTCCGAGACCTCGGCGTAGGACGCGCGCACAGACATCATCACCCCCGGTGGCAGCCGCTGCATGAGCCTGCCGCGCGCCGCGACCACCGCCGCGGCGTCGGCGCGGTCGAATACACCGCCGAAGTGCGCGGCGGCCAGCTCGCCGATCGAGTGCCCGAGGACGAAATCCGGTGCCACTCCCCAGGATTGCAGGAGCCGCAGCAGGGCGACCTCGATGGTGAACAGTGCGGGCTGGGTGTATTCGGTGCGGTCCAATAGCTCGGGAGGCGTCCCGGCGGTCCCGAAAATCACCTCGCGTAGCGGGTGCTCCAGATGCGGATCGAATGCGGCGCACAGGTCGTCGAATTCCGCGGCGAACTTCGGGAAGGCTTGGTACAGCTCATATCCCATGCCGAGTACCTGGCTGCCCTGGCCGGGCAGCAGTATCGCGGTCTTGCCCGCCGCCACCGCGCGCCCGGTGATCACCGCGGGTGCGAACGCACCCTCGGCCAGTACCGTGAGCCCATCGATCAGTTCGGCCCGGCTGCCCGCCACCAGGGCCGCCCGATGATCGAATACCGCGCGGGTGGTCGCCGAGGACAGCCCGATATCGGCGATATCGACGCCCGGATCGGCGTCGCAGGCAGCGAGCAATCGGCGCGCCTGACCGCGCAGGGCCTGGCCGGTCTTGCCGGAGAGCACGCACACCGACAGCTCAACGGCTCGATTCGGCTGCGCCGCAACCGATTCGGCCAGATCGGGATCGTATTCCACGATCACATGCGCATTGGTGCCGCTGATGCCGAACGAGGAGATGCCCGCCCGCCGCGGCCGGCCGCGCTCGGGCCACGGCTGTGTCTCGGTGACCAGCCGGATATGCCCGGCCGACCAGTCCACATGCGGTGACGGCTGATCGACGTGCAGGGTCGGCGGCACCGTCCCGTACCGCATCGCCAGCAGCATCTTGATCAACCCGGCCATGCCCGCGGCCGATTGCGTATGCCCGATATTCGATTTGATCGATCCGAGCAACAGCGGCTGCTCGGACGGCCGCCGCCCGTAGGTGGCCAGCAGCGCCTGCGCCTCGATGGGATCGCCGAGCACCGTACCGGTGCCGTGCCCCTCCACCACGTCCACCTCGGCGGCCGTCAACCCCGCATCGGCCAGCGCCTGGCGGATAACCCGTTGCTGGGCGAGGCCGTTCGGCGCGGTCAGGCCGTTCGAGGTGCCGTCCTGATTGATCGCGCTGCCCCGGAGCACCGCGGCGATCGGATGGCCGTTGCGCCGGGCATCCGAAAGCCGTTCCAGCACAACGAGTCCGGCACCCTCGGACCAGGAGGTGCCATCGGCGGCCGCGGCATAGGACTTGCAGCGGGCATCGCGCGCCAGGCCGCGCTGGGCCGAGAAGAACACATAGCCCAGCGGCGACATGGTCACCGTCACCCCGCCCGCCAGCGCCAGCGCGCATTCCCCGGATCGCAGCGAGCGCGCGGCCTGGTGCAGGGCGACCAGTGAGGACGAGCACGCGGTGTCGATCGAGACGGCCGGACCCTGCAGGCCGAGGAAATACGCGATCCGGCCCGAGGCGACGGCGGGCATATTGCCGGTCAGCAGATAGCTTTCCGCCCCGGCCAGCTCCGGCCCGGCGCTCAGCAGGGACCGGTAGCCCATATCGTTGATCCCCAGGAACACCCCGGTACCGCTGCCCCGCAACGACTGCGGATTGATCCGCGCCCGTTCGAACGCCTCCCAGGCGAGTTCGAGCACCAGCCGCTGCTGCGGATCCATCGCCAGCGCCTCACGCGCCGATATCCCGAAGAATCCGGCATCGAATTCGCCTGCGCCGTCGAGGAATCCGCCTTCTCGGACATATGACTTTCCGGGAATACCGGGTTCGGGATCGTATATCGCGTCCACGGGCCAACCGCGATCGGCCGGAAAGTCTTCGATCACATCGCTTTTCGTGGATACCACCCGCCACAGGTCCTCCGGTGCGGCGATACCGCCCGGGAACCGGCACGCCATGCCGACGATCACGATCGGATCATCGTCCCCGTCGACGGACGTCGATGGTTGCTCGGAAGACTCTGCCGCCGTGCCTGTTTCGAGCCAACCGCGCAGATGTTCGGCCAATTGGCCGACCGTCGGGTGGTCGAAGATCACCGCGGCGGGCAGCGCGGTGCCGGTTTCGGCCGCGACCCGGTCCCGCAGTTCCACCGCCGTGCGGGAGTCCAGCCCCAGGTCCTCGAAACGCGTTGCGGGATCGATGTTTTCCGGCGCGAAGTCGCCGAGCACCCGATCCACCTGCCGCCGAATCATGTCCGTGAGCAGCCGATCCTGCTCGTCCAGGTAGCGGCGGCGCAGCTCACCGAGCGCGCCTCCCACCGAATCCCGTGAGCCGGCGGACCCCGGCGCACCGTAAAGATCATCCTGCGACATTCGGCAAACCTCGTATCCTTCGAAACCGGTCATGCTGCGCTACCGTGCGTTATCGACCGACCGGCTTGTTGCCATCACATTGCCTACCTTAGGGTGGCTGATGCGGCGACAGCCCATTGTCCGGTAATTGCCTGGACATAGCCGAAAACATTCGCCAATACCCCTCGGAACGGCATCCCGGACGATTACCGGTCAATTACCGCAGCCCGGCTAAAATCAATCGCGATCCAGAATTGAGGCGCCCGACTGCCTTTAAAGATATCGGGGCTCGATTCATCGTGACGACAGTTTCGAGGTTGTGATGGTTTCGCAGAAAGAAATCGAATCGATCGAGATCCCGGGCAACTTTGCCGATATCATTCGCGAGCGAGCGCGAACGCGGCCGAATGATATCGCCATCGTGTGCGGCGATCGATCGATCGACTTCGCCGCACTGGACCGGAGTTCGGGCCGCGCGTCGAACGCGCTGCGGGCGATGGGTCTGCGCAAGGGCGATCGAATGGCCTACGTGGGCAAGGACTCCGAACACCTCTACGAACTGCTGATCGCCGCGGCCAAGAGCGGCACCGTGCTCATCCCGGTCAACCGGGTGCTGACCGCGACCGAGATCGCGCACATCCTGCGCGATTCCGGCGCCAAACTGCTGTTCGTCGACGACGCGGCCGCCGAGGTGGTGGCCAAGGCGCAGTCCGATGCGGGCACGCAGACCCCGGTGGTGCGCATCGACGGTCCGGGCGGCTTCACCGAATGGCTTGCCGGGCACGACGATTCCGGACCCGAGGCCGAGGTCGGACCGGATGATCCGTTCATCCAGATGTACACCAGCGGCACGACCGGATTGTCCAAGGGCGTGGTGATCGGCCAGCGCAGCATCTACGCCGCGCGCGCCGCGCTGGTCTCGCCCGAGGTGGATTGGTTCGACGTCCGCGAGAACGACTGCCTGCTGGTGGCCATCCCGAGCTTCCATATCGCCGGTCTGGCCTGGGTGGTACAGGGCCTGTTCGCCGGCGTCCCGAGCATTCTCATGCCCGAGTTCGCCCCGGGCCTGGCCATGGAGCTCATCCTCACCAGGCATGTCACCGCGTTCGTCGGGGTGCCGGTGATGTTCGCGCTGGTGCTGGCCGAACCCGCCGCGACCAAAGACGCGTTCGAACATCTGCGGCTGGCGGCCTACGGCGGATCCCCCATCCCCGAGACCCTGCTCGCGGCGTGCATGGAACGCTTCGACTGCGGTTTCGTGCAGTTCTACGGTATGACCGAAACCGGTTCCGTCATAAGCTTTCTGCCGCCCTCGGAACATGTGGTCGGCAATCCGCGACTGCGCTCGGCCGGGTACCCGTGCCCGGGATTCGAGATATCGGTGGTCGACAGCGCGGGCGAACCCGCGCCCCAGGGTGAGATCGGCGAGGTGCTGATTCGCAGCCGGGCCACCATGATCGGCTATTGGAATCAGCCGGACACCACCGCGCGCACGATCGTCGACGGCTGGCTGCGCACCGGCGATGCGGGGTGGCTCGACCCCGAGGGCTATCTGTACCTATGCGATCGGATCAAGGACATGATCATCGTCGGCGGTGAGAACGTCTATCCGGCCGAGGTCGAGAACGTCATCAACGATCACCCCGCGGTGCGCGAGGCCGCCGTGATCGGCGTCCCGGACGATCGCTGGGGCGAGGTGGTGCACGCCTTCGTCGCCGTGCACGCCGGACAGCAGATCACCGGCCGCGAACTGGCCCAATTCCTGCGCGGGAAGATCGCGCAGTTCAAACTGCCGCGGAATTTCGAATTCATCGATTATATTCCGCGGAACGCGACCGGAAAAATTCTGCACCGGCAGCTCCGGGAGAAGTTCTGGGAGGGCCGGGAGCGCGCCATTAATTGATACGTGTAAATAAATTCATGGGCCGCGCGCCGGGGCGAGGACGACTGTTCGTTCTCCCAAGGCGCGCGGCCCCGATATTGGAAGATCTAACAACGATCACGCATCGCGGATCATGCGATGCGAAATATCTTGCGTGACAGAATAAGATCCTGCTTGGGTTACAAGGACGTGGCTCCGACCCGGTTTCAGCCAGGCGTGATTTCGCTTGAAATTTCAGTCGTGGCGCAAGGCGAGAGGCGACGGTTGTGGAATTTCGCATTCTTGGTGAATTGGACGTCCTGGACAGTGGCAGGCAAATCCGGCTGGGTGGCGTCACCCCGCGCGCGGTGCTGGGATACCTGCTGCTGCACAACAATCAAGTCGTACCGGCCAGCCAACTGCGTGACGCGCTGTGGAACTACGATCCGCCGGCGACCTCCCGCAAGATCGTGCAGAACGCGGTCTCCGCGATTCGCAAGGCGCTCACCCCGCGCGATCACGCCGACGGCACCCTACTGCTGACCCAGGAGCCGGGCTATCTGCTGCGGGTCGATCCCGATACCGTCGACCTCTGCCTGTTCCGGCAGCTGGTACAGCGCGGCGATGCCGAACTGCATTCCGGCTCAGCGGAATTCGCGCGCGTGCTGTACCGGCAGGCGATCGGGCTGTGGCGCGGGCAGGCCATGGCGGACCTGGCCGAGAGCGGGATCCGCTGGAGTGAGCTGACCGCCATCGATGACGAGCGGCTCAATGCCTACGAATCCTGTTTCGAAGCCGAACTCGCCAGCGGACGACATCGCGAGATCACGCCCGAGCTCAAGGTGTTGACCGCGGCGGCGCCGATGCGGGAGACATTCTGCAAGCAGTACATGCTCGCGCTGTACCGATCCGGTCGCCAGGTGGACGCGCTGGAGGCATACCAGCGCGCCCGCGGCGCACTCGTCGACCGGCTCGGCATCGAACCCCAGATGGATCTGCAGCGACTGCATCAGCGGATACTGTCGCAGGATCCGGATCTCGAATTCGTCTGCAGCTCAGACCCTTCGGGTCCGTGGCGGCATATCGCGACCCGGTAGCAGGCTGACCAGCTTGGCCAGCGGAATCATCATCCGCTGCCACTGCTCATCGGACAGGAACGGTGGCGTATCCAGATTCTGATATCTGGTGGTCGCCACCGTTTGCGATTCGGTGTACTTGAGCAGTCCCTCGACGCCATTGCGGCGGCCGATACCGGATGCGCCCATACCGCCCATCGGCGCGCCCATACTGCCGAAGGACGGCACGTAGCCCTCGTCCACGTTCACCGAACCGGTGCCGAGCTGCCGGGCGATCTCCTCACCCTGGCGCTTCGACCCCGCCCAGACGCTGCTGTTGAGACCGTACTCGGAATCGTTCGCCCGGGCGATGGCCTCGTCGACCGTGTCGACCGGATAGATCGCGACCAGCGGGCCGAAGGTTTCGCCTCGGGCACAGTCCATTTCGTCGGTGACGCCGGTGAGCACGGTCGGCTCGAAGAACAGCGGACCGAGGTCGGGACGGGCATTGCCCCCGGCGAGCACCGTCGCGCCTTTGGATTTCGCGTCCGCGATGGCCTTGGCGACCCGTTCGAGTTGATCGGCGGAGATCAGACTGCCCATGGTGGTCGAGAAGTCGTATGCGGCACCGAGTTTCATCTGCCGTGTCGCGGCGACGAAGGCAGTGGTGAACCGCTCGGCGATCGCCTGTTCGACGTAGATCCGCTCCACCGACAGGCACAGCTGCCCGGCATTGTCGAAGCAGGCCCGCAGCGCGGCCGCGGCGACCGTGTCCACATCCGCTCCGGCGGTGACGATCATCGGGTTCTTGCCGCCGAGTTCGGCCGAGAAGCCGATCAGGCGACCGGCGCAGCGCTGCGCCAGGATGCGCCCGGTGGCGGTGGAGCCGGTGAACATCAGATAGTCGCAGCTGTCGGCGATTCGGGTGCCGACGACCGGTCCCTCCCCCGGCACCACCGCGAGCAGATCGCGGGGTAGCCCGGCGCGGTACAGCAATTCGGCGTTTGCGAGGAGAGAGAAGGGTGTGCGGCCATCCGGTTTCAGCACCGCCGCATTGCCCGCCAGCAATGCGGGCACCGCATCGCCGATCGAGAGCAGCATCGGGTAATTCCACGGCGAAATGAACCCGACCACGCCTTTGGGCCTATGGTGCACAATGGTTTTGACGAGCATCGGGAACAGCCCGGGTACCCGATACGGCCGCAGTAATCGAGGTGCGACCCGGGCGTAGAACTGGGTGGCCAATGCCAGCCCGAGTACCTCCGCATTGGCGACGGCCCTGGCCTTACCGGACTCGGCCTGCAGCAGATCCATCAGGAATTCTCGGTTGTCGAAGATGAGCGTGCGGTACCGTTCGAACACCGCGGCCCGCTCCCGGGTGCTCCGAGAGGCCCATTCTCGCTGTGCGACACGGGCTTTCGTGAACGCCGCGTCCACGTCGGCGACGGTGCCCACGGGGATGTCGCCGAGCCGGTTGCCCGTGAATACCTCGGTGATCTCCCGGGTCGGCCGGGCGCCCGGTTCGGTGATCGCGGCAAGGTCGCGAAGTCGATCGAAGATATGAGATTCTGGAACGGGCATTGCCGCACTCCTGACGTCGAACTGTGTAACCGATAAAGTATCCCAAATTCGCAGCGCGCCACCATGACCCGGAAACCGCTCGGTAATCGCCGAGAAATTCCGGAACAAATCGGTAGATAATTTCGTCGATTACCGGACGATTCCCGGGCGATGCCCGACATCCATTACGGCACAGTACCTTTGACGTACTCGAGCGGCCGGGAGTCATTTATGGTGAAAAGTGAACCGAATAGCGGCAACTGGGCGGTGATCACCGGCGCGTCGTCGGGAATCGGTGCGGCACTGGCCAGTCAACTGGCCGAGCGCGGCTATGCCACCGTACTGGTGGCGCGCCGGGTGGATCGGTTGGAGGCATTGGCAAGCCGGATACGGAGCGAATACGGCACGAAGGTCGAGGTCATACCCTGCGACCTGGCCGATGCCGCGCATCGCGAACAGTTGTGCACGGATCTGGCCGCGCGAGATGTGGCGGTGCTGTGCAATAACGCCGGATTCGCGGTCTGCGGTGAGGTGGCGCAGACGGACGCACAGGCGCAGCGAGCCATGCTGCTCGTCAATGTCGTTGCCGTGCAGGAGCTTACGACAGCCGTATTGCCCTCGATGCTGGCCCGCCGGGACGGCGCGATCCTGTTCACCGGCTCTATTTCCGGTGTCCAACCGGTGCCGACGGCCGCGGCGTACGCCGCCAGTAAGTCATTCGTGAACAGTTTCGCTGAGGCGCTGCACGTCGAGCTGCACGGCACCGGCGTGACCTGCACGCTGCTATCGCCGGGCCCGGTGCGCACCGAGTTCTATCAGGTCGGCGGCGTTTCCTCCGAACGCGAGCAGTCCTATACCGCGACATCCACCGACCAGGTGGCGCGCGCGGGTCTGACCGCGCTGTTCGCGCGGCGGCGCACCGTGACCCCGGGCCGCACCGCACGACTACAGGCGTGGGGCGGCCGCACCATCCCACGCCCACTGCTCTTCCCCGCGCTGCGGCACCTCGTACTGCCGTGGCTGCGTTCGGGACTCGCCGATTCCGCATACCACCAGGAGCGCAACAATGCCGAACAATAAAGCCCAGCGACTCCTGCGCGCCGCCGAGGCGGTCGCGGGCCGCCCAGTGCGGCTGCGACTTCGACTGTGGGACGACAGCACCGCGGGAGATGACGGGCCCGTGGTCGTATTGCGGGATCCGAAGGCGCTGCGCCGCATACTCTTCCGGCCGAATGATCTCGGAGTCGCGCGCGCGTACATCTCGGGCGATCTCGAAGTCGAGGGCAGTCTGGTCGATTTCATGCGCGAATTCATGCTCGCGGCCGACACCACCTTCGAAGACATCCTCGGGCGTCGCATCCGGCCCCTGGCCGCCAGAGCACTCGCCGCCGCCGACACCACCCAGTGGCTACTGCGCAACGGCCTGCTCGGCCTGCCGGTGCCACCGCCCGCATCCGAGGTGCGTCGCGCCAGTTCGCGTGGGGCCGAGGCGGTCCGGCATCACTACGATCTGAGCGATGAGTTCTACCGGCTGATGCTCGGGCCGACCATGGTGTACTCCTGCGCGGTGTGGAAGAACCCCGCCCAGCCGATCGATCTCGAGGAAGCGCAGATCGCCAAGCTGGACCGGATCTGCCAGCGTCTTGAACTGCAGCCAGGTATGCGGGTGCTCGATATCGGTTGCGGCTGGGGCGCATTGGGTGTGCACGCCGCCAAACACTATGGCGTGGAAGTGGTCGGGGTGACCCTCGCCCGCAATCAGGTAGCCCATGCCCGGCAGCTGGCCGAGCAGTCCGGGGTCAGTGATCGAGCCGAGTTCCGCCTGTGCGATTTCCGGGATGTCACCGACGGTCCGTTCGACGCGGTCTCCAGTATCGAGATGACCTTCCACCTGGATACCCGAGGGCGAATCCAGCACGCCCGAGCCCTGCACGATCTGGTCCGCCCCGGCGGGCGAATCTTCTGCCATGAGATCACCGCGTCGCCCAGAGGCCGCCTCTTCCAGCGCGGGTCCGGCTTCATCACCGCCTATATCTTCCCCGAAATCGATGTCCCGACTCGTGATTCGGCCATCTCCACCCTCGAGTCGGCCGGGTTCGAGATCGCGACCGTGGAGAACCTCCGCACCCACTTCACCGCCAGCCACATCGCCTGGCTGCGCAATATCGAGGAGAACTGGGAGGAGGCGGTCGCCATCGTGGGTGAACAACGTGCCCGCGCCTGGCGGATGTTCGCGGCCACCTCCGTGGTCAGCTGTGATATCGACAATATCGGCATCACCCATACGGTCGCGCACCGTCGACCCTGACGACTCAGGGCTGTACGTCTCGGGCTTTCCGCCATCGCCGTACCGCCGATTCGAGCAGACCCGCGACGATCAGAATCAATAACGCCCACAGGCCGATTCGAGGCACCGTGACAGCGACGAGCAGGGCGATCCCCGTGGCCGCCACCGATATCCAGCGGGTGGCGAGGTCGACGGCTGTCACCGGTTCGCGATCCGCAAGCAGCCCGGCGCGATAGAGCATCAGCTCCTCGATCCGGATGACGACCATGGCGCACAACATCACACCCACGTACAGACCGACGGCCAGACGGTCGCCATGCCGCGCGTAGACGACGAGGACGGTGGCAACCGGCAACGCGACAATGGCGCAGAGCCACAGCATGTTGACGCGCAATAGGCGCGCCGTGTACCCGGTGGCGCGCTCGAATAGGCGGTGGTGATCACGCCACAGCGTGCTGATGACGATGAAACTGACTCCGGCGGCCGTCAGGGCAAAGACATTGTCGGACAAGAACTCCGCGGTCGACGATGAGGCGACCTCGCGCGCGCTGTCGACCAGCGGTAGCACGATCAGGGTGATGGCGATCGCGACCACCGCATCACTGAAGTAGACCAGCCGCTCGAGTCCTCGCTGCGTCCGCTCCGGGCCTGCTTCGCGACCGATCATCGTGTCGACCCTACCCGTCCGTGTTCCGGCAAAATGCTCACATGATCACCGTTGATGCCGTCTAGCTCGGCGGACAGTCGATTCCCGAGGTCGGGGCGACGAGTTCCGACCGCAGCCGTCGAGCGCGTTCGCGTGGATCGGGATACGGGACCTCGACGATGACGATCTCGCCCGCCTGCACGATGCGGTGGGCTTGGATCCGGCCCTGCTTCCGCGGTCCCGCTTTGGTCCCGCGTTCCGAGTGGTGAAGGAAGAAGAAAAGCCCCTCCGACCGAGGTCGGAAGGGCTTTCTTCTGTCGGGCTGACAGGATTTGAACCTGCGACCACTTGACCCCCAGTCAAGTGCGCTACCAAGCTGCGCCACAGCCCGTGGTACTGCTTGCACTCCGCTGCGCTTCGTGCTCGATGAGATTACATCAGGACCCCCCTGTTCCTCCAAATCGGCTGGTGCCGGGCGATTCGGGGTGGGGTGGCGTGACTTTGGGGAGCGTGACCGGGCGGGGTCAGCGGAGGGGGACCGACCAGCGCACTCGGGTGCCGGGGCGCGGGGTGGTGGGGTGGACGGGCGATACGGTCAGGGTGCCGTCGCATTGTTCGGCGCGGTCGGCCATATTGGTCAGGCCGCTGGGGGTGACGTCGTCGGGGATACCACATCCGTTGTCTTCTACGGTGATGGTGAGATCGTCGCCGATGCGCATGTCGACGCTCACCGAATCGGCGCCCGAGTGCCGTACGGCGTTGCTGACCGCTTCCCGCACAACGGCTTCCGCGTGATCGGCGACGACGGGATCGATTACCGAGAGCGGACCGGACACACGCAGGGTGGTGGGAATGCCACCGGCGGCGTTCTGTTGCCCGACGGCGTGGTCGAGGCGCTGGCGCAACCAGGTGCTGCGATCGCCGTGCAGATCGAATACCGAGGTGCGGATCTCCCGAACGACCTCGTTCAGGTCATCGATTACCGTCGTAAGCCGTTGCCGCACATCGGGATTGCGGGCGCGAGCCACCGTGCCTTGCAGATTGAGCCCGGCGGCGAAGAGCCGCTGGATGACGTGATCGTGCAGATCGTGGGCGATGCGGTCGCGATCGGTCAGCACCTCCAGTTCACGCATCTGCCGCTGGGACTGCGCCAGCTGCATCGCCAGCGCCGCCTGATCGGCGAAGGCGGCGGCCAATTCCAGAATTTCGGCCGAGTATGGATAACCCCCGAGATCCCGCTCGACCACCAGCACCCCGAGCACCGCGTCCGAGGTCCGCAGCGGCAAGATCAACGCGGGCCCGGCGCCCGCGAACAGGCCACCGTCCTCGAGGTCGTCGATACTCGGCACGCTCATCGGCGTCCGCCGGGTGTAAGCCTCGCCGATTGCGCTGCCCGCCATCCGCACGGTCCGCTCCGGCGGGGCGGCGCCCTGCCCCGACCAGCGCACGATGTCCAGACTGGCGCGTTCCTCGGGTGGACTGTCCGGATCCGGCGCAATCGCGAGGAAACCGCGAGCCGAATCGGTCAGTACGCGGGCATGATCCACGATGTGCGCCAGCACGATCCGGGTATCGGTGCCGGAGAGGAATTCGGTGGCGATATCGCGGGTGGTCTCGATCCACAGTTGCCGGGTGCGCGCCGCGGCGTATAGGCGCGCATTGTCGATCGCGACACCGGCCGCGGTGGCCAGGGCCTGCACGATCACCTCATCGTCATCGGTGAACGGATGTCCGCCGACCTTTTCGGTCAGGTAGAGATTTCCGAAGACCTCGTTGCGAATGCGCACCGGGACGCCGAGAAAACCATGCATCGGCGGATGATGATCGGGGAAGCCGACCGAGACGGGATGGTCCGCCAAATTGTCCAGCCGGATCGGTTT
Organism: Nocardia sp. NPDC052001; assembly: GCF_040680615.1. Classification (NCBI taxonomy): domain Bacteria; kingdom Bacillati; phylum Actinomycetota; class Actinomycetes; order Mycobacteriales; family Nocardiaceae; genus Nocardia; species Nocardia sp. NPDC052001. The sequence continues at coordinate 114,401 of NZ_JBFAXC010000002.1, read as the reverse complement.
GGGTTGTTCGAACAGCAGCCCGAGCACTCCGTGACCCTCGGGCAGGTGCCCGATCTGCGCGCGGGTGACGTCATCGACGCCTTCGTTGATGAACTGACTGAGCTGTTCGTCCTGGCCGCGCACGCCGAGCGCGCCGTAGCGGGCGTCGACCAGGACGATCGCGGTGTGGACGATGGTGCGCAGCGTCTGGTCGAGGTTCAACCCCGAGGTGACCGCGAGCATGGCCTCGACCAGACCGTCCATCCGGTCGCGCGAGTCCATGATCTGCTCGATATTGTCTCTGACCTCGCTGAGCAATTCTCTCAGCCGCAGCTGAGACAGTGTTTCCCGAACGGAGTAGGGCCCGGCGGCGGAGGGGTTCGCGGGGCCCTCGGCACCCGTCGCGCGGCGGTGATCATGTGATTGCACCCTGGCATCTCCCTGTCAGAGGTATTCGACAGGTCCCAGAGCCATAGTTCCGGCCTTGGAAGACACCCTCTAGTCTAAAACACTTTCGATTGGGAATGGGCCGGGTCAATCATTTGCCACACGACGTACTGCCAGAGTATCGCTCCAAACCCATTGCGGTGGAACACATTTGGGCGGAACAATGCCTAGCACGTTATGAAAGCCGCTGTATGCTCACCTTCATTCCGTGGATTCACCGGCCGCCAGCGGCAGTTTGGCGGTGAACGAATCACGCGCGAGCTCGGCGGCGTGCCGCAACGCGCCCGGCTCCTCGAACAAATGGGTCGCGCCCGGCACCTCCACCAGTGTGGTCTCGCATGACATCGCTTTCGCCGCTTGATGATTCAACTCCAGCACCTGATAGTCGCGCGCGCCGACGATCAACAGGGTCGGTGCGGTCACCGCGGCGAGCAAACTCCCGGCCAGATCGGGTCGCCCACCCCGGGACACCACGGCGCCGATCCGCACGCGAGGGCTCGCCGCGGCGCGCAGGGCCGCCGCCGCACCGGTGCTCGCGCCGAAGTATCCGATCGGCAGGCCGGCGGCCTGCTCCTGCCCACTGAGCCATTCGGTGACCTCGACCAGCCTCCCGGCGAGCAGATCGATATCGAAGACATGGGCGCGATCGACTTCCTCCGCCGGGCTGAGCAGGTCGAACAGCAGGGTGCCCAGCCCGGCCCGCCGCAGCACCTCGGCGACGTAGTGATTACGCGAGCTGTGGCGGCTGCTGCCGCTACCGTGGGCGAATATCACCACGCCGATCGGCAGTTCGGGAATGGTGAGGTGCCCGGCGAGTTCGACCCTGCCGGCCAGCATCCGTACTTCCTCATCGCACAGCGGCGGATTCCCCGCGGCGACCGATGCCGATCGTTCCGCCCCGACGGCGGCGGACAGCAATTCCACCACCTCGGCATCGGTCGTCTGACCGAAATGGTGGTAGGACTGGCCGACCGCGTGGAAGTACCTGGGCTGATCGAGGCAGATCACCTCATCGGCCTCGCGCAGCAGCATGCGCAGCGCGTCCCGGGCGGCGACCGGCACCGCCAGCACCACCCGCGTAGCGCCCTGCGCGCGAGCGACCTGGCAGGCGGCGCGGGCGGTGGCACCGGTCGCGACGCCGTCGTCGACGATGACCGCGGTCCGGCCCGTGAGGGGGACACGCGGATGTCCGGCGCGGAATCCGGCCGCGCGTCGTTCCACCTCCGAACGCTCCCGGCGCTCCACCCATGCCAGCTCCGCATCGCTGACGTCCGCTCGTTCCACCACGATGCGGTTGATGACCCGTGCGCCGTCCTCGCCGACGGCGCCGAAAGCGAGTTCGGGCTGATGGGGTACGCCGAGTTTGCGCACCACGATCACGTCCAGGGGCGCCTGCAGTCGCCGGGCGATCTCGAAAGCGACCGGAACGCCTCCGCGCGGCAGACCCAGCACCACGATATCGGCGCCGCGAAGTATGCGCAGTCGCTCCCCGAGTCGGCGTCCGGCGTCCGCACGATCCTCGAAATACATCGAAACCTCCTGTCGGACAGGATTTTCCATAGCATCGCAGTCGATCCGGTCGCACCGGCAGGACCGGTTGTCGCAGATCCGAGGAGTCTTAGGTCCTCGATGAGGGGAGGATTCCCACGCGGGCCGGGCCGAACCATTGCCGCGTCGAGCGCGATCGCGGTCGAATAGCCCGCCGCGCTGTGACTTTCGGCTCTGATCGTACTGGCCGCGCGCTGTCAGGCTCCAGTAATGACAGCACGCGCAATGGAATCCGGTAGCACCCTGCAGATATCCGTCGGCCATCACGTATCCGCCGCCGGGGCCGATTACGCCCGCGAAAAGATCGGCCAGGCCCTGGCCGTCGCTCCCGAGCCGGTATTGACCGCACGCGTTCGGCTGAGCGGACATCGCGATCCCGCGGTCGCCAATCCGATTGTTGCCCAGGCGAATGTGAACATGGACGGTCGTGGCGTGCGCGTACAGGTGGCCGCGGCCACCACGCGAGAGGCCATCGATCTGCTGGAAGCGCGGTTACTGGAACGCTTCGACCGGCTCACCCGGCACTGGGAGGCCATTCGCGGCCGTCGTCCGGCTCCCGGCCCGCACGAGTGGCGGCGCGACGCGCCACCGCGCCCCGCGCTGCCCTATTTCCCGCGCGAAACCGAACAGCGGGAGGTGGTGCGGCACAAGTCGTATGCCCTGGCCGATGAGACCTGCGAGGAGGCCGCCTTCGATATGGAGATGATGGACTACGAGTTCCACCTGTTCACCGAATCCGGCAGCGGTGTCGACAGCATCCTGTACCGGGACGCGAACGGCTACCGGCTCGCCCAGCTCGATCCGCGACCGGAGGCCGTCACCCGCGGCAGCGTGCCCATTGCCGTCAGCCCCGCGACCGCACCGGTGCTCGATCTCCAGGGGGCCATCGAACGACTGGAGCTGACGGGCTGGCCGTTCGTATTCTTCCGGGACGTGCGGCGTGATCGCGGCCACGTCGTCTACCACCGCTACGACGGCCACTACGGACTGCTCACCCCGTCCGCCTGAAAACCCGCGCCGCGTTCGTCATCGGCCCGCGCGGTCTTCCCGTCATCGCCCGGATTCGGGTTCTCCCGGTTCCGGGCCCGGCGTTCACGCGCGTGACTCAGCAGGATCGGCCACTCGGCCATGATTCCCGCGGCTATCCGGTCGATATCGGGTGTGGTGTCGAAATCGCCGGTGATACCGAACGTCAACCGGCCGTCATAGCTCAGAATCGCGATGGTGCTCCGCACCCGCAATGCGATCGGAACGCACGGCCACAGTTCGACAACTTCGCGCCCGCCCAGCCTGAGCCGATGGCGCGGGCCGGGAATATTGGTCGCCAGGGCAGCCACCCCGTGCTGGGGGTACAGCGCGCCGAGACGAAAGACCGAGGCCACCAAGGCGAACGGCACCCATTTCACGAATGACAACACCGAGTGTTCGGCCGCGGCCTCCCCGCGGGATTTGTGCGCTTGGATCCGCCGGTGCACGGTCTGCAGACGCTCGACCGGATACTCGATCTCGATCGGGAGATCCGCGATCATCGCCGAAACACGATTGTCCAGCAGGCTTTTCGCGGCCTCGGTGCGCCGTGATACCGGAACCACGATACGAACTTTTCCGGGTGCGGGCGATTCACCCCGGCCCAGCAGCAGCTCGCGATAGGCGGCGGCGACCGCGGCGACCGCGACATCGTTGACGGTGACACCGAACGCGGCGGCGATCTCGCGCGCCTCGGACATCGTGGCCCGTGCCAGCGCGTATCGGCGTTGCCGGCCGATGGGACCGTTCAACGAGGATTCCCCGGCGGGCGCGAGCGCCGCGTACAGCACCGGAACCACGGCGCGCACCGTGCTGAGGGCGGAACGCGGAACCGTGTACGGCAACTGGATCGCTCGAAACGCCCGGCGTGAGAAGTCGGCGAAACGTGAAGAGCCGGAGAGTTTCCGATCTTCGGACGAGGCAGATATCCGGTCCGGTCCGCTGTCCTGCGTATCGCAGAAGCTCTCGAACAGGGTGATCTCGGAAATCCCATCGGTCATGGTGTGGTGCGCTTTGACGATCATCGCCCAGCGCCCGTGCGCCAGCTGTTCGACCACCACGACCTCCCACAGCGGGTGATCGCGGTCCAGTCGTTCGGCGAGTTCGGCGGCGATCAACTCGCGCAGTGCCTGCTCATCGCCAGGAGCCGGCAGCGCGGTCCACCGGGTGTGGTGTCCCAGATCAAAACTCGGATCGTCCTCCCACACCGGCGCGCGCAAATCCAGCGGCATGCGCCGGACCCGCTGCCTCAGCCGAGCGTGTCTGCTCAGCCCCCGCACCATCCACGCGTCGAACTCCGCGCGCGACGGCGGCTCCCCCGCGATGATCGCAACGGTACAGAGGCCGAGGCTCACATGAGCATCGGTATCCTCCATCGCCAGAAATCCCGAATCCAGCGGGCTCACTTCGCTCATCGTGAAACGCCTGTCCGACCGATCGCCGCGACCGTGGCCGCAGGCTGAAAACGCTACCGCCCTCGAACGATCCTCGCCTGCGACCGTGCCCGGCAGATCCGAAAGCACTCGGCCGGAGTGACATTCGCATCTGCCCGGCAACGGTCATGGTCCTGACGATGACGTGACGGTTTCCGCGAGATCCGCGCACAGGAATCTGGTACGGCCGGGATCGACGATCTCCGGAGCCGCGCTCTTCGGCGCCGCCAGCACCGGGTGCCGCAGGCCAGCGCGTCGGCCGGTTTCGCGGCATCGATGCGGCACCTCGAGAATCTCGCGGAAATCCGGAAGCGGTCTATATCGTGAACAAAGCAAACCAACAGAGCACGCGATCACCGAGCCAAAATGCTCTTGCGGAAGAGACCGGATATGCGCATCGGAGCGCAGCAGACCTCCGGATCTACGAAACCTCGATCACGACAGTGACTTTCGCCTCTGCCCGGACCCACTCGGGATATCGACGATGGAGTGGTGCCGGTTCCGTGTCACCGGCGGGAGGCCTACATCATGACCACGAAGCCACAGCCTGCGCACCGGGATCGCCGCGTTCGGGGCCGATTCGCCGGAGTGCTGGGACCGGTCGACTACACCGCGCGGACCCGTTACCGCTCCGGACCGGCCCTGTACCGGCGGCTACAGCCCCTGGGGCACCAACTGACGCGTCTGGGTGTCAGTCCGGATTATGCTGTCGTGCTGGAGGTTCCGGGACGTGGCACGGGAATCATCCACCGCACCAACCTGGTCCGGGTCGAGTACGCCGGTCACCATTACCTGGTATCGCTGGCCGGCGAATCGGAATGGGTCCGCAACGCCCGGGCCAGCGCGGGCCGTGTTGTCCTCGGCCGCCGTGAACGCCGCGCCGCCACCCTCGTCGAAATCCCGCCCGCCGATCGCCCACCGGTGATCCGAGCCTATCTCCGCCGCTCCGGCCGCACCGGCCGCTCCTGGGGCGGCGCCCTCGAAGCCAAGCACTACTTCGGTGTCACCATCGACCCCTCGGACGCCGAACTACGACGGATCGCCGGACACTATCCCGCTTTCCGCGTCGACTATGACGGCGACCGCCCCTGAGCGGCCGAAGCATGTGCCACCCGGCTTCGGTAGTTGATTGGGGTCCGGGTGGCAACCGGCGAAAGCCGCACTCCGGCAAGCCGAGTGGTGGCTAGGACAGCACCAGGCAGGCGGAGCCGGTGTTGGTTCCGGTGCCTACGTCGAGATTGATCGCGGGACCACCCTCGGAGCTCTGATAGGCGACGATGCGGTGCCAGCCGGTCTGCCCCGGGGTCCACCGGACAGTCGCGGTCCCGTTGGCGGGGTAGATGTAATTGCTCGGCGAGAAGGTTGACGAGGGGTCGAAATCGTAGAACGAGACCGGCTGCGCGTCATTGACGGTGGCGGTCAGCGTATAGGTGCAGGTCGTGCCGTACAGCTTGGACGGACCCCAGCTCAGCCCGGGCGACGCCTGCAGCCCGGTGACACCCGCGGTGGCGTCCGGCGCGGCCACCACGACCAGCGCCGCCGCCGCGAATACCGGCAGTGCCGTCCGCGCCAAGGCGACCGACGCCCCTGCTCGCCGGACGATGTCGCCACGCTTCCTCATCCCTGACATATCGAATTCCTCTCTCTCCCTTCACTACACGGTGAGCCAGCGGAGGACGAAGCGAAAGGGCCGAACGTCACCGGCGAGGTTCAGCGTTGCGCGCCAGCCGAATTCGACCGCCAGCCACTGTCGGCTGGTACGCCGGATCAGGATGTCGCACACACCGCCGTGTCGAAGACATGTTGCAGCGCGGCGGTCGCGGCCGGGTCACCGGATCGTTCATTGGCCATGACGGTGACGGCACGACCCTCGGCGGAGATGCCGTCACTGGTTTTGAAGCCGGGGATGGAGCCGCCGTGGCCCCAGACCTGTTTGTCGCAGGGGACGGTGAGGTTGGCCAGGCCGAGGGCGTAGTTGATGCCGGCGGGGCGGTTGGTGAGGGGTTTGGGGTTTTTCTGCATTTCGGTTAGTTGGGTGGGGTTGAGGAGGTTTTCGAAGAGGAGGGCGGTGAAGAAGCGGTTCAGGTCGGTGCCGGTGGAGACCATGGCTCCGGCGGAGGAGGCCCAGGAGGTGTCCAGGCGGGTCAGGTCGGCTCGGTGGCCGTCCACGGATTCGTAGCCTTGGGGGTGGGGGTCGCGGAGGTCCACTTCGCCGGGGGCCGGGATGTAGGTGGATTTCAGGCCCAAGGGGGTGATGATGCGGCGGGTGACCTCGTCGGAATAGGGGTTGCCGGTGATTTTCTCTACGAGCATTCCGACTATCAGGTAGTTGGTGTTGCTGTATTCGGCTTTTTCGCCGGGCGGGAAATGGGCGGGCATGGTGGTGAGGGCGCTGTGGACCAGGTCGGCGGGGTTGAAGTGCTGGGTGAGCATGATTTCGTAGTCGCCGTCGAGTTGCGGCATTTCGAGGTATTCGGGGAGGCCGCTGGTGTGCTGCATGAGATTTCGGACGGTGATGTGATTACCGTCGATGCCGTCGCCCTGGACTACGCCGGGGAGGTAGCGCTCGATGGGGGCGTCGAGGTCCACTTTGCCTTCGGCGACCAATTGCATGATGACGGTGGCGACGAAAGTTTTTGTGTTGCTGCCGATTCGGACCCGCGCGGCGGCGGGGAAGGGCGTGCCGGTATCGGCGTTTCCGACACCGGCGGCCGCGGTCCATTCCTGACCGTTCTCGGTCACCACGACGCGGACTCCGGCAATGCCAGCGGCGACCACCGCGTCGAGCGCGCGTTGCACCTCGGCTCGACTGGCGTCCGAGAGAGGTTGCGGCGCAGCGGGTTCCGCACCGGAGGTGCATGCGGCCAGAGCGCATGCCAGGGCTACGCCGCCCACCAGGATTCGACTCGCTCGCAGCTTCGACGTCATGGATCGAGGGTCACACGGCGGGGGTGGCGGGCACATCGGCCGCAGGTCCTATGCGCACCCCGAGACTCCCCCGACGACCCCTGCCTGTCGAGGGGATGGCGGATTCGGTCGGGCCCTACCGATCCAGAGGGCGTCGAGAATCGAGGCGAGCGTGGTTTGCGGCGGCGCGGCCCGCATCCCAGCCTTCGGCGCTGCGGATGGCGATGCCGCGACTACGGGCTTGCGGGAACAGGTTGTCGAAGGCGGTGTCCACGACAATTTGATGCGAGGCCAGAACGGGCAGGAGGCGTTCCGGCGCAACGGATTCCGCGATGGTCGCGGCTGTCGCCGCGGCGAGGCGTTCGCCGATTCGGGTGGCGTAGGCGACGAGGAAGGCTTTGCGGTAGACCCGGCTGCGCGCCTCGTCGGTGGCGGCGTCGCCGCTGGCGATCATGGCGCGGGTGGCCTGCACCAGCAGCGAGGTGGACAGGAGTTCGACGGCGTCGAGGTCGGCTTCGTCGCCGACGATGGTGACGAACCCCCATTCCGCGAAGAAGATGGCGCGGCTGCGGTTGGCATTGGCCACCACGTCGATGAGCAGGGCTTTGGCGTCCGTATACGGTGTATCGAGCCAGATACGGCGGGCTCCCGGGAGATCGGGGACGGCGCTGTCCGCATCGACCAGCACGCGGTCGAGTGCGTATTTGGTCATCAATTCCTGCGCTTTGGCCGAAAGCGCTTCGGCCTCTTCGGGGAATGAGGTCGATTCGGCCTTGGCGAGGAGGCCGCGAACTCGGCCCAGCACTTTTTCGTCGACATGATGCGGGATGTCGGCGACCGGTCGTGCGGTGCCGGGCAGTGGCCGGATCAGTTCCATTTTCGGCAGCAGGATCAATAGGGCGAGTGCCTCGATGACCGTGGTCAGGGCCTCCACGGGGGTCAGCATGTGTTTGGCCGACCATTGCGACAGATGTGACGAGGAATCGATCCACCAGACTCCAGCATTCAATTCGCCGAGCTGGATGAGCCAGGTTTCATCGATTGTCGCGGGCGCGAATGGCCGCATATAAGCAGCCATGACATCGGTGGTGAAACCGATGCCGAAAGTATCGAGCCGTCGTCGCGCCGCTTCTGCGACGTCTCCGGGCAGCCAGCCGTTCTCGAATACCCTGGCGATAACGCGCTGACCTGCGAGTTGTGCACCGTGCTCGACCTCGGCGGCGAGCGGCCCGGCCCCGGCGAACAGCGTGCCGAAGCGTTTGGCGATCGCCGCGTCGCCGCGCGCGGTCTTGCTTTGCGCCCCGCTCTGCGCCGACTGCATGGCCGCGGTCATGATCGCATTGCCGAATTCCGCGGCGGTCGGTTGCCGATCCTCGGGGACGCCCAGTGCCGCCCAGAATTCGGCATCGCTCTGCTGCGCCCGTTGCTTGGCCGCGCGATGTTTGCGATTCGGTTTAGCCATGGCTTGCCCGCGCGTGGTTCCCTGTCACCCGTCGACCCTATTTCACCGGGTTCCGAGGGTGTCATGGGCCGGGTGGCCGGACCATCGGACCGGTCCGCCATACTCGGTTGGTGGCGGCCACCTTTCCGAGGGGCCGACCGGTGAAAGGAACTCGCCTTGGCGAACAATGAACTGACAGTTGCGATTCTGGGTCCGGGTGGTGTGGGCGGATTGCTCGCCGCGTTGCTCGCGCGGGCCGGTAATCGGGTGATCTGCCTGGCCGGACCGGAGACCGCGGCGAGCCTGCGCGACAATGGAATTCAGGTCCGCAGTGCGCAATTCGGAGATTTCACGGCGCGGGTGGCTGCGGATACCGAGCTGCGCGAGCCGGTGGACGCCTGCCTGATCGCGGTGAAACACACGGCGTTGGCTGCGGCCTTGGATCGCGTCCCGGCCGAGTCGCTCGGCGATGGACTGCTCGTTCCCCTGCTGAACGGTGTCGAGCATCCGGCGCTGCTGCGCAGTCGCTATCGCCCGGACCGGGTGTCCCCCGGCATAATTCGGGTCGAATCGACCCGAGTGGCCCCGGGCGTGATCGAGCATGCGAGTCCCTTCGCGGAGATCGACCTGACCGGCGAGGCGGTTCCCGAGTCGGGACTGAAGTCGCTGGCCGACGCCCTCAGCGAAGCGGGCCCCACGGTGCGGATTCTCGGGAACGAGGCCGCCGCGCTCTGGGCGAAGATGTCCTTTCTCGCCCCGTTCGCCCTGCTCACCACCCGATACGCCGTCCCGCTCGGCGAGATCCGAGCCGAGCACGGCGATGAGCTGACCGCCCTGGTGGCGGAGACCGTCGCCGTCGCCCGCGCGCACGACGCGCCCATCGACGCGGCCCAGGTCCTGGCCCGCTATAACGCGTTCCCGCCGGAGGCCAAATCCTCGATGCAGCGTGACGCGGAAGCGGGCCACCCACTCGAATTGGATGCGATCGGCGGCGCACTACTCCGCGCCGCGGACAGCCGGAACATCGCGGTCCCGGTCGCAACGCGTCTCGTCCAGGAACTGCAAGCCCGCCTGCCCTGACCCGCAGCGCGCATCGAGTCCAGCGCAGAGTCGCGAGGGGGTAGTGCCGGCGGGAACTTCTCACCTGTTGCCGCCGCCATTACCCCCTCGGCCAACCTCGCGGGATTCGTGTCGACCGACCAGCTCGAGGTGGGTGACCCTGGTCATATTGATACCCCTAGGGGGTAGGGGTTTATAGTCAGCGCGGCGGATGTTCCGCCATGACGGGCAAGCCCGTGGAGTGCGAGGAGAACGGCTATGAGCAGCGACGCGAACGGCAGCAGCTACACGGTTTCCGGAATCACCTGTGGCGGATGCGTCGGGAAGGTCGAGGCCGCGGTGGGGAAACTCGCCGGGGTCGACGGCGTTCGGATCGAGCTTGCCACCGGGCGGATGAATGTTCTCGGGGCGGGCGACGACGCATTGATTCAGGCCACTGTCGAGCAGCTGGGCTACCGGGTAGCCAAAGGCTGAAGTGAAGTCCGCGTCACCGGCTCGGTGACGCGGACGGGAGGACCGTTCGATGATCACCATGCTGTTCCGGAATCGCGACTATCTGAGATTGTTCACGGCGCAGGTTTCGGCGCTGTTCGGAACCGGATTGACCACCGTCGCAATGGGATTGCTCGCCTATGAGCTGGCGGGGGCGGATGCGGCGGCCGTGCTGGGCACGGCGCTGACCATCAAGATGCTCGTGTACGTCACGGTCGCGCCGGTGGTGGCGGCCTATGCCGATCGGCTGCCGCGCAGGCCGTTCCTGTTCGGGCTCGATGTGATTCGCGGGGCCGTGGTGCTGGCGCTGCCGTTCATCGATCAGGTGTGGCAGATCTACGTGCTGATCGCGGTATTGCAGACGGCTTCGGCCGCGTTCACGCCGACCTATCAGGCGGTTATCCCGGATATCCTGCCCGATGAGCGGGAGTACACCCGCGCGCTGTCTGCGGCGCAGTTGGCCGCGACCATGGAAACGCTGCTCAGCCCCATGCTGGCCGCCGCGGCGCTGTTGTTGATCAGCTTCCATTGGCTGTTCGTCGGCACCGCGATCGGATTCGTGATTTCGGCGGGGCTGGTGCTCGGCACCCGCATTCCGGATGCCGGAGCCACCACCGCGGGCGATTTCCGCGAGCGGCTCACCGTCGGCATGCGAATCTTCGCGGCCACCCCGAGACAGCGCGGGCTGCTTGGGCTGAATCTCGTTGTCGCGGCGGCTGGTTCGGTGATCATGGTGAACTCCGTCAACTATGTGCGCGATACGCTCGGCGGCACCCAGACCGGTGTGGCGATTCTATTGGCCGCCAATGGTTTCGGGACGATGCTGGTCGCACTGGTACTCCCCCGCGTGCTGGATCGGGTGGCCGCGCGGCCGGTCATGCTGGCCGGTGCCGCCACGCTGATCACCGCCCTCGGCGGCGCGATCGCACTGTCCCTGGCGGATTCGGGCGACTGGCGTTGGGCCGCGGCGCTGACGGTGTGGGCCGTCACCGGCGCGGGCACCGCCGCGATACTCACCCCGACCGGGCAGGTGTTGCGCAGCTCGGCGCGTCCCGCCGATCGGCCCGCGCTGTTCGCGGCGCAGTTCTCGCTCTCGCATCTGGCCTGGCTGCTCACCTATCCGATCGCCGGATGGCTCACCACCGCGGCCGGTTTCACCATCACCTGGCTGACCCTGGCGGCACTCGCCGCGACGGGAATCACCGTGGCAGTGCGGATGTGGCCCCGGCACGATCCGCAGGAGATCACCCATCTGCACGAGGTCGGAACCATCGACCCGATCCGCCTGGCCGATGCCATTCGAATCACCGATCGCCTCTACGAGCACACGCACACCTACGTCATCGACCCCGAGCACCCACGCTGGCCGAGCGCACAGCACCGCCAGCCCGTGCTGGCCGCATGAGACGACAGTCGCGCACCGGATTCCGCGGCACTGCCCACGGGAGCCGGCGCGAACACACGTAACGAGCGATCTCACCCACGGCGTACCGGCCGGGTCGCGTGATGACGAGCGATCGGTGGTGTGGGCACCGCGGACCGAGGACCCGCTGGGCGCACAGGCACGGCCGGCAGCGCGATTCCGGCACCGGCTCGGAGTCCGCCGCCGCTGTCCAGGCATTCGGGGAGATTCCGTGCGTTTTCCGGGTTGGATCCGGTACCTGCGGGGCAGCCCGGCGGATCCCCGCGACACGCGGTGATCTCCTTGCGGATTCGGGCACGGGCGGGGCGTCGGTTCGCTTAGCGTGAGGCGGTTGCCGTCGAGAGAGGTCACTGATGCGAGCCGGGATGCTGAGTGTTGCGGAGCTGGTAGGTCAGGTCGAGGCGGGGGCGATCGACACCGTGCTGGTGGCCATGACCGATATGCAGGGGCGATTGCAGGGGAAACGTTGTTCCGCACGGTATTTCGTGGAGGAGGTACTCGATCAGGCCACCGAGGCGTGCAATTATCTGCTCGCCGTGGATGTGGAGATGAACACGGTCGAGGGGTACGCCATGTCCTCGTGGGAGACCGGGTACGGGGATTTCGTGCTGCGGCCGGACCTGTCGACCCTGCGGCTGGTGCCGTGGTGGCCGGGGACGGCGCTGGTGCTGTGCGATGTCGAGCAGGTGGATTCGGGCGGGCAGCCGGTGACGGCCTCGCCCCGGCAGGTATTGCGGGCGCAGTTGGATCGGCTGGCCGAGCACGGGCTGTACGCCTACGCCGGGACCGAACTCGAATTCCTGGTGTTCGACGACAGTTATGAGGCCGCGTTCCGGGGCGGGTATCGAGAGCTGACGCCCGCGAATCAGTACAACGTCGATTACTCCATGCTCGGAACGGCTCGAATCGAACCGCTGCTGCGGCGCATTCGCAATGAAATGTCCGGGGCCGGAATGTATGTCGAGTCCGCCAAGGGCGAATGCAATCCCGGACAGCACGAGATCGCGTTCCGCTATGACGAAGCGCTGATCACCTGCGATAACCACAGCATCTACAAGACCGGGGCCAAGGAGATCGCCGCGCAGGAGGGGCGCAGCCTCACCTTCATGGCGAAATACAATGAGCGCGAAGGCAATTCGTGCCATATTCATCTGAGTCTGCGGGATGGATCCGGTAAGCCGGTATTCGCCGGTGACGAGGCCGACGGCGGTTCGGCGCTCATGCGGCACTTCCTGGCCGGTCAGCTGGATTGCCTCCAGGAATTCACCTACCTGCTCGCACCGAATATCAACTCGTACAAACGGTTTCAGGCGGGCAGCTTCGCACCCACGGCGGTGGCGTGGGGCCGGGACAATCGCACCTGCGCACTGCGCGTGGTCGGACACGGACCGGCGCTGCGGTTCGAGAACCGGGTGCCGGGCGGGGATGTGAATCCCTACCTCGCGGTGGCGGCCACTATCGCCGCCGGATTGCACGGCATCGAACAGCAACTGCCCCTCGAGCCGGAGTTCCAGGGCAATGCCTACCGGTCGCAGCGGCCCCGGGTACCGCATACGCTGCGGGATGCGGCGCGCCTCTTCGGTGAGAGCAAGGTCGCGCAGCGGGCGTTCGGTGAGGATGTGGTGCGGCACTACCGGAATGCGGCGCAGGTCGAGTTGGACGCCTTCGACGCCGCGGTGACCGATTGGGAGCGGGTGCGTGGATTCGAACGACTCTGAGAGCGTTTCCGGGGGCAGCGGGCTGCCGAGCGACTCGGCGCGGTCGGCCAACGGTGGTGCGGAGTCTCGGCGGCCGTTGATCGGCCTGCCCACCTACTCCGAGCGGACCAGGTTCGGGCATTGGGATGTCGATGCCGCGGTGCTGTCGCGAACCTATGTCGATATGACCGAGCGGGCGGGTGGCATACCGGTGTTGTTGCCGCCCAGCGGGACCGCGCGGCCCGAGTTGATCGAGCGCCTCGACGGACTGGTGCTGACCGGTGGGGCCGATATCGATCCGGAGCGGTACGACGCGGAGCCACACGAGGCGACGCGCGGGCTGCGCACGGATCGGGACGCGTCGGAGTTCGCGCTGTTCGAGTTGGCGCGGGCGGCGGGCATGCCGGTGCTGGCGGTCTGTCGCGGACTGCAATTGGTGAATGTCGCCTTGGGCGGCACGCTGCACCAGCATCTCCCCGATGTGCTCGGGCATACCGATCACGCCCGCACGCCCGGCGTTTTCGGTGTGACCACGGTGCGGACCGTGCCCGGTTCGCAGGTGGCCACGATCGCCGGAGCCGAGGTGACGGTGCACTGTCATCACCATCAGGCGATCGATGTGCTCGCCGACGGTCTCACCGCCACCGCGCACGCCGCCGACGGCACCATCGAGGCGGTCGAGACCGGCGAGGCACCGTTCCTGGTCGGCGTGCAATGGCATCCGGAGGAGAACTCCGCCGACGACCGCCTCATGCGGGCGCTGGTGGAACAGGCGACAGGCTATGGAAGGGAGCGCAATCGGTGACAACGACCCAGGTGATCAACCCCGCGACCGAAACGGTCGTGGCGACGGTGGAGGCGGCCGATCTGGCCGCGACCGACGCCGCCATCGAACGGGCGCAACGGGCCCTGCCGGGCTGGCGGGATATCGCGCCGGGTGATCGCGCGCGCCTGCTGCGCCGGTTCGCCGAGGCGGTCGACGCCGATCTGGAGAACCTGGCGCGGCTCGAGGTGCGCAATGCCGGTCACACCATCGGCAATGCCCGCTGGGAGGCGGGCAATGTGCGCGATGTGCTGCACTACAGCGCCGGACTGCCGGAACGCCTGCTGGGCAGTCAGATTCCGGTCGCCGGCGGGGTGGACATCACCTTCCACGAACCGCTGGGCGTGGTCGGCATTATCGTGCCGTGGAATTTCCCCATGCCGATCGCGGCCTGGGGTTTCGGTCCGGCGCTCGCGGCGGGCAATACCGTGGTGCTCAAACCGGCCGAACTCACCCCGCTCACCGCCATTCGCATCGGTGAGCTGGCGACGCAGGCGGGCTTGCCGGACAACGTCTTTCAGGTGATTCCGGGCAAGGGCTCGGTGGTCGGCGCGCGTTTCGTCACCCATCCCGCCGTGCGCAAGGTGGTGTTCACCGGTTCCACCGAGGTGGGCCGGGGCATCATGGCCGGTTGCGCCGAACAGGTGAAGCGGGTGACGCTCGAATTGGGCGGTAAGAGCGCCAATATCGTGTTCGCCGACGCCGACTTGGAGAAGGCCGCCGCGACCGCGCCCTACGGCGTCTTCGACAATGCCGGTCAGGACTGCTGCGCGCGATCACGAATCCTGGTGCAGCGCAGCGTCTTCGATCGATTCCTGGAACTGCTGGAACCGGCAGTACAGGGTGTTCGGGTCGGCGATCCCGCCGATGAGGCCACCGAAATGGGCCCGCTCATCTCGGCGGCGCATCGTGAGCGGGTCACTGGATTCCTGGAGCTCTCGACCAAGATCGCGTTCACCGGCACCCGCCCCGACGGGCCCGGATTCTGGTTCCCGCCAACGGTGGTGCTGCCCTCCTCCCCCGATGACCGCCTCCTCACCGAAGAGGTATTCGGCCCGGTGGTGGCGGTACTGCCGTTCGACGACGAGGCCGATGCCCTGCGCATCGCCAATGATTCCGAATACGGCCTGTCCGGCTCCATCTGGACCTCGAATGTGGGCCGCGCACTGCGGGTGGCCCGGGGTGTCGAGGCCGGGAACCTGTCGGTGAATTCGCATTCCTCCGTGCGGTATTGGACGCCGTTCGGCGGATACAAGCAGTCCGGACTGGGTCGGGAGCTCGGCCCGGATGCCGCGCGCGCCTTCACCGAGATCAAGAACGTCTTCATCGCCACCGACAACTAAGGAGATACGTTGCAGCGCTTACAGGATCGCGTCGCGGTCGTGACCGGCGGCGGTAGCGGCATCGGGCTCGCCACCGTCAAACGGTTCGCCCAGGAGGGCGCGAAAGTCGTCGTCGCCGATATCGACGCCACCTCTGGGCAGGCCGCGGCGACCGAGGTCGACGGGCTGTACGTGAAGGTCGACGTCACCGATGAGGAGCAGGTGCGAGCGCTGTTCCAGACGGCCGTCGACACCTACGGCGGCCTCGATATCGCCTTCAACAACGCGGGAATCTCACCGCCGGAAGATGATTCGATCCTCACCACCGGACTGGAGGCGTGGAAGCGGGTGCAGGAGGTCAATCTGACCTCGGTGTACCTGTGCAGCAAGTACGCGATTCAGCACATGCTCGAGCGCGGTAAAGGGTCGGTCATCAATACCGCGTCGTTCGTCGCGGTGATGGGTGCGGCGACCTCGCAGATCTCGTACACCGCTTCCAAGGGCGGCGTGCTGTCGATGAGCCGTGAACTCGGAGTTCAGTTCGCGCGCGACAACATTCGCGTCAATGCCCTGTGCCCGGGACCGGTGAACACCCCGCTGCTGCAGGAGTTGTTCGCCAAGGATCCCGAGCGCGCGGCCCGCCGCCTGGTGCACATTCCGGCCGGGCGTTTCGCCGAGCCGGAGGAAATCGCCGCCGCCGTGGCATTTCTCGCCAGCGACGATTCCTCCTTCATCACCGCATCACAGTTCCTGGTCGACGGTGGTATCTCCGGTGCGTACGTGACCCCGCTGTAGCGAGGTTCAGGAGCCGACGGGGGCCTGTTCCCCCGGCGGTTCCTCCACGGTGCGCTTCGGCCCGGTGAACCAGCGCCGGGCCGAGGCGAACCACCAGATGGCGATCGCCCCCACCACGCCGACCAGCGCGATGGGTGCGTAATTGACCGAGTTCCAGGTGAATTCGGAATTCCAGGGATAGCCGCGATCATCCATCGGCAGGATGAACAGCAGGCTGATGAACACGATCCAGATCAGCGCGATGATGCCGACCGGCCGATACCAGCGCCCGAGTTGCCAAGGGCCGGTGCGGAATCGACTTCCGTTCATGAGCCGCAACAGGATCGGGATGCCGTAGGCGATATAGAGCCCGATGGTGGCGACCGAGGTGGCCGCCGCGTATGCCGTGGGAGCGTTCTCCGCGGGGACCAGCATCGACGGAATCAGCAGGATGAACGCGAACACCGAGACGAACAGCACCGCGTTGACCGGTACCTTGCGCGCCGACAGTTTGGACCACAGCGCCGAACCCGGCACCGCGCCGTCCCGCGAGAACGCGAACAGCATCCGCGAGGCCGCCGTCACCGAGGCGTAGCCACAGAACAATTGGGCGATGGCGGCGATGATCAGCAGCAGTCCGGACCAGAACGAGCTGAGCGAGTTCTCCAGAATGTAGATCACCGGATAACCGCTGTTCTTGGTCGGATCCAGCGCGTCGTCCAGGTTCGGGATCGCGAAGGTCACCGCCATGATCAGCAGATAACCGGCGACCGCCGACACGATGATGGTGTTGATGATCCCCTTGGCCGCCATCCGCGAGGCGTCATGCGTCTCCTCGGACATATGCGCCGAGGCGTCGTACCCGGTGAAGGTGTACTGCGCGTGCAGCAGGCCGAGCAGGAAGCTGAACGCGACCCCGCCGAATCCGACCGAACTGTTGTCCACGGTCTGGGTGAAGACGAACCCCACGCTCTGATGGTGTTCGGCGCCGATTCCGAGCACCAGCACGAAGATCGCCACACCGCCGACATGCCACCAGGCGGAGATATTGTTGATGACCGCGGACAGATGCGGGCCGATGGCATTGAGCACCGCGTGCAGCACCAGAATTCCGGCGAACACCAAAAAGATTGCGGTGCGGTCGGTTCCGATATCGATGCCGATCACATTGAGCACCACGGTGGTGAAAATCGCGGCGCCGTAATCGATTGCGGCCGTGACCGCGATTTGGCCGATGAGATTGAACCATCCGGTGAACCAACCCCAGATCGGCCCGCCCAACTCCGAGGCCCACCAGTACAGACCACCCGAAGTCGGATAGGCCGAGGCCAATTCGGCCATGGCCAGCCCCACGAACAGCACCATCACCGAGACCAGCGGCCAGCCCCACGCCATGGTGATGGGTCCGCCGTTGGAGAGTCCGATGCCGTAGCTGGCGAGCCCGCCGGTCAGGATCGAGACAATGGTGAAACTGATGGCGAAGTTCGAGAAGCCCGACCACGATCGGGCCAGTTCCTGTTTATAGCCGAGTTCGGCCAGCCGTCGTTCGTCATCGGACTGGGACTGATCAACGCTCATACCGACTCCCGCGTGAAAACGCCGCCCTCACACGGCGTTTGCCAGGAGCTCAGTGTGAAGTAAACATGCGTCAACCACACCGCGAATGTGTAAATCGACAGTTACCCATCGATTCGGCCGGCCGCGAACTTGGCGGCGATATCCTGTGCGGTCACCCTGGCGAGTTCGATGAAGAACGGTACGCGTTCGGGGATCATGAGCGCGGTGGGTCCGCGCAGGCCCAGGGCGAATCGGCAGCGATCGTTCGTGTCGAGGATGGGCAGGCCGATGGTGCGGAAGCCCGGATCGAGTTCCTCATCGTTGTAGGCGTATCCGCGCTCGCGGGTGACGGTGAGTTCACGGCGGAGTTCGGCCGGGCCGGACACGGATCGGTCGGTGCCCTCTTCATAAGGCAGGCCGTGCAATTCGTCATCGGTGGCGTCGGACCACGCCAGCAGCGCCTTGCCCAGGGCGCTGGCATGCAGGGGCAGGCGCACACCCTGGAGTTCGTGGCCGTCGGATTCGCGCCAGCGGCTGGTGCCCAGCAAGACGGCGTGGATGCCGTGCCGGGTGGCGACCGACGCACTCGCCCCGGTGGTGTTGGCGAGCTGTTCCAGCGCGGGCTCCGCGAGGTAGATGCGGTGCTGCCGGTACGCGATCTGACCGTATTCGGCGAGTGCGCCGCCCATGCGATAGCGGCTCGATTCCGGATCCTTCTCCAGGAATCCGGCCTGCACCAGCGCGGTGAGCAGGCGATGCGTGGTGCTGACCGCCAGCCCCTGCTGACGGGCGACATCGGAGACGCCGCGCTCCTCACCGCCCCGGAAGCAGTCCAGGACGGATAGGGCGCGGGCGACGGTCTGTACGCCGGAAGCTTCCACGGTGCGACGCTAACACAGCCGCACCGGTGGAGCTTTCCGCTATGTGGAAAGTATTTCCGTAGCAGCCGAAATCGATCTGTCAAGCTTTCCGATCCACGGAAAGCATTACCTGGTCGCGGGCCGCTCCCCTCCCTACTGTCCGGAGGCATTGATCGACAATCCGGAACAGGAGTCTCCACGATGTCCCGTAGGCGAGCCCTCATGCGTATCGCACTCGCGATCGTTCCCATCGCCGCACTCGTCGCAGGATGCGGTTCCGACTCCGGCGGCGGTGACAAACCGTCGATCGTGCTCAAGGTGGTCGACCCGGGCAATGAGGGGCCGATCGCGATCGGCAAGCGCGACGGCACCTTCGACGCGGCGCTGGCACCACTCGGCGCGAAGATCGAATGGGTCAACACCACACCGGGTTTCAGCTCCATGCTGAAGCTGTTCAACACCAAGGAACTCGACGTGTCGGGCGCGGCGTTCAGCCCGGTGGTGGGTGCGCTGTCCAAGGACGTCGGCGTGCGGATCGTGGCGGTGCAGGATCCGGCCGGTAAGGATCAGAGCGGGATCATCGCCTCCCCCGGCTCGGGCATCCGCTCGGTCGCGGATCTGGTGGGCAAGCGCGTCGCGGTGAACCCCGCCGCCAAGGGCGAGTACATCCTGCTCAAAGCCCTTGCGCAGGCGGGTATTCCGGCCGACAAGGTGACCCGGGTGCCGTTGCAGCAGAAGGATGCCGCCTCGGCGTTCGCCACCGGCAAGGTCGACGCCTGGGCCTCGTTCCTGATTCCGTACCAGGAAGCCAAGGCCAACGGCGGTATCGAGATCGCGACCGAACAGAGCATCGGGTCCAAGGACAATAGCGTCGTCGTGTTCCGCACCGAGGTGCTGGACAAGCATCCCGCGATCGCGGCCAAGTACCTCGAAGTGCTCCAGGGGCTGACGGCCAAGCAGCACGCCGCTCCCGCCGATTTCGAGAATGTCTTCGAAACCACCGGTCCGCGTGCGCTTTCCGGTGCGCGACTGAGCGATGCCATCCGGGTCGGCGGTGAGGTTACGGTGCCGCGCCTGCCGTCCGCGACCGATGCGACCGATCTCGCCGATGTGGTGAACGTCTTCTTCGACAATGGCGTGATCACCCGCAGGATCACCGCGGCCGATATCTTCTACGACCTGAAGTCCAAGCTCAACCAGGATCAGTTGACGGCCATCAAGGCGGGCAGCTGATATGGCGGTGATCACCGCACCTCCCGCCGCAGCGGTTCGGCCGGAGCCGGTGCTCGCCCCACCGCGCAGCCGGATCGAACGACGCAGGCCCGCATGGCTTTCGGTGCCGCTGCGATTCCTGCTGCCCGCCCTGATCTTCGCCGCCTGGTGGATCGGGTCCGCGACCGGGGCGATCGAACCGCAGGTCATCGCCGGACCGCCGAAGGTGTGGAGCGCGTTCACCGAACTCGCGTCCAGCGGTCAGCTGGCGGACTTCGCCTGGGCTTCGTTCGTGCGCGCCGCCGCCGGGGTCGGACTCGGCGTGGGTGCGGGGTTGATCCTCGGCCTGGCCGCCGGATTGTCCAGTCTCGGTGAGGAAGTGGTCGATTCGACCATGCAGATCGTGCGGGCGGTGCCGTTCCTGGCGCTGGCGCCGCTGTTCATCGCCTGGTTCGGCATCGACGAGCTGTACAAGGTGCTGTTGATCGCGGTGGCGACCGTCGCGCCGATGTACGCCTACACCTATCTCGGGGTCCGCAATGTGGATCGCAAAATGGTCGAGGCCGCACGGAGTTTCGGATTGCGCGGGCCGCGGCTGGTGCTCGAGGTGATCCTGCCGTCGGCACTGCCGGGCATTCTGATGGCGTTGCGAGTGTGCCTGTCCATCAGCATCACCGGGCTCATCGCGGCCGAACAGGTCGGCACCCGTGAGGGTGTCGGATATCTGGTGTCGCTCGCGCAGGAGTACAACCGCACCGACTACATGGTGTTGTGCGTGGTGCTGTACGCGGTGCTGGGCCTGGTATTCGACGGTGCGGTGCGGATCGTGGAGAAGGTCGCCATGCCGTGGCGCAAGCAGGTGGCGATCCGATGAGCACCGCGGTATCGATCACCGGACTGCGGAAGTCGTTCGGCGACAAGACCGTTCTCGACGGCGTGGATCTCACCATCGAACGCGGTGAGTTCACGGTGCTGCTCGGGCCGAGCGGCACCGGTAAGACCACGCTGCTGCGCTTGCTCACCGGGCTCGAAGCGCCCGATGCCGGACAGGTGCTGGTGCCATCGCGCCGCACCACCGTCTATCAGGAGCCGCGGCTCATTCCGTCCAAGCGGGTGCTGGCCAATGTGATTGTCGGGCAGCGACGTTCGCGGGAGAACCGGGAGGCCGGGCTGCGCGCGCTGGCCGAGGTGAACCTGGACGGTAAGGCGCGGCAGTGGCCCGCCACGCTCTCCGGCGGTGAGGCGCAGCGGGCCGCGCTGGCCCGGGCGCTGGTGCGCGAACCCGAATTGCTGTTGCTGGATGAGCCTTTCGCGGCGCTGGACGCGCTCACCCGGTTGCAGATGCAGGATCTGGTGGGCGATCTGGTGGCCCGGCATCGTCCCGCCGTGCTCATGGTGACCCATGACGTCGACGAGGCCATCCGGCTCGCCGACCGGGTGCTCATTCTCGATCGGGGGCGGTTCGCCGTCGACACCGTCATCGACCTGCCGCGTCCCCGCGATCGCGCTGACGCCGAAACCCTGCGGCTGCGTGCCGAATTCCTCGATCACCTCGGTGTGCGGCCGACCGCCGCGCACTGACCCCACTCCTCAGGAGCGATCATGACCGAAACCCTCTGGTACACCCGCTGCCCGGTCCCGACCGCCAGCGGCCTCGCGCACAGCCTGGGCTGGCTCGGCGATACCGCCGCCGCCTCCGGACTGGAATTCGGCGTATTGCAGGACGCCGGGCCGGAATTGGCCGGGCATCACTTCCTGCACGATCTGTCCGGGCTGGTGCGCGAGGGCGGCAATGTGCCCGCCATCGCGGCGCGGGCGCAGGGGTCGCCGACCCGATTGATCGGGCTGACCTGGATAGACGAGGCGCAGGCCATTCTCGTCGGACCCGATTCCGACGTGGCCGGACCCGCGCAATTGGCGGGGCTGCGGCTCGGTGTCCCGGCTTGGGCGCAGGATCAGGCGCGCAGCTTTCCGCGCGCCATGGCATTGCACGGCTTCTCCAGTGCGTTGCGACTGGCTGGGCTGACCCTGGCGGACGCGACGGTCACCGAGGTGACCGTGGAGCGGAATCCGCAGGTGCGCACCGCGGTTCGCGGCGGTGGGCGCGATGTCACCTGGGGCGTCGAGGAGCTGCTGCGCGGAGATGTGGACGCCATCTACGTCAAGGGCGCGCGGGCGCAGGAGATCGCGCGGGAACACGGTTTGCGGGTCGCGGTCGATCTGGACGCCACCGAGAGCAAGCGGCTGCGGGTCAACAATGGCACGCCGCGTCCCATCACCGTGCACGCGGACCTGCTCGAATCGCGGCCGGAAGTGGTGATCGGATTCCTGGCGCAGAGTCTGCGCGCGGCCGATTGGGCGGCCGGGAATCTGGACGGCGTGCGCGAGGTGCTACAGCGCGAAACCCTGTCCGGGCCGCTGGGTGTCGTCGCGGCGTACGGCGAGGATTTCCATCGCGGACTGCATCCGTCGCTGTCGGATGAGCGCTTGGAGCTGATCGGGATTCAGAAGCAGTTCCTGTACACGCACGGGTTCCTGGCGGCGGACTTCGATCTCGACAGCTGGGTCGCGCATGAGCCGCTGGAGCGGGCGCGGGAACTGGTGGCCTCGGGGCAGGTGCCCGCATGACCGAATTCCTGTGGCGGCTGCCCACCCGGGGTGATGGCAGGCATGTGCGGCCGGAGACCCGGCATCGCGGGGGTTTCGGCGGTCCGCCGCCGCGCACCCCGGCCACCGATGTGCGCCCCGGCAAGTTCGGGCCGTTCGACGATCTGCATCAGATCATCGATGCCGCGGAGCTTTCCGGGCTGGACGGTGTACTCGCGCCCTACGATCCGGCGGGTGAGGAGTCGTGGATCGTGGCGGGCGGCGCATTGCGCGCCACCCGGTACGGCCGCGTCGTGGTCGAATTCCAGCCCGCGTTCGGGACTCCGGTGTATGCGGCGAAGATATCGGCCACACTGCAACAACTTGCGCACGGCCGATTGGGATGGCGGCTCGCGGTCGATACCGGCGCGGACGACGCCCGCACGCGGGGCGATCGGGTGGCGGGCGATGATCGCTACGCCCGGGCAGCCGAATTCCTGACCGTCGCGCGTGGAGTCTGGAACGAAACACCGGTTCCGGGTGCGGGATTCAAGGGCACCGGGTTCGAATTCGACGGCGAGTACTACGACGTGATCGACGGTGGATTCCGGGGCATTCTCTCCGGGCTGCCGTTCCCCACCGTCTACCTGTCCGGAACTTCCGCACCCGCGCTGGAACTCTCGGCGCGGCACGGTGATGTGCACCTGTTCACCGAGACCGCCGACGGCCTCGACGCCGCACTCGCCGAGTTGGGCGAGCGGGCGGCCGCCGCCGGGCGACGCGTGCGCGCGGGACTCGAGCTACCGATCATCGCCCGGGAGACCGAGGCGGAGGCGTGGGCGCGAGTACACCGGCAGTGGCATGAGGTGCATGACGAAACACCTTCCGGCGCTTTGACTCTCGACGGCAACCGGTGGGCCGGGTTCGGCGCGCTGGGTTATTCACAGCCGATCGGCCTGGTCGGCAGTTATGAGCAGGTGGCCGAACGGCTTTCGGCGTATCGCGACGCCGGGATCGACAGTTTCGTTCTCGTCGGCCATCCGCAGATCGAGGAAGTGCATCGCACCGGCGAACACCTGCTGCACCTGGTGGATCCGGCCGGGCGCACGCTGGCTCAGGAGGCCACGGTATGACCATCGACACCTACTGGCGGATCGGCATGGAAGGCGATCACGCCTCGCTGCGCACGCCGCGCCGCTACAACCGCGGGCATGCGGGCGGATACGGTCCGGGAAATATCGCGCCCGGCATTCGCGGCGGGGAGCTCGACGGGTACGCGTACATCGACCATATCGCCGCTGTCGCAAAGGCTTCCGAGGCCGCCGGGTTCCTGGGCGGACTGCTGCCCTCGTTCCCGGTCACCGATGATCCGTGGGCGGTGGCGGCCGCGCTGGCCCGCGAGACCACCACCTACCGATTCATGGTGGCGTTCCAGCCGGGCTTCCTGCATCCGGTGCAGGCGGCGCGCATGTCGGCGAGCCTGCAACGCGCGACCGGCGGGCGACTGGTCTACAACATCATCAGCGGTGGTGGCGGGCCCGCCCAATTGTGGTGGGGCGATAAGGTGTCGCACGACGATCGGTACGCGCGCACGAGCGAATTCCTGGACGTGCTGCGCGGGGTGTGGGACGGTGCGCCCTTCGATTACGACGGGCGGTTCTTCCAGACCGAAAGCGCCGCGCTGGCACCGGGATTGGCGGGTCAGCCCTTCCCCGAGGTGTACTTCTCCGGTTCTTCGGGCGCGGCCGTGCAGGCCGCGGGACGGCATGCGGACTACTACCTGTCCTGGCTCGAACCGTATGCCGATCTGCGCGCCAAATTCGACGGCGTGCGGGCGCATTCCGAAATCACCGGCCGCACACCGAAGTTCGCGGTGCGCATCGATATCGTCGCGCGGCACACCGAGGAAGCCGCCTGGGCCGAGATCGAGAAGGGCTGGGCCTTCGTCGACCGTGATGCCGCGAACCGCGCCGCCCAGGGCGATTCGGTCGGCGCGGCCCGTATCAAGGGCTGGGTGCCCGAAACCATCACCGGCTACCGCGATCTCGAAGTGCAGCCGAATGTCTGGTGCGGTTTCAGCCTCATCCGCGGCGGTCCGGCCTTCGGCCTGGTCGGCAGCTACGAGCAGGTCGCCGAGCGCCTGGACGAACTAGTCGACCTCGGCGTCGATGCCTTCATCCTCGCGGGCAACCCGCACCTGGAAGAGGCCTACCGCGTCGGCGAAGAGGTACTACCGCTGCTGGGCCGATCACGACTCACCACACCCGATTCCACCCCGGCGCTCTCACTCGCGCACTGAGCGCCGACTCTCGCGCCACCGTGCCGGTGTCACCTCACTCAACCCGCGACACCGGTCTTCACCCGGTCGCGTCCGCGACCCTGCCTTCAGGAGTGTTCATGTCCCTGCGTGTCGGCTACTTCCCGCACAACAACTCACTGTTCGTGCTGCGGCATCGCGGCATTCTGGAAACCCGTCTGCCCGATGTGGAATGGGTGGATCTGCGCACCCTGCCGCGTTCGGAGCGGGTCGATCCGAAGACGGGTTTGCCGTCGCTGCATTCGGATTGGCTGTTCACCGAGGGTGGTTACGATTTCATCGGCACCGGTTTCACCCCGCCGGTCACCGGTCTGGCCAATGGCCGCGACCTGGTCTACGTGGGCATCTCGGGGCCGCGCATCGAGAACGGCCGCCTGGTCACCAAGGCCGACAGCGGAATTCGCACGGTGGCGGATCTGAAGGGTAAGCGCGTCGGCATCGCGCACGGCTCCTGGCAGACCACCCTGCTGCTGTTCGCCCTGGAGAAGGCGGGCCTGTCCTGGTCCGATATCGAACCCGTCGACACCGATGTGCGCGACGGCGGCGACGCGTTGCTCGCCGGTGACCTGGACGCCTGGACCGGGGCCTACCCCGGCCTGACCGCCGTCGAAGCCGCGGTGGAACTGCACACCCTGGTCGACACCGAATCGGTCTTCAGCCACCCGTCGCTGTGGTTCACCCGCCGCGATATCGCCGAGAACCACCGCCCGGAACTGGAAGCGATCATCGCCTCTCTCCAGGAATCCGACGCCTGGATCACCGCCAATCCCCGTGCGGCGGCCCAGTATTTCGTCGACGACATTGTCGCCGCGGGCGGCACCGCCGACCTCGATGCCTGGGAGGCAGCCCTGCGCGGCCGCCCCTTCGGCGTCAACGCCGTCACCGACGAATTCCTCGACGAACAGCAGCACGCCGCCGACCTGCTCGCCGCCAACGGCCTACTCCCCCGCACCGTCCAGGTACGCGACGCGGTAGTGCCGTGGATCAGCCAGGCGGTCGAGGAGACCAAGTCCGGCACAACCGTGTAGTTCGCACTCGAGACCGGTTTCAACCGGCTCCATCGAGCCGAACCACCGCAAGGATTCAACTTTGGTGATTGCCCCGCACAGCACCTGTGCGGGGCACTACTCTGCTGATCGATGCGAAAGCTCTCTTGAAATGCTTTGTCCTAACTCCTATTAGGTGGACAGTTAGTGTTGTTCAGGAAAGTATCAGCGGTGATTTCGGCGGCGGTATCTCTGGGCCTCATAGTTTCCAACCCAGCATGACCCCCTGGGAAATTTCGGGGCGCATTATCAGCCAACTCTTCATTCACACCTCGTGCGGCGGCAGCACAGTGCTCGACCGAGTAGCTCGGTCCATCACCTACTGAACGCAGGACGACAACCTTGATCACCAGAGGTCATCGAAGAGGTCGCCTGCTACGTCGCCGATGAGGTCGGCGGCGAGGATGCCGCCGCCTACTCCGAGGGCGATTTCGGCTGCGCCGGTGAGGAAGTCGCCGGGGCCGGAGGATCGCTCGGGGCGCTGGGCGGCGGACAGTTGCCGCTGGAGGTGCAGGACCTGCTGTTGGAGTTGGGCGTTGCGGTGCTGGAGCGATTCGATCAGGTGCTGGGCCTGGGGGGCGGTCATGGTGTTCTCCCTTGTGTGGCGGGCTCTTTCGGCCCGATGGGGAGAACGATGCCGGGCGGCGCTGACGAGGGGCTGACAGTCGGCTGACAGGGCGGGTTCATCGAGTTGTAACAGGTTCTAGTTATGGTTTCGGGGTGATCTTCCGACGTGATCGTTCCGGACTGTCCACACTGCCGCGTGATGTGCGCGCGGATCAGTATCCGATGCCGACCGTGCCGCAGGGGTGGTACGCGGTGCTGCGGAGTTCACGGCTGAAGAGCGGGGCGGTGGTGAGCCTGCACTACTTCGGGCGGGCGCTGGTAGCCTTCCGGGGGCGAGATGGGGCGGCTGCCGTGCGGGATGCGCACTGTCCGCATTACGGGGCACATTTGGGGGCGGGTGGGAAAGTCGTGGACGGGCGGCTGGAGTGCCCGTTCCACGGGTGGCAGTTCGAGAGTGACGGGTCTTGTGCCGCAGCGCCTTTCGCGGCTCGGCCGCCCCGGGTGACACTTACCGGGTTGCCGGTGCGGGAGCACAGCGGGCTGATTTTCGTCTATACCGGGGTGGATGAACCGGCGTGGGAGGTACCGGAGATTCCGGAGGCCGTCGATCGCGGGTACGCGCGGCCGATCGATGACATATTGACGGCGCGGATTCACGTGCAGGAGATGCGCGAGAACATCGTCGACGAATCGCATTTCCACCACATCCACGGGCAGAGTGAGCCGCCGGTGCAGGAGCTCATCCCGGATGGTCCGTTCGCCGAAATACACAGCAGGTTCCGGAAATCCGTCCTAGGTTACCGGGTGGACAACAGTTTCGACGTGTTCATGTACGGGCCGGGTGTCATGGTGGTGCGGACGGGCGGGCCCTTGATCACCATGACCGCCATCGCGCTCACCACGCCGATCGACAACACCAGTAGCGAACTGCGGATGCTGTACTTCATTCGCCGACCGCGAATCCCCTTCGCCACAACGGTATTGAAGCTCGCCTTCCGGATGGTGGCGCTCGGCGAAGTACGGGAGGAGCTCGATATCTGGGATCACAAGATCCATCGAGCCCGTCCCGTACTGCTACCGCACGAGCAGGGCATCAAGGCGCTGCGCCGCTGGTACGCGCAGTTCTATCCGGAGGCGTCAGGCGCCGGGCAGCACCAGGATCGGCTTGATGGTCACACCGGTCTCGGCATCGTGCATGGCGGTGTTCACCTCGGCGAAGGGGTAATGCCGGGAGATGCGCTCGATGGGGAACTTGCCCGCGCGATGCCATGCGATGAGCTGGGGGATGAACTGCTGCGGGTCGGCTCCGCCTTCGATACAGCCGCGGACGGCCTTGCCATTGCCGGTGAGATGACCGATCTCGAAATCCATGCTGGCCTCGCCCAGGCCGACCACGACCAGGGTGCCGCGCGGAGCCAGCGCCAGTAGCGCATTGGCGATGACCGGATTGGCGGCGGTGGTGTCCAGGGCGAAGGTCGCGCCGCCGCCGGTGGCGGCGTGCACCTGGGCCACCACATCCTCGGCCGCGCCGTCGATCAGCGTGGTCGCACCGAGTTCCTTTGCCAGCGTCAGCCTTTCGGACGACAGATCGATGGCGACGATATTCTCCACGCCCAGGGCGCGCGCGGCCAGCAGTGCGGACATGCCGACACCGCCCACACCGAAAATGGCGATCGACTCGTGCGGGGCCGGGCGCATGACATTGGCGACCGCGCCCGCACCGGTCTGCACACCGCAGCCGAACGGCGCGCACGCCACCAGATCCACCTCGTCATCGACCACGACCACGCTGGTGCGCAGCACCAGCGCGTGCGTGGCGAAACTGGACTGGCCGAAGAACGCGCCCATGACCCGCTCACCGTTGACGCTCAGCGGCGAGGTGAAGTCCGAGCGGCCACCGGAGGTGTTCAGGATGATGAAGTTCTCGCAGTAGCACGGCGCACCGGTGGTGCACTGGCGACACGTGCCGCAGCTGCTGTAGGTCAGCAGTACGTGATCGCCGGGCTTCACATCGGTGACCTCGGAACCGACCTGCTCGACAATGCCCGAACCCTCGTGTCCGAGCACGATGGGCAACTCCGCCGGGAAGACACTCTTGGTGACCAGGTCGGTGTGGCAGACGCCGGTGGCGACAATGCGCACCAGCACCTCATTCGCGCGGGGCTCCTCCAGCGTGAGGGCTTCGAGCGACAGGGGCGCCTGCGCTCCGCGCGCGACCGCGGCAGTGATGTCCATCCGGACAACTCCTTCCCAAGTTCGGCGAAGGGAATCTCACGCCGATCCCCGCCACCCTAGGGCGCGGCGGCGCACAAATCTAGAACAGGTTCCACTGACAGGGGCACGGGCTTGCCCTGCGGGTTCCCACCGGACCGGTGATACGCGGACGCGCGATACCGCATACTCGTCTCACCCCCTGCGTCGCATCTGAAGGAATCCCGATGGATCTCGCGGCTCCCATCTGCATCGTCGGCGCGGGACAGAGCGGCATCATGGCTGCCGCCGAACTCCGCGATCTCGGATACACCGATATCGATATCCTGGAGGCCGGAGCACAGCTCGGCGGTTACTGTCAGACCGCCGAAATCGACGGTGAGACATACGATTTCCAGGCGCACCTGGTGATCCAGCAGGATTTCGGCGCGGATTTCGCCGATACCGCCATCCATCGGCTGCTCACCCGCCATCCGGTCGAAATGCAGACCGAGGCGCTGTTTTTCGTCGGCCGGGACGAATCCGGTAAGCCGCGCTCGGCGGTGCCGCCGCATTTCATCCCGCTGTTCGGACTGCTGACCCCGGATCAGGCGGCCGATCAGCTGGCCGAAGCCTGGACAATTATCGAGCGGGCGGTACGCGACAAGCACGGGCCGGGAATAGCCGGGCTCAATTTCGACAGGATCCCGGGCGAGACCTGGGAGACCTATCGGGCACGGCATGCTCCGCTGGTCGGCGAACTGCTGCAGGGCATCACGTTGTACGCCAATATGCGACGACCGCGGCAGCCCGCGGAGACCATCATCAATATCAATGCGCACATCTCCGGGCATATCTCCCAACTGGCGAAGCTGATCCTGTCGCTGTATCCGGAGCAGCGGGCGGCGCTGCTGGCCAGGATGCCGGAATCATTGCTCGCACAGATGAGTTCGCGACTGCCGGTGACCCTGAGCATGCGGTACGGATTCATCAGCCTGCTGCACCGCATGGTCGCCGACCTCGACCTGCGGGTCCGAGTGAACTCACCCGTGATCGCCATCGAACCCCTCGCCCCGGAACGGATTCGAGTAACCACCCGGGTGGACGGCGAACCACAGGAGAGCGTCTACTCCCGCGTCATCGTCACCGCGCGGCCCGCGCAGATCCGAGAGATCTTCCCCGCCGGGGAGATTCATCAGATGTTCGCCGAGCGCAACTGTCCCCGCACCTGGACCCGCAGCTATCTCATCAAGGTCGCCGACGAGATCATCGAATTCCCGCGTAAGCCGAATTCGCCCGAACCCCTGGGCTTCTGGGTGATCGAACCCTACGGCAGCTATACCGATACCGATCCGGAACAGGCCGCCCACCGCATCACGGCGGTCAACAAACAGCATCCCGGCCCGTACTGGGTCTGCTTCAGCAATTCCGACACCTCGATCTCCGACGCGGCAGCCTGGACTTTGGCCAAGAAAGGGCTCTACCTGTTCCACGATCCGGAACTGATCACCGAAACCATCGCGGAATGGCCCGCGTACCCCAGCGCCGCGGCGATCCGAGACGGCTGGTTCGACCGCATCGCGAATCTGCAAGGGCGCGACGGCATCTACTTCACCGGAGAGATCCTGTCCGGCCCCACCGCCGAATGCATCAGCGCCTTCGCCCGCGATGTGATCCCGGCCTGGTTCGCTCCCGCCGGCGGGTACGGCGACACCGAATCGACCGCATGATCGGGACGTGTCCGACTCCCGGGCCCCGGCGGCGGTCAGTCGAAGCGGTAGGGGGTCAGGTATTCGGGGATGACCACCTTGGTGTCGGGGCTGGCGGAGTGGATGGCGGCGACGAACGCGTCGCGGCGGACGAGGTCCTTGTCGCCGATGGGAGGCGGGTTTTGCAGCGGCGACTCGAAGTTGTCCCAGTGCACCGGGATTACGGTGGCCGGATTGCCCAGGGCCGCCAGCAGACGGGGTAGGTAGGCGTGGGTGGTGTCGGCGGAGTTGACGGCGATCATGGCGATGTCGGGATGGACGCCTTCGAGGTTGTGCGCGGCGAAATCGCTTGCGCCCATGAAGAACACGCTGGGACCGTCCTTGACCGACAGGTGGAAGGTGAGGGTGTCGCCTTCGGGGAGGTCGGCGATGGTGGCCGGGCGTTCGGGCGGGGTGGGGCGGACGCCCGGGAAGGTGATGCCGTAGGAGGCGGTGCGGCTGTGCAGGGAGCTGATGACTTCCATTGTGTGCGTGCCGAAGTCGAAGACCTCACCGCCCTTGACGGTGCTCAGCTGGGCGGCGGGGACGCCCATGGATTGGGCGATATTGCAGGTGGTGAGGGTGCCGTTCACGCGAGCCCCGGTACTCGTGGCGATATGCGGGACATCGTTGAAATGGTCCCAGTGCGTATGGGTTACGAAAATGCGCTTCGGTGTGCCGATATGCGGATCGATCGCGGCCGGATCCACCCGCAGCGGGGTCGCGGAATCGAATGCGCCGGTGGCGAGCCCGACCGGGTAGCGGGTCAGGTACGGGTCGATCAGCAGGGTTTCACCGGCCAGGTCGATACGCCAGCCGGAGACGCCCAGCCATTGCAATTCGATTGCGGCACCGGCTTTTCGCCGATCCGGTGCGGTGTCATGCCGGGTCAGGGCGAACGCGCCCGCGGTTCCGGCGGCGGCGATGCCGACTCCGGCGGTGGCCGCGCCGCGCAGGAACCGGCGGCGGTCGATACGGGATGTCATATCGATGACGAAAGCAGCCCGCACCCGCCGGTGTCCAAGATCAAAACCCGAATCAGGTGATAGGTGAACGGATATCAGCGCTGGTACGCAGCATTTCCACGGAGGTACGCGCGGCGCGACTCATGGCCAGATCGACGTCGAGACGGCGGCTGCCGAGCTCCTCGGTGCGCGCGAAGATCGCCACCGCGTACCGGCCGCCGTCCGGATATTCGATGACGCCCGCCTCCATATGCAGTCCGGGCAGGGTGCCGGTCTTGGACGCCACCCGCACCTCGTCCGGGAAGCCCGCGGCCAGGCGGGTCCAGAACAGTTGCCGCCCGAGCAGATCCCGGGTCGCGGCGCAGGCGGCGGGCGAACCCGCACGGTCCTGCCAGATCAGCGTCAGCAACCGGGTGATATCGCGGGGTGTGCTGGAGGTGGTGTGCGCCGGATCGAAGACCCGCATCGCCGCGACCTCGGCGCGCGTCAAAGTCGGGTAGACGCGGGCGAATTCGGCCCCGTCGGCCGCACCGGCATCGGCCAGCATGGATTCCAGCAGCTGCCGGGGTCCGCCGATCACCCGCGTGTGGTCCAGGCCGAGTTCGGCGGCGAGCAGACCGGGCGTATCCGCGCCGATGCGCCGCAGCAGCAGATCGGCGGCGGTGTTATCGCTCACCGACATGGCGAAGTAGGCCAGATCGCGCAGCGACAGTTCGATATCGTCCGCGCATCCGGCGGTACCCCAGCCGCCGAGCCGATCCTCGGCGCGCACCCGCACCCGTTCGGTGGCATCCACCTGGCCCGCATCGACCTGGCGGCAGAATTCCAGCGCCAGCAGGATCTTGAAGATCGAGGCGATCACCACCCGCTCGTCGGCGCGCACCCCGACCTCACGACCGGTATCGATATCGATGGCGTGCGACCAGCCCCGCACCGGGACGGCCGCGAAGATCTCTTCCAGCACCGGACCACGGTAGCCGGGTCCCGAACTCATATCCGATGGCATATCGTTGCCGGGTGGATCTGGCCCGGCACCTGCGCTATTTCCTGGTCGTGGCGCAGGAACTGCATTTCGGCCGGGCCGCCGAACTGCTCGGCATGGCGCAACCGCCACTGAGCCAATCGGTGCAGCGATTGGAACGCGAACTCGGCGTGACACTGTTCGATCGCTCCCGCCGACAGGTCGAACTCACCGCCGCCGGCACCCTGCTGATCGATCAGGCGCGGCGCATGCTGGCCGCCGAGGAACGGCTGCGCACCGTGATACGCAAGGCGGGCGACGGCGACCTCGGCACCTTGCGCGCCGGGGTGCCGCCGGATCTGCCCGCCACCCTGCTACATGCGCTGCTGTCCCGAATCGAGGCCGAAATACCCGGCCTCACAGTCGATTTGCTGGAACTCACCACCGCCGAACAACTCCGGGTGCTCGATACCTCGAACCTGGATGTGGGTCTGGTGGATCATCCGGCGGCCCTGCCCGACCTGGCGCACGGCCCGATCGTCGACCTCGAACTCGGCGTGGTGCTGCCGCGCACCGACGCATTGGCCCGGTCATCGGAGCTCGAGCTCGCGGAGCTGACCGGACACGATCTGGTGCTGTTCCCCCGCGCCGCCGCACCGGATTGGCACGATCGGCTGCTCGAGCATTGCCGGGCGCGGGGATTCGTGCCCGCCCGCATTCGGCATGCCCGCAATCCGGAATTCCTGCTGGGATTGGTGCTGGCGGGGCACGGAATCGCCCTGGAGCTGGAGAGCACCGCGCGGCGCGAACCGCGGGTGGCCTGGCGTCCGATCACCGGGCGGCCGCTGCGCCGCCGGCTCGCGGCGGTCTGGCCGGTCACCGGCGCTCACCCGGCCGCACCCCGTTTCGCCCAGCTCACCGCCGAGGTCATTACCGCCGACGGCGCCCGATCGGCATTGGCCACACCGGGCGGGGCCGGGCCGTGGTCGGTCGTCTACACGCCGCGACCACGTGAGTGATCACTGCCGGGAGAACAGGCCCCGGCTGCCGCCGCCCGGGTTCGCGCACGAGCAGCGCTGTGCGACAGGCACATCGCCGAGTACTTCCTCGACATGCTCGCCGCAGCCCTGGAAGGAGGGCTTACCGCAGGCCTGACAGACGATTCGCTGGCACACATGATCTCCTATGGCGTCGTGAAATGGCTGAAATACCTACAAGGGGTATTCCCTGGCAGTCTACGGTCAGTGCCCGACAGGAAATCGGGTGCTCCCGGTATCGCTGCCCGGAATGACCGGTAGTACAAGGGCCGATGGGTGCTGGGCATCGTGATAGACGGTCTGCGTGGCGAGCTGTGAATTCGCGCTCAGGCCGAAGGGTTCCCCGGTGTTCGGATTCGGCGCGTACTGCGGAAAGTCACTGCTGGAGACCTCGACCCTGATGCGATAACCGGCTTTGACCAGGTACGAAGTCGGCCAGATGGCGATTTTGTACTCGTAGGCGCGGCCGGGCTCGATCGGTGACGGATGCTCCAGCGAATCCCGGAAGGCGGCCCGGATGATGCCGTTGTTGAGGTTCATCGTGCTGCCGTCCGGGGCGAGCGCGACCAGCTTGGCGGTGAAGTCGGTATCGGGTGCGGTGGACGCGGCCCACAGTTTCAACTGGATCGGGCCGGTGATCTCGGTATCGGTCGTCATCGGATCCGTGGTGTAGGTGAGCACGTCCGCGCGCTGCTCCACCACGAACTGATCGACGGGCCCCTGCGGACCGGTGCCCGCACCGCAGCAGGAGTGTCCGCCCGCGCTGGGCACCGGGTTGGCCGGGTCGTAATCGTAGATATCCGGGGGCTGTGGATCTTTGGGCGCATCGGTCCCCAAATGCCCGGCCCGGCCGTGTATTCCATTACCGCCGACGCCCGACAGATAGTAGGTGGTCCAGCGCGTATCGGGGAGCGGCCAGGCGGTAGCGCTCTTCCAGCGGTTCGCGCCCATCAGGAAGTAGTCCACGATCGGATGCCCGGATACGTTGCCGCCCTTACCCTTCAGGAATTGATCGAACCAGGCGAGCATGAGTTCGTTGACCGGACTGTCCCCGGCCGCACCGGCGGCGGTCATCATGGGCGTGCCGATGCCGGAACCCGTTCTGCCCCAGCCGACATGGTCCCAGGGGCCGATCACCAGACGCTGATTCGCCCGCGCCTCCGGGGTGCCGCCGTTGGCGACCATTCCGGTGAAGTTCTCCACCCCGCCCGCGAGGAAGGCGTCGTACCAGCCCTCCATATCGAGCACGGGCACCTTCACCCGCGCGTAGCGGTCGCGAATGCTCCACTGTTTCCAGTAGTCGTCACGGGTGGCGTGCCGGAGCCAATCGAAGTACCAGGGCGCGACCGCGGGATTCTCCGGATGCATGGGCGGGAACTGCTGATACGGCCGGAATCCCAGCCAGCGCGTGTAATTCGCCACGTCCGAGCGCAATTGCTTGGCGGTGCCAGTGTCACCGCGATTGAGCGCGGAGCTCGCGGCGATCGTTCCCATCGCCCACGGTTCGACGAAGCCGAGCCGGAACGCGCCGCCCTCGTAGTTCCAGCCGTCGTAATAGTCGGAGGAGGTGTTGGCGGGCACGATGGTGGTCAGATGCGGTGGCGCGCCGACGGCCGCGAGCCATTGGGTGGCACCGACATACGAGGATCCGTACATCCCGACCTTGCCATTGGATCCGGCGAGCCCGGCCGCCCATTCCACCGAGTCGTACCCGTCGTCGAGGTCGTTTCCGAATTCGGTGAACGTGCCCGCGGACGCGCCCTGCCCCCGAATATCCTGTACGACAACGAGATAGCACTGTGAGGCGAACCAGTCCGGCGACTGATAGCGGAACGGCTGAATCTGCGCCTCCGCCTTGCCGTACTGGGTCCGCATGAGGATCACCGGCACCTGCTCGGTGGTCCGGGGCCGGTACACATCGGCTTTCAACACCACGCCGTCGCGCATGGCGGCGGGGACGTTCTCCTGTTTGTCGACCGCACAGGAGCCGCGACCGCTCACCGGCGGCCACTGCGCCGCCGCCGGTGCGGCCTCCCCTGCGGACCCGCCATCGCATCCGGCGGCGATCAGGGCCACCGCCGATAGCAGCGCGCCCCAGCGGGCAATGCGAAAACGACCGAGGCGGTTCCGCGTCATCGCTCGACCGTACACCCGGACCTCGATCGCGAATCCGGGTTTGCGCAGTTCAGGGCGAGAAAAGGCACGGGCGCAGGCGAATTGGGCGGTTCCTGTCACTCGACAGAAACGTCCGGCAATCCAGAAGTTACCAGGGGCAGCACAAGCGATACGCGCACGTCATCGAAACGGTCGGCGACACCTAAAAACTATCGATTGACAGGTTGATCGGTAGGAGCGTTCATGGGCACTGCATTGCTGGACACCGAGGTGTCCGAGGTCGGCACTGTCGAGGAGCTGCGCGTGACGTTCCGTCGCGGCGGGCGTGAGGTATTCGCACTGCGCGGGGTGTCGCTGAGCGTGCGGCGCGGCGAGATCCTCGGACTCGTCGGCGAATCCGGTTCCGGGAAAAGCGTTCTCGGCTATTCGCTGCTGGGCCTGCTGCCCACCGGAACCCGCGTGGAAGGTTCGATCACGGTCGCCGGGGCCAATATGGTCGCCGGTGACGAGCGAACACTGCGCAAGGTGCGGCGACTGGATCTCGGTGCGGTATTCCAGGATCCGATGACCTCGCTGAATCCGACCATGCGCATCGGCGCACAGGTCGTCGAGGCCGCCGGGAGCGAAGCCGAAGCGATACGACTGCTCACCGCGGTGGGGATCCCCGAACCCGCGCGGCGGATGCGCAGCTATCCCCATGAACTGTCCGGCGGTTTGCGCCAGCGCGTCATGATCGCCATGGCGATCGCGGGCAACCCGGAATTGATCATCGCCGACGAGCCGACGACCGCGCTGGACGTCACCGTGCAGGCGCAGGTTCTGGCGCTGCTGCGCGGCATTCGCGAGGAGCTCGGCTGCGGCATTCTGCTGATCACCCACGATCTCGGGGTGGCGGCGCAGATCTCGGACCGCCTCGCGGTGCTGTACGCCGGGCGGATCGCCGAAATCGGGCCCACCGCACAGGTGCTCGGCGACCCGGCGCACCCCTACACTCGCGGCCTGCTCCGGTCCCGCCTCACCCTGACCACCCCGCTCGGCGAACGTCTCGCGGCGCTGCCCGGCGAAGTGCCGAGCCCCGCCGCGCCCCTGCCCGGCTGTGCCTTCGCGCCCCGCTGCGAGCAGGCCGTCGCGCGATGCTCCAGCACTCCCCCGGAACCGGCCGAGATCGCAGTCGAACGGGTATCGGCGTGCATTGTGCCCGTAAACAAGGACCAGGCAGAGAGCACTGCGGCAAAGGCGCGATCGGCCGACGTATCACCGAATGACGCTGTACCGCAGTCGATAACGAAAGGCGAGGCCGAGGCCGGACCGGCCGTGGTGCTGCGTGACGTGACCAAGACGTTCAGCGTCGGCGGGTTGCGCAATCGCGCGACATTGCATGCGCTGCGGCGGGTTTCGCTGACCGTCGAGCGCGGTGAGGCGGTGGCGCTGGTCGGGGAGAGCGGATGCGGGAAGTCCACGCTGCTGCGCGTGATCGCGGGTTTGGAGCAGGCGAGCGGCGGGACCGTACAGACCGGGGCGAACTCCGATGAGCGGCCGCAGATGGTGTTCCAGGATGCGGGGGCGTCGCTGACGCCGTGGATGTCGGTGGGCGAGTTGATCTCCGAGCGACTGTTGCGGTCGGGGTTGTCGCGGGGCGAGCGCAAGGCCGCGGTCGAGACGGCGCTTGGGCGGGTCGGGCTGGTGCCCGAGATCGCGAAGGCGCGGGCGCGGCAGCTGTCCGGTGGTCAGCGGCAACGGGTTTCGCTGGCGCGGGCGACCGTGGTGCCGCCGTCGATCCTGCTGTGCGATGAGCCGACCAGTGCGCTGGATGTCTCACTGGCGGCGTCGGTGATCAACCTCATCGGCGAGCTGCGCCGGAGCCTGGGCATGTCGGTCGTCTTCGTCACGCACGATCTGGCGGTCGCCCGGGTGGTCGCCGATCGGATCGCGGTCATGTATCTGGGCAGGATCATCGAAATCGGCACCGCCGATAAGGTTCTCGGCAATCCGGTGCATCCCTATACCCGCGCGCTCATCGATGCAATTCCGGATCCCGCGCGCGCACCCGTCGCGCCCCGGGGTGAGCCCGCGAGCCCGCTAGCTCCCCCGTCTGGTTGTGCGTTCCATCCGCGCTGCCCGGTCGCGGTGGACGCTTGCTCCGATACGCGGCTCGATGTCCGGCTCGAGGGCATTCCCGGCGGTACGCATCAGGTGGCGTGTATCGAAAAGAAGGTGAGCTGATATGACCGTCGCCCTGCCCGCGCTCACTCGGCTGCGCGGTTCCCGAATCACGGTGGCGTCCCGCGCTTTTCCCGGCGGCTGGAATGGCGTCGGGGTGGCGTTGCTCGGTGTGGTGACGCTGGTCGCACTCGCCGTGCCGGTGCTCGCGCCCTACGATCCACTGCTGCCGGTGGGCATGCCGCTGCAATCGCCCGGGCACGGCGGATTCCTGCTCGGCACCGACAATATCGGCCGTGATCTGCTGAGCCGGGTGCTCTACGGTATGCGGGCCAGCTGGTTCGCCGCACTCGCGGTGGTGGCGAGCGGCCTGGCCATAGGCGGTCTGATCGGCCTGATCGCGGGCACGGTCGGCGGCTGGATCGACAACCTGCTGATGCGCGTCACCGATGCGTTCCTGGCGCTGCCCGCGCCGGTGCTGGCCATTGCCGTGGTCGCCGCGCTCGGTCCCGGCTTCACCCATACTCTGATCGCGGTCTCCATCGTGTGGTGGCCGTTCTACGCCCGGCTGGTGCGCGGTGAGATCGCCGCGCTGGCCGCCCGGCCGCATGTGGAGGCGGCGAAACTCAGTGGGGTGCGGCCGATTCGGCTGGCGCTGCGGCATCTGCTGCCCGGTGCGACACCGGGCGCGCTGGTCGCGGCCAGCCTGGATCTGGGCACGCTCATCCTCACCCTTGCCTCGCTGTCCTTCCTGGGTCTCGGACAGCCCGCGCCCGCACCGGAACTCGGCGCGGACGCGGCCCGCAATCTCAGTTACTTCCTGCAGCAGTGGTGGATTCCGGTCATGCCGGGACTCGGCGTCGCGGTACTGGCGCTGATCGGCACCGTCGCCGGTGACTGCCTGCGCAATCTCACGAGTAGGGACCGCTGACATGCGTGGATTCATCATCTCCCGGCTCGCCGCCATGGTGGCCATCCTCATCGCGCTCACCGGCGTCATGTTCGTACTGCAACGCATTTCGCCGCTGGACCCGGTGCACGCGCAACTGGGCAGTTCGGCATCGCAGGCCGCCATCGCGGCGCGACGGCATGAGCTCGGCCTGGATCAGCCGGTGCCGGTGCAGTTCTGGCACTATCTGACCGCGGCGGCGCACGGCGATTTCGGCACCTCGTATCGCACCCGCCGCCCGGTGAGCACCGATCTGCTGCATTTCGTGCCCGCGACACTGGAACTCGCGCTGTGCGCCCTGGTGATCGCGCTCGTGCTGGCGGCGCTACTGGCCTTCGCCACCACGCTGCGCTGGCCCGGTGCGGGCGTACTGCGGGCGGTGCTGTTTGCCGGTGCGTCGGTGCCGATGTTCCTGCTCGGCATTCTCGGGCTGATCGTGTTCTATCAGCGCCTGGGCTGGGTGCCCGCCAATGGCCGTTCGTCCATCTCCGGAGCGCCAACGGGCCCAACGGGTTTGCTCACCGTGGACGGTCTGCTGGCTGGGCGGTTCGATGTGGTCAGCGACGCGTTCAGCCATCTCATCCTGCCCGCCACCGTCATCGCGCTCGGTCCGGCGGTGGCGATCGGCCGGGTGCTGCGGTCGAGCCTGCTGACCGATATCGACAGCGATTACGCGCGCACCGCCAAGGCCAAGGGCCTGAGCCCGGCCCGCATCCTGCTCCGGCATGTGCTGCGCAATTGCGTCGGTGCGGCACTGTCCATGACGGGATTGCAAGTGGGACTGATGTTCTCGGGCGTGCTCGTGGTCGAGCAGGTCTTCGGCTGGCCGGGTATCGGCCAGTACGTCGCCCAGAGCATTCCGGTCGCCGACTTCCCCGCCATCGCCGGGGTGACGTTGCTGCTCGGTGCGGTCTACGTCGTCATCAATACGGTCGTCGACCTGCTCCAGGCCGCCGCCGATCCGCGCCTCGTCACCGCCTGACCTTCCCCTGAAGTTCGAATCGAAGGAACCGCCCTATGCTCCACACCGCCCGAAGGCTGCTGGCCGCAACCGCTTTCGCCTCCGCCACACTGCTCGCGCTCACCGCGTGCGGTTCCGCCGATCACACGCCCAATGCCGCACCGACCGATAAGGTGCTGCACCTGTCCTTCCTGCAGGATCCGGGTCAGCCGCCGGACCCGGACGTGTACTACGCCGGGCAGGGATTGCTGCTGACCACGAATCTGTATGAGGGACTGCTGCAATACGCCCCGGGCACCGAGAAGGCCGAGCTGCAACCGCTGCTGGCCACCGCGTGGACGGCGTCGCCGGATAACAAGGTGTTCACCTTCACGCTGCGCCAGGGCGTGAAATTCCATGACGGGACGCCGTTCACCTCGGCCGCCATCAAGACCTCGTTCGATCGCCGGCTGGCGGTGAATCAGGGTCCGGCGTACATGGTCTCCGATATCGAATCGGTTACCACACAGGGTGATTACGCCGCGACGATCACGCTCAAGGCACCCAACGCGGTATTCCTGGACTATCTCGCTTCGCCGTACGGGCCGCGCATGCTCAGCCCAGCCGGACTGGCCGCCAATGCCGGGACCGATAACACCCAAACCTATCTGACCACCCATGATCTCGGCACCGGCCCGTACACGCTCACCGACGCACAGGTCGGATCTCATTACGCGCTGGCCGCTTTCGGCGACTACTGGGGTAACAAGCCCTACTTCACGACCGTCGATCTGCCGGTGATCACCGATACCTCCTCGCAGCAGCTGCAATTCAACAACGGCCAGTTGGCGGCGGTGCTGCACGATCTGCCGTCCTCGGCGGTCTCGTCGTACATCGGCAATTCCAAGTTCGCGAATTACTCACTGCCGACCATGATGTCGAACTACTTCTACGTGAATCCGCACAAGGGGATGTTCACCTCGCAGCCCGCGCGCGCGGCCCTGAACCAGGCCATCGATCTACAGCAGATCGTGCAGCAGACCTATTTCGGGCGCGGAAAGGTCGGGGCGCAGGTGTATCCGCCGAATATGATGGCCGCCGACTACGCGAAACAGACTGTCACACATGACACTTCGGCGTTGCAGAAGATCGTGTCGGGTCTGCCCGCCGATCAGAA
Source organism: Nocardia sp. NPDC052001 (assembly GCF_040680615.1). Classification (NCBI taxonomy): domain Bacteria; kingdom Bacillati; phylum Actinomycetota; class Actinomycetes; order Mycobacteriales; family Nocardiaceae; genus Nocardia; species Nocardia sp. NPDC052001. The sequence goes on along the minus strand of NZ_JBFAXC010000002.1, from coordinate 73,643 downwards.
GACCGTGACCGTCGGCTACGACTCCAGCAATCCCGATAATCAGCTGGTCGGCAATCTGATCCAGACGCAGCTGGCCACGGTCGGCATCACCGCCAAGGTGCAGGGCTACCCCACCTCGCAGATCTACGGCTGGGTCGGTACCACCCCGGCCGACGCACCGGAAATGCTGTTGCTCGCGGGTTGGCCGGACGCGCCGTCGCCGTACACCTGGGGACATATCAATTTCGATCCCGACGGCGGCCTGAACTACCTCAACTGTTCCTCCTCCGATGTCACCTCCTCGCTCGCAGCCGGACGCGAATCCGGTGCGGCGGACGTGTTCTCGCGAGCCGCGGCACAGGCCTCGGCCACCGGCTGCTGGCTCAATATCGCCGATGTCAATGACTTCATGGTGGCGCAACCCTGGCTCAAGGGCGTCGCCGAATCCCATGCGGTGACCGAGCCGAATTCGCTACGCCTGGCCGGATTGTCGGTGGGGTGAACCATGACGGGTGTACGCCGCATCGTCCTGCTCACCCTGGGCTGGGAGGAACTGCCCAAAGCCATTTCGGTACACGGGGCTCCGGCGCATGAACGGCTCCGGGAACCCACGCCGGGTGTGCTGCTGCAGACCGATGGCGGCTGGGTGCTGCTCGATACCGGATTCAATACCGCGCTGATTCGCGATCCGGCGCTGTACCGGCGGTTCTATCCGAGCGTGGAATACATTCCGGTGCTGCCCGGTCCGGGTGAGCCGATCGAGGAATCGTTGCACGATATCGGAATCGATATCGACGACATTCACGCGGTCGCGGTCAGCCATCTGCATCACGATCACGCGGGCGGGTTGAAACTGTTCGCAGGCCGGGTGCCGGTGCACGCCCAGCGGATCGAGCTGGAATACGGGCTGTCCAATCATCCGGAGCCCGAACACCATGCGATGGCACGGGTCGATTTCGACGATCCGCGCATCGACTGGCAACTCGCGGACGGTGAGGCGGTGATCGCACCCGGCATCACCGCGATACCGACCTACGGGCATACGCCGGGACATCAGAGTTTCATGGTCGAACTGGATCGCACCGTGGGCGGCGGCGGATTCGTATTCGCCTTCGACGCGGCCGATCTCACCGAGAACATCGATCAGGAACTGGCCATCGGCGGATTCGTCGGGGTCGATCCGGAGGACACCATCGAGCCGATCCGGCGGCTCAAGAAACTCGCGTACGAGAAGAACTATCCGCTCATCCCCGGGCACGATCCGCATGCCTGGCCGCACTGGACCCAACACTTCCACGAACGGTTCCCGGCATGAACGCGCATGAGACCGATACACCGGTGCGGATGGCGGACTGCGCCGGACTGTGGGAGCGCACGCTGCTGGTCGATCCCGACGGGTCACAGGACATCACCACCGATGTGCGCTGGTTGCAAGGCATTACGCGATTCGTCGACCTGCGCAGGCCGATGCCCCGGCCCGATTTCACCGGCGTGCGCTGTGCGGCGGATCTCACCGATCAGCAGCGCGCCTGGATGCGCATGCAGGACGGATTCGCCGGACAGCTCACCCAGTACGCCGATGTCTTCCATTGGCGGCGCAGCATCGAATTGCAGCCGCCCGGACCGCATCCGGATGAGGGCCGGATGAGCTACGCGGCCGATGTGCTGGTCGAAGTGGGCGTGCACGCGGACTACTTCGAACACTGGATACGGGACCGGCCCGGACAGGACTGCTGGGCAATGGAATTGCGGTCCGGTGACGGCGGACGAGCGCTACTGGTGCGGGTCGACCGATTGTTCGGCTGGGCGATGCGAACCACCGCCGGGACCGTGGAACTCTCACTCGGATCGATCGAGGGCCGCGAATGGATCATCACCGATTCCGCGCTGCCCTATCGCGAATCACAGCGGCTGGCCCCGCGCTGGATCGGTGATTCCCGAATTCACCTGCACACCAATGACATCGACGATCATGGCGCGCTCCGCACCCGGGAGTGGCTGATCGGCCATACGGAAGGAAATGTGACGCTATGAGCAAGGTAACCTCGTTCACCTCGGTTCCGGTCATCGATGTGGCCGGACTGCGTTCGGCCGATCCGGCCGAACGGCGCGCGGTCGCCGATGAGATCGGCCGGGCCGCACGCGAAGTCGGGTTCTTCTATATCAGCGGTTCCGGGGTCGATCCCGCGCTGTTCGAGGGGTTGCTCGCCGCCACCGAACAGTTCTTCGCGCTACCGCTCGAGGAGAAGATGCGCTCCTATATCGGGCTGTCGGACTGCCATCGCGGTTATGTCCCCACCGGTGAGGAGGGATTCGACGGCGGCACACCGGATTTGAAGGAAGCCTTCGACACCGCGCTCGATCTGCCCGCGGACGATCCCGATCATCTGGCGGGCAATCCCATGCTCGGCCCCAATGTCTGGCCCGCGCTACCCGGTTTCGCCGATACCGTCACCACCTACTATCAGGCCGTCCTGGATCTGGGCCGGCAGCTGCTGTGGGCGTTCGCGGTCACCCTCGGCGAGGATCCGGACACCTTCCTGCGCTATGCCACCAAGACGCCCAGTCAGCTGCGCCTGATCCACTATCCCTATGACGAGCGGGCCGAGGATGCCATGGGCATCGGCGCGCACAGCGATTTCGAATGCTTCACCCTGCTCAAGCCGACCGCACCCGGACTGGAGGTGATGAACGGCGCGGGCGATTGGATCGATGTGCCGCCGATTCCGGATACCTTCGTCATCAATATCGGTGACATGCTCGAACTCTGGACCAATGGCGAATTCGTCGCCACCACGCATCGGGTGCGCAAGGTGAAACAGGAGCGGTATTCGTTCCCGCTGTTCTTCAATGTCGACTATCACACCGTCGTCGAACCGCTGCCGCAATTCACCTCGCCCGATCGGCCGCAACGCGCACCGCTGCGGGCGGGTGAACATCTGTTCGCGCAGACCGCGCAGCTGTTCCGCTATCTGCGCATTCGATTGGAATCCGGTGATCTGGTGCTGCCCGACGGTTCGCTGCCGGTGGGCTCGTTCGGGCAGGAGGCGCGTCAGCGGGCCTGACCGTGGCGGCGGGCGGCCAGCGGGACGCCCGCCCCGTGCAGCAGAATGCTGCCGAGCACCGTGAACACCAGGGTCAGCAGGACGAGATCGGCTGACTCGCCGCTCAATCCATTGAAGGCGAGCAGGCCGAACACGATCGAGGTGGTGCCGCGCGGGCCCAGCGCGGCGAGCAGCCAGCGGTCCCGCATCGAGAAATGCGAGCCGATCATGGCCAGATAGGTGGGCACGATGCGCACCACGGTCAGGGCGGCGATCGCGAAAAGCACGGCGCGCCATTCATGTCCCTCGGCGAGGGAGAAGACCGCGACGCTGCCGAAGACGAACCACATGGCGGTGGTCAGCAGGAAGCCGATATCGTCGATCAATTCCAATTCGCGATGGAAGCTCGTCGAATGCCGGAAGAAATTGAGGGTCAGACCGCAGACGAAGGCGGCGACGAAACCATTGCCGCCGAAGCCGACCGCCACCGCATAGGTGAGGATCGGCGCGGCCACCATGGCCATGCGCTTGGATTGATGACTCATCAGATCGTGCTGTTCGGCCGCCTTGGTCGCCGCGGACAGCGCCCAGCCCACCGCGACGCCGACCGCGATGGCCTTCACCGCCGAGGGCAGCGCATCGCCGAGCGCGCCCATCGGCGTGGTGGCGTGCGAGGCGTCACCGGCCAGGGCGAGCGCGAAAATGAAGATGGGCGAGACGATTCCGTCGTTGTAGCCGCCCTCGACATTGAGCACCTCGCGCACCCGCAGCGGAATCCGCCTGTCTCGCAGAATGAACGCCGCGGGTGCGAAATCGATGGGCACTACGACGCAGGCAATGACCAGCAATACCGCCCAGGACAGTCCCGGCAGCAGCCAGGCCCCGAACAACACCGACAGTCCCAGGCCCAGCGGCAGCGCGATCAGCAGCATGCGGAACACCGCGCGCGGCTGCGGGCCGAACAGTCCGCCGCGCACCTCGGTGGCATCGACGAACAGCAGCACCGCCAGCACGATCTCGGCCGCATGCTGCGCGACCTTGGTATTGAGCGTCTCGCCGAGCGTGTTCCGGGTGCCGAACCCCACCACGATCCCGGCCACCACCATTGCCAGTGGCGCGGTGATCTGCCACCGCTCCAACCGCGCGGCCAGTAGCGACCACAGCGCCACCGCCCCCGCCATAACGATCAGCGCCTGCGTCACCCGCGCATCCTCCCAGCCCGCCAGCCATTCGCCACCGCAATACCCTAGCAACGCAAACTGGACAGTTTGCGCGCGCGCAATGGCGCGGGCGTGCACGGGGTTCACCCGCGCCGGAAACCGCCCGCCGAGAGAATCAGGGATGCGAGCGGAGCCACAGGCGGCTGGCGTTGTCCTCGATGGTCGACAGCAGGAGTCCGGCTGGGAGCGCTGCCATTTGGACGCGGGTCGCGGGAACCGGGAGTGGAATGTCCTGCCAGTCGGCGCAATTCGGATCGACGGACAGCAGGTGTGCCGCGCCGTCGAGCCGGACCATCGCCAAGGTTCGGGAGTTCTCGGCGATGACCTTCAGGGTGTCGATGATTCCGGCGGCCGGACCGGAGACCGCCGGGGTGGCGTCGTTCGGCCAGCACAGCAGGGTGGGCGACGCCGCGGTGGACTGGCCGAAGATGGTGCAGCGGTCCGGATTACAGCCCGCCCGGGTGGCGAGGGCGGCGGTGCCCGGCAGGGAGATGCGGCGCCAGGTGAAGCCGTCCGGGGAGGTCCATTTCAGCGGCAGCTGGGTGCGATCGCGCTGGGTCTGACCGACGATCACGAAACCGGGTGGCCCGGTGGTGATGGCCGAGGCTCCGGTCAGTTCGCCGGGTACCGAGGACAGCGCGGGGTCATCCGCGTGGCGTTCCCAGTTCGCGCCGTCGACCGAGGTCCAGGTGGCGGCACCGTATCGGCCGCCGGGACCGTCCCACCCGCCGATCAGGACGGTGACACCGGCGAGCCCCGCGGCGGCCGTCACCGCCAGCGCGTGCGGACCGCCGAACAACTCGAAAGCCTGTGGATGCTCGACCAGTTCGGCGGGGTGGTCCACCGTCTCGGGGTGATCGGCGCTCCAGATCGTCATGCGGGGATTCCCGTGTGCGCCACCGAAAGCCTGACCGAGCACCACGGTCCGCTCCCCCGCACCGACCGAAATCAGTTCCGCCAGAAAGCCGTACGGACTGTCCGGTCGCACCGGAATCGATGTCCACCGGGTGCCGTCCGCCGATAGCCAGGCGGCCGGAGCCCGATCCGCACCGGAAGGCACCGACCCGAGCGCCAGCACCCCGTCGCGGACCGGGATCAGCTCCAGCACCCGCGCGCCCGCCGTTGGTGGGGTAAGCTCTCGCCACCCCGAATGCGTTGCGGCGCTTGCACATCCGGCAACCAGCGCGAGAACCACCAGCAGGGCGAACGACCACCTCATCAGCACACTCTGGCAGACCCGGGCGAGTGCGGCGCGAGATTCGACGCACGCCGAGGGTGTGGATCCCGGCCGAAAGCATGCCGGGATGACGGGGCCGCTCTAATGCAAGCCGGCGTTCAGCGCAGGGCGGCGCGAGCGCCCGCGGCTTCCAGTTTGACGCGGGCGGTTTCGGCGGCGTCGCGGGAGACGCCTTCCAGAACCGGTTTCGGGGCGGATTCGACCAGGTCCTTGGCTTCCTTGAGGCCCAGGCCGGAGACGATTTCGCGGACCGCCTTGATCACCTGGATCTTCTTGTCACCGAAGGATTCCAGGATGAGATCGAATTCGGTTTGCTCCTCGGCGGTTTCGGGTTCGGCGACCGCGCCATCGGATGGCGGGGCGTAGGCCGGGGCGGCGGCGGTCACGCCGAATTCGTCTTCGAAGGCTTTGACGAAACCGGAGAGTTCCAGCAGCGTCATACCTTTGAAGACTTCGAGCAGTTCGTCGACGGTCATCTTGGCCATAATGGACCCCCTTGCAGCGCTGACCAGGCGATACATCCATCATATGCGCGGCGTCCGCGCGGGGCGATCAGTTTCGCGGTGCCGCGAACCTCGCGAGGAAGTCACGCTCGGCCGCGGTGAGCGCGCGGGTGGCACCGTCCGATACCGTCACGAGCGTGGAAGTCGCTGTGAGATACAGGGATTCGGCATCACGCACCTCGTGCGCCAGGGTGAACGAACTGGTCCCGATTCGATCCACCACGGTGGTGACGGTGACCGGATCGGTACGAAAGACCAGCGGGGTGCGATAGCTCAGGCGCTGCCCCGCGACCACGACTCGCCATGGCGTATCCGGGGAGTGGTGACCGTCGAGCAGATCGGTGCGCGCCTCGTCCAGATACTGGGCGAAGATCACGTTGTTGACATGCTGGAGCGCGTCCATATCGGTGCGGCGCAATTGAATGGCGTAGCTGTGCATCACAGACTCAACTCCTCGAGCATGCCGCGTTCGGTATCGCCGAGTTTGCGCGAGCGCTGCGACTCGCTGTCGAAGGCGACCATGGTGCAGATCGCGGTGGAGTACACCACCTCGTCATCGCGGATCTCCTGCGCCAGGGTGAAGGAGGAGCCGCCGACCTTGGTCACCCAGGTTTCCACCCGCACCGGATGCGAGCGGTACCGCAGCGGCGTCAGATAGTCGATATCCATCTGCGCGACCACGCTCGATCCGCTGAACCCGCGCGTCCCGAACAGGTCGATGCGGGTTTCCTCCAGATAGCGCAGATGCGCGGCATTGCTGACGTGCCCGTCGGCGTCCATATCGGACCAGCGCAGGGGGCAGAGGAACTGATGTCGGGCCACCCGCCATTCATATCAAGCCGCCGCGGCAGCGCTCCGACCGGCAGCCGATGGCCGAATTTGCAAGAGTCGTGTCATTGACGCCATCGGGCGCACACCGCAGGCTGAAGGCATGCGGGTGGTGCTGATGGTGGTGTACGACGGGTTCGCGCTGCTGGATCTGGCCGGGCCCGCCGATGTGTTCGGCGGTGCGGCCGCACTCGTGGGCGCGGACGGCTACCGCGTGGAAGTGGCCGCGGTGCGGCCCGGACCGGTGCGCGCGAGCAGCGGGGTCACCGTGACCGCCGACCACGCACTCGCCGACTGGTCCGAACAGATCGACACGCTGCTGGTCGCCGGTGGGCTGGGTTCATGGAACGCGAGCGCGGACGCCGAACTGATCGCGGGGATCGCGCACGCGGCCGGGTACGCCGAACGGATCACCTCGGTGTGCTCGGGGGCGTTCCCGCTCGCCCGCACCGGACTACTGGACGGCCGCCGGGTCACCACGCACTGGGCGGCGGGCGAATTGCTCGGACGCGAATTCCCCGCTGTGACAACCGAACCCGATCTCATCTATGTACGCGACGGGCCGATCTGGACCTCGGCGGGCGTCACCGCCGGTATCGATCTCGCACTCGCCATCGTGAGCGCCGACCACGGGCCGGAGGTGGCGCGCGAGGTGGCGCGCTGGCTGGTGGTGTACCTGCATCGCCCCGGCGGGCAGAGCCAATTCAGCACACCCATGGCCGCCGATCCGCCCAAGCGCAATTCGCTTCGGCTGCTTCAGGTATGGCTGGAGGAGAATCTGGAATCGGATCTGTCACTGCCCGCGCTGGCCGAGCGCGCGGGGATGAGCACCCGGCATTTCTCCCGGGTGTTCGCCGTCGAGACCGGCACCACCCCGGCGCGATATGTCGAACAGGTGCGGATCGGGGCGGCGCGGCGGCTGCTGGAGAACACCGATCAGCCCATGGACCGGGTCGCCGCCGCGGTCGGGCTGGGCAGTCCCGAAACGCTGTATCGAATCTTCCACCGGCACTTGGGCATACCGCCGGGCGAATACCGCGCCCGCTTCACCCGCGTGTGACAGCACGTCAAAGAACACCGAAAGTGAGAGTCCCCCATGACCTTCCAGATCGCCATCGTGCTGTACCCGGGCATGACCGTGCTCGACGCCATCGGCCCGTACGAGGTGCTGCGCTCGCTGCCCGACAGCGAATTACGTTTCGTCTCCAATGAAGTCGGCCCGATCGTCTCGGACTCCGGGGTGCTGGTGCTGGGCGCGACGCACACCTTCGCCGAGACGCCCGCCCCGGATCTGGTGCTGATCGGCGGTTCCGAGGCCGCGACCACCGAGGCCATGGCCAATCGCGAACTCATCGACTGGCTGCGCGCGGTGCATCCGAACACCCAGTGGACGACCTCGGTGTGCACCGGATCGCTGGTGCTGGCCGCCGCCGATATCCTGCGCGGGCATCCCGCGACCACACACTGGTCGGCCCAGCCCATGCTGGCCGCCTTCGGCGCGGAATCGCGACCGCACGATCGCATCGTGCGCAGCGGCAAGATCGTCACCGCCGCCGGCGTCTCGGCCGGAATCGATCTGGGGCTGTGGCTGGTCGGCGAGATCGCGGGCACCGAAGCGGCGCAAATGGTCCAACTCGGCATCGAATACGATCCGCACCCGCCCTTCGACACCGGCCACCCGGACAAGGCCCCCGCCGACCTACTCCGCAAGACCCGCCTCGAAATGACCAAACGCGCCGCCAAGCCCCGCATCCCCCTCGACTTGGCCAGCACCTTCTGGCACCTGACCCTGAACCGAGTACGCGAGCGCAGCGCCGCCAAGCGCTGAACCCGGTGCCGTGCTCCGCCGGATTGCCATGGCGCTCGGTGGAATTGGCGTAGCGTCGGAGTGATGAGCGAGCTGCTCGACGAGAAGTTCTTCGCCGATCCGCACGAGTATTACCGGCGGTGGCGCGCGGCCGGGCCGGTGCATCGGGTCGATTTCGGGGATGGGCTGGATCGGTGGCTCATTCTCGGATACGAGCAGGGGCGCGCGGCGCTGGCGGATCCGCGGCTGCGCAAGGATATCGATCTGTTCGAACAGGTCCTGGCGCGCAAACGCGGTGTGCCACGGGTGAATCCGCGGCCCCGGGAAGTGCTGCGGCATATGCTCAATTCCGATCCGCCGGACCACACCCGGCTGCGCAAGGCGGTGGCGCGGGCCTTCACCGCGCGGCGGGTGGCGCTGCTGGAACCGGTCATCGAGCGGACCACGCGTGAACTCGTCGACACCATGGGCGAATTCGAGCGGGTCGATCTGCTCGCGGCCTTCGCGGTGCCGCTGCCGGTGACGGTGATCTGCCATCTACTCGGGGTGTCCATCGACGATCGCGATACCTTCCGGGCGTGGACCAGGGCGCTGGTCGGCACCGCCGATCCGGCGACCGATCGCGCCCGCGCCCACCACGATATGGTGCATTTCCTGCGAAATATGCTGCGGGACAAGCGGGTACACCCCGGTGAGGATCTGCTCTCACTGCTGATCGTCGACGACGAGGCGCGATTGGACGATCAGGAATTGGTGGGCATGGCGCTGCTGCTCCTGGTCGCCGGGCATGAGACCACCGTCAATCTCATCGGCAACGGCGCGCTCGCCCTGCTGCGCGACCGCCCCTGGCTGGAGCGGCTGCACGCCGATCCCGGCTTGATACCCGGCGCGGTGGAGGAGTTTCTGCGCCTGGACGGCCCGGTCGATCTGGCCACGCCGCGCTTCACCGTGGAGCCGATCACGGTCGGCGATACCGTGATTCCGACGGGGGAAGTCGTCTACGTGGCACTCGCGGCGGGCAATCGCGATCCGGCGCACTACCCCGACCCCGATCAGCTCCACCCCGTCGATGAGCACAGTACCCATCTCGCCTTCGGGCACGGCATGCATTTCTGCGTCGGCGCTCCGCTGGCTCGCCTGGAAGCCAAATCGGCGTTCACCGCGCTGCTGCGGCGCTTTCCGGACATGCGCCTGGCCGTCCCCGAATCGGAGCTGCGCTGGTATCCGAATCCGGTCATTCGGGGCCTCACCGAACTCCCGGTCCGATTGCGCCCCGAATGACTTTGAAATCGGAGCCATCCGGACCCCGGCTCGGCTCCGAAGAGGGGTAGCCAGCGGTTCGCGGCACGCCGAGCTTCCGCTCATGCCCGGGGGTCACGCGCAGTCGTGGCAGTCTTCCCCATGCTCCGACGACCGTGGGCATCGACAGATCAGGGAGGGTTTTATGGCAAAGATGGGTAGGCGAAAGCGCTCGCGGCTCAACACACAGGCTTTCCTGGCCAGTGGCGGCGTATCGAAGAAGCAGCAGGAAGCGGCAGAGCGCGCGATGCGAGGTGAGAGCGCCGCGGCCGTTTCGGCCGAGTCGGCCGCACCGGCCGCGAAGGCCGCCGCGCCACAGGCCGCCGCGGCGAAACCGGCCGCGGATGCTGCGGCGAAGCCCGCACCGGCCGCGGCCGAGCCCGCGGCGCAGCCCGGCGACGGCCCCGACCTCAACGCCCTCGCCGATCGAGTCAAGGCCCGCCGCAAGGAAATGGGCTGGACCCAGGGCGATGTCGCCAAGAAGGGCGGACCGGCCGCCGGCATGATCAGCCAGATCGAGCGCAGCCTGGTCGAATCCCCGGCCGCCGATGTGCTGAGCAAACTCGACGCCGGACTGGAGTGGCCCGCGAACACCGCCGAGGCCATCCTCGCGGGTCGCGTACCCGTCGGCGCGTAATCCCTTCGGTCATCCCGGCATGCTTTCGGCCGGGATCCACGCACCGCGATGCATTACACGGGTGTGGATCCCGGCCGAAAGCGCGCCGGGATGACGGGAAGGGTTAAGCGTCGTTCGTGCGGCGCAGTTCGGCCAGGATCCTGAGGGTCGGAATGCGGCCCGCCTCGGTATGACTGAGCATGGCGTATTCGGCCAGGCGCTCGTCGCCCGAGGTGATGGCACTGATGAGATGGCGGTGATCGTCGAGCTGTTCGGCCGCGTCCCGTTCGGTGGTGATGAAGAACAGCCACGCCATACGGGCCAGAATCGCTCGCATCAATTGCGTGAGCAGCGTGTTGCCCGCGAGTTCGACGATCGCGCCGTGCAGATCCGCATTGGTCTCCGCGATGCGCAGCGGATCGCGGGAGGCGATGGCCGCCTGCGAGTTCGACAGCGCGGCTTCCAGTGGCGCACTGTCCGCCCCCTGTCGAATACGAGCGGCCGCGAGCCGGGCGGCCAAGGGCTCCAGGCCGATTCGCACATCGAAGAGCTCCTCGACCGCGGTGCGGTCCCAGGATTGCACCACGGCGCTGCGGCGCGGCTGGGCGGTGACGATCCCGTCGAATTCCAAGAGCGTCAACGCCTCCCGCACCGGCAGGCGCGAAACGCCGAGCAGTTCGGCCAGTCTGGCCTCGGGCAGCTTCTGCCCCTCGGAGTAGACCCCGGTGATGATGCTGCGCCGCAGGTCGTCGTAGATGCGGCGGGTCTGGGAGGTGTCATCGACGATCAACTCTGACGTACTCACGTTTCGAGGCACCCGCCCAGTCTACGAACTGGTTTCGGTATACCGATATATCTCTTACGAAACATGAACAACACCCTCAGGAAACCGAGGTCGGTGATTCTGTATACCGAACATCGGATCCGAGGAGAAACGCTTGGCCGCCTACCTGCTGCGCCGCCTGCTTCAGGCGGTGATCACCGTCTTCGTCGTCATCACCCTGGCCTTCGGGCTCGGACGGCTCACCGGCAGTCCGGCGGCGACGCTGCTGCCGGAAACCGCGAGCCAGGCCGATGTGGCGGCGCTCAACGCGAAACTCGGCTTCGACAAACCACTGCTCACCCAGTACCTGGACTATCTGGGCGGTGTGATCACCGGGGATTTCGGTGACTCCTATCGCCAGGACGGCACTTCGTCCATGACGATCGTGCTGCAAAGACTGCCCGCCTCACTGCAATTGGGCACCGCCGGTTTCCTGCTCGGCGTCGCGCTCGCGCTGTTCGCGGTGCTGGCCGTGCATCTGAGCGGGTTCTGGTCGTTGCGCGGGGTACTGCTCGGCGTGGGCGCGGGCCGACTCGCGGTGCCGGACTTCCTGTTCGGACTGCTGCTGGTGCTGGTGTTCTCGGTGACGCTGGGCTGGCTGCCCTCGCTGGCGGGGGCGAATCCGCTCTCGATCGTCATGCCCGCGGTGACCATCGCGACCGCGCAGTTCGTGGTTTACGCACGGCTGCTGGACAATTCGCTGACCACCGAGAGTTCGCAGGACTACGTGCGTACCGCGTACGCCCGCGGGGAACGCCGCTCGACGGTCATCGTGCGCGAGATCCTGCCCAATGCGCTGCTACCGGTGCTCACCGTCTCCGGTATAAATTTCGGCACCCTGCTCGGCGGTCTGGTAATCGTCGAAACCGTGTTCGCCTGGCCGGGTTTGGGCCAGCTGATGCTCGGTTCGGTGTTCAGTCGCGACTTCCCGGTGGTCCAGTCCGGACTCATCGTGATCGCCGCCATCTTCGTCCTGGTCAATCTGGCCGTCGACCTGCTGTACGGCTTCGTCGATCCGAGAGCGAGAGTTCGATGATCCCTGTTCTGCCGCGCCCGTCCCGTGCGTCCTCGACGCGCAGATATTCGGCGCGAAATATATTGGCACTCACGGGAATAGCCATGATTCTCGCGGTCGTGCTGTTCTCCCTGCTGTATCCGCTGACCCCGGGATACAGTCCCTACGCCCAGGAACTCTCGGCCGCGTTCACCCGGCCGTTCACCACCGGGCACTATCCGCTCGGCACCGATTCGCTGGGCCGGGATCTGGCCAGCAGGCTCGCGCTGGCCGGGCGGATCACCCTCGCGCTGGTGGTGGTGATCGTGCTCGTCAACGCCCTGATCGGTGTGGTGATCGGCACGGTCTCGGGCTACTTCCGGGGCCCGCTGGACAGCCTGCTCATGGGCTATGCCGATGTGCAGCTGGCGGTTCCGATGTCCCTGGTGATCATGGCGCTGTCCGCGGTGCGCGGGCCGAGCGTCATGCTCATGGCCACGATTCTGGGGCTGACGTTCTGGGTCGGGTACGCCCGGGTCAGCCGATCGGTCGCATTGGGTTTGTCCACACGGGATTTCGTCATCGCGCCGCGACTGCTCGGCGCGCGCTCGAGCTGGGTCATGCGCAAACACATTGTGCCGCATGTACTCACACCCGTCGGGATTCTGGCCACCGCCGACCTCGGCAATGTGATGATCATGATCTCGTCGTTCGACTACCTCGGGCTCGGTGTGCAACCGCCGACGCCGAGCTGGGGTCTGATGATCACCGACGGGCAGAAGTATGTGCGGCAGGCGCCGTACCTGACCATCGTCCCGGCCGTCGCGCTGCTGCTGGTGATCGGCGGAACCCTGCTGGTGAGTCAGCGTTTCACCGGCGATGGACAGGGACTGCGCCGCACCGTGCGGGCCGGACGCCGGCAGGCGGTGGCGGCATGACCTCCACTCCGCTGCTCGAAGTCACCGATCTGACGGTCGGATACGTGACCCCGGAGGGCGAGCGCATCGTGCTCGTCGATTCGGTATCGCTGCGCCTGGAACCTGGCGAAGTCCTCTGTCTGGTGGGTGAATCCGGCTCCGGGAAGTCGGTCACCATGCTCGCCGTACTCGGCCTGCTCACGCCACCGCTGACGGTGTTCTCCGGCAGCGTCCGATTCCGCGGTCGCGAATTGGTCGGCGCGGATGACGAGACCCTGCGGCGGTTGCGCGGGGCGGAACTCGGCATGATCTTCCAGGATCCGATGACCTCGCTCAATCCGGTGCGCCGGGTCGGCGTGCAGATCGAGCGCGCGCTCGCGGTCCACCAGCGCCTGGATCGCAAGGCTAGGCGGCAGCGCGTCGTGGAACTGCTTGCGGCGGTGGGTATTCCGCAGCCCGAGGAGCGGTCCCGCGCCTATCCGCACGAATGGTCCGGCGGTATGCGCCAGCGCGCGGTGATCGCCATGGCGATGGCGAACGATCCGGCGGTGCTCATCGCCGACGAACCGACCACCGCGCTCGATGTCACGGTGCAGGCCCAGCTCATGCAGGTGCTCGCCGAGGCCCGCGCGCGCACCGGCGCGGCCATGGTGCTCATCACCCATGATCTCGGCCTGGTCGCCCAGCACGCGGACCGCGTGGCCATCATGTACGCGGGCCGGGTCGTCGAAACCGGCACGGTCTGGCAGATATTCGATGATCCGGCACATCCGTACACCCGGGGGCTGCAACGCAGTCTGCTCGGCGGTGACGGCGAACCGGACGGCCGCGCCTACGCCATCCCCGGATCACCGCCCGCACCCGCACAGCGACCCACCGGCTGCGGTTTCGCACCGCGCTGCGAATTCCCCGGCAAGACAGCGGAGTGCGATACCAACACGCCCGCGTTGATCGCACTCGACACCGATCACGCGCTCGCCTGCCCGCCCGCGCGGGAGGCGATGCGCACCACCGCACCGAGCGGACGGCAGGCAGCCTCATGAATCCGATCGCCCTTCCCGATCACGTCCGAGCGATGAGCAGGAACAGTCCCGAGACCGACTCCGCCGCAACGGAAGTCACCGAGTCACCCGAGGACGTCATTCGCGTGGAGGACCTGCGGGTGTCCTTCACCAGCCGCCGCGGCCTGCGCGCCAAGCGCACGCTGCGGGCGCTGGACGGGATCTCGTTCAGTGTGCGGCGCGGTGAAACCTTCGGCCTGGTAGGCGAATCCGGCGGCGGGAAGTCGACGCTGGTGCGCACCCTGTTCGGAATCAATACCCCGGATTCGGGGAGTATTCGCATCCTCGGTGAGGATCTGGGCGCACTGCGGCCGAAAGCGCGGCGGGCGCTGCGCAATCGGGTGCAGCTGGTGTTCCAGGATCCCTATTCGTCACTGGATCCGCGCATGACCGCGCACGACATCATCGCCGAACCACTGCGCATCGCGGGCGTCTACCGCCGCGAACGCGTCCTGGAACTGCTGGCCCAGGTCGGCCTGGGCGCGGATGCGCTGGATCGGCGTCCGGCCGCGTTCTCCGGCGGGCAGCGTCAACGCCTGGGCATCGCCCGGGCATTGGCGCTCGACCCCGAGGTGCTGGTGCTGGACGAACCGGTGTCGGCACTGGACGCCTCGGTGCAGGCCCAGGTCATCAACCTGCTGCGGGATCTGCAGGAGCGGCTCGGACTGTCGTATCTGTTCATCGCGCACGACCTTTCGGTGGTGCGACATCTGGCGGACCGGGTGGCCGTCATGCATTTGGGCAAGCTCGTCGAGATCGGCGCGACCGAGGACGTTTTCACCGCACCCCGGCATCCGTACACCCGCGCGCTCATCGCCGCCGCACCGGTGCCCGACCCCCGGGGTCGCGGGCGCGGGACCGCGGCGCTGTTGCGCGGTGAACTGCCCGATGCGGCCAACCCGCCCAGCGGCTGCACCTTCCGCACACGCTGTCCGATCGCGAAAGCCGAATGCGCGCACCATGTTCCACCCCTTGAATCCCGAGATCCGGACGGCCATGCGGTGGCCTGCCTCTTCCCCCTGTGAAAATGAAGGAAATCAATGAGATCCAACCTCTCCACCGTGCTGGCCGGGCTGACCGTGCTGGCCGCCGGTTCGCTCGTCCTGAGCGGCTGCTCCCCCGCCGGCGTCTCCGGTAATTCGTCGAACGCCATCGTCGTCGGCGCGGTCGCCGAACCCGAGCATGTGCCCGACCCGATCATGGACGGCTCGCTCGCGGGCTACAACTACTACTTCGCCGAATTCGAGCAGCTGGCCCGCTTCGACGCCGACGGCAAGATCAATCCGCTGCTGGCCACCAAATGGGAGCACAACGCCGATTTCACGCAGTGGACCTTCACCATTCGCGAGGACGCCAAATTCCAGAACGGCGCACCGGTGAAAGCCTCGGACGTGGCGTTCACCTACAACACCATCAAGGCCAATCCGACCGGTGATCCGGCCTCGTACATGGAGATGTTCGAGCACGCCGTCGTCGGACCGCAGAACACCGTGATATTCACCCTCAACGCCGCGTATTCGGCCTGGCCGACCATTGTCACCGGTGTGTCGATCGTGCCCGAGGACGTCTACACCAAACTCGGATCCGCCGGATTCGCCGCGGCCCCGGTGGGTTCCGGGCCGTTCATGTTCGATCACTACACGCGCGGCGTCGAATACGTGCTCAAGCGCAATCCGAACTACTGGGGTAAGGCCACCGAGGTCGAGAAGATCACCTTCAAGACCGTCGGCGATGCCGATGCCCGCCTCAATGGTGTGCAGTCCGGCAGCCTCGACGTCGCGCTCATCGCGCCGAATCAGGTGTCGGCGGTTTCTGGTTCGGCCAATGTGACCGTCAAGGCCAATGTGTCGAACGGCGTGACCTTCCTGGGTATGAACTCCTCCGCCGGGCCGCTGGCCGATCAGAAGGTGCGCGCGGCGATCGCGCTGGCCATCGACCGGACCGCCATTGTGAAGAATGTGCTCGCCGGTAAGGCGACCGTGGACAATCAGCTGATCGCCAAGAATGTCGGCGGCTTCGATCCCGCCTATCCGCAGGCGGTTTACGATCCGGCCAAGGCCAAACAGCTGCTCGCGGAATCCGGGTACAAGGGTCAGGCCATTCCCTTCCAATACGCCACCAACGGGCGCATTCCACTGAGTTCGGAAATCGCGCAGGCGATTCAGGGCGATCTGGCCAAGGTCGGCATCAATGTCACGCTGAACGGCACCGATCAGGGCAGCTTCTCGCAGATCATCTACGGCACCAAATCCGCGACCGGGCTGTATCTGAACACCTACGCGCCCTCCACCATGGACGGCGACGCGCCGGTGTCGTCCATGTTCGGCGGACAGCAGAACGATTACGCCATGCAACCGGTCACCAAGGCCCTGGTCGCCAAGACCCGGACGGTCGGCGGACAGGATCGGATCAATGCCTACAGCGAATTGTTCCGGCATAACGACGGTCAGGCGCTGCTGATCGGGCTGTACACGCCCGACACCAGCTATGCGGTGCGGCCCGGCCTGAATTGGACGCCGCGCGCCGACGGCATGATCACCCTGGACGCGGTCACCTTCCCGAAGAGCTGACCACCTCTCACCCGATGACGAGCGAGAAGAAGGAAGTATGAGCGGCAACCTCCACATCACCAACGTGCGCCCCTGGGGCGGCGAACCCGTCGACGTCACGATCGAGAAGGGCGCGATAGCAACGGTTTCCGCCGTGGGAACGGTCGACGCTCCGGCGGGCCAGGTGCTGGACGGCGGCGGCAGGCTCATTCTTCCCGCGCTCTCGGATGTACATCTGCATCTCGACTCCAGCTGTCTCGGTTTGCCTTTCCGCGCCTACACCGGTGAACCGGGACGCTGGGGCCGCATCATGAACGACCGGGCGAACTGGCGATCGGCCGAGCGTTCGGTCGCAGAACGCGCGACATTCACCCTCGCTACGGCGATCGCCAATGGCGCCACCAGAATTCGGACGCATGCGCAGGTGGACGCCGATTCGAAACTGACGAAGTTCGAAGGCGTGCTGGCGGCGCGGGAACGCTACGCCGACGCCGCCGATGTGCAGATCGTGGCTTTCCCCCAGGTCGGAATCCTGCTCGAGCCGGGGGTTTTCGATCTGCTCGACGCGGCGCTGCGCGGTGGCGCGGATCTCATCGGCGGTATCGATCCGTGTGAGATCGACCGTGATCCCGTGCGGCATCTGGACGCGGTATTCGAGCTCGCCGAACGGCATCAGGTCGGGGCGGATATCCATCTGCACGAGGCCGGTGAGCTCGGCCTGTTCACCCTGTCGCTCATTCTGGAGCGGGTCGAGGCGCTCGGAATGCAAGGGCGCGTAACGATTTCGCACGCCCGCGCGCTGGCGAGCGGACTGCGGGGCGTACCCGCGACCATCGAACGACTGGCCGCGAATCGGGTGGATATCACCCATGCCGCCGGGGGTAGCGGCTGGGAGTTGCCACTGCTCGACCTGGCCGCCGCCGGGGTGCGCGTCGGGGTCGGGATGGACGGCCAGCGCGACTACTGGTCGCCGTACGGCAATGGCGACATGCTCGATCGCGCTTGGCAATTGGCGTTCGTCCAAGGGTATTCCAGTGATCCGCAGGTGGAACACGCGCTGGCGGTGGCGACCTGGGGCGGCGCGAGCATTCTGGATCACGATCTGCCGGTACTGGATCGACTCGGATCGCATCCGGGTTTCACCTCGGGTGATCCCGCCGAATTCGTGCTCGTGGACGCGGTGAGCCCCACGGCCGCAGTGATGGATCGGCCGGCAGAGCGCACCGTCATCCATCGGGGCGCGGTGGTTGCGGTGGACACCGCACTGGACGGCTTCGAGATCCCCGGACGCTGGGGACGGGCGGGACAGTGACTGTGCGCCAACGCATTCGGGCGAGATATCTACTCGCTCACGAAGAAGGCTCGCATGTGCTGATCGAGCACGGCGAGGTCGTGGTGGACGGCTCGCGAATCGTCTTCGCCGGGCCGCGCGCGACCGGACCGGCCGCCGAGACGGTTATCGAACTCGGTGACGCGCTGCTCATGCCCGGGCTCATCGACCTCGACGCGCTCACCGATATCGACCACACCATTATCGATTCCTGGCAGTCACCCGAACTCGGGCTCGGTCTGCAATGGTCACGCGACTACGCCGAACATCGGCGGCGGGCCGTATTCGATGCCGAGGAGCGCGCTTTCATCCGCGAATACGGCTTCGCGCAATTGCTGCTGCACGGGGTGACCACGGCCATGCCGATCGCCTCGGAGGTGCACAGCGACTGGGCCGAAACCTGCGCGGACGCCATCGCCATGGGCGAGGCGGCGGAGCGGCTCGGGCTGCGGGTGTATCTCGGGCCGAGCTATCGCGCGGGCGTCAATGTGGTGGACGCGGACGGCACCCGCTCCATCTACTGGAACGAGGCCCTGGGCAATGACGGATTCGACGGTGCCGCAGCGTTTCTGGATTGGGCGCGCGCACGAGATTCCGATCTCGTGCACGGAGCGCTGCTGCCCTGCCGGATCGAGACGCTCGGTGCGGACCTCATGCGGCGCACCGCGAAACTCGCCGCGGAATCCGGTGTGCTGGTGCGGCTGCACGCATTACAGGGTTTACTGGAACGACGACTGATCCTGGAGGAGTTCGGCGCGCCGCCGCTGGAGGTGCTGGCGCAGACCGGGCTGCTCGGGCCGAATCTGCTGATACCGCACGGCATCTACATCGATTCGAATCCCTTCGTCGACGCCGACACCGATACCGACCTCGCCACCCTGGCGGCCTCGGGAGCCACGGTCATCCACTGTCCGCTCACCATGGCCCGGCATGGTGCGGCCCTGGACAGCTTCGCGCGCTATCGATCGGCGGGTGTGGCCCTCGCACTCGGAACCGATTCCTTCCCACCGGATCTGGTGCGCGGCATCGACACCGGTGTCACCGTCGCCAAGATCCTGGCGCACCGCACCGATGCGATCGGCTACGCGGACTATGTCACCGCGGCCACCCTCGGCGGCGCGACCGCGCTGGGCCGCACCGATCTCGGTCGCATCGAGGCGGGCGCGACCGCCGATCTGGTGGCCTTCCGGCTGGGCGATCCGCTCGACGGAGTGCTGGACGATCCCATCCGCACCCTCTGCATGAACAGCACGGCCCGCGCGGCGACCTTCTCCATGATCGCGGGCCGCATCGTCATGCGTGACGGGCGGATACCGGGTATCGACCTGACGGCCATGACCCGACGCGCCCAGCGGCTGTTCGATCGGATGAAGGACGCCTACTCCGAACGAGATTATCTGCGCCGCAGCACAGATGACCTGTTCCCGACGTCCTTCCCCGGGTCACGACAGGGCGACTAGGCCGCCGGGGCGGGCGGGGTGTTCAGCTCGTTGAAGAACTGGAACAGCGCCACGGCCGCGACCGGACCGCCGATGAAGATGGTGCCCGCGACCACGCCGATGGCGGCCAGGGCCGCGCCGGTGACCAGGCACCCGCCGATGAAACCGGGAATCGCCAGGGTGCCGATGGTGATGGCGGCCGCGCCCGCGCCGACCGCCGCGCCACCCGCGATACAGCCGATGCCCGCACCGATCACGGTGCCGATGAGGCTGCCGATGGCGACACCGACGGAGACCTCATTGGTCAGGTTGCTCAGCGCCTGATTGAAGTTCGCGTTCGCGGTGGCGTCGATTTGCTTGACGGCCGGGGCATTCGGGGCGACCGGGGTGGCGGCCGACGGATCGGTGACCGGGGTCAGCGTGGCGGTGGTGCCGTCGATGCGGGCGGTGATCGGAAACAACGCGCCGTCGCGCTGGTATCCCAGGGGCACGGTCGCGACGGTCTTCCCGGTCGCGTCGACGATCTGGAACTGATTGTCCTTCGCGGACAGTGAACCCGCGTCGGTCGTGATGACGACCGAGTGATCGACCACGCTGGCCCGGTAATGGATACCGGGCGCGATATCGGTGCCAACCGTGCTGTTGCCCGCGGGCTGTGCGGAGGCCACATTCGCAGTGACGGAGGTGACGGAGACTGCGGCGACGGCGACGGCCGCGGTCGCGACAAAGGAACGGAACTTCATCAGAATCTTTCCAGGTTCGGCGAATTCGGTATGCACGCCGGTAATTCGAATGCGCGACAACCGCGCTGGGCGCTCATCATGTGCCGAGAATTCGAGCGCTGTCAATCCACGAATGGGAATAGTGACGCGCACCGCATCGATAGACTTCATGCACTGCGAAGCGCCAGGTCAGAGCCGAATTATGGTGAACCGTAAAGGATTCAGGCTAAGCCGTAAAAGTTCCGTACAGAATTCCGGAAGGGCACCGTTCGAGATTGACTCGTAGGCGGCGCGATGTGAATCCTTGAAATTCATTTCAAGGAGATGGTCATGATGGTCACCGCACGCTCCCCTGCCCGGCGATGTTTCTGCTCGTACCTCTAGCGGAATTACTCGGGATTCCCCGGCTCCACATCACCGAATCGCCCCGTGGCGAGCGCGGTTGCGCGGTGCCGGTCGGGGAAGCCGGGGCCGAGCGACACCGAGACATCGGCGTGGCGCAGGGGTTCACGGCAGTGCGCGCAGACCACCTCGGCGTGGGTGTCGTGGTCGCAGACCGTGTGGTGCAGCACCACCGGCGGGCCGTCGGGGGCGAGGTAGCGATCGCCCCAGGCCATCATGGCCGCGATGACGGGGAAGAAATCGCGGCCCTGATCGGTGAGGTGGTATTCGAATCGGGGCGGGCGCTCCTGGTAGCGCACGCGTTCGAGCAGGCCCTCGTCCACCAGGCGGGTCAGGCGCTGGGTGAGCACATTGCGGCTCAGGCCCAGAATGCGCTCGAATTCGTCGAAACGCTGTGCGCCGTAGAAGGCTTCGCGCAGGACGAGCGGCGTCCACCAATCGCCGATGAGGTCCACCGTGCGCGCCACCGTGCACGGCCAATTGGCGAACGTCGTCCGTTTCATGCGTCCACGGTATCCAAGCGGGCCGGAACGTACTTATGCCACGGGGTGCCGACCCATTCGTCGCGGGAATCGAATTCGGTGAGTTCATTGGGCGCCGCGCCGGTGGTGACCTGTGCTCCGGTGGCATCGGTCACCGAGAGCCCGAAACCATTGGGCAGGGACAGGTGGCCGGGGCGCATGCGATCGGTGGGCTCCACCGGGACCTCGACGCTGCCGCGCCGGGTGGTGACGCGAATCAGATCACCGGAGCTGACGCCGAGCCGCTCGGCGTCGGATTGGCTCATGCGCAGCGTGCCGCCGCCATCGCGCTTGCGCCACAGCGGATCCCGGACGATGGTGTTGGCGGTGAAGGCGCGCCGCTCACCGGCGGACAGTACGAACGGCCACTGATCGTCGGCGGCGTCGAATTCGGGCAGGGTGGCCACGACGTTCAGCAGGTCCGCCAGATGCAGCTGGATCTTGCTGTCGCGCAGCCGATTCCAGGTCTCCTCGTAATCGTCCTCGGTGATGACGATGCCGTGTTTACCGGTGAGGATGGCCTCGAACAGCCGCTCGCCCGCCGCCAATCCGGTGCCGTACCCGGCGCGTTCGACGCTCGCGGGGAACTTGCGCGCGCAGTTGTAGGCCGCGGCCCACAGCAGCGCGGCCGCGGCCGCACCATCGGGCAGAGTCGGCCCCAGCGTCCGATACAGCAGTACCGGAGCGAGTTTCGATTTGTTCCGGTCGGCGAGAATGCCGAGGAAGGCCATGGCGAACGCCTCGCGGCCCTGAGCGAGGGCCTCGCGCAGCGGGCGGTAGTCGTCCTCGGTGAGCGCTCCCGACGCCTCGACCAGGCGGGCGTGGATCTCCGGTTCGGCCAGGACGCCCTCGGGCGCGGGCAGCAGCGGATGCCGCAGGTGGAAGATATTGCGCGGGAAGTCGAAATTGAAGAACGTCGCCTCGTACTTCTCGAACTGGGTGGCGGCGGGCAGCACATAGTCGGCCTGGCGCGCGGTCTCGGTCATGGCCACATCGACCACCACCACCAGCTCCAGCGATTCCAGCGCCGCGCGCATACGAGCCGAATCCGCCAGGGAATGCACGGGATTGCTGCTCTCGATGAACATGGCGCGATAGCGGGCCGGATGATCGGTGAGGATCTCCTCGGTGATCACATTGCACGGCACCAGACCGCTGATGATCGGCGCGCCCGCGACCGGACTGCGCGGCCCCTCCCCCGCCGGATGTCCGCGATCATGGCCGATGGCGGCCATACCGGTGAAGGCGTACTGGGTGCCGGGCTTACCCACATTGCCGGTGAGCAGCCACACCAGCTTCTCCACGTAACTCACGACGGTGGAGTACCGGTTCATCTGCACGCCGAGATCCTCCAGCGCCGCCACCGATTCGGCGCGGGCCAGCCGATGCGTCGCCGCCACCACCAGATCGAGGTCGACATCGGCTATGGCGCAGTACTTCTCGATCGGTACCGAGCGCAGCACCGCCGCCACCTCGTCCAGGCCGAGGGTGTGTTCGGCCAGCCAGGCGGTATCGATGAGGTTGTCGCGCAGCAGGATCGCCGCCATGGCCGAGAGCAGGTACACATCGGTGCCGGGGCGCAATTGCAAATGGAAATCGGCGAGTTCGGCGGTTTCGGTGCGCACCGGATCGAGCACGATCATGGATCGCTCCGGATCCCGGCCGATCTCCTTGAGCACCGTGCGGGCGCGCGGAAACCCGTGCGACTGATAGGGATTCTTGCCGATGAAGAACGCCACCTCGGCATGTTCGACATCGGCGCGCATGGGATAGCCGGTCATGCGCGCACCCACCCAGAAGTCACCGGTCTTCTCCTGCGCCAGCGCACTGGAGCGGTACTTCATGCCGAAGGCGGCCATGGTGGCGGGCGCGTACGCCCCGCCCAGATGATTGCCCTGACCGCCACCGCCGTAGTAGAAGATCGATTCGCCGCCGTGGCGCAGCCCGATCTCCCGCAGCCGCGCGGCGATCTCGGAAATCGCGGTATCCCAGTCGATTTCCTCGAACTCACCGTCGGGGCGGCGGCGCAGCGGCGTGGTCAGGCGGTCGGTGCGGCCATTCTGGTAGTGATCCAGGCGCAGCGCCTTATTGCAGGTGTAGCCCGCCGAGGCGGGGTGCAGCTTATCGCCGCGGATCTTCTCGAAGGACCGGCCGTCCGGCCCGAGCAGCACCTGAATGCCGCAGTTGCACTCGCACAGGATGCATGCCGTGGGCTGCCAGTCCGTCATTCGCCCAGCGTAGGTGAGTCAGTTCACTTGCGCTACCCACTCGGGGAAAGTCGCGGGCCGGACGGGGGAAAGCCGCCGAAATCAGGTACGCGGATACGGCCACGACCAGTTCGCGACCTCCGGGATGTCCTCGCCGTGTTCACGGGTCCAGGCGCGGGCCGTCCAGCGCGCGTCCACCATTTCCTGGCGGAGCCCGGCGGCTCGCGTTTGCAGTCCGGGTACACGGTCGATGACATCCATGACCAGGTGGAAGCGATCCATGTCATTGAGCATCACCATGTCGAAAGGTGTTGTGGTGGTGCCCTTCTCCTTGTATCCGCGCACATGCAAGCCGGAATGGTTGGCCCGCCGGTAGGTGAGGCGGTGGATCAGCCACGGGTAGCCGTGGAAGGCGAAGATGACCGGGCGATCGGTGGTGAACATGGTGTCGAAGAGGCTGTCCGGCAGGCCGTGCGGATGCTCGTCCCGCGTTTGCAGGCGCATCAGGTCGACGATATTGATCACCCGAATCCGCAAGTCCGGCAGTCGTTCCCGCAGGATCGCGGCCGCCGCCAGGGTCTCCAGCGTCGGCACATCGCCCGCGCACGCCAGCACCACGTCCGGGGTGGTGCCGAGATCGTCGTTATGGCCCGCCCAGTCCCAGATGCCCGCACCGCGCGCACAGTGCACCGTGGCCTCCGGCACCGAAAGCCAGTCCGGCTGCGGCTGTTTACCCGCGACCACGACGTTCACATAGTGCCGCGAGCGCAGGCAGTGATCATAGGTGGAGAGCAGGGTATTGGCGTCCGGCGGCAGGTACACCCGCACGATCTCCGGTGACTTGTTCAGCACCACATCCAGGAATCCGGGGTCCTGATGGGTGAAGCCATTGTGGTCCTGTCGCCAAACATGTGAGGACAGCAGGTAATTCAGGCTCGGGATGGGGCGTCGCCACGGCACCGCCGCGCTGGCGTCCAGCCATTTGGCGTGCTGATTGAACATGGCGTCGATAATGTGGATGAACGCCTCGTAGCAGGTGAAGACGCCGTGCCGGCCGGTGAGCAGATAGCCCTCCAGCAGGCCCTCGCACATATGCTCGGACAGCACCTCGATGACCCGGCCGGTGCGATCCAATTTCACGTCGTACTCACCGATTTCGGCCTGCCAGTCCCGGCCGGTGACGGTGAGGATGTCCTGGAGGCGATTGCTGGCGAGCTCATCGGGGGCGAAGGTGAGGAAGTTGTGCGGATTGGCGGCGGTGACATCGCGCAGCCAGGTGCCGAGCACCTGTGTCGCCTCATGTTTGGTGGCGCCGGGTGACGGGACCTCGACACCGTAGTCGCGCCAATCGGGCAGGGCCAGATCGCGTACCAGGGTGCCGCCATTGGCGACCGGGTTGGCGCTCATCCGCCGGTCCCCCGCCGGAACCAGTCGCAGCAACTCCTCGACGGGGCGGCCGGAATCGTCGAACAGCTCGCGCGGGCGATAGGACTCCAGCCACTTCTCCAGTACCGCACGATGTTTCGCATCGGTGCGGGCGGCGGGCAGCGGCACCTGATGGGCCCGGAAGGTGCCCTCCACCTGTTCGCCGTCGACGATCGGCGGACACGTCCAGCCCTTCGGGGTGCGCATGACGATCATCGGCCAGATCGGGCGGGTCGGATCGCCGGTGCGCGCGATCTGCTGGATCTCGGCGATCCGGTCCATACAGTCGTCCATCGCGGCGGCCATATCCTGATGCACCGCCGCCGGATCGGTGCCCGAGACGATGATCGGCTCGTATCCGTAACCACGCAGCAGCGAGATCAGCTCCGATTCCGGAATGCGGGCCAGGATGGTCGGATTCGCGATCTTGTATTCGTTCAGCGCGAGAATCGGCAGCACCGCACCGTCGCGCGCTGGATTGAGGAACTTGTTCGCGTGCCAGCTGCCAGCGAGCGGTCCGGTCTCGGCCTCCCCGTCACCGATCACACAGAAGACGGTCAGGCTCGGATTGTCCAGTGCCGCACCGAAAGCGTGCAGCAGCGAATACCCGAGTTCACCGCCCTCGTGGAAGGAACCCGGCGTCTCGGGCGCACAGTGACTCGGCACGCCGCCCGGAAAGGAGAACTGCGCGAACAACGCCCGCATCCCATCGGCATCGCGCGGAATACCGCTGTACAGCTCGGAGTAGGTGCCCTCCAGCCAGGCGCACGCGTTCGGCCCCGGCCCGCCGTGCCCCGGCCCTGCCACGAAGACCGCGTTCAGATCCCGGCTCAGAATGGCCCGATTGGCATGCGCCCACACCAGATTCAGGCCCGGCACGGTACCGAAATGCCCGAGCAGTCGCGGCTTGATCTGCTCGGCTTCCAGCGGCTCGCGCAGCAGCGGATTGGCCATCAGATAGATCTGCCCCACCGCCAGATAGTTCGCCGCCCGCCACCAGGCATCGATGAGGCCGAGTTCATCCCGATCGAGGGGTCCGGGACTGTCATCGAGTCGATAGGGCGTCGGCGCGACGGTCCGACCGCCCTCACCGCCGATATTGTCGGCCGAAGTGTCATCATTCGCGCTGGTCAACTGCGTCATGCACCGAACTCCTCACGCTTGCGGGGTATCGCCTGGGCGGACCTTTCGGGCGGAGATTTACGCCCAGGCTACCCGCTCCCCCGACCGACATCCGGACATAGCCGACGCCGCCGCCCCGATGTCGCCGTGGTCGCGATCGCGCTGCGCCCACCCGTGCCGACATCGGACTCAGAGCAGCGCCCGGCCCGTGAAGGCCAGCAGCCGCCGATGTGCGGGGACAGCTGCCGCGATACCCACTGCCGGGCCGAACATGCCGGGTCGCCGGAAGTTGTCGAAATCATTGTCGCGCAGGATTTCCAGGAGGTCGGCGGCCGCTCGCTGATCGATGAGATCCTCGCGGCCGGTCGCGACCGCGAGATCCATACCGTGCACCAGAACCTCGGTCAGGTGGATGAGGGCCGCAAGGGTGCCAGGAACAGGGCCGAAGCCCAGACGCACCGTGCCGGACAGGGCGTCCGGGCGGTGCCAGGCGGCACGGTCGAGAGTCGCGGCGGTGCGGTAGGCGGCGTGGTGATCGGTGGTGAGCCAATCGGATTCGTGTTCGCCGCCCGGATCGGTGCCGGTCAGTTCGGCGGCGAAGATGCGCATACCGCCGACCAGGTGGTTGAGTTCGGTTCGGACATCCCACTTTTCGCACGGGGTGGGCGCGGACAGCTGGTCGGCGGCGATGGCGTCGACTATGCGGCCGGTCGCGGTCAGTGCGGTGTCGATGTGGTCGACGATGCTGGACATGGTGTGCTCCAGGAACTTTCGAATGCGACAGGGCCGGGTGCGGCGAGATCAGGCGAAGACGTCGTCGAGCCAGTCGTAGACGCGGGCGTAGGCCAGGCGCTGCGCACCGGATTGGCAATGCGCGTCCGCGCCTTCGGCTTCGGTGAACTTCACCAGGGTCTTGGGGCAGGTGAGGTGGTCATACAGCAGTTCGGGCTGGCCCTGGAAGAAGCCGTCGTCCACACCGTCGCAGACCAGGGTCGGGCAGGTGATGCGCTCGGCGATGCCGTCGCGCACGTGATAATCGAGGTAGGCGGCGCAGAATTCGCGGGCGGTGCCGATTCCGAAGGTGAACTTGCCCTGATCGACGGCCCAGCGCAGCATCGGGCTGTGCTGAACGGCCGCGTCGAGCATGGCGTCGAATTCGGGATCGGAATCGGCACGCAGGCGGCGTTCGACCTCGGCGCGCTCACCGGGCAGGTTCGCGGTGGAGATATCGCCCAGGTCGTAGATTCCGTCCACGGTGATCAGGGCGGAGACGCGGGGTTCGAAGGCTGCCGCGCGCGGGGTCAGCACACCGCCCATGCTGTTGCCGAACAGGGCCAGGCGAGCGGGATCGACTTCGGGGCGGGTCAGCGCGTAGTCGATGACCGGGCCGACCACGTTCTCCCAATCCGGGCGGAAGTGCAGGCCGCGGCGATGCACCGCGCCGGGCTGACCCGGGCCGTCGTAGACCAGCACGTTGTACCCGCGTTCCACGGCGGCGGCCGCACCGGAGAAGTACATCTCCTCGGCGGAACCGTCGAAACCGTTGCACATCAGCACGGTCGGGCGCGGTGCGCCGGACTCGTCGACGCGGTAGAAGTAGCCGGGCAAGGTGGTGCCCTCGTAGGGGATTTCGATCGGCTCGATCGGCGTCACCGCCAATTCCGCTGCCGCGCGGAAGCATTCGACCTGTAGGTCGTAGGCGTGGGTGACGCGCGGATCGGCCGGATCGCCGTGCAGGAAGAATTCGGCATTGCGGTAGTAGTTCGAAGCACGCAGGAACGCGTCCCGGGCGCTGACCGGGTGACCGCCCGCCAGCGAGGAACGCGCCTGTGCCGCAACCCGATCGGCGGTGGTGAGCCATTCGTCATGCCAGCTGTCGTAGTCGCCGGCCTTGATGCGGTGGGTGGTCGCGACGGCCTCGCCGAAATCGGCGCCGCCGTAGGTGATGTGGCCGAGGGTGCGCAGCGTCTCGTACCAGAACTGGGTGTCCTCGGGGAAGAAAACCGGTTGCATGATAGCTCCTAAAGCAGTTCGTAGCGGCGTTAAGAACAACCGTAGAAGCATGCCGAACTAAACGCAACCCCCAACTGCGTTAGAGTGTGGTCATGGAATCGGAGAAGACCCGGCGGCCCGGCGGGCGCAGCGCCCGGGTGCGCACCGCCGTCCACCAGGCGGTCACCGAACTCGCAGCCGAGCGCGGCTACGGCAATTTCACGATCGGCGAGGTCGCCGCGCGCGCCGGAGTGGCCGATACCAGCATCTATCGCCGCTGGGGCACGCTGGAGGCGCTCAGCGCTGACGCGGCCATCGGCTGGCTCACCGAGCATTCACCGATTCCCGATACCGGCAGCCTGACCACGGACCTGCGCGGTTTCGCGGCGAAGGTCGCCTCGGATGTGTCCGGTCCGGGCGGGCTCGGGGTGCTGCGGCTGGCGATGGCGCTGACCAATGCCGGGGAAACCGGTCAGCAGGCCCGAAATCAGTTCCTCATGGCGCGTTTCGAACAATTGCGCACCATGGTGGACCGGGCGACCGCCAGGGGTGAGCGGGCACCGGATCCGATGGATATCGTGGACCACATACTGGCCCCGATCTATATCCGGACCCTGTTCGGCATGGGGCCGCTCGACCCCGGATACACGAACGGATTGGCCGACCGGCTGGTCGACCAATCCGCTTGAATCACAAGGGAACTCAGGCCGGGCAGCCGTCCTTGATCCACGCCTCGAAGGCATCCACGTGTTCCGCGGGCCAGGCACCGTCGCACGGCATCGAACCCTGCCGCAGGCGGGCGAGAATGCCGTCGGCGTGCTGGGTCACGTCATCGTGCGACCACAGATCGAACACCCAGCTCATGGATTTGCGATCCATCTCCCGGAACAGCGGTTTGATGTGCTCGGCGAATCCGATCGGCTCACCGGCCGACGGCAGCACGGCCGACTGCTCGGCCTTGGGCGCGAGCGCCGAAATACGTGATCCCGGAGTGGCATTGCAGACCCACCACCAGCGCGGCACCGGCATATGCGGCGGCGGATTCGCACCCGGCTGGGAATTCTCCACCGCGATGCGCGAACCCCATTCGACATAGGCGGCGAAGGCGGCGCGGAACTCCGGATCGCGCGGCAGGCCCGCGTCATCGGCGGCCCGCGAGATGAGCTGGGCCCAGCGGGCGCGCCACTGTTCGGTCAGCGCCTTACCGGCGTGCTCGGCGACCATATGGTCGTAACCGCCGTACTGCTCGGTGTAAAGCTGTGGCCCGCCGAAGGTTTCGGTCATCCAGGCGGCCACCCGCTCCGGATGGTCGGGGGACATGCGGGCGAACAGCGGGGCCAGCAGATCGTCCTGCGCCACGTATTTGCCGTAAAAGATCTTGGTCATTCGGGTGAGCGCGGGCAGCCCGCCCGCCCACTCGTAGAGCGAGGGCTCCTCGGACAGCGGCGGATCGCGGAATTCGACGTAGTAGTGCATACCGCTGCAGAACGGCTTGTTGCGGGACTGACCGCACCGGCACAGGCTGTAGTGCTCGCGGGCGTCATCGCCGTCGAGCGGTACGCCGCCGGTGATCCGGTACGGACCGTCCTTGGACACCTCGATGGCCGGATCCCGGTGCGGGAGCACCACTTGCGGACTGCCCAGCGCGCCGGACGGGCAGGCGCGCACCGCCGCCGTGAGCTCATCGGCACGAGCGCCACTGGGGGCCACGAAAGGCTCCTCGGTGGCACGGAAGGCGGTGGGCACCCGGTCGGTACAGAAACCCGAATGCGCGCAGATACCGCGATTGTCGGTGATGGTCATCCCGACCCCGGGATAGGTGTCGAGCCGATCCGGCACGCGTTCGGGATCCTTCGCGCCGCTGAACCCGATCCGGGCGTGGCTGCCATCGCACAGCGGCTTCATTTCCGAAGCGCCGCAACGGCACAGCGCCATCTGCGGGAAGGTGCGCACGGGTTCGCCGAGCCAGTTGGTGAGCTGCTCCGGGTTCGTGACCAGGTACGGACCGTCCGGGGACACATCGATATGCGTCGGCGAAACACCCTGAATCTCAGTGAGTTCGGCGATTCGCGCGGTCAAAACCTCTTCGTCCGAAGCGAATACGCACGCCAGATGCTGGAGCGCGGCCACCGCCTCCAGCAATTCGGGCTGATCGTTGCCCACGCGCAGGCGGGTGGCGTCCTTGGCCAGCTCCCAGAGTCGCGATTGCGGTTCACCCGGCTCGGGTTCGCTTGCGGCGGAGTCTATTTCGCCGACCGCGGCGGCCAGCGGGCGGATCACCGAATCGGCCAGCGGGGTCGCGCCCTCGACGAGTTCACCATCGAGCTGACGGGCACGAGCCAGCAGTGTTCGGAGTTCGTTCTGGATGGCGGTGGTCAAGGCGGCCCTTCCCTCGGCGCGAACGGATATCCACTCGAAGAATGGCCCACCTCCAGGCTCGGGAACAACGACCGTTCGCTCAACGCTTACGTAGTGCCACTCAGGAAACGAGCGAAGGACCATGGAGCTCTACGAAATCGAGGGATTCCTCGCCGTCGCGGAACACCTGCATTTCGGGCGCGCCGCCGAACAGCTACACGTCTCCCCCAGCCGGGTCAGCCAGACCATCGGACAGCTCGAGCGCCGGGTGGGCGCACAGCTGTTCCGGCGCACCACCCGGCGGGTCGCCCTCACCCGGATAGGCGAGCAACTGCTCAGCGATCTGCGACCCGGACACGAACAGATTCAGCAGGCCATTCGGCGGGCCATCGGCGCGGGCCGGGGTTTCGCGGGCACGCTCACCGTGGGGTTCATCGGCGCGGCCGCCGGACAGCTCTGTCACGCCACCGCCGCGAGCTTTCGCGCCGATCATCCCGAAACCGAGCTGAATATCCGCGATGCCCAGCTCACCGACGGATTGCGCTGGTTCAGCAGCGGTTTCGACATGGTGCTGGTGAGCAGGCCCATCGAGGATCCGGGCCTGGTGCACGGTCCGGTGCTGATCACCGAACCGCGCGTCCTGGCCGTATCCGTAACGCATCCCCTGGCGAGCCGGGACAAGATCGAACCGGAGGATCTGGCGGCGGTGACCCTGCTGGACGTGCCCGATACCGTGCCGCGCTCGTGGGTCGAGGACCACATTCCCGGCGAAACCCCTGCCGGCAGGCCCATTCCGCGCGGCCGGATCACGCACACCTTTCAGGAGGTGCTCGCCAGTATCGGCGCGGGTGAGGGCGCGTTCATCTGCGGCGCGCAGGTGGATCGGTTCTATCGGCGGCCCGATATCGCGTTCGTGCCGATCATCGAAACCCCGCCCATGCACTGGGGTTTCACCTGGCGCGCCTGTGATGAGACCGCCCGCATCCGCGCCTTCGACGCCGCTGCGCACGCCGTCGCGATGGGAAATATCAAGCGCGCCAACGAGATGTGAACGACTTGCGCGCGGGCAGCTCCTCGCCGCGCTCACGCACCCGCTCGGCCAGTTCGGCACCGCGATCCTTCACCACCTCGCCCAGATCCGCGCCCCGGTCCTTGACCACCTCGGCCAACGCCGCACCGCGATCCTTGACGACCTCCGACAGCACCGACCCTCGATCCTTGACCACGTCCGAGAGCACCGCGCCCCGATCCTTCATCACGTCGGCGAGTTCCGCGCCGCGATCCCTGGCGAATTCGGAGAGCTCCGCGGCGCGCTCGCGGGCCGTCTCGGCCAGCTGCGGGCCGTGATCCTTGGCGAATTCGGCCAGGTGCGAGCCCTGTACCTGGGCACGCTCGGCCAGATGCGCACCGGATTCCTGGGCGCGCTCGGCGAGCTGCGCGCCGTGCGTCTGCGCCGCATCGGCCAGACCGGCCGTTCCGGCGGCGGCACGTCCGGCCAGCTTCTTCCATCCGGGCGTACCGCGCCCGCCGACATCGCCCGAGGCGATGAGCAGACCGCCGAGCAGGCTCACATCCTTCAGGAATCCCACCCGCTTGGCCGATCGCAGGGCCGGGTCGTTCTCGGCCCAGAAATCCTGTTCGGTGAGCGTCGCGGGAATCACGGTGGCCGCGAGCACCGCCGCGGCCAGCCGGGGCACCCGCCCGAAGGCCAGCAGCACGCCACCGCCCACCTGCACCATGGCATTGATGCGCACCGCGCGTTCGGGTTCGGGCAGCCGGTCCGCGTAGCGCTCGGGTAATGCGCGCTGCGCCTGTTGCACCCGCACCGTGGCGGCCTTGGCGCGCTGCTGCGGATTGGCGAGGGTGTCCAATCCGTCGGCAATGAAGGCCGTGGCCAGGAGCGGGCGGGCAAGTCGTCGCATCAACATGTGAGGGGTTCCTTCCGGGTCGCCGTTATTCCGGCGATACCCGGATCAGGCTCGATAAACCCCCCGGTGGATAGCGTGTTATCGGAATCTCGGTTTGACAACGAGCGCGCTGGGTACCCGCAGGGAAGGTTGATAACACAGCCGATCCCGGCGCGGCCCGCAGTCCCTGCGGCCGCACCAGTGCGACAGCCGATTTTTCCGCCGCGGCATCCGCGACGCGACGCAGCCGACCTCCCCTCAGCGAGAGGTCGCGAGCGAATCGGCGGAAGTCGGAGTGCAACCGATGAGCGAGAACAGCTACGACAATATCGAGGCGGCTTTCGAAGAGCTCGCCATCGCCGTAGAGGATCACGACCCCAAGCGAGAAGCGTTGCGCGAGCGCATCATTCAACGCTGTCTGCCACTCGCCGACCATATCGCGCGCCGATTCGCCGGGCGCGGTGAGGGATTCGACGATCTGCAACAGGTGGCACGGGTGGGGCTGGTGCAGGCCGTCGCTCGCTATGACATCTCGCGCGGTTCGACCTTCCTGTCCTTCGCCATCCCCACCATCATGGGCGAGGTGCGCCGGCACTTCCGCGACTACACCTGGTCGGTACGAGTTCCGCGCCGCACCAAGGAGATTCAGCTTCAGATCGGCGGCGCGGTGGAACGCCTCGCGCAGCGCCTGGGCCGGATGCCCAAGGCCCGCGAGATCGCCGCCGAACTCGGCGTCGACCTGCTCGAGGTCACCCAGGCACTGGTCGCCGCCAACGCCTATCAGACCTCCTCGCTGGACGCGTACACCAGCGATGACGGCGAGAACTCCCCCATCCCGCCCGCCGAAACCCTCGGCGGCGAGGATCCCGATTACGAACTCATCGAACAGCGCATGGCGGTGCGCCCGCACCTGATCGAACTCGGCGACCGTGAGCGCGACATCCTGACCATGCGCTATTTCGAATGCAAGACGCAGAAGCAGATCGCCGATTGCCTCGGCATCTCGCAGATGCACGTCTCGCGCATTCTCACCAGGACGCTGACCCAGCTCCGCGAGGACGCCCTGGCCGACTGACGCGAGCCGCCCGCCGGCGCGAGCCGCTCGTCAGCGCCGGTGCGAGCCACTCGTCAATGCGTTCCCACGCGTTCGAGCAGTCCGCGCAGGGTGGCGCGTTCGGCGGCGGACAGCGCGGCGAAGGATTCGGCCAGTACAGCGTCGGCGACCCGGTTGGCGGCGGCGAGCGTGCGTTCGCCCTCCGGGGTCAGCCGGTGCTCGATGGCTCGCCCGCGACCGGGCGCCACTCTCGTACTGCACGGCGGTGCGGGGCCATTCAGCGTGGCGACCCTCGCCGAACATCTGGGGCGCACCCGGCGGGTGCTCACACCCACCCATCCCGGCTGGAACGGCACCCCGCGCCCGGCGGAGATCGACACCATCGCCGATCTCGCGGCCGCCTACTTGCGCGACCTCGCCGAGCGGGGGTTGCGCGATGTGCTGGTGGCCGGCTCCTCCATCGGTGGCTGGATCGCCGCCGAGATGGCCGCCCAGGACGACGCGGGCCTGATCGGCGGGCCGATCCTCATCGACGCCACCGGGATATGGGTTGACGCGGAACCGATTCCGGATTTCTTCGCCCTCGACACGCGTCAGATCGCCGAATACTCCTATCACGATCCGGATCGGTTCCATCGGGACCCGGCCACCGTGCCCGCCGCGCAAATCGCTGTGCGACAGGGGAATATGGTCGCGCTACGGCATCTCGCGGGCGAGCCCTACATGCACGATCTGAGCCTGTTCGACCGGCTCGCGGCGGTGCGGATTCCCGCACTGCTGCTGTGGGGCGCGAGCGATCGGATCGTCACGCCCGCGTACGGGGCCGCCTATGCCGCGGCCTTCGGCGATGCCCGCCTCGAAATCATCAGCGAGGCAGGACATCTGCCGCAGCTCGAACAGCCCGGAGCGACTTTCGCGCGTATCGACGCCTATGTCGGTGAACTGGATCAGGCGCGAGCGCGGTAGGCCGCCACCGCCGCGTCGGTCTCCTCGGTCACCATATCGGCATTGATCATCGCGCCCGCCATGGCACCCGCGGCGGCGGAGGCTCCCACCTGGGCGGACATATCGGTGACATTGCCCGCGACCCAGACGCCGGGCACCTCGGTACGGCCGGTGGGATCGACGGCGGGCACGTGCTCCCCCATCCCCGAGGGGTGGTCGACGGCCTTCAGGCCCAGGGGCGCAAGGAAACTCGCGCGGGCGACCATGTGCGAGGCCACCGCCACGGCCGTACGGGGGACGACGGTGCCGTCCACCAGCCGCACGCCGACGACGTTCCCGTCGGCGGTCTCCAGTGCCGCCACCTCACCGGTCACCACCGGAATACCCCGTGCCGCAAGCTGTTCGGCCTGTTCGTCGGTGGGGGGCAGGTGATGCGCGAAATAGGTGACGTCCGGGCTCCACTGCCGGAACAGCAGTGCCTGATGCACCGACATGGGTCCGCTGCCCAGGATGCCGATGGCGCGATCGCGAACCTCCCAGCCATGGCAGTAGGGGCAGTGGATCACATTGTGGCCCCACTGCTCTCGCAAGCCCGCGATATCGGGCAGCTCATCGACCAGGCCGGTGGTCACCAGCAGCCGCCGGGCGCGCAGGGTCCGGCCGTCGGCCAATTCGACCGTGAAGCCGAGGGTTTCGGCATCGGCCACCGCATCGGTCCCGTCCGCGCCGTCGCGGGTGGCGGCGACCACGGTGCCCGAGATGATGTGCCCGCCGTAGCCGCGCACCTCCTCGCGACCGCGCTCGACCAATTCGGCCGGGGATATGCCCTCGCGGGCCAGCAACCCGTGCACTCCCTCGGCGGGGGCATTGCGCGGTGCGCCCGCATCGATCACCAGTACCGAGCGCCGGGCCCGCGCGAGCATGAGCGCACCGTTCAACCCGGCCGCGCCGCCGCCGATCACCACCGCGTCATAACCGTTCGCCAGTTGATCCGTCATCCTGACCTCCTCGTTCGTCTGCTTCGACAATGCGAGAACACCCACAATCCTGGCAACTAATGTTGCCGATACGGCAAAATCGGGGGATGGACTCCGAACTCGATCAGGCCCTGGACGCGGTCGGCCCGCGCCTGCGGGAACTGCGCCGCAAACGCGACACCACCCTGGCGGAACTGTCCGCGAGCACCGGAATCTCGGTGAGCACGCTGTCCCGGCTGGAATCCGGTGCGCGCCGGCCCACCCTGGAACTGCTGCTGCCGCTGGCCAAGGCGCACGGGGTGACCCTGGACGAACTGGTGGACGCGCCCGCCACCGGCGATCCGCGCATCCATCTGCGGCCGGTCAGCATGAACGGGATGACCATGGTGCCGCTCACCCGGCGCGCGGGCGGTATCCAGGCGTACAAGCTGGTGATTCCGGGCGGCAGCCGCCAGGAACCGGATCCGCGCACGCATGAGGGCTACGAATGGATGTACATCCTCAACGGCCGCCTGCGCGTGGTTCTCGGCAACCACGATTTCGTCATGTCACCCGGTGAGGCGGCCGAATTCGATACCCGCGAACCGCACTGGTTCGGTTCGGCGGACGGCAATCCGGTCGAATTCCTCAGTCTGTTCGGCAAACAGGGCGAACGCGCACACCTGCGCGCCCGCCCCAAACCCAAGGATCAGTGACCGGCGTGCGCGTGTTCGGCGCACAGACAGCCGATACCGTTCTCGATCCATTCGCGTCCGGCCCAATCCGGGTGCCGCGCAAGCATTATCGCGCGCACCTCGGCGATGATCGTCGCCTCGCTCACGGCGCTGTCGCGGCGAATCCAGGTCTCCTCGCGCAACAGTCGCAGATAGTCGCGGACCTCGGCGAGTAGTTCGGGGCCGCCGATCGCACCGTGGCCGGGGACCACCGTGCCCGGCCGCTCGGCGATGAGCCGTTCCATGACCGCGAGCCAGCCGATACCCGAGACATCGGTGTCGTACGGCGGGAACCACGGGAAGATGGCGAACTGGCCCGCCTCCACCAGATCACCGGTGAAAAGCACGTCGGCGTCCGGGATTTCGACCACCTGATCGCCGAGGCTGTGCCCGCGACCGGTGGCGCGCATGCGCACCCGGCGACCGCCCAGATCCAGTTCGTGCTCGCTCTCGTAGATCTGATCCGGTGCGATGAGCCGCACCTCCTCGAGTCGGCGCGCCACCGAATCGCCCAGGCCCCGGAACATTTCGAGATATGCCGCACCCTTGCGCTCCAGATCCAGCGCCTGCGCCCGATTGATCAGATAGGTCGCCTCGCCCGCGAACACCTCGGCACCGAAAGCATGCTCGGGGTGGAAATGCGTTGTCGTCAAATACAATCGGCGTCCGGCCGCGTAGTCGGCCGCGAACTCCAGCACCGCCTCCGCATTGCGCGGCCCCATACCCGTATCGATCACCAGCACCGCTTCGCGCCCGCCGATCACCCCGATATTGGGCACCAATTGCACGCCGTGATTCTCGATCACCACCAGATCGCGGGCGACCTCGCGAGCCTGTGCGAGGTTCACCGCCGGATCCGGGATCGGATGTTCGGGTGTCACCGCTGCGGTCATTGCACACTCCTGTCCTCGACTCGCCCTCAGTCCAGTCGCGCGGCCGCGCACCGTCCAACACCCTTTCCGGCCGCCCGATACCCCGCGGGTATCGTTGCCGCTGATGGACTTACGCACGCTGCGCTATTTCGTGGCGGTCGCCGAGGAACTGCATTTCGGCCGGGCCGCCGCCCGCCTGCACATGTCCCAGCCCCCGCTGAGCCGGTCCATCCGGCAGCTGGAAACCGAACTCGGCAGCGTACTGCTACTGCGCTCCCCCGCCGGTGTCACGCTGACGGCCGCCGGTGCGGCGCTCTACGACGAGGCGCGCGCACTGCTGGCGCAGGCCGAACAGGCCCGTGCGAAGGTGCGCGCGATCGCCGCTTCGGCCACGCTCACCCTGGGCACGCTCGGGGACAGCGCCGAACAGGTGGGCGCGGATCTGGTCTCGGAGTTCCGGCGCGTACATCCCGATATCCGGGTGCGCGTGCGCGAGTTCGACTTCACCGATCCGACGGCGGGGCTGCGAGCCGGGCTGACCGATCTGGCGCTCACTCGAACTCCGTTCGAGCACACCGGGATCGAGGTGCACCCCTTGCGCTCGGATCCGATCGGGGTGATCGTGCGCGAGGACGATCCACTCGCCGGGCGGGACCGGATCGACCTTCGTGAGCTCGCGGACCGGCAGTGGTTCCGATTGCCCGAGGGCACCGATCCGGTGTGGCAGGCGTACTGGACCCGACCCGACCTGGGACACGCCGATGGTCCGGTGGTGCGC
This sequence comes from Nocardia sp. NPDC052001, assembly GCF_040680615.1. Classification (NCBI taxonomy): domain Bacteria; kingdom Bacillati; phylum Actinomycetota; class Actinomycetes; order Mycobacteriales; family Nocardiaceae; genus Nocardia; species Nocardia sp. NPDC052001. The sequence continues at coordinate 36,002 of NZ_JBFAXC010000002.1, read as the reverse complement.
ACCGTGCACGAATGCATGCAGGCCGTGCTCTGGAACGGGTCCATCGGTCTCGCACCGCTGGTGCACGCGCTGCCGCGGGGATTGCGCGCGGTGCCGATCGATGACGCGATGCCGAGTCACCTGGTGGTGGCCTGGCCCCGGGCCGATACGAATCCGCTCATCGAGTCGTTCCGGCGCATTGCCGCCGAGCTGTATCGAACCGGCTGATCACCGCCGCCTAACAACCAAGCACTTGCTTGTTTTGCCTCCGTGGACTACGAATGAGGTGGTATCGCCCTGTTCACAGTCGAAGGAAGTGCATGGACGACTTCGGTCATCGGCCCGGCGCCGCACTCGTATTGGGCGCCAGCGGCGGGCTCGGACTCGCGGTGGCGCGCATGCTCATCGAGCGCGGCAGTCATGTGGGGCTGACCTACTTCCGCTCGGCGGGCAAGCTCGATCCGCTGTTCACCATCGCCAAGGAGCAGGAGCGACGGGCACGATCCTGGCGACTGGACCTCACCGACGCCGACCGCGCCGCCGAGGTCACCGCGCAGGTCGCGGAGGAATTCGGCGGGATCCACACCCTGGTCTACGCCGCCGGACCGCATATCCCGATGCGGCATCTGAGCCGAATCTCCCCGGCCGACTTCCGATCTCAGCTCATCGACGACGCGAGCGGCTTCTTCAACGCCGTGCACGCCGCGATACCGCACCTGCGCCGGACCCAGGGCAATATCGTCGCCATCAGCACCGCCGCCACCGCGCGCTTCCCCATCCGGGACGGACTGTCCAGCGGCCCGAAAGCCGCTGTGGAGGCACTGATTCGGGGCATCGCCGCCGAAGAGGGCCGATTCGGGATTCGCGCCAATTGCGTCGGACCGGGCATGACCACCGACGGTATGGCGGAACGGCTGATCAGCTCGGGCGAACTCGACGAGCAGGCCCTGGAGATCACCCGGGGCAATATTCCGCTGCGCCGCTTCGGAAATGCCGAGGACATCGCCGAAGCGGTGTGCTTCCTGGCCTCGGATCGCGCCGATTTCATCAGCGGGCAGAAGCTCGATATCGACGGTGGCTACGGGGTGTAGCTCACCGGTCCGAGACGTTGATTCCGATGGTGTGCGCGAAGATCGGGGCCAGATCCATCAGCTGCAGACTGGTGATCGTGGCCCCGCGCAGGGATTCCACACCCTCGTAGACGCCGATCGAACGCGCCGTCCGCAGATCCACCTTGGACAGGGTGGCCTTGCGCATGGACAGCGCCTGGATCTCGGTGCCCGGAAAGGTGACCGAGGTCAGCTTCGCCTCGCCGATATCCACATGGCGCAGTACGCAATCGGTGAACGACACCTCGGTCAGGTGCGCGCCGCGCAGATTCACCGAATCGAATTTGCAGTTGTAGAACTTGACCCGGCGCAGCCGCGCGCCGAACGCCTCCACCCCCGACCACGCGTTCATCACCAATTCCGCGTCCATCCACGAGGTTTCGGACAGATCGGCGCGGGTCCACTGGGTGCCCTGAATCCACACATCGTTGAACCTGGTGTGCCGCAACGAACCACCGGTGATCGAACCACCGGTGATGGCGCATTCGGTGAGCTGAGCGCCGCGCACCTCGGCATCCTCGAGCCGCATCCCCTCGAAGAGGGCGCAATCGTATTCGCCCTCCATGGTGATCTCATCGCGCTCCTGCAGGAAACGCGCGAACGACAGATCGGCCAAATCCCGCGGCATCGAAGATCCTCACCTCTGCTCGGCAACCAGTGCCGTCGACCGTAGTCGAACACTCCGACAGGCCCGCGCGGGGCGTAGGCTGCCACAAAGGCACGATCCGAGATTCACTTCCGCGCACCGAAAGGTACGACCGTGACGAAAATCGGAGTCACCGGAGCGACCGGCAAGCTCGGCACCCTCGTCGCCCAGCGCCTGGCCGCGGCGGGCGCCGATCTGCGCCTGATCGCCCGCAAACCCGGGAAACAGCTGCCCATCCCCGATGCCGAGGTGCGCTTCGCCGCCTACGGCGACGGTCCCAAATTCGAACTGGCGACCAGCGGGGTGGAAACCCTGCTGCTGGTCTCGGCCATGGAGAGCGATCTGCGCGTGGCCGAGCACACCACCGCCATCGAGGCCGCGGTCGCGGCCGGGGTGCGGCGCATTGTCTACATCTCGTTCCAGGGCGCCGCGCCAGAGGCCACCTTCACCTTCGCGCGCGATCACTGGTACACCGAACAGCAGATCCGCCAGACCGAACTGGCGTTCACGGTATTGCGGGACAACAACTATCAGATCCATCTGCCCGCGCTCGCCGATCCCGAGACCGGGGTGATTCGCGGGCCCGCCGGTGACGGCCGGGTCGCGGCGGTGGCGCACGAGGACATCGCCGATGTGGCCACCGCGGTACTGCTCGATGATCAGTTGCTGCCCAACGAGATACGCGATGTCACCGGGCCCGAGGCGCTGAATCTGGATGAGGTCGCGGCCATGCTGAGCAAGCACACCGACCGCGAGATCACCTACAAACCCGAATCGATTCCCGAGGCGTACGAGAGCCGATCGAAATACGGTGCGCCGGACTGGATGGTCGCGGGATGGGTGACCTCCTATCAGGCCATCGCCACCGGTGAGCTCGCGACGGTCTCGAGCACCGTGGAGGCGATCACCGGTCATCCGCCCATCGCCTTCGACCGCTATCTCACCACCCATCCCGAAGTGCTGGACCGCCTTCGGAACCGAACCTGATATCAGCGCGCCGCGATGGCGGTCAGCAGATCGCGCACCACCGCCATCAGCGCGACCGGTGACGGATCCTTGTGCAGCGCAACCAGATCGTCCTGTAGCTGCTGCGGCAGGGATTCGTCCGACTGATCCGCCAGCGCCTGCCACACCTCGCGCACCTGCCCCTCGCTCAACTGTGCCAGCGGCGCCACCACATCCTCGATCTGCGTCCCGTCCAACCGCGGATCCGCCGCGGCCACCCGCACCCGCGCGGCGACAGTAGGAGGCAAGTGACCGGCGACAATCTGCAGCAGTGTCTTCACCCACCCGAGCGTATGTGCCCATCCCACACCCCACCCCGCTTTCGCCGTTCCCACCACCGGTGCAACATTTTCGCTGCGGTCTTGGAATATTCACGATTCGTCGCGTAGCCTTCGGCGCAGCCGACAGCACCACCGACCCGAGGATGCGACGATGAGCCAGGCGTTCGACGCTTGGAAGCGGACCATTACGCGCGGGGCGAGCACCCGGGCCATCGCGGAACGCTTGGACAGCAATGGGCCGCGCATCAAGCGGCATCTGGAGGAATCGGATCCGCCGGTGGCGGACACCGTGATCGAACTGGCCCGCGCCTACGATGCCAACCCGGTCGAGGGCCTCATCGCCGCGGGCCTGCTCTCGCGCAGCGATGTCGACCACGCCGCCACCCGGGACGCGCTCAGCGCGGTGCCCATGCTGCAACTGCTCGAGGAGGCGGTGGCCCGCGAACGCCGCGCCGTCGACCGCCGCGCCCCGGAACCCGAGCGTCACCCCGACGCGGCCCACGGCCGCCGCATCAAACGACGACGCATCGGCGAGGGCATGCCGTGATGACGCACCTCGCTCACACCCGCTCGGCTCGGCTCTCCGTCCGGGCGTGGCCGCGTGCAACGTGCCCGCGTAGCGGCGGAACAGTTTCAGCATGGCCGAGAACGGGATATCCGAGAGCCGAGCGCGTCGGGGTCCGTCAGGAGGAAACGCTGGCCGGGGTGCGGGAAATGCGGCCGCCCAGGCGCTCGTTGACGGCGAAGCCGTGTTTGCGGCACCAGGCGGCCAGCATCGGGACGGCCGAATCGTCATCGCGGTAGGTGGGCACCAGCTGACCGACGATGGTCAGGTGATGGGCGTCCGCGGCCCGGCAGAGTTGTTGCAGCACAGCGGTTCCCAGTCCGGTCCCGCGCAACTCCGGATTGACGGTGATGTTGTCGAGTTTGATGGTGTCGGCATACACGTCGAAGACCACATCGACGAGATCGTCACTGCGGCGCAGGGATTCGATATCGGCGGGCAGCGGGCGCAGCACGCCGGGCAGATGATCCGCGAGCCGGCCGCGCGCGGCCTCATCGGGCGCGGTGCGGGTCAGCGCGACCAGCTGCTCGGTCAGATCGGCCACGGCCACCCGATCGCCCAGCGCCGCCAGCGGGCGGGTCTGTTCGGCCAGCGCGGCCAGCACGCGCAATTGCCGGGTCCAGTGCGGATCGGTGGTCTCGTATTCGGTGATCAGATCGGCCAGGGTGAACTCCAGGCCGAACGAACTGCCGCGGCTGCGGATATAGCCGCCGGACAGCACGCCCCAGCGTCTGTCGTCCGCGCCGACACCGTGCTGGGCCAGTTCGCGCAGCAGCACATCGCGGCGGCCGGTGGCATTGGCGATGGTGGAACCGGGCAGCCGGTGCAACCAGCGCCGCCACCCGGTGAGATTGGCTCGAATCCGGCTGCCCGCGACATCACCGCTGGCCGCCAAATAGTTGCACAGTGCTTGCTGTCTCCGGTCCAGCAGCTCATGCGCCCGCTCGAAACCGGATGCTTCCGGAAGCGATCTGCCCTCACTCATAACAAACAAGCTAGCGCTCGGCGGCTGAGTCGCAGGTAACCGGCACGCTCCCGATGGGCCGAAATCCTTCGGCGACGCATGATGCGGCTACCTCCGCACCGTTTGCTGATAGTTCCAACTCGGCTCCGGCGGCACACCACCGGACAGCGCCTCGACCCGATCGATCAGCGCGCGTTCGTATCGGCGAGCCTGCCGCCGATCCATTCGGGTCGCGGCCCGCAGGCCCGCCCGGGCACGGCGGCGACTGCGCCGGGAGAGCAGCGAGGCCAACTGCTGTTCGGTGCCCAGCGTGCGCGCCGACGGCTGGGCGATGGTGGCGCGCAACCATTTTCGCTCGGTACCCAGCACCCAGCGGTACGCCAGGCCGAAGATGAGCAGATCGACGATCACCGGGAAGAAGAGCATCAGCACACCCGGACCGCTCGGGCGCGGCGCGTCGAAGACGAAATGCATGGTCACCGCCATGGCGTAGAACAGCGCGAGGAAGCCGATCCGCCAGCCCCATGAGCGATCGGTGCGCAGCAACAGCACCACGATGCCCACGCCCACCAGCGCCGACATCGCCCAGTGCGAGGTGAACGCGGTGATCAGCCGTAGGAACGCCACGATCAGCACATCGGCGATCGGATCCTGCGGAGCGCCCAGCGCGGTCTGCACGCTGTACAGGCAATCCTCGGAGATCTGCGCACCCAGTCCGACGAAACCGCCGATCAGCAGACCGTCCATGGGCCGTCGGAGCCGCGCCCGGAACAGCACCGCGACGATCGCGATGCCGATCGCCTTGATGAACTCCTCATCGATGGGCGCGGCGATCGCCGCCTGCCAGTTGTTCGCGAACTCATCGCCCCCGAGCTTGGCGACCAGCTGTGTCACATGGTCATTCGCCCACAGCGCCACACCCGGCCACACCGTCGCACCCCAGATGAAACCCAGCAGAATCGGCGCGACCAATCGCCGCCGCGCGCGAAAAGGGTCCAGCTCGAACAACACCCAGCCGAAGAACACCAGCGTCAGCGCGGTCACCGGTAGCGCGGCCAGCGCCTGCGCACCGCCGAACCACACCATCCCCGCAGCCTGCGCCAGGAACACCAGCGGTCCGGCCGCGACCACCACGCAGTAGACCCAGAACAGCGCCGACCGCGGCTGGAACCAGCCCGGCCCGGTCATACCTCGACCGCCTTACTCGACGCCAGCACCGCGAGAATCATGGCCCGGCCCGCCTCCCGGGTCGGACCCGTGACGGTGATGGTCACCGCGATATCACCGGAATTCGCGACCGCGCAGACACCGCCCGCCGTATCGGGCAGCACACACATCCGGCCGTGGAACGAGCCCGCCTCGATGGCATCGCCGTCGAAATGCACCTGATGTCCCGACGCGCGCAGCGGCAGCAGCAGTCGCGGTGCGGCGGTATCGAAATCGGTGATGCCGTCCACCACCGACACGCCCAATCGCTGCTCCCCGATATCGGAATCGAGGATCGCGGAGGATTCGGAGCCGGTGGCGATGCGGCGCATGGCCTCCGGGACCGCGAACCGCACCCCGTTCGACGGATCATCGGCGCCGTGCACGGCGCCGATACCGCTCGCGGTCAGCGTGATCTCGGTCCCCGCCGCGACCGCGGTCTCCCGATCGGGCACCGCCGCGTCCAACAGGGGTGGCACCACGGCTATTACGGCGAGGGCGGCCACCGCCGCCAGCGCGGGTCCCACCGAATGAATCAGGCGCGCCATGTCTTCCAGCCTCCCGGTCCGTGTGGCGGGCCCGCAACGGGTGACCGCCACACATATCGGATCAGCGGACGGACAGCCGCCCACCATGCAATAGCCGAGAGTTAACCACAATTCATGATGCGAGCCCGGCGCGCACGCCGCGACCGGTTACAGCAGATTCGCCAGACCCGAGAGCGGACCGGGCAGTGCGGCCACGTGATTCTTCAGACCGGTCGCCACCGGGTTGGGGGTCGCCGCGCGCAGGCGGTCCAGTTCGGTCTGCATGGTTCCGACGGTCTGCTCGTAGATGCGATCCACCAGTTCGGTGTCCTCCGGATCGCCGGGCTGGGTGGACCAGTCCAGGGCGGGCAGGAAGCTCACATCCACGTGTGAGGGCAGCGGGATCTGCGGCAGAATCGGCGCGATGCCGAACGGCAGGCCGACGGTGTACGGAAATACCTTGGCGCGCACCAGTTTATCGAGTCCGAGCAGACGGGCGGTGCGCTCACCGCGACTCACGATGAAGATGGAATCGTGGCCGCCGTTGGCGACCGCCGGAATCACCGGCACGCCCATTTTGAGCGCGAGCCGAATGAAGCCCTTGCGCCCGGCGAAATCGACCTTGCCGCGATCGGTCCACGGACGGCACGCCTCCCAGTCGCCGCCCGGGTAGACCATGACCGCGCCGCCGTCCTTGAGGCCCGCCGTCGCCGCCTCCTGCGAGGCCGGGATGACACCGAAATCGCGCAGGCTGTCACCGAGACCCGGTGCGCGCAAAAGGATTTCGTGCGCCACACCGTAGGTCGGCTCATTCGGGCGGCGATCCATCGCCGCCATGAAGGTTATCCACACCTCGGGCGCCCAATAGATGGACGAGTGATTGCCGATCACCAGCGCCGGCCCCGCCGCCGGTAGGTTCTCCACGCCCGTCACCTGCGGCGTGAAGTAATTCGTATAGACCCGAGCCAACGGAAGCAGTGGGTGGTTCGGGTTCGGAAGTACCGGTGTGTTGTTCATGGAATGTCCTGTCGTATCGCGTTACCGATGACGGGCGGCACGTAACGACACACGCCGACGTGTCGAATTCTCGACGTCGAGCCGAAATGTATTGCCCCCGGACAACATCCCCATTGATAGTCCTGACGGCCGCGTCCAGCGCGGTCCGGATTGGCAGTGCGCGTGCCGCTGCGTTGCGACCGATGCCCGTCACCGTCCTCCTGCCCTTCCGAGGTTAGCAAGCCAAGCAATTGCTTGTTAGGAAGTGTGCGAAACCCAACATCCGCAGCATGATTCGCGTGTCAGCGGGAATGCCGACATAAGATGACAGGCCGGGGACACATAGTTGGATGCGCATATCCGGGTAGACGAATATTGCCGAGGTCCGAGCGCTCCCGGACCCCCGCCGTGATCATGATCAGTTCAAGCCGCGCCGGCGGTACAGCGTGCCCGCCGCCAGATAACCGACCAAGCCTATTGCGGCACACCAGATCAGCGCAGTCACCGGACTGTGGCCGATCGGCGTTCCCATCAGCAGGCCGCGCACCGTTTCGGTGATCGGGGTGATGGGCTGATGTTCGGCGAAGCCCCGCAACCAGCCGGGCAGCGTATGCACCGGCACGAAAGCGCTACTCACGTAGGGCAGGAACATGAAGCTGAAGGTGAAACCGTTGGCCGCCTCCGGATTCGGCGCGAGCAGACCCAGCGCGGCCGCCAGCCAGGACAGCGCGAGAATGAACAGCGCCAGCATCGCGATCACACCGAGCCAGCGAATGGGATCCGCGGTCGGCCGGAAACCGAGAGCCACCGCCACCAGAATCACCAGACCGGTGGTGATCATATTGCGCAGCACGCTTTCCGCCACATGGCCGGTGAGCACCGACGAACGCGAAATCGCCATGGTGCGAAAACGGTCGATGATGCCGCTCTGCATATCGGTGGAGACCGCCACCGCCGTACCGCCCGCACCGAAACCCGAGCACAGCAGAATGATTCCGGGAACCACGTAGTCGATATACGCCCCGCCCACATTCAGCGCGCCGCCGAAGACGTAGACGAACATCAGCAGAATCACCAGCGGGATGATGATGGTCATCAGCAGGGTGTCGGGACTGCGCAGCGTATGCCGGAAACCGCGGCCGACCATGGTGCCCGAATCCTGGGCCGCGCGAACCAGAGTGCTCATGACCGAACGCCTTTCGAGGTGTTACCGGTCAGCGCGAAGAAGACATCGTCGAGATCCGGTGTGTGAATGGATAATTGGCCGATGGACAGGTCGTGATCGTCGAAATGTTCCAGCAGCCTTCGGATATCGCCGACACTGCCGTCCGAGGGCACCGACAGCACCAACTGCTCCATATCGGCCTCCGCGGACCCCACCGCGCGAGCGGCGGCCGCCAAGCCGTGCGCGTCGGCGAAGGTCAGCCGGACGTGACCGCCGGGGGCCAGCTTCTTCAACTCGCCCGAGGTGCCCTCGGCGACGATGCGGCCGCCATCGAGGACCGCGATGCGATCGGCCAGTTGATCGGCCTCCTCCAGATACTGCGTGGTCAGGAAGATCGTCACGCCGTCGTTCACCAAACCTCGGATGACGGACCATAATTCGCGGCGGCTGCGCGGATCCAAACCGGTCGTGGGCTCGTCGAGGAAGACGATGCGCGGATCACCCATCAGACTCATGGCCAGATCCAGGCGGCGCACCATACCGCCGGAGTAGGAACCGGTACGCTTGCGCGCCGCCTCCACCAGATCGAACTGTTTCAGCAATCGTGTTGTGCGCCTGGCGGTTTCCGACGCGCCGAGGTGCAGCAGCTTACCGACCAGGCGCAGGTTCTCCGCCCCCGTCAGCAACGGATCCACCGCCGAATTCTGGCCGGTGACACCGATGATGCCGCGTACGGCATCGGCCTCCCGGACCGGATCGTGCCCGCCCACCAGCATGCGCCCCGCATCGGGACGGCCCAGGGTGACCAGTAGCCGGACCACGGTGGTCTTACCCGCGCCGTTCGGGCCGAGTAGCGAGAAGACCGTTCCGGCGGGCACGTTCAGATCGATGCCGCGCAGCACCTGATGGTCGCCGAAGGATTTGGTCAGCCCGGACACCTCGATGGCGGGCCGGTCAGTGACTGTCATGGGGAACCCCCGAATCGAGAACTGTGTATGGTCTACACTCTGTTTATAGGCTACACAGTTTCCTGGATGGCGCAAGATGTACGGGAGCGTGAGAACAGGAGGGTCGAATGGATCGGCACGACGAAGGCGTCCTGCCCAAATCGGTCAAACTGCTGTGGAACCTAGACGATCCGGGCACCCGCGGCCCCAAACGCGGTCTGAGCCTGGACCAGATCGTCGACGCGGCCGTCGCCATCGGCGATGCCGAGGGCTACGCCGCCATCTCGATGGGCCGCATCGCCAAGGAGCTCGGCTTCACACCCATGTCCCTCTACCGGTACGTGGACAGCAAGGACACCCTGATCGAGATCCTGCACGACCGCATAATCGGACCGCCGCCCACACTGCCCGCCGACGCCGGTTGGCGCGCCAACCTGCAAGCCTGGGCCTGGGCCGAATTCCACGCCATCCGCAATCGCGAATGGTGGATGGACATCCCCGTGACCGGTCCCCCACTGGGCCCGAACAATATGGACTGGCTCGAAACCGGTATGGCCGCGGTCTCCGCCCTGCCCATCCCCGAACCCCAACGGCTGCAACTGGTGACGAACCTGTCCTTCTTCGTCATCGGCCGCACCCGATTTCTGCGCGACACCATGCGCCACGTCGAGGACGACAAGGATTACGGCACCATCCTCGCCGCCGTCCTGGACCCCGCCCGCTACCCCGCCGTCACCAGCGCCGTCACCAACAACGCCTTCGAAGACGACGATATGCACTGGGACGAAGGCGATTTCGGCTTCGCCCTGGACCGCCTACTGGACGGCTACGAGGTCTACATCGACACCTACCCGAACCGAAAACGCTGATCTCTCAGCCGACCCGGTAGAGCCAGAGGCGGGGGTTGGAGGGGTCGCCGGTGGAGGTCCAGCCGTAGGTTTGGGCTATGCCTTCGCCGGAGTATTCGGTGAGGTAGGTGAGTAGGGCGGGGTGGGTGGTGTGGCCGGAGGCTATGCCGTGCAGGACTATTGCGGTCAGGTCGTAGGCTTCGGCGGAGTAGACGCCCGGGGGTGTGCCGGTCGAGGTGCGGTAGGCGGTGGCGAAATCGGTGGGGGCGGGGGCGCAGGGGCAGGAGAGGGTCGCGCCGGAGGCGGCGGAGCCGGCGCGGTCGACAAAGGACGGGTCGTTGCTGCCGTCGCCGGAGTAGAACGGGAGCGTGATGCCGGCCGCGTGCAGGAGTGGGAGCAGGGTGGCGGATTCGGTGTAGTAGCCCGCGTAGAAGATGGCGTCGGGGCCCGCGGTGGCGATCTTCGATACGGCGGCGTTGAAATCGCCGTGCGGGTCCAGGGCGAACGAGCAATTGGTGTCGGCCGCGGAACCCAGGCCCGTGGTAACGGATTTGCCGAGGCTCACGCCGTAATCGCTGGTATCCCAGACCACGCAGACGCCGTGGTGTCCGGCGGTTCCGGCGAGATAGCGGCCCATGGTGAGGCCGGTGAAATCGTCATCGGCCAGCCCGCGGAAGAAGGTGCGCCAACCATTTTGGGAGAGTTGGGAATTGGTGGCCGACGGACTCAGGAAAGGCAGACCGGCGGCACTGAGGACAGCGCCGGTCGCCTTGGTCTCACCGGAGAAGACAGGGCCGATCAGTGCCGCGATCGAGGGGTCGGCGGTGATCTTCGGTGCGAGTTGCGCTGCGGTTTGCGGGTTTCCGGTGGTGTCGAACTCCTTCACCGTGATTGCGCAGCCGGGATTCTTGCGGGTGAACTGTTCGACCGCCAGGCGTACGCCGCCGAGCACATTGCGGCCGAGCGCGGCATTCGGGCCGGTGAGCGCGCCCGCCATGGCAATGCTGGTCGGCGGACAGGTCGCGGTGCCGTCCCCGGCGGGATCCAACGGGGTGTCCACGGCGGCGGCCGGATTGCCGTCGGCGTCCACGCGCATGAGGGGTTGGATACCACCGCCCGGGGTAATCGTCATCTCCCCGCCTCCGGCCGGAACTGCCGCGCCCGCCGAGGAGTTTGCTGCACCCTTGTCATCTGACTTCGAATCCCTTGTCGCCCACAGGATTCCGAATGACACCGCGAGCAGGACCACGACCGCCACCGCGCCGATCGTGATCCATCTGCCCCGGCGCGGGGGCGAAGTCACCGGCACCGACGGCGAAGCCACGGGCACTGGCGGGAAGGTCGGGGATCCGAACCACGGCGCGGTCGACGGCGGATCGGTCGGCGGGCCACCGTGCGACGCGATCAGGGTTTCGTTCAGATCCGGCGGCGCGACCGGCGGCGGAGTGTGCGGATTCGTGGCGATAATCGTTGGGGGCGCGGTGGTTTCGTATCGAGGTGCGGACACCATGGTCGGTGGCACACCGGTGAGGGCGCGGGTCGCGGCGGCGGCGAAATCACGGCAGGTGTCGAAGCGTTCGGCCGGATTCTTGGCCAGCGCGCGGCCGAAGACGGCATCGAGTTCGGCGGGCAGACCACCGCGGCGGGAGCTGATCGGCGGGGGCTGGAAATGCAGATGACCCGCCACCACCGCCGCGGCCGTGCCGGATTGGAAGGGCGTGGCGCCCGAGAGCAGCCAGTACAGGCTGCACGCCAGCGAATACTGATCCGAACGCTGATCCAGGGGCATACCCGACAGCTGTTCAGGTGAGGCGTAAGCCAGTGTGGCGGTGAGGGTTCCGGTGCGGGTCAGGTGCGCGGTGTCATCGCGCAGGCGGCCGATGCCGAAATCGGTGAGCAGCACCCGCTCCTCGTGACCGAGGGTGGGCCGGGCCAGCATGATGTTGGCGGGCTTCACATCTCGATGCAGCACGCCGACGGTATGCGCGTAGTCCAGGGCTTTGGCGGTCTCCCCCACAATGCGAATGGCATGCGGCGGCGGCAACTCCGGCGGTAGCAGTGCGGCCGCGTCGGATCCGTCGATGAACTGCATGGCGATCCACAGTCGCCCGTTCTCGACCCCGCGATCGGACACCGACACGATATTCGGATGATCGAGCCGGGCGATCAATTCCGCCTCGCGCTCGAATCGGGCGCGAATCTCGGCGTCTCCCGCGAACTCCGGGCTCAGCACCTTCAGCGCGACCATGCGCGGCAGGCGCGGATGCCGGGCCAGATACACCGACCCCATACCGCCGCTGCCCAGCAGCCGTTCGACCTGGTACCCCGCGAAAATCTCACCCGCACGCATCGCCCGGTCCCCTCGGCAGCTACAGATTCCCTGGAACCGTACACCGGACGGACGCGACAGGCCCCCGGTTCAGCACCGGGGGCCTGTCGGGGCGAACTATCGCTCGCGAATTACTTCTTGCGCTCGCGCTTCTCGCGCACGCGCACGTTCACCTGCACCGGCGAACCGTCGAAGCCGAACTCCTCACGCAGTTTGCGCTCGAGGAACCGGCGGTAACCGGCCTCGAGGAAGCCCGTGGTGAAGAGCACGAACGTCGGCGGCCGGGTGGACGCCTGGGTCGCGAACATGACGCGCGGCAAACGACCGCCACGCATCGGCGGCGGGGTCGCGGCCACGACCTCCTTGAGCCAATTGTTCAGGCGGCCCGTGGAAATGCGCTTATCCCACGATTCCAGCGCGGTCTCCATCGCCGGAACCAGCTTCTGCACCGCGCGACCGGTATGCGCGGAGATATTCACCCGCTGCGCCCAGCGCACCTGCACCATCTCGCGGTCGATCTCCCGCTCGAGCTGCTCGCGGCGATCCTCATCGACCAGATCCCACTTGTTGTAGGCGATCACCAGCGCGCGACCGGTTTCGGCCACCATGGAGATCACCCGCAGATCCTGTTCGGTGATCGGCTGCGAGGCATCGATGAGCATGACCGCCACCTCGGCGGACTCGATCGCCGACCGGGTGCGCAGCGAGGCGTAGAACTCGGTGCCGCTGGCATTGGCGACCTTGCGGCGCAAACCCGCGGTATCGACGAAACGCCAAGGCTTACCGCCCAATTCGACCAGCGAATCGACCGGGTCCACGGTGGTGCCCGCGACATCGTGCACCACCGAGCGCTCCACGCCCGAAAGCTTGTTGATCAGCGAGGATTTGCCGACGTTCGGCTTGCCGACCAGCGCCACACGACGCGGACCGCCCTGCAAACCGCTGCCCTCACGCGGGGTTTCGGGCAGCACCGCCAGAATATCGTCCAGCAGATCACCCGTACCGCGACCGTGCGCGGCCGAAACCAGTTTGGGCTCACCGAGACCCAGCGACCACAGTGCGGCGGCGTCGGCCTCGAGCTTCTGATTGTCGACCTTGTTGGCGACCAGGATCACCGGGGTCTTGGAGCGGCGCAACACCTTTGCCACCGCTTCATCGGTCGCGGTCGCGCCGACCACGGCGTCCACCACGACCACGATGGCGTCCGCGGTCTGCATGGCGACCTCGGCCTGCCGGGCAACCGACTGCTGCAGACCCTTGGCGTCGGGCTCCCAGCCGCCGGTGTCCTGCACCAGGAAACGGCGTCCGGCCCAGGTGGCCTCGTACGAGATACGGTCGCGGGTAACGCCCGGGACATCCTCGACCACCGCTTCGCGGCGACCCAGAATACGGTTCACCAGCGTGGATTTACCCACGTTCGGCCGGCCCACGATGGCCAGCGTCGGCATGGGCACATGCTCGGCGTCCTGCTCGCCCTCGAATTCGGCGATATCCCAATCGGCTTCATCCGACCAGATGCCATCACCGGCGAAGGTGTCCTGCGTCACTGCGCGCCTCCTGCCGAAATCTGCTGTCCGACAACGCGGTACAGCTCGTCGATAACCTCGTCCATATTCAGCTCGCTGGTGTCGACCAGCACCGCGTCCGCGGCCGGACGCAGCGGCGACACCTTGCGGGTGGAATCGAGATTGTCGCGGCGCTGCACATCGGCCAGCACCGCCTCGAAATCATCACCGCGACCCTCCGCGATGTTCTGCACATTGCGGCGCGAGGCACGGGCCTCGGCGGACGCGGTCAAATAGATCTTCACATCGGCGTCGGTCAGCACGACGGTGCCGATATCACGGCCCTCCACCACGATTCGGCCCGCGGCCGCCGCGATCTCCCGCTGCAGCGCCACCAGCTGATCGCGCACCTCGGACACCGCCGACACCGCGGATACGGCCTTGGTCACCGCATTGCCACGGATCTCCGCCGACACATCCTCACCGTCGAGCAGAATCACCTCGCGACTCGGATCGGTGCCGATGGTCAACGGCAATTCCTTGACCGCCGCCACGATCGCATCGGCGTCATCGAGATCGACACCGCTGCGCAGCACGCGCAGCGTCGCCACCCGATACATGGCGCCGGTATCGAGATACCGGGCCTCGAGCCGGGTCGCCAGCTTGCGCGACACACTCGACTTGCCGGTGCCGGACGGGCCGTCCATGGCCACGACCAGCGGCGCGACGCCGGTGAGTCCGCTGAGCCGATCTTTCACAGTTCCCACACCGTTCACAACGACACCGCCTCGTAGAGCTTCCCGATTTCGTCACGACCAAGAACACGCAGCGCGCCCGGGCGCTGATCGCCCAGCGCCACCGGGCCCACGTGGGTGCGCACCAGCGCGGTCACCGGATGGCCGACCTCGGCCAGCAGGCGGCGCACAATATGCTTGCGGCCC
The DNA here is from genome assembly GCF_040680615.1 of Nocardia sp. NPDC052001. Lineage (NCBI taxonomy): Bacteria > Bacillati > Actinomycetota > Actinomycetes > Mycobacteriales > Nocardiaceae > Nocardia > Nocardia sp. NPDC052001. The sequence goes on along the minus strand of NZ_JBFAXC010000002.1, from coordinate 20,989 downwards.
TCGTGCAGCACGATCTTCACCAGCGATTTGCCCTGGCCGACCTCGAGCACCTGGAACTTGTCGGCCTTGGCCGGACCGTCCTCCAGTTCGACGCCGTCGCGCAGCAGCTTGGCGACATTGCGCTGATTGACCTCACCGTTGACCGTGGCCAGGTAGGTCTTGGACACCTCGTACGACGGATGCATCAGGCGGTGCGCCAGATCGCCGTCATTGGTGAGCAGCAGCAGACCCTCGGTATCGGCGTCCAGGCGTCCGACGTGGAACAGGCGCTGCCCGGCCGCGATCCGCTCGGCGACGATATCGCCGACACACGGGCGGCCCATCTCATCGGACATGGTGGACTGCCAGCCCTTGGGCTTGTTCAGGGCCAGATACACCTGCTCATCGCGGACCACGACACGCACACCATCGACACGAACGACCGCGTTCTCCGGATCGATGCGCAGGCCCTGCTCGGTCACGATGCGACCGTCGACCTCGATACGACCAGCCTCGATCATGTCCTCGGCCACGCGCCGCGAGGCGACACCGGCCTTGGCGAGCACCTTCTGCAAACGCTCACCCTCGCCCCACGGGAGCTTCTTGCGGGTCTCGCGATTCTCGTCCTCGACATGCTGATGCCGCGCGGGCTTGGCATTGCTCAACATCACCGGCAGCGCGGGCGACGGGCGATGCACCTTCTTCTTCGGCGTGGGAGAGGTGCTCGGCGCGAGCGGACGACCGCCGCCGATGCGACCGCGCGAGGCATTGCGATCCTGACCGAAACCGGTGCGATCGGCGCCGAAACCGGTGCGGCCCTGGGCACCTCGCGAATCACCGGTGCGCGGGAAGCCGCCACGGGGAGCCGAACCACCGCGGGCGGACGAAGCCGCGCCGCGCGAATCACCGAAAGATCCACCGCCACTGCGGGATCCACCACGCGAGTCGTACGAACCCGAACCGCCACGCGAGCCACCGTACGAACCGGAACCGCGCGAATCACCGTACGAGCCACTGCCACCGCGGGATCCGCCACGGGAATCGCCGCGCGAACCGGCATAACCGGAACCGCCGCGCGAATCACCGCGCGCGCCACCGTACGAACCCGAACCACCGCGCGAATCACCGCGCGAACCGCCACCGTACGAGCCGGAGCCGCCGCGGGAGTCCCCGCGCGAACCGCCACCGTACGAACCCGAACCACCGCGGGAGTCGCCGCGCGACCCGCCGTAGCCGGAACCACCGCGCGAATCGCCGCGCGAGCCCTCATAGGATCCGCGGGACGAGCCGCCGTACGACTGCGAGTCTCCGCGTGATCCGCCGCGCGGCGAACCACCGCGCGAATTGCCATATGAATCGCCGTCACGCGATGACGCGGACCTGTCGGTCCGGCCTCGGGCGGCCTGCGAACCGCCCCTGGGCGATTCGAAATTACGTTTACTACGGTCCGGTGTGCCATCTCGGCGAGCGGGAGTATTCACGTTGTCCTATTTCAATCCTCGGTGCCGAGGTCGATATTCGCCTCGGCTGGTTTTTTCAGCCTGGTGAACCGTGGGTCCGTATCCAGGCTCTCGTTGATCTCGTCGATCAGGTCGACGCCCGGGAGCAGCGGCGCCAACGGCGGCAAATCCGCCAGGGACGCGAGTCCGATCCGTTCCAGGAACAGTTCGGTCGTGACGTACAAAGTGCCGTTGGTCTCCGGGTCCGTTCCGGCCTCCGCGACCAGCCCCCGCGCCAGCAGGGTCCTGATCACGCCGTCGATATTCACGCCGCGCACCGCACTCACACGGGCCCGGGTAACCGGTTGACGATAGGCGATCACCGCCAGGGTTTCCAAGGCAGCGCGAGTGAGCTTCGAACGTGCGCCGTCCAACAGCATACGTTCCACGTAGGGCGCGAATTCCTGCCGCGTGTAGTAACGCCACCCATCCCCCACGAACCTGAGATCCATACCACTGCGCCGATCGGACAATTCGGCCGACATCTCGCGCAGCGCCGTCTCCACCCGCAACGCCGTCGCGTTCACCGCGTTCGCCAGCAAATCCACCGGCGCCGGCGCGTCCACCACCAGCAACATCGCCTCCAACGCCCCCCGGAACTCGACCTCGTCCAACGTTTCCGAGTCGAGCGGATCCACCTCATCCCCGAATTCGAGACTCGTCTGCCCCGGCTCCCCAACCCCCTCGGCCCCGGCCTCCTCGAACGCGGCGACACCCTCCGCGCGCTCGGGCACCTCCGACTCGACGCCCGTCCCGGCATCCCCGGTGTCGTGGGCAATGTCACCTAGGACGTCGCTCTCACCACCCGGCTCCTGGGTCGCGTCATCCAGGTTCCGCACTGCCTCGGTCACCCGTAGTCCTCCTCGATGGTTACCGGTTCGGGTCGGTCGCCCGGCTCGCCCACGTAGCTCACCGAGAGTGGGCCGAGTGGATCGGACTGATCGAACTCGATCGTTTTGCCGCGGTAGAGCTCCAGCAGGGCCAGGAAGCGGGCGACGATTTGCACCGCTACCTCGCAGTCGTGGCAGATCTCCGCGAAGGTGGTCCAGCCGCCTATGCCGCGGGCCTTGAGCATTTCCAGTACCAGGGCGGCCTGTTCGGCCACCGAGATGGAGTGGTTGTGCAGATGGTCCAGGCCCACCTTGGGGATCGGGCGGGGGCGGAACGCGGCCGCGGCGACCTCCGCGAAACCCGCGGCATCGACTCCCAGCGTAACGTCCGGCAACAACTCCAGGTAGCGCTCTTCCAGCGAGACCGCGCGCGGATAGCGTTGGAGCGCAGCCGCCTCCAGCTCGCCCAGCAACTCCGCGACCTGTTTGAAGGCGCGGTACTGCAGCAGGCGGGCGAACAGCAGGTCGCGGGCCGAGAGCAATTCCAGGTCTTCCTCATCGGAGACCTCGCCCGAGGGCAGCAGGCGGGCGGCCTTGAGATCGAGCAGGGTGGCCGCGACGACCAGGAATTCGGTGGTCTGATCCAGGATCTTGTCCGCGCGCAGGCCCTGTTCGGTGGACATGCTGGCGGTCAAAGCCTTGGTGTAGGCGATGAATTCGTCGGTCACCTTGTGCAGGGCGACCTCGGTGACATCGAGCCGGCGCGAGCTGATCAGCTGCAACAGCAGATCAAATGGACCCTGGAAGTTGCTCAACTGGAGGTGAAATCCGGTCTTCTTGTCTGAATTGACCGATTCCGTCGGTGTTTCGGGCGCGACGATATCCGCGATGACACCACTCACGGCATCGGGACCCTCGGGCAGCGGTGTACTCACGTCCACCGGGTCGGGTGCGGACGCGGGTTCGAACGCATCGCTCAACGGCCCGACCGGAGGATGACTTCCCGCGCCATGGCCCGATACGCTTCCGCGCCACCGGATTTGGGCGCCCAGGTGGTGATCGGCTCACCCGCGACACTGGCGTCGGGGAAGCGCACGGTACGCGAGATCACCGTGTCGTAGACCAGGTCGCCGAAGACCTCGACCACACGCGTCATCACCTGCCGGGAATGCAGGAGGCGGGCATCGAACATGGTGACAACGATGCCGTACAGCGCCAGCTCCGGATTCAACCGGTCCCGCACCTTCTCCACCGTGTCATTGAGCAATGCGAGCCCGCGTAGCGAAAAGTATTCGCATTCCATCGGAATGATCACACCGTCCGCGCAGGCCAGCGCGTTCACGGTGAGCAGACCCAGGGACGGCTGGCAGTCGATGAGGATGTAGTCGTAGCGGCTGCGCAGGGGCGCGAGCGCGCGCCCGAGCGTGTGTTCGCGGCCGACCTCGTTGACGAGCTGGATCTCCGCCGCCGACAGATCGATATTGCTGGGCAGCAGGTCCATATTCTCGACCTTGGTGTTCATCAGCACCTGATCGACGGTGACCTTGCCCGGACCGACCAGCAGATTGTGCACGGTCTGATCCAGATCATGGTGCGCCACACCCAATCCGGCCGAGAGCGCACCCTGCGGATCCAAATCCACCAGCAGCACCTTGCGGCCGTACTCGGCCAGTGCCGCACCGAGATTGATGGTGGAGGTGGTCTTGCCCACCCCGCCCTTCTGATTGCACATGGCGACAATCAGCGCGTCCCCGGTGTGATCGGGTGCGGGCGGCTCCGCGATCTCACGCAAAGGACGTCCGGTCGGACCGAGTTCCGCGCTGCTGGCGACATCCGGCGCCTCCCACAGGGTTTGCGCGGCGGTTTCGATCCGCTGGCCCGCACCACCGGCTTTCGTCACGTCCGCTGCTCCTTCGACGTTCCTGCCCTTGCCCCGCCCCGCCCGAAATGCCGTTGGGCGGCGCGCCCGGCCGCGTGTGCGGTCCGGTATCTAACAGACGCTACCGCCTGTCGCTCCCGTACCCACGTTCGGACACGCACCCTAAACCTGCACTTCAGACAGGGAAAAAGCCGTCCAGTCCTGCGCTGACGCTGGTCGGGGCCGCTTTCCCGTTGTAGCCCTTCGGGATTGACCCATTCTGAAGCCAGACACCGGCATCGGCAGGGTTACGCCCGAATCCGAGCCGAACGGGGTGAAAACATGCGATGAAGCATGCCGTGCCCACCGCCGATTCGTCACGGCCGGGCATACCGGTGTCCATGTTTCGCGGGAACACGCGTCAGGGACGCGCCAGGACGGCCTAGCGGGCGCGCGGATGGGCGGTGGCCCAGACCTCGTGCAGCGTGCCGACGGTGACCAGGGTGTAGATCTGGGTGGTGGTCACCGAGGCGTGGCCCAGGAGCTCCTGGACGACGCGAACGTCCGCGCCACCGTCCAGCAGATGGGTGGCGAAGGAGTGGCGCAGGGTATGCGGGGAGACGTGGGCGGCGATACCGGCCCGCTCGGCGGCGGAATGCAGTATCTGCCAAGCGGTTTGGCGTGATAGTCGGCCGCCGCGATGATTCAGGAACAGCGCCGGATTGCCTTTGCCGCGCACCGCGAGCGCGGGACGGCCCCGGACCAGGTAGTTGTCGACGGCGGCCAGCGCGGGCCGGCCGATGGGAACCACGCGCTGCTTACCGCCCTTGCCGCGCAACAGCACCGCGCGTTCGGCGGCATCGATATCGTCGACGTCCAGGCCGACCATCTCGGAGATGCGCGCACCGGTGGAGTAGAGCAATTCCAGCAGCGCGCGATCGCGCAGACCGCGCGGGGCGTCGGCGCTCTCCCCGCCGGTGGCGTCGAGCAGGCGCGAAATCTGGTCGTACGGCAGCGCTTTGGGTAATCGCCGCGCGGGCGAGGGCGGTTTGACCGGATGCGCCACATCGGCCTCGATAATGCCCTCGGCCGCGGAGAACCGGTGCAGCCCGCGCACCGCCACCAGCGCCCGCGAGGCCGAACTGGCCGCCAGCGCCGGATGATCGGCGTCGCCCGAGCGCATGGACACCATGAAATCGGCGATATCGTGCTCGGAAACCCGCGCCAGGGTATCGATTCCGCGCCCCTCGAGAAAACCCCGATACCGCACCAGATCCCGGCGATACGCGGACAGCGTATTGCGCGCGGCACCCCGCTCGACCGTCAAATGGTCGAGGTAGGCGTCGATCTCGCGGCTCAGCACGCAGACATCATGGCAGCAGGTACCGACAGTCAGCCGCACCACGACAAATCCGGCGCGGCCCGGCGCGCGCCTGCCGTCGGGCCGCTATCCGCGGGTGGTCAGCCCCGGGCTGCTTTGCGTTCGAGGAAGGCGGTGGGCAGGCCCGGCCAGGGGGCGTCGGCGGGGCGGAGTTCGGCTCCGGTGGCGCGGGCGGTCATCAGGGCTGTCACGCCGGCGACCGCGGTGGCGTTGGTGATCTCACCGGCGAGAGCGGCGCGGACGGCTTCGGCGAGCGGGACGCGCAGGAGCTGGATATCCGCCTCTTCCAATTCGGGTTCGGGGCGGTCGGTTTCGTAGAGGCCGGAGGCGAGGTAGATGCGCAGCGCCTCATCGGTGAATCCGGGCGAGAGCGCGATATCGACCAGTACCGACCACTCCCGGGCGGCCAGCCCGGTTTCCTCGGCCAGCTCACGCTTGGCGGCTTCGAGCGGATCCTCGCCCTGCTTGTCCAGCAGTCCGGCGGGCAACTCCAGCAGCCGCCGTCCGACCGGATGCCGATACTGGTTGATCAGCACCACATTGTCGTCCTCGTCGACCGCCGCGACCGCGACCGCGGCGTGGTGTTCGATCACCTCGCGTTCGGCGACCTTCCCGCCGGGCATGACGACCTGATCCAGCCGCAGCGCCAGAATCGCCCCCGAGTACACGGTGCGGCTCGAGACGGTATCGAATTCATGTGTTCCGGGCGCGGATTCAGCCATTGGGCAACCTTATCTGTCGATCGGACCCCGAAACGCCGACGGCCCGGCGGATATGGGTTCCCACCATCGGGAACCCGCTCCGCCGGGCCGTATTTCGACGTGCGAACGTCAGCTGGTCACTTTCTCGCCCTCGGCGGCCTCCGGCATATCCACCGGAAGCTGTTCGGCGAGCTTGTAATCCAGCGCCGCCGCGATGAGCGCCGCGAACAGCGGATGCGGGCGCGTCGGCCGGGACTTGAGTTCCGGATGCGCCTGCGTGGCAACGAAGAACGGATGCTTGTCCGCGGGTAGCTCCACGAACTCCACCAGATTGCCGTCCGGCGAGGTGCCGCTGAACTTCAGTCCGCTCTTGGCGATCTTGTCGCGGAAGGAGTTGTTCACCTCGTAACGATGCCGGTGCCGCTCGGACACCTCGGTGGCTCCGTACGCCTGCGCCACAACCGAACCGGCCTCGAGTACCGCCGGGTACGCACCGAGTCGCATGGTGCCGCCCAGATCGGCCTCACCGGCCACGGCCTGCTGCTGATCGGCCATGGTCGAGATGACCGGATACTTCACATCGGGCTCGAACTCGGTCGAATTGGCATCTGTCAGACCGACCGACCGCGCCGCCTCGATCACCATGCACTGCATGCCCAGGCACAGGCCGAGGGTCGGAATGCCGTGGGTGCGCGCGTAATTGATCGCACCCACCTTGCCCTCGATACCGCGGATGCCGAAACCGCCCGGAATGAGCACCGCGTCGACATCGGCCAGATGCGATTGCGCACCGGCCGGGGTCTCGCACTCATCGGACTGCACCCAGCGGATGTTCACCTTGGCCTTGGAGGCGAACCCGCCCGCCCGCAATGCCTCGGTGACCGAGAGGTACGCGTCCGGCAGATCGACGTATTTGCCGACCAGCGCCACGGTGACCTGCTCGCGCGGGTTGTGCACCCGATCCAGCAGCCCGCCCCATACGGTCCAGTCCACATCGCGGAACGGCAGCCCGAGACGGCGCACCACGTACGCGTCCAGGCCCTCGCGGTGCAGCACCTTGGGGATGTCGTAGATCGACGGCGCGTCCGGGGTGGAAATGCAGGCGTCCACCTCGACATCGCACATGAGCGCGATCTTGTTCTTGAGCGGCTGCGGCACCTCGCGGTCGCAACGCAGGATCAGCGCATCGGGCTGGATACCGATATTGCGCAGCGCCGCCACCGAATGCTGGGTCGGCTTGGTCTTCAGCTCGCCCGAGGGACCCAGGTAGGGCACCAGCGAAACGTGCAGGAAGAAGCAGTTGTCCCGGCCCACATCGTGCCGGATCTGCCGGGCCGCCTCGAGGAACGGCTGCGATTCGATATCGCCGACCGTGCCGCCGATTTCGGTGATGACCACGTCCGGAACCTGACCGTGCAGGTCGGGTCCGGCCATGGCCAGAATGCGATTCTTGATCTCATCGGTGATGTGCGGGATGACCTGCACCGTGTCACCGAGGTATTCGCCGCGCCGCTCCTTGGCGATGACGGTCGAATAGATCTGCCCCGTGGTGACATTCGCGTCCTGCGACAGATCGCGATCGAGGAAGCGTTCGTAATGACCCACGTCGAGGTCCGTCTCCGCGCCGTCCTCGGTCACGAACACCTCACCGTGCTGGAAAGGGTTCATGGTGCCGGGATCGACGTTCAGGTACGGATCCAACTTCTGCATCGTCACGCGCAGACCGCGTGACGTAAGCAGCTGACCGAGGCTGGAGGCGGTCAGACCCTTACCGAGTGAAGAGGCAACGCCACCGCTGACGAAGATGTGTTTCGTGGCCGCGCGCGCCGGAATCCGTGATTGACCCACGGGACTTCACGGTAACACGTCTTGCGGATGCCGATCGAATGCCACGCGCGCCATCCGGTCCCGTTCCGGCCCGCTTGCCCGGTGGTAGCGCCGATATCGCCCGCGCTGCTCGCGAATCGGTCAGCGCGGCATGGCGGCGACTGTGAGCGAGGTCGCCCTGGCACCGGTGCCGTATCGCCCGGTACCACCGTTCAGCTGCTCGGTGAGGCCGAGCACGGTGGTGAGGCGGCCGATGGCGTGATCCACATTGTCGACGGTGGTGATGGTCGCCAAGGGGGCTTCATCGCGGGCCACGGCGATCGGTCCGGGGCCTTCGGCGGCACCGTGGCGACCCGCGAGCACCACGCCCGCGCTATGCGCCCGCAAACCACCGGCGAACCTGGCGATGATGGTGCCGCGATTGTTCTCCCCGGCGCGCGCGCCGTCGCCGGTGACCACCACGGCCAGCTGCGCGGGATGCACCTCACCGAAAGCGAGGAAGCCGCCGCCGCGCAAGGTTTCCAGCGCGAGTCCGCGTTCCTGTTCGGTGCCGCGCGGCTGATTGCTCACCGGATCGGTGAGTAGCACCTGGCCGAGCAGATCCCCGCCGAGACTGCCCTGATCGGCGGCGTCGATCTGCAATTTCGCGCCCGCCGGAACGACATTGGTGAGCGCGGTGCGCAGCCGATCGCCCTCGGCGGAATCGGTGAACGCACCGGTGAGCGCGACCCGGCCGGTGACCGTTGCTCCGGCGGCGGTCAGCGAATTGGTGACCGCGTCCGCATCGGCGTTATCGGCGTCGGGGGTGGTGAAGACCAGCACGGACTTACTGCCGAGACTGCCCGCGAGCACCTTGGCCGCCGACCCGGTGAGAAAATCGTCGGCCGCCTTCAATTGCTCTGTGAGCCTGGTGTTCTCGGCGGTCAGCGCATCGACCCGCTGTTTGTCCGCGGAGCCGGGAAAGAATCCGTCGCTGTGCGTGCGGGTGCCGAGCACCACGCCGAGCGCGAGCGCCAGAAAGACGGCCGCGATCGAAACCGCGTGGTGCCGAAAGGAAATCATGGGTCCCCTATTTCAGGTGGCGATCGAGCTGGGTCTGCATCCAGTGCGCGCCGCGATGCCAGGTGTCGGCGATCCAATCGGTGACCTCGGTGCCCATATGCGTGGCCAGCAGCGCGACGATCAACGCGACCAGCGCGGCCAGCACCACCAGGGCGACGGCCCAGCCGGAACCACGGTGCCGGTACAGCGCCGCAACAGCTTTCGCGTCCATTAGTTTAGTGCCGATCTTCAACCGGGTCAGGAAGGTGGCCGGGTTGGAATCGCGGCGGCCGCGATCGAAGAACTCGTCCAGGGAGACGGCCGCACCGGCGGTGACGATCAGACTCGCGCCGTGATGATCGGCCAGCAGCAGTGCCAGATCGGCGGCCGCACCGGAGGACGGGAAGGTGGTCGCGCCGATGCCCAGATCCTGGATGCGCTCCAAACCCTTTGCGTGCCCATCGGTATCGGCGGGCAGGATCACCTCGGCCCCGCATTTGAGCGTGGTGGCGGTGATCTCTTCCGGATCGCCGACGATCAAATCGGGGCGATATCCATTGCGGGTCAAGGTATCCGCACCGCGCCCGACGCCGATGAGCACCGGCGCGTACTCCTTGATGAACGGTTTGATGCGCTTGAGATCCTCGGCGTGATCGGGTCCGTCGCCGACCACCACGACGTGGCGCTTCTTCATGTCGAGCGCGACCTCGGGCACCCCGATGCCGTCGATGAGCAGTGAGCTCTCGGTGCGAATGAACTCGATGGTGTTGCCCGCGAACGCTTCCAGATGATCGGCCAGACCGTTGCGGGCCTCGATCATGCGCTCGGCGATCGAGGTTTCGGTGAGTTCGATGCCCTCGATGAGCGCCTCGGGCTCCTTCTTCACCACCTTGTCGGCGAAGATGACGCTGCCGTCGATGCGAACCCTGGCGCCGTCCTTGATCTTGGTGAAGACATCGTTGCTGAGCGCGTCGATGAGCAGAATCCCATTGGCCACCAGTACTTCCGGGCCCAGATTGGGATAGCGGCCGGAGATGGACGGCGAGGCGTTGACCACCGCCGCGACACCCGCCTCGACGAGCCGGTCGGCGGTCAGCCGATCCAGGTCCATCTCGTCCAGAACGGCCACGTCACCGGGCCCGATGCGTTGCAGCAGACGCCTGGTATTGCGGTCGACCCGGGCCATCCCGGTGATACCGGGCAGCGATTCGGTATTACGCGACAGCAGGGCCAGCATCTTCATAACGATCGATCATTACCGCAAACCCTCAACCATTGGTGGAGGCGCGCCGGTCCGCGAAGGGATCGTCTCAGTCGGACTGTGTCCTTACCAGACGGTAAGTATATGCTCCGGACAACGGTTCGAGAGGAGACCCACCGTTATGGCCAGCACCACCGTTGATACTGTCCTGCCCGCTTCGCGCGACCGCGTCTACCAGCTCTTCGCCGATCGCGATGCCCTCAGCTCCTATCTGCCGATTCAGATTTCACTCAAGAAGCCGGGCATCGGCAGCCCGTCCGGCGTCGGCGCCCAGTACCTGCTCGGACTCGGCGGACTCGGCATCACCGAGGAGACCACCGAACTGGTTCCGGGTGAGCGCATGGTCTACCGGGTCGTGAAGGGCGCGCCGGTCAAGCGGCACGTCGGCACCATCACCTTCGCCGACGCCCCCGGCGGCACCCGCGTGGTGTACACGATGGAGTCGGACCCGAGCCTGCCCGTGCCCGCCAAGGTGCTCGAAGCCGGTCTCAAGAGCCTGATCAACGTCTTCCTCGGCGGCGTCCGCAAGGCCGTCAAGTAGGTCGCACGCATACGGCGAACGGCCCGCGGAGTTCCCTCCGCGGGCCGTTCTCGTTCCGAAATCCGTTCGGCCGGAACTACTTCGGCTGGATGTAGTACGAACCGTAGGAACCGACGCAGTCGTAGTCGTTCCATTCACCGTTGTCCATACCGCGATTACCGCGGCCCAGGCATTCGGCCAGGCTTTCGAACGGGCCCAGCGAATTCTGGTTCGGCTGGGCCACCTGGGCACTGCCGGAATCGAGCGGGCCGGCGGTCGCGGTGGCCGCGGCCCCGGTCACGAGAGCACCGGCGCAGAGTGCGGCGGCGGCAAGACGGCTGAAAGGCATCATGGTCGAATCTTTCTGTAGGACTTGAAGGTTCGAGACTGTCAGGCGGGCGCGAGCTGCTGCATGATGGCCGCGACATCGAGCCAGATGTTCTCCCGGCTCATCCGACCGTCGCGGAATTCGCAGACGTGCAGAATGCGGAAGTCCACCGGCCGATTCCCGCCGGGAATCCCCAGGAAGACCCCGGGAACCCGGCCGTACCAATGGGATTCGTCGACCAGAAAATCGTCACCGTAGTACCGGTGCAGCGTCTCGAACTTGTCCTCGTCGAGTGCCGCCAGCAGACCGTCGTAGCGCTGCCGAATGGCGGTGTGATCACGCAATATCCCGCCTGGATCACCGACCACATCGTGTTCGGCGTCAGCAGTGAGCGTGTCCAGGATCGCGTCGACATTCTTGCTCGCCTCCCCGGCCGCATGTCTGGCGAAGAGTGCGTCCATCTCATCCCGCGTCATGACTGTTCCCTCCTGTTTTGTGAGACTCTGCTATCTTCATGAGATGAGCTTCTCACGTCAAGAGAAATTTCTCACGACAGGACGGCACAACCAGAAGCAGCGAACTCGACAGGCACTGCTGGACGCCGCCATCACACTCGCCAAGGAGGGCAGGCAACCCTCCATCGCCGAGGTGGCCGACGCCGCGCGGGTCTCCCCCGCCACGGCCTACCGGTACTTTCCCAATCCGCAATCGCTCTGGGCCGATCTGGCGACCCAGCAACGCACCCGGCGTGACGACTTCACAGGAATCGTGGACGAACTCGCCGGCACCGCGGAGGAACGGGTGGAAACGGTGGTGCGTTCCACCTCGCAGATACAACTCGCCGATGAGGCTCTGTGGCGCAATGTATTACGCGCCACCCTCGATCGCTGGTTCGAACAAGCGGATATGCCGGAGTCCGAACGGGTTCCGATAAGGGGAATCACCCGACTCCAGATGACCCGCACCGCCCTGGAACCACTATCGGACCGGCTCACGCCCGAACATCTGGATCGGCTGGCCAATGCCATAGCCATCGTCTTCGGCGTGGAGGCCATCGTCAGCACCCGTGACACCTGTGGTCTGTCGCCCGAGGCCGCCGTCGATCTGATGGCATGGTCCGCCCAAGCCCTCGTGCGCCAGGCACTCGCCGAAGCCGAAGGCCGCCACACCGATTGAACACCCAGCCCGATTGAACACAAAGGTCCGGCGGAGCACGAGGGGTGCTCCGCCGGACCAGAGTTCAGGTCTTGCTTCGACTCAGCTTGCGGCGGTGACCTTTTCGGCGTCGGCCGTGGTGAGCAATTCCCACGCGTGCGCGCGGCCGGTTTCGGTGTCGTCGAGACCGGCGAGCATGCGGGCCAGTTCGACTACGCGCTCATCGCGGGTCAGGGCGCGGACGCCGGATTTCACGCCCTTGCCGTCATCGACCTTGTCGACCACCAGGTGGGTGTCGGCGAAGGCCGCGACCTGGGCGAGGTGGGTGACCACGATGACCTGGTGGGTGCGCGCCAATCGGGCCAGGCGACGGCCGATTTCGACCGCGGCGCGACCGCCGACACCGGCGTCGACCTCGTCGAAAACCATGGTGGTGCCGTGTTCGGAACTGGCGAGCACCACTTCCAAGGCCAGCATGATGCGCGAGAGCTCACCGCCGGACGCGCTGCGGCTCAAGGGCAGCGGCTGTGCGCCCGAATGCGCGGCGAGCCGGAATTCCACCTCGTCCACACCGGTGGAACCGGCATGCAGTTCCTGGCCGTCGACCAGCAGCGGCGCGGAATCCTGCACCCCGGCGGGCATCGGGCGCACGCCGACCTCGAGCCTGGCGCGGCCCATGGCCAGACCGCCGAGTTCGGTGCTGACGGCGCTGGCGAGCTTGCCCGCGGCCTTGGAGCGCGCGACCGTGAGTTTGCGCGCGGCCTCGCGCACCTTCTCCGCTTTGGCCTCGACGTCGGCGGCCAGCGCCGCGAGGGCCTCCTCCGAAACATCGAGGGATTCCAGCCGCGTGCGGGATTGATCCGCCCACGCGATGACCCCGTCGATATCGGGCGCGTATTTCCTGGTGAGCGACTTCAATTCGGCCTGACGGGTGAGCATGGAATCCAGCGCGCCCGGATCGGACGGCAGATCCGACAGATAGGAGCTGAGTTCGGTGGCCAGATCCACCACCACCGAAATCGCTTCGCCCAGACGGGGAGCCAGTGCGGTCAGCGCGGGATCCTCGGCCGTATCGAGGCGGGCACGCGCACCGCCGAGCAGCTCCAGCGCACCCGACCCCTCGCCCGGGGTGTCGGCGGGACCGGCCAGCGCGTCATGCGCGGCCGAGGCGGCCTCACGCAGCGAATCCAGATCCGAGAGCCTGCGCACCTCGGCGACCAGGCGCTCATCCTCACCGGGTTCCGGTGCGATGGCATCGATTTCATTCAGCGACTGGGTCAGATGATCGGCCTCGAGGGCCAATTCGCGACTGCGCGCGGTGCGTTCGAGCAGCTGATTGCGCGCCTCGAGCCAGCTCTTGCGCACCTTCTGATACTTGGTGAGCAGCGCCGCCACACCGTCACCGGCGAACTGGTCCAGCGCGTGCAGCTGCTGATCCGGGCGCTGCAACCGCAGCTGATCGTTCTGACCGTGCACGGTGAGCAGCGGTGTCGTGAAATCCGACAGCACCGATGCGGGCACGCTGCGCCCGCCCAGATGCGCGCGCGAGCGGCCGTCGCTGCCGACGGTGCGCACGGCGATCACGCTGCCGTCGTCATCGTGTTCGGCGCCGGAGGCTTCCATCACCTCCTTGACCTCGGAGACCGCGCCCTCGTGGACGGCGTCCACGGTGAAGCGTCCCTCCACCAGCGCGCGCGACGCGCCGAGCCGCACCCGGCCCGCATCGGCGCGGGCGCCGCTGAGCAGGTGCAGGCTCGTGACCACCATGGTCTTGCCCGCACCGGTCTCACCGGTCAAAACGGTCAAACCTTCATGGAATTGCGCGGTGGCGGTGGAAATTACGCCCAGCCCGTCAATCCTGATCTCTGTCAGCACTCGTGCTCTCCGTCCGTCGGCCTCGCCAGCCTGTCACGGGTAACTGGAACTTGCGCACCATCCGGTCTGCGAAGGGTGCGGAATCCAAACGCACCCAGCGCACCGGCTCGGCCCCGCGGACCGCCTCGACCCGGCCGCCCCGCGGCAGTGCGAGGGTGCGTCGGCCGTCCAGGAAAACTATTGCATCATGGCCCGTCGCAACGGTTTCCACCGCTATGCGGGACTCCGGGCTGGTGACCAGGGGCCGCGCGAACAGGGCGTGCGCATTACTCGGAATCACCAGCAGCGCTTCGAGTTCGGGCCACACCACCGGACCGCCCGCCGAGAAGGCGTATGCGGTCGAACCGGTCGGCGTGGCGATCAGCACACCATCGCAGCCGAAGGAGGAGACCGGTCGCCCGTCCACCTCCAGCACCACTTCGAGAACGCCCATGCGCGCGGCGTTTTCGATACTGGCCTCGTTCAGCGCCCAGCCGCTTTCGACGATCTCATCGTCGACGCGCACCCGGACATCGATGGTCATCCGCGTTTCGAGCGTGTAGTCACCGCGCACGACCTGCGATAGCGCCTCGTCGAGGTGTTCCGCCTCGGCCTCGGTGAGAAAACCGATGCGGCCCAGGTTGATTCCCAGCACCGGCACCGACGCGTCCCGGGCCAGTTCGGCGGCACGCAGGAAAGTGCCGTCACCACCCAGCGCCAGCACCATCTCACAGCCGACCGCCGCGTCCGGGCCGTGCGCCATGACGCGCACCGGATACCCGTCCGCCGCACCGACATCGTCGAGATCGAAACGCGTGCTGTAGGCCTCGTCCTCCAGCACCCGCAGGCCGATGCCGGCCTCGGCGAAAATCTTGGCCACCCGATGCGCGGTCTCGGTGATCTCGGACCGCCCCGGATGCGCGACCAGCAGGATCTCCCGTGCGGCGCCCCGCGAATTCACTGTGGTCCCTCCTGAACCGCCCGATCGATCAATGCCGCCACCCGAGCCTGTTCCTCCGCACTGTATGCGGCGGGGACAGAGCTCGCAGCGGACACCGTATCGCCCGGCACCGACAAGCTGTCATCGACAGCGCGAACGCCATCGGACTTCGCGGTGTCTTCCTGCGCGGCGGCCGATTCCGCCGCCTCCTTACGCAACCACAGGAAGTACTCGACATTTCCGGACGGACCCGGCAGCGGACTCGCCGTCACGCCCCGGGTGCGCAGGCCCAGCTTCGCCGCGGCGGCCGCCACTTCGCGCACCGTCTCCGCGCGCAGCGCCGGATCCCGCACCACGCCACCGGATCCGAGCCGATCCTTGCCGACCTCGAACTGCGGCTTCACCATGGGCAGCAGATCCGCCCCGGGCGCACAGCAGGCCGCCAGCGCGGGCAGCACCAGCGCGAGTGAGATGAACGACAGATCCGCCACCACCACATCGACTGTGCCGCCGATGAGTTCGGGGGTCAGCGCGCGAACATTGGTGCGGTCGTGCACTTTCACCCGGTCGTCGTTCTGCAGCCGCCAAATCAATTGGCCGTAGCCGACATCCGCGGCCACGACTTCCTTCGCGCCCTTGGACAGCAGCACATCGGTGAAACCGCCGGTGGACGCACCCGCGTCCAGGCAGCGTTTACCGTCGACCGAAACACCCTCGGCCTCGAACGCCGCGAGCGCGCCGAGCAGCTTGTGCGCTCCGCGCGAGGCCCACTGCACCTCATCGGGCTCATCGCGAACCAGCAACGCCGCGGCGGTCTCCACCCCCGTCGCCGGTTTGGTGGCCACACTTCCATTGATCAGGACGCGGCCCGCGCTGATCAGCTCGACCGCGTGTTCCCGCGATCGCGCCAATCCGCGGCGAACCAATTCCGCGTCCACCCGTGCGCGCCTGGCCACCTCAGATCTTGTCCACCGTTGCGAGTGCGTGCACCAGCACATCGTGCGCCTGCTCCAGAATCCTGGCGCGCCGCACCAGATCCGTGCCGTCGGACGCCGAATCCCGCGCCCCCGCCGACAATTCGGCCAGCAGCGCGTCCACTTCCGTGCGCACCCGCACCGGATCGGCGAATTCCTGATTCGCACCCGCCATATGCTGGCCCGGCAGCGGTATCCCCGGACGGGGACCCGGCGCGGGCTGCTGCGGATTAGACGTGGGCATACTCATCGTGGCGTCAACGCTACCCGAACTCGCATTCGAACAGTATCCAGCCCACGAGGTTCATCCAGTGTGTCCGATCGGCCCCGGCGGGTGCGCGGGTACGGAAAATCGGTGGACTCGACTGGCAGAATCGGGCAAATGGACCGCAACTTCGAGGAATTGATCGCGGAGGCTGATTCGGTCTCCGTCGCCGGCTGGGATTTCTCCTGGCTGGCCGGGCGCGCCACCGAGGAACGACCGTCCTGGGGGTATCAGCGGCAGCAGGCGCAGCGGCTCACCACCGCGCAGGCAGCGCTGGATATTCAGACCGGCGGCGGGGAGGTACTGGCCGAGGCGGAGCATTTCCCGCGCACCATGGTCGCCACCGAATCCTGGCCGCCGAATCTCGCCAAGGCGACTCGACTGCTGCATCCACGCGGGGCGGTCGTGGTCGCCGATCCCGATGAACCGCCGCTGCCGTTCGCGGACGAGGCGTTCGATCTGGTGACGAGCAGGCATCCGGCCACCATCTGGTGGGACGAGATCGCGCGAGTGCTGGAACCGGGCGGGGTGTACTTCGCACAGCATGTGGGACCGGCCAGCGTCTTCGAGATCGTCGAATACTTCCTGGGGCCGCAGCCCGAGGCGCGCAAGGGGCGCGATCCGGAGATCGAGGCCGCCGGGGCGCGCGCCGCCGGACTGGAGATCGTGCAGGCGCGCACCGAACGACTTCCCATGCGGTTCAACGATATCGGCGCGGTGGTGTACTTCCTGCGCAAGGTGATCTGGATGGTGCCGGGATTCACCGTGGCGCAGTATCGGGATCGGCTGCGCGATCTGCACGAGCAGATCACGACCCGGGGACCGTTCGAGGCATATTCGGCGCGGACCCTATTCGAGGCCCGAAAGCCCAACTGAGCCTTCGGGTCTCGAACAGGGTGGCGGCGCGCGAGGTGTGGATCCCGCCGGGATGACGACGGGTTAGCTCCCGTTCAGGCGGGCGGAGGATCAGTCCGTCGCGGCGGCCGGGGTCGCGAGGGTGATGGCGCGGCCCGGATGCTTCGCGAGCAGGGCGGCGATCACATCGGCGATATCGCCCTCACCGGGGATGACCGGGGCGGCGTCCGCGATCGGATGGTTCAGGGCGTCAAGGGTTTCCGCGATGTACGTGGGGAGACGGTCGATCGGCTGGGTGCGCAGATCCTCGAGGGTGCTCACACCGGTCAGGACCATGAACGATTCCAGGCCGACACAGTGCGCGCCGTCGATATCGGTGTCGAGGCGGTCGCCGACCACCAGGGCCTCGCGGGTTCCGGCGCGCACGAGTGCGTCTTCCAGCAGCGGCGCATACGGTTTGCCCGCCACCAGCGGTTCCCGGGCCGAAGCGGTGCGCAGGGCCGCGACCATCGAACCGTTACCGGGTGCGAGGCCGCGTTCGTTCGGGAGGGTCGCATCGGTGTTCGAGGCGACCCAGAGCGCACCGGCACGCAGGGCGTAGGCGGCCTCGGCCAGATCCGCCCAGGCGGTCTGCGGCGAATGACCCTGGACGACCGCGGCGGGAGCGACGCCGTTGAAACGGCGGATCGGTTCCAGGCCAACGGCATTCACTTCGGCCACCAGATCCTCGGTGCCGACGACCAGCACCGTCGAGCCGGGCTCCAGCCGGTTCGCGAGCATATGGGCGGCGGCCTGCGCGCTGGTGACGACCTCGTCTTCGGCCGCGCGATAGCCCAATTCGCGCAGATGCTCGGCCACCACGGGAGCCGAGCGGCTGGCGTTGTTGGTCACATAGACCAGCTGCTGGTCACCCGCGACCGAAAGCGCTTCCGGCGCACCCGGAATCACCTCCGGTCCGCGATACAGGGTGCCGTCCAGATCCAATAGCAGTGCGCCGAATCGATCCCGAAGCCGCATATCGCCGCCCTCTCCCAAAGTTCCCGGCCTACAGGTCGGCCGCCCCCGTTCGGGGACGGCCAGCCTACTAGGCCGATGTCACAGCCTGCCTTCGCGCGGCCACCGATTCGTATCGGCTACCGCGGTCACCTGGTTCGAATCGTTACTGCTCGTCGTCATAGGCCGCGGGCGAATCCTCGGATTTCACAGTGGACTTCGCGGCTTCCGGCTTCGTGGATGCGGCCTTGTCCGCCGCGGCCTTGTCATCGTCGACATCATCGGCGTCGGCATCATCGGCGTCATCGTCGTCGATGTCGTCGTCATCCTCGTCGTCGACGTCTTCATCATCTTCTTCGTCGGCGTCTTCGTCGTCCTCGGTGCCGTCCTCGACCTGGGCGGTCCAGTCCGGCTCGTCATCGGAGTCGTCCTCATCGTCCACGGCGACGGCGTTCGCGGTCCAGCTATTGCCCGAACCGCCCTCGGCCAGATCCGCGGCACGGTCCTCGGCGTCGGTCTCACCCTCGGCATCGGCGGAGGCCGCGTTCATGAACCAGGTCAGCGATTCCTCACGACGACCGGCGGCCAGCAGCGCCTCGGCGTAGGCGTAGAACAGCCGAGCCGACGCCGAACCGGTACGCGCCGGATCCAATTCGGGCGTTTGCAGGGTGACCACGGCCTGGTCGTACTGACCCAGATCCATGCGAGCGCCGGCCACCACGATGCGGAGTTCGGTGGCCTCATCGCCCTTGAGCAGGCGGGCCTCATCACTGCGACCCAATTCGATGGCCCGCTCGGGACGACCCAGACCGCGCTCACAGTCGGCCATGACCGCGAGCAGTCCGGAACCACCGGACATACGGCGCGCGGTACGCAGCTCGGACAGCGCCTCGGCCCACTCACCCGCGTGATAGGCCGCGACACCGGCGGTTTCGCGCACGACCGCGATCCGACCGGCCCGCTGCCGCGCGGCACGAGCGTGCGCCAGCGCCAGCTCGGGATCCTCGTCCAGCAGCTGCGCGACCATGATCAGATGCCGCGCAACGGATTCCGCATTGCTCTTGTCCAGGCTCAGCAGATCGCGGCGCACGGCCGGATCGAGATCGGCGGCCTGAACCTCATCGGGCAACTCCGGCTCATCCGGGCGACCCTCACGACGCTCGCCGCCCCGGGCACCGGGACCGCGCGCACCCTCGCCGCCGCGGCGACGGTCCGAATCCCCACCTGGGAAGGACCGCTCGGCCCGCTCCGGACGCTCGAACCGCTCCGGCTTCTCCGCGCTCTCGGCACGGGGCGAACGTTCCGGCTTCTCGAACCGCTCGGACTTGCCGAACCGCTCCGAACGATCCCGATCCGGGCGATCACCGCGATCGGGACGATCGGCGCGATCACGATTGAACCCGCCACCGGAATTGCCGCGATCACCGAAGTTGCTGCGCCCGAAGCTCTTACGATCGTCGCGATCGCCACCGCGGTTATCGCGATTGAAGCCACCACGGCTATCGCCACGGTTGTCTCCACCACGGCTGGAATTGTCCCGATCGCGGTTGAACCCGCCGCGCTCACCGCCCCGGCTGTCGCCGCCACGATTGAACCCGCCCCGGCTCTCACCACGACTGTCCCCGCCACGGCTATCCGAACCACGGTTGAAACCGCCGCGCTCGCCGCCGCGATTGTCGCGATCGCGGTTGAATCCGCCGCGCTCACCATCACGGTTGTCACGGTTGAACCCGCCACGGCTATCGCCACGACTATCCCCACCGCGATTGAAGCCACCACCGCGGTTGTCACCGCCGCGATTGAAGCCGCCACGATCGTTATCGCGACGCTCGCCACCGCGGTTATCCGAGCCGCGGTTGAAGCCGCCCCGCTCACCGTCACGATTATCGCGATTGAAGCCGCCCCGGCCGCCGCTGTCGCCGCCTCGGTTGAATCCGCCGCGCTCGCCGCCACGGCTGTCGTTCCCGCGATTGAAACCGCCGCGATCGCCCTCACGACGCTCGCCGCCACGGAAGCCACCGCGATCGTTATCGCGGCCCTCGCCGCGCGTGAATCCGCCCCGGCTGTCGCCGCCACTGCGGTTGTAGCCGCCTCGGTTATCGCTGTCACGGTTGAAACCGCCGCGACCACCGGAATTGCTGTCATTGTCGCGGCGGAATCCGCCACGATCGTTGTCCCGGCCCTCGCCGGAACGGTTGAATCCACCGCGCTCGCCACCGCCGCGGTTATCGCCGCCACGATTATCGGAGCCGCGGTTGAAGCCGCCGCCACGGTTGTCGCCGGTACGGCCGCCGGAACCGCCACGGCTGCCGCCGGAATCGCGGTTGTAGCCGCCGCGCTCACCGTCACCGCGGCCCGCGTTATCGCGACCACCGCGGTTGAAGCCGCCTTCCGGACGATCGGATCCGCCGCTACGGCGGAAAGGTTTGCGGCCGTCGTTATGCTCCGCCACGGTGGTCCCTCTCTATAGTTTGCCTGCGGTACCCGGCCGCGGCGCTGGCGCGCGTGACGGTCGGCGGGACGTTCTGTTTCCCACCACCACAAATTCAATCACGCACCGCTGAGCCGCCAAGCGGCACCGGGTCGTAAAACGCCGAAAGGGGACCCAGCAAGTGGGTCCCCTTTCGCGAAGGATGTTCCGGCGGTGTCCTACTCTCCCACACCCTGTCGAGTGCAGTACCATCGGCGCAGGTGGCCTTAGCTTCCGGGTTCGGAATGGGACCGGGCG